>NZ_JZFB01000009.1:58007-70205 GCF_001188385.1 Acinetobacter sp. V2 | reverse complement strand
GTTTCTTTATGCATGAATTGAATTGATTGAAGAGTTTAAGGCAAGGAAAGTACTCCTTTAAAATCCGATTTGCATATCATGCATGTTATATGAATATAATAATGATGAAGTTTCTTATTTTTAGGTGTTTACGTGAAAATTAATTCTTTCTCTTCAATACCTGAAGATGATGAAGAACTCTCTCTTCCTGAATTAATCTATTGGGCTTCTTTGGGGGACCTAGATCAGGTAGAGCAATTGCTTTTAGAAGGGCAAGATCCCAATCAGGCAGATGATGAAGGCTATAGTGCTTTGCAAGCAGCTGCTGAAAATGATCATTTAGAGATAGTTAAACTCTTGGTAGGAAAAGGTGCTCAATTCGCTTATAAAAGCGAATATACAGCGCTACAGCTTGCAGAAATGGCTGGTAATATAGACGTAGTAAATTATTTAAAAAGCTTATAAAAATAAAAGGCCCCTATTTTGTTTATAGAGGCCTTTTTAAATTTAAGATAAGTGATATTTCTGTAGTTTCTCAACAATAGATTGAAGCCCTTTTACTTCAAACTCATTAGCTTCGAATTTTTCATCTTTATTGCGTTTAAAGATATCTCGTATCTCTATTACAGCATTAGGATCAACAATACTTAAACTTGAGGTGACTTGACGTATTTGGCTAATAGATCGAGAACCATTCGTTGAACCATAACCAATAAATGCAGCTGGTTTACCACTCCATTCTTTGCCTACATAGTCCAGAGCATTTTTTAGAGCTGGACTGTAACCATGGTTGTATTCTGGGCTAATAAATATAAAAGCATCTGCTTGAGCAATTTTGTCTGCCCATTCTTGTTGTTTAGGTTGATCATAAATTCCAGTAGCAGGTGGATGAGATCCTGAAAATAGAGGTAAATCCCATTCTTTTAAATCGACTACTTCGGTTTGGAAATCGTTTAGACCCAATGTTGGAATTGTTGATTCTACCCAATTGGCAATTTTAATTGCTGTACGTCCTTCACGAACACTTCCCACGACAATATAGACCAGCATGTATTTTTCCCAAGGATTTTTATACTTATAACTTAATTCATTACATGGGTAGCTGAGAATATAGAATTTGTAAGGATTCTTATGTTAGGAAAAAAATTGGATAATAAAAAAGCCCTCATTGAGAGGGCTTTTTTATTTACATGAGTTTAATGCCTTGTTGGCCTTCAGGAGTAACCTTGAATATTTCTACTTCAAAGGTAATGTTTTTTCCTGCTAACGGGTGATTGAAATCAATTTCTGTAATGTCATCATTAACTGACTTCACTACACCGAATAAAGTTGTTTTTGCTTTATCTTCAAACTCAATCATATGACCAGGAATAGGGCGTTGTTCAAACTTAACTGTATCGAAAGTTTGAATATTTTCTGGATTCCATGGACCAAATGCATCTTCTGGTGGAAGATGTACTGTACGACGGTCACCAGCACGTAAACCAAATAATGCTTTTTCAAAGCCTGGTAAAAGATTTCCGTCACCAATAGTCAAGGTAACAGGTTCTTCACGGTTACGTGTATTATCGATTTCTACACCATTTTCAATAGCAACAGAAAAGTGTAGATCGACTTTAGAGCCGTCTGTAATACGAATTTCTTCGTTAGGTTGGATAATTTCGGTCATATTATGCATCCGAATTTTGGTTGCGTTGCTTCTCAAGGAAGAATGTATCGATGAGTAGCAAGATGGTACCTAAGGTAATGGCACTGTCCGCAATATTAAAAGCTGGAAAGTGATGATTTTGGTAATAAACATGAATGAAATCGACCACATAACCTAGGGTAATACGGTCAATTAAATTGCCTAAAGCTCCACCTAAAATTAAAGCGATGGCTACAGGTAGCACCACCATTTTTTTAGGCATACGAAGCAACCAAAATACAAAAAGGATTGAAACTAAGCCTGCTAAAGATGTGAAGAAATAGCGTTGCCATCCTCCTGCATCCGATAAAAAGCTAAAGGCTGCACCATAGTTATGTAATAGTGTCCAGTTTAAAAATGGAAGTACAGGCACTGGATCTGCGTAGTTCAGATGTGTACTTGCAATCCATTTTGTCCATTGATCCAACACAATGGCAAGGACAGAAAGTCCAAGCCAAATGAGATTGTGTGGATAAAACTGGAATAAGCCTTTTTTAGCTTGTGAATTAGGCATATTTTCTCACTTCGCCACGACCAGTGACGTTCACAATACAACGACCACATAAACCAGGATGATCGGCATGTGTATTTACATCTGGAAGGACGTGCCAGCAACGTGCACATTTTTCACCTTCAGCTGCAGATATTTGTACACGTAAACCTTCCATTTCAGTTGCTTCACCTTGTTCAGCAAATGGATGTACTACTACTTGAGAAGTAATAAGAACAAAACGGAGTTCATCAGCCAGTTGGTTTAAAACTGTTCGTAATGATTCATTTGCCCAAAGTTCAACTTTGGCTGAAAGATTACTGCCGACAAGTTTAGCGTTACGAGCTGCTTCAATCTGTTTATTTACTGCAGATTTTACGCTAATCAATGTTTGCCAATCTTCTTCAGAAAGCAAGTTTGCTTTTGATGAAATAGGCAAGTCATACCATTCTGAAGTAAATACATACTTTTCAGTTTGTTCTGGAATCAGTGGCCAAGCTTCTTGAGCGGTAAAGCTTAAGATTGGGCTCATCCAACGAATAAATGCTTGAACGATATGATAAAGCGCTGTTTGTGCAGAACGACGTGCCTGAGAATCCGCTTTAGTGGTGTATTGACGGTCTTTGATAATGTCTAGGTAGAAACCACCTAAGTCATTAATACAGAAGCTTGTTAACGCGCTACACACTACATGGAAGTTCATTTCTTCGTAAGCAGTGATAATGGTTTGTTGTACTTCATTCGCGCGTTGCAAGATATATTGATCTAGAGCAATAAGGTCATCTACTGCTAAAGCATCTGTGCTTGGTTTGAAACCATTTAGATTCGCAAGTAAGAAACGTAGCGTATTACGAATACGGCGGTAGCTATCACTTACACGATTAAAGATTTCTTTAGATGCTGCAATTTCATAGCGATAGTCGCTAGAAGCTACATATAGACGTAAACCATCAGCACCAAGCTGTTTGATGATTTCTTCAAGCGGAATGTAGTTGCCTAAAGATTTTGACAACTTACGACCGTTTTCATCCACTGTAAAACCGTGTGTTAACAAGGCCTTATATGGTGCACGATTGTGAATTGCCATAGACGTTAATAAAGAAGATTGGAACCAACCACGGTGTTGGTCTGAACCTTCTAAATATAAATCAGCAGGGCTTTCTAATTCTTCACGTTGCTCAAGTACAGCGTAATGTGTTGTACCAGAGTCGAACCATACATCAAGCGTATCGCGAACGGCGTTGTATTGTTCAGCATCTTCACCTATGAAGTCTTTTGCTTCACGTTTGAACCATGCTTCGATACCTTCTTGTTCGATCAGTTGAGCAACTTCTTCGATGAGTTCAGGCGTACGAGGGTGTAATTCATTCGTATCTTTATGAACGAAGAAAGGAATTGGAACACCCCAAGTACGTTGACGTGAGATACACCAGTCCGGACGACCTTCAATCATTGATTCAATACGGTTTTTACCCCAGTTCGGTACAAACTCGATATCGTTTTCAATCGCGTTAAGCGCGCCTTCACGTAAGCCTTTTTGATCCATGCTAATGAACCATTGTGGTGTAGCACGGAAAATAATAGGAGTCTTATGGCGCCAGCAATGTGGGTAGCTGTGTTTAATTGGTTGATGAGCCCATAAACGGCCTACAGCACCCAAAGCTTCAATAATCTTTGGATTGGCTTTATAGATGTGTTCACCAGCATAGATTGGAGCAGTTGGTAAATAAACACCGTTACCACCGACTGGATTGTCTACTTTAAGGTTATATTGAAGACCTACTTTATAGTCGTCTGCACCATGGCCAGGCGCTGTATGTACTGCACCTGTACCGCTTGTTGCAATAACGTGTTCACCCAAAATCACTGGAACTTGACGATCAGTAAGTAAAGGGTGTTGTAAAGTAAGGTTTTCAAGAGCTGAACCTGTAAAGTCAGCTAAAACAACTGGGTTTTCAAGCTTGTAACGCTCAATTGCTGAAGCAACTAAGTCTTTAGCAAGAATGAAGTTTTGCTTACCACGCTCAGTAGTTACTTGTACCAATTGATATTCAATTTCGGCATGCAATGCAACCGCTTGGTTAGCTGGTAATGTCCACGGTGTGGTCGTCCAGATCACAATATCAGTTGGATCTTGAACTTCTACGTTTAAACGGGCACTTAAATCTTTAAGATCTACAACACCAAAACCAACATCAATTGCGTCAGATTTTTTATCTTCATATTCAACTTCAGCTTCAGCAAGTGCTGAACCACAGTCCATACACCAGTTCACTGGCTTTAAGCCCGGCTGGATATGACCATTTTTTTGGATTAAACCTAAAGTACGAACAATATCAGCTTCTTGTTTATAGTTCATGGTGAGATAAGGATTATCCCAATCACCTAAAATACCAAGACGTTTAAAGTCAGTACGCTGTAAATCAATTTGTTTTAGAGCATATTCACGGCAGAGTTTACGGAAAGTCGCTGCGTCAACTTTTTCGCCAACTTTACCAACTTTTTCTTCAACTTTTAGCTCAATTGGCAAGCCATGACAGTCCCAACCCGGAACATAAGGTGCATCGAAACCAGCCAAAGTACGGCTTTTTACAATCACGTCTTTGAGTACTTTATTGACTGCGTGACCTAAGTGAATTGTACCGTTCGCATATGGAGGGCCATCGTGCAAAATATATTTTTTCTTGCCAATACGCGATGCACGAATCTGCTGATAAATGTTGTCGGTATACCACTCTTCTAACCATTTCACTTCACGTACTGCCAAATTTGCTTTCATTGCAAATTGAGTATCCGGCAGGTTTAGCGTGGCTTTGTAGTCCACTGCATTCTCAGGAGTTTGCTTATCGCTCATGCAAGTTTTCATCCAGTTTAATCAGCTAGGGAGCCGACATGTTTTACAATCAAAATTCGAATTAAAAAGGAAATTGTGTCGTGTCGTTACGGTATTGTCGTAACTGCTGCACGTCATTATCAATTCCTGCCTTAAGTGCCTCAAGCGAAGGGTAGTTCAATTCACCATGAAGATAGTGAAGGAAAGTCACCCGCATAAATAAGCCATACAGATTAGCAGAAACATCAGGGAAATGTACTTCTAATCTCCACTCTGGATGTTCTTGCTGAATGGCTGGACGTGTACCGACATGTCCTGCGCCATATAGGCTGTTTTCATGATATCCGGCAATTCCCGGTTTTTCGGGTGTATCTTGACGCACTTTTTGAGTAAGTGAGGTTGTTTCACAAATGACTTCAACACCATAAATCCCATTTAAACATGGCTTATGGCGGTTGAGGCGAACATTAATCGTTGGAAAATCCAGAGTTCGGCCAATCTGGTCGCCATATTGAACACGTCCGGTAATACTGTAAGGACGGCCTAATAATTTAGCAGCTAAGGCAAGATTTCCTACCTGAAGCACTTGGCGGATACGAGTTGAACTTACGCGTTCACCTTCAAGCTCAATCGTATGTAAATTTGTGACCCCAAATCCGTATTCTTTTAAAAATTCGCTGTTGCCTTGACGGTCCTTACCGAAATGAAAGTCATCTCCTAAAACCAAAGACTGCGCGTTTAATTTATCTTTTAATAAGTCTGCAAAGGCAGACGCGCTCATACTACGGAAATGCTGATCAAATTTAGCAACTGCAATGTAATCAACCCCAAGCTCAGCTAGGTATTCAACTTTTTCTCGTAGTGAATTAATACGAGGAGGGGCATCGTAGCCTTTAAAGAATTCAAGAGGTTGTGGCTCAAAAATCATAACCAATGTTTTTAAGCCTTGTGCTGCAGCAATTTTTTTGAGTTGAGCAATCATCGCTTGGTGACCTAAATGGACACCATCAAAATTACCAATAGTTACCGCTGTTTGAGGTAACTGAAAATTGGGCGATAACGCATTAAGACGAAGCAGTTTCATGAACTTAAAATATGGCTATTTTTGCAAGGGCTATATATTGCCATAATCTCACAGATTCGTCTTGTTGTTGTGTTTTTACTCAGTTATTTTTCAACATGAATATTTGTATATTTAAAATATTGATGAATTAAATAAAAATAAATCAATTTTTCTTATTAGCGGTTTGCTCTACTATATCTTTATCCACTCTTTGATTAGAGAACTAAGATGAAAAAACCCTTTTACCAATTAAATCATAGCAAAGATGTTATACGACATTTTACTCCAAATTGGTTTACAGCGACTATGGGTACTGGCGTGGTCAGTATGATTTTAATTCAGCTTCCATTTGCTCAATCATTTTTATTCACGCTAGCAACTTTGTTATGGCAATTTAATATTATTTTATTCAGCGTTTTTTCAGGTCTTTATTTATTGCGGTGGTTTCTTTTCCCTCATGAAGCGAAGCAAATATTTAACCATCCCAATATGAGCTTGTTTTTAGGCGCTATTCCGATGGGGCTTGCTACAATACTAAATGGCTTTTTAAGCTTCGGTGTTGGGCTTTACGGTGAAGTTGCGATACATATTGCTCAAGCTTTATGGTACATCGATGTCTTTTTAGCACTAGCAATTGCGTGGATCGTACCGTTTTGTATGTTTAGCCGTCAGAACCATCAGCTACATACCATGACTGCAATCTGGCTTTTACCTGTGGTTGCATGTGAAGTAGCAGCAAGTTCTGCGGGCATGTTAGTGGCGCATTTACCAGCAGATTTGCATAGCTTTCATTTATTAATGGCGGGTTACGTACTTTGGGGGATTTCTGTTTTACCCGCATTCGCTATTTTGACGATTTTAATGCTGCGTATGGCTTTACATCAGTTACCGGAAAAAGAAGTCGCAATTTCTAGCTGGTTGTCTTTAGGACCGATTGGTACAGGTGCTTTAGGACTCTTATTGCTAGGAGAGCAAGCCCAAAGAGTGGCGCCAAACGTAGGATTTCACCAATTTTCGAATGTCTTTCAAGCTTTAGGAGTTGTAGGCAGTCTTGTGCTTTTAGGCTTTGGGTTATGGTGGCTTGGTCTTGCAATTTTAACAACGCTTCGTCACGCAAAGACAGGTATTCCATTTAATTTGGGTTGGTGGGGCTTAACCTTTCCATTAGGTGTATTTATTCTGGCGCTATTTAATTTAGGACATCAGGTTGAAATCGTATTTTTACAATATGTTGCTGTTGCACTGAGCCTTTTATTATTGACAATGTGGGGTGTGGTAATGAAGAAAACGCTAGCAGGCGCATATAGCGGCCAACTGTTCTTTTCTCCGTGTTTAATCGCCTTACAACAAAAAATGCAGTAATGATGAAAAGGTGCAAAAAGCTTTTGCACCTGATTTATACTTATTTTCTAATTTATTTAATTTTGATTTGAGCTTTTTGAATGAACACTGATATTGCTTTAATTATGGCACTTCCTAATGAATCTAAAGGTTTGTTTGAACAGGCAGGTGTTGAAGTCCATTACAGTGGTATTGGTAAGATTAATGCTGCCTTTAAAGCATTTGAGGTTATTCAAAAAACTGGCTGTAAAACTTTAATTAATCTAGGTACAGCTGGAAGCTCTGCGTTTAATCGACATGATTTGGTCGAGGTGAAGACTTTTGTACAACGTGATATGGATGTTTCACCCCTAGGGTTTGAAGTAGGTGTAACGCCATTAGATGATCACTTGCCAGCTGAAATTCATCTTCAATCACATTTTGCTGATTTGCCAAAAGCAATTTGCGGAACTGGAGATTCATTTGAAACGGGTCAGCCAAAAGTAGCTTGTGATGTGGTGGATATGGAAGGATATGCCTTAGCCAAAGTCTGCCATAAGTTAGGTGTACGCCTGATTTCGGTGAAATATATTACTGATGGTGCAGATGACACAGCACATGTAGATTGGGAAGAAAATTTATTATTAGGTGCTCAAAAACTTTTAGCGCTTTATCAAAATTACTTCTAAAAAAAGATCGGCAAATTTGCCGATCTTTTTTTGGTTTTAACGAGGCAATACGCCGTAGAGCATCAGGTGGACTGTATGCTCAATTGAGCGTTGGAACATGCTTCGGTTACGCAGTGTTTTTCCGGTCACCATTTCCATTTGGGTTGCAAAATCTGCATAGTTTTGCGTAAGGCCCCAAATGTTTAAGATTAATAATTCCGGATCGATATCTGGTGAAATCTTTCCTTCTTCTTGCCAAGTCTGAATGACTTTAGCTTTGCGCTTAAATAGTTTTTTTAATGGTCCTTTGAGTATAGGTAAAATATGAGGAGCGCCTTGAATGATTTCTAATGCAAACAATCTAGATGCTTTCGGTTGGCTACGAGACAGTTCGATTTTTTGTATTAAATAGTGAGATAAGGCTTCGGCTGGTTCTAATTCAGCTTCTAAAGTTTGTAAGGGAGCCAACCATTTTTGTAAAACGGTTGTGAGCACTTCTACGTATAAAGACTCTTTATTTTCGTAGTAATAGAAAATATTCGACTTATGCATGTCGGCGAGTTGGGCAATTTCATCCAGACTTGCGCCAGTGAACCCATAGACTGAAAATACGTCAAGGGCGGCAGCAAGAAGCTGATTGCGCTTTTGGGTACTCTTTTTTTGTTCCATCTGCTGCATAATTAAAAAAATAATACTCCCATTGTAAGGGAAATTGTTTGATTTGTGCACAGGTGTCTTGCTTTTTTAATCAAAAAACGGCTAGTTATTTGCGTAATAGATATACTATTGTGCAAAAAATAGAGAGATTCACTAGTTTATTGTTATTCTTAAAAATATTTTTTAAATTTCGCCCTAAAAAAGAGCAATAAAACAGCAGTTTTATTGCTCGTAAATTGGGCATTTTTCGGCTGAGCATTTCTGATTACTCATCGCAATCTTAAGTTGCCAAAACTGCATCGAGTACTTGTTGTTCAAGTTGTGCAAAAGTAATGCTCTTTTTACGCGGGCGTGGAAGATTAACTTGGAAACTTTGAGCAATCTGGCCCTTATCTAATAAGATAATACGGTCCGCTAATTGCACTGCTTCACTTACATCGTGTGTGACTAAAATGGCAGTAAAACCTTGTTCTTTCCACAAGCGCTCAATCAAGCTTTGCATCTCAAGCCGAGTTAGAGCATCTAATGCACCTAAAGGCTCATCAAGCAATAAAATGCGTGGCGTATGCGATAGTGCACGTGCTAAGGCTGTACGCTGACGTTGGCCACCTGAGAGTTGTGAAGGCCATTGTCCTGATTTCTCTTTTAAACCCACTTTTTCCAGTAATTCTTCTGCTAAAGCATGTTGGGCTTTAGGTAAACCCAGTTGAACATTTTGAAGGATATTCCTCCAAGGAAGTAGGCGTGGGTCTTGGAACATTACTCGAATATCATCGTTAGTAATGCCTTCACGCAAATGTCGAGCAGATTTGAATTTAATTTCTCCAAAACTGGCTTTTTCAAGTTGAGCAATTAAACGTAGTAACGTACTTTTGCCACAGCCACTTCGACCAACAATTGCTAAAAACTCACCAGGCTGGATGTGTAGGTCAAGATCTTCAAGGACCTTTACCTCACCATAGAATTTATAAAGTTGCTCAATCAGAATCTCTGCACCTAATACAGGTTCTTGAGATTCTGTTGGTTCTTCCGGAATGAGCTGCACTTCATTCTGATTAATATTTAAATTCAGATTTGTCATGTTCTAAGCTCCCTTATTTCTGATATCCAGAGTGCCAACGTAGTAAATAGCGTTCTAAAAGCTGGGCTAAAACATCGGCTAGTTTGCCTAGTAAGGCGTAAAGAAGAATACCGACCAGAACTACATCTGTTTGTAAAAACTCACGTGCATTCATGGTCATATAACCAATACCTGCTTGAGCTGAAATGGTTTCAGCGACAATGAGTAATACCCAAACTAAACCTAAAGCAAAGCGTAGACCTACTAAAATAGAAGGCATTGCACCTGGCAAAATAATTTCTTTGTAAAGCTGCCAGCGAGAAAGGCCGTAACTTTTACCCATTTCGATCAATTGAGGGTCAACTGACCGAATACCGTGATAGGTATTAATATAAATGGGAAAGAAAACACCTACTGCGACCAAGAATAATTTCGCTGTTTCATCAATACCGAACCACAAGATTACGAGTGGAATAAGTGCTAATGCTGGGATGTTACGAATCATTTGCAGAGTCGTATCGAGCAGGGTAGAGGCGAAGCGTGAAGAGCCATTAAGTAAACCTAAGAGCAAACCTAAGCCGCCACCAACCAAAAGACCAATCAAAGCGCGACCAGCACTTACCTTAACGTGATGCCATAATTCTCCACTAACGAGTAGATGCCAAAAAGCGGAAACCACAGCAGTCGGTGCAGGCAAAATTCGGTTCTCTAAAAGACCCGAACTTGAGGCAATTTGCCAAACAACCAATAGAACAATAGGGAAAATCCAAGGCAGCAAACGCTGCCCGATTTGTTTTGTTCCACGTGAAACAATACCTTCATCTTTGCTCATGCAGGCTCCTTGACGGAACTATTTTGCTTCTTCTCGTCTGGAACATAGTTATTGGCAATGATCTCACCGAATGGACCGGTTAAATTTGGCTGAGCAAGTTTGGCACGAGTTTCGATTGGTAATAAAGGGAAGACCAATTCTGCAAAACGGATCGACTCTTCAAGATGTGGATAGCCTGAGAAAATAAAAGTATCGATACCTAAATCAGCATATTCTTGAATGCGGGCAGCAACTGTTTCTGGGTCACCTACAAGTGCTGTACCAGCACCACCACGGACTAAACCAATACCTGCCCAAAGGTTTGGAGATACTTCAAGTTTGTCACGGTTACCGCCGTGTAGCGCAGCCATACGTTGTTGGCCTACAGAGTCCATTTGTGCAAATTTTTTCTGTGCTGCAGCAATAGTTGCATCATCAAGATATTGGATAAGCTCGTTCGCTGCTGCCCAAGCTTGTTCATTGGTTTCGCGAACAATCACATGCAAGCGAATGCCATAAGTTAATTTACGACCTTTAGCCTCAGCTTTGGCACGAACATGTTCGACTTTTTGTTTAACTGCTTCTGGTGGTTCACCCCATGTAAGGTAAGTATCGACTTGCTCAGCTGCAAGATCGACAGCGACGTCTGAAGAGCCGCCAAACCAAAGTGGTGGATAAGGCTTTTGAACAGGTGGGTAAAGTAGTTTTGCATCATCTACTTGTAAGCGCTCACCGTGGAATGTAAAAGCTTCACCCGTATGTGAACGCGTCAAAATTTCACGCCAGATTTTTACATATTCATTGGCAGTTTGATAACGCGTTGAGTGATCTTCATATAAGCCATCACCGCGTAGTTCGGCCTCATCACCACCAGTCACTAGGTTGAGTAACACGCGACCATTCGACAAGCGGTCAAATGTTGCAGCCATGCGAGCTGCCAATGCTGGTGTTGTTACTCCTGGACGTAACGCAACTAAAAATTTAAGGTGTTGAGTTGCATCAATCAGGCTAGCCGCCGTAATCCAAGGATCTTCACATGAACGACCTGTTGGAATAAGTACACCTTCGTAACCTAAATTATCTACCGCTACAGCAATTTGCTTCATATAGGCATGGTCAACCTGACGAGCGCCTTTACTTGTACCTAAATAGCGACTATCACCGTGGGTAGGAATAAACCAGAAAATTTTCATGTGCATTACCTATATGTCTATTGAAATTACTTGGCAATCCAAACAGCTTGTTTGATGCTGATTGGTTTTGGAATGATGCCTTGTTGAGTAAAGATGTCTGCGAGTTGCTGCTGCTCAGCAATCACTTTGCTGTTCAGCGGAGCGGCTGATGAAGGACGAGGACGGCGTTTAATGAATAAGTCACTGGTTGCAGGCTTCAGTCCTGTGCTTTGGCCAATGGCTGTTGCCGTTTCTGCTTGATGGCTTTGAACCCATTTATCAGCTTGATTAATTTGTTTGATGAGTCCAGAAACAGCTTTCGGATGTTGTTTAACAAAATCTGGAGCTGCTAAATAAAATGTATAGTTCGGGCTTAAGCCTTTACCTGATGCAAGAACACGAGCTTGATCTTCTAGTTGTGCTGAAGCGAAGTAAGGGTCCCAAATGGCCCATGCATC
>NZ_JZFB01000009.1:42299-57965 GCF_001188385.1 Acinetobacter sp. V2 | reverse complement strand
GTAAGCCAGATCGGAGTAATGTCACTCCAGTTTAGGCCTGCTTTACGTACAGCTTGTACAAGTAAGTAATGTGAACTTGAACCTTTTTGCAGCGCAATACGTTTGCCTTTAAGGTCTTTAAGTTGTTTGAGCTGCGAGTTTTTAGGAACTAAAATTGCTGATGCTAGTGGTTTAGCTGCTTCATAGGCAATGTAATATAAAGGCTTTCCAGCTGCTTGTGCGTAGACTGGAGGAGTGTCCCCAGTAACACCGACATCAAGGGAACCGACAGCCAAAGCTTCTAAAATTTGTGGTCCAGCAGGAAACTCATTCCAAGTAACTTTGGCATTTGGAAATTCTTGTTCAAATAGTTTTTGCTGTTTGGCAATCGCAAAGTTAATTGAACTTTTTTGGAAACCAATACGAAGTTCTTTTACAGTTGGATCAATTGCCCAAGCTGGTGCTGCGATTGTTAAACCTAATACAGTGACTGCACTGATGCGTTTAGCGAATTGTGCCCACTGACTCTTATTAAATAATGACTGATGTTGCATATCGATATCCTTGTTCCCCTTGAGGTCAGGCACAGCATTTATAGGATTATTTAAGCCGTGCCCAAGTTGGGTTTATTTCAGTTTTAAAATGGCGTCTTGAATGGTGAGCTTGTTAGGAATGAGCTTTTGCGCATAAAAGGCATCAGCTACTTGTTGTTGTTCTTGTGCCACCTTGTCAGAGATTGGCTGAACTCCAAAACCCATACGTGAAATGGAAGTTTTGAGTACATCAAACTCAAGCGCTGTAGGTTTTTCGAGTAGCTTCGCAGCTTCATCCTGATGTGAACTCACCCATTCAGTTGTCTGGTTAAGGGTTTGCACAACTGTATTGAGAACTTTTGGATTATTTTCTGCAAATTTACGGTCAGCTAGATAGAACTGGTGATTGCTTACTAAATTTTCACCTGTTGCTAAAACTCGAGCTTGAATTTGATGTTCAGCTGCTGCAAAGAACGGATCCCAAATGACCCATGCATCTACTGCACCTTTTTCAAAAGCAGCACGAGCGTCTGATGGCGGTAAATAAACTGGTTGAATATCACTTAAGCTTAAATTGTTGGCTTCTAGAACTTTTAATAATAGGTAATGAACATTCGAACCTTTATTAAGAGCAACACGTTTGCCTTTTAAATCTTTAATAGAGTGGATTGGAGAGTCTTTTTGTACCAATAATGCTTCGGCTTTCGGCGCAGCAGGTTGGTTTGCGACATAGACTAAATTTGGATTGGCAGCTTGAGCAAAAATAGGTGGTGCTTCACCTGCTTCACCGAGTGAAACGCTCCCTACATTTAAGCCTTCAAGCAATTGAGGACCAGCAGGAAACTCAACCCATTTTACTTGCACGCCTTGTTCTTTTAGTACTTTTTCTAGGTCACCACGAGCCTTTAAAATAGGAAGAATGCCATATTTTTGATAGCCAATATTTAAAGTTGTGGTGGCCTGTTCCTCTTTTTTGGCACAACCACTTAACATCATCACTCCTGCAAGGCTGGCTGCGATGACTGAATATTTTGCCCATGAAGTGGTGTTGAAAAGTGCCATGAGATTTCGTGCTCCCCGAAAGAGAAAAAGAAAAAATAATTGGATGAGCAGATACCCTAAAGGGATTTTTATTTCAGAAAAAATAAGTATTCGGTCTTTATTTATGCAAAAAAAAGCTAAAAACAATAGGCTATAAACTTATGCAAAAAAGTGATTTATCTAATAGAAATATATTTAATAAATTAGGAGTAAGTTGATGTAAATAAAATAAAAAAATATTAAAACATTAAAAATAGAGATTTAAAAAAAGTACAACCATAAATTAATAGCGTTTATGGTTGTACTTTTTTAACTAAGCTTATCTGAAATAAGAATATCTTAAAAAGAGCAAAGGCTAGGGAAGCAGTTTCTTAAAGACTAAAGAATTCCTTTGATAGTTATAGAGCGCCTGACGGGCATTAGGTAACTCATCAACGCTGACTTGATGAAAACCATGTTCCAAAAACCAGTGAGCGGTACGCGTTGTTAAAACGAATAACTGACGAATACCTTGTTCTTTGGCTTTTTCTTCAAGGAATTGCAGAATTTGGCTACCACGATTTGATTTGCGATAACTTGGATGCACTGCAACACAGGCAATTTCTGCAGAACGCGTTTCGTTAAATTCGGTTGGAATTGGATAAAGCGCAGCACACGCTAGAATCATACCGTCGCGTTCAATAACAGCGAACTGGCTGATTTCTTGCTCCAGACGTTCACGTGAACGATAAACCAAGATGCCTTCTTCTTCCAAGGGACGCAATAAATTCATTAAACCACCCACATCTTTAATATGGGCTGTACGAACTTCTTCATAATGCGCATCGGTAATCATAGTGCCTATACCATCTCGAGTAAATAACTCTTCGAGAAGTGCACCATCATAGGCATAGGAAATGAGATGAACGCGGTGTACACCTGATAAAGACGCTTTTTTTGCTTGTTGCAAATGTAGCGTCAGTGTTGGACTAATAGTTTGATATTGTTGAATATAGTAGTCTAATTGATGTGGGCTTAATTCACGTAATATTTGTTCATTTTCATTCAGAAGACCTTGTTGCTCCCCAAGAAAAATCAGTTTATCTGCTTTTAAATAAGTTGCAGTTTTGGTCGCAACTTCTTCCGCCCGCAAGTTAAAGACTTCGCCTGTAGTGGAATAACCTGTTGGCCCGAGTAACACAATATTATGATTATCGAGGTGTCGTTCAATTGCATCGGTGTCTATTGAACGAACTTCACCTGTAAGCTGGAAATCCATGCCATCACGAATGCCATAAGGTTTAGCAGTCACAAAATTACCTGATACGACATCGATTCGAGCGCCGTACATGGGAGAGTTTGCTAAGCCCATAGAGAGCAATGCTTCAATTTCTAGGCGAATAGAGCCTACCGCGCTCATGACACAGCTTAAAGATTCGCGTGTGGTAATACGGCTGTTGTCATAAAAAGGGGTTTCAATTCCTTTCTCTTTAAGATTTTGATTAATTTGCGGACGGGCGCCGTGCACAAGAATTAAGCGAATACCAAGAGAATGAAGTAACGCAATATCATGAATGATATGTTCGAAATTAGGATGACGGACTGCTTCACCACCAAACATCAATACGAATGTTTTATCGCGGTGAGCATTAATGTAGGGCGCTGAGTGTCGAAACCAGTGTACATAATGCTGGGGGTTATTATGCGACTTTTCTAAAGACTTGCTTGGCATACCGATCTCGAATCAACAGCAAAAAGATATAAAGATGATTCTAAACAAAAAAGATTAAAGCCGCATGTTTTAGATAAAAAAACACCCAAATCTAAGTTTGGGTGTTTAAATTTTTTTAAATTAGTGAACCACTCTAATGATTTTATGGCTTTGTTCATTTACCAGCACATAATTTCCGTTCACTTTGTACCATTTTTGGTAGCGACCCGGTTTCGTTAATTTTTGATGCTGACGGTAGTCAATCACATAGCGTGAGTGTTGATATTCACGAGGCACAACTTGTCCTGCTCGCCAAACATTACGATGGTCGTCTTTTTTAATTACTTTAACGGTTTTTACTTCATGGTTTTGGTAGTTGCCATGATGGTTATGATCGTTTGGTGCTGCCATTGCTGTTGTTGCAACTAAACCACTAAGTGAAAGAACAATCGCTGTTGTTAATTTTTTCATTGTAAACCTCGAGTGATGAATTAAATTTCAATAACTAAAGATTAGTGAACAATTACAGATAAATCGTGGAGGCTACGAAGAATAAATGTGAAAACTAACGATGAAATAAGAAGAAATTAAGAAAATACGAAATATTAGAATATAAAAATCTATTTATTTTTTAAATATATAAGTAATAAAAAAAGGATAAAACCATAAGGCTTTATCCTTTTTGCTCAACGATAGCGAGGTTCTATCGCTTTAAAAACCACGAATACTCACAATACTATTAGAATCAGTATCGACTAAAATATAGTCATTGTTGATTTTGTACCATTGCTGATTACGGTCTGGTTTTGGCAAGTTACTATCTTTATAGTCAACTTTATAGCCATTGCCACGATAGTGCTGCGGCATAACATAACCAGGCTGCCAGCGATGCTGTTTAAGCCGTTCAAAACCACGTTCTTCGCGCATACGGCGCTCGTCACGGACACGATCTTCATCATGATCACGTCCAAATCCTGGCCCACGATCGTTCCATTCACCGCGTGGTCCTCCACCTTTAGGACCTTTCGGGCCATGGCCTCGGTCAAAAGGAGGATCAGCAAAGCTCGCCATACTTGTGGTGAGTACGGCTATGGAAAGGGTTAAGATTGTGAACAACTTTTTCATGATGCATCCTCGTTTACATCTGATGTCTCTCATGTTGAATACTCTACGCGCAAAATGCAGAGAAACTGTGAAGATCATTTAATGGTTCAATTAAAATTACGGATAGATCAAGAGTTTTTATCAATAATAAAAAAGGCTTGAATATATCTTTTCAGGTATAGGCAAGCCAGATTTGATGATCGGCTGTAACTTTCTTTAGCTTTTCATCTTTAACTTTTAATCCTGTGCATCAATACTTTGACCATTGAGCGCCAAGCTATCTTCACCCATTAAATAGAGATAAGCAGGCAAGATCGACTCTGGTGTAGGTAGTGTTTTCGGATCTTCTTGTGGATAGGCTTTAGCACGCATAGCAGTACGTGTTGCACCTGGATTAATGCAGTTAAAACGGATATTAGGATAAGTATGTTCCGCTGCAAAAATTTTACTCACTGCTTCAATTGCAATTTTTGAGACAGAATATGCGCCCCATAAAGCACGTGCTTCACGGCCTACACCTGAACTGGTAAATACAACAGAGGCATTTTCTGATTTTTGCAAAAGTGGTAATAATGCTTGAGTCAAAGCAAAAGGCGCGCGTAGGTTAACTGCCATGACATCATCCCAAGTTTCGGTTGGATAATGTGCGAGCTCTACGCGTTCACCTAAAATACCTGCATTATGCAAAATACCGTCTAGGCGTCCAAACTGCTTTTCGAGCGTATCGACTAAAAAGTCATAATCACGGTCAGAAGCACTTGAAAGTTGTAATGGTAAAATCGCTGGTTGCGGTGCACCCAGACTTTCAATTTCATCATAAATAACTTCAAGTTTATTTAAGGTTCTACCATGCAGTACAACGGTTGCACCATGTAGGGCATAAGTCAGAGCGGCAGCTCGCCCAATTCCATCGCCAGCACCGGTGATTAAAATAATTCGATCTTTGAGTAGATCCGGACGAGGTTGGTATTCTGAATATTTCATTGGTAAACCTCCTTCTTTTTATATTGATAAAACAAACAACTATTAAAAAAGCCTATAAAACTCTTATGTTAACTTATCATACGCTGATTTTCCTGTAGAGCAGGAAGCTTTTGACGTAACATATGGTGTAATTCTGTCACCGTATTTACAATCGAATCGGCCTGCCATGCAGCGAGATCATCACGATGTTCGATTGGTAAATAGCCATATGCAGCCAAAATAGTATACATATTGGCATTGCGACCAGCATCAATATCACGTGGATGGTCACCCACATAGATAATTTCATTTGCTGGGATATTCAACTGTTTAGCCGCCAAATACATTGGTTCTGGATCCGGCTTGGTTTTACTGACATCTTCAGGACACACCAAAACCGCGCAGCGCTCGGTCAGATTTAACTTTTCTAAAAGAGATTCACTTAATCCGCGTGGTTTATTGGTCACAATACCCCACGGAATTTGCTGAGCTTCTAACTCTTCTAAAAGTGGATACATACCTTCAAACAGGTCTGTATCAACCACAATATTATTGCCGTAAATATCTAAAAAGTTTTGACGATGTGCCAAGAAAATTGGATTGGCGACATCCAGCTCTGGATAGACCAATTTAACCATCGCACGTGCACCTTCAGAAACCTGAGTGCGAATGAGGTCTGCATCAACAACTGGACGTCTTTCATCACGGCACATTTGCTGAATAATACGAATGAAGTCGGCAGCCGTATCGATAAGAGTACCGTCTAAATCAAATAAAACAGCTTTCATCATGCACCTGTATTTATCGTGTGAACCATATAATTAACATCAACATTTGGCGCTAACCAGTAATGCTTGGTCAATGGGTTGTAGTGCAGTCCTGTCATTTCTTTTAGAGTAAGACCTGCATTACGAATGTCATGTGCCATTTCAGATGGTCGAATAAATTTATGATAATCATGTGTACCTTTTGGCAACATGCGTAGTACGTATTCTGCGCCAATAATGGCAAATAAATAAGATTTTGGGTTGCGGTTAATGGTTGAGAAGAACACATGGCCACCCGGTTTAACCAAAGCCTGACAAGCTCTTACAATAGATGCTGGATCTGGAACGTGTTCCATCATTTCCATACAAGTGACCACATCGTATTGACCCGCTTGTTCTTGTGCTAATTCTTCTACAGGAATTTGGCGATATTCAATATTTTGAACATTGTCTTGCTGAGCATGCAAACGACCAACAGCTAGCGGTGCTTCACCCATATCAATACCAAGTACATCTGCTCCACGACGTGCCATGCTCTCTGCCAAAATACCGCCACCACAACCGACATCAAGTACTTTTTTACCAGCAAGGCCGCCTACACGCTCATCAATCCAGTTTAAACGGAGTGGATTAATTTGATGAAGTGGGCGAAATTCAGAATGTTGATCCCACCATTTGGCAGCAAGTGCTTCAAACTTTGCGATTTCTTGTAAATCAACATTCAATTGCGACATGGTGCTACCTCTAAACTTGGGTTATCTTTTGGATATAGTTCGCCGTTAGTGTAGCGATTATTGGGAAAAAAGCGATAAACCCAATAAAAAACTTCACAGAAGCAAAACGAATTTAGCATATTTGTTTTATATTTAGAGCATAAGCTAATGCATAACAACTTAGAGGAAAAGCTGTAGCAATGAAAAAATTGGTTTTGGGTGGTTTAAGCGCAGCAATTATGGCCGTATCGGGTAGTGCAATGGCAGCAGATTTTGTTGCTGGTAAAGACTACACCGTGATTGCCAATCCAGGCAAAGTGGAAGTTCCGGGGAAAATCGAAGTTCGAGAGTTCTTTTGGTATGGATGTCCACACTGTTTTAAACTTGAACCGCATATGCAAACGTGGTTAAAACAGATTCCTAACGATGTACGTTTTGTACGTACACCAGCTGCTATGAACAAAGTATGGGAACAAGGGGCGCGTACTTATTATACATCTGAGGCATTAGGTGTACGTAAACGCACGCATTTACCGTTGTTCCATGCGATTCAGGTGAATGGTCAGCAAATTTTTGATCAGGCTTCTGCTGCGAAGTTCTTTACTCGTTATGGTGTGCCTGAACAGAAGTTTAATAGCACTTACAACTCATTTGCCGTGACTGCAAAAGTTGCCGAGTCAAATAAACTTGCTCAACAGTACCAATTAACAGGTGTTCCTGCGGTTGTTGTTAATGGTAAATACGTTGTGCAGGGTGAAGATGGTAAAGTTACTCAAGTTCTTAATTATTTAATTGAGAAAGAACGTAAAGCAAAATAAGTTGTTTAGGCTTTACTTCAAAAATGGGCTTCATATGAAGCCCATTTTTATATTTAGTTAATTATCACGAAATATTTCAATTAATTTTGCTTATTTTCATCTTCAATTTGAAAATTTAAAACATCAAAATTAACAGTTTGAGTTGGCAGCGATAATGCTTGATTAATATATAAATTAATTAATTTTTGGCGAGAACCAATAGAGCGCTGATAATACGTAGAATTTAAAAGCAGTGATGCGCCGTAAGTCAGTGACCAGATATAAGACAAATAATCACGAATCGACATATCATAATTTAATGATTTTAAATAATTTTCTGTAATATCTTTAATTGCTAAAATACGCTGTTGGCGGATTTCATAAAGCTCTTCGAAAAGATGCTTCAACTTAGACTCTGTCATTGTCAGATTTTCTTCAAGTTGATGCAATAAAATGGTTTTTCCTGGCGTAAGCAAATGGTGAAGCATGTAATGAGGAGCATACTCTTTGAAATCTGTATTATATTTTTTAGAAATTTCTAAAATTTGCTTTTCATTTTGAATAATGAGCTCAAGTAGAAGCTCATTTTTGCTTCTAAAATGCTTATAAAGTGTGCCTTTAGCAATATCTAGCTCGGCCACTAACTCATCTAGAGTAATTTCCTGATTGTTTTCTAGTAACAACTTTTCTGCCACGCTTAGAATTTTTTCTTTGCGCATCAAAAACTGTGTATGACGATCAAGATTCATAGGTATTCCCACACCAGTTTGGCCTAACTAATAATTTACTTCCTGTAAAAAGAAAAAGACTTTTCTCGAAATTTTTAGCCTTTTTCTTTCTCTCTTTACGTATTACCACATAACCTGTTTTTTGTCATTTGCCGCTTCTACCGTTCCCAGTTTGCAATCCCTCTAAACAGTAAGCGAACTTGTGTAGAGGCATTTTCAATAAAGGCAGTTTGTTGCAGCTTGAGCTGTTCACCTTGATATTGTTTTGATAGGTTGAGCCACGTCATTGCCCATGTAAATGACATGTTGGTCAAAATAGTGGATAGGACATTTAAGTCTTGAGGTTGTTGAATATGTTTAAAATTTTCGAGTTTAGTCAGGTCAGTTGTTAGATCTTCAATTAGAAATTCGATTTCTCTAGCAATGGCTGCACGAACTGTTTCTGAACCGCCCCAACGCTCGGAAATCATAAATTGCCACTGCTTAGGGCTATGGTTTACCGCCTGAACAAATAGCTCAATGCTGGTCTGAGTTTTGGTCGATTTATGTTGTAAATAACTTTGGCCTAGTTGATGCAAAACACTTTTTAAATGTAGGGCAACTTGGTCAACCAATTCCTTACCGAGTTCATCCATGTCTTGAAAATGACGATAGAACGCTGTCGGTACTAAACCAACTTCACGTGCAACTTCACGCAAACTGATACTACTGAACGAGCGCCCAGACGTGCTCAGATGCAAGGCTGCATCTAGAAGTGCCTGACGACTTTGCTGTTTTCGTTCATCCCGTATCGACATTAAAAGAACCTATTTAAACCGTGAGCCAGAGTCTAACAAAAAAGAGCAAACTTTCATAAAAAAAATAGTGAACAAGTGTTGACTGAGTGAACACTTATAAATATAGTGTACATATGTTCACTATACGAACATGTGTTCACTCAAATAAATAGCCAGATACAAAAGAGGAACGTATGAACGCAACACTTAGTTATCAGCCACATTTGGTTCGAGAAGATTTCGTTGATTTTGTTTTGCAGAAAATTAACGTGACTTGGGCTTGGAAACGCGTACTTGCAGAAGTTATTGCAGTTCAGTCTCTACATACCGATATGGTGCTTATTAAGCTTAAACCGAATCGTAATTTTAAGTTCGATCAGGTACGTGCTGGGCAAAGTATTTTATTAACGCTACTTATTGATGGAGTTTACCAACAGCGCAGTTATTCAATTATTGAAGTAACTCCTCAAGGTGAAATCTCTTTAGGTATTAAAGTACAAGGCTTGGTGTCTAGTGCAGCTCAACGATTACATGTCGGAGAGTGCATTGAGATTTCACAGCCTCAAGGTGATTTTACTTTGCACCAGGGCCAGCAACCTGCGATTTTAATTGCGTCAGGTAGTGGTATTACTGCAATTTATTCACTTTTGCAGCAAGCTTTGAAACAACAGCTTGAACAGATTCATGTCATTTACTTTAATCGTGCAGAAATTTTTCATGCTGAATTAAAAGGTTTGGCAGAAAAGCATCCAGAGCTTCACTATCATTTTTTTAATACCGCTGAGCAAAAGCAGCATTTAACTGAAGACCTATTGCAAAAGTTGGTTCCTAATTACGCACAGACTGCAACGTATGTGTGTGGACACCATGGCATGATGCAACAGGCAAATGAAATTTATGCGCAGCAAAGTGCTCAGTCGCAGCTTCATCAAGAGTTTTTCATGCCTGTTCAAATCGAACAGTCTAATGAAGCACAACCCATCGTATTTCGCCGCTCGCAACAAAACTTTATTGCTACGACAACATTATTGAGCAGTGCAGAGCAAGCTGGCTTACGTCCACAGCATGGTTGCCGTATGGGTGTATGCAACCAGTGTACGTGTACCAAAGTCAGTGGTGTTACCCAGAATATATTAACAGGCGAAATTGACGATCAACCAAATCGTGCAATTAAGTTATGCGTGAACCAGGCATTAAGCCCAGTCACTATTGATCTATAAAAACAAACATAAAAGAGATTTGAGGATACCATTATGAATATGGCAGTAGAACTTAAAGCAACATCAAAATCGGCACATTTAACCCCAGAGCAAACAGAAGCTTTTGGTCGCCGTATTGAAGAAATTCGTCTTGAAGTGATGAAAGATCTCGGTGAAAAAGATTCAAAATATATTTATAAAGTACGTAATTTTGTACGCTACACCGAAATTGCATCACGTGGCATGTTGATGTTTGGTGGTTGGATTCCACCAGTATGGTTGTTAGGTACGGCTATGCTAGGTGTATCTAAAATCGTTGAAAACATGGAACTCGGTCATAATGTGATGCATGGTCAGTTTGACTGGTTAAATGACCCAACGCTTAACGGTGCAACCTATGACTGGGATACAGTGTGTACTGGTGAAGACTGGAAATATACCCATAACTATAAGCATCATACCTATACCAATGTGTTTGGCATGGATCATGATATTAGCGGTTATGGTGTGATGCGCATGAGCCGTGAGCAAAAGTGGGAAACCCGTTTTTTATTCAACGTGCCAATGGGTTTTGTATTGTCAACGGGTTTTGAATGGCTATTAGCTTTGCAACGTCTAGAGATGGAAAAAGTGTTGTTTGATGGCACCAAAACTTGGAAAGAAGTATATGTAGAATCTAAAAATCTACGTAAAAAAATGGTCCGTCAGTTTGGTAAAGATTATGTGCTGTTCCCACTAATTGCAGGACCAATGTTCCTGCCAGTATTGGCTGGTAACTTTTTTGCTAACTTGATCCGTAACTACTGGGCATCGACCGTGATTTATTGTGGCCATTTCACAGAAGACTCTGAAATTATCACTGACAATATTGATAATGAAACCAAAGCAGAGTGGTACTTGCGTCAGATTCGTGGTTCAGCAAACTTTACTGGCGGTAAGATTATGCATTTCTTGAGTGGTAACTTGAGTCATCAAATCGAACATCATTTGTTTCCTGATGTACCTGCCAACCGTTATCAAGAGATGGCACCTAAAGTACGTGAAGTTTGTGCAGAGTTCGGTCAACAATACAATACCGCACCTTTTGGATCTCAAATTGTGAGTGTGTATAAACGTCTGGCTGTTCACTCTTTGCCTGACAATGTGGTTGATCGTTTGGTGGCGACCAAGCGGACCTTTGTTGAGGCAGTGAAAGGCATGTTTGGCAAAGCTGCTTAATAAAGATAGAGCATTGTTTGAGTCATTAAGCGATGCTCTTTACCAATAAGTAAAAGGGAAAGTACGTGTAATTGAGATATACTACGGTGCAATTATATTTGTGCCATTGTTTTAAGGAATCATTATGCGTATTGACCAAAGAGCATTAGACCAGTTACGTGAAGTGAAAATCACACGTAACTATACCCGTTACGCAGAAGGTTCAGTTCTGGTTGAATTTGGTCATACCAAAGTATTGTGTACTGCAAGTATCGATAATTCGGTTCCACGTTTTTTAAAAGGAAAAGGACAGGGCTGGGTCACTGCTGAATATGGCATGTTACCGCGTTCAACACATTCACGTTGTGACCGTGAAGCAGCACGTGGTAAACAGTCAGGCCGGACACAGGAAATCCAGCGCCTAATTGGACGTAGCTTACGTGCTATGGTCGATTTGAAAAAGCTTGGCGAAAATACAATTACCATCGACTGTGATGTGATCCAAGCTGATGGTGGTACGCGTACCGCTTCAATCACTGGCGCGGCTGTAGCGTTAGTTGATGCGATGAATGTTTTATTGTCTCAAAAGAAAATTAAGCATGATCCGCTTAAAGGATTAGTTGCTGCAATTTCTGTAGGTATGTATCAAGACGAAGTATTACTTGATCTGTGCTATGAAGAAGATTCGAACTGCCAAACTGACTTAAACGTAGTAATGACACAAGCAGGCGAATTTATTGAAATTCAAGGTACAGCTGAAGATAAACCATTTACTCGTGCACAAAGCAATGACATGTTAGAAATGGCTGAAAAGGGAATTGCCGAGCTCATTAAAAAGCAACAAGAAGCTTTAGGCTGGTAATTTTACGCTTTCTAAAAAACGCATCTTCGGATGCGTTTTTTTATGCCTTCATCAAATCGACATAAAAACATCACTTGCCTGTCACTTTTTCACTTTATTAGTAGTTCGCATTTAAACCGTTTGGAAAAAACCAATGCGAAAACTTTCACTTCTATTAATTACGTCTTTAGCACTTTTGCTCAGTGCTTGTAACGATGATAACGACTCAGATAATTCATCGCCAACAACACCTCCAACCAGTAATTGCAAAATGCACTGTGCACCATAATAAGAACTTAGGATAGAACTAATGAATCGTCGCGAATTTCTTTTAAATTCTACAAAAACCATGTTTGGGACCGCTGCTTTGGCGAGTTTCCCATTGAGTATTCAAAAAGCACTGGCTATTGATGCCAAAGTTGAAAGTGGAACTATTCAAGATGTTAAGCACATCGTGATTTTGACTCAGGAAAACCGCTCATTCGATAATTATTTCGGAACACTAAAAGGCGTGCGGGGTTTCGGTGACCGCTTTACTATTCCAATGACAGAAAGTCGAAAGGTTTGGGAGCAATACGATGCCAAGAAAAATAAAATATTGCCGTACCATCTCGACAGTCGTTTAGGGAATGCTCAGCGTGTTTCAGGAACTCCTCACTCATGGTCTGATGGCCAAGCAGCTTGGGACAATGGTCGCATGAGCGACTGGGTGGCTTATAAAAAACCGCAGTCAATGGGCTACTACAAAAAACAGGAAGTCGAATATCAGTTTGCTTTAGCCAATGCTTTTACGATTTGTGATGCTTACCACTGTGCCATGCATGCGGGAACTAACCCGAACCGTAAATTTATCTGGACGGGAACCAATGGTCCTACAGGTGCAGGTGTTGCAAGTGTAGTAAATGAATTTGATGGGATTGGACCATCAACAGAAGGTTATGAATGGACGACTTATCCTGAGCGCTTACAGCAGGCTGGGGTGACATGGAAAGTTTATCAAAATATGCCGGATAACTTTACTGATAACCCGCTTGCAGGCTTTAAACAATATCGCCGTGCAAATGAACAATCGGGTCAGCCTGTCAGTAACGACACGCCAACATGCCCTGCATACGATGAAAAAATCGATGCGACTCAACCACTTTATAAAGGTATTGCCAATACCATGCCAGACGGTGGTTTTTTAGGAACTTTTAAAGCTGATATTGCGCAAGGTAAATTGCCGCAAGTGAGTTGGTTAGTCGCTCCTGCAACTTACAGTGAACATCCTGGACCATCTAGTCCTGTGCAGGGGGCTTGGTATATTCAGGAAGTATTAAATGCATTAACTGAAAACCCTGAATTGTGGAGCCAAACCGTTTTATTGGTGAACTTCGATGAAAATGACGGTTTCTTTGACCATGTTCCTTCACCAAGTGCACCGTCTAAAGATGTAAACGGTGTTGTATATGGAAAAATGACTTTAAACGATCAGCAAGTGTCTTATGAGTACTTTAACCATCCAGCAGTAGCGACTTCAAAATCTCAACCTAAGCCAGATGGTCGAGTGTATGGACCAGGTGTACGAGTTCCAATGTATGTGATTTCGCCGTGGAGCCGTGGAGGATGGGTAAATTCTCAAGTCTTTGACCATACTTCTATTTTACAGTTCTTGGAAAAACGCTTTGGTGTGCAAGAGCCTAACATTAGCCCATACCGCCGTGCTGTATGTGGTGATTTAACGACTGCATTTAATTTTAAAACACCGAACCTTCTGCCTGTTGCTGAACTAGATGGGAAGAAAACCAAAGCCGAAGCCGATGCGATTCGTGTTGCTCAAGCTTTATTGCCACAAGTTCCTGTTCCGAGCCAGCAGCAATTTCCTCAGCAGGAAATAGGAATTAGGCCATCACGTGCTTTGCCATATATTTTGCACACCAGTGCCAAAGTCGATGTCACTCAAAAAACGGTTAAGCTGATGTTCTCTAATACGGGTAAACAGGCAGCCGTTTTTCATGTCTATAACCGATTAGATCTTACGGCAACTCCACGTCGTTATATGGTTGAGGCGGGTAAACAGCTCGATGATGTATGGAATGCTACAAATGGGCAGTACGATTTGTGGGTGCTTGGACCAAATGGTTTCCATCGCGCGTTTAAAGGCGATTTGAGTCAAGTTAACCAGACTCAAGCTTTACCGGAAATTAGAGTATGTGTGGAAGAATGTGATGCGAATTTGTATTTAAAAGTTCGTCACGATGGTAATAAGTCAGTCAAGCTCACAGTCAAAGCAAATGCTTATCTTTCAAATAAGACATGGACGATTGAAACGAATAGTTCTGAAAAAGAACTGGTTTGGGATATGTCTGAATTTGGTGGTTGGTATGATTTTACTGTGACTTTAGCTGATGATGCTACTTTCAGCCGCCGTTTTGCAGGACGTATCGAAACTCAAGAAGATTCAATTTCTGATCCATATATGGGTTATGTAGAGTCTTAAGCTGGTAAGTTTTTCCCTTAATGAGGGTATTGGAATTTATTCCTCATTAGCTGGTGCTAAAAGTCATCTGCAACCTGTCTATAATCTATAAGGATCTTATTTTTGCAACAAAATAGGATAGAGGATGAAAGTGGGCAGGTTTTGCAGATGGCAATGCCTTTGGTTACTTTGGGCAAAACCAAAGTAACAGAATTAGCTGTTGGCAAAAAAATCTAGACAGTAAGACTCCGTCGTGTAGGTTGATAAAAAGAAACAAGATATCCCTGTCACGATAGTAAATATAGGGTTTAGGCTGTTGATATAAAACTTTATTTACGGGAGAGGCTGTTGTACAGATGAATAATAAAAATAAAGACTTACCTTTTGTAACAGAATCTCCTAAGCCTCGTCATATTTATCTTTTACCTTGAAACCCTGATTTTTTTTTAAGTAATGGGGAAAATTTATGCTACAAGGTTTTATTGTATTACTAGCAGTAGTTACATTTATTTTGATGGCTGCCGACCCGCGTGATAGTGGGACACAAGCGACTCAGTCAGCATGGCAAAAAACACAAGCAGCAGACATGACCAAGTCGCAAAAAAATACCAATAACGATGTGGACTTTATTTAAGCATTAAAACGCATTGATAAATCAACAGCTCTAACGTCTTTAGTCAATACACCCATAGAAATGTAGTCAACACCAGTAGTGGCAACTTCGCGCAAGTTTTCAATCGTGATATTGCCTGATGCTTCGAGTTTACAACGGCCTGCAACATGTTTTACAGCATCAATCATTTGCTGTTGACTGAAGTTGTCGAGCATAACAATGTCCGCACCAGCTTCAAGCGCTTGATTTAGCTCATCCCAAGTTTCA
>NZ_JZFB01000009.1:27526-42240 GCF_001188385.1 Acinetobacter sp. V2 | reverse complement strand
CCGCCCGCCGCCATAATATGATTTTCTTTAATTAAGAATGCATCAAATAAACCGAGACGATGGTTCTGTCCGCCACCAATAGCCACAGCATATTTCTGTGCAATACGTAAGCCTGGTAAGGTTTTACGCGTATCGAGAAGTTTTGTATTTAAACCTTCAAGATGTTGAACATATTCAGCAGTTTTTGTTGCAACAGCAGACAAAGTTTGAATAAAGTTTAAAGCAGGGCGCTCTACAGTAAGTAAGCTACGTGCAGAACCTACAAGTTTTAAAAAGGCTTCATTTGCAGCAACACGGTCACCTTCTTGTTTTAACCAAGTTACCTGTACAGTATTGTCATAAGCTGAGATGAGTGCATTAACCCAAGGCTGGCCAGCTAAAACCATATCTTCACGGCTAATAATGGTCGCGGTTGCCTGCTCATCTTCAGGTGTGAGCATCGCGGTAATGTCACCGTCCCCAATATCTTCTTGTAATGCTTGTTGAATATTGATTTGAATTGATTGTTCAAGCAAAGACTGAGGTATGCTCATACGGTTTCCATTTTGTAGATGACCCTAAAACTTGCGATATATTAGCACCGTCGACTTTAAAAATAAGCTGTTTTATGAGATTAATCGTGATAAACAATCGCATTTACTGCTTTGAAAAGTAGATAACTGCTTTAAACTAAAACAATTGGCAAGCAATTTATTGGCATCTCAATGAAGCAAATCACACCGTATGAAGTTATAGATGGACAATTAAAAGGGGCGAGACAAATCCCTTCTCCAAATTTTAACCAGCGGCCGACTGGTACCGAAATTCAAATGATCGTCGTTCATAATATTAGCTTGCCACCGTCTCAATTTGGAGGTGGATATATTGAGCAGTTTTTTCAAAATAAATTAGATTGGTCAGTGCACCCTTATTTCCAGACCATTGAAGGAATGCAAGTTTCTACACATCTGTTAATTTTACGAACAGGTGAAGTCCTACAGTTTGTTAATTTTAATGATCGGGCATGGCATGCAGGACGTTCGAGCTATTTAGCCAAAGTAGAATGCAATGATTATTCAATTGGGATAGAACTTGAAGGAAGTGATGATTTACCATTTGACGAAGTACAATACGAAGTATTAACCGATGTGGTTAAGGTTATTCGTCAGGCTTATCCCGAAATTAAAAACCATATAGCAGGGCATTCAGACATTGCACCTGGCCGAAAAACTGATCCGGGACCTTATTTTAAATGGCAGCACTTTAGAGAACTGTTAGTTCAGAAAAAAAGTTGAGTTCATTCATCATTTCACAACGAAAAGATTTTCTAGTTTCATTACAATAGCGTCTTTCGAATATAGCTGTAGGTGAGTACGATGGCATTGTGGCGATCGACTTTTATTGTCAGTGCAATGACGATGTTGTCACGAGTGTTAGGGCTCGTGCGGGATGTCGTATTGCTCAACGTGTTTGGTGCGGGTAAAGATTTTGATACCTTCGTCGTCGCTTTTCGTATTCCCAACTTTTTTCGACGATTGTTTGCCGAAGGTGCCTTTTCTCAGGCCTTTATTCCAGTCTTAACTGAATATAAAACAGGTCGAGCACACGCTGAAGTACAGATCTTGATTAGTCGGGTATTTGGCTGCTTGCTAACGGTCATGACCTTACTGACTTTTGTGGCTATGGTTTTAGCACCTGCGATCATTTATATGTACGCACCGGGTTTCCATAGTGATCCTGAAAAATTCGATTTAGCAGTCAGCATGTTCCGCCTGACTATCCCTTATTTATTATTTATGTCACTAACTGCTTTTGCTAGCAGTATTTTAAATAGTTATGGTTCGTTTGCTTCACCAGCTTTTTCACCCGTTTTACTAAATGTCGCGATGATCGCAGGTGCATGGTGGCTTACGCCGTATATGGCTGAACCCATCAAAGCCTTAGGTTGGTCAGTGGTCGTGGCAGGGATATTACAGTTAGCTATACAAATTCCTGAATTGTGGCGTAAAAACCTACTGATTCCACCTAAAGTTGATTTTAAACATGAAGGTGTAGAACGCATTTTAAAATTAATGCTTCCAGCATTATTTGGGGTATCTGTTACCCAGATTAACCTGTTATTAAATACGATTTGGGCCTCTTTCATGCAAGATGGTTCAGTGTCTTGGCTCTATAGTGCAGAGCGTATGACTGAGTTGCCGTTAGGTTTAATTGGTGTTGCGATTGGTACAGTGATTTTACCTTCACTTTCTGCTCGTCATGCAGAACAAGATCAAGCAAAGTTCCGCGGTATGATCGACTGGGCTGCAAAAATTATTGTATTAGTTGGCTTACCAGCAAGTATTGCTTTATTTATGCTTTCTACACCGATTATTCAGGCATTATTCCAGCGTGGAGAGTTTGACCTACGTGATACACAAATGACAGCGCTTGCACTGCAATGTATGAGTGCAGGCGTGATTGCGTTTATGCTGATTAAAGTCTTTGCACCTGGTTTTTATGCACAGCAAGATACCAAAACACCAGTACGTGTCGGTTTAATGTCGGTCGCAGCTAATGCTATTTTAAACGTTGTATTTATTGGTTTCTTTAAGCTGATTGATTGGCATGCAGAACATATGGCACTGGCACTGGCATCTTCAGGCTCGGCTTTGGTAAATGCGGGTCTACTCTACTTCTATTTACACAAACGTAATATTTTCCGATTTGATTCGCATTGGAAAAAATTAGGGCTTCAATATGGTTTGGCGAACCTTGCCATGATTGCAGCACTTTGGTTTGCATTAAATTGGTATAACGGTGAGCTTTCACAGTGGTTGCGTATTGCCGAAGTAGTGGGATTGTGTGTCGTCGGCGTAGTTGCTTATCTGGTCGTTTTAATCATTACCGGTTTTCGTCCTAGAGACTTAAAACACTAAAATAAAAAAAGCGATCTTAAATGATCGCTTTTTTATATCTAATGAATTTATTTTGGTAAAACTTGTAGTAATTCAATATCAAAAATTAAAGTGCTATTTGGACCAATCGTGTCACCAGCACCGACTTCACCATAAGCAAGATTGGCAGGAATAAAGAAACGCGTTTTTCCGCCTTCTTTCATGGTTTGTAGACCTTCTGTCCAACCTGCAATGACTTGGCTAAGCTGAAACTCAACTGGATGATTACGAGCAATCGAACTATCAAATACGGTTCCATCTAGTAAACGACCTTCATAATTCACTTTAACGCGAGAGGTAGCTTTCGGTTTTTGTCCATTACCTTCTTTTAACACTTGGTATTGGAGACCAGATTTAGTCGTTATCACACCAGATTTTTTTGCATTGTCAGCAAGAAATGCTGTGCCTGCTTGAGCATTTAGTTGACCTGTTTTTTGAAATTCGACGAGTTGTTTGGCTTCTAATGTTTTCTTATAGTCATTAATCGCTTTCGCCATTTCTTCATCAGTTAAGCGTGCTGTTTTACTTTGAGCGCCTTCCTGAAGACCTTGGTAAAAAATATCAAGATTCAGATCTGTTAGCGCATCCGTATTATTACGACCCATTAAATAGCCATAACTATAACTAAATTGTTCTTTTGCTGGACTTTTATTCGTTATAGGAGTTGCAGCAAAAACAGATAAACTCATTGTTGATGCTGCAATCATTAAACCGATTTTTTTCATGCTGTTTTCCAAAAAAAAGGAGAGTAGTGTTCTACTCTCCTGAATGTTTTTATTTCACTGAAATAAGTTCTACATCAAAAATCAGTGTACTGTTTGCTGGAATGCCAGGAACTTCCTGAGGACCATAGGCAAGATTTGATGGAATGAAGAAAGTCGCTTTACCGCCTTCTTTCATTAATTGAAGTCCCTCAGTCCAGCCTGGAATTACTTGATTAAGAGGGAACTCAACTGGTTCACCACGTTTATAAGAACTATCAAAAACCTGACCGTTAATTAAACGCCCTTCATAATGTACTTTAACAACTGACTGAGCTGTTGGCTGCTTGCCAGTACCTTCTTTAGTAATGATATATTGCAAGCCAGAAGCTGTTGTTTTTACGCCAGCTTTTGATTTATTTTCTGCAAGGAATTGCGCATCTGCAGATTCAGGAGTAGCACCAGCAGCTTGCTCCGGTTTATTTTGTTGTTGCATTTTTTGCTGTAATTCTTTTTCATAAGCTGTTACAGCAGCTTTTAACTCTTCTTGAGTATAAGCGCTTGGTTGCTTGCTACGAGCATCATGAATCCCTTTCACAAATGCTTTTGTATCTAGCTCAGGTGGAGTTTGCTGAGCAACTTCATATCCAAGAACATAACTGATTTTTTCAATTGGAGAGGCATTTTTATTTGCCTTGCTTCCGACTTCTGTGGTCGGATGTTGGCTTGCATAATATACTGGTACAAGTGCAGCACCGCCTAAAACTACAGCGACAGCAATGGGTAAGGCTTTACTCATAAAAGGTTCCAAAAATAATCATTTGAGTCTAAAAGGCTGCTTTTGATCTTAGCATGCTTAAGCATAGAATGTTTAAGAAAAAAAACGAGTGGTTTTTTATATATTTTAGTTAGTTTTAGTAGGGATATACTTAAAAAAATCTTAAATAAAAAAACCGGATCATTTGATCCGGTTCTATTATCACTTTACGATTAATCTTCTTTTTGTGCTTTATAAGCATAGGCATAGTTATAACCATAACCGTAGCCTGCGCTAGCACGTTGAATGTCATTGAGAATAAAGCCATTGACTTTAACACCTGCTTGTTCAAAGCGATTAAGTGTTAATTCAAGTTCTTTCATTTGTGATTTAGCATAACGGGCAACAATTAAGTTCACACCAGTATATTGCGAAATAATAATACCATCGGTTACTGCCAACACTGGCGGAGTATCAATAATGATGTGGTCATACTGACTTTGAAGCTGTTCAAGTAATTCTTTAAATTGGTTTGAGCTTAAAATCTCTGAAGGATTTGTTGGACTCTTACCACGTGTAATCACATCAAGGTTTGCTACAGGAGTCTTATGTAAAACTTTTTGTAGATCAGCTTGTCCACTCAATAATTCAGAAAGACCTGGCTTCACATCAACATCAAAATATTTGTGCATATAACCACGACGCATATCGGCATCAATCAGTAATACACGTTTATCACCTTGCGCAAAAATTGTTGCAAGGTTCGTCGAAATAAATGACTTACCAACTTCTGGTGAGGGGCCAGCAATCATAATGATATTATTTTTTGCATTTGTTAAGGCAAAATGAATAGCGGTACGAATACTACGTAAGCTCTCAATTGCAATATCATCACTATTTTTAACAGCAAGAATAGGAATACTTTTCTTCTTCTTTAAAATCTTGATACGACTTTCTTGAATTGGAGAGCGTGGAACAGTTGCATAAACAGGTAAATCCAATTCATTCTCAATTTGATTAGAATCTTTAATACCTGTACGTAAGATATTACGTACTAAAGCAATTAATGTTCCTATAAAACCGCCTAAGAATAATGAAAGGAGTAAGACTTGTAGTTTTTTAGGTTTAATTGGTTCAACAGGTTCAATTGCGGTATCTACAATTCGTACATTACCAATTTCACCAGCTTTTGCGATTCGGAGTTGTTGATATGAATTTAATAAGGCAGTGTAAAGTTGTGTTTTGACTTCTACTTCACGATAAAGCTGCAAATATTGACGTTGAATATCTGGTAATTGTTTTAGTGTGCTATTTAACTCGCTGATTTGTTTATTGACAGCTGTAAGCTGACCATTAATTTCACGCATTGCTGGATGTTCAGCAGTATACTTTGCAGCCATTTCTGCCTGCTTCTGTTCAAGCTCTGCTTTCTTGGTTTCTAAAGTAATACTTTGAGTTAAATAAAGCTCTGATTCTTTTGTTACATCGACAGTATTGTACTGTTGCCGGAACTTATTAAATTGACGCTCAGCGTCATCTAATTGTTTTTTTAGATCTGGGAGCTGTTCATCTAAAAATTTTAAGGTTTGCGCAGATTCAGCTGAACGTCGTTCAACATTTTGATCACCATAGGTTACTAAAATTGCGTTTAAGACTTTAGTAATGTGTTCTTGATCTTCACCTTGGTAATTCAAGCCAATAATGCCCGTTAATTTACCACGCTCTGCAACGGAATAGTCTGAGCTGATTGCATCGACTGCAGCTGGTAAAGATAAATTTTTTATATTGTATGTAGCATCAAATTGATCTTTAGTGAAGATACCAACTTTCCAAGTACCATGTGGTCCTGTTACTTGATTTAATTGATTGAGTGGTACAGTTAGAAGAGTTTGTTCAGTACTAGGATCACTTAAACGTAAGGAGTTTTTGTCAAAATTGAGTAATAAGTTTTTGTCAAGATAATAAGCGGGAATTTCAAATTGGCGTATTTCAAAGCTTTTGAGTCCATCCTTAAAAATGACTGATTTTTTATTATATTCTGTTTTATATTCAGTATCACTTAACAAGCGATGAGTAAGCGTATTTTCTGTACTGGAAATCTGAATATTTAAGTGTAAATCTTTAATAACAGAACCTAATACTAAACGAGATTTTAAAATTTCAATTTCTGCTTGAGCAGGTGACTTTTGCTCAATCATCTGTGATAAATCACCTAAAAGAGCTGCGGAAGCCCCTTTGCTGTCTTCAACTTGAACCAAAGCATCAACTGAGTAAGTATCTGGAGTTACTCGTAAATAGAGTAGGGCACATACAAGGCTCAAAATGATACAAAGTGCAATTAATTTCCACTGAGCAATTAGTGAAAAAAACAGTTCTTTTAAATCAATTGTATCGTCGGTATTCGTTTTTTGGTTCATAAGTTTAAAATCTTGGCGTTAAATATAAGGTTTCCAGTCAGCAATACATTGTTGAATGAGTTGGCAGGTTTCATCAAAAACAGCTTGATCGTGCTGATATGGATCTGGCACGTTTTTATTTTGCCAATGACCCAAACGAAAAGTTTTACCTTTTGCGAACGGCCAAGTTTGCTCAATATGTTTTTGCTGGTTCTGACTCATGACCAAAATAAGGTCAGCTTTTTTAATATGCTCAGCATTTAGTTTTCTAGCGATATGGGGCTGCATATCGATACCTAGACGCTGCATACAAAGTTGTGCTTTGTTATCTGCTTGGTGGCCTATAAGTCCTGAAATACCAGCAGATTCAACATTTAGCTCTGGGTATTTCTGTTTTAAAAAATATTCTGCCATAGGACTTCGACAAATATTCCCAATACAGACGACTAAAATATTTTTAAATTGCATGAAAATTATTGTCCCAAACGGTCTATGTTATATAACGCACTTGAGAAAGGAATAATCTGGTTAACAACGCGCTGCCAGCGAGTCAAGCCAGTCGCATCTACATATACAATATCGTTACTACGTAACTTGAACTGATTTGCTAGACCGAAATCACCAATACTCATTAAGTTTAAATGATAGAGTTCAGTTGTTCGGTCATTTGGATTAGTGCGTAAAACATAAATTCGACTAGCACTAGCTGATAATGGATTTAAACCTAAACTTTCACCTAAGGCATCACTTAAAGTCATCCCTTGGTCACGCATTGCTAAGGCTTGATTCTTACCAGATTCACCCATGACATAAATTTTCTGGTTTTCACGAGTGCTCACATAAATTGTATCATTGGGTTTGACTAATAATTTATGTAATGAATATCCTGCTTTTTCTAATTCAAGAGTATTTAGATTATAAGTTATACCATTCCGAATAAGTTGAATATAGGTGTTATCACCTTTATCAGTTACACCACCCGCAAGACCTAACGCTGTATATACACTTACAGGTTGATCACTTAAGTAAAATTGTCCACCTTTTATAACGCTACCCTGTACGGAAAAACGTTGACCTTCATAAGATAAAACTCTTACTACAACATCTGGATTTTTTAAGAAACGAGCCAGTTGACTGTGAAGCTCTCGGTTAACTTGAGTAAGTGTTTTACCAGCAGCTTTATAGCGGCCTACTAGAGGAAATTGAATATAACCAGTTTGATCGATTGGATAACCACTTGCCTGAATCGACTGTTCATTATTTATATTATTTACTGGAGGAGTGATTTCAGGATATGCCCAAAGTTGGATAGAAAGAACATCACCCGAGTTTAAACGGTATATAGGTAACTGATTTGTAAACAAAGCTGCATAGTCGCGTTGATAATCAACTTGAGCAGGTTGTATCGCCGGTAATGTTTCTTGAGAAATTTTAACGACATTAACCGTAGTTCCAAGGTCAGTTTTATATACACCTTCATTGGGAATATCGTAAGTTTGTAAACCGGAAGTGACTGCACAACTTGCAGCACTTAAACTTAAGGCAAGAACAGAAAAAAACTGGCAATACTTCACACGCAACCCTTTGTGTATTTATCTTTAATTGATATTGTCCACTGCATAGTAACAAGTGTCTATTAAACGCAGGATGTACCGATTCTAGCCGAAAAAAAATTAAAAAACACAGAAAAAACGTAGAGCTTTGTATGTTTAATTTATATCAAAGCTTTTTAACGCATATTAATAGTAATTCTTGATCGACTAAAGACCTAATGAAAAAACCCAAATTAAGCTATATAAGGAGAACTTAAGAACTGTAAACACTTTTATACAATTGAATTACGGTTAATAAAAAAAAACTGATATAGTTATGCACGACAATATCCAGTCAAGATATATTTTTTATTATATATACAATTTGTAAGGAAAAAGGCTAACTTTTATGCAACTTGCCGATTTAAGAATAGCGATTATAGGTTTAGGTTATGTAGGCTTGCCATTGGCAGTTGAGTTTGGAAAGAAAGTATCCGTAGTTGGTTTTGATATTTATCAAAAACGTATAAGTGAATTAAAAAACGGTCAAGATCATACTTTAGAAGTTTCACCAGAAGAATTAAAACAAGCAGCTCAATTAAGCTACACTTCAAACTTAGAAGATTTAAAAGATTGTAATTTTTTTATTGTTACTGTTCCAACTCCAATTGATGACTATAAGCAGCCTGATTTAACACCTTTAGTTAAGGCCTCTACTAGTATTGGTAAAATTCTAAAAAAAGGTGATATTGTCGTATACGAGTCTACAGTCTATCCGGGCGCTACAGAAGAAGTCTGTATCCCGGTACTCGAAGAAATCTCAGGTTTAAAGTTTAATAAAGATTTTTTTGCTGGTTATAGTCCAGAACGTATTAATCCAGGTGATAAACTTCATCGTGTTACTAATATTTTAAAAATTACATCAGGCTCGACTTCTGAAGTGGCTGATTATATTGATGAAGTTTACAATTTAATTATTGAAGCAGGAACACATAAAGCACCTAGTATAAAAGTTGCTGAAGCTGCAAAAGTCATTGAAAACACTCAACGTGATGTCAATATTGCTTTAATTAACGAATTAGCACTTATTTTTAATAAATTAGGTATAGATACAGAAGAAGTACTTAAAGCTGCTGGTACAAAATGGAACTTCTTACCATTTCGTCCAGGTCTGGTCGGTGGGCATTGTATCGGAGTTGACCCATACTATTTAACTCATAAAGCGCAAGCAATTGGATATCATCCAGAAATTATTTTAGCAGGGCGCCGATTAAATGATTCAATGGGAGCTTATGTTGTTACTCAACTTGTAAAAGGAATGATAAAAAAGAAAATCCAAGTTGAGGGTTCTAAAGTTCTAGTATTAGGTCTAAGCTTTAAAGAAAATTGTCCAGATATACGTAATACGAAAGTTATTGATATTGTAAAAGAATTACAAGAATATCATATGGATGTAGATGTGTATGATCCTTGGATTGATAGTGAGGAAACTCAACACGAATATGGTATTACTCCGGTTAGTCAGCCTACTGCAGGTCAATATGATGCTGTAATATTAGCAGTAGCCCATGATGAATTTAAGAAAATGGGTATTGAGGCAATTCGATCTTTAGGTAAAGCATCGCATGTTCTTTATGATCTGAAATATGTTCTAGCTCAATCTGAGTCAGATATCCGTTTATAATATTTGTTGAGAAAAAATATGAATCAATATGAACAAGTATTGGAACAGCTTAAGAACACACCTAAAATATGGTTGATAACTGGTGTTGCCGGTTTTATTGGATCAAACCTATTAGAAACTTTATTAAAGTTAAATCAAAAAGTAATTGGTTTAGACAACTTTGCTACAGGTCATCAATATAATCTGGATGAGGTAGAGGGTTTAGTTACCAGTGAACAATGGAAGAATTTCACTTTCTATAATGGTGATATTCGAAACTTAGAAGATTGTCAGAAGGTATGTACAAACGTTGACTACGTTTTACATCAGGCTGCTCTCGGTTCTGTTCCACGTTCAATTGCTGATCCAATATTGACAAATAGTGCCAATATTACGGGTTTTTTAAATATGCTTGTTGCAGCAAGGGATGCTAAAGTCAAAAGCTTTACTTATGCTGCGAGTAGTTCTACATATGGTGACCATCCGGCATTACCAAAAGTAGAAGAAAATATTGGTAATCCATTATCTCCTTATGCGGTAACTAAATATGTAAATGAGCTTTATGCTGAAGTTTTTGCACGTACATATAATTTTAAAGCAATAGGTCTGCGTTATTTTAATGTGTTCGGTAAACGTCAAGATCCTAATGGAGCATATGCTGCAGTTATTCCAAAATGGACGGCAGCTATGATTCAAGGAGATGATGTATTTATTAATGGTGATGGGGAGACCAGTCGTGATTTCTGTTATATCGAAAATACAGTGCAAGCTAATATTTTAGCAGCTATTGCAAAAGATGAAGCTAAAAATCAAGTCTTTAATGTTGCTGTTGGTGATAGAACCACATTAAATGATTTATATAAGGCTATTAAAGCCGCTTTAAAAGAAAATGATATCTCTTGTGAAAAAGAACCTGTTTACCGTGAATTTAGAGCAGGTGATGTAAGACATTCACAAGCAGATGTAACTAAAATCAAAACTTTACTAGGGTACGATCCAAAATTCAGAATATCTGAAGGAATAGTTTTAGCTGTGAATTGGTACTTACTGAATGATGGTAAATAAATATGTGGAAAATATTTACCATTTTAGCTCGTATTACTTCATTACTCCCATTTTTTCTTTTTCATTTTTTTTGGCGTTGCTTAGATATTTTTGATGGAAAATTTGGTGCGGTAGCAAGATATATTCTAATTGCTGGTAAATTAAAAAAATGTGGGACTAATGTCTATATTGGCCCCTTTGTTTCTATTGAAAGTGTTAGCAATTTATCCTTAGGTAATAATGTAAGTATCCATCATCAGTGTACATTAATTTGTTTAGGGGGGATTAAGATAGGTGATAATGTAGCAATTGCTCATGCTTCTAGCTTGATTTCTACTAACCATACATGGAACGATAATAATTTACCTATTAAATATAATCCTGTCGTTTGTGACAGCTTAGAAATTCATGATGATGTTTGGATAGGCTGTGGAGTGCGTATCTTAGCGGGAGTAAAAATTCCGAAGCGATGTGTTGTTGCAGCTGGTGCTGTTGTTACGAAAAGCTTATCAGACTCAGGAGCTCTATATGGAGGGGTTCCTGTTAAAAAGATACGTGATATATGAAATTTTCTAGAATTTTAGAGGGGCTTCAGATTTTATTTCTGAAGTTCTCTTCACTTTTGATAATGAGTTTAATTTTTCTATTCCTTTGGGTGCAAATGGGAGTTCAAGGAATTGGAGAGTTTGCAACTTACGCAACGATACTCGCACCAATCGTTATGTTTAGTCAATTTAGATATGTTGAATATATTAACATTGTTAATATAAAAGAAGATAAAGAAAAAAGATTTTTACAAAGTTTGTTTGCAAGTGGTGTGGTTGTTTTATTACTTTTAAGTATTTTATTTATTTTTTATTTAGTGACTCATCAACCAATAAAAATTTTAGTTGTTGCTGGTCTCTATAAAGTTTTTGAATTATTTTCAGATATTTATATTTCATTCTTAGTCTCAATTAAAGAACTTAAAAATGCTTTTTTTGTTATATTTAAAAGATTATTCTTAATTTTATTTGGGTTAATATTTTTTTATTTTAAGCAGTTTTCGTTGAATCCTATAGAATTTGTATTTTATTTACTTTTGGGAGTGTATTTTACTTTCTTTGTAATAGATACAGTGGTAGAAAAAAGAAGGTTTAATGAAAGTCCAGATATAAAAAATATTACTGACTATATTAAAGATAATTTTTTATATGGTTTTAACTCATTGTTAATTAGTATAAATAGCCTTGTACCAAGATATTTTTTCATTTTTTTTAATGATAAAAAAGGGTTGGGTGTTTTTACAATTGTTTATTTGTTAGCCTCTACTACTACTACTTTGATGCAATTTCTAATAAGCGTAAAAGTTAGTTTGATAGAGAAATTTATTGATACAAAATTTAATCAATACTTATTAATTAATTTAATTATCGTTGGATTATGTTTTGGTTTTTATATTTTTATAAATGAGTTGAGTGATAACTATTTTTTATTTGGACTATCTTTTGTTGTAATGTTGATTTCATTACTTTTACGAGGGGTTAATTTAACTGCAAGTTTTTCAAAGAAAATGAAAAATGTTATTAATATTGCTCTTATCTTACCAATGATTGTAGTTTCTCTTTTACTGGTTTTTCTATGTTTTTATTATAGAGAATTTGCTTTTAAATTCTCTATTTTATATGTTTTTACCTCTGCATTGATGACAAGTATGATTTTAATGTTTTCTTTAAAGAAGAGTAAATTGATATGTTAATATTGAGCTGTCTATTTTTTGCCTTATTTACGTATCTAATATTTTATTTTATTGCTAGAAAGCAGTCATTCTCGTTTTTGGTAATATCTTTTTTCTTAAATTTATATCACTATATATTCTCTTTAGGCTTTTATTTTTACTCATTAGGACGACCAAATGATAGTCTTAACTACTATATTTGGGGAACTGAACAATTAGAAAACTTTCCATTTTCTAGTGGTACAGGATTCTTAGTACATTTAGTTCATTTTATAAATTATATATTAAATAGCTATGAAAACGTTTTTTTATTTTTTAGTATGATATCTTCGTGGGTTATTCTATCCTTTTTTTTAATAATCTATAATTTTTATTCCAAGAGAGAAATTTCTTCCAATAGTTTTTTATTTCTTACAATATTACTTTTTATTCCTGGTCTTCATTTCTGGACGGTAGCTATTGGGAAAGATTGCTTGGTTTTATTGTTTATATCTTTGTTTTTATATGCTTATATTTATAAGAAGATAAAGTTGTTGGTTTTTTCATTAGTGTTCTTGGCATTAATTAGGATTCATGTTTTTGCAATTGTTTTTTTAACTTTTATACTGCATGAATTTATATATGGTAATTTTAAACTTAAGAAAATATCTATGGGTGTTTATAGATTTATAATTTTAGTTTTGTCAATTCCATCACTTTTTGTTTTGTATCAGTTTCTGTTTAGTTTTATTCAAAAATATTCTGAAGATGGTTTTTCGGATATCGGCGGATTTGTAGAAAATAGAAATGAAGCTTACTCTGAGGAGGGTTCAGGATTATTACTCGCTTCACAACCTTATATATTAAAAATGCTCGCTTTCGTATTAGGTGGTTTACCGTGGTTATCACTAGATCCTCTTTCATTATTTTCAATGGCGGAAGGCGTTGTAGTTATTAGTATTTTACTATATTCATATTATTATCTTTTTACTAAGGATAAATTTAATAATTCTAAACAAATTTTTATTTTAATATTTATAGCATTATTTATTTTATTTATGCCTTTAATTTCTGCAAATTTAGGTATTATGGTCAGAATGAGAGTAATGTTGTATATACCAATTTTAACAGTTTTACTTATGTTTATGCTTTCTAGTGAAAGGAAAATTTAATTATGAATTTTGTTATTATTTCTAGTTTTCTTCCTTCAATATTAAATTTTCGTGGAAAATTACTTGAAGCTATTCATAAAAAAGGCTATCAAATTCATATTATTGCTCCAGATCTAGAACTATTTCGAGATGAAGTAAATAAATTACAATTGCTTGGCTACTCTGTTTATTCTGTTGAAATGCAAAGAACTGGGACTAATCCAATCGCAGATATAAAAACACTATTTGAAATCTATAAAATTACAAGCAAGATTAAGCCAGACTATGTTTTGTCATATACGATTAAACCTGTGATCTACGGCACGCTTGCTACTTATTTTGCAAAAGTGCCAAATCGTTTTTCACTTATAACAGGCTTGGGATATGCTTTTCAGAATGTAGATAGTACAAGTAAAAGAAGTACGTTCCAAAAAATCGTACATTGGCTTTATAAACAAGCATTAATAAGATCATCCAAGGTTTTTTTTCAAAATCCTGATGATCTAGCTTTATTCCAGCAATTAAATTTATTAAGTAACAAGGTGCCTGCAGTAGTTGTCAACGGATCTGGTGTCAATGTGACTGATTTTGAAGTTGTAAGTTTGCCTCGTGCTATGAATGGTGAAGTTAAGGTTTCATTTTTATTAATTGCTCGATTATTAGAAGATAAAGGCATAAGAGAGTATGTAGAAGCAGCCAAATTAATTAAAAAAGAATATCCTCAAATTGAATTTAATTTAGTGGGCTGGATAGATGAAAATCCAACCGCAATAAAACAGCAAGAATTAGATTCATGGATTGATGAAAAAATTATTAAATACTGGGGGAAGCTTTCTGATGTTCGTCCCGCTATTGCTGA
>NZ_JZFB01000009.1:11635-27484 GCF_001188385.1 Acinetobacter sp. V2 | reverse complement strand
CCTCGTACCGTCTTAGAAGCAATGTCTATGGGACGAGCTATTATTACAACGGATGCTCCTGGATGTAGAGAAACTGTAGAGCACGATGGAAATGGTTATTTAGTTGAAGTAAAGTCTGTCACTAGCTTAGAGATGGCAATGAAAAAGTTTATTCAGAATCCTGAATTGGCCGAAATTATGGGAACACGCTCTAGAGAAATTGCATTACATAAATATGATGTACATCAAGTGAATCATCATATGATGACAGAAATGGGAATTAAATAAGTGTTAAAACGTTTACTTGATATCATTATTGCTTCTGTAGCATTAATTCTACTTTCACCTTTATATTTTTATGTTGCATATAAAGTGAAAAAAAACTTAGGTTCTCCAGTATTGTTCCGCCAAGTTCGCCCAGGTTTACATGGGAAGCCGTTTGAAATGATTAAGTTTCGAACAATGAAAGACGCAACAGATGCACAGGGTAATCCTTTACCTGATAGTGAGCGTCTAACGCCATTTGGTAAAATGCTTCGTTCAAGCAGTTTGGATGAAATGCCTGAGCTTTGGAACGTGATTAAAGGTGATATGAGCATTGTTGGACCACGCCCTTTGCTTATGGAATATTTACCACTTTATAACAAAGAACAAGCCAAGCGCCATGATGTACGACCAGGAATGACTGGTCACGCCCAAGTTAATGGACGTAATGCGATTAGCTGGGATGAAAAATTTAAGCTTGATACATGGTACGTAGAAAACAGATCGCTTTGGTTGGACTTTAAAATAATGCTACAAACCGTTAAAAAAGTAATCGCTAAAGATGATATCAATGAAGCTGGCGAGGCGACGATGACCAAGTTTACAGGTTCAAAGTCGGAAGCAGATAAATGAGTAACCAGATCTATGCGATTTATGGTGCTTCAGGCTGTGGTCGCAGTCTGATGCCTGTTGCAAGACAACAGCTTCAACGTCAGGGTATTGCAGCAGAAATTTATTTTATTGATGATAGTTTACAAGAAGAAAAGATAGTAAACGGACATACAGCTGTGAACTATCAAACTTTTAAATCAATAGAATGTTCTAATAAGTATGTATTAATTGCTATTGCGAATAGTCAAATCCGTGAAAAAATTGCCAATCAGTTGATTGCTGATGGTATTAAACTTTGGTCCGTACAAGCTGATAATTCAGTAATTATGGATAACGTTGAAATCAGTGAGGGTGCTGCACTAAGCCCTTTTGTTTCAATTACATCAAATATAAAAATCGGTAAATGTTTTCATGCTAATTTATACAGTTATGTTGAGCATGACTGTGTGATTGGTGACTACGTTACATTTGCTCCAGGTGTTAAATGTAATGGCAATATTCGTATTGAAGACCATGCATACATCGGTGCTGGAGCCGTCATTAAACAGGGTACACCTGATAAGCCTTTAGTGATTGGTAAAGGCGCTGTTGTTGGGATGGGTGCTGTAGTGACTAAAAGTGTAGCAGCTGGCGTAACAGTCGTTGGTAACCCCGCCAGAATTTTAGAAAGAAAGTAAGAAGTATTTTTTATTAGGAAATCAGAATGTTAAACACTGCATTTGAACCATGGCCAAGTTTTACTACAGAAGAAGCTGACGCAGTCAAAAATGTATTACTATCAAATAAAGTAAATTATTGGACTGGTCAAGAATGTAGAATCTTTGAAAAAGAATTTGCCGAATTTTCTGGTACAAAATATGCGGTAGCTTTGGCAAATGGTACCGTGGCACTAGATGTTGCATTAAAAGCTTTAGACATTGGTGCAGGTGATGATGTTATTGTGACATCCCGTACCTTTCTTGCTTCAGCAAGTTCTATTGTAACGGCGGGCGCTAATCCTGTTTTTGCCGATGTAGAATTAGATTCTCAAAACATTTCACGACGTACGATTGAAGCTGTCATTACACCAAATACGAAAGCAATTATTTGTGTACATTTGGCCGGTTGGATGTGCGATATGGATCCGATTATGCAGCTTGCTGCTGAGCGTGGCATCTATGTTATTGAAGATTGCGCACAGGCTCATGGTGCAAAATATAAAGGTAAGGCTGCAGGATCAATCGGTCATATTTCTGCTTGGTCTTTTTGCCAAGATAAAATTATGACAACTGGTGGTGAGGGCGGTATGGTCACCACAAATGATGAAGCACTGTGGAAGAAAATGTGGTCATATAAGGACCATGGGAAAAGCTACGATAGTATTTATAATAAACAACATCCTCCAGGTTTCCGCTGGTTGCATGACTCATTTGGTACCAACTGGCGGATGATGGAAATGCAAGCGGTTATTGGTCGAATTCAGTTAACACGTATGACTGAATGGACAAGAAAGCGTACTGAAAATGCAGAAAAGATTTTAAAAGCGTTTGAAAATTCTCCTTACTTTAACGTTCATATCCCTTCTGATGATTATGTACATGCATATTATAAATGTTATGTACAAGTGAATTTAGAGACGTTGCCAGAAAGTTGGTCACGTGATCGTATAATGCAAGAAATTAATGCCCAAGATGTGCCTTGTTTTAGCGGCTCTTGTTCTGAAGTTTATTTAGAGCATGCTTTCGATGGTACCCCATGGCGTCCAGAAAAACGTTTGGAAAATGCACAGCAATTAGGTGAGACAAGCTTAATGTTCTTGGTGCATCCGACTTTAAGCCAAGATAGTATAGAAAAGACAATAAGTGCAATTAATGCGATTAGTAGAGCTATACAATCATAAAAATGTGAAGCTATTCACATAGCTTTCTTTTGAATTATGATCTGATTTAAAGTTATGTAACCGCTGCGTAAATTTTATTTCTAGTTATATAAGAAATGAGTATAAATACCGCACGGTTACTACAACGATTAGAAGAGTATTGTGAAAAAGATTATTTATCAGTTTGCGTCTGCCCCAAGACTTGCCAAACAATGTTTTTTGGTTCTTGTAGACCTTTTTGCGTTTCCTGTTATTTTGTGGCTATGTTACGCCATTCGTCTATTTGATTTAGGCGCGGAAGTTATCCCAGGCATTAACTATGGAGTAGCGATCGTTACTATCGTTGCTATTTTAAGTTTAATGATCACAGGGGTATATCGCTTTATTGTCCGTACTTTTAATGAAGCCTTTATTGCAAAATTAGCGCTTGCTGTTGCCCTGATGGTGGTTGTTTTATATAGCCTAAATGCATTCTCGGCAGCTTTTGTTCCGACTTCAATTCCATTGATGTTTGGTTTCTTAATGTTTAGTTGGGTTTGGTGTAGCCGTGCATTTATCCGTTTTATTGTAAAGGCTACATTACTCACAGGTGAAGAGAGAAAGCGTATCGCAATTTATGGTGCGGGTGATGCTGGTCAGCAAATTGCAGCTGTGCTTTATCGTTCTGGTAACCATTTACCTGTTTTCTTCATTGATGATAATCCATCTTTACAAGACCATATGGTTGGTGGTTTAAAAGTACTATCTTTAGAAAAAGCCTTACAACGGTTTGAAAAATATAAAACTGATGAAATTTTACTAGCATTACCTTCAGTAGGTCGCGTACGTAAAAGTGAAATTATCCAACAGCTAGAACCTGCACATCTTAAAATTACTGAACTACCTGGCCTTACTCAGTTGGTTGATGGTGAACTAAAAGTTGCTGATATTCGTGAAGTAGATATTGTTGATTTATTGGGACGTGACCCAGTACCTCCTGTAGATCATTTACTTGCAAAAAATATTCATAATAAAATCGTGATGGTAACAGGTGCCGGTGGTTCAATTGGCTCCGAGTTGTGTCGACAAATTATTAAAAATCAGCCTAAGATGTTGATTATTTATGAAATTACTGAATTTGCACTTTACAGTATTGATAGAGAGTTACGTCTAACCGCTCAATGTGAAATTGTTCCAATTTTAGGTACTGTTCAGGATCAACAAAAATTAGAGCGTATTATTGAGCAATACAGCGTACAAACTGTTTATCACGCTGCCGCTTATAAACATGTACCTTTAGTAGAATGTAATCCAATTGCAGGATTAAAGAACAATGCGATTGGAACAGCGAATAGTTTAAATGCAGCTGTGAAAAAGGGTGTGGAGACATTCGTTCTCATCTCGACTGATAAAGCTGTGCGTCCAACCAATGTTATGGGCGCCTCAAAACGCATGGCCGAACTTTATTGTCAGGCGATGGCTGAAGCTCAAAAGCAAACTCAAATTAGTATTGTACGTTTTGGTAATGTATTAGGTTCTTCGGGTTCTGTAGTGCCGTTATTTAAACATCAGATTGCAAAAGGTGGTCCTATTACTGTGACTCACCCGGATGTAACACGCTACTTCATGACTATTCCTGAAGCATCTCAGTTGGTTATTCAAGCTGGTGCGTTAGGCAAAGGTGGAGATGTCTTTTTACTTGATATGGGGGAGCCTGTTCGTATTCAGGATTTAGCTCGACAAATGATTTCTTTAAGTGGCTTAACTGTTCGTGAAAAAGACTCAGTTCAAGGGGATATCGAAATTCGCTATAGCGGATTACGCCCAGGAGAAAAACTTTACGAAGAATTGTTAATTGATCAAGAAAATACTGAATATACCGAGCACAGTAGAATTCTTCGATCATTTGAAAAGTTCTACCCACTCACTGAAATTCAAGAAGTTTTTGATCGAGTTAATAATATGACTGCTGTTCAAAAAGATATTGATTGGGCTCTTTGTCAACTCGAACACTATGTTGATGGTTATAAACGTAGTAAAGATATTATGGTTAATTAGAGAGTGAATGTGTGATTAAAAAGGCAGTTTTACCTGTAGCTGGATTAGGTACACGTTTTTTACCAGCAAGTAAGTCAATTCCCAAAGAAATGGTTACAGTGGTTGATCGTCCTGCAATTGAATATGTAGTGCGTGAAGCTGTAGAGGCTGGAATTGAGCAAATTATTTTGGTAACTCATTCATCTAAGGCATCAATTGAAAATTATTTTGATCGAAACTTTGAACTAGAAACGACTCTAGAGCAAAAGAAAAAGTTCGATTTACTTGAAGAAATTACGCAGATTATTCCATCTCATGTAAGTGTGGTAAGTGTAAGACAACCTCAGCCTTTAGGTTTAGGACATGCGGTTTTATGTGCAAAAAGTATTGTTGGGCAAGATGACTTTGCTGTGTTATTGCCAGATGTATTGGTGCAAGACAACTCAGGAAAAAATGATTTATCACGTATGATTTCACGCTATGAATCAAGTCAAGCTGCTCAAATCATGGTTGAGGCAGTACCAGATCATCTTGTAGATCAGTATGGAATTGTTGATGTAAAGCAGAGCCCAAATGAGGGTGAAAGTATTGATATGCAGGGAATTATCGAAAAACCTGCTATAGGTACTGCACCTTCTAATTTATCTGTGGTGGGGCGTTATATTTTACCTGCTAAGATTATGCAGCTTTTGGAAAATACTCCGAAAGGCGCGGGCAATGAAATTCAGTTAACTGATGCTATTGCGATGCTTCAAGAAACTGATACCGTTGAAGCCTATCGGATGCAAGGCCAAACTTTTGACTGTGGCAGTAAGCTCGGTTATTTGAAAGCTGTACTACATTATGGTGTTGCACACCCTAAGTTAGGATTAGAATTTAAACAGCTGATTCAAGAACTTAAATTATAAAGTTTTGTAGTTCTGCTTAAGTATTTGTAAAAACTACTGAATATAGTAGCTGAGCAGTATATTCTCTTCCTGTAACGGGAAGAGAAATCTATAAAATACGAAAAAAATCAGGTGTGCAATGAAAATCGCAGTATTTGGAACAACGTTACATGCCGGTGTGATGGCAGCACTATTAGCTGAATATGGTAATCAAATTTACTGGTGTACTAGTGTCACTTGTGAAGAAAATATTTCTGTACTTTCATATCAAGATCAAGACGTAAATAATTATTTAAATAAGCAGCGAAAAGCGGGGTTTTTAAAAGAAAGTGCTTTTTCTGAGATTCCTTTAGATATTGAAGTTTATTTATTTTGCTTTAGTCCAACACAAATTGAACTTGCGTTAAAAACAGTTGAGAAGTTGAGCGAACGACCTATTGTTCATCCTCGATTAATGATTAATGGTTCTACTTTTGGTTTGCATGGTACGGAGAAATTAAAACAACATTTGCCAAAAGATGAGTGGGTTTACCTTCCTGATGTGATTCAGGAAGGTAATGCTATCAACAGTGTATTGAATGTAAAACATGTCATTGTTGGTGTTGAATCTAGGGATGCAAGTGAAACCATGCAAGAGTTATTGCGCCCTTTTTTCCAATTTAGTTATCAATATTTATTTATGCCGATTTTAGATGCTGAGTTCACCAAACTGAGTATTTCAGGCATGTTGGCTACCCGCATTAGTTATATGAATGACTTGGCTATGGTCGCTGAAAAGTTAGGTATTGATATTGCGAATGTAAAGCATGGTATCGCTGCTGACACACGTATTGGTGCTGCATATTTATCGCCGGGTGTCGGATTTGGCGGTGAGAACTTTTCGCATGATATTTTAACACTTTCGAGTACTGTGTCTGAAACTGGAACAAAAAGCCGCCTTTTAGAACAGGTTTGGGCGATTAACGAGCAGCAGAAAGAAATTTTATTTCGTAAGTTATGGAATTATTATCACTGTAGTCTAAATGGCAAAACAGTTGCGATTTGGGGAGCTTCTTTTAAAGAAAATACTTCGAATATACATAACTCACCGATTCATATTTTATTAGCTGCATTATGGGCACAGGGGGTAATAGTACGTCTGCATGACCCTCAAGCTTTAGATGAAATAGCTGCAACTTATGGGCATCGTGAAGATTTAATTTTATGTACGGACCAATATGAGGCGGTACGAGATGCTCATGCGCTATGTCTAGTCACGGCATGGAAGCAATATTGGAGTCCTGACTTTAAGCAACTACAACAGTTAATGAAGCATCCTTTAATTTTAGATGGACGTAATATTTATGATCCTGCGTATGTAAAGGCGAAAGGTTTTGCTTATGAAGGAGTAGGTCGCTTATGAGTAAATCAATTGAGCAATTTTCACAGGAATTAGTCTCACCTTTAACTCATCTTCAAACTCTGGGTGAAAAAAACTCAAAATTACATATAAAAGAGTTATTTGCTTTAGAGCCAGATCGTTTTCAAAATTATTCTGTAAAATTTGATCAATTATTTTTTGATTATAGTAAGCACCGCTTAACCAAAGATATTCTGGGACAGTTAATAGCTCTTGCAAATACTAAAAATTTAACTGAATGGATTAATCGCCTTTTTTCAAAAAATAAAATTAACTGTACTGAGCAACGTGAGGCAATGCACTGGGCACTACGTTTGCCTGTTAACTATTCGAAGTTCCCAGATTTAACAGAACAAGTTCATAGTCAGTTACAACGTATGTATGCCTTAGTGGAAAAAATCCATGCAGGGCAATATCGGGGTTCAACTGGTGAGGTGATTCAAGATGTTGTTAATATTGGGGTGGGTGGTTCTGATTTAGGACCACAAATGGTCACGCATGCTTTATCTGATTTTAAGGTAAAAACCGCTAAACCTTTAAATATTCACTTTGTGTCTACGATGGACGGTAGTCAGTTATCTGAGTTGCTCCACCAACTTCGTCCTGAAACAACTTTGTTTATTATTTCATCTAAATCTTTTGGTACGATTGATACCTTATCAAATGCACAAACAGTTCGTCAGTGGCTTGAAAAGGCATTAGGAACACATGCTCGTGTATTAAAAAGTCACTTTATTGGTGTATCTACAAAATCTGACAAAATGTCTGAATGGGGAATCGCGCCTGAAAACCAGTTACTACTGTGGGACTGGGTAGGTGGGCGTTATTCTTTATGGTCTTGTATCGGTTTACCTATTGCTTTGACGATTGGTGTGGAAGGCTTCCAGCAACTTTTAGCAGGTGCTCATGCCGTCGATGAGCATTTTCAAAATACGAGTTTTGATCAAAATATTCCGGTTTTGATGGCATTATTAGGAATCTGGAATAATAACTTTTTAAATATTCAGACCCATGCAGTATTACCCTATGATGGGCGATTAAAGTATTTTGCAGCTTATTTGCAACAGCTAGAAATGGAATCTAATGGGAAGTCAGTACAGCGTAATGGGTTGAAAGTTGAGCTTGATACTTGCCCTATTATATGGGGCGAAGTTGGACCTAATGCACAGCATGCTTTCTATCAGTTGTTACATCAAGGTTCTCAAGCAGTAAGCTGTGATTTTATTGCGCCAATTCAACGTTATAACGCAGATCATTTTACCTATGTTGAAAATGCAGAAGCTCTCGTTGAACAACATCATCTTGCACTGTCAAATTGTTTAGCACAATCAAGATTATTAGCCTTTGGTAATGAAGCTCTAGACCCAACTGAATTAGAGAATTTACCAATTTATAAGCAATATGAGGGTAATCAGCCAAGTTCTACATTATTATTAGATGAGTTAAACCCGTATAATTTAGGAATACTGATTGCTTTATATGAACATAAAGTTTTTGTACAGTCCGTGATTTGGAATATTAATCCATTTGATCAATGGGGAGTTGAGAAAGGTAAACAGATTGCTGATCAGTTACTTCCGATTTTAAATGGTATTCAAAATGACCTTTCAACACTTGATGCTTCAACGCGTGGATTAATTAAAATATTATTAGGAAAAGTAGATGGCTAAAATTTTAGTCATGGGACGTAGAATATATTGGTTTACACATATGTGTTGAGCAATTATTGCAAAAGTTGTCCCAGAGTGGTCAATCGCATTGCTTCGTTATTTTAATCCAGTAGGTGTACATAAGAGCGGACGTATTGGTGAAGATCCACAAGGTATTCCAAATAGTTTATGCCATATGTGACTCAAGTTGCTATTGGCAGCCTCAATATGGCTTAGAAGATATGCTTGCTGATAGCTGGAATTGGCAGAAGCAGAATCCTAATGGATATAATTAAATAGCAATAAAAAAGGAGCTTATAGCTCCTTTTTTATTATGAATTAGTTCTGAATCAACCCAGTCAGCTCATCTATATAATGCTGCATTGGTTGGGCTTGGCGATCCGCACGGCTTTCAATGTTGAGACGTAATAACGGTTCAGTATTTGAAGCGCGTACATTAAAGCGCCATGCACCAAAATCTAGACTTACACCATCGGTACGGTCAATTTCTGGGTTTTGTTCGGCATAGAAATCGAAAATCTTTTGAATAGTGATTTGTGTATCAGCCACTTTAAAGTTGATTTCACCACTGCAAGGGAACTTGGTAATCATATTTTCAACGAGCGTTGAAAGAGATTTTCCTGTTTCAGAAAGTAGGGCAACGGTGAGTAACCATGGAATCATCCCGCTGTCGCAGTAAGCAAAGTCACGGAAATAGTGATGTGCACTCATTTCTCCGCCATATACGGCATTGTGTTCACGCATCACGTCTTTAATGAATGCATGACCAGATTTTGACTGTACAGCAACACCTTTATATTCATCTACGATATCAAATGTGTTCCACACTAAACGTGGGTCATGAACAATTTTTTCGCCTGACTGTTTAATCAAGAAAGCTTGAGCTAATAGACCAACAATATAGTAACCTTCAATGAACTGTCCCTTTTCATCAAATAAGAAACAGCGGTCAAAGTCGCCGTCCCAAGCAATTCCCATATCTGCTTTATGCTCAATTACAGCATTTCGAGTGCTGTCACGGTTTTCAATTAAAATTGGGTTAGGAATTCCATTTGGGAAAGTACCATCTGCTTCATGGTGAATTTTAATAAATTCAACTGGTACATTAAGCGCTTTAAATTTTTCTTCAATGGCATCAATCACATGGCCCGCAGCTCCATTACCAGCATTTACCACTAACTTAAGTGGGCGGATTTTTGCAGGTTCAATATAGGTGATTAAGTGATCAACAAACTCAGGTAAAATGTTATAGGTTTGAGTTGTACCTTTTTGGCTAACTTCTTCAAAGTTATTGGTTTCTGCTAAAGCCTGAATTTCTTTTAAACCGGTATCAGCACTAATTGGACGAGCATTTTCTCGAACTAATTTCATGCCGTTATAGTCCATTGGGTTATGACTAGCGGTAACTTCAATTCCACCTTGTACATCTAAGTGGAAAGCGGCGAAGTAAACTTCTTCAGTACCTGTCATGCCCAAATCAAGAACATTAACACCCGCGTCATTTAAACCACGGATGGTCGCTTGTTTTAAATCTTCACTACTTAGACGAATATCACAACCGACTACTACAGTCTTTGGTTTATAGATTTGTCCGTAAGCGCGGCCAATTTTATAGGCGATTTCTTCATTCAATTCGGTGCCGAGTTTGCCTCGGATATCATAAGCTTTAAAACACGTTAAAGTAGTCATTATTCAGTTCAATACAAATGAATTAAGTTTTGAGCATTATTATACATTTCTTAATAAATGGTTATGTTTATAGTTTTTATATTCAAGTTTTACGCTTCATTTCTGTAGCTCAGATTTAAATTTATAAGAATACTTTTTACGACTTTAGTCTAATAAATAAAATCATAAGTTCGAAATAGCTTGATTTTGCTAACCACTATTGGTCATACCAATTATAGTGGTTATTTAATGATTGATCTTGCTAATGTCTGTGTTTATGATGCGACCTATGGTTTAAGGAATAACATTTGCACTTAATTTTTTAATTGGTCATACCAATTGTGTTGAATGTTTAAGAGTTTAAGGTACAAAAATTCGCCCCGGCATTTCAAGGAGATGACAATGCTCAATATGTGGCAACAACTTTATGACCCTTTAAATAATATTTGGCTGTCCAGCGCGGTTGCATTAATCCCGATTATTTTCTTCTTTTTGGCGTTGGCTGTTTTTCGTTTAAAAGGGAGTATCGCGGGTACGGGCACAGTCATTATTGCATTATTGATTGCTCTCTTTTTCTATCAAATGCCGGGTCAAATGGCCTTTGCGTCAATCATTTATGGTTTCTTCTACGGTCTATGGCCAATTTCATGGATCATTATTGGGGCAGTTTTTCTATACAAGATTTCGGTAAAAACAGGCCAGTTTGAAGTTATCCGCTCAAGCATTTTGTCAATTACCGAAGATCAACGTCTGCAAATGTTACTCGTTGGTTTTGCATTTGGTACTTTCCTTGAAGGAGCAGCGGGTTTTGGTGCTCCTGTGGCAATTACGGCTGCACTCCTTGTAGGTTTAGGCTTTAAACCTCTTTACGCAGCTGGTTTATGCTTGATTGTAAATACAGCACCAGTTGCATTTGGTGCAATGGGTATTCCAATTATTGTGGCGGGACAGGTTTCCGGTGTAGACACTATGGAAATTAGCCAGATGGTGGGTCGTCAGTTGCCATTTTTAACCATTATTGTGCTGTTCTGGATCATGGCGATTATGGATGGTTGGCGTGGTGTTAAAGAAACCTGGCCTGCTGTATTAGTGGGTGGTGGCGCTTTTGCGATTGCCCAATATCTTACATCTAACTTTATTGGCCCTGAATTACCAGATATTACCGCTGCAATTGCTTCATTGGTCAGCCTGACTGTGTTGTTCCGTTTCTGGAAACCAAAACATATTTTCCGCTTTGAACCTGAAGCTGGCCAAACTCTAATTCAGCAACCTACAACGGTTCAACGTTACAGTATTGGGAAAATTGCTAAGGCGTGGTCTCCATTTGCGATTTTAACAGTGATGGTGACCATCTGGAGCGTTAAACCATTTAAAGCATTATTTGCAAAAGATGGTGCTCTTGAGCACTGGATTTTTAAACTTGAAGTACCGTATTTGCATAAATTGGTCGAAAAAATGCCGCCGATTGTGGCAGAGATGAAACCATACGAAGCGATTTATAAGTTTGACTGGTTCTCTGCAACAGGTACGGCAATTTTTATTGCTGCAATCATCACTGCTATTTTCTTGAAAATGAAAGCAAGTGAGGCCGTAACGACTTTTGGTGAAACACTCAATGAGTTAAAAACACCAATTTACTCGATTGGTATGGTGTTGGCGTTTGCTTTTATTGCGAACTATTCAGGTTTATCTGCAACTTTAGCTTTGGCTCTATCGCATACAGGTCATGCGTTTACTTTCTTCTCGCCATTTTTGGGTTGGCTTGGTGTGTTCCTTACAGGTTCAGATACCTCTTCAAATGCTTTGTTCTCAGCATTACAGGCGACCACAGCTCAGCAGATTGGTATTCCAGAAGTGTTATTGGTGGCTGCTAATACCAGTGGTGGTGTAACCGGTAAGATGATTTCTCCACAGTCGATTGCGATTGCGTGTGCAGCGGTAGGCTTAGTTGGAAAAGAGTCTGACTTGTTCCGTTTCACGGTAAAACATAGCATCATATTCACTGTCTTTGTTGGCATCATTATTACGGTTCAGGCTTATCTGGTTCCGTGGATGATTCCATAACTCCAGTGAAGGAAACGCGATGAGAATCTCCGATCAAGTGGTCATGAAATTGCAGGCATTAATTGAAGAGCGGCACATGAAAAAAGGTGACCGTTTGCCTGCCGAACGCCAGCTTGCAACAAGTTTAGGGGTTTCTCGTCCGTCTTTGCGTGAGGCAATTCAACAGCTCAATAGTCAAGGTGTGCTCAGTAGCCGCCGTGGCGATGGGACTTATATTCAGCAGTTACCTGAACAATGGCCACAGCAACTGATTGTGAACCCAATTAGTAACCTGATTGAAGAAGATCCGCTTTACCGTTTTGATGTGCAAGAGGCGCGGTTATTACTTGAAGGTGGTACGGCATGGTATGCCGCGTTACGCTCAACGCCTGAAGACCGCGCCAAAATTCATCATTATTTTAATGAAATTAGTCGCCATCAAAATGCGGGTGACTCAGCACAGGCTGCTGTGGCAGATGCTGAATTCCACTTAGCAATTGCTGATGCCTCCCACAATGTGGTGCTGATTCAAATGATGCGCAGCTTGTTTGATTTGCTGCAATACAACGTCTTGTTAGGGCGTAAAAAAGTTTATAACGACCCAGTCAATGGTGACTTGCTGAGCGAGCAGCATTTTCAGGTGATGGATGCTATTGATCGTAAAGATCCCGAGGCCGCACGCCAAGCTGTCTGCGGTCATATTGAATTTGTGATTAATCATGTGCGTTCTCTGGATGAAGATGAAGCTCGCCAGAAACGTGCAAATCGTTTAAATAGAGTTGATTCAAAATGATTATTTCTTCTGGCAATGATTATCGTGCTGCGGCACAACGTCGCTTACCTCCATTTTTATTTCACTACATTGATGGTGGAGCGTATTCGGAATATACCTTAAAGCGTAACGTACAAGATTTGTCAGAAATTGCATTGCGTCAACGTGTGCTCAATGACATGTCAGCGTTAAGTTTAGAGACAAAACTGTTTAACGAAACTTTGTCTATGCCGGTTGCATTAGCTCCTGTGGGTTTAACAGGTATGTATGCACGCCGTGGTGAAGTGCAGGCCGCGATGGCAGCCGACAAAAAGGGCATTCCATTTACGCTTTCAACGGTTTCTGTTTGTCCGATTGAGGAAGTTGCACCTGCAATTAACCGTCCGATGTGGTTCCAGCTTTATGTATTACGTGACCGTGGTTTTATGCGTAATGCTTTGGAACGTGCAAAAGCGGCGGGTTGTTCAACACTGGTGTTTACCGTAGATATGCCTGTGCCGGGTGCACGTTACCGTGATGCCCATTCGGGTATGAGTGGACCAAATGCTGCGATGCGCCGTTATATGCAGTCTATGTTCCATCCACATTGGTCGTGGAATGTCGGCTTAATGGGGCGTCCGCATGACTTGGGCAATATCTCTAAATATTTAGGTAAACCAACTGGGCTTGAAGATTATATTGGTTGGTTAGGCTCGAACTTTGACCCATCAATTTCATGGAAAGACCTTGAGTGGATCCGTGAGTTTTGGGATGGTCCAATGGTGATTAAAGGTATTTTAGACCCTGAAGATGCCAAAGATGCTGTACGTTTTGGTGCAGATGGAATTGTGGTATCGAACCATGGTGGTCGTCAGTTAGATGGCGTGATGTCTTCTGCTCGAGCATTGCCTGCAATTGCTGATGCAGTTAAAGGTGATTTGGCGATTTTGGCTGACTCAGGCATTCGTAATGGCCTTGATGTGGTGCGTATGTTAGCACTCGGTGCCGATACGGTTTTACTTGGTCGTGCGTTTGTTTATGCTTTGGCAGCAGCAGGTGGGCAAGGTGTGTCGAACTTGCTTGATTTGATTGATAAGGAAATGCGTGTTGCGATGACGCTTACAGGTGCTAAGTCGATTTCGGATATTAATGCAGATTGTTTAGTACAGGCGATGAAGCAAGGTTTTTAAGAAATAACTTTTTAAGTGAAGCAATAAGTACAGCCTCACAATTTGGTGATTTGCTAAAGTTTTGTGTCTAGATATTTGTCACTTTTGAAAGGTCAAAAGTAACCAAAAACCTTTTGTTGAGCAAACAATACTACCTTGTACAGTTGCTCAACAGGCGGCATCCCTGCCGCCAACGCGTAGCCAATTGAGTTAAGAGATTAGCTGCTGGTGCTAAGCGTCACTTACAGCCTGCGTGGTGTGAGCAAGGTTTTGTTTTTGCAATGTAATTTGAAAAATGGATACAACGAATAGGTTCTGTAAGTGACAGTGCCTTTGGTCTTGCGTGACTTTAGCCGCCACTCAGGGCAAAACCAAAGTAACAGAATGAGCTGCTTACATCGAACTTTTCTCTGTAAGACTCTGTCATGTTTCTCTAAATTTAAAAAACAATGTGATATGGATGACCAAAAGGAAACCATCATGCAAACATTTTCTCCTCAAGTAGTGATCGAACGTTTACAAAACATTGTAGGGCGTTCGCATGTTTTGACCGATTATCAAAGCACGCGTCAGTATCGTCAAGGTCGTCGTTTTGGTGAGGGGAAAGTACTTGCTGTGGTGGTGCCAGGAACCTTGCTAGAGCAATGGCAGGTGCTCCAAGCTGCGATTGACGCAGACTGTATTGTGATTATGCAGGCAGCAAATACAGGACTCACTGGTGGTTCAACGCCTTATGGCGATGATTATGATCGTCCTGTTTTGGTCATGAGTACGCGTCGTTTAAAAGGCATTCAAGTCATTCATGACGGTAAGCAAGTGATTTGTTTACCGGGTGCGACCTTAGATAATTTAGAGCAAATTTTAAAGGGCTATGACCGTGAGCCACATTCAGTAATTGGTTCATCTTGTATTGGTGCATCAGTACTTGGCGGTGTGTGTAATAACTCGGGCGGTGCCTTGGTACGCCGTGGTCCTGCGTATACTGAACTGGCGTTATATGCTCAAGTGAATGCTGCTGGTCAATTAGAACTAGTGAACCATTTGGGGGTGAATTTAGGCTCGACTCCTGAAGAAATTTTGACACGTTTAGAGAAGCAGAAATATCAAGCCGTAGATATTTTAGATGACAATGAAAAGCAGGCATCGGACCATCGTTATGCGCATGATGTGACGCAAGTTGATGAAGATACGCCTGCTCGTTTTAATGCAGACCCGTCACGTTTGTTTGAGGCTTCGGGTTCGGCAGGTAAAGTCTGTGTGTTTGCGGTTCGTCTTGATACTTATGAAAAAGTAGAGAGTAAGGTCTTTTATATTGGTACTAATGATGCCGATGATTTAACAGCGATTCGCCGTTATTTACTGACCTCACTACCAAGCTTGCCGATTGCGGGCGAATATATTCACCGAGATGCTTATTTAATTGGTGAAAAGTACGGAAAAGACACGTTCTTATTTATTGAAAAGTTTGGTACAGCCAATGTTCCCAAAGCTTTTGCGATGAAAGATAAAATCGATGGTTTCTTAGAACGATTT
>NZ_JZFB01000009.1:11340-11614 GCF_001188385.1 Acinetobacter sp. V2 | reverse complement strand
CCTTCTTTTTACCGAGCCATTTGCCTAAGCGTATGACCGAGTATCGAGACCGTTATGAGCACCATTTAGTGCTGCGTGTCGAAAATAATTCAAAAGCTCAGACCGAGCAGTTTTTAAAAGAATATTTTGCTGTACACCAGTCAGGTCACTATTTCGTGTGTAGTGAAGAAGAAGGTCGAAAGGCGTTCTTACACCGTTTTGCGATTGCAGGGGCGGCAATTCGTTACCGCGATACGCACCGTAGTGAGGTTGAAGATATTGTGGCGCTTGATAT
>NZ_JZFB01000009.1:7791-11320 GCF_001188385.1 Acinetobacter sp. V2 | reverse complement strand
CCAGCCGAGATGGAAAAGAAAATCATCCATAAACTCTATTATGGGCATTTCTTTTGTCATGTGTTCCATCAGGACTATATTCTTAAAAAGGGCAATGACCCGCTAGAAATGGAACATCAAATGTGGAAATTACTCGATGCGCGTCGTGCTGAATATCCGGCAGAGCATAATGTTGGGCACCTTTACATTGCCAAACCTGCATTAGCCAATTTCTATCAAAAACTCGACCCAACCAACAGCTTTAACGTAGGTATTGGACATACCTCAAAACTGAAGTATTGGGGCAAGGCTAAATCTTAATATCGAAATATAAAAAAGGCGCCGAAGCGCCTTTTTTTATAGATGTCTTATGCAGCTTCTACAGATTTAGCAAGTACTTCTGCAACTGCTTTAGCAACAGTGTAAACATTGTTCATGTTTAAACCTGCTACACAAATACGACCACTACGTACTAAGTAGATTGCATATTCTTCACGCAAGATATCAACTTGCTCAGCAGTTAAACCTGTGTAGCTGAACATACCTTTTTGGTTTACAAGGTAGCTAAAGTCACGGTCTGGTAATGCTTTGGTGAGTTCGTCTTTCAAGATGCTACGCATTTTGATAATACGCTCACGCATCTCTTTCACTTCACCTTGCCATTGTTGGTTAAGTTCAGCGTCATTTAACACTTCATCAACTAGCCAAGCACCTGTTGTAGGAGGGCTAGAGTAAATACGGCGTACAGTCGCTTTTAACTGACCGAATGTGCACTGAGCAGCTTCTGCATCGTCACATACGAAAGTTAAGCCGCCAACACGCTCGCCATATAAAGAGAAGATTTTAGAGAATGAGTTGCTCACAATGAAGTTTAGACCCGCTTGGTCTAAAGCACGGATTGCATACGCATCTTCTTCCATACCGTCACCAAAACCTTGGTAAGCGATGTCTAGGAATGGAATAAGGTTACGATCTTTTAATACTGCAATCACTTGGTCCCACTGCGCTGGGTTTAAGTCAGCACCCGTTGGGTTGTGGCAGCATGGGTGCAATAACACAATGCTTTGCTCAGGCAAAGTTTTAAGTGTAGAAAGCATACCGTCAAAATCTACACCACGCGTTTCGTTATCGAAATATGGGTAGAAATGAGTCTTGATGCCAGCGCCATTGAAAATCGCAACGTGGTTATCCCAAGTTGGTTGGCTTACCCAAACGTCAGAATTTGGGAAATAAGTTTTTAAGAAATCTGCACCAACTTTCAATGCACCTGAACCACCAAGCGTTTGGATGGTTACAGCACGACCAGCTTTAACTGCTGGGCTGTTTGCACCAAATAAAAGTGCTTGAATTGCTTCACGGTAAGGTTTGAAGCCTTCCATTGGCAAATAAAGTTTGGTTTTACCGTTTTTAGGCTCGATACGCTTTTGCGCTTCAATAATGGTCTCTAACTGAGGAACAATACTGTCTTCGTTATAGTAAAGACCAATACTCAAGTTTACTTTTCCAGAACGAGTATCAGCATTGAACTGTTCCATTAAAGAGAGAATTGGGTCGCCTGCGTATGGGGGGATATGTTGAAACATCAAAAAAGTCCTTTCATTCAACAATATGCATAGTGCTGGGTTTTTTCTGTCTCGAAAAATACGCCACAACTATGTCGATGTTCAATAATGTATCAATAAAGCTACCGTGAAGCACCTGATAATTTCACTAATATCGATATTTTCTGGATGAAAATGATTAAAAGATTTAAAAGAAATTACGGTAAATAGATACTAATTTATAACTCATGCTTTCATTCAAGCAGATTGTCTACAATCTTGCTGTAATACATTGGTTGTAGACTAAAGTTTGAAACAAAAGATTAGAGGTCGAAAAGCAGCTAAAAAAGTGCCATAAATCTATAGGTAAAATAATATTAAATATCTGTTTTATAAATACTAATTAGTAAGTGGTTTAGTGGTTTAAATGTAAGGTGAGAGAACAGGCCAAACGATAAAAATTGACCTGATGCGTTCTGTAAAGTGTCAACAATCACCTTGATTTTTTTCATTCATCCCGCTATAAAACTCATAATTGATTAAAAATTGTCGACAATATGCAAGATTTGACCTTCGCACCAGAGCCTTTACAGAGTCAGGGAAGAACACTGACCGAGAATGTATTTAAACAAATACAGACGGCGATTGTTTTGGGTCAAATTCCGGCGGGTAGCAAAATTTCTGAGCCTGAACTGGCGCGAACTTATGGCATTAGTCGTGGGCCTTTGCGTGAAGCGATTCATCGCCTTGAAGGACAGCGTTTGGTTGAGCGTACTGCACATGTGGGCGCGCGCGTGGTTTCGCTTTCACTGCAACAGTTTAAAGAGCTTTACCAGATTCGTGCGTCTTTAGAAGGTTTGGCTTGCAAACTTGCAGCGCAGCATATTGATAAAAAGCAAATCTTGGCACTACGTGATGTTTTGCGTATGCATGCCGAAGATGAAAACTTTAAAGCAGGTAAAGGATATTACTTGCAAGAAGGGCAGGACGATTTTCACTACTGCATTATCAAAAGTAGTGGCAATAAAACCCTAGAAAAAATGCTATGTGATGAGCTTTATCACCTCATTCGTATGTACCGAATTCAATTTTCAAACACACCCGATCGTCCGAGCAAAGCTTGGGACGAACACATCCGTATTTTAGATGCAATTGCAGAAGGTGATGGTGAACTTGCCGAGCTGCTGATGCATCGACATATCAATGCTTCTTACAAAATTATTGAGCAAACACTGCTACAAGCACAAGGAGAACATAACAATGGCTAAACAATCCGCAGGTCAGCTATTTCGCGATGCAGTAGCCCAAGAAAAGCCATTACAAGTGGTTGGAACCATCAACGCCAATCATGCACTTTTGGCAAAACGTGCAGGTTATAAAGCGATTTACTTATCAGGTGGTGGTGTAGCCGCTGGTTCTTTAGGCTTACCTGATTTGGGAATTAGTAACCTTGATGATGTGTTGACAGACGTACGCCGTATTACCGATGTATGTGATCTTCCATTATTAGTTGATGCCGACACAGGTTTTGGTGCTTCTGCATTTAACATTGCCCGTACTACAAAAGCACTGATCAAGTTTGGTGCTGCGGCAATGCACATTGAAGACCAAGTGGGCGCAAAACGTTGTGGTCACCGTCCAAACAAAGCCATTGTGACTCAAGAAGAAATGGTTGACCGTATTAAAGCCGCGGTTGATGCACGTGGTGATGACAGCTTCGTGATTATGGCACGTACCGATGCATTGGCCGTAGATGGCTTACAAGCTGCAATTGACCGTGCGGGTGCCTACATTGAAGCGGGTGCAGACATGTTGTTCCCTGAAGCAATTACCGAGCTTGATATGTACAAGCAATTTGCTCAGAAGACTGGTGCACCGATTTTGGCAAATATTACTGAGTTTGGTTCTACACCACTGTTTACCACTGAAGAATTGGCATCTGCCGATGTAAGCCTTGTGCTTTATCCGTTATCTGCTTTCCGTGCCATGAACAAGGCAGCTGAAACTGT
>NZ_JZFB01000009.1:1182-7749 GCF_001188385.1 Acinetobacter sp. V2 | reverse complement strand
GTTGATATTATGCAAACGCGTAAAGAGTTATATGAACGCATTAACTACTATGCGTTTGAAGACTATTTAGACAACGCATTTGCTAAAAAGAAGTAATAAATTAAAAAGTTGATTAATTGGAATCTGATACTCGGAGGCGTCATCTGCAACTGTTTGAGACAGGACTACATTTTTTAAAATTGGTTCTGCGATAGATAAGATATTCGATGGTTGTGGACGAGTTTTGCAGATGACAATGGTTTTGCCTACTTTTCCCGAAAGAAAAGTAGGTCGAACCTGAGCAAGTCAAAGCGATTAAAGCTTTGTCGAGGCGCAAGACGAAGTGGTTAATCCTGAAATAAGAAGTGAAAATGGTACGACTCCGTCGTGCTTAATAAATAAATTCAGATAGATAGGAAAGGACAATCTTATGAGCTCAAATGAAACAACAACAGGCTTCAAACCAAAAAAATCAGTTGCACTTAGCGGACAAGTTGCAGGCAACACAGCACTTTGTACCGTAGGACGTAGCGGTAACGACTTGCACTATCGTGGCTATGACATTCTTGACCTTGCAGCGGGTAGCCAGTTTGAAGAAGTTGCTCACTTGCTCGTACATGGCAAATTACCAAACAAAGCTGAACTCAAAGCCTATAAAGCAAAATTAAAAGCACTTCGTGGCTTACCAGCAGCCCTTAAAACTGCACTTGAGCAACTTCCTCCGTCTGCACACCCAATGGATGTGATGCGTACAGGTGTGTCAGTGCTAGGTTGTTTAACTCCAGAACACGAAGACCATAACGAAGCGGGCGCAAAAGACATTGCTGACAAATTAATGGCAAGCCTAGGCTCAATGCTGCTCTATTGGTACCACTTCAGCAATAACGGTCGTCGTATTGAAGTTGAAACTGATGACGACTCAATTGCAGCGCATTTCTTACATTTACTTCATGGTGAAAAACCATCTGAAGAATGGATTCAAGCCATGCATACATCTCTTATTTTGTATGCTGAGCACGAGTTTAACGCATCAACATTTACATCACGTGTGGTTGCAGGTACAGGCTCTGACATGTACTCGGCAATTACAGGTGGTATTGGTGCGCTTCGTGGACCTAAACACGGTGGTGCGAACGAAGTTGCATTTGTCATTCAACAACGTTACGACAACGCAGACGAAGCAGAAGCTGACATCCGTAAACGTGTTGAAAATAAAGAAGTCGTAATCGGTTTTGGCCACCCTGTCTATACAGTTTCTGACCCACGTAACGAAGTGATCAAGAAAGTGGCGCACGACTTGGCTGAAGCCCAAGAGAACACCAAAATGTACCTCATCGCTGAACGTTTAGAAGCAGTGATGAAAGAAGTGAAAAACATGTTCCCGAACCTCGACTGGTTCAGTGCAGTGAGTTATCACTTAATGGGTGTTCCAACTGCAATGTTCACACCGTTATTCGTGATTGCACGTACAGCAGGTTGGTCAGCGCACGTGATTGAACAACGCCAAGACGGCAAAATCATTCGTCCAAGCGCGAACTATACAGGCCCTGAAAACCTCGAATTTAAACCATTGGCGGAGCGTGGTTAATGAACACTAAATACCGTAAACCGCTGGCAGGTACCCAGCTTGAATATTACGACGTGCGTCAAGCCGTTGAAGATATTCAGCCAGGCGCATACGAAAAACTGCCTTACACCTCTAAAGTACTCGCAGAGCAATTGGTACGTCGTGCCGATGCCGAGAACTTAACTGCTTATTTAACGCAGTTGATTGAGCGCCGTCAGGACTTGGACTTTCCTTGGTACCCAGCGCGTGTGGTGTGTCATGACATCCTAGGTCAAACTGCATTGGTTGACCTTGCAGGTTTGCGTGATGCGATTGCTGACAAAGGCGGTGACCCATCTAAAGTCAACCCAGTTGTGCCGACTCAGCTCATTGTCGACCACTCTTTAGCAGTTGAGTATGGCGGTGCTGACCCAGACGCTTTTGAAAAAAACCGTGCTGTTGAAGACCGTCGTAACGAAGACCGTTTCCACTTTATTGAGTGGACTAAAACAGCATTTAAAAATGTTGATGTGATCCCTGCGGGGAACGGCATTATGCACCAGATTAACCTAGAGAAAATGTCTCCGGTCATTCAGGCGCGTGATGGCGTAGCATTCCCAGACACATGCGTCGGTACAGACTCACACACACCACATACAGACGCTTTGGGCGTAATTTCTGTAGGCGTGGGTGGCTTAGAAGCTGAAAACGTAATGTTGGGCCGTGCATCTTGGATGCGTCTACCAGACATTATTGGTGTTGAGTTTATAGGTCAACGTCAGGCAGGCATTACTGCAACAGATATCGTACTTGCTCTAACTGAATTCTTGCGTAAAGAGCGCGTGGTTGGTGCTTACCTTGAGTTCTTTGGTGAAGGTGCTGACAGCATGTCTGTGGGCGACCGTGCAACCATTTCGAACATGACACCAGAATATGGCGCTACGGCTGCGATGTTCTACATCGACCAAAACACAATCGATTACTTACGCCTCACAGGCCGTGAAGATACTCAAGTGGCATTGGTTGAACAGTACGCAAAAGAAATCGGCCTTTGGGCTTCTGACATGACCAAAGCAGAGTACCCACGTGTACTTCGTTTTGATCTATCAAAAGTAACACGTAACATTGCTGGTCCATCAAACCCACATGCGCGTGTTTCAACTGCGGATCTAAAAGAAAAAGGCATTGCTGGTGTTGTTGAAAACCGTTCTGATGGCTTAATGCCAGATGGCGCAATCATTATTGCCGCAATTACTTCGTGTACTAATACTTCTAACCCACGTAACACCGTGGCGGCAGGTTTGTTGGCACGTAAGGCAAATGAACTTGGTTTAGTTCGTAAACCTTGGGTGAAATCATCATTTGCACCGGGTTCAAAAGCGGCTGCACTTTATCTTGAAGAAGCAGGTGTTCTAAAAGACTTAGAACAACTTGGTTTTGGTATTGTGGCTTACGCTTGTACAACTTGTAATGGTATGTCGGGTGCGTTAGATCCAGTCATCCAGCAAGAAATTATCGACCGTGACTTGTACGCAACAGCAGTACTGTCTGGTAACCGTAACTTCGATGGCCGTATCCATCCATATGCAAAACAAGCATTCTTGGCATCTCCACCGCTTGTCGTAGCGTATGCCATTGCGGGTACGATTCGTTTTGATATTGAAAAAGATGCGTTAGGTCATGACAAAGAAGGTAACCCGATTTACCTGAAAGACATCTGGCCATCTGACGCTGAAATTGATGCGTTAGTTAAAGAAGCTGTGAAGCCTGAACAGTTCCGCAAAGTCTACATTCCAATGTTTGACTTGGGCGTAACAGAAGAAGCTGAAAGCCCACTTTACGACTGGCGTCCACAAAGTACTTACATCCGCCGTCCACCATATTGGGAAGGGGCGTTGGCTGCACCACGTACTTTGGCGAACATGCGTCCACTTGCGATTTTGGGTGACAACATCACCACCGACCACTTGTCGCCTTCAAATGCGATTTTGATGGACTCGGCTGCGGGTGAATATCTTCATAAAATGGGCTTACCAGAAGAAGACTTCAACTCCTATGCAACGCACCGTGGCGACCATTTGACTGCACAACGTGCAACATTTGCCAACCCGAAACTCTATAACGAAATGGTGGTTCGCTCAGACGGTACCATTAAGCAAGGTTCAAAAGCGCGTGTAGAGCCAGAAGGCGAAGTGATGCGTATGTGGGAAGCGATTGAAACCTACATGAACCGTAAACAGCCATTAATTATTGTTGCGGGTGCTGACTACGGTCAGGGTTCAAGCCGTGACTGGGCTGCGAAAGGTGTACGCCTTGCAGGTGTTGAAGTGATTGTGGCAGAAGGTTTTGAACGTATTCACCGTACTAACTTGGTGGGTATGGGCGTGTTACCACTTGAGTTTAAACCGGGTGTAAACCGCAAGACTTTAAAGCTAGATGGTACAGAGCTTTATAGCGTGATTGGTAATATTGCGCCGCGTTCGACTTTAACTTTAGTGATTGAACGTGCCACAGCGGATGGTAAAGAAGAGATTCTTGAAGTGCCTGTGACCTGCCGTTTAGATACAGAAGAAGAAGTTTCTGTATATGAAGCGGGCGGTGTATTACAGCGTTTTGCACAAGACTTTTTAGAAGGCCAAGTGGCTTAATACTTTAGTTAAGGATAATTGATATTGTTCAAAAAAAGCCCTATCTTAATGATGGGGTTTTTTATTGAGCGTAATAGTGGAAAGATATTTAGATTTAGACGGTGATTCTGGAATTCACGCATATGAAATTGGTGATACATATATAAGAGTGCAGTTTGATAGGACCTTTAAAATTTATACTTATAGTTATAGAAGTGCAGGCGCGGGCCGAGTTGAAGATATGAAGAAACTGGCTAGAAATGGCGATGGTCTAAATTCTTATATTATGAGATATACTAAGAAGATGTATGAATAACGGATGACATAGATTTTAAATTTTTTAGGTTAAATATATGAGTAGAGAGATTATTAGAAAAAATAAAGAGCTAACTTTAGCTGTAAATAATTATTTCCTAAATCTAAATGAACATAGTATAGGATTATTTCTTGCAACAATAGGATGGATAGGAATTCCTAATGAGTACAAATTTATAAAGCTATTAGCACTAATAGGAATAGCTCTATTCTTTTTTTATTATATTTCAAGATCCAAAGCGTGGATGCTTTCGAAGGGTAAGTCTTTTAAGCAATTGATTTTAATGTATAAAAAAGACGTTAAAGAAAGTACTATGACAGAATATAGGAAAAATAGAGAATTAATTAAGCTAGAGGAAATTGAGAATAAATATTTCAACTTTAGAAAGTATGGTCTTAAAATTGTTTCTCAAAACTATTACTTCTTTTTCACAGCATTTTTCTTAGGAGTAGCAGTTATTAATCAATATAGTGGAATTAAATTTTGTTAAAAAATTAACAATATATTTAATAATAGAAAAATAAAAAAACTCGACATTCTGTCGAGTTTTTTCGTAATTGATATTGTTTAAAAAAAGATCTATCTTGATGATGGGGTTTTTTATATTCGGAAATAAAATGACAATTAGTTTTTCAGATTCTTATAAAATTGAGTTCAAAGTATATGATGCATTGGGTGCCTTAGATCCAATCTTAGGTATAGATACTAGATTGTTTATTGATCCTCTGTTAGTGAAAAATACAAAAATTCCAGAGTTTCAAACGGCCGGTAGTAAAATAGAAAAATATTTTGAAAGTATTCTAACGTTGTTAAAAGCTAGCCAAAAAGAAGATGATATCTTTTGGAATCAGGCATTTAAGAATTTTAAGTCAAGTGAGATTAATGGATTATCAATTGGATATGGGAAGGATAATGATGGAGGAGGTGGAATTGGAAAAATAAAAAAATTAGAAATATTAAGAAATTTAAAACAAATTTTAGATGCTGGAACTGATGATCCTATGATTTTTGAATTAATCGGTGGGTTTCAAGATGGTATTGGTCCAGATTTAATAAGTGATCTAATTTCAAATATATTAATTGATGATCTCATTGCTTATACCCAACGTATTTGTTCAGAATTAAATATTTCTCTAGTGGAATTAAAATTTTCTAAGAATTATGGAGCAAAAAAATTACCTAAAAATATATTAAATGATAAACCAGTAATTCTTGTTCCTAAAGAATTTCTGAGGGATCTCCCAATTGCGGATAGTTTTATGGATATCGATTGGATTTGTAAACATAATGATGAATTACGGAGATATTTGAATTCTGTTATAGAAGGTTCATTTAAAAAAATAACAGTCAAAGAGCAAAAAGGTCATATTAGAAAAGCGATAGTCGATGATCCTGAGTTTTTAAAAGAAATATTAGAGGCTTATAGGAGTCAACCACCACAATATTATAATTATTTTGATGATCCAAAAGGAGAAACTGTTTGGTATGAAGCTTCAAAAAATTATGCAAAAGAGTATCCCTTATCCTTAAAATTATCTAAACAACCAACTATTGACGATATTTACGGGATAGTAGAGAAAATATGTGAACATTTTAAAGTATTAATTGAAGACAATCAGTTGTGTAAATTACTTTACGATAAAGATGGAAAGAAAAAGCCAGAATCAGCTGCACAACTTCTATTTTTTGGTATAGCTAATGCTTATTGTGTAGCAAATAATATAGATATTAGTCCTGAATCTGATGCAGGTAGGGGGCCAGTAGATTTTAAATTTAGTAATGGAGCCAATACGAAAGTTTTAGTTGAAGTAAAACTTACCTCTAATAGTAAACTTAAAAAGGGATTTGAGTCTCAATTACCCATTTATCAAAGAGCTGAAAAATCTCAAAAAGGCATTTATTTAGTTATTCATAATATAGAAATATCAGATCAACGATGGGAAGTCTTCTTAAAACTAACTCAAAATAGCGGATTATCTAATTTAAAAATGATAGATATTAATGCAATACCTAAGCCATCAGCTAGTGTTGCGGATGAGTAATAGTAGCTATATCCATAAAATTATCGATAAATTAAATATTTATAATTTTACTAATTA
>NZ_JZFB01000009.1:320-1105 GCF_001188385.1 Acinetobacter sp. V2 | reverse complement strand
TTTTGTGTTCCGGAACATCCTGTTCCTGTATGAACTCATCATAGGAAAAAAGCGGGAAGTCGCCAATCCGCTAAATCCCTAAAAGTTTGTAAGATAAATCGTACAAATAACATTTTTTGCATTTATGCCATCATCATCGGGCGAAATGGACAATTGACAATCACTCTAACTGGGTTATATTCCTGTTTAATATCTATACGATTATAGGAATGCAATCATGGTAACAGCTGGCGAAAAACCCGGAACAGGCTTCTATTTCTGCGCTCAATGTGGCCAGAGAGTGTTTTTAGAAATTAATACAGATCGTTTACCACCATGCACTAAATGCTATTGCACTGAATTTAAACGTTAAGAATAAAATAATATTTGCGTTCGCATTTAACAAAAAGCCCTGTCACCCGATGGGGCTTTTTGTTAATTTAAAAATAAGACTTACATAACAAGACCCGTGATGGGCATAAGAAGGAAACCGTTATGGAAACAATATTGGGTTTATGTATTGGTGTGGGCTTAAGTGCTGCCTGCGGTTTTCGCGTGTTTGTGCCGTTATTGGTCATGAGCATTGCAACCATGATGGGATGGTTTGAGCCATCAAAAGGTTTTGAGTGGTTGGCTATGCCATCGGTTTGCTTGGCTCTAGCCGTGGCAACCGTCTGTGAAGTTGCAGCTTATTATATTCCATGGGTCGATAATGCTTTAGATACGGTTGCGACTCCTGCGGCCATGATTGCGGGTACGTTAACGACCATGGCTGTGAGTAGTGGTGAAATGTCACAGTTCGCAGG
>NZ_JZFB01000009.1:0-245 GCF_001188385.1 Acinetobacter sp. V2 | reverse complement strand
GTTTCAACTGCAACCACAGGCGGCTTAGGGAATTTTGTTGTTGCTACAGGGGAGTGGATTGGAGCAATTTTACTTTCGGTTTCAGCTTTGTTAGTTCCTGCGCTGGTTGCGATTGTGGTGGTTATTGCTGTTATTTTGGTAATATGTTGGATACGTCATAAAAAGCAAGAACAGGCGCATAGTCCGCTATAGCTTAGCTTCAATATCATTTTTAAATGACCATAAAAAAAGCCCAACATCCTGTT
>NZ_JZFB01000008.1:92591-92932 GCF_001188385.1 Acinetobacter sp. V2 | reverse complement strand
CCTAGCGATAGGATGCTAATCTCAAAAAGCCGATCGTAGTCCGGATTGGAGTCTGCAACTCGACTCCATGAAGTCGGAATCGCTAGTAATCGCGGATCAGAATGCCGCGGTGAATACGTTCCCGGGCCTTGTACACACCGCCCGTCACACCATGGGAGTTTGTTGCACCAGAAGTAGCTAGCCTAACTGCAAAGAGGGCGGTTACCACGGTGTGGCCGATGACTGGGGAGAAGTCGTAACAAGGTAGCCGTAGGGGAACCTGCGGCTGGATCACCTCCTTAACGAAAGATTGACGATTGGTAAGAATCCCCAACAAGTTGTTCTTCATAGATGTATCTGAG
>NZ_JZFB01000008.1:92043-92352 GCF_001188385.1 Acinetobacter sp. V2 | reverse complement strand
ATTAAGCATGACCTGACGAAGGCATGTTTATTCATTAACAGATTGGCAAAATTGAGTCTGAAATAAATTGTTCACTCAAGAGTTTAGATTAAGCAATTAATCTAGATGAATTGAGAACTAGCAAATTAACTGAATCAAGCGTTTTGGTATATGAATTTAGATTGAAGCTGTACAGTGTTTAAGTACACAGACAACAGATAGTAGCGATGAAGAATCGCACGGACAACACTCACTTGTAAGTGTTGACGACTGTTTGGGGTTGTATAGTCAAGTAATTAAGTGCATGTGGTGGATGCCTTGGCAGTCAGA
>NZ_JZFB01000008.1:85034-88936 GCF_001188385.1 Acinetobacter sp. V2 | reverse complement strand
GTCTCGAAAGAAACCGGGGTGTTCTTTTATGCATGAATTGAATTGATTGAAGAGTTTTAACTAAAAAAATTCGTATTATTTTGATATTTGCTTATGATTTAAATAATTAAAATAGAGTTTCTGCCTATGCAGTTTAAAATCATCGCAGCTCATGACTTAGATAAGCAACAACGACAACAGATTGCTGAGCTGTGTTTTGCTGCCTTTGATGAAGATCCTTGGAGTCAATATACCTTCATGCAAAATGCTATACATATAATAGGCATATTGGATGGTAATATTGTGTCACATGCTTTATGGACAGATCGAGTTTTCACCTTAAAAGATGGTATTACTGTAAAAACTGCTTATATAGAATATGTGACTACTGATTTCAAAATGCGTGGAAAAGGACTCGCATCTAAATTATTAAAATATTTAACTGATGCTTTAACTACTTTAGGCTATGAACTCACGGCATTACAGCCTGAAGATGATACATTCTATAAAAAATTAGATTGGATTTCGTGGTGGGGAGATTTATACATCAAGCAAGATACTTCCACTTATCTAACAGATGATTATCAAATTATGCTATTTCCGTTGAGCACTATGCTGACGGAGCGACTAACTCATAATTTAGAAGAGGATACTATTTGTGCCGAGTGGAGAGAGGGGGAACTTTGGTAACTCGTTATATAAAATTTTGGAAAAAACCTTAGCTTTAGTGTGTGATCAGAAGATTAGGGTAGTGTTAATAATGTAAGATATGGATGGCAAAATAAATTTATTTAATCTAATAATTTGATTTTTAAATATTTTTTATTTATTAAAAAGAAATCTATGACAAGAGACACTATTCACTTGAGAATTCAGGAATTACTTAGCTTTTCTACTTTTCTGTTTACTCTAGAAGCTTATAATGATTCAGAATCATTCCAAATCTAATAAGGATATAACATGTCTACTGATCAGCAATTTCCAACACCCAATAATTTAGGAATAGCAGTTTATCCAAATAATGCAGAAGCTATTGGCAATACTCCTTTAGTTCGCATTAATCGTTTGATCAAAACTGGTGCAACCGTATTAGCAAAAGTGGAAAGCCGTAATCCTGCATTTTCTGTGAAATGTCGTATCGGAGCGGCACTAATTGCCGATGCAGAAAAGCGTGGTGTGTTAAAAGAAGGCATGCATATTATTGAACCAACTAGTGGTAATACAGGGATTGCATTGGCTTTTGTTGCAGCTGCTAAGGGTTATCCAATTACTTTAACTATGCCTGCAAGTATGAGTCTTGAACGTAGAAAAGTATTAAAAGCACTCGGTGCCAATTTAGTTTTAACTGAACCAGCGAAAGGAATGAAAGGTGCAGTTGATGAAGCCATACGATTAGCAGCTGAACAGCCAGATGTTTATTTCTTACCTCAGCAATTTGAAAATCCAGCGAATCCACAAATACATGTAGAAACAACTGGTCCTGAAATTTGGCAAGCAACAGATGGACAAGTTGATATTTTAGTTGCTGGCGTAGGTACTGGCGGCACAATTACTGGTATTTCTCGTTATTTCGAACAAGTTCAAAATAAACCTTTGTATTCTGTAGCCGTTGAGCCTGCTGAGTCTCCAATTATTACTCAAACTATAAATGGAGAGCACATTACACCTGCGCCGCATAAAATTCAGGGAATTGGTGCGAACTTTATTCCAAAGAATCTTGATTTAGATCTTGTGGATGAAGTTTTACCCGTGACTAGCGAAGAAGCAATTCAGTGGGCAAGAAACTGTGCAACCCAAGAAGGTATTCTAGTGGGTATTTCAAGTGGCGCAGCTTTGGCTGCGGCGGCAAAAATTGCAGAACGCCCTGAAAATGCTGGTAAAACTATTGTTGTTATTCTGCCAGATAGTGGGGAGCGTTATTTATCTTCTGTTCTGTTTGATGGCTTATTTGACGAATAAAATTAACTGTATAAAAAAAGCCCATCTATTGATGGGCTTTTATTTAAGCTTATTTATAAAGCACTTTTTAAAGCTTTTTGATGACGTTTAACAGACCGGGCATATTTTTTCGCTTTGTGCCGTGTCCAGAAGCTTCGCTCATATCCAGTTGGTCCCACATTATAATAAGCAGTTGCTTTGAACCAACTATCCGCTGACTGATAATAGTGATTTAAGATATAAGCACCACATTGAATATTTGTAGATTCATCATACAAATTACCAGCACAAGTTTGTTGCCAATAGCTGGGAATAATTTGAGTTAAACCGACTGCACCCGTAGGCGAGAGGGCATTAGTATTGTAACTTGATTCTTGTCTTATGACTGCTGCAAGTAAAAGAGGGGGCACATTATATTGGTCAGCACTTTGAATAATTATTGGAGATAACCGATTCGCTGTGCTTTGTGGAACAGAATAAGCTTTTTGTAGACCAGACGAGAGCTTATTTGAACGCCATGAAAATGAACCACTATTCGGGCCTAAGCTTGTACACCCAGTCATTATTGTCATTAAAGCAATTACGAAAAATTTGAGACTCAAAATGTTTATTTGAGTCGGTTTAAAATAATTGTTAGATAAAGATGAGGTAAGCAAAATACAAAACCAATAATCAAATTTCAAATGAAATCATGGTATTCAGCTGTAATTAATCGATCAATATAAGTTCTGTTGCTCAGCACAAGCAAAGAGTGAGAATTTTGTATAATTAAAATGAAAAAACCCCGACATCCTGTCGAGGTTCTTTCGTATTCAGCTTATGTAGCTAACTCCTGTCAACTACCGCTTCCTGCGTTCTTATTCTTCTTCAATGAGACATCCTGTCTCTCTATGCTTCATATATTATGAAAAAATACTAAAGATGAATATCCGCAAATCGCCGCAAGTTTTGTACGTTTTAACTTACAGATCAACTTACTTAAATACAATGTCGACAAGTCTCTGAGCTATAGGAGCACAAATCAATACACTTGGAAAAGCCAATATCCATGCAATAATCCAAGCCGATACCCACAATGAAAGGAAATGATGATTTAGTCCCACTACTTTAAAAGTTGAAATACCTGAAACTATAAAAGACATCATTCCAGATAAAATGAAGAGGAATAAAAGCTTCTGTGCTTTCATGGTCTTATATTCCTTGATAAGCATTTAAGGTCAATGCAAAATTTTCTCCAAATTGTTGGGCAGTTTTAATATCTCCTTCATCAAACCTATCAGCATTACTGCCATGTTCAGCCTGAGCCATTAAGCCTGACCATGAGCCTAGACGATTGGCTGCTTGAGTATAAGGAACCCCTTGGGGTTGCTCAGGCATAATCGGGTTGCCGACCCATAACATGCCGTGTTGCATGCAAAAAGTAAAAATTGAAATTAGTGTCGATTGTTTATCACCTGCGGGAAGGGAAGATACGGTAAAGCCAGCCGCTAGTTTTCCTTTAAAGCTCTGCTTTTTCCATAATGGACCCGTTGAATCCATGAGTTGTTTTAACTTGGAAGATACACCCCCTAAATAAGTAGGGGATCCCCAAATTAAGCCGTCATATTGAATTAGTGTTTCTGGGTTTTCGATAAGATGTTCAGCATTGAGTAAATCTACTTTAATATCTTTATGGCTCAAAATACCAGTTTGAATTTGCTGAGCAATAAATTGGGTGTGGCCTTGGCGACTATAGTAAATAATGGCAACGGTTTTCATGAGTAGTTTCCTCTTTATTTAAATTTGAAATAATTTTGCAGTGAGATATAAGCCACAACCAAAAACACTATGGTTCATCAAACTTTTTAGACAGTTCAAAAAAGCATGAGGTGTTTTTGAAGAAGCAAAACCACTACCCATCGCAGGTTGCATAATAAAAAAAGGAATGAGAACGGTGACTACACCAAACAGAAGTGCTGAATAAAACTGAGGACGGCTAAGCCAAG
>NZ_JZFB01000008.1:77430-84992 GCF_001188385.1 Acinetobacter sp. V2 | reverse complement strand
CCCGACACTATAGTGAGCAATCCAACCTAATAAATATTCACCCTTAATTTGAGGGCTTTTTGCAATAGATTGATGGATGAGTTTTCCTTGAAACATCCAGCCTACCCAGCGTCCGAGAAAGGCAAAATTTAAGGTCGGGATCTTAAACATTTTTAGTATTAACAGCCATATATCCATAATGACTGTTGCACCAACACCAAGACATAAAGCCTGAAAGAATAATGTGGAGGTATTCATTTTTACACCTTGCTTTTATACGTATGAAACGTGATAAATTTATTGTGCAAGTTCAAGTTCACTTGAAGTCAAGAGGATGTTTATGGATATTGGTGAAGTCGCTAAAAGGGCAAAAGTCACAACCGCTACACTACGTTTTTATGAAGAGAAAGGATTAATTAAATCAATAGGGCGGCAAGGTTTACGGCGGCAATATGGTAAGCACGTGATTGATCAGCTGGCACTCATTGCTTTATGTCGTGCCGCAGGTTTTTCTTTAAATGAAATCGCAACAATGTTTGGACAAGATGGTAAACCAAAGCTTGATCGGCAAAAACTAAAAGATAAAGCTGAACAACTAGAACAAATGGCAAAGCGATTACATTTTATTAGTCAAGGATTACAACACGCTGCTGTATGTCCTGCTGAAAATCATATGGAATGTTCAACCTTCCAGAGTTTTTTGAAAGCAGCAATTGCTGGAGAATATCAGCCAACGAAACTTTAATTCTTTTTGATGAAGTCATTTAATTTGTGTCTGTATTGAACAGTTAGGTTTGTCATATTTTCGCCATAAAGATTTCATCTTTTTGAAGTAAAAACTTCATATAAGCTTGATTAAATTTGCTTAATTTTTTACCAACTGTATAAAACTATGAGCAAAAAAACTTTAGTCGCATTATTATGCTGTGCCAGTTTAGGATTGACGGCATGTAATGATGATAACGATCAAGAACAAACTTCACCTAATGAAAAAGTTACTGAACCGACCTTAATTTCTTTTGCCAAATTACCTGTAGAAACTTATGCGGCTGGCCCAGACTCTGGGGCATATGTGAAAGGTGCAAATGGAATTTATCCTCCATTTAAGGGTCAACCTGTACAAGGCTTTTCTGCTGCATTAAAAAATGAAGATGGCAGCTATATGGCAATGGCTGATAATGGTTTTGGGACTCAAGATAATTCAGCAGATTTTTTACTTCGTATTTATAAACTAAAGCCTGATTTCAAAACTAAAGCTAAAGGCACGGGTCAAGTAACTGTGCAAAGCTTTATCCAGCTGCGTGATCCGAACAAATTAATTCCTTTTGATATCGTGAATGGTGATACAGCTGAGCGTTTATTAACGGGTGCAGATTTTGATCCAGAGTCAATGCAACGTACTAGCGATGGTACTTACTGGATTGGGGATGAGTTTGGGCCTTATTTACTTCATTTTTCAGCAGATGGCGTGTTATTAGATGCACCGATTGCTCTGCCAAATCCGTTAAACCCGACTCAAGAGTTACGTTCACCACAAAATCAGTTTAATAAAGCACAAATTAATTTTGTGGAGCCTCTAGTTCAGCAAAGTGGTGGTTTTGAAGGAATGGCAATTTCACCAGATGGGCAGTATCTTTACCCGCTTATAGAAAAGCCAATTAAATCAATTCGGGAAACGGAAAGACAACTGCTGATTTCTCAATTTGATCTGAAGAAAAAAGCGTATACAGGCAAATATTATTGGTTTCAGTTAGACAGCAAGGCAACCAATATTGGTGACTTCCAACTCTTTAATGATAAGGAAGGGATCATTATTGAACGTGATGCAACGCAGAATAATTTAGGTGGCTATAAAAAATTAATCCGGATTAAATTAAATGAGTCAGGTCAGCTAGTAAGCCGTGAGGATTTAGTCGATTTAATTAAAATTGCTAACCCAAATTTGTTGTATGGCACAGCTAGAACAGGGGATATTGGTACGGGACAGGTTTTTGCTTTCCCATTTGAAACTATTGAAGATGTGATTATTGAAAATGGTACAACGCTTACCGTTTTCAATGATAATAACTTCCCAGGTTCGACAGGACGTAATGCAAAATTGGCTGATGATAATGAAATTATTCAGATTCGTTTGCCAAAAGCTTTGTTCTAAGCTCTATAAATAAAAATTAAAACTGCGGCGGATTTTGTTCCGCCGTATTTATTCCAAGAATAAAATATTGAGTAAAGTTTAATCAAATTAATTTCTATATTGTTGTTTTCGCATGTTTTATAAACAGGGAAAATGAATGAAATTCATGTTAAAATGATCGGCTTTCATCTTTAGATGTCTCTCCTCCATCTGCTAGCCGAGATTCGCAAGCCATGTCTACTGCCTACACCATGCAGACTGCGCCAAAAGCGCTGTTTGATTACGACAAATATTGGGCGTCGTGTTTTGAACCCGCACCATTTTTGCCGATGTCACGAGAAGAAATGGACCAACTCGGCTGGGATGCATGTGACTTTATTTTAGTCTGTGGTGATGCTTATATTGACCACCCATCATTTGTATCGGGTGTGATTGGGCGTGTACTTGAAGCACAAGGTTTCCGTGTCGGAATTATTGCGCAGCCAGACTGGACTAATGTTGAAAGCTTCCGCGTTTTAGGTAAGCCAACAATTGCTTGGGGTGTAACCGCAGGTAATATGGATTCGATGATTAACCGTTATACGGCAGATCGTAAAATCCGTTCTGATGATGCATATTCTCCAAACAATGAACCAAATAAACGTCCTGACCGTGCAGCAACAGTATATTGTCAACGTTGTCGTGAAGCTTTCCCAGATGTACCAGTGTTATTAGGTGGTATTGAAGGTAGTTTACGTCGTATTGCTCACTACGATTATTGGTCAGATAAAGTCCGTCGTTCGATTTTGATGGATTCAAAAGCCGATTTGCTCATGTATGGTAATGGTGAGCGTGCCATTATTGATGTGATGCATCGTTTGGCGAAAGGTGAAAAAATCCACGAGATTACTGATGTTCGTGGTACAGCATTTATTATTAATAAACATAACAAAGCATCAAAAGCAAAGTTTGTTGAAGTTGCGAGTAATGATGTAGATACGATTGGACGTGTTGATCCAATTATTAACCCATATGTCATGACTGAAGATATTGATGGCTGTGAGGTTGAAAAAGAAAAAGGTAACTCATTAGCTCAGTATCAAGATTTCCAGAAAGAGTTTGTTGCAAATCCGATTGTGCGTGAAGGTGACAAACTAGATGACGACACTCAAATCGTTCAATTAAAGCCGGCACCGTCAAAAGCAATTAAACACAAATTACCTCCACGCGAGTTAGCGGTAATTCGTTTACCTTCTTTTGAAGAAGTGTCAAATGATCACGTGCTTTACGCACATGCAAACCGTATTTTGCACCTTGAAACTAATCCGGGTAATGCCCGTGCTTTGGTTCAACGCCATGGTGAACGTGATGTCTGGATCAATCCTCCACCAATTCCTCTAACTACTGAGGAAATGGACTACGTGTTTGATCTTCCATATGCACGTTTGCCACATCCTAGTTATGGCGATGCTCGTTTCCCTGCATTTGATATGATCAAATTCTCAGTCAACATTATGCGTGGCTGTTTTGGTGGCTGTACATTCTGTTCGATTACAGAACATGAAGGTCGTATTATTCAAAACCGTTCGGAAGATTCGATCTTACGTGAAATTGAAAAAATCCGTGATACAGCACCAAATTTCACAGGTATTATTTCTGACTTAGGTGGCCCAACAGCAAACATGTACCGTTTGCATTGTAAAGACCCAGAAATTGAGAAGAACTGTCGTAAACCTTCTTGTGTATATCCAGGCGTTTGTCAAAACTTGCATACCGATCATGCACCTTTAGTACAGCTTTACCGTAAAGCACGTGCCATTAAAGGTGTGAAAAAGATTCTGATTGGTTCAGGTTTACGTTATGACCTTGCTGTACTCAACCCTGAATATGTCAAAGAGCTGGTACAACACCACGTTGGTGGTTATTTAAAAATTGCTCCTGAACATACCGAAAATGGTCCTTTATCTAAGATGATGAAGCCGGGTATTGGTACGTATGATCGTTTCAAACAAATGTTTGATCGTTTCAGTAAAGAAGCAGGAAAAGAGCAATATTTAATTCCTTACTTTATTGCTGCACATCCGGGTACTTCAGATTATGACATGATGCACCTTGCAATTTGGTTGAAAAAGAATGGTTTCCGTGCCGATCAAGTACAGACGTTCTATCCATCGCCAATGGCAACTGCAACAACCATGTATTATTCGGGCAAAAACCCGCTTGCTAAAGTCGCTCGCTATACTGAAAAAGTTGATATTGTAAAAGGTGAGAAACGCCGTCGTCTGCATAAAGCATTCCTACGCTACCATGATCCAAACAACTGGCCATTGCTTCGTGAAGCTTTAAAAGAAATGGGCCGTGCAGATTTAATTGGTAATTCAAAGCAGCACTTGATCCCGACCTATCAGCCACAAGGCACTGCTGAAGGTGAATATAAGTCGGCACGTAAGAAGAACTCTTCTGTAGCAGGTGATTCAGCAAAACGTGGTCAGGGGCAATCTCGTTCAGGAGCAGGGCAAAAACGTCCACAAAAAGGACAGGTTCTAACCCAACACACTGGTTTGCCTCCTCGTGAAACCGGTGAGAAAAGACCATTTGGTGGAAAAAGTAAACCTAAAAGCAAGGTTCGTGGATAGTGATAAAACAGGCTCTTAAATAGAGCCTGTTTTGTTTTTAAAGTGTCTATTTAAATCGTATAGTGAGATTTTTGAAGATTAAAAGTACAAAAAACGTAACGAATAATGATAAATAGCAAAAATCTGACGAGCTGCACTTGATTGTTGTAGATTCTATGATTATAAATAATGTGAGGGTGGCTAAATTTAAGCCAAGCTTGATAACTACAAGTGAAATTACTAAGTGAACCTTTTAAAAAACGGCTGTGTCGTTATCAATTAAAACAAAGTGTGATCTAGCAAAATCATTATAAAAAACCTAAAGGATTGGACCCATGTACTATTTAATTACGATTTTATTATTATTTCTTGCTGTTGTAATGGCAGTGAAAAGTCTTTCACGAAGGCATCAACATGATAGTGCCTTGAAGCGCCGTGCAGTATTAACCAGTCATGAGCAAATGACATTAACCAGACTACAAACAGTTTTACCTAAATTTACCGTGTTGGCACATGTATCCTTTGATGCATTATTAACTACAAAATATGCGCATACACGTCGAAAATATCAAAATATGGCAGCTGATTTTGTTGTACTTGATCAAAATTATCAGGTTGTTGTCATTGTAGTTCTTGGTGAAAATGGTTTACGCCGTGCGCATCAACAATATGAACGTCGTCTATTACAATTGGCTGGCTATCGTGTACTACATTACAGTGAGGTGCCTGATTATCACGATTTAAGAAGAGATTTATTGACTCCAGAAACAGAGATGGCAATTTTACATGCAACGCCGCAACTAGAACGAATGTCAAATGCGTTTGTGAAGTCTTAAAAATTATAGATTATAGCAATTGATTAGAGAACTCATTAAAGAAGATCTTAATAACATGCTGACATTAAAAATGTTAAAACTACTAAAAAATTGAGCAATATAACTAGGGATATTGCTCAATTTAGTGTCACTTTATATTTATAAAAATTATGGAAGTACTGCAACAACCGTCATTTCTACAAGCACGTCTGGCGCATAAAGTTTGGATTCTACACAAGTACGTGCTGGTGGATGTCCTTCACTAATCCATGCATCCCAAACTGCATTCATTGCTGCATAATCTTTGTCGATATCTTTTAGAAAAATCATAACAGAAAGAATATGGGTTTTATCTGTTCCAGCTTCTGCCAATAGACGGTCAATATTATCTAAAGTTTGTTGAGTCTGTGCTGTAACATCGACGCTTGTATCATCTGCGAGTTGGCCAGCTAAATGTACCAAATTACCTGAAATCGCAACTTCGCAGTAGCGTGAAGTCACGTGTAAACGCTTTACCGTCATAAAAATGCTCTAGAGTGGCTTTATTTAATAGTTTTGATTTTATGAAGAGTTACTGGGTTGGTGCAAGCAAGTAGAAAGGAATTTCAGTAGATTATTGTGATGAAGGGATATCTAAGCCATGTATCAGAAGAGCCCTGTAATATTCGGATTTGGTCGTCACGCCAATCACAGGACGATATGCCGAAAGTAAAGGTTGCTTTGGCATGTTGCAAATACATGGGTAATGAATATGCGTTGATTAGGTTACTCTAAAGTTTTAATAAAAGGGAGTTTATTTTGTTTAAAAGTTGCTCTTTTGAGTAAAAATTAATCAACTACCAAAGGTTAAGCTGGAAGTCATCCGCTTGGGTCTGTAATTGATAAACTCCTATACCAATTAAGCGGAACTGAAAATGTTCAGGAATCTGCATTTCATTTAATAATAAAAATAAAACTTGGATTAAGTCCTGTAGCGACTGGATCGGTCTTTTAAAGCTTTTACTATGTTGTAAAGTCTGAAAATTCTTGAGTTTAAGCTTAATATTCACACCACGTGCATTGAGCTGTTTTTTCTCTAAGCTATGCCAGACTTTCTCGGCTAACCCCTGCCAATAGGGCTGACATTGAACTAACGTAAAGTCACTATCGAAAGTGGTCTCTTTCGAAATTTGTTGACGCGCTCTTTCAGCCTGAACAGGTCTATGGTCAATTCCTTGTGCATACAGGTAGAGTTGTTGTCCATATTTACCAAAGTGGTGAACTAAAACAGCCTCTTCAATTTTCTGTAAATCACCTAAAGTATGTAATTGAAGTTGCTGTAATTTTTCCTGAGTGACTTTGCCGACCCCAGGAATCTTTTTAAGTGGTAGGTCTTGAATAAAACTAGCGACTTGCGAAGGTTTGATTACACATAAACCATTCGGCTTGTTCCAGTCCGAAGCAATTTTTGCCAAAAATTTATTGGGGGCTACACCTGCTGATGCAGTCAGTCCAGTTAACCTAAAAATATCTTCCCGAATATGCATCGCAACCTCGGTTGCACTCGCAATCTGTTTTAGGTTTTCAGTGACATCCAAATAGGCTTCATCGAGCGATAAAGGTTCAATAAGCAGAGTATATTGCTGAAAAATAGAGTGAATTTGAGCAGAGACTGTGCGGTATTTTTCAAAATTTGGTTCAATAATAACGACTTGAGGGCATAGTTTCCTTGCCTGACTCATCGACATGGCTGAACGCAGACCAAATTCACGGGCAGGATAAGATGCAGCAGCAATGACAGCTCGCGGATGATGAGAAGAAATAACCACAGGGAGATGCTTTAGATCAGGACGCTCTCGCAATTCGACTGATGCATAAAAGGCATCCATATCGATATGAATGATTTTGCGCATATTATTGTGCTTTCACGATGCCTTGCTGCTGTAAGAATTGGTGCCATTCTTTGACTGAACCCTCATAAACATTTAAGTCTACGGGCTTTATTATCCCTTCAATTTTACCTTGATTACTATGCTGCCAAAAGAGCCATTTTCTTTTATCTTT
>NZ_JZFB01000008.1:70707-77388 GCF_001188385.1 Acinetobacter sp. V2 | reverse complement strand
GTATTAGGAAAACTACCGATTAACACAATGTGATAAAAAGTTTTAGAAATATAAAAGATAGGCTGTTTGCCATAATGCTGTTTTAGGCGATCATGCATGATGCCTATTTCTTTAAGTAATTGTTCTTTGGTATGTGAATTAATACAGTTACCGTCATATTCCAGATCAATGACGGGAGGAAGCGCATCTGATTTTTTAGGTACAGTCGCAATAAAGTTATCAGCTTGTGTCTTTCCATCACGACACAGGCGATAAAAGTGATAAGCCCCTACATGAAACCCATGTTCACGAGCTTTGAGCCAGTTTTCTTGAAATTTTGAATCTTTGTAATCACCACCTTCGGTTGCTTTTAAATAGACAAATTGGAATTTTTCCGGCGATATTTTTTTCCAGTCAATATCACCTTGATGGTGAGAGACATCGAATCCTTGAACTGGATAATCTTGAGCAATTGCTTTTTGTTGGTAGAACAGACCAAAGTAAGTGAGAACCCCCATAACACAAGCTAGAACAATCCCGATTAGGGTGTTATAGCGTGGTGCAGAAAAGGTTTTAGCCAATTTGGTCATGCAAAACTCATTACAGATTTGAAGCCGACATCATAACGTGATTCAAGAGGGAGAAACCACGCTAAAAATGCAACGGCTTATACGGGGGTATTTTTTGGAATTTGCCAGAAAATAAGCGCTGTAATGACATTGATACAGCCGAGGCAAATTAAAGTGACATGGAATGCAGTGGTCACATGGTCAGCTCCATAATAATTAGTAAAGATATTAATGAGTGTGCCAGCGAGTGCCACGCCAATACTCATTGATAGCATCATGATCATCGATAAGAAACTATTACCGCTACTGGCATCTTGTTGAGGCAGATCTTTTAAGGTCAATGTGTTCATACCCACAAATTGCAGTGAGTTTAATGTGCCAAATAAGAAAAAGTGTAAGGCTCTAAACCAAGTTGGAGTGTCGACTGTCATGATGGCAAAAGAGGCAATACATAGCCCGACCAATGTTGTGTTGATGAGTAAAAAACGTCGATAGCCAATCTTTTGAATAATGGGTCTGACAATTGGCTTTGAAAATAATGAGCCTAAGACCAAAGGGATCATCATTAAACCTGCTATGAAAGGTTCAAAGCCAAAAGCCACCTGTAGCATGAGCGGTAAAACAAAAGGTAAAGCATTACCACCAAAGCGGGCAAAGAAATTACCTAAAATGCCAATCGCATAAATTTTGTTTCTAAAAAGTCGGCTACGGAACAACGCATTTTGATGAGTATGAGAGTGATAGGCATACCAAAGCGTTGCAATTATGCCGACGACTAAAAGTGAAATGCTGAACCAGTTTGAATATTCAGGTGAGGCTAAATGTTCGATACCCAAAGACCATCCAATCATGGCCACCACTAATAAGATGAAGCCGCCTAAATCAAATGTTTTGACTGAAGGCTCTTTTAAATTAGGCATGACTTTTAATGTCATTAAGATGCCTAAGATACCCATGGGAATATTAATCAGGAAAATCCAGTGCCAAGTTGCAACTTCAACTAACCAGCCACCTAAAGTTGGACCAGCCAACGGCCCGAGTAAACCTGCAAGACTCATTAAGCTCATTGCAGCTAAAAACTGAGTTCGGGGAATAATCTTTAAAAGTGATAGTCGACCTACAGGAAGTAGTAAGGCTCCGCCTATGCCTTGGATGACTCGGAAAAATAAGAGTTCATTGAGACTCTGAGAAAGACCACAACCTAAAGAGGCTAAAGTAAAAATAACGATCGCCGATAAGAAAATATTTCTAACACCAAAGCGGTCCGCTAACCATCCACTTAAAGGAATACAGGCAGCTACTGATAAAACATAGGCCACCACTACGCTATGCATGCGTAGAGGGTCTTCATTTAAATGGTGAGCCATGGCAGGAATAGCTGTATTTACAATTGTTGTGTCCAAAGCCTGCATAAAAAAGCCAATGGAAACCAAAAGTACGAGTAAGCGATATTCAGGTTGCAAGGCTTGGTGAGTCGGCGTGGCATTCATAACATTTGAAAGTTAACGTTTTGGTCTAGTGTAAAACAAATTGAAAGTAAAAAAAGTAAGACAATGTTGATTACCCCTTTAATAAATCTAAGTGCTTTTGAAGGTAGCGATGAAAATAGTTAAAACAAAAAAAGCGGCAGAACCGCTTTTTTATGGAGAGTAGGTGGGTAACTAAACAACAAATCTTTTCGGCATTTTTAAATTTTTAATGACGTTATAAATTTGATCGACATCATCACATACAATTAATTTAGCTCGGTGCTGAAGGGGAAGAAAACCTTCTTGAACCGCATGATCTAGCTGGGCAATCAATGCATTATAAAAACCATTTACGTTATACAAAATCATGGGTTTTTGGTGTTGGTTAAGTTGGCCCCAAGTGGCTATTTCCAATATTTCTTCGAATGTTCCTAAACCACCGGGTAATGCAATAAATGCACTTGCACGTTCTGCCATCATGGCTTTGCGCTCGTGCATGGTTTCTACGACATGTAATTCGGTTAAGCCAGCATGGGCTACTTCATAATCGAGCATAAATTCAGGAATGACACCGACAGCTTCTCCGCCGTTTGCGAGAACGCTTTCAGCAACTTGTCCCATTAAACCAATACTGGCACCACCGTAGACTAAACCGAAACCTTGGTCAGCTATTCCATGAGCGAGTTCAATTGCCTTTTCTCGGTAGATCGGGTTATTTCCCGCACGTGAACCACAATATAATGCAATAAGAGGTTGTTTTGTTTTTACAGCTGTTATTGGTGAATCATTTACTGCCATTGTTAATACGCTATTCATTGTTTTATTTTCACCTTATCACGTTCATATTTCTTGTCTACACTAAGCAAAAGATATGACAACTTTATAAGCAGATTTATAGTAAAGACTCATGTTTTGTATGGGTTTGGTGAATGCCTGTCATGAACAAATAAAAATGATGAATTTATGTTAAATCTTGCCTATACTAAAAATTCGTTTAACAACATATGAACAAATATGGGTAGTGGTTGTAGTCGCTCCGTTTTAATTTCTTGTCCTAAAAAAACATTTTCCCTCCTTTGTATGGGCATGCCTGCTGTGTTGCCAAATAAAGATAAAATTCAATCAGCACAGGAGCAGGATCGATGATCTTTGAATGGATGTCTGATCCATCTGCTTGGGTGGGTTTAGCAACTTTAATCGTTCTTGAAATTGTATTGGGGATCGATAACCTCGTTTTCATCGCTATTTTGGCCGAAAAACTGCCGCCAGAGCAGCGAGCTAAAGCACGTATAATTGGTTTAATACTCGCCTTAGGAATGCGGCTAATACTTTTAGCCTCGATTGCTTGGGTCGTGACACTGACAGAACCACTCTTCCATATTTTTAATCACCCATTCTCTGGGCGTGATTTGATCTTGTTGTTCGGTGGTGTGTTCTTGCTCTTTAAAGGCACCATGGAATTGCATGAGCGCATGGAAGGTAATCAACTTCATAAAGAAGATAACCCTGTTCATGCGGCGTTCTGGATGGTCATTGTCCAGATTGTTGTGCTTGATGCCGTGTTCTCGTTAGATAGTGTGATTACCGCTGTAGGTATGGTGAAAGAACTGTCTATCATGATGGTTGCAGTTGTAATTGCTGTTGGAATCATGTTGTGGGCATCGAAACCGCTCATGGACTTTGTGAATAAGCATCCAACGGTCGTTATTCTGTGTCTTGGTTTCTTGATGATGATTGGTTTCTCTTTGGTGGTAGAAGGTTTTGGTTTCCATATTCCGAAGGGTTACTTATACGCTGCAATTGGCTTCTCGGTTTTGGTGGAAATTATCAACCAAAGCATGCGCCGCAATCAGGAAAAACTGGTTACAACTACAGACTTACGTTATCGCACTGCCTCAGCCGTTTTACGTATGTTAGGAAGTAAAAGCAGTGGTTCTAGCTCAGATACGCAATCTTCTGATAAAGAAGACGTATTGGCTACACAAGCTTTTGCAGATGAAGTTTTTGACGAAGAAAATGGCGCTTATCATAGTGTGCTTGTGCAAGGTGTTCTTGGTTTATCAGAGCGTCCTGTAAAGTCTGTTATGACTCCACGACCTGAACTTGAGTGGATTGATTTAGACGACGAACCAGAAGTTTTAAAAGAACGTTTAATGTCAATGACACACTCTCGTTTGATTGTTGCACGTGGTGAGCTTGATAATATTGAAGGTATTGCACTTACTCATAAAGTTCTAAATGGCTTTATTGAAACAGGTGTGGTCGATTTCCAAAAGCATTTACGTGAACCTGTCATTGTGCATGAAAATGCTCAAGTACTTATGGTGATGGAGCAATTACGTCAAGCACCGTTACAAATGGCAATCGTTTTAAATGAATATGGTTCAATTGAAGGTATTGCAACGCCAATTGATATTTTAGAAGCCATTGCGGGTGAATTCCCTGATGAAGATGAGCTAGATGCAGCAGCTGAGAGCTTGGCAGATGGTTCATTAATACTTGAAGGTTCAACGGACATTCGCCACGTATCTCTTTTATTAGGCCGTGATTTGGTCGATGAGAGTGAACAGTATTCAACTTTGTCAGGTTATTTGTTATTCCATTTAGGTCGTTTACCAGAAAATGGTGAAGCTGTTGAAGCAGATGGTTATCGCTTTGAAGTGATTACGATGGAAGGTCATAAAATCGAGAAAGTTCATATTGTTTCTATCGAACAAGATGAATCAAAAGATTAAATGACATTTTAAGTCTAGAAACATCATAAAATAGCTCAACTCTGAGCTATTTTTTTATTTGAGAAACACAGAATGACTCAACACACTTGTCCATGTGGAAAAGGCAGCTATGCAGAATGTTGTGAGCCTTTACATTTAGGCACAGCAAAAGCCCTGAAAGCAGAGCAACTTATGCGTTCGCGTTATAGTGCTTTTGCATTACAGCAAATTGATTATATTGTGAAAACAACCGCTTTAGGTCAGCAAAATGCACTTGATAAAGATGCCATTGCAGACTGGAGTAAACAAAATCAATGGTTGGGTTTAGACGTCGTTAACGCCAAAGAAAAACTAGATAAAACCCATGCACAGGTTGAATTCAAGGCACATTATCATGATGGGCAAAAAGCTCAGGTGCACCATGAGGTTTCACATTTTGTATATCATCAACAACAATGGTTTTTTCTTGATCCCACTGTAGATATGCATGTCACCATGAAACAATCTTGTATATGTGGCTCTGGAAAAAAATTTAAACAATGCTGTGCACAATTCCTATAACTTTATCTTAAAATACGCGCACCGTTTGGCCTGAGGGAAAGGGCAATGTTACTCACCGTTATTTATATTATTGCGATTACTGCCGAAGCCATGACAGGCGCATTGTCTGCTGGGCGACGGAGTATGGACTGGTTCGGTGTCGTACTGATTGCCTGTGTGACTGCTTTAGGTGGTGGGTCTGTACGTGATGTATTACTTGGTCACTATCCTTTAACTTGGGTAAAGCATCCTGAATATCTTGTTCTGACTTGTTGTGCTGCATTTGTCACAATCATTATTGCCAAATGGATGCGTCATTTACATAACATCTTTTTGGTGCTCGATGCTTTAGGTCTAATTGGATTTACCATTATTGGTTGTCAGATTGCTTTACAAATGGGGCATGGTTTTGTCGTATCGGCAGTAGCAGGGGTGTTAACTGGGGTTTCTGGCGGTATTTTACGTGACATTTTATGTAACGACGTTCCGTTCGTTTTCCGTCGCGAACTTTATGCGAGTATTTCTTTTGTAGCGGTCATCTGCTATTGGGTATGCTTAGATTTGGGATTCAGTTTAGAGTTAACTGTTATTTCAACCTTAATTTTCGGTTTTACTCTGCGTTTGATTGCGATCTATTTCGGCTTAGAAATGCCTAAGTTTATTTATAAAGATGACGATGCAGAATCAGCTTCATCAACCGATGAACATTAATCATGCAGAATACGATGTGAGCATGCTATAACAATTAAATATTGTATTGCTCACTTATTCTTTCCAGTAGAGTTTTCTTATGGATCTGGTTTCACGTATACAAAATCTTCCAATTGGCAAATTCCACTACACTTTATTGTGGGTGGTTGGGTTAGGTTGGATGTTTGATGCGATGGATACCGGTATCATTGCTTTTATCATGACAACGCTTGTTAAAGACTGGGCATTAACACCAGCCGAAAGCGGTTGGATTGTCAGTATTGGCTTTGTAGGAATGGCTATTGGAGCAGTTTGCTCGGGAGCTTTAGCCGATCGTTTTGGTCGAAAGACAATATTTGCCACGACCATGGCAATTTATAGTATTGCGACCGCCTTATGTGCTTTTGCTCCAGATTTAAAATGGTTATTGATTTTCCGTTTTATTGTTGGCCTTGGACTTGGCGGACAGTTACCTGTTGCGGTGACATTGGTGAGTGAATATATACCCTCACATGTGCGTGGTCGTTTTATTGTATTACTTGAAAGTTTTTGGGGTTTAGGCTGGTTGGTTGCGGCGTTAATTTCTTATTTTATTATTCCTAAATTTGGCTGGCATATCGCATTTCTAATGGGCGGCCTCCCTCTAATTTATATTTTAGTAATTTGGAAAAAACTTCCCGAGTCGATACCGTACCTGATTAACCGTGGTCGTGTTGAAGA
>NZ_JZFB01000008.1:60113-70665 GCF_001188385.1 Acinetobacter sp. V2 | reverse complement strand
GTCCAAATCGTTCATCACATTGAAGTTGTGCCTGTCGCCATACAACAAAAGGTCTCTTTTAAACAACTTTGGAGTGGCCCTTTTGCACGCCGTAGTTTAATGCTTTGGCTCATCTGGTTTGGAATCGTATATTCCTACTACGGTATCTTTACGTGGTTGCCAAGTTTATTGGTGAAACAGGGCTATGACATTGTTAAATCTTTTGAATATGTTTTGCTGATGATTTTGGCACAACTACCTGGTTACTTGGCAGCGGCATGGTTTGTTGAGCGATTGGGTAGAAAAATTACTCTCGCTTCATTTATCGGGTTTTGTGCACTGTCGGCATATTTCTTTGGACAAGCCGACAGCGTAAATAGCATTATGTTTTGGGGCTGTCTCATGTCTTTCTTTAATTTAGGGGCATGGGGCGTGTTATACACCTATACGCCAGAACAATATCCAGCCAATATTCGGGCTTTTGGTTCGGGCTGGGCATCGGCAATGGGGCGTTTAGGTGGAATTTTGGCGCCAATTGTTGTTACCCATATGATGGTTGCAAAGCATGGGTTTAGCCATGTTTTTATGATGTTTACTGTTGTTTTACTTTTGGTCGCGGCTGTAATTTTAATATTAGGTGAAGAAACCCAAGGGAAAAGACTAGAGTCGATAGGCTTGTAGTTTTGCCTAACTTTATAGCAAGTAACTAAAAATATAGAGAGATGAGACATAATTTGACGCTCAGGTGACAGACTCCCTCTTGTGTCTGTAACATAGCCCACTTAGCATAAGACTCATTTAAAATAACGACTGATTTGGAAGATAAGCTGACTATGACCAGCCTTGCGCATCAAGCGACAGAAAACCGCTCTGTAGCCGAATTTACTGAACAGGCTTACTTAAATTATGCCATGTACGTCATTATGGACCGTGCATTGCCGCATATCAGTGATGGCTTAAAGCCTGTACAGCGCCGTATTGTCTATGCCATGAGCGAGCTAGGCTTAAAAAATAGCGGCAAGCCAAAAAAATCAGCGCGTACAGTAGGTGATGTGCTCGGTAAATACCATCCTCATGGTGACTCGGCATGTTATGAAGCGATGGTATTGATGGCTCAGCCATTTAGTTATCGCTATCCTTTAATTGAAGGACAGGGTAACTGGGGGGCACCAGATGATCCTAAGTCATTTGCTGCGATGCGTTATACCGAAGCAAAGCTTTCTGCTTACAGTGAGTTGTTGTTAAATGAGTTAGGTCAGGGCACAACTGATTGGCAAGATAACTTTGATGGTTCATTAAAAGAACCTATTACGTTGCCAGCGCGTATTCCTAATATTCTACTCAACGGCACAACCGGTATTGCCGTTGGTATGGCGACCGATATTCCGCCGCATAATTTACGTGAAGTGATTAAAGGCACGATTGCCTTAATTCGTAACCCACAAACTTCAGATGAAAAATTGGCTGAATATATTCCAGGGCCAGATTTACCAACAAAAGCTGAAATTATTACTCCGCCAGAAGAATTACTTAAAATCCAGACCACTGGTCGTGGCAGTTACCGCATGCGAGCGGTTTATACCATTGAAAAAAATGAAATCGTGATTACTGAGCTGCCTTATCAAGTATCGGGCTCTAAGGTGATTACTCAAATTGCCGACCAAATGCAGGCCAAAAAGCTGCCATTAGTCGTTGATATTCGTGACGAGTCGGATCATGCAAACCCAACACGATTAGTGATTGTACTTCGCTCTAACCGTATTGATGCAGAAGCGGTAATGAGCCACTTATTTGCAACCACCGATTTAGAGTCGAGCTACCGTGTTAATTTAAACATGATTGGTGAGGATGGTCGTCCTCAAGTTAAATCGATTCGTCGTATCTTGCTTGAATGGATTGAGATCCGTAAAAAAACGGTAACTCGCCGTTTAGAATATCATTTAAACCGAATTGAAAAACGTCTGCATATTTTGGCAGGTCTTTTAATTGCTTATCTTGATATTGATACCGTCATTCGTATTATTCGTGAAGAAGATCAGCCTAAACCTGTCTTGATGGAACATTTCAATATTGATGAGATACAGGCAGAAGCAATTTTAGAACTCAAGTTGCGTCATTTAGCAAAACTTGAAGAGATGGAAATCCGTCATGAACAAGATGAGCTTGCTGCAAAAGCTGCCATTATTCGTGAGCAATTAGAAAATCCGGAATCTTTAAAGAATCTGATTATTGGTGAATTAAAAGAAGACGCGAAAAAGTTTGGTGACGAACGCCGTTCTCCAATCGTGGTGCGTGCTGAAGCTGTTCAGATTAAAGAACAGGATTTAATGCCAGCTGAAGCGGTAACGGTGGTTTTATCTGAAGCGGGATGGATTCGTGCTGCAAAAGGTGCGGATGTTGATGCAGAGAATTTAAACTATCGTGCGGGCGACCAATATTTAAGTCACGCTGTGGGTAAAACCAATCAACGAATCTATTTCCTTGATGAGACAGGGCGTAGTTATGCCTTGCCTATTAGTAGTTTGCCATCAGCAAGAGGTTTGGGCGAACCTTTAAGTTCTAAACTTGCTCCTGCAAGTGGTGTTTCGTTTATTCAGGTTTATCTAGAAGACGAAGAGTCAGAACTTATCGCTGCGAGTACCTCTGGTTATGGGTTTAAAACTCAAACCAAACAGTTAGATACCAATGCCAAGGCAGGTAAGACATTCTTGTCTGTTCCTGAAAAATCAAAAGCTTTACCATTAATATCTGCTCAGAATATGACGCACTTAGCGGTGCTCAGCTCAGCAGGTCGACTCTTGATTATTGATTTGGCAGAACTACCAAATCTAAATAAGGGTAAAGGTAATAAGTTGATACAACTTGATGCGAAAGAGCAAATTTTATCCATGACAACCCTGAACTTAGATGAAATAATTCAGGTGGTTGCAGGTCAGCAACATCTAAAATTAAAAGGTGATGATCTACAAAAATATATGGGTAAACGAGCTTCAAAAGGTCAGCTCTTACCACGTGGATATCAAAAAGCAAATAAACTGTTGATTCAGAGATAAAGCTAGCGTCTGGCAACATAAATACGCTATATATGGCAACATGTTCAAGCAATGAACTGAACTTGTTGGTATTGAATAATGATTAATAGGACAGCAATTTGGAGTACGTAATTTGTACTCCATGCAAAAAATTTGGCAGGGTTAAATTGTCAAAACTTCTGTCTCATAATCTTGTTCGAAGTGTCATGAATGTGCCAATAAGTTTTAAATATGTTCTGGCACCAAGAAGCTAAAGAATAGCTGGGGCATTGAATAACAGTTATTACTAAGGATTACGAATCGGAGATAATGGCATTATGGAAAAAATTTGGTTTGCAGAATACCAAAAAACAGGGATTCCAGAAACAGTAGCATTGCCTGCGGAAAATACTTCACTTGTTGATATTTTTGAGAGTAATTTCCAAAAATTTGGTTCTCGCGATGCCTTTATCTTTATGGATAAAGCGATGTCATTTAATGAGTTAGAGCTTGCAAGCCGTAAGTTCGCGACCTATTTGCAAAATTTGGGGTTAGCAAAAGGAACTCGTGTGGCAGTGATGATGCCGAATGTATTGCAGTATCCTGTAGTTGCATTAGCTGTGTTACGTGCAGGTTTAGTGTTAGTAAACGTTAACCCACTTTATACTGCGCGTGAACTTGAGCATCAATTAAATGACTCAGGTGCAGAAGTACTTGTAATTATCGAAAACTTTGCCAGTGTTTACCAAAGCATTTTGGGTAAAACTCCAGTGAAGCATGTTGTAGTTGCATCAGTCGGAGATATGCTCGGTACACTCAAAGGTACTCTGGTGAATTTTGTATTACGTAAAGTACGTAAACAAATTCCAGCTTGGAATATTCCAGGACACGTTAAATTTAACTCAGCATTAAATAAAGAAAATGCGAGTAATTATAAGCGTCCGACTTTAACTTTAAGTGATACTGCTGTACTTCAATACACTGGTGGTACAACAGGTGTTTCAAAAGGTGCAGAGCTTACTCATCGTAATCTTGTAGCAAACTTACTTCAGTGTGATGGTATTTTCCAAAGTAAATTTGGAGCAAACGATGGTGCTAAAGGCGACCGTATTGTTTGTGCTTTACCGCTTTATCATATTTTTGCGTTCATGGTTTGCGCGATGTACGGTATGTATAAAGGTCAAGCAAATATCTTGATTCCGAACCCTCGTGATTTACCAGCTGTTATTAACGAATTACGTAAATATCAACCATCATTCTTCCCAGCGGTAAACACATTGTTTAATGCTTTAGTGAACAATGAAGAATTCAAACAACTTGACCATAGCAATTTAAAAATGGCGATGGGCGGTGGTATGGCTGTTTTACCTTCTACAGCAGAAGCTTGGAAGAAAATTACGGGTACAACCATTATTGAAGGTTATGGCTTGTCAGAAACTTCACCAGTAGCAACCGCAAATCCACCTGCTTCTACTGAATTTAGTGGCACTATTGGTATTCCGTTACCTTTAACTGAAGTTGCTATTTTAGATGATGACGGTAAAGAAGTTGCTTTAGGTGAGCAAGGCGAAATCTCGATTCGCGGTCCTCAAGTGATGAAGGGCTACTGGAATCGTCCTGATGAGACAGCTAAAGTCATGACAGCAGACGGTTTCTTCCGTACGGGTGACATCGGTGTGATGGATAGCCGTGGATATACAAAAATTGTAGACCGTAAAAAGGATATGATTTTGGTTTCTGGCTTTAACGTTTACCCAAGTGAAATCGAAGAAGTTATTGCTAAACATCCAAAAGTATTGGAAGTTGCAGCCATTGGTGTTCCAGATGAAAAATCAGGTGAAGTGCCAAAACTCTTTATTGTGAAAAAAGATCAAAGTTTAACGACTGAAGAAGTTTTGAGCTTCGCTAAAGAAAACTTAACAGGCTATAAACGCCCTCGTTATGTTGAGTTTATGGATGAATTACCAAAATCAAATGTAGGCAAAATTTTACGTAAAGATTTACGTAAACCAGCTTAATCAGTTAATAAAAAAAGCGCCTTAGGGCGCTTTTTTTAATTTTAGTTTTTATGGCTTTTTATAAACCAGCGGTCTATATAAGGACGTCCAATTCCGACCATCCCAACAAAAACAAGCATTGTGCCGAGTTGCAGGCGTAGGTGAGTTAAATCAAGCTGACCGTAACTTAAATAATTATCTGCTAAGCAATATATCGTAATCACAATGAGCCAGTGCCACAAAGTAAGTCGTTTAATACCGACTGCAATAAAGGTAATTGTTAAAATAACAAAGGTGCCAAGTGTCGACTGCCAATTCAAATTTGCACAAATCACACTAAGTAAAAAAGCCATAATAGGGAGTACGATCTTTAATATGCGATCTATCTGAAGTTGATTCTGTTTTTGCTTATCCAAGACTTCAAACAATTCTTTTTGATCAGGTTGTTGCATACATGGCCCTATTAATCAGTGATGACAAGTGATTGCATAAAATTTCAGGTAAAAACGCAATGTTATGATAGCATGATCAACAGTATTTTCAGTGATGGATGGCACTATGCAGGGCATCAGCGGCATTATCTATATTATTTTAGTGGCATGTTTGCTGCCATACGCATTTACCGTAATTGCAAAGTTTACAGGTGGTTTTCAGCCTGTTGATAATCAAAACCCAAGAGCTTTTTTTGCCAAAACAACTGGTTTGGCTGCTCGTGCAAATGCCGTACAACAAAATAGTTTTGAAAGCTTACCTTTATTCTTAACGGCTATTTTAATGGCTGAATATATGGTCGTTCCAGAATATTTTATTCTGAGATTAGGTTGGGCATATATTATTTTAAGAGTTATTTATGGGATCTGTTATTTAAGTAACTGGGCAACTTTACGTTCGATTGTCTGGTTCTTATCTATATTGTGCCCAATCTTCTTATTAGTGGTCACGATTAAACTGACTTGAGTGTCATTCTGTCATCATTCATATCAACTTTCGCGTGTGCGCATTGTATAATCGGCATCATTTTGATGATATCCACGCTATAATCAAGTGGATTTTACATCTGACTTCATAACGAAAGAGTATTGATATGAGTTACAGCAATATCCCAGCAGGTAAAGATGCCCCAAATGACATCTATGTCATCATTGAAATTCCTGCAAATGCAGCACCAATTAAATATGAAATCGATAAAGATTCTGATGCATTGTTTGTAGACCGTTTCATGGGTACAGCAATGTTCTATCCAGCGAACTATGGTTATGTTCCAAATACTTTGTCTGAAGATGGTGACCCGTTAGACGTACTTGTTGTAACTCCACATCCTGTTGCTGCTGGTTCAGTCATTCGTTGCCGTCCAGTGGGCAAATTAAAAATGGAAGATGATGGTGGTATCGATGCGAAATTAATCGCTGTTCCACATGAAAAATTGTCGCCATTGTATAAAGACGTTAAGGAATATACAGATCTTCCTCCGTTATTGATTAGCCAAATTGAGCATTTCTTCAGTCACTATAAAGATTTAGAACCAGGTAAGTGGGTAAAAATCAGTGGTTGGGAAGGTGCTGACGTTGCTAAAGCTGAAGTATTAAAAGCAATTGAAGCTGCTAAATAAGCTTTAATTGATAAGGCTCAGAATGCCTCAATTGATATTCTGAGCTTAATAAAAAACCTACATCTGTTGCCAGATGTAGGTTTTTTTATGCTTGATAGATTTGTGAATTAGAATAATTTCACAGGAATATCAAGGAATAGACGCCATTCATTAGTGTCACCAATGTAAGCACCTTGGTATGAGTCACTTGCACGATAGTACGAGTTACGAATACGAAGGCTTGCATCTTTAGCAAAACCGCTTTGAACTGTATATTTCACTTGGTTAAAGAACTCACGTTCTTGAGCACTGTCAGTTACATTTCTAACTTTGATGTCCCAACCATATACAAATGCAGTTGTCCAGTTTAGACCTGGCAATACGCCTAACTTACCGAAATCAACGTTGTACTGAATTTGTGCAGATTTTTCATCGTTACCGATGAAGTCAGACATGTAAGAGTTCGGTAAATAGATACTTTGGAAACCATCAGCATTTTGACCATAGTCATAACCAACATTACCACTGTTTTGTTGGTATGCTAACATCACACTATGTGGGCCAGTTGCATAAGTTCCTGAAATCGCCCAAATATTATTTGTTTTTTCTTCGCCTGCGATACCATCATTACCATAATTTGGTGCTACAGCCCCAGTTGCTGAGTAAGTATGTGCACTTGCATCGAATTTAGTGTGATAACCACTAAAATCGTAAGTTAATGAACTGTCATTAGCCAAAGGCTGTTTAAAGTTTACATTTACATAATGGCGTTCAAGAGCATTTTTGCTGTCTAAGCCATAATAAGATGCATTTAAATTATCATCAAACTTGTATTTCGCACCCCAAACAATGGCACGATCAAGACCTCTGCCAGAAGCATCAGCATCGGTATTAATTTGATCAGACATTTGGTCTTTAGTAAATTTACCAGCAACCAATTCAAGGTTCTTGATTTCATGGCTAGTTAATAAAGTACCTGTAAAGTATTCAGGAACCATACGTCCAGTATTACTTGCAAGAACAGGTAAATCGAGTACTTGAGTACCGTAACGTACTGTTGTATTCGAGAAACGTGCTTTAACGCTACCGCCACCACGAGCCCAGTGATCGTAAGCCGAACCGTCATTATGCTTAGGAATCATTTGGTTTCCGGCATTTTTATTTTCACCGATCTTAAATGAACCATCGCCAACAACGCCAACACCGAAGCCAACAATACCAGGGGTAAAGCCTGAATCGATACTTACAATTGCTGATTGAGCAAATGAGCTAGTATCTTTTGCGCCCTGTTTTTTATCACGGCTGATGTAACCTGTACGGAAGAGAATAGAACCGTTCGCATCTTCAACAAATCCTTTTGCCTCACTTTGCTCGCTTGCCTGAGCTGAGGAAATTATTGCCGCAGAAATGAGAACTGCTAATGTAAGTTTTTGTGCATTTAGCATATTTAAAGAACCTCATAAAAACGATAAATCCTGTGCCTTGTTATTGTTCAGGGCCTAGGATTTGAATCAATTGTATAAGTAATCTATAAAAAAGATATATTTTTGTTGATTTTATTTTATATATGCTATGCAGAAATTGATTAATGTGCTACTGCTTGTTGACTAAATTTACTATTAACCTTTTATACTTAATGTATTGTTTAAAATAAAAAAAGTAATTTATTTCTTAGTGTATTTTTACCATTTATTTTATATTCCAAGCTCAAAAAATAGTTGATTCTTCTGTTTGTTTTTTGATCTTTTTTGGTGGATATGTTTACTTTTTGATCTTCTCTTGAGTTGATTTTTTCGACAAATTATTTTAAATATTTTTTAAATTGTTACTTTATAACATTATTTCAAAGAGTGATGTGCAAAAATAGATCACTCTAAAAGAGCAATAGAATTTAATTTAGCTGGTCAAATTTAGTGCGATATTCTGCGTAAAGTTTGTGCATTACTCTTTTTGTTCATATTGCTGACTAAAAAAGACCCAAAATAGTTCATAAGTTTAAAAATAGAAAAAATAAAGAAATCTAATTAAATGAAATGCCCATTTACAGATCATTAAAAGCCTAGCTTTAAGAAATTTACGTAATTTTTATATTTCCTAATCAAGGTTAAATAGAAAATTTACATTGAGTAAATGAATACTTCCCATCTCGGTTACTAGTTTCCGATAAGGGGTTTTCATATGTTTATTATTTCTAAGTGCACAAGAGTTTTATTTTATTTTATTGTTTTTTATAGATATATATTTATAAGAAACAAGCAGAGGTTTCATTGTAAAACAAGTTTTATCTCAAAATTAATGAAGTGCGTTGATAGCAAATATGGAATTGGCACAGCAATTGCTAAAGCTTAAGTAACACAATGTGTTTTATATACATAAATCGTGCATTCATTATGGGGGAGATCAGAATGATGAAATTTGCACTTAAGGCCTTAGGTCTTGGTATCTTTGCAGCAGGTTCAACCATGGCTATGGCTGAAGATGCACCATCTTTTTATGGTATCACCGCAACAGGGAGCGTCGCAGCAACCACAGACTACCGCTTCCGCGGAGTTACCCAATCATCAAATAATCCAGCCATTCAAGGTGGTTTTACTTTTTCTCATAAGTCGGGTGCTTATGTTGCGCTTTGGGGTTCAAGCGTTGACTTTAATACGCCAGGTGTTTCAACTGAAACTGATATCTCATTAGGTTATACCAACACCTTAAAACTGTCAGATAAGCTGGCACCAACCTATGACGTGGGTGTAATTCATTACGGCTATATTGGTTCTGACTCAAAATTTACTAACCCATACAATGGGGATACTGGTTTTGACTTTAACGAATTTTACGGAAAATTAACTTTTGCTGATTCTTTATTTAAAGGTGATGCACTTAGTGTGGGCGTAAGCTACTCAGATGATTATTGGGGCCACTCTGATGAGTTCTGGTACTTCAACGTCGGCTATTCAGCACCAATTGCAGATACAGGATTTACAGGCCTTGCCTCAGTTGGTTATAACAAGCTCAAAAATAAAGACTCTTTACTTGTAGTTGCAGGTGGACCAGGTGAAGATGATAGCTATATCGATTATAAAGTCGGCGTAAACTATAACATTTTGGGTATTGTTGCTGAGCTAGATGTAGTTGGTACAGATATTAGTACTTCTGGCATGACCGATGCTCAGAAAAAACCTTATGACACAGGTTTAGTGTTTAGTTTAACTAAAACATTCTAAGTTTTGAGTTATAAAAAGCGGGTTTATTGACCCGCTTTTTTATTAGTTTTCTATTTCAGAAAGTAGCTGTTTTAACTGGTTAAGCTCAATATCTGTGGCTTTGAATAGTGGCTTACGTGGTGAACCCGCAGCAATACCTTTTAGCTGTAAACCTGCTTTAATCGTTTTAGGTAAACCACCAGTTACGATAAAGCGTAGTAGAGGAAGTTGCTGATAAAATGATTTTTGGGCCTGTTCTAATTCACCATTTTTTACATGTTCGATAAGTTGTTGAGGTTGTTGACCTAACAGATTTAGTGCCGCTGTACACCAACCGCTTGCGCCCGCACATAAAGCTTCTAAAGCTAGAGGGTTACATCCGTTATAAAACGGAAGTTCTCCTTTTGAGAGTTCTTGAATTTTATGCATACGTTGAATGTCACCGCTGCTTTCTTTTACCATCGTAATATTTGCAATGTTGTTAAACATGCGCACGATTAATTCTGGAGACATATCAACACCGCTCGTTGCAGGATTGTTATACACCATAATTGGTAAAGTCGTTGCTTGTGCAATCGCTTGATAATATTCAAAAATCTCTTGATCTGTTAGCTTCCAATAAGATACAGGAATCACCATAAGTGCATCTGCACCATAGCTTTGAGCGATCTGCGCTTTTTTGATGGCTTGATCCGTCGTGAGTTCTGAAATCCCAATAATGACAGGTACACGTTTATTAATGCTTTCAATTGACGTTTTAGCGACTAAACACCACTCATC
>NZ_JZFB01000008.1:57071-60070 GCF_001188385.1 Acinetobacter sp. V2 | reverse complement strand
GCAATTGCATCGCAGCCGTTTTCAATAAGCAAATCGAGCATCTGTTTTAAAACAGGAAGATTAATGGTGTTGTCATCAGAAAAAGGAGTAACAGGGTAGCCAATAATGCCGTTTAGTTTCATGGTCGAAATCTCTTTTTAAATACAGTCAGAATGTTTTTTCAAAGCTTTACGTGCGTAGTAAGCAAAGTTCACTTTGTTACGTTTATCGGTAGATACCCAGTCATGAGCTTCTGTAGCTAAATCGTGTGGGATCGGCTGAATTTGCCCAGCAGACATGGCTAGAAGTTGCAGTTGAGCTGCGCGTTCAATTAAAAGAGCCAAGTTGCAGGCTTCTTCAATGGTTTTTCCTGTGACCAGTTGACCATGGTGAGATAACAAAACAGCGCGGTTTTTACCCAAAGCAGAAGAAATCAAAATGCCTTCTTCATTGCCCACAGGAACACCTGGCCAATGGCCTACAAATGAGCAATCTTCATAAAGTGCGCAGACATCCATTTGAGAAATCATGAGCGGAATTTGAAGCATGGAAAGAGCCGCTACATGAGTCGGATGCGTATGGATAATGCAGTTAACTTCTGGGTGTTCTTTATAAATCCATGTATGAAAACGGTTGGCTGGGTTTGCCATACCATCTTGATTGATGGGTTCTAAGTCTTGATTCACCTCAAGCAAGTTTGAGGCAGTAATTTCATCAAAACCCAAACCAAAACGTTGGGTAATAAAGGATTCTTTACTTTCACTACGACAAGTAATTTGGCCTGCTAAACCAGCATCATGGCCATGATCAAATAAAATACGACAAGTGAGGGCAAGCTTTTGGCGGTCAGTTAAATCTGAGTCGCTAATCCACTTTTGCATGTCTTGCTGTGCATGTTGCATTAGGTCTTGTTTGTTTACAGAAGCAGTCTTCATCTCTTCTCCAGTCCAGTTGACCAAATTAAGTAGGTGAAGGCAGAATAGAAAATAACTGGATGAATCAATACATCCAGTTTTTATAAGTTATATGGTCCAGATGGGGCAAATATGCTAAGACCTTGGCAAGTACATTTTCGTATCGATGAAAGAGAAGAGAAAACAGTTTTTTTAAAGCTTACCAACTTGATTAGTCAGGAAATCTTAAGTGGCCGTTTGGCGCAAGGGACTATGCTGCCAGGGTCTCGTAGCCTATCAAAAGAATTAGGAGTTAATCGGAAAACGGTACAAGCGGTCTATGAAGAATTAGAAGCACAAGGATGGCTTGTGACTCGTCCCAGAAAAGGCACATTTGTGGCAGATGTTTTGCCAGAAAAACAACTCCAAATAGAGTCGATATCTGAGCGAAAAGTGAATGAGAAGCCAACTATTCAAGAAGTTGCTTTATATCCACATAACGATGGTGTACCAGATCCGAGGCTTATTCCCTACGAACTATTTTCGCGGGCCTATCGGCATGCACTGATTAAAATTACCCAAAACCAGTATATGGGGTATGGTGACCCACGAGGTATGATTGAGTTAAGACAAGCCTTACAACAAATGTTGTCAATGGAACGTTTTATGAATGTTGCCGAAGATGAGATTTGTATTGTACGTGGTAGCCAGATGGGAATTTTTCTTGCATCTCGTGCATTACCTAATAGGCAGGGTGTTATCGTTGTTGAAGAGCTTTACTATCCATCTGCTTTTAAAGCGTTCCAATCAAATGGTTTTCAGGTCGTTTCTGTCAAATTAGATGAACAAGGTATTGTCATTGAGGATTTAGAACGTGTTTTAAAAGAACATTCGGTTGCTGCCATTTATACAACTCCGCATCATCAATATCCCACAACTGTTACGATGCCAATGAATCGCCGTCTTCAACTCTTAGAGCTTTCAAAAAAATGGGGCTTTTATATTATTGAAGATGACTATGATCATGAATTCCATTATGACAGTCGGCCTATGCCACCCTTAGCGAGTTTGCCTCATTCTGAATTGGTTATTCATGTTGGCTCATTGTCTAAAGTTTTTGCACCAGGGATCCGTTTAGGCTACATCGTGGCATCGCCATCAATCATTCAATCGATTACTGAAGATATTTTACTGATTGATCGTCAAGGTAATAATATTACTGAACTTGCCTTAGCAGATTTAATGCAACGGGGTGAAATTAAAAGACACATCCGTAAAATGAAAAAAATATATCAACTACGCCGAGACCATGCGTTAGCTGAGTTTAAAAGAATTTTTGCAGAGTGTGTTCATATACAACCACCCGCGGGTGGAATGGCGTTATGGGTAAAATTCCAGAAACCATTTACTCGAGATCAGCTTATAAAATTAAAAGAACTCAACATTGATACAGAGCATAAGTTTAAACAAAACGAGTCTTCTAATCGTTGTATTCGCTTCGGTTTTGCAGCTTTATCAGAGAAAGAAATCACTAGTCTAATTGAAACCTTAAATAAGGTTCTTAATAAAAGAACAGCGGACTCATCATCCGCTGTTTTGCCTTAAGAATGATTGCCTCGATAGGAGAGTGCTTCTGTGAGATGAGGACTTTGAATCATCTCACTTTGAGCCAAATCGGCAATGGTCCGCGCTACTCGTAAAACACGATGATAAGCACGAGCTGATAGATTTAAACGTTGCTGTGCCATTTCAATCATTCGCTGTGAAGTACTATCAAGGACAGCATATTGCTCAAGTTGTTTCGGTGAAAGCGCTTGATTTAAACAATTTTGTCTTTGCATTTGTTGTTCATAAGCAGAAATCACACGCTGTCTTACAGCCGTAGAACCTTCAACAGGTGTTGGATCTTGCAGTTCCTGAGCTTTTAAAGGCGGTACATCAATATGTAAATCGATACGGTCAAGTAACGGGCCCGATATACGGTTTTGATAGCGCTTAATGCTGTCAGGTGAACATTGGCAACGGCTGTCTTGATTAAACGCATAACCACATGGGCAGGGGTTCATCGCAGCAATCAGTTGAAAGTTAGCCGGATAAGTAATCTGCCGAGCTGCTCGTGAAATAATA
>NZ_JZFB01000008.1:36823-57029 GCF_001188385.1 Acinetobacter sp. V2 | reverse complement strand
CCTTTCTGTCAAACTCTGGAAGTTCATCTAAAAAGAGCACACCTAAGTGAGATAAGGTAATTTCACCCGGTTTAGGGTGAGATCCGCCCCCAACGAGTGCAATGGCTGATGCCGTATGGTGGGGTGCACGAAAAGGACGCTGTCCAAACGTATGCGGTGTATTTGAAATTGAATAAATACTCGCAACTTCAAGTGTTTCTTGATTAGAAAGAGGTGGCAAAATTGAAGGAAGACGTGAAGCGAGTAAAGTCTTACCTGTGCCCGGTGGTCCTTTAAAGAGCAGAGAATGTCCCCCTGCTGCGGCTATTTCTAGTGCACGACGTGGGCGTAGTTGACCTTTTACATCTGCCAAATCAAATTTATAAGGCATTTGATTTGAGGTCGTTGAAGGTTCAATCGAAGATAGAGATTTCGTGCCCAGAAAATGTTCACAGACTTCTTTTAAATGACTCACCGGATAACACTCAAGGTCCGGTAAATGATTAATATCCTGACTATTATCGAGAGGTAAAAGCATTTTATGCCTTGCCTGTTGACACGCCATTGCCAAAGTTAAAGTACCTGACACTGATCTTACATGGCCATCCAGCGCTAATTCACCAATTAATTCAAAATCTTCGGCGCAGTTTTCGGGAAGCTGACCAGAAGCAATTAAAATGCCTACAGCAATTGGTAAATCCAGACGTGACCCATCTTTGGGCAAATCTGCTGGTGCAAGATTAATGGTCAGCCGTTTAGTTGGAAATTGAAATCCACTATTAATAATGGCTGAGCGAACTCGGTCTTTACTTTCTCTTACAGCCGCTTCTGCTAGTCCGACAATGGTAAGAGAAGGTAAGCCTTGACTTACATGTACCTCAACTTCAATCAGAGGTGCATGTAAACCTAAAAGTCCCCGTGTATAAATTTTAGAAAAAGACATCTTATTGTTCCATTATGGTGCTTCATTTTTAATCGTTGTAAAGTATAAGTGCGCTACGTTGGTGCTTATTTTTTATTCTTTAAAGTTTCTTCTAACAGACTTACTTGTTTTTGTAGCTCTTCTAAACGTTGAGTGGCCGATTGAAGTGCAGTCTTTTGACGGTCAATCTCTTGTTTGGAAACAAGATCCAACTTTTCGACTGCTTCATTTAATAATGCACGTAAATTTTTTTCCAAATCTTTTTTAGGCTCATCAATTTGTTCCAAAATGGCCTGTAGTAATGTTTCTAGCATAAAATATCCAAAGTGTTGTATTACCTTATGGTTTACAGTTTAACACTGCTTGAACTTGGGATATAGGTTTCAATTCTTTTAGTACAAATAGAACATTAAATAAGCACTCAACGATACTGAAAATTCATTTTATTTTTAATAGCTCATCTACATCTTGATCACTAAATAGGTTATAAAGAAAGTTCATGCAATAGATTCATTTCCCTCAACCTTTGAAATATTGGCATGAAAATTGAACATAAAACCTTACTGGTGAAAAGAAGCCGAAGGAAACAAACATGAAGCTTGTAACTGCAATTGTAAAACCGTTTAAATTGGATGATGTGCGTGAAGCGCTCTCTGACATTGGTGTACAAGGGATTACCGTAACTGAAGTTAAAGGTTTTGGTCGTCAAAAAGGACATACAGAACTCTACCGTGGCGCAGAGTATGTGGTTGATTTCTTACCTAAAGTAAAAATCGAAATTGCGATTAGTGATGAAATGGTTGACGCGGTAATTGAATCAATTACTCGTGTAGCAAGCACTGGAAAAATCGGCGATGGTAAGATTTTTGTGACTAACCTGGAACAAGTTATCCGTATCCGTACGGGTGAAACTGGACCAGATGCTGTCTAATTGGCACAAAGCTTGCTGAGTAGAAAATAACTCGCAAATGAGGTTGGGGGACACGAATGAAAAAAATGCTTATGGCGCTGAGTCTATCAGGCGCTCTTTTGGGTGGTACTGCCGTTTGGGCAGAAGATGCTGTAACAACGCCTACATCGGAAGTTGCGGCTACATCAACATCTCCAGCTACTGCAACCACTGCAGAAGCACCAGTTGCTGAAACTCCAGCAGCTCCAGCACCAACACCAAAACTTGATACAGGCGATACATCTTGGATTTTAGTTTCAACAGCTTTGGTTCTATTAATGACCATTCCTGGTTTGGCACTATTCTACGGCGGTATGGTACGTAAGAAAAATGTATTAAGTACTATGATGTTCAGCCTTTCCGCTGCAATTTTAGTAAGTTTGCTGTGGGTGATTGCAGGGTATTCAATCGCGTTCTCTGGCACAGGTGCATTTTTTGGTGATTTGTCTAAAGCCATGCTCAACGGAGTCGCGTTTGATGCATTGAGCGGGACAATTCCTGAAAGTCTCTTTGTTATTTTCCAAATGACTTTTGCCATCATTACAGTTGCAATCCTTAGTGGTTCTATTGCAGACCGTATGAAATATTCAGCTTTCATGGCATTCATTGCAATTTGGGTACTTGTTGTTTATGCACCAATTACTCACTGGGTTTGGGCAACAGATGGCTGGTTGTTTAAAGCAGGGGCATTAGATTTTGCTGGTGGTACAGTTGTACACATCAACTCAGGTGTTGCAGGGCTCGTTGCTGCTTACATGCTTGGAAAACGTATTGGCCTTGGCCGTGAATCTATGGCTCCTCATAATCTGACTCTAACTGTTGTTGGTGCAAGCTTACTTTGGGTGGGTTGGTTCGGCTTCAACGGTGGTAGTGCATTAGGCGCGGGTGCTCGTGCAAGTATGGCAATTTTAGTGACTCAAGTTGCTGCCGCTGCTGCTGCATTCTCTTGGTTAGTTGTTGAACGTATGATCCGTGGCAAAGCATCTGTATTAGGTGGTGCTTCTGGTGCGGTAGCTGGTTTGGTTGTGATTACACCAGCAGCAGGTTTTGTCGGTGTAGGCGGTGCTTTAGTCATGGGCCTTATCGGTGGCGTAGTGTGCTTCTGGGGTATTACTGCACTTAAACGCTTACTTAAAGCTGACGATGCTTTGGATGCGTTTGGTTTGCATGCGGTAGGGGGTATTGTCGGTGCGATTTTAACTGGCGTATTCTACAGTGACGAAATTATTAAAGCAGCTAACGTTACCTTAGCTCCAACATTCGCTGGCCAATTATGGGTACAAGTTGAAGGCGTATTGGCAACCATGGTTTATAGTGGTATCGCGACTTTCGTTATTCTTAAAGTGATTGATCTTGTGATTGGTATCCGTGTGAACGCTGATGATGAGCGCATGGGTCTGGATTTAAGCCAACATGGCGAACGTATTGAATAATCATCATTAATATATCTGCTGTCTTAAAAGAACAGTCTTGCGCTGTGATCAAAGCGATACTTTGATCTTGCTCAGGACTGTTTTTTTGTCTTATAGAATGCTGGTTCTGTAAGTGTAGAAATTTTGCTACACTAGGTCAAAGTAATCGACCCTATAAATCCGCTATGCATTGTCCATTTTGCAACGCCGCAGATAGTAAAGTCATCGATTCACGTTTAGCCGCCGAAGGCTGTCAGATTCGTCGACGTCGTGAGTGTGTAAGTTGCGGTGAACGTTTTACCACTTTTGAAAGCTATGAAGTGGTAATGCCCCGTGTGATCAAATCGAATGGAAAAAATGAACCTTTCGATGAGGCCAAATTACGTCGTTCGTTAATGCATGCTCTGCAAAAACGTCCGGTCACACAAGAGCAGATCGAAACAGTTTTAAGTGATATTCAGTTGCAGATTCGCCGTTTAGGTGAACGTGACGTAAAATCTAGAACAATTGGCGAAATCGTCATGCAATCGCTATTTGCCCTTGACCATGTCGCTTATGTCCGATTTGCTTCTGTATATCAAGATTTTCAGGATGTTGAGGCTTTTCGTCGTCAAATTGAGCAAATGCAACAACGTGAACAATAACTATTTGAGATTTTTATGTCTGAGTTGAAACAAGATCAATATTGGATGCGGCAAGCCATTGAACTTGCCAAACGAGGTCTATATTCGACTAAGCCTAATCCAAATGTTGGTTGTGTCATTGTCAAAGATGATCAGTTAATTGGTGAAGGCTTCCATCCTAAAGCGGGTCAACCACACGCAGAGGTCTTTGCTTTACGTCAGGCAGCTGAACAAGCACAAGGTGCAACAGCCTATGTCACGCTTGAGCCATGTGCGCATTATGGGAGAACTCCTCCTTGTGCTGAAGCACTGGTTAAGGCTCAGGTTAAAAGGGTGGTTGTAGCATGTCCTGATCCAAATCCGCTCGTTGCGGGTAAGGGCGTTCAGATTTTGAAAAATGCCGGAATTGAAGTGGAAGTTGGCATTTGTGAAGATTTAGCAGAAAAATTAAATCAAGGTTTCTTAAAGGCGATGGCTACGGGTATACCTTATGTACGCTTAAAAGTAGCTTCAAGTCTAGATGGACGTACGGCAATGGCATCTGGTGAATCGAAGTGGATTACGGGTTCTGCTGCCCGTCAAGATGTCCAGCATTGGCGTGCTATTTCAGGAGCAGTGATTACAGGTATTGAAACTGTGATTGCAGATGATTGTCAGCTTAATGTGCGCTCACTCGGTCATATTGATATTGAGACAGTTGCTCAACCAAAACGGGTTGTTTTAGATCGTCAGGGGCGTTTGCCACTTAATGCTAAAATTTTAGAAAACCCTGAAACTGTGATGGTCATGGGGCCATATCGTGAAGAACTTGCCGATTTAGGCGTGATACAATTAGAAATTCAGCCTTTAAAAATGCTGTTACAGACCCTATCTAAGCAACATCAAATTTATGATGTATTGGTGGAAGCCGGTGCGACATTATCTACTGCCTTTTTACAAGAAGGTTTGGTAGATGAGTTGATCAGTTATATTGCCCCAACATTCTTGGGGAAAAGTGCAAGAGCCATGTTCAATGCAGAGTTTGAATATATGGCACAACAACTTCGTTTTACACTTCTTGATGTGACACAACTTGATCAAGATATACGCTTAAGGTTAATCCCTACGCAAGAGAAAGTATGAATTCAGAGCCTTCGGTTTATCACAAACGTCGTCATGCGGCCCGTACGACAGACGAATATCTTTTCCATCAGCTTGTTCCTTACCTAGGTAACAAGCGCCGATTGCTCCATCTAATTTTAGAAGCCCTTGAAATTACAGGGACACTGAATAGCAAGAAAAAGAATCCTCCGATTTTTGCCGACTTTTTTGCCGGCAGTGGTGTCGTGTCTCGTTTAGCACGTCAAAATGGTTACCGTGTGATTGCAAATGACTGGGAGCCTTATAGCCATGCGTTAAATCATGCGATTTTAGCTTGTACCGATGCACCTGCATTTAAAGAGCTAGGTGGCTATCAGAAGGCAATCGATTATTTAAATCGCTTACCTGAAGTTAAAGGTTGGGTTACGCATAACCTTTGCCCACGTAACGATGATGTATACGATCCAACTCGTGACCGTTTATTCTTTAAACGCCGTAATGGTATGCGTATTGATGCGATTCGTCAGCAGATTGCAACATGGCAGGCGCAAGGTGCAATTAATGATGTAGAGATGAGTGCTTTGCTTGCACCATTACTCTATTCAGCAAGTTTTGTGAGTAATACCAGCGGTGTATTTAAAAGCTTTCATCAAGGGTGGGGCGGACGTACACAAACTGCATTGGAACGAATAGAGTCATTGCTTTGGTTAACACCAAGCCGTTTTTGCGAGATTGGTGACCGTAAGCGTCCTGCTGCTGAAATGTGGTGTGTAGATTCACAGCATCTCGCAAATCAAATGAGTGGTTTTGAAGTCGATGTTGCCTATCTCGATCCACCATATAACCAGCATGCATACAGCAGTAATTACCATGTTTTGAATGCATTAACTTTATGGGATCAGGTCGATTTACCTTCACCAGACACTAAAGGTTATAAGAGTGGAATTGATAGAGCTTGGCGTAAAGAGCGTCCAAGTCCATATAACTCTTCTAAATATGCGAAAGATGCGTATGAAAAGTTACTTTCAACCATCAATGCCCGCTATATTCTGACCAGTTATTCAACTGATGGTAATATCGAGCCTAAAGATTTGCTTATGGCTAATCTGGAGCGCGGCAAAGTGACCCTGTTAACACAAGATGTTCCACGCTATCGAGTAAGTAAACAGCGACAGTCTGAACGTGCACGCGTGCTTGAGTTTATTGTGATTACTGATACTCATGCTAAGTCAGGACCACCATTACGTCAGTTATTAGGCCAGCTTTACCACTTCGCCGAGCTAGGTGGTGTAGATACTTCAGGTAATAGTACACAGCTCGCACTTTGGTAAGCGCTGCAATTTAAGCAGTGTAAAAAGATTTGGAGATTGAGCCATGTTTACAGGCATTATTGAAAGTTTAGGAAAAGTCGAAAGCCTGCAAAGCGTAGGTGGTGATGTGCGTTTACGTATTCAGACTGATCTGGATATGTCAGATGTACATTTGGGTGACTCAATTGCGACCAATGGTATTTGTCTCACCGTGATTGAATGGGGCGATAATTGGTACGCAGCGGATGTTTCTCGTGAAAGCTTGAATCGAACAACTTTAGGTAACTGGAAAGTTGGGCAACGTGTCAATGTTGAAAAGGCAATGTTACCGACAACACGCTTTGGTGGACACATTGTGAGTGGCCATGTTGATGGTGTGGGTGAAATTACTGTAGTACGTGAAGATGCTCGCTCAATCTATTATGAAGTTACAGCACCCGTAGAACTTGCTAAATATTTAGCGGAAAAAGGTTCTGTGACCGTAGATGGGATTAGCTTAACGATTAACCACTTACGTGGAAATATTTTAAGCTTAAACTTAATCCCGCATACAGCAGAGCGTACTAACATTGGAACATGGCAAGTTGGTAGCAAAGTAAACCTTGAAGTCGATGTTTTGGCGCGTTATATCGAGCGTTTATTGCTAGGTGACAAAGCAGCTGAACAAAAAACAGAATCAAATATTAGTATGGCTTTTTTAGCTGAGAATGGTTTTTTAAAATAAAAAGCTAAATTGTTAAAATAAAAAAACCGGACACTTGTTCCGGTTTTTTTATTTTGAAAATTTATTGCTTGGTTAGCGTAACCGAGTTTGTGCCGACCCATGGTTTATTATGTTGGGTGCGTGTAATTGAAAATTCGCCTTTTTCTGACTCTCGTGTGAGTAAGATAGATAAAGAGTTAAAGTCGTTATGACTCATATAAAGTTCTTGTGCTGAAAATGTCCATTGTTCACCCTGATTAAGCTGCTCAAGTTGCATTGAAATCTGATGCGGAATGTCCATTTTTACCCTCATTAATTTTCATAAATCACGATGCGATATTCTAATAATTATTTGAACTAAAAGAATATTGTGCATGACTATTCTGTGACATTTAAATGTCATTTTTATGACAAAGAGAGCCTTAAAAACTTTACTTTTCTATTTTTTCATCAGAAAACTTAGAATTCTTTAAAATGTATTCAATTTCTTCTTGAGCTGCCGAATTTAGCTTAGCTCGGAAAGCTGTTACAGACTGTTCAATTAAGCTCTCAGCTTCAAGCTCTAAACGAATGCGTAAACTTTCAAGCTCAGATAAGATTTGATCATCGGTAATACTAAGTTTTACGCCAGCAGAGTAATTGACTGCCGGTGTTTCAGGGTTTTTCTGATAACGTGCAGTTTGTTCTGCAACCTCTTGTTCTAAATAACTACGTAATGTGTGTAATGTTTCAGTCTGTTCATTAAATTTTCGAATTTCGTCTGCTTGCAACTCCGCAGCATAAGCAGCTTCTGATGCACGTTTGTCAGCAAGCGATTTTTCTAAAGCAAGTTGACGACGAATACGTGCTTGCTCAATGAGCTCCGCTTTAAGATCTGCGTAGGCTTGTTCAATTTTTTGCTGTGATTCTAACTGCGCTTTTTCATCATTTAAAACCCAAAGCTGAATAGGCGTTTGAGGCTCTAGTAAGTCACAAATACGTGCCAGATCCTGTTGATAGGTATGACGGACAGCTTCAGGCGCATTTAACCATCTTTTTTTAAAATCTTGCCCGACATTTAATGCCACCATGTTTCTCCTTGATCAACAGTATTTACATTTTAGCGCGTTATAATTTAAAGGTCCGCGGTTCTATACCCAAACGGCGATACATTTTAAATTTTTCTCGACCAATTTGCTTGGCTGTTTCATTATTTTCAACAATTTCTATAATGTGGCTAAAATGATCAACTTGTTCAAGTGCATGATTGTTAAAATTAAATACTAACAGGCCTTGTTCAAGTGGTTGTTTAGCCGAAATACATACAGCAGCATCAGTCTGGTCAACGCCATGCCCAATGAAACTGACAGGGTCGAATTCCCATAATCTTTCATCAAGCATCTGTTGTAGCTGCACATCTGGGCAATACCACCAGATTTTAGGATGCTTCTGTAATATTTTTCGACATAAACGGCAAGCACTATCGACTTGCCGTTCTTCGCTGGTTTCAAACAGATAAAAACTAACTTTAGCCATTCGTATTTACACGATTCGCTAAAAATTGCATGAGTAATGGTACTGGACGACCCGTTGCACCTTTAGCTGGACCAGATAACCATGCTGTTCCTGCCACATCTAAATGAGCCCAACGATATTCACGTGTAAAGCGCTCAAGGAAACATGCAGCTGTAATCGCGCCGCCATATGGTCCACCGATGTTTGCAATATCCGCAAATGGTGAATCAAGTAATTCTTGATAATCGTCAATCACTGGCATACGCCATACACGGTCAAACGATTGTTCACCAGCTTGTTGGAGCTCTGCTGCCAAAGCATCATCTGGTGAGAACAACCCACTGAGTACTTTGCCTAAAGCAACTACACACGCACCTGTTAAGGTCGCAATATCAACCACGACTGCTGGATTAAAGCGTTTAATATAGGTCAATGTGTCACAGAGTACTAAACGGCCTTCAGCATCTGTATTTAGAATTTCAACAGTTTGACCGCTCATGGTGGTCACAATGTCACCTGGACGAGTTGCTTTACCAGAAGGCATATTTTCTGCTGCTGCAATTGCACCAACTACATGAATAGGAAGTTTTGCTTCGCATAGGGCACGAATGGTACCAAGTACAGATGCTGCACCGCACATATCGAATTTCATTTCATCCATGCCAAGGCCTGGTTTTAATGAAATACCACCTGTATCAAAAGTTACGCCTTTACCCACGAGAACAACCGGAGCTTGATCAATCTGTGCTTGATATTCGAGCGTTACAATACGACCCGGACGTTCAGATCCTTTGCTGACTGCAAGAAAAGCATACATGCCTAAATCAGCCATTTGCTGCTCATTTAAAACAGTTACTTTAAGTAAGTCAGGGAATTCTGCGGCTAAAGCTAGAGCCTGTTCTGCCAAATATTCTGGGAAACAAATATTCCCCGGACGGTTGCCAAGATCACGTGCATAAGACTGACCAGACTGTACTGCATGTACTAAAGCCAGTTGTTTTTCATCTAGGCTAGTCGTTGAACTAATTAAATCAACCTGTTGTAACACAAATTCATTTTTTTTCGATTTAAACTCATCATAACCATAAGCTGCTTGAGTTAAGCTTAAAGCAAATAAATAATGGTGCTCGACAGGTAATGCAGCAATATCAATTGCGATATGCTTAAATTTATTTTGTGTTGATTTGATAATCGTTTGGGCAAGTTTAGCGAGCTTGACTGCCTGAAGTTCAGCCGTTTTTCCTAAGCCAAGTAATTGGCTGTGAGGCTGATTTGAAATCTGACCAAATAAAGGCAGAGTTTCATTGAAGTTGCCTTTAAATTGGGTCGCAGTAAGAACGCTTTCTAGGTTATTGATTTGATATGTGTTGACGTTACTTTGTAGCTGTTCTGAATCAACTAAAACCCACAAAGATTCATTAGATGTCTGTTCGGGAAAAGTTGTATAAGTTGTAAATTTCATGGCTGTCGTGATTGCCTATAGAAAGTTATGATGAATTAAAACATTGAAACACTTTCAAGCATAGCGTTGCAATGTGCGGTTTTATATTTTTAACATTCGGGTAAACTAGCAGTCGTCCCGATTAGCCTTTTGGAAGTATTACTTTGATTATTCGGCGTTATCTCGTCAAGCAAGTTGTCTCTACCTCATTGGTGGTCATTTCTTTATTGACCTTAATCATGATGGGTGGTCGTCTGATCAAATACTTTGGTGTGGCGGCACAGGGGCGTTTAGATGCCAGTATCTTGTTTAGCATCATTGGATATCGTTTACCTGAATTTCTAACACTCATTTTACCACTAGGTTTTTTCATTGGTTTAATGTTGGTGTTTGGTCGTTTATATGTTGACCATGAAATGGCAGTACTGAACGGTAGTGGTGTGAGCCGTCATCAATTAGCACGATTACTCATTCCAATGACGCTTGTTTATATGGTTTGTCAGTCTGTGCTTATGCTTTGGATGACGCCGTGGGGACTGCGTGAGTTTGAAAAATTAACCACCACCCAAGCGGTTCGGACAGGCTTCGATTTGGTTCGCCCAAGAGAATTTATTTCTTCTGGACCCTATACGATTTATGCAGGTTCATTGTCAGAAGACCGAAAGAATTTGAAGGACATTTTCTTTTATCAACGTGCGACCAAAGAAGATAAACCAGATGTCATGATCTTGGCAAAAGAAGCGACTCGTGTAGAAGTTGCAAATGACACAGCCAATGTCGTTGATTTGGTGCAAGGCCGTCGTTATGAAATATTCCCGGGACAACCAAAATATACGCAAGCAGAGTTTCAGTCTTATCGTCTACGTTTAGAAAATGATAAAGATGTTAAGTTTGAAAGTGGCGATGTAGAAGCATTATCAACGACTAAACTCTTTTCAAAAACAAATGATCCAGTCATAAGAAGTGAGTTGGGATGGCGTTTGTTTGGACCATTCACCATTATTATTGCTTTAATGCTTTCTGTAGCATTGTCTGAGGTGAGTCCACGACAAGGTCGTTATTACCGTCTTATTCCGGCGATTTTTATTTTTTCTAGTCTGATCGTATTAATGATTGCAATCAAGACTCGTATTAGTAAAGAAGAACTCGATATTTGGGCTTATCCTGCCGTGTTGGTGGTTTATGGCGTTGCAGCAGCCTTATTTTCACGTAAACAGAAGTTGGCACCAAAAATCAAGAAACAGATCAAGCGAGTGAAATTATAATGTTAGCACGTCGAATAGTCGCCAAATATGTGACGAAAACCACTGCGCTTGCAATGTTTGGCACCACAGTTGTTTTGTCGATTTTACAGATCTTATTTACGTATCTGGGCGAGTTGGGTGAGCTCAAACCAGACTATAACGCATGGCAAGCTCTCATCTATGTGTTATGGGGCGCTCCTCGTTATCTATATGAAATTTTGCCCATTTCTGCCTTGATTGGTGCGGTAATTGGTTTAGGGTCACTAGCAACCAGCAGTGAACTTATTGTTATGCGCTCTGCTGGTATTAGCTTATGGCGTATTGTTGGTTGGGTGATGCGCTCAGCTTTACTGCTTATTATTTTGTCTTTTGCCTTAAGTGAATGGGTTATTCCATATACAAATGAAAAAGCAGCAAGTGTTAAAAGTCACCGATCTGTAGCTGCTTTAGGTGAAGTGAAAGGTTATTGGTCACGTGAAGGGCAGCGATTTATCTATATCGACTATGCTAACTCTCAAGGCAATTTAAAAGATATTCAAGTGGTCGATTTTGACCAGAACTATTACTTGCAATCATTAATTAATGCTCAGCAAGGACAGTTCGTAAAAGATGGTCAATGGGCTTTGAAGAAAGCAGAACAAATGGATATTTTGGCGGCAGGAAATGCCATTAAAACTGACCATGACGAACAATCGCTTTCTTTAGCATTACAGCCTAAATATGTGCACATGGTGACTTTAGACCCTGAAGATTTATCGCCAAGCCAGCTCATCAGTTTCATGCGCTATATGGATGAATATAGTCAGGTTCCAAAAACCTATCAATTGGCTTTCTGGCAAAAAGTTGCCTCGCCATTTTCGTTGATTGCTCTAGTTCTCGTGGCATGTTCATTTATTTTTGGGCCATTACGCCAACAATCGATGGGTTTTCGCTTGGTGATCGCATTGTTTATTGGTTTGAGTTTCTATTATTTGCAAGATTTCTTGGGTTATGCCAGCTTGGTTTATGCCCCGTCTCCTGCATGGTTTGTACTCGTACCTATCTTGTTAATGTTTGGCGCAGGAAGTTATTTGCTTTACCGCGCTCGCTAGTAATAATTGAAATTTATGGTTTTCATCAATCGTAGATATTGGTGAAAGCCATAGGAAAAAATAGAGTCTTGACCGAAAATTCGGTAAGATATTGTGACGAAATTGTAGACAAAAGAGAAATAGATTATGACGGATGCAACTGCTGGCAAGATCCCTCACGTTCTGGTCATTATGGATGGTGTTGGTCACCGTGAAGCGACTGAAGATAATGCCTTCCTTGCAGCAAAAACACCGAATTTGGCAGCAATGACTGCAAAGCATCCAAATAGTCTAATTTCTGGTTCTGGCGAAGATGTTGGTTTACCTGATGGACAAATGGGTAACTCTGAAGTTGGTCATATGAACCTTGGTGCAGGCCGTGTGTTATATCAAGACTTTACCCGTATTACTAAAGATATTCGTACTGGCGACTTTTTTAAACATGAAGTGTTGATTGACGCTGTTGAAAAGGCCAAAGCTGCTAATGGCGCTGTTCATATTATGGGCTTGCTCTCAGAAGGTGGCGTCCATTCACATGAAGACCATATTGTGGCGATGTGTGAGCTTGCATTAAAACGCGGTGCAAAAGTTTATTTACATGCTTTCCTAGATGGTCGTGATACCCCTCCACGTAGTGCTCAGCCATCTTTAGAAAAATTAGATGCATTATTTGCTCAATATCCAGGTCAAGGCCGTATCGCGACCATGATTGGCCGCTACTTTGCAATGGACCGCGACAACCGTTGGGATCGCGTTGAACAAGCTTATCGCTTGTTAACTGAAGGCGAGGCACTTCGTACTGCACAAACAGCAGTGGAAGGATTAGAGTTAGCTTATGCAGCCAATGAAAACGATGAGTTTGTAAAAGCGACTCGCATTGGTGATATTGCTAAAGTACAAGATGGCGATAGCGTTGTATTTATGAATTTCCGTGCTGACCGAGCTCGTGAAATTACTCGCGCATTTGTAGAAAAAGACTTTGCTGGTTTCGAGCGTAAAGTTGTACCAAATCTTTCTAAATTTGTGATGCTTACTCGTTATCAGGCTAGCATTGATGCGCCAGTTGCATACATGCCAGAAGCTCTCAAAAATTCATTGGGTGAATATTTATCTTCTCTTGGAAAAACTCAGTTACGTATTGCCGAAACTGAAAAATATGCTCATGTAACGTTCTTCTTTAGTGGTGGGCGTGAAGATGAATATCCAGGTGAGAAACGTATTTTAATTCCATCTCCAAACGTTGCGACATATGATCTAAAGCCTGAAATGAGTGCTTATGAAGTAACTGATGAATTGGTTAAAGCTATTAATTCTGGTGAATACGATTTATTGGTTGTGAACTATGCCAATGGTGATATGGTAGGCCATACAGGTATTTTTGATGCGGCAGTTAAAGCAGTTGAAGCGGTTGATACTTGTTTAGGTCGTGTCTATGAGGCAGTTATGGCAAAGAAAGGCCACATGCTCATTACTGCTGATCATGGTAACGTTGAACAGATGCAAGACTACGAGAGTGGTCAAGTTCATACTCAACATACAACGGAACTTGTACCGTTTATCTATGTTGGCCCAACACAAGCAACAATTGCAGAAGGTGGTGTGCTTGCCGATGTAGCACCAACGATTCTCAATTTAATGCAGATTCCTGTTCCTGCTGAAATGCAAGGACGTAACCTGATTACATTATCTGCATAAACCAAAGGTGATTGGATGCTGCAACACATTAAATATAAAAAACTTATTGTAAGTATGTTGCTGTGTTGCAGCCAATTTTCTTTTGCGGCGCCAGTTGTAAAAGAGAAATTGTCACCTTTGCATTCTGATTCGGAAGAACCAGAACATAGTTATGCAGAGGTGCCGATCGAGTCGATTCAACAGTTTGTGCAAATCTATGGAATCGTTCGAGATAACTATGTCGATGTGAAGTCTGACGATGCCTTATTTCAGCAAGCCATTAAAGGGCTAGTAAGTGGGCTAGATCGTTATTCACGTTATTTGTCGGCAGAGGAATATCGTCAACTCATTCAATATACCGAAGGTGACCTTGCTTCGGTCGATTTTGCGTTAAGCCCTGAATTACATCTCCATAAATGGATAATTCGTGATCTTAAAACAGGTTCAGACTCATATAAATTAGGCTTAAGAAATGGTCAGACGATTCTCAAGATTGATAATCAAGACCTAAAAAACTTAAATCAAGATCAGGTGCTCGGACTGCTTTATGGTTCTATCGGAAGTACGCTTCAAGTACAAGCAGAAGAGTTAAGTGGAAACATTAACTTAGTTCGTAATAAAAAAATAGAAACCGATATCGAACCTGTAATGCTACATAATCAGGTTTTAGTACTCAAAATTAGGGTATTCCAGCAAGACACTGCTAATGAAATTAAACGGTTAATTGAAGAAAATAGTTCACCACGTTTAAAAGCCGTTTTAATCGATTTGCGCAATAATCCGGGTGGATTGTTATCAGCAGCAGTCGAGTCAGCAGATTTATTTTTAAATAACGGAATTATTGTTTCAACCAAAAGCCGCTCGGAAGGTAACCAGCAATTTCAGGCTTTGCCCGGCAATGAATTTCAGAATATAAAATTAGGTATATTAATTAATCATCGCTCTGCATCGGCAGCCGAAGTTTTTACTGCGGCCATGAAAGAACACCAGCGTGCATGGGTCATGGGTGAAAAAAGTTATGGAAAAGGTGTAGTGCAAAAACTATTTCCTTTACCAAGTGGTGCGGCACTACAAATGACAGTCTCACACTATTACACGCCAAACGGCAATATGATTGAAGGGCAAGGTATTCAGCCTAATCAGACCTATCCTTTGCCCCCAGAAATGAAAGAAGACGTCTATTTAGATCGCGTTGCAGACTTATTTCTAAAGAAAAAGTAGTTTTATACTTCCTCTCCCAATTCGGTATCTAAGCCAAACTTTTTCAGTCGATAGCGTAAAGAACGAAAGGTCATTCCTAGCTTTTTAGCTGCTAATGTTCGGTTCCAATGTGTCATGTCCAATGCGTTCAATAGAAGATCTTTTTCAATATTTTCTAAGTAGCGTTCTAAACCTTCCATTGGTAGTTTTGGCCGAGTTTGGGCAATCGTAGTTGATGTGTCATTCACTGGTTGAATGGTTATTTGAGAGTTAACACTACTGCCTCTAAGAAGAGGTGCTAGGTGTGTTAAATCAATAAATTCATCATCACTTAAGGTAATAGCTCGTTCAATCATATTTCTTAATTCACGAACATTACCCGGAAAATCTTGCTGCAATAAATAAGTTTCACCAGTTGTAGTTAATTGTTTGCTTGGAATTTCCCATTCCATACAAACTTTTTGAATAAAATGATTGGCTAATAACAAAATATCGCCACCGCGCTCACGTAGTGGTGGCAACATGATATCCATCACATGAATACGGAAAAATAAGTCCTGACGGAATTTACCTTGTCGGACTAACAAATCTAAATCTTGGTGGCTGGCGCTGATTACTCGAAAATCAACATCAATTTCCTGATCTGAACCTACTGGACGAATTTTTTTCTCTTGCACGGCCCGAAGCAATTTAACTTGCATACTTAAAGGCAATTCGGCAATTTCATCTAAAAATAAACTACCGCCATGAGCAGACAAAATAAGGCCTTGTTTATCTTGAGTCGCTCCAGTAAAACTTCCTTTTTTATGTCCAAAAAGTTCACTTTCCATGAGCTCAGTTGGGATGGCTCCACAGTTAATCGCAATAAACGGGCCTTCGCTGCGATTACTCAAGCGGTGAATAAGATTAGCAACAACCTCTTTACCTGTACCAGACTCGCCTGTAACAAACACAGGAGCTTGAGAGCGGGCTATTTTTTTAATAGCTGTCCGTAAGTTTTGTATTGGGGGAGAACGACCAATTAATAGGTCATTTTCCAAAGTTGTTTCACCAAACTCATGCTCTGGTTTTGGCTGATTTAGCGCCTTTTTTAATAACTGATCTAAATGAATTTGGTTAATAGGTTTACTTACAAAGTCAAAAGCTCCTGCCTTTAACGCTGCAATTGCAATATCCATATTGCCGTATGCAGTTAAAACTGCAATTGGTGTGTGTGGGTAAGTTTGAGATACGTGTTTAACCAATTCTAAACCGCTACCATCAGGTAGGTTTAAATCGGTTAAACATGCATCGTAATGAAACTGAGTAAAGAGTTGTTTGGCCTGTTCAACCCGATAAGCAAGATGTGTTTTAATCCCCATTCGTGCAAGAGTCATTTGCATTAAAAGGCACAAATCTTCTTCATCGTCTACAAGCAAAACCAGTGGTTGCTGTTCTGCCATTTCCCCAAAAACCTAATAAAAAAATCAATATATTATTGGGCATTCCATTCGGAAGCATGCCCCTTGTTTTTGCTCTACATAAGTGAGCTTTGCATGGTTTGCCTCACAAAAACTATGAGACAAATATAATCCTAAACCAGTTCCATTAATTTCGGTACTAAAAAATGGTTTAAATAATTGAGATATATCACGTTTTGAAACCCCTTCGCCGTAATCGATCACATCAATATAAATTTTATTTGTTTGTGAGTGAATGTTGATCAGAACATGGGGTGAATCGGGTGCATTATGTCGTAAAGCATTTCTGACAAGGTTAATGAGCACCTGTCTAAGTTGTTTCTCGTCAAATAATAATTTTAAGGATAAATTGGAAATTTTAAGCTGTATAGAATGTTTAACATCTAATAGATCTTCATCTAATAACGTCTTTATGAAATTGTTTAATTCAATCTGGATAGGGTAAGTTCTTTCGCTGCTGGCAAGTCCTAATGTATCTTGAACAATACTATCGATGCGTTTTGTTTGTTTGCCAATCATACGACGTAAAGTATTTTGCTGTTCTGAATCACTATCTTTAAGTAATTCATTTGCCTGAACAATGGCTGCTAAAGGGTTGCGGATTTCATGTGCAATGCTGGCTGAAAGTTGCCCTAAGGCAGCAAGTTTGAGTTGTTGAGCTTGCTGATTGATCTGCTGTGCATCTTGTAATATGAGTAGCGTCAATGCTTGTTGCGGCACCACAAGATGTTGCACTTTAATGTTAATAGAATATGCCGATAGTCGAGACTCAAAAATAAATCGATCGCCTTCTTGCAGGTTATCAAACTTAAGAATTTCAAATAAATCGGGGTGCCATTTCGCTAAAGGGTATTTTTCACTGGCAAATTGAGGAGGAATCCCTAACAGAGAGCAGGCAGCCGGATTACTTAAAACAATGTCGTAGTTTTCATCTAGAACCAAATAGCCTTCTTCAATTTGTTCCAAAATATAGCGGTTAATATTTTGTAGTTGATAGAGTTCTATGGATTGGTGGAAAGTCAGTGCTTCAAGTAGTTTAAAGCGCTGTACCGCAATTTGCCCAATGCCATGCACCACAAAAAATAAGAAGGCTAATAAAGCACTATTACCAATCGTATTTAGATTATTGTAGTCAAACAAACTACCAACAAAACGCTGGTAAATAACGGCAATGACTGCAAGTAATGTAATGAGTAAAGACATTCTTGCGCTGAGTAAAATTGCCGAGGTAAATATAGCAATAACATACAGCAAGCTGAGTTGTAGATTTGGTTCACCTACAGAAAATGTAAGTAAACTCAGACAGATAACATCAACTACAAAAAATAAAATAAGCTGCTTGGTTGCCTGAGTTGCAACAAACTTAAAACACAAAAGCTGAAGAAGGCTTAATATGGAATAGCCGAGCAGGGTATAAGAATATAAAGCGGGTTGTTGTAGACTATTGTCGATTTGAGCATCGGTTAAAACCAAAATAATATTGAGGCTAACCGCAATAATAAGACGATATAAACCATACCACGTGCCCAAACGAAAAATCGTATGGGACAACGATGAGTTTAAGGGAAATTGCATATAAGTTTAATTATGGCTTGATCAAACCATAACGGATCGCAAGATGAGTGAGTTTAACGTCGCTATCGATAGCGAGTTTTTCAAAAATACGGTAGCGGTAAGTATTAACCGTTTTTACACTTACAAAAAGTTTGTCCGCAATTTCCTGAGCGCTAATACAATTTACAACCATCATTGCAACTTGCATTTCACGTTCGGATAAAGCGTCAAAAGGCGATTGTTGCGTGTCAGATAGATAAGAACTCGCCAACTGCTCAGCAATATCGGCACTGAAGTATTTGCCGCCTTGCATGACTTTGTTGATTGCCCGAACCATTTCTGTAATTGGAGCACCTTTAGTGATATAGCCTTTAGCTCCTGCTTTAAGCAGAAGAGAAGGGTACGGTTCTTCTGATAAACCACTTACAGCAATAACTTTTGTGTCTGGTGCGGTTTGTAGTAAACGACGTGTCGTTTCTACGCCCCCGATGCCTGGCATGTTGACATCAAGCAACACAACTTGAGGATGTTTCTGACGAACAATAGCAATTGCTTCTTCACCCGATTCGGCTTGTCCAATGACCTCTACATCGGCATGATCTTCTAACATACGGCAAATGCCTGTACGTACAAGTTCATGGTCATCCACAACTAAAACTGTAATCAAGAAGACCTCCTTTCTTTCAAAAAACAAGTTTTTTGTTACATAAAGCAAAATTAGCTTGCAATGGAATGACAAAATTAGCAATCCTATTCTTATATAGTGAGCGAATAGTTGTGCACAATTGTGTCGGTAAAAGCTTTATACCTTATACCTCAAATGTAAGGCATAATTATAGTAAGCGCAAATGTGTATCACCCTGAGTCGAGTATTGTGCCGTGAAAAATTCTAAAAAGTCTTTAATACATGTGCTAAGCATGTCTATTTTGCTTAGTTTGAGTTCAACAAGCTTTGCAGAACTCGTCAATAACCCGTCCTCAGGGAGTAGTGGTACTGCAAGCTTAAATTGGTCTTCAGCTGATGCTAGCCAATTTTTGAATGAGGAAGATGATGAGCCAACTCCACAAGGTTCAACGTCTGTAACTACGACATTGCGTGGTGGTAGTGCACCGAAAGTTATAGCATCTGCTCCTAAGCTTGCTCCAATTCGTGATACGAGTGGTTACAATGCTCAGCCGAGTGTAAGTGCTCGAGCTGCGTTAGTGATGGATGCGCAAACGGGTGAAGTGCTGTTTAGTAAAAACACTAATGCTTCTGTGCCAATTGCGTCTATTACTAAGTTGATGACAGCAGTGGTAACAGCAGATGCTCGTTTAAACATGTCAGAAGAAATTATGCTTGAGCAAATTGATTTTGCTGGGGCAAACGGTAAAAATTCAAGTTCAACACTCCGTGTTGGCGACAAAATGAACCGTGCAGAAGTATTGTTGTTTGCTTTGATGAAGTCTGAAAATCCTGCAGCGGCAGCTTTGGCGCGTACTTATCCGGGCGGTCGTCCTGCATTCGTAGCGGCAATGAACGCTAAAGCACGTGCTTTAGGTATGAATGCAACTCATTATTATGAGTCAACTGGTTTAGATCCACGTAATGTATCTTCTGCACGTGACTTAGGAATCTTGGCAAGTACAGCTTCTCAATATGGTTTGATTCGCCAATTCTCAACTACACCGACCTATGACTTTAACTTGGGTTATCGCGTGTTGAAATCTAATAATACCAATGCTCTAGTGCGTAATGGTGGTTGGAATATTAACTTGTCTAAAACAGGTTATATCAATGAAGCAGGTCGCTGTGTTGTCATGCATACGACTGTAAACTCGCGTCCAGCAGTGATTGTATTACTTGGCGAGCCAAGTACGCAGGCACGTAATAACGATGCAACTAACCTATTAGGTTGGTTAAGTAATTTACCAAAACGTATTTAATTTAAATATTCTAAAAACGCTTCTTTCAAGAAGCGTTTTTTTATGGCTGTAAAAAAGACATAAAAAAACGGCTGTGTTGAACAGCCGTTTTTTGAAAACTCAGATTTTACATATTAGATAAAATCGAATCTTTTACTTGGCTCATTGTTGCATCAATTGACAACA
>NZ_JZFB01000008.1:19681-36781 GCF_001188385.1 Acinetobacter sp. V2 | reverse complement strand
TTTCAAGCCATTACCAGTTACTGTACATACAATGACAGAACCTTCAGCAATCTTACCTGCTTTAATATCGCGAATCGCACCGCCAATAGAAGCAGCAGATGCTGGCTCAACAAATACACCTTCATACATAGAAAGTAAGCGTTGAGCTTCTAAAATTTCGCTGTCTTGAAGTTCATCGAACCAGCCTTTAGAGTCACGTACTACAGCTTTTGCATGGTTCCAGCTTTGTGGATTACCAATACGAATTGCAGTTGCAACTGTTTCAGGGCTTTCAACTGGAGCACCACGTAAGAATGGAGCTGCTCCAGAAGCTTGGTAACCAACCATTGTTGGTAAACCTTCAGGTTTTGGACCAGTGAATTGATCAGTAGCTGCATCATAAATCACTTGTTCAAACTGATCAGCAGGTTGGTTTGCTACAGCTTCGGTATAACCCATCCAGTGAGCTGTGATGTTACCTGCGTTACCAACAGGTAAGCAGTGATAATCAGGTGCGCGGCCTAAAGCTTCAACGATTTCATAAGCAATAGTTTTTTGACCTTGCAAACGGTAAGGGTTGATTGAGTTTACAATCGTTACAGGTGCTTGATCAGCAACTTCTTTTACAAGACGCATACCATCATCGAAGTTACCACGAATTTGCATAGTGATCGCACCATACATCATCGCTTGTGCCATTTTACCCATTGCAATTTTGCCTTCTGGAATCAAAACAAATGCTTTGATACCTGCGCGTGCAGCATAAGCAGCAGCAGCAGCAGAAGTGTTACCCGTAGATGCACAGATAATCGCTTTAGAGCCTTCTTCAACCGCTTTGGTTACAGCCATGGTCATACCACGGTCTTTAAATGAACCAGTTGGGTTTAAGCCCTCATATTTCACATAAATTTCAACATCTTTGCCAATAATACGTGGAATATTCTCAAGTTTAATGAGTGGGGTGTTGCCTTCACCCAAAGAGATAGCACGAGTAGTTGCCGAAACTGGCAAACGGTCACGATAACGATCTACAAGACCAGTATAACGATTGGCATTAGACATGATGGTGTTCCAATTAGAGGTGAAGCGGGAGAGGGAATCTTTCCCTCAACCTGATTAACTATCGAGCGATTCTAAACGAATTCTTACGATTTCGCCACGAATAGCAGGTAATGCTTGGATTTGTGCAAGAGCCTCATCCATTTTAGATTCAACGATTGGATCGGTCAGAATCACGATTGGAATAAGGTCTTTTAAACGGGATTGTTGCATGATGGCATCAATACTAATTCCAGCGCGGCTTAAGATGGTAGTAACATCTGCAAGTACGCCAGTTTGATCTTCTGCATTTAAGCGGATGTAATAACCTGTGGTCATTTCTTCACGGCTTAAAATTGGCACATTTGTTAATGCTTCAAAAGCCAACTGAGGAATTGTTCCTGCACCATCTTCGGTATAAGAGATGTCACGAACAATATCAATTACATCGGCAACAACAGCAGAAGCTGTTGGACCAGCACCAGCACCAGCACCGTAATAGAGCGTTGGGCCTACAGCATGCGCTTGAACTAAAACAGCATTTTTAACGCCGTTTACATTCGCAATAAGCTGTTCATCTGGAATGAGCGTTGGGTGAACACGTAGTTCAATACCCTTTTCAGCACGACGTGCAATTCCTAGGTGTTTAATGCGGAAACCAAGTTCTTCAGCATATTTCACATCTTGTGCAGTGATTTTACTGATACCTTCTGTATAGACCTTATCAAACTGAAGAGGAATACCAAACGCACAAGACGCTAAAATTGTAAGCTTGTGCGCAGCATCAATACCTTCAACGTCAAAAGTTGGATCTGCTTCTGCATAACCAAGTTCTTGAGCTTCTTTTAATACATCATCAAATGCACGACCTTTTTCACGCATTTCAGTCAGAATAAAGTTGCCTGTACCATTAATGATGCCAGCCAACCATTCAATATGGTTTGCAGCAAGACCTTCGCGGATGACTTTAATAATTGGAATACCGCCAGCAACTGCTGCTTCATAAGCAATTTGTACAGCATTATCTTCAGCTGCTTTAAATAGTTCATTGCCATGTTCAGCGAGTAAAGCTTTGTTTGCAGTCACGACTTGTTTGCCGTGTTTAATTGCTTCCATGATAATTTCGTAAGCAGGATGGATACCACCCATGACTTCTACAACCACATCAACGTCTGGTTGACGAACGATATCAAGTAAATCTGCGCTTTGTTTAATCCCTTCCAATTCTAGATCTGGACGAGGACGACGTGTTCCAACGTGGGTAATTTGAATTTCTCGACCGGTGCGACGTTTAATTTCAGCGGCATTTTCTTGTAGTAGTTTAAGGGCTCCTCCACCTACGGTTCCTAGACCGAGTATTGCCAGGCGAACTGGTTTCACGTCACACTCCATTCATCATTTAATCATTTAGTTGAAGCTAGATCATAGCTAAAAAAAACGCCAGACTCTAGCGCTTTTAGTGCCTGTTCAATGAATTAGAGTGCGATGTTTGGAAAAGAAGAGTAGATCAGTCTTTAAACACAGGTAGTTAAAGCATTATTTATTGAAAAAACAAAGCGCTGCAATAATAGCAGCGCTTTGTTGAAGAGGTAGCTGATTAATCATTCATCAGCTTAAAGGATGTTATTTATCCAGTTTTTTAACCAATTCATCTGGTGTTAGATATCCACCTAAGTACTCGCCATCAACATTGTAGATCGCAGGTGTACCATTTACACCCATGTTTAAGCCAAGTTGATACTGCTCTCGAACAGGGTTTTTACATTGAGCAGGCGGAATATTGACACCTTGTACTGCTTGGCTAAAGGCAGCTTTACGATCTGCACTACACCATACAGCTTCCATGGTCGGCATAAATTGCTCACCACGTGGCCAAGCGATATAGCGTACTTCAATACCCTTTTCATTAATTTCAGGAATGTGTTCATGTAGTTTATGGCAATAAGGACAACTTGCATCGGTAAACACATAAATCACATGTTTAGCCTTACCTTTTGCAGGGTAGACAATGAGATCTTCATTTTTTAAAGCAGCAAGATGCTTTTTGTTTTCTGATGCTTGAAGATTATCTCCAATATTATGAAGCTCTTTGCCACCTAAACGAATAACATCGCCTTGAATAAGGTATTTACCATCACTGGTTGTATAAATCGATGTCATTCCTTCGAGATTTACCCAATACAAATTAGGAACTTCTGTCGGCTTAATATCTAAAATTTTGGCGTTGATATTTGCATTCTTAAATTGTTTCTGCAAAGTTTCGATCAAACGCTGCTTATCATTACGTTCGATAATGGTTGAAGCTTCCCCAGTAGCAGGTGCAGTCGCTGTGAGCGCATCTTCTTTTTGTGGTTTGTTTTCTTTAGAACAAGCACTGAACAAAAGGCTAGATGCCAGAGCGCAGGCAAGAAAAATTTGAGAACGGGTAAAAGACATAGATAACCCTTATTTCATCAGTATTTATAGTCAGAAGCTGCTAAGCATAACAAAAAATCTAATGTGTATTGTTAAAACTTTCTTAACCTTTGTGAACGAAATCAAACGATTGATATGAAATATTTACTTTGAGCTTCACAGCTTTATTATCCTCTAGGGTGATGTTTTTCATGTAATTGTTGCATTCGTACTTGTGCAACATGTGTATAGATTTGTGTTGTAGATAAATCGCTATGACCCAGTAACATTTGCACTACACGTAAGTCAGCGCCATGATTGAGCAGATGCGTTGCAAAGGCGTGACGTAAAGTGTGAGGTGAGAGTTCAGCTTGAATATTGGCTTGAAGCGCATAGCGTTTAATGGCATACCAAAAGTTCTGACGGCTCATAATTCCGCCATGTTGAGTTAAAAAGAGATAGTCAGTTGAGCTTTTGTAGAGCTGAGGCCGAGCATTATGCAAATAGCGTTCTACCCATTCACAAGCGAATTGTCCTAATGGAACTAAACGTTCTTTATTGCCTTTACCTGTAACACGTAAGTAGCCTTGCTTTAAATTAATGAGCTCTAAACGCAAGTTAAGTAGTTCTGAAACACGTAAACCGCAGGCGTAAAGTACTTCAAACATTGCTCGATCACGTAAGCCAAGTGCTGTATTGATATCGGGTGCTTGAATCAGTGCTTCAACATCTTCTTCTGATAGATCTTTGGGTAAAGCCCTTCCAATTTTTGGAGAATGGTGGGTTGCTACAGGATTATCGCTTCGTAATTTCTGTTCACGTAAAAATTTGTAAAACTGGCGTAGAGCAGATAAGCAGCGGGCAATCGAGCGGGGGCTTTTCCCTGCTTTTGTCAGTTCAATTAAAACATCAGCAATATCATCACTTGTCCACTCTGGAAGAGCTGTTTTTTTATGAAGTTCACTGCATTGAATGAGGTCAGATAAATAAGCATTTCGTGTATGTGGACTTACTGTCTGTGCAACTAAATAGTCGCGAAAACCTTGTAAAAAGCTTAAATGTTCAGGAATTTGAACTGGGCTTGGAATACGCGGTTTTTTATTCAACATACACTAGATCCTCTAAACCTCTGTACTTTAAAAGAAACTTTAAGGTTTGTCGATTAAACTGAATAAGAAGTGAAATTTAACCTTATTTGGTAATTATTCTCATTTATATGTATACTAGAAAAAAAGGTTTAGGATCGGATGCGGTGCGTTTATCAGCTTTAAAAGTGAAGCAAGCGGCGACCATCACCAAAGTGAATCGGATAGAAGTAGAGTCCGAGCAGCAAGATTTGGTCGCAATTCGTTTGGAAAGTCTGGGCTTTGTACCAGGCACACGAGTGGAAGTGATTACCAAGGGTATTTTTGGTGGTGATCCGATCTTGATCCAAATTGGCTTTACTCGTTTTGCTTTACGTAAAGCAGAAGCGGAAAAAATTGAAATTCTAGTAGAAGAAGGAGTACCCGCATGAGTGATGCGTTACGTATTGCCCTTGTGGGAAACCCTAACTGTGGTAAAACCTCTCTTTTCAACCATTTAACTGGAACTCGACAAAAAGTTGCAAACTATGCGGGCGTAACTGTTGAGCGTAAAGTAGGTCATTTTCAGTTACCGTCAGGTCGGTCAGTGCGTGTACTCGATTTACCGGGTACATATAGTCTAAATGCAACTAGTCCTGATGAAGTTATTACTCGTGACGTTTGTTTGGGTAAGATTGCTGAAGAAGGGCAGCAAGATGCATTTTTGTGTGTGGTTGATGCCACTAACTTAAAATTGCATTTAGGACTGGTGCTTGAAATGATCGGGCTAGGCCGTCCGATTTTACTTGTACTGAATATGATGGATGAAGCGCGTCGTCGTGGTATCCAAATTAATACTCAAAAGTTATCTCAACGTTTGGGTATACCCGTTGTTGAAACAGTTGCTGTTCGTAATGCGGGCATTGAAAATTTATTACATGCTCTTGATCAAGAAAAATACAGTGTGCCACAAACCGAATTGAGTGGTTTAACTGGAACTCATCATCAAAAAATCGATATGATTTTTAAAGATGTTGTTCATTATGTTGAGCAGGGCGATAAGCGTACTGATTTTCTAGATCGAATTTTCTTGCATCCAGTTTTAGGCCTACTTAGCCTTGCGCTCATGATGTTTATTGTGTTCCAAGCAGTTTTTGCATGGGCAGCCCCATTCATGGATGGCATTGAAGGTTTCTTCGGCTGGTTGGGTGAAGTAATCGGAAGCGTGATTACACAGCCCCTACTACATAGTTTGGTTGTTGACGGAATTATCGCGGGTGCTGGTGGCGTAGTGGTGTTCTTGCCACAAATTCTGATCTTGTTCTTCTTCATTTTAGTATTAGAAGAATCGGGCTATTTACCGCGTGCAGCATTTTTGCTTGATAAGTTAATGTTTCAAGCTGGTTTAAGTGGACGAGCTTTCATTCCTTTACTTTCAAGCTTTGCTTGCGCAGTACCGGGAATCATGGCAACGCGTAGTATTAGTGACCCTCGTGATCGCTTTACGACCATTATGGTTGCGCCATTAATGACTTGTTCGGCACGTTTACCTGTATATGCCTTGCTGATTGCTGCATTTATTCCAGAGAAAATGGTCTGGGGTATTTTCAACCTACAAGGTCTGGTACTTTTCGGTCTCTATATGGCTGGTATTGTGAGTGCGCTTTGTGTTTCATTTTTAATGAAATTCTTCCAAAAAGATAAATCTCAACATGCCTTATTACTAGAGCTGCCGAGTTATCGTTTCCCTGATTTAAAAAGTGTGGGAATCGGTTTGCTGGACCGTGCAAAGATCTTCTTAAAACGCGTCGGTGGAATCATTTTTGCGCTCTCTATTTTGCTCTGGTTTTTGTGTACTTTCCCACAACCACCAGAAGGGGCGACATTACCAGCTATAGATTATAGTTTTGCCGGTATGCTCGGACACCTTATTCAACCTTTATTTGCTCCAATTGGTTTTAACTGGCAAATCTGTATTGCTTTGATTCCAGCTATGGCTGCACGTGAAGTTGTGGTTGCAGCATTAGGTACGGTTTATGCCTTGTCTGCAACGAGTGACGATGCTGTAGCTCAAGGTTTGTCACATCTGATTAGTGCAGATGGCACAGGTTGGTCTTTGGCAACAGGACTGTCACTTTTAGTGTGGTTCATTTATGCCCCACATTGTTTGGCTACGTTGGCAACAGTACGACGTGAAACAGGTTCATGGAAACATGTTGCTGCCATGACTGCATATCTGTTCGGTTTGGCTTATTTGGCATCGTTTGTTACCTATCAAATTGCTTCCCATTATTGGGGTTAAAGCAAGAAAGGAGGTTGTATATGATTCAATATCTGATTATTGCGGTTGTAGTGAGTTGGAGTGCGGTTGTTGTTTTTAAGAAAGTATTTCCAAAAACAGCAAATTCAGTCTTTTCTTCACTCTCTGTATTTTGTGAAAAGCAGGGTTGGACAACTTTGGCAAAATGGCTTAAACCAAAAATGACCTTTGGTTGTGCTGGTGGTTGTGGTTGTTCAAGCGAAGATAAACCTACCAATACTGTTCAAGAAATTAAGCCGATTAAATGGCAATAAATTTAGTATTTCCTGTTTCGTTTAAAAAGCCATCATATTGATGGCTTTTTTACGCACTGACACAAAAAAAGATGAATAAAGTTCAAACTGAAAAAGCATTCAAAACAGCAAAGTGCTAACATTTTTGCCATTCTGTCGATTGATAAATTGTGGGGCAAAAATGTTAATACAACGTGGTGGATTAAAAGTTGTCGCAGGCTTAGGAATATCAGGTGTATCTGCTGTTAATTTCCTGCATGAACAAGGCTACCAAGTTGCAGTAACGGATTCTCGTCCAACCCCTCCTGGTCATGACCAGATTCCAGCTGGCGTTAAAACCAGTTTTGGTCAACTTGACCAAGAATTATTATTACAAGCAGAAGAAATTATTTTAAGCCCAGGCCTCGCACCGCAATTACCAGAAATTCAGGCAGCTATTGCTCAAGGAATTTCAGTGGTAGGCGACATTCAACTATTACGCCGTGCGACCGAAGTGCCTATCGTGGCTATTACGGGTTCTAATGCCAAAAGTACAGTAACAACTTTAATTGGTTTAATGGCTAAAGATGCAGGTAAAAAAGTTGCTGTGGGTGGAAACCTAGGACGCCCAGCTCTAGACTTGTTAAAAGACCAACCAGAGTTACTTGTACTTGAGCTATCAAGTTTTCAGTTGGAAACCACCTCACATTTAAATGCTGAAGTTGCTGTGGTTCTTAACATGAGTGAGGATCATCTAGATCGTCATGGCGATATGTGGGGTTATCACCAAGCAAAACACCGTATTTTCCAAGGCGTTAAAAAAGTTATATTTAACCGTGATGATGCTTTAAGTCGCCCTCTTGTTCCAGATACAACACCAATGCAAAGCTTTGGCCTAAATGCACCAGACTTAAATCAATATGGTGTTTTAAGAGATGGTGATGGCACGCTTTGGCTTGCACGTGGTTTGCAGCGTTTAATTAAAAGCTCAGATTTATATATTCAAGGCATGCACAACGTAGCCAATGCTTTAGCTTGTTTGGCATTAGGTGAAGCAATTGGTTTGCCTATGGAATCTATGCTTGAAACGTTAAAACAATTTAAAGGATTAGAGCACCGCTGTGAGTATGTGAGAACTGTACATGATGTACGTTATTATAATGACTCTAAAGGGACTAACGTTGGTGCTACACTTGCAGCAATTGACGGTTTAGGTGCTGCAATTGAGGTTAAAAAAGGTAAGGTTGCCTTGATTCTAGGTGGGCAAGGTAAAGGTCAAGATTTTGCTCCATTACGTTCTTCTATCGAAAAATATGCCAAAGTTGTGGTATTGATTGGTGAAGATGCTCCAGTTATTGAACAGGCTATTCAAGGCGCAACCAAAATTTTGCATGCAGCAACGCTTAAAGAAGCTGTAGAGCTGTGTCAACGTGAAACACAAGCTGAAGATGTGGTGTTGTTATCACCAGCCTGTGCAAGTTTTGATATGTTTAAAAGTTATAATGACCGTGGTCAGCAGTTTGTTGCCTGCGTCAATTCGTTGGTTTAAAGAAAACATGATTAGGAATGTAGTATGGCAGGCTTAGCTCAGACCACAATCCAGAAAATCAATCATTGGTATGAACGGATATTGCCTAAATGGCCAGCGGAAGTGACGCCACGTAATGTCCTGATTTTCTGTGTCGTTGCATTGTTGTGTATCGGTTCAGTGATGGTGGCGTCTGCTTCGATGCCCTATGCTGAATATATGCATGAAAACCCGTTTCACTATGTGATTCGTCATGGTATTTCGATTGTCGCTGCGGCTGTGGTGGCATATTTGACCTATCGGATATCACTCAATACGTGGTTTAAAAATACTTTCCCGCTGTGGCTGTTGACCATGGTTCTGCTGCTTGCTGCTTTGGTGGTAGGTTCAGAAGTGAACGGTTCTACACGTTGGATTAAGATCGGTGGCTTTACCTTACAACCAACTGAGGTTGCCAAAGTCATGATGGCAATCTTTACCGCAGACTACGTTGTGCGCCGTGCCAAAGAAGTTCGTACTCATTGGAAAGGCTTATTACGTTTAAGTGGGGTTATGGCAATTACGGTTGGTTTAATTATTGCTGAGCCTGACTTGGGTGCTACGATCGTAATTGTATTGATGATGGTCGGGGTATTCTTTTTAGCTGGTGCACCGCCAACACAGTTCTTAATTATGTTAGGTGCGATTGTAACCGGTATCGTATTTTTGATTTTGTTTGAACCATATCGTTTCCAGCGTTTGATTTCATTTACTGACCCATGGGCAGATCCATTAGGGGTGGGGTATCAGTTATCAAATGCATTAATGGCCTTTGGCCGTGGTGAGTGGTTTGGTACAGGTTTAGGGCACAGTGTCCAAAAGCTATCTTATTTACCTGAAGCGCATACTGACTTTATGTTGGCCGTGCTAGGTGAAGAGTTTGGTTTCTTTGGTATTTCTATTGTCATTGGTTTGTCTTTCTTGATGTTGGCATGCTGTATCAAAATTGGTCATCGTGCCTTGAAACATCATTACCTTCGCGCAGGCTATTTGGCTTATGGCATTAGTATTATTTTCTTACTCCAGATTTTGGTAAATGCGGGTATGAACATGGGCTTAATGCCAACCAAAGGTTTAACTCTGCCATTTATTAGTTATGGTGGTACATCTTTAATGATGTGTGCTGCGATGATTAGCTTGATCTTAAAGATTGATGCATCAACTCAAGAAGTGAACCCTGAAAGAGAAGAATCAAACTTCTAAAGCATTTCAGTTGTTATAAAAAGCCCGATATCAAATCGGGCTTTTTTTATTTATAGATATGTTCCGCTGAGCTCTTGCCCATGTGGAATTAAATCAACATTCCACTGTGCTACTGCCTGCTTTAGCATCACTTCGGGGCGGTCTAAATCAACGCTTGGTTGGCCTAGTGCTTGTATGGCTTGTTGTAGTAATTGAGGAGCTTTAGTTAAATCGAGTGCTTGAGCAAGGTTTTGTTTAGAAAGCTTTTGCCCTTGATCATTCATGGCGAGAGGGAGGTGCATGTAGCTCAGTTTAGGGTATCCTAAGAGCTCGCCAAGCCAGATCTGACGTTCGGTGTTATCTAATAGGTCTGAGCCTCGAACGACATGGGTGATGCCTTGCAGATAATCATCCACGACGACAGCAAGTTGATAGTTAATAATCCCATCACGGCGTTTAAGAACAAAGTCTCCAAGGTCATGTTGCAGGTTAGAACAATGAAGTCCTTGCAGTCGGTCATCAAAACAGATCTGTTGATCTTTAACTTTTACCCGAATTGCTTGGTCTTGAAAATCAAGATTGAGATTGCGGCATGTGCCTGCATAGATGGCATTTGAACCCAGCATTTTGCGTGTACATTGACAAGCATAGATTAGACCCTCTTTTTTAAGTTGATCTAGTACACTTTCATAAATGTCTAAACGGTTTTTTTGAAAGATGATTTCTGCATCGGGTTCGAATTGGAAGGCTTCCAGTGAAGTGAGAATATGCTCTTCACTGCCCGGATAAATACGAGGGATATCTGTGTCTTCGACACGAACCAGCCATTTGCCTTGGTGAGCTTTAGCATCACAATAACTGGCGACAGCGGTAATGAGTGATCCAAAATGCAAAGGGCCGGTTGGCGAGGGCGCAAACCGACCTGAGTATGAAAAGCTAGGCTTTTCTTGAGTAGCTACAGCGGTCATATTAACCGTTATTTTGCTTCTCTTTAATTTCTGCCAAAGTTTTGCAGTCAATACATAACGTTGCAGTTGGACGTGCTTCTAAACGACGTAAACCGATTTCGATACCACATGTTTCACAGAAACCGTAGTCTTCGTTTTTAATTGCTTCCATAGATTGTTCGATTTTACGAATTAACTTACGTTCACGGTCACGTGTACGCAATTCAATTGCAAACTCTTCTTCTTGGGTGGCACGGTCATTTACATCTGGCAATGCAGTTGATTCGTCTTGCATCGTATTCAACGTACGATCAACTTCAGACATTAATTCAGCTTTCCATGCTTGCAGAATTTGTCGGAAATGCTCGAGCTGTCCTTCAGACATGTACTCTTCATTTTTCTTAGGTTGATAAGGTGCAATACCAAATAAACTTGCAGTTGTGCCTATGTCAGAAGTTTTAGGTTTCACTTTACGTGCACGTTTTGCAGAAGCTTTGTCACCTTCCACTACAACTTCTGTATGTTCATCCAAAACTTGGTTGTGGTTGTCATTCGCCATAATAGGGCATTCCTCATCATACACGTATTATCTATACGCAAAAAATATGGTGATATGCAAGTGTTTTTATAGAAAACCATCGATGGGATTTTCCCATCGGGTCGTCATCATATAGATTTTTCCTGCAAGATGATAGTCATTCCGTCCCGTAAATATTTTCAAAACGTGTTTACCCTAGTCATAATTGCATATAAGCATATATAAAATAGAGCTAATAGCCTGAAATATTGGTATTTATAAGGCCCTGAAAATTTTCAAGACGGAAGACTTCTGTTTCAAAACTACCATCGTTTTTTAGACGAATGTAACGGTAGCCGGGAGCATTTTGGTCTAGGGCAAACTCATTACTAAACGGTTTAAACTGAACGCTTGTTGAGGGGGTCGAGAAAAATTCGATCCCTTGCCAAGTGTTTAATGAGTCTTGGTGAACGTGCCCGCAGATTAAAGCTTTTACATTTTTAAATGGAGCTAATGTGGTAAGCAAAGCATTAGAATTTTGTAACTTGTGATGATCAATCCATTTAGATTTCATTGCAAAAGGATGATGATGACAAGCCAATAAAACAGGGTTATCTGAAAATTCTTCGAGTAATGCCGCTAAATTTTGTAGTTGTTCTGGCGACAGGTGCCCATTAATCTGACCTTTTACTGCACTATTTAATAAAATAACGCGCCAGTTTCCTAAACAAATGACCACAGGTTCCTGATGATTTTCTTTATGTAATGGAAAATGATCAACGTTATCATGATTGCCCAGTGTCTGAAAAAATGGCAGACCTAACGTTTGCATATATTGAATATAACGTTTGTAGGTAATGGGCGTCGGTGCTTGAGCCAAATCTCCAGTGTGGATAATGGCATCAGCTTCAGGATGTTTTTTCAGGATCTGTTGAATAATGGCATGAAAACTTTCTTCAGGATTCATCCCCACAAATTCTAAGTGTGGATACTCCAATAAGTGGGTATCGGTAATTTGTATAATGACATGGTCTTTTTGTGAAAGTGTTGAGACTTGAAAAGTCACCGTCCTACCTCGTCGGATTTTATTATCGTTGTGATGTGTTGAGATAGCCATTGTAACGCCATAATGACAGGGGCATTTCTCAAACGTCCTTGACTCAATAATGTTGATATTTCGCTGTAGTCAAACAGGTGTAAAAGAATATTTTCACCTTCATCAGGCATGCCAAAAACCCCACCTTTTGATGGTAAGTTTGTTTCAGCAGCATATAAGTGAAATAGTTCTGAACACGCCCCAGCAGATGGATAAAAGCTAAATAGATGATGTAAATGATTAACTGTGCATCCTGACTCTTCAAGTGTTTCACGGCGAATACAGCTCTCCGGCGTTTCATCTCCATCCAATACACCAGCAATTACTTCCAATTGCCACGGCGAATCGGGGTCATTAATTGCACCTACACGAAATTGTTCAATCAGCGCAAACTGTTGTCTTTGATCATTGTAGAGTAGAACGCCAGCCGCTTCAGGCCGATGAATCAGTTCACGTTGTAATACATGAGTATATTCAGTTTGATTAAATAGACGATGTCGAAGGCTGACTTTTTCAACTTGAATAAAACCACGGAATAGAGATTCACGTGATGTTACTTCGACATCTTTAGATGTATAACTTGGACGTTCAACAATACTCATGATTCGATCAGGACGAAATCTATTTATTTCATCCTAACCGAGAATCATGGCTAGGCAAGTGTTTTTTTTGAATATTTACACTTTGTGATACAGTTTTTGACCTTGCTCTTGATAAACCTCTTTCATGGCTTTGAGGCCTTCTTCAACCTCTGAATTACTATTAGTGAGGTTGTTGGCATAGTCACGAACATTCTGGGTGATTTTCATCGAACAGAATTTTGGTCCACACATTGAACAGAAGTGAGCAGATTTATGAGCCTCTTTTGGTAAAGTTTCATCATGCATGCTACGTGCTGTGTCAGGGTCTAGACTTAAGTTGAACTGATCATCCCAACGGAATTCAAAACGTGCTTTTGACAAGGCATTATCGCGAACTTGAGCACCCGGATGACCTTTCGCAAGGTCAGCAGCATGTGCCGCAAGCTTGTAGGTAATAATTCCGTCTTTAACATCTTTTTTGTTTGGTAAACCCAAGTGTTCTTTTGGTGTCACATAACAAAGCATCGCTGTGCCGTACCAACCAATCATGGCTGCACCAATTGCAGAAGTAATGTGGTCATAACCCGGAGCGATATCAGTCGTTAAAGGCCCAAGCGTATAGAATGGTGCTTCTTTACACACTTCTAGCTGAAGGTCCATGTTTTCTTTGATCATGTGCATTGGTACATGACCAGGGCCTTCAATCATGACTTGAACATCATGTTCCCATGCACGATGAGTAAGCTCACCTAGTGTTTTAAGTTCGCTGAACTGTGCTTCGTCATTTGCATCTTGAATACAACCCGGACGTAAGCCATCACCTAAGCTAAATGAAACGTCATAAGCTTTCATGATTTCACAGATTTCATCGAAATGAGTGTATAAGAAGTTTTCTTCATGATGCGCTAGACACCACTGTGCCATGATTGAACCACCACGAGACACAATACCTGTTAAACGATTTGCTGTAAGTGGAACATAGCGAAGCAATACACCTGCGTGAATCGTGAAGTAGTCAACGCCTTGTTCAGCTTGTTCAATCAGTGTGTCTTTGAAGATTTCCCATGTTAGATCTTCTGCAACACCATCAACTTTTTCAAGCGCTTGATAAATAGGTACGGTACCGATTGGAACAGGTGAGTTACGAATAATCCATTCACGTGTTTCATGGATATTTTTACCTGTCGACAAATCCATAATGGTGTCGGCACCCCAACGGGTTGCCCACGTCATTTTTGCAACTTCTTCATCAATTGAAGAGCCAAGCGCTGAGTTACCAATGTTGGCATTAATTTTAACCAAGAAATTACGGCCAATAATCATTGGCTCAAGTTCTGGATGGTTAATATTGGCAGGAATGATCGCACGACCTTCAGCAACTTCTTGACGAACAAATTCAGGTGTAATTTCTTTTAAGTTTTTTGCACCGAAATTTTGTCCAGCATGTTGACGCATATCAACACCTTCACGCTGGCGCTGATTCTCACGAATTGCAATATATTCCATTTCAGGTGTGATAATACCTTGCTTGGCATAGTGCATTTGAGTGACATTTTTGCCAGCTTTAGCACGGCGTGGGTTTTGAATGTGAGCAAAACGAATGTCAGCAGTACGAATGTCTTTTAAACGTTCTTGACCAAAAGTTGAAGTTAAACCAGAAAGTACGTCAGTATCGTTACGTTCTTCAATCCAGTTTTGGCGAACTGAAGGTAAACCTTTGTCTAAATCAATTTGAACAGTTGGATCGGTATAAACACCTGAAGTGTCATAGACCATAACAGGGGGATTATGTTCACCGCCAAGACCAGTTGGAGTATCTGTTAAAGAAATTTCTCGCATTGGAACCTGAATATCAGGACGAGAACCTTCAATATAAACTTTTTTAGAAGCGGGTAAGATGCGGGTTAAATCTTTTGCATCTTGTTCATGTTGCGCTGAAATTTCAGCAGAAGAGAGATTCGTTAACTGGTTCATTACATGATCCTTATGAATAACATCAACGAATCAAGCACGACCAAAAACGATGGCGGATTTATCTTTGCTAGATAAATTTAAGGCTTAAGTTTTCAGATGGCTTGATTCCTACGCAGGTCTTAACCTGATCAGGTTCAACGGTACTCATGTTCAAACTTGTGTTGCGATAACACGAAATTTACACAATCTCAGCGAGTTATTACTCGCGCTCCGTCAAGCGATTTACAGACTAACATGTTTTAGGTTGGGTGGCATTGTCAATTTGTATCTATACAAACCGCATCCATATGGCAGTCACGATAGACTTCAGTGTTCCATGGGGAGTCTAATTTTAATAGCTGCTCGAGTTGTTCATGAGTCATCTGATAATTTGATTTTTTATCGCCATTCTTATCAGTTAAATCTATTTTAAATTGCTTATTACGCTCCTCTACAGGCGTGGCAATAAACTTAAGAAATAATTGAGCAGGTTTCGCTAAACTCGACTGATTCTGTGTAGACAGAAATTGAATTTGTTGAAGCGCATCTTTATCAAACCATGTGTTTGGTGCATATTCATCTGACACAGGCGTATTATCAAGACCAAAGAAAATAAAATAGCGATATTCGTTAAAGAGTAGTTTTGCATCACTAATAAAATGGCTTTTTGGATACTTTTGAATAAACTTTTCCCAAAATAATGCACGTTCAGTCAGCTCTTTCCATGAAATAGCCAACGCACCATCGTTATAGAAAATATTTTGATTGTCTTTCGCCATGCGAGTTAAAAACTCTTTTTGGTCAGCAGGTAAGGCTTTAGAAAAAACATCAACTAAATAGTTTGGCTGACGTCGATAGGTAAACATGCCTTCGCCTTGATAGAGTAGTTCAATATAGGCTTGACCTTCATGTTGAAGTAAATATTGATCACGTGGGCTCAGTTGGCCGAAGAGTTTTTTCTGACTTTGAATGACCTTTTTAAGGTCTTGTTGTTTATGTTCTAAAACAGCATAGCCAAAAGCCTCAAACGCTCTACCTGTTTTTTCAGTGTAGTCTTGTTTAATAAAACGCTGATACATGGCGGTTGATGCATCAATCAGCTTAAGCTGTTCATCATTTTTTAAAGAGGGAACACAGGTTTTAAGCTTTTCATTAATTTGATTTAAGTCTTCTATTTTGCTGTTTTGATTAATCGTGTGCATAGCTACCATAATTTGTAAGCAGCTACTGTCTTGTTTTTGAGCGGTCTTTTGCTCAGTTGATTTTTGATCTTTAGATACAGTCTGATCTTGCTCTGATGTTTTATTACATCCAGCTAAAAGTAGTGCGCTGCACATACTCATCATTAGAACTTTTTTCATCATTGTATTTTTATCAAAGTGAATATTGCTCAAATTATAACTCGGAAAAAGATTGCATCATTGTTAGAAATCTTTATTATTAGGTAGGTCGGTCTACTCAAATTAAAGCTATGAATGATAAAACAGCAAGACAGAAAATTCTCGATGCCGCTTCAACTTTGTTTTATAACGATGGCATTACTGCAACTGGAATTAACTCGGTTACGGCTAAAGCAGATGTTGCTAAGATGTCGCTTTATAATAATTTTTCTTCAAAAGGTGAGCTTGTCGATGCCTACATTGCTGCGCGCCATCAAGAATGGCTAGACCTTTATCAAAAGCGTTTAGAAAAAATAAAAACAGTGAAACAAGCCATCTTGGCCGTATTTGATGCCTATCAAGACCATGCGGAATTTGCCTATGAAAAAGGCTTTCGAGGTTGTGGGTTATTGAATGCTGCGGCTGAGTTTCCTGCAAATAGTGCAGGGCGAAGTTCGGTAAGACAGCATAAAGAAGAAGTCGAGGCTATTGTTGCTGAACATTTAAAAAAATTGATACCAGACTCACAGCGGATTAGCTATGTGGCTACGCAGCTTTCTTTTCTTTTAGAAGGTTCTATGGCAAGAGCAGGCTTAGAAGGAAACAGTCGTCAACTTCTATTAGCAAAACAAATGGCAGAAGATATTTTAAATAGAGAATGCCCACATGATTAGCCTCATTAAAAATAGTAGTTATGGAGGCACAATCGCGATTTTAGTTGCCTCTGTTTTGTGGGGAACAACAGGTACTGCGGCCGCATTTGCACCAACACTTGGCCCACTCGCTATTGGTGCCGTAGCGATGGGCGGAGGCGGTCTTTTACAAGCTTTGGTTGCATCACGAGCGATACGTGAAAACCGACAATTTATAA
>NZ_JZFB01000008.1:12273-19643 GCF_001188385.1 Acinetobacter sp. V2 | reverse complement strand
ATTTATCCTTTGGCTTTTTATTCTTCAATGCATTATGCAGGCATTACGATTGGCACTGTGGTTTCAATTGGTTCTGCTCCACTGATCGCAGCAATTTTAGAGCGTTTTTTTGATCGCAAAGCTTTGTCTGCTATCTGGTTTCTAAGTTTTATTTGCGGTGTGCTTGGCGTAACAATGTTGTCGATGGGTGAAAGTCATGCGGTTCTAGACGGTACAAATCAATGGAATAAATACTTCGGTATTTTTCTTGGGCTTGTCGCAGCTACAACTTATTCACTTTATTCATGGGCTGCAAAAAGATTAATAGATCGAGGTGTTGCCTCTAAAGCTGCAATGGGCATGATTATGGGTGGTGGGGCAGTTATTTTGCTTCCTACTTTGTTGGTTACAGGTGGTGGGTTATTACAAAGCTCAACCAATTTACTTGTGGCTGGTTATATGATGCTAATTCCTATGTTTTTGGGTTATCTACTTTTCGGTTTTGGACTAAAAACAGTAAATGCCAGCAAAGCGACGACCTTAACTTTATTTGAACCTTTAGTTGCTGCGATTTTTGCCATTGTGTTGGTGGGTGAGCATGTTTCATGGTTGGGTTGGATAGGCATGCTTTTGATTTTTATTTGTATTTTAATATTGTCAAAAACTGAAAACGCTTAAAAAAACTAAAACTTTTAATGGCTTGAGTTTGATTCGAATTTTTCTTAGTCTTAAAGGCAAGTTTTATCGTTGATTTGAACAATGAAAATAAAATTAATGGTCGCTGTTGGCCTTTGGAGTTTTGCATCTTCGAGTTTTGCTCTAGATTTGGTTGAGACTTATGAGCGTGCAAAACAAAATGATCCGACATGGCAAGCCAATCAACAACAATTTGAAGCAGATCAACTTAATTTAGGCTTGGCAACGGGAGCGTTATTACCCACCGTTACACTGTCTGGAAACATTACGCGTAATCGACAAACGGTAAAGCGTTCAAACTTTCCGGGTGTTGATCAAGCAGGTCTTTCTGATGCTTTGGTAAGTAATACCTCAACGACTCGCCAAGCGACCTTAACAGCACGTCAGCCATTATTTCGAATGGATGCTTGGGAAGGTTATAAGCAAGTTAAAACTTCGGTTGCCTTAAGTGAAATTACCTTAAGACTGCAAAAACAAGATCATGTTTTAAATGTAGCAGAAGCCTATTTTAATGTGTTGCGTCAGCAGGCATTGAGTGTTGCATACCTACAAGAAGAAAAAGCTTTGCTTGAGCAGCTGAATATGATGAATGCCAAACTCAAAGAAGGTTTGGTGGCGCGTAGTGATGTGAGTGAAGCAAATGCTCAATACCAAAATGCCAGAGCCAATCGCATTTCAACCAATGTTCAATTACTTTTAGCCCAAGAACAGTTGTCTGAATATATTGGTTCTTATCAAGATAAGCTTGCTGTATTACGAAGTGACTTTAGTTTTCAAAAGCCTTATCCAGCAGAGCTTAATGATTGGATTTCTTTGGCCCAGCAAAAAAATCTAAAGATCCAGCAAGCCCGTTTACAGCAACAATATAGTGAAGATCAGCGCCGTGTGGAAAAAGCCGCGCTTTATCCTCAAATAGATGCTGTGGCGAGCTATGGTTATACCAAACAGACCCCAGAGACTCTTATTTCGACTGACGGAAAATTTGATCAGGTGGGGGTAGAAATGAACTGGAATTTATTTAATGGCGGGCGCACTCGAACATCAATTAAAAAAGCGACTGTAGAAGCCAGTAAAGCTCAGGCTCAACTTGATGCGGCCATCCGCCGTGCCAATGTCGATGTAAAAAGTGCCTTTATGCAGGTCGATACAGACCAAGCTAAACTCGAAGCAAGAAAAGCTGCAATGGATTCATCTTCCTTAGTTTCGCAAGCCTCGAAAGCGAGCTATAACGAAGGCTTAAAAAGTATGGTTGATGTTTTATTGGCCCAGCGTAATGCTTTTTCTGCAAAACAGGATTATCTTAATGCTCAATATGACTATTTATTGAATGTGCTTCGTTTAAAAGCTGCGGTAGGCCAACTCGGTGAAAAAGATCTGGTTGAGCTTAATAGCTGGTTAACTTATCAGTAATAAAATGCTTTTATCTGAAATTTAATTTTGTCATAAAAACTTAATGATTGCTGTGTTTTAATGCTCAATCATTTTATTCCTGCGCCATCATGTTGGAGGCTTCCCTTGAGTCCAAGTAATCCGGTGTTAACCCATCATATTTCTTCTCAATTTAATGAAGATTTGCAAGATGTAAACACAAAGTTTATGACCATGGGTGGCTTGGTCGAACAACAGGTCGCAAATGCAATTCATTCTTTGCTTGATACAGACGCAAATTTAGCGATTGATGTTCAATTTAAAGATAATGCAGTCAATCAATATGAACGTGATATTGATGAAGGCTTGACGCTAATTTTGGCGCGTCGTCATCCAGCAGCGATTGACTTGCGTATGGTTATTGCCATGAGTAAAGCCAATACTGACCTTGAGCGTATTGGGGATGAAGCTGCAAAAATTGCCCGTATTGCACAGAACCTTTGTGAAGAGGGTGGTTCACCGCGTGGCTACATGGAAACACGTCATATTGGTAACCAAGTTCGTGTCATGATTCATGATGCACTTGATGCTTTTGCACGTTTAGATGCAGATCAAGCTTTACGTGTACTTTTAGCCGATGCTGACATCGACCGTGAATATCAGTCAGCAACGCGCACATTAATGACCTATATGATTGAAGATCCACGCCATATTGCTCGTGTAATTAACGTCATGTGGGTTCTACGTTCTTTGGAGCGTATCGGTGACCATGCACGTAACATTGCTGAGCAAGTTATTTATATGGCAAAAGGCTTTGATGCTCGTCATACTAAAATTGAAGAAATTGAAGCTAAAGTCCACGAAAAGTAATTTTGAGCTAAAATATTGAAAGGCCTTGTTTGAAACAAGGCCTTTTTTTATTTGTTTAAAAATAATAGATAAAAAAATGTCCCGAACTTTGGGGGGAAGTTCAGGACAGAAAATTAAGTGCATAAACACGACAGGGATCGTGTTCTTCTTGCTATGAATTGATATTAAGTTCTTTGCTTTTTGATGTCATGTAGAGTCCTGTTCGCTCTATGTAAGGCTTTTTATGCTTGTGTAAGTTTCACGTAAAAAAAGGCGGGTCTATGTGTATAGGGCCCGCCTTTTTTAATAATGAAGAAGCTAAAACAAACCGATTATTCTGGTTTCCAGCCTTCAGCTTTTTCTACGCTTTCATCATTGTTAAAGAACTTCTCACGTTGTTCTTCAAGGAACTTCTTCGCATCTGGTTCAAACACGTTTAAGCGTTTTTCATTAATCAGCGTAGTTTGGTGTTTTAACCATTCTTGCCATGCTTGCTTAGAAACATTTTCAAAAAAATCTTGGCCTTTAGCACCAGGAAAAGGAGCGAAGTCTAGGCCTTCCATTTCCTTTTGATATTTGCGGCAAAAAACTTGTCGACTCATGGTTTATCCTTAAGCGTATAACTGTTCTAAACGTGTATGGGCACGAGCAATCGCAGCTTCAACCTGTTTTGGTGAAGTTCCGCCAATATGATCACGTGCATTTACAGAAGCTTCTAGTGTTAAGGCTTTATCAAATACATCTGCTGTAATTAAGTCAGAGAATTGTTGTAATTGCTCAAGTGTTAACTCAGATAAATCTTTTTCTTCAGCAACACCTAATGCAACAGCTTTACCTACAATTTCATGAGCATCACGGAACGCAACGCCTTTTTTCACTAGGTAGTCAGCAAGATCGGTTGCTGTTGAGAAGCCACGAAGTGCAGCTTCACGCATGATTTCAATATTTGGAACCAATGCAGGAATCATATCTGCGAAAGCCATGAGTGAACCACGAACCGTATCGATTGCATCAAATAAAGGTTCTTTGTCTTCTTGGTTGTCTTTGTTGTACGCCAATGGTTGACCTTTCATGAGCGTAAGCAAGCTAATTAAGTCACCAAATACACGGCCAGATTTACCACGGATTAGCTCTGGAACATCTGGATTTTTCTTCTGCGGCATAATTGAAGAACCAGTACAGAAGCGGTCAGGAATGTTCACAAATTTGAACTGTGCAGAAGTCCAAAGAATCAGTTCTTCAGACATACGTGATAAATGCATCATGATAAGTGCAGCAGCTGCATTAAATTCGATGGCAAAGTCACGGTCAGATACAGCATCAAGAGAGTTTTCAGATACAGCTTCAAACCCTAAAAGCTCTGCTGTATATGCGCGGTCAATTGGATAAGTTGTACCCGCAAGAGCAGCTGAACCAAGTGGCATGCGGTTAACGCGCTTACGACAATCTTGAAGACGTTCAGAGTCACGAATCAACATTTCAAACCATGCTAACAAGTGATGACCAAAAGTCACAGGCTGAGCAGTTTGTAGGTGTGTAAAGCCCGGCATAATGGTATTTACATTTTTGGCAGCCAAGCCTAACAAGCCTTTTTGTAAACGTTCTAATAATTTTAAAATATCATCAATTTCGTCGCGCAGGTAAAGACGAATATCAGTTGCAACCTGATCGTTACGGCTACGGCCTGTGTGTAATTTTTTACCTGTAATGCCAATACGTTGAGTCAAACGTGATTCAATGTTCATGTGAACATCTTCAAGATCGATGCGCCACTCAAAGTTTCCAGCCTCAATTTCTGAGCGAATGGTGCTTAAACCTTCAATAATGTCATCGCGTTCTGCTTCTGTGAGTACGCCAACTTTCGCAAGCATGGTAGCATGCGCAATCGAACCAGCGATGTCTTGTTTATAAAAACGTTGGTCAAACTGAACAGAGGCGGTAAATTCGGCTACAAAAGCGTCCGTCGCTTCAGAAAAACGACCACCCCACATACCTGAGGTTTGGTCTGGGGTTACTGAATTAGGGGGATTTGAAGATGTGGTCATGGTGGCTCAGTAAAATAAAAAAGAGTATATCACTTGCCGAAGCTCAACAAACAAAGTTGTTTCCTACAGCATACCGAAATCAAAATTTCTCCTATTTTTTTACGAAAAACGGGCGTTGGCAACACTTATTCGAATTAATTATCGCAAGTAATGTTTTGGCTCTGGTCTTAGCATTGGCTGAAGCACAGTCTTGGCAAGCCTTGAGCGGGGGAAGGCTTTTTCAATACATCGTTTTTATTAACTGGGTAATATTGTCCTTTTTTGCATTGGTTGAACGCTTTCAAGCTTTTTTTGGCAGCTTACGTCAAGAGTTTGCCTTGGCTATTGGCTTTATCATGTTGCAAGGTATTGTTGTTTTAACCACTTTAATGAGTAATTTTTTTCAGTTTGGTCTTTTAAATAAACATGTGTCATTAACGCAGGGCTGGAGCATTTATTTTACCAATGTGCCTTTATATCTAAGCTATGGAATATTACTCGGGGCTTTCTGCCTACGTTATTTATATGTCAGAGAACAATGGTTACATCAGCAATATGCAGAATTAAATGCCCGTATTCAGGCCATGCAAGCGCGAATTCATCCACATTTTTTATTTAATAGTCTAAATAATGTAGTCAGTTTAATTGCGATAGATCCAGATAAAGCAGAAAGCATGCTCATTAGCCTGTCACGTTTATTTCGTGCCAGCTTCCAAGAATTGAAATTGGTGAGTCTGCATGAAGAAATCGAGCTAAGTAAACAATATTTAATGATTGAACAGGTCCGTTTGGGAGAGCGCTTAAAAGTAGATTGGAAAATCGAGCTTTCACCTGTGCAACTCAAACAGATCACCATTCCTTTATTGACATTACAACCTTTGTTAGAGAATAGTATTTTTCATGGGGTAGAACCAATGATGGGTAAGGCAACCATAGGGGTATTGGTTGAAATATTGCAAAATCAGGTCAGTATAGTCATTACCAACCCATATACAGACGATACAATAAATTCAAGGAAAGGGCATGGAATCGCGCTTGAAAATGTTAAGCAGCGCCTGAAAGCATATTATGGGAGTTCCGTAAGATTTCAGGTTTATAAAGGTGAAACCTTATATACCACCATTATGAGCTATCAATATCAAACAAAATAATAAGTTAGTCAGAGTTAACCATAAAAAAATGGATCAAGTTAACGGTGACAAGGAGGATGAATGAAGGTGCTGATTTGTGATGACGAACCACTTGCAGTGGAGCGATTATCACGTTTAGTTTCAAAGATGGGACATGAAGTTGTATCAACGGCTCATCATGGACAAGAAGCCTTGGAACAGGCGCGGCTTCATCAACCGGATGTAATTTTACTTGATATTCAAATGCCAGGTATGAATGGTCTCGTCTGTGCGGAACAGATAAGTCAGCTCAATCCTCGACCTGCGATTGTATTTTGTACGGCCTATGACCAACATGCGTTAGAAGCATTTAAGTCTCAAGCTCAAGCTTATCTTCTTAAACCCATTGATCCTCAAGAACTTGAACAAGTTTTTAGTCAATTGACTCAGCTTACTCAAGCACAGCTCAATGCTTTACCACAACATGATTTTTTACATGATCTAAAAACACAACGACATCAAATTGCTGCAAAAACCTATCGTGGGGTTGAGCTAATTCCAGTTGAAAATATCTATTATTTTCTAGCCGATCAAAAATATGTCACGGTGCGTCATCAAAATGGCAGTGTATTAATTGATGAAACTTTAAAAGAGCTTGAAACCGAATTTGCAGATCAATTTATTCGTATTCACCGAAATGCCTTAGTTGCAGTTGCATATTTAGATGGACTGGAGCTCGTTAGCTCTGGGCAATATCAGGTTCGTTTACGTGGCTTAGATGAGCGGCTTTCGGTGAGTCGTCGACATTTATCTATGCTTAGAGAGCGGATTCATCAGCTCTAAAGTTAAAAAGAGTTATCTTGGGCGTGCGAGATTTTACTTGCAATTTTAAGGGATCAAGTTAAGTTTAGGGTGTATTGTTTGACCAGCCCATACTTGAATTTATGAAAACCTTGAAAATTGCTACACGACAAAGCCCACTTGCTCTCTGGCAGGCAGAATATATTCGTGCCCGATTAGAGGAGCTTCACCCAGATTTAACGGTGGAGTTGGTTAAATTTGTCACGCAAGGCGATAAAATCTTAGATACGCCTTTAGCAAAAATTGGTGGGAAAGGGCTGTTTGTTAAAGAGTTAGAAGCAGCACTTTTAGATGGGCGTGCAGATTTAGCTGTACATTCAATGAAAGATGTCCCGATGGCTTTGCCAGAAGGTCTAAGCTTGGCAGTAATTTGTGAACGTGAAGATCCATTAGATGCGTTCGTTTCAAATCAATTTGAAAAATTTGCCGACTTACCTCAAGGTGCAAAAGTGGGCACCTCAAGTTTACGCCGTAAATCTCAAAT
>NZ_JZFB01000008.1:7201-12231 GCF_001188385.1 Acinetobacter sp. V2 | reverse complement strand
GGAAATGTTGGTACACGTTTAGCGAAGCTAGATGATGGTCAATATGACGCTATTATTTTAGCTAGCGCTGGTTTGAAGCGTTTAGGATTGTCAGAACGCATTCGTCATTGTTTAACACCAGACATTAGTTTGCCTGCGGTGGGTCAAGGTGCATTGGGCTTGGAATGCCGTGCAGCTGACCAAGATGTATTAGCTTTAATTCAACCACTATTGCACGAAGAAACAGATGTTTGTGTTCGTGCTGAGCGTGCTTTTAATGCCTATCTTGAAGGTGGTTGTCAGGTTCCAATTGCAGGTTATGCCACACTACAAAATGGACAAATCCATATTGAAGGTCGTGTCGGAAGTCCTGATGGGCAAACATTATTACGTGCTGAACTGACAGATGACGCTAGCAATGCTCATCAACTGGGTGAAAACCTTGCTCGAAACTTACTTGATCAAGGTGCGGGCGAGCTATTAAAGGCTCTTTACTAAACCATGTTTTTTATTAATACTCGACCTGATTCTCGTGCAGCTGAATTAACAGATGCTTTGCAAAATGAAGGTTATCAGGTTGAGTCTTTACCTCTTTTAGAACTCGTTGCTAAACCCTTTTCCGAACACTTACTTCAGCTTTACCAACAATTAGTCAAAGCACAAGCTATTGTTGTGGTCAGCCCAACTGCTGTTGATGTAGGTATGCAGTACTTAATACAAAGTGGTTTAAAGCTAGATAACTTAAAACATATTCAGTGGATTGCGGTCGGGCAGGCTACTGCTAATCGCCTTCATGAATATGCCGTTGACGTACATATTCCAGATGTGGAAACTTCTGAGGGAATGTTAAACCTACCGATTCTTCATAATATGAAGCAGGACGGTAGTGTCGCTTTCTGGCGAGGAGAGGGTGGCCGTCAATTTATGATGGAAACTTTGCAGCAGCAAGGCATTCAGATTTTAAATTTCGTTTTATATCATCGGCAATGCCCAGAAACCTCATATTCTACATTCAAACATCTGACACAGAATTCAAATTATAATTTACACAAATGGCTGGTCTTAATTACCAGTGAGGCCAGCTGGAAATATTGGTTAGAGCTTTGTTTAAAAAATAATGCACAACCTGATTGTGTATATTTGGTTTTAGGACCACGTCTTTTTCAAATTGTTAAAGAATGTCGCGATCAACAACAGGCTCATTTTCACATTATTCAACTTGAAAATTTATCGCCTTCGGGGATGATTCATCACATTCAGGCATTATAAGGATTCGTATGAGAAAACTTGTTTCTATCATCATTTTACTGGGCATGGCTTGGTTGGCTAAGCTCAGTTACGATATGTGGCAAATTTCTCGTACTGTTCCCGAGCTTAAGCAAAGTCTGCTTCAATCAGAACAGCACTATGCCAATCTAAATGATCAATTGGTTGCTTTACAGCGACAACTACAGAATCAACCTGTAAATACTGGTAATAAAGTAAGTTCAGTAGCTCATCCGGATGCTCCACCAGCAGGTATTGCTCCTACAGTTTTAATTAAACAAAAGTTAGATTTAATTCAATTTGCAATTGATCAGCAGCAATTGATTTATGCAGTTGATCAATTAAATCAGTTGCAGCAATCCCTTGCACACTATGAAATTGCACCTGCATTGCAACATAGCTTGAATCAATCGCTTGAGCAGGATAAGCAAGCAGTTCAACAATTCAGTTTGGCCCAAAATCAGCGCCATCAATTGATCGACGATTTATTACAGACGATTGATAAAAATATTCAGCAAGCTTTAGCTCAGCCTAAGCTTGAGATGGATCAATCCGAGTCTGTGTCTTGGTGGAAAAAATGGTTCCGCATAGAAAAAGTAGAAACGCCGTCTATTAATTTAATGAATCGAAGTGTGGTACTCAAAGAAGTGCAATTAAGACTATTAATTGCTGAACAGGCACTTAATCAAGGCAAAATGACAGAGTACCAAAACGAGTTGCAATCTGTGATGCAAAAGCTAGATGAAATGCCTGATGCAACGAGTCAACAGTTAAAAAAACGTATTGCTAAAGTGGCACATTTATCGATAGTGCCTGTTCCTAAATTATCTACACTTGGTCTAATTGGCTCATAAGGAGGAGATATGAAACACCTCCTGTCGGTTTATTTCGTAATTAGTTTAATACTCTTTGCCGCTTTAGCTTTATTGAGTTATGGCTATGGAATGGGGTATGTCTACATCTACTGGCGACAACTGCAGTTGCAAACAAATGTCTGGGGATTAACCCTTGCTTTTGTGGTCATGAGTTTTATTGCTCAACTTATATGGCTTTGGGTTAAACGTTATTCCTCTCGCGAGCAGAGGAAAAGTGAAAACATCTTCCAGTTTAAAAACCTTCATCCCTATGAACAATTAGGTATTGTCTGGTTATTAGAGGCCGCCGAAGATCAACGTGTATTTATTGAACGTGTTTTTACTCAGTCCGCGCTTTTAAAAAATATTATTGATGCCAAATTCCTGGTTTTAAGTGGGGACTATCCAAAAGCATTGGCTGCTTTAGATCAATCACCGCCTATGGCATTTGAATTGGCAGAATTAGAACGAATCGAAATCTTTTTAGCCCAAAACGAAGCTGAACGTGCATTAACTCATCTTGAGTTTTTATACCAGCATCAGTTATCGCCTTGGCTCGAGGAAATAGAAACAGCCTACCAGCAACGATTAACAGCGTTATGGGGGCAATTGGCGCTGCAACACCCATGGGTGTATTTACGGTCAATGAAGTATGGTTTGCTAGATGCTGAGCACCGTGATTTATGGTTACAGCAACTCCTTCAGCAGTTTGATGAAGCTTCTATTGATGATCTGCATGCTTTGCAACAACGTTATCTAGATTTAGAGTCTGAAATTCAAACTCGACCTTATAGCAGTAAGTTGTTATGGCTCAAACTATTGGCGCGTATGCCTGATATGAGCATGCAGCACGCAGCCTTAACACTACACTTATTAAAAGAACAGTTCGATCCAGAAGTGTTTTATCTGTGGTTTCAGCAACAACTGCTTAAACAAGTCCCAGACTATGCAGATGTCGAAGAAAAAATTATCGAGTTTGAAAATCAATATATGAATTTGCCTGTTTTAACCTTTGCAAAATGGCATGTCTATATGGCAACTGGACGTCAAGCAGAAGCTGAAACATTATTATCATTATATCCAGATAATATTTTAATGAGCTATTTACGTATTAAGTCTACGCTTAATGAAGATGAAGTATTAATCAAACAGTTAAACCTAATCTTTGAAAATGATGCGAATTTTTTAAAATTTAAAATATGAGGCGAAAATGAAAGAACTGTCTGTCTATCCGATAATATATGAACAGAAAGTCGCATGGGGAGATATGGATGCTTTCGGTCATGTCAATAATGTACAATATTATCGATATATTGAAAGCTCACGTATTTTATATATGGAAGCTATAAATATATTAACGCCACAATTATATACCGTTGTAGCCTCAAGTCAGTGTAAATATTTAAAGCCAGTTTTTTATCCAGATGTATTGAAAGTCGGTGTTCGCGTGGAAGAGCTCCGTAATAGTGCATTCCGTATGGCTTATATATTATGGAGCGAGACACAACAACAAATCGTGGCTACTGGTGAAGCGGTTATGGTCTGCGTAGATAAATTAACAGAACGAAAATGTGAAATACCTCAGGAAATAAAACAAAAAATTATTGAGCTAGAAAAATCTTTTGGGCATGACTTAATACATTTATCTTAAATAAATATTAATAAAATATATTTCATTTATAATTGATAATGTAATTAAAAGGTAATTTTTTTAGTTATTCTGATGAACACGGCTTTCAAACTATTGCTTATTGAATAGATTATAAATAATATTGGTCTTGATTTTATGTTTTTAAATTTTGTCTGTATTATTTTGAATTGTCTGTAAGACTGGAGTATTTATTAATGAAACCGGATATCAGTGAATTATCTGTTGAAGAGTTAAAACGCTTACAAGAAGAAGCGGAAGCTTTAATTGCAAGTAAAAAAGATCAAGCAATCGAAGATGCTTATAATCAAATTATCGAGATCGCTGAAAATGTAGGTTTTAGTGTTGAACAACTTCTTGAGTTTGGTGCTCAAAAACGTAAGAAAACAACACGTAAATCTGTTGAGCCACGTTACCGCAACAAAAACAATTCTGAAGAGACTTGGACTGGCCGTGGTAAACAACCACGTTGGTTAGTTGCTGAAATTGAAAAAGGCGCAAAACTTGAAGATTTCTTAATCTAATCGTATTGCCGATTTAAAAAGCCAGGCAGATTTGCCTGGTTTTTTTATGCATAAAATAACTAAAGTGTGTTTTGAAAATTATTTAAGAAATTGGGTGTTTAAATTCATCTTTAAATAGATTGTTGAGATCAAATTTGCATTTAGTTCTTTTAGCACTAGGTTTTCATGATTTTGTCATACGTTCAACTTATAGTCTTAATACCGAAGCCAAGCCCGATTGCTTGGTTTTTTTATATGAAGTGAATTGGCGATGTTGAAAAAGTATGCATAATGTCAGACTAGGGAGCTACTCTCAAAATAAGGACGATAATTTGCATGTTGGTAAGGCTGAATGAAGAAAAAGTCTAAGCAATGGAAGTGGTGGTTATTTGCACTCATTGCATTTTTAATTTTTATTATTTTACAGATCCCGGCGACGTGGCTAATTTCTAAATTTTCAAAGAATAATCAAACTCTACACAATGTAAGTGGAAATATCTGGCAAGGCCAAGCAGATTGGCGGCGTGGTACTTTGAGAGGCTCGATTCATTGGAAAACTAGACCTCTTGACCTGTTTTTATTACGGTTCGCTGCTGATGTAGATATCCATAGTGGAAATACCCAATTATCTGGGGTAATGGGCTATGGCGTGGGTAAAAAAGTAATTGTAAAAGCTATGAATGGTCAGGTTGCGCCTGAAACATTAAAACAAATTGTGAACTGGCAATGGCCTGTGAATAGTATCCAGTTAAAAGATATTAATTTTAATTATAAAAAAGA
>NZ_JZFB01000008.1:6796-7156 GCF_001188385.1 Acinetobacter sp. V2 | reverse complement strand
GGCGGTGCTTTAATTTATAATATTGGTGATCGTCAAGACCGGATGAATATGCCCTCTTTAAATGGGCAACTAACGGATCAAAACGGTCAATTACAAGTTGATATACGTGATCAACGCAGTCAAAAAATGGCGAATCTTTTATTAGATGCCAACATGATGCTTGATGTGCAGCTTACGCAAAGATTATTACTGAATATTCCATCTTATGATGGAAAAGCTGGTTTAGATACATTTGTCATTAGTTCTCGTCAGCCCTTAATACAAGGGGGTAACTAATGAAAGTGTGGATTGAGAAATTACAGCACCTACAATGGCAAAAATTAGATCGGTTAAGTGTGGTTGTATTTGCCGTTTTAATTC
>NZ_JZFB01000008.1:4670-6754 GCF_001188385.1 Acinetobacter sp. V2 | reverse complement strand
GATTGCACCTCCTCAAATGATGCAGTTTGATCGGGTAGAGTTAGGATCACAGCAACCACAAATTCCTAACATTAGTACTTTTTCGCTTTTTAATGAACCTTCAGCCAATGCAGCTCAGGAAAATGTCAACCTAGAATTACAAGGTGTGATGCTGGGTTATCCGAACCGTTTTTCTTCGGCTGTTATTAAGCTTGATAATACTGCTGACCGGTATCGGGTGGGAGAAACAATAGGTTCTACCTCTTATCAGTTGGCAGAAGTTTATTGGGATCACGTAATATTACGTCAAGGTAATGGAAGTACGCGTGAGCTTCAGTTTAAAGGTTTGCCAAACGGTTTATATCAACCTATGACGCCAGATGCCTCACAACCAACTGCGACTGCGCCTCAGTCATCGGCACCTATTAATACGACTCAAGAGGCGTTAGGACAGGCTATTCAGCAAATGCAGGGGAACCGTGAACAATATCTACGTGATATGGGTGTAAGCGGGAACTCAAGTGAAGGTTTTGAAGTTACAGAACGTACACCCACTGCGCTTAGAAATAAGTTAGGTTTAAGGCCGGGTGACCGAATTGTTTCTTTAAACGGTCAAACGGTTGGGCAAGGACAAACGGATGTGCAGTTACTTGAACAGGCTCGTCGAGCTGGGCAAGTGAAATTAGAAATAAAACGTGGTGATCAAGTGATGACCATACAACAAAATTTTTAGTGATAACACGTCACCATAAGAGTTAGGAATTATCGCAAGTTATGGCTTTATTGAATCATCAACGTCCACTTTGGGCATTACTTGCAGCAGCCCCATTGATTGCGACAGTGAGCAGCAGCGTCTATGCCCAGACATGGAAGATCAATTTACGTGATGCTGACTTAACTGCATTTATTAATGAAGTTGCAGACATTACGGGGAAAAACTTTGCAGTAGATCCGCGAGTGCGTGGCAATGTCACAGTAATATCGAATAAACCCCTTAATAAAGATGAAGTTTATGATCTATTTCTTGGGGTTTTAAATGTAAATGGGGTGGTGGCAATTCCTTCAGGGAACACCATCAAACTTGTGCCAGATAGTAATGTTAAGAATTCGGGAATTCCTTACGATTCTAGAAATAGACTGCGTGGTGATCAAATCGTCACTCGAGTCATTTGGCTTGAAAATACAAATCCAAATGATTTAATTCCAGCACTTCGCCCTTTAATGCCACAATTTGCACATATGGCTGCGATAGCAGGCACTAATGCGCTGATTGTTTCGGACCGAGCTGCAAATATCTACCAACTTGAAAATATCATTCGTAATCTAGATGGTACAGGCCAAAATGATATTGAGGCAATAAGTCTTCAATCGAGCCAAGCGGAAGAAATCATTACTCAACTTGAGGCGATGAGCGCTACGGGGGCATCTAAAGATTTTAACGGAGCCCGTATCCGTATTATTGCAGACAACCGAACAAATCGTATTTTAGTAAAGGGCGACCCTGAAACACGTAAACGTATTCGCCACATGATCGAAATGCTGGATGTACCTTCAGCAGATCGCTTAGGCGGGTTAAAAGTTTTTCGATTAAAATATGCTAGTGCAAAAAACTTATCTGAGATTTTACAAGGCCTCGTAACAGGACAAGCTGTTTCTTCGTCAAATAGCAATAATTCTTCTAACTCATCGAATCCGATCAATAATTTGATGGGTAATAACCAAAATTCCAGTTCAAATACCTCTGGTTCAAATGGTAGTTCAATTTCTACGCCATCTATTAACCTAAATGGTAATTCAAATAATAGTAATCAGAACAGTATCTCTAGCTTTAGCCAAAATGGTGTGAGCATTATTGCGGATAATGCCCAAAACTCGTTAGTGGTTAAGGCCGATCCTCAATTAATGCGCGAAATTGAATCTGCTATTCAGCAGCTTGATGTTCGACGTCAGCAAGTTCTGATTGAAGCTGCAATTATTGAAGTTTCAGGGGATGATGCGGATCAACTTGGAATCCAATGGGCGCTAGGCGATTTATCTAGTGGGATTGGTTTGCTTAGCTTTAGTAATGTTGGTGCTAGTTTATCTTCTATTGCTGCTGGTTATTT
>NZ_JZFB01000008.1:621-4631 GCF_001188385.1 Acinetobacter sp. V2 | reverse complement strand
GCTAATAAAGGTAACGGTGCAACTTTGGCCTTGGGTAATTTTGAGAATTCCCGTAAGGCTTACGGTGCCTTGATTCAAGCTCTCAAAAGCAACACTAAATCAAACTTATTGTCGACCCCATCTATTGTGACGATGGATAATGAAGAGGCTTATATCGTTGTTGGTCAGAACGTTCCATTTGTAACAGGTTCGGTCACTACGAATAGTACAGGTATCAATCCATATACAACTGTTGAACGTAAAGATGTGGGTGTGACATTAAAAGTTGTTCCACATATTGGTGAAGGCGGTACGGTCCGTCTTGAAGTAGAGCAAGAAGTTTCGAATGTTCAGACTAGTAAAGGGCAAGCTGCCGATTTAATTACCAATAAACGTGCGATTAAAACTGCTGTATTGGCCGAACATGGACAAACAGTTGTTTTAGGTGGTTTGGTGTCTGATGATGTTGAGCTGAGTCGTCAAGGTATTCCTGGGTTAAGCAGTATTCCATATGTAGGTAGATTATTCCGATCAGACAGTAGAAGTAATACGAAGCGTAATCTTCTTGTTTTTATTCATCCAACAATTGTGGGTGATGCGAATGATGTGCGCCGTTTGTCGCAGCAGCGCTACAACCAGCTTTACAGCTTGCAATTGGCGATGGATAGAAATGGCAACTTTGCCAAATTGCCTGAACAGGTTGATGATGTCTATAATCAAAAAATGACTCCGCCAAACATTACCTCTCAGCCAAAAAATTATCAGCAGGTTCCTTCAGGTGGCAAAAGCTCGACCGTAACAACACCTGTAGCTGTAGAGCCATCGGTTCAAAGACAAACATTACAGTTGCCTGAACCTGAAGTTAATCGTACTAAAAATACCGTAACAACAACGACACTGCGTCCAAGCACAGCACCGTAGTAGCATGTTATGATTGATAAAAAATGAATAGGACATACGCATGACTTGGAAATTACAAGCAATTACTGGCGAAATTACTGGCCAAGAAATTAGTGTTGATCGTGATATGTTAGTCGGGCGCCATCAAGATGCTGATGTATTGTTGCAAGCCGCTGAAATTTCACGTCGCCACGCTGCATTGCTTTTAAAAGATCAATTGCTATGGGTGCAAGACCTTAATTCATCAAATGGTACATTCATAAACGATATTCGTATTGAGCAAGAAAAACAGCTGCATGATGGTGATATTGTTCAATTTGCTAGCTTTAAATTTTCTGTATTATCGCCTGCGAAAGAAATATTAGATTTACCCGAAATCGAAGCAGAACCAGCGCAAACTGCTGCACTAACACAAGACTTAAGTGATCAAGGAATGCCAAGTCTTGCAGAGCGTGCTGCAGAAACAGAAGTTCGTCGTGATGGTATGCCACAGAATGTTTCTATACCAAAGCCTGCACCTATTCCAGAGGGTGTGGATGTCAATGTAAAACAACCATCACCTGTTGCCTTTGAGGAGCCTGTTTCTCGTGTTGCTGAAGAAAAAGAGCAACAGAAAAATGCCTCAGTTGGTTTAATCACTATTATTATTTTAGTAATTTTAGCTTTATTGGCATGGTTGTTCTTTAAATAATCCGTTGCTGCTTTTACAATCAAGGCATGCTAAAAGCATGCCTTTTTAATTTTGAGAAGAAAAAGATGTCTGTTGCACACCTAAGTAAGCGCGATTTAATTTTATTTGATCTAGATGGAACACTGGTTGATTCTGCTGCTGATTTGTATCGGTCTATGAATTTAAGTTTAGAAGCGCTCGGTTGGCCTTTGGTAACAGAAGCTCAGATTCGAGAATGGGTGGGTAAGGGAGCTTCAAAACTTTGTGAAAGTGTTCTTTTACATATTTTTGGAAAATTAGATGCTGAACAGCATAAAGTTCTCTTGCAGAAATTTGTTGACATATACGGTGCTGAACTTTGTGTGAATACTCAAATTTATCCTGGTGTAACTGAGTTTTTAAAGCATTGTAAAACTTTGAATATACATATGGCATGTGTTACCAATAAGCCTGTGCAACTTGCTCAAGGGTTACTTGATGCATTAGAACTTTCTTCTTATTTTCAAGTTGTACTTGGAGGCGATAGCTTGCCAGAGAGAAAGCCACATCCATTACCTTTGTTGCATTGCATGCAAAGTCTAAAAATATCTGCGTCACAATCATTAATGATTGGCGATTCAAGTAATGATATTGAGGCTGCGCGTCGTGCGGGAATTGATTGTATTGTGGTTAGCTATGGCTATAATCATGGAGAAAATATCTATGATTGCAAACCTCAGCAAGTGGTTGATAGTTTGGCTGAGTTAATTATCTAATGAGTGAAATGGAGATCAGCATGAATAAGCGTATGGTTTTTCGATGGCGTGTCTAAATCGAAACTAGAAAAACACACTTTTAAATCGAAACCATATTAGAGAAAAATTCATGACTACTTTAGCGCAATTCGAACAGCTTAAAGCATCAGGTTACAACACTATTCCAGTTTATCGTCAGCGTTTGGCAGATACGGAAACACCTTTATCTGTTTTTGCTCGTTTTAAGGAGCAAAAACAAGCTTATTTATTTGAGTCGGTTGAAGGTGGTGAAAACTGGGCGCGCTACTCCATGATTGGTTTAGGTGAGTCGACAGTTTTTTCATGTAATGCTGGCGTTTTATCTATACAGCATGCTGATGGTTCGGTCACACAAGAAGATTGTCTAGATCCATTTGAATATATTCGTGAATTCCAGAAGCAATTTACAGTTCCACCAGCTGAGCTTTTACCAGACTTGCCAAGTTTTACGGGCGGGCTGGTTGGTTATTTAGGTTATGATGCAGTTCGCTACATAGAGCCACGTTTAAAAAATGTTCCTGCGGCTGATCCAATTACATTGCCGGATTTGTGGTTAATGCTATCAAAAACGGTCATTGTCTTTGATAACCTTAAAGATACTCTGTTTTTAATTGTTCATGCCGATACAGCACAGCCAAATGCTTATGAAGATGCGCAGCAAAAGTTAGATCAATTGGAACAGTTGTTGGCTACACCAGTTAGTTTGCAAGCTAAGCCGCATACACCCCCACATTTTGAATCGATTACAGGTAAAGCGAAATTTCTTGAGACCATAGAAAAGGTTAAAGAATACATCCGTGCGGGCGATGTTATGCAGGTTGTTCCTGGTCAACGTATGGTTTCCGACTTTGATGGAGAGGCTTTACAGGTTTACCGTGCTTTACGTCATTTAAACCCTTCGCCTTATTTGTTCTTAGTACAAGGTCAAACAATTACGGATAAAAAACCATTCCATATTGTAGGGTCATCACCTGAAATTCTCTCTCGTCTTGAAAATGGTATTGCGACAGTTCGCCCGTTGGCTGGTACGAGACCACGCGGAAAAACTAAAGAAGAAGATATCGCTTTAGAAAAAGACTTACTCTCTGATGAGAAAGAAATCGCAGAGCATTTAATGTTGATTGATCTTGGTCGAAATGATGTTGGGCGAGTTTCTAAAATTGGTAAAGTCAAAGTGACTGATCAGATGGTCATTGAGCGCTATTCGCATGTCATGCACATTGTTTCAAATGTACAAGGTGAAGTGCGTGATGATATCGATGCACTAGACGTATTTAAGGCAACTTTCCCAGCAGGTACTTTGTCTGGCGCACCAAAAATTCGTGCAATGGAAATTATTGATGAAGTAGAGCCTGTAAAAAGAGGTGTTTTTGGTGGGGCAGTGGGATATTTAGGATGGCATGGTGAAATGGATATGTCGATTGCAATCCGTACGTGTGTAATCCGTGATAAAAAAGTGTATGTACAGGCTGGAGCAGGCTTAGTTGCTGACTCAAATCCTGAATCAGAATGGAATGAAACCCAAATAAAAGCTCGCGCAGTGATCAAAGCGGTTGAATTATCATCAAACGGATTGATTTTATGAGTTTTTAGCAGTTTTTTTAAAAAAACTGCTTGCATCGTTTGGAAGTTTTGCTAAACTGCACACCGTTCCGATACGAAACGTACGAAACACTAAGAAGCGCCGG
>NZ_JZFB01000008.1:0-582 GCF_001188385.1 Acinetobacter sp. V2 | reverse complement strand
TGACTTGTAATCAGTAGGTCCACAGTTCGAATCCGTGTGCCGGCACCACTTAAAGTGTGAGGTTGTTAAGTGTAGGATAACACTGAAATAAGTGTGATATGGTGAGATTCCCGAGCGGTCAAAGGGGGCGGACTGTAACTCCGCTACGAAAGTTTCGAAGGTTCGAATCCTTCTCTCACCACCATTAACTTCGATTGAAGTGCTAAGTATACCAGCATCGTGCGGGAGTAGCTCAGTTGGTAGAGCGGCAGCCTTCCAAGCTGCATGTCGCGAGTTCGACCCTCGTCTCCCGCTCCATCGAAGGATAATCGCTCTTATAGCTCAGTGGTAGAGCACTCCCTTGGTAAGGGAGAGGTCTCGAGTTCAAATCTCGATAAGAGCTCCAGATACAGTTTAGTAGATTTTCTACAAAGATTTAAAAAGCAGGCTTATTAGTCTGCTTTTCAAGTATTGGGTGTTTGATTTTTTAGGCGATATGTCGATGCTGAGTCTTGCTCAGAATTGTGTTCGACGTAAACGAGGACTATAAACATGGCTAAGGCTAAGTTTGAACGTAATAAGCCACACGTAAACGTGGGCACA
>NZ_JZFB01000007.1:96027-97271 GCF_001188385.1 Acinetobacter sp. V2 | reverse complement strand
ATGGATGTGCATTATAGAGGATTAACATCCCTTTGCAAGCGAAAATTAGAAACTTATGACTTGAGCGTTCACTTTTAAATCAATAACCAATTTAAACTATTGTTTTATATCAATAATTATTTTAATTATTTATTTTTGACTTAAATAAGCCAAGATCATGCTCGACAATTCGCGCTTAAGTTGTTGTTCTGATATAAGAAAATTGTTCTGACTCACATATCGCATCATCGTAAAAAGCGTACTATTAATAATTACAAAGGATTTATGCTTCACCTGTTCGAAGTCCCACTGATGAGGATTTCTACTAAATGTATATAGCCCTACTTCAAAAAAATGCTTTTCTAAAATCTGAGCAGCTTGCGAATGGCTATAGTTATGCCAATGTTTCAGTACTTCTATAAAAAATCCATGATCGGCTTTTAATGCATTAAACCCTAGCTCTATCGCCAAGGGGATGAGCAGGTCTAAAGGAATATTTCCTTGCTGCATAACTAGCTCTTTAAGTTGATGTCCTAATAGTTCACTTTTACGGCGTAATAGTTCTTCAACGATTTGATCTTTATTCTCAAAGTATTGGTAAATCGAACCTACACTTACTCCAGATTTCTCTGCAATTTTAGGAGTTGTAGTATGTAGTAAGCCATATTGGGCAATACAGTGCTGTGTCGCCTCTAAAATATGGTCAACAATAATTTTTGAACGCTGTTGCTGTGGAGCTTTTCTCATTAGTTGTTTATTCGTTAAATGCGAATTGAATGCGAATAATTATTCATATTAGCCTATTTATTATTCAGTTCATAAGTAAGTAACGATATGCAAACGATTAGCCCAACTCGACTTGCTTCTTTTAATGACATGCAAGACAGTAATTTCTTTACTCAGTTTTTAAATGTCTGTTGCGAAAAACCAGCTCAACCGAGCTATACAGAATATGTATCTTTACAACGCGCTCTTTGTGAAGGGGACGTTGAAATGGATAAGGTGATTGATTGGGTTATGCAAAACCCCAAAGATCACCGAATGATTTTTGAGAAGATATTATTTCAAGGCCGCGATGACCTATCTGAGCCGCTACCTACTGAGTTAGAAAATTTCTTTAATTACATTGAACAAAAACCCGAATGGTTAGACCAGCGCCAAATTGATGAGGCTGTTAAATTTACTCATCGTTTAGGAGTAAATAACGGTTTTATCCTTAGAGATTTATCTTTAATGGCAGGATACTTATATCCGGGATTTAATCA
>NZ_JZFB01000007.1:91171-95985 GCF_001188385.1 Acinetobacter sp. V2 | reverse complement strand
ACTCGTTTAGCAGAAACCACAAAATGGTGGGTTGATATTACTGAACCTCAGGGGCTTTCTCGTTTAAGCTCAGGTTTCACGTCAACGATTTATGTTCGCTTTATTCATGCACTTGTTCGCCGACAATTAAAAAAGTCTGATCGTTGGGATAGTGAAGTTTGGGGAATTCCTCTTAATCAATTTGATTTAGCAATGACTAATTTGGCTTTTAGCAGTGTAGTTTTACTCGGTATTAGAGCTTTAGGTGTATGGCCAACGAAACAAGAAGCTAAGAGTTTTTTACATTTTTGGCGCTATGTTGGCTGGTTAATAGGTATTGATGAAAAATGGCTTATTCAATCTGAATCCGAAGGTTGGCGGTTACTTTACTGGATGCAGTTTGCTCACCCTCGCTCTGATCACAGCAGTGTTGAATTAGGATCGAGTTTATCTAAAGAGCCTTTTGAGAGAAAATATCTGCATTTACGCTCTTTGCAGCAGAAGCTCGCTTACCGCCAACATTTAGAACTTACCCAATTTTTTATTGGTAAGAAAAGAATGAAATTACTTGGATTGCCTCAGCAGTCTGCTTCATGGTTTGCTTATTATTTGATTGTGCGCAATTCACTACTTTATAGTGGTGCGAAGCTTTCACCAAAAGTTGAAAAGTTTTTATCCAAATCAGGTCGCAATATACAAAAGCTTGGCTTAACGCTTTATCAGAATCAAGGTAAGGCAAAAACCTTAGCAAGTATGCATCAATAATTTTTAAAACCTAAAAATAACAAAAGGAAGCCTGTTAACCAGACTTCCTTTTTCAAATATTAAGACGCTTATTGAGATGATGAACTATGCATTTCAGCGTGATTCATTTGCTCAGGTGTCTCCATCATTTGCTTATTTTTTTGACTTGGCATGTAGTCAGGCTCATTGTTGATCGCCAAATAAAAAATGATCATAAACAATAAGCTCAAGATACAAGCCACAATAAGTGACTTCCATCCCCACCACGATTGTTCAGGCGATAATTTATTTGTCATTTCATTTCTCTCATTCAATTAATATTTTCAGTTCATTTCATTCGCTATAGCTTATTAAAACTTCATGCTCATACGAACCCAGTAATTTCTTCCGATATTGTTGAATTGCTCTTCACTCGCAAATCCAAAACCTGCACTACCCGCTTTGTTTAAGTGTTCGGTATAGGTTTTATCTAATACGTTATCAACGCCAACAGAGACATCAATATCTTTACGAAGGTTGTAACTTCCGTTTAAAGAAAGAGTTGAAAAACCTTTACTTGGTTTGAGGTCATACCCCACGATGTTACCTTGATGTAGACTCACGCGGTTTTGCTCAGCAACAGCTCGCCACAACAGACCTAAATTATATTTGTCAGCTACATAGCGAATATTTAAGCGACCTTCTAAAGGTGAAATTTGAGGTAGTGGTTTGTCATCTGTAGTGTTTTTACCCCATGCATACATCGCACTCAAATCTGCCTGAATATGGTCGGTAAATTGATATCCAATACCAGCTTCCGCGCCTGCGATGGTTGCATCGATATTTTTGGCACCCGCAGTAATATCATGGCTCATGTCATGCCCATCCATTCCCATACTTGGATGATGGTGGTAACTCATTAAAATGTAGTCATCTACTAAGCCTGCATAAGCAGAAGCCCATGTATTTAAAGCACCATGTTGCTGCTGGAAGCCCATATCCAACTGTAATGTTTTCTCAGGATTCACACCGTTAAAAGTATTGGTTGAACCAGCATTACCATGTTTAGGCGAGAAAAGCTCCCAATAATCTGGCATACGCTCTACATAACCTAAACCGATATAGCTTTTTAGGTCATGCTCAGGATGTTGGTTTTCCCAGCGTACAAATGCACTTGGTAAAGTCTTTTCAAGTTTAGTATTAAAGCCTTTTGCCTGAGAATCGGCGCGCTCATCTTCAACTGTGACTCGATCTAAACGCACACCTGTGACCAGTTTGTTGAGATCGTTCCATTGATAACCAAGTTCACCAAAAGCACCGTATGATTGAAAACGCATATCTTGACGATATGGAACATTCATAGAAGGCATATTTGGCGATGACATGCTACCGCCATGTTTATTGAATTGAGAATCTACACCTGTAATCAAACTCCACTTATTCCATTCAGAAGTCATTGCCAAACGTGAGTTTAATGTACGGCGCGTTACCTCCATTGCCATCGCGTTCGGCATCAACATGGTCATACCACCATGATTCATTTCAACTAATGGCGGAGTACGTAAGCTAAAGTTATCCATAATATGGTCGTTATAGCTGTAGTTCACCTGCCCTTCAATTTTCTTAATGACATCAGTGATATTTTTCTTTTCAAAACGTAGCCCTAAGCTTTCACGCGCAAACTGAGAACCATCCATTGAACGTCCAGCATAAAGCGATTCACCATCAGATTTCCCACCCGTGAGCTCGATCCAAGTGTCTTCATCTGGAGTGAAACCAAGTGCTACATCAGCATTCCACTTTTTCCATGCTGAAGGCACAGTATTGCCATCACCATCTTGATAACTATTAGACTCTGAACGGTTGGCATTTAAACGGATGTATTTCTTTTCATCGCCAATTGCCGCCTCAACGTTATGGTCAATACGTCCATATGAACCCAATAAGACACTCGCTTGTCCACGATAAGGTTTTTCAGAGGTGAGTTTCTCAGGCTGACGTTCAAAAAGAACAGTCGCAGCAGAACCTGTATTGGCATATTGAACAGTTTGCGGACCTTTAATGACAGAAATACGGTCATAACTTTCTGGTGAAATATAAGAAGTTGGAGCATCCATACGGTTTGGACATGCACCTAGGTTTTCTGTTCCATCTGTCAAAATTTTGATGCGTGAACCAAACATGCCTCGGAAGGTCACATCACCATTTGTTCCACCGCTTTGTATTGAGTTAAAACCCATAATACTTTGTAGATAGTCTGCCCCATCTGTAGCAGGTACTGGCTGAATGGGCTGCTTTGGATCTGCATGTACAATCAGACCATTTGCATCGTTACCTTGTTGTGCTGTAACAACAATAGGTGCTAATGAGTGAAGTGTTTTGGTATCAGCATCATTTTTTTCCGAATCAGCAAAAACGAGACCCGAATGAGAGACAGCAAGCATCGCAACCCATAGAGGTTGTAATAAGAATTTAGAATGTGGCATTTTTATACGCTCTAAAACATAAATAAAGTGATATTGAAGTCAGTTAAGACCCCAACAAAAAATTGCTTTTATTTATGCAAATAGAGGCGGTGCGCGCCCTTGAGGGAGTAGGAAAAGTCGCTGTAGCGCAAAGTAAACATGTCGAAATGCTTGTTGATAGGCAACTAAGCGGACTTGTATGCGGACTAAAACTTCTTTTACACCAAACTCAGGTGGTAAAACCAGATTGGCATAGACGGTACAATATTGACACTGGTGATTTGCATCATGATGATCATGTTGCCCAGAAGCTTGTGCCTGTTCAATATGATGTTCATGATGTGAATGCATGGTATGTGACATGGTTTCCATTTGTGCTTTGGGTTTAAGCAAAGCACGAGTAATAGTTTCACAGACCGGAGCAATTTGATATTGCTTCGGTAATAGCGGCTGTAGAAATACCGCAACCTGTAAAAATACTGCTGCACATGCAAGCAGTAAACCACTACGAAAAACCAAAAATCACATCCACACTATATTAATGTTTCAAGAATAGAAATTTTTAACGTTTTACTGCAACTTTTTCACGCTCACGTTGACGAACAACTTTTTCGACTTTTTCTCGAGCACGTTGACGTTTAAGTGGCGACAAATAATCCACAAATAATTTGCCATTTAAGTGATCCATTTCATGTTGGATACAAACAGCGAGAAGTCCATCAGCTTCTATCTCAAATGCTTGACCTTCAAGGTTAATTGCCTCAATTTTCACACGTGACGGGCGCTCAACTTTGTCGTATATTTGTGGCACCGATAGGCAGCCTTCTTCGTACTGCTGCTTATCTTCTGTCAGTGGAGTGATTTTGGGGTTAATAAAAACCAAGGGTTCATCTTTAGCTTCAGATAAATCTATAACGATTAACTGAATATGACGATCTACTTGTGAAGCTGCCAAACCAATACCGGGTGCGGCATACATGGTTTCAAGCATATCTGCTGCAAGTTGACGAATTTCATCAGTAACTTCTTCAACAGGCTTAGCAATGGTACGAAGACGGGGATCAGGAAAACTTAAAATAGGTAATAAGGCCATACTGACGTCCTCACTTATGCCATTGATTGAAAAACCAAATGAAGGAAATACTTCATCGAAAAATTGTGTGTTAGCCGCCTATTATAACGCATCTGCACGCATAATTTTTAGGAATTATCATAATGAAAAAGGTTTTTAACGGCATGGTTGAATTTCATGCTTTGGGGATAAAAAAGCATTTACTTGCTTTCGCACTTTTTACAGGGGTTGCAATGGGTACAGTAGCAGAGGTTCATGCTGCTAGTCCAAACCATAATCCACCCTCTCTAAAAAGTAATGCACCACATGTCTACGTTGTAAAACGCGGAGATACGCTGTGGGATATTTCCGGTCATTTCCTAAGTAAACCTTGGCGCTGGCCAGAAATCTGGGCAAATAATCAACATGTCAAAAATCCACACTGGATTTATCCTGGTGACCGCTTGTTGTTATGCAGTTTAGCGGGTCGACCATTGATCGGTAAAGATGAGGGAGATGGTTGCGTTGGCATTATTCGTCGCTACACAGGCCAAATGACAAACTTGCAACCTCAAGTTCGTGTGGAATCACTTAAC
>NZ_JZFB01000007.1:70137-91129 GCF_001188385.1 Acinetobacter sp. V2 | reverse complement strand
GGTTAGAACACAGCACAATTTTGCCAGCCGACGCAATTGAACACACTCCTTATATTGTGGGAACTGCTGATCAACGCGTGCTTGCCGCAAGAGGCCAAACCATTTATGCACGCGGACAAGGTTTAGTTAATGGTCAACGTTATGCAGTCTACCGTGAAGGCGAACCTTATTATTTCACAGACAGTAAAGGTAAAAAGCATAGTCTAGGTATTGAACTGCAACAAGTTGCCTCAGGGATTGCGATCTCTTCTGAAAAAGACATAACAACGCTTGAGTTAACTGATAGCTACAATTCCGAAGTACGCCGTGGTGATCGGGTTATGCCGGAAGAAGAAGCAACATTACCTACTTTGTTTTATCCGGTAGATGCCACTCAAGTTACAGATGCTGGCAAGATCATTCGTGTAATGGGTTCAATTGGCAGCGCTGCAAAAAATAGTGTGGTGACTTTGGACCGAGGTACAGCACAAGGAATTCAAGTAGGTCAAGTTTTTGATATTACTCAAAAAGGCGAGACCATTCGAGACCCTAAAACCAAAGAACCAATACAGTTGCCTGGACAACAAATTGGTAGTCTGATGGTTTTTAGAACCTTTGATCAGCTTAGCTATGCCTACGTATTAGAAAGTGACCTACCTATTAAAGTTGGTTCAAGTATTCAGCCACCTCGTTTTGATGATTAACGCTGGATACACCCTTTACAATGCTTACTCAACTTTCTTCACACCATTACCACACGCTTAAAGTGTGGTATTTGGTGCAACACTCATTAGTTAGCTTCAAAAAAATTGTCAATTATTTTGGTAGCTGTGAAAAAGCGGTCCAACCTGCTGGGTTATCTCAATGGTGCAATCTCGGGTTACATGCTAATCATTTAAAACGCGCAGATGAATTTCAAACTGCTCAGGGTCAAGCTCAGTTTGAAAAACTAATTGAGCAGATCCAGCAATATACTGACTTTATTTTAACGTCCGAAGACTCTGGCTATCCTACCCAATTACTACCTTATACAGACCATCCACCCCTCATATTTGGGAAAGGCCAAGCGCAAGCTTTGTTACAACCACAAATTGCGATTGTAGGTAGTCGAAAACCAAGCCCGCATGGTCGTCAGGTTGCTTATGATTTTGCCTATTACTTAAGTGAAAAAGGATTTTATGTAAGTAGTGGTTTAGCATATGGGATTGACGAAGCTGCTCACCAAGGTGCTTCAGCGCATCAACGTACGATTGCTGTGACAGGAACAGGGTTAGACAGTACCTACCCTGCTCAAAATAAAAAACTTGCAGAACAGATTTTGGCTCAAAACGGCGCCATCATTACTGAGTTTTTGCCCGGTACGCCACCATTACAGCAACATTTTCCTCGTAGGAACCGAATTGTCAGTGGTCTGAGTTTAGGTGTGTTAGTAGTAGAAGCTACTTTAAAAAGTGGTTCTCTCATTACTGCGAACAAAGCTGCCGAGCAAGGTAAAACCGTATTTGCCATTCCTGGTCATATTTACAGTGAGTTTCATCAGGGCTGCCATCAACTTATCCGTGAAGGAGCCATTTTAGTCGATCATCCTGAGCAGATTATTGAAGATCTTGCTTTACCTACTCAATGGCAAAGTCAGCAACAGAACTCAACTGAAGAGGTCGTGGTTTCTTGTGCCCCAGAAATTCCTGAACATTTGATTAACCTTTATCAGTCTTTAGACTGGGTCGGACAAAATATTGACCAGCTTGTCATACACCACTCACAACCTGTGGCAGAACTCACCTCTTCACTCATGGAACTAGAACTACTTGGTTTATGTATGCAACAATCAGGGCTGTATTTACGTTGTCGCTCTTAGTGCTGGAGCACAATAGCAATTCTGTTTGATTGAAAGGAAGAGTATTACCATGATTACCACCTCAGTTACCGAAGCAGCCGAATGTTTACAACAAGGTCAAGTTTTGGCATATCCAACTGAGGCAGTTTGGGGGTTAGGTTGCGACCCTTTTAACGAACAAGCTTTTCAAAAGATTCTTGAGTTAAAGCAAAGGCCTATTGAAAAGGGAGTGATTTTATTAGCAGGTCATATTAGCCAAGTTGAGCACCTACTGACTTCTCTACCTCAAACAACCCAACAAAAAATTATTGATTGTTGGACGAATCATCAACCCTCTGAAAGAGCTACAACTTGGCTATTGCCTGCTGGCAAACACATTCCTTCTTGGATTAAAGGTGAACATCCACTTGTTGCTGTTAGAGTCACTACACATCCTTTGTGTGTGGCATTATGCAATGCTTTTCATGGTTTTATTGTCTCGACGAGTGCTAACCCAAGTGGGCAAGAACCTGCTCATTCACTACAAGATGCCTGCCAATACTTTGGTTCACAATTAAACTATCTCAATGGTGATTTAGGCCAAAGTCAGCAACCAAGTAGAATTATTAATGCTCTCACTGGAGAGATTATTCGCGCCTAATTTCAGACAAAAAAAAGCTCAGTTATATAGGGATAACTGAGCATAAAAAAGGATGGGTATATACCGCATCCAGAGGGTTTGGATATCTCTGCAACGAAAGATAATTTGCAAAAAAAGCACGTCTTTCGTAGTGGTCGCTATTATGTAGTAAGAGATCAAATGAGAGAAATATATTATTTCTCTAAAAAAAGCATGAAAAGTGTAGGGAATTTACGAATTTTCGCTTATAAATTAAAATTATATTAATATTTTTACTGGGCTTTTTTAATATTTATATTTCAATCTATTCTTATAAACTATTTATAAATCATATAGAAAAACTTTAACTAAGAAAAAAATGGCATATTTTCATTAGTTTTTTTAAAAATATGCCATAGTTTTTTTAACGACTTTAGTTTTGCTCTTGCATTAAGCTGCTCTTTTTAGGACTGACTTTTTTCTGAGCCATAATGATACCAATTAAGATAACAATCCCACCTATTGTGTGATAGATGGTCCATTGCTCAGATAACCAAATGCTTGCAATAACTGCTGTAAAAACAGGAACCAAGTTCATAAAAATACTTGTTCTATTTGGGCCGAGTTGTTGAACAGCTAACATCCAAACTAATGGTGCAATAAGTGAGGCGAATACACCTGCATAAATAGCACTTGGCGCATTTTGTGCATTTAAGGCATCTAGTCCGAACCAAAAAATTAAAGGCAGATGAAATATTACAGAAAATCCGATCTGAACATATAAGCTTGTCATGATTGGAAGTGGAAGCTGCCATTTTTTAAGGAAAACCCCATAAAATGCATAGAAGAATACGGCAATAATCATCAATGCATCACCAAGATGCCCACCCCCACTTAATAAATGGCTAATATTTCCTTGGGACATGACATATAGCAAACCTGCGAAAGATAAAATACTGCCAAAAACTGCAAATCGATTAGGCACATCTTTTAAAATCGCAAGCGAAACAAAGATCGTAAAGATAGGAATAAATGCATTCACAATGCCCATATTGGTTGCACTGGTATAATGGGCAGCCGTATAAGCAAGACCTTGATAAAGCACCATCCCAAATGCACTTAACACAGCCAGCTTAGGTAAATATGGTATTAATAATCGTCTTTGTCTCCAAACAGGTAAGAGCATAAACGGCGTTAAAATAATAAAAGCGATTAACCACCGATAAAAACTAATACTTACTGGAGAGATATAATCCGAGACATAGCGGGTGACTACAATATTTAAAGACCAAATCAGTACTGCCAAAATGGGAAAAATAAATGCCCATTTGTGATATTTCATGACCTGACTCATAGTAATACACCATCTACAAAAGAGATTTTATTTTGAAGAATGTCTTAATAAATTGAAATATCGTATTTCCGACATTGATATTGAACTTAGGACATCATCTTTTTCTAGAATCTAAAATAATGTCCAAGCTTTCACTGCATGACCTACCACTTTATGTAATTGCTCGCTACTCGCACCATCTCTCGCTTGAATAGTCAGCCCTTGAATGACAGTGGTATAAAAATCAGTCATTTCTTGTAAAGGAGCATGAGAAGATAAATCCCCCTGCTCTACACCTTGCTGAAGGCGTTTTAATAATTTTTCTTTTGTCTTTATGCGCTTATCTAATAGATTTTGCTGTACATCTTGAGTTGCATCAGAGCAATTCATGGCAGCAACGACCACCATACAACCTGCTGGTTTATTCGGTTGAACCAATCTTTTAACAATGTCATAAAGATATAACTCAACAGCAATTTTTGCAGTTTTTGCTTCTACAAATATAGTGTCAATCGGACATCCTTCATGAGCTAAATAGTAATCAACACTTCTGTAAAACAACCCTTCTTTGTCGCCAAAAGTACTGTACAAGCTCGGTGCTGTAATTTCCAAAGCTTGTGTTAAATCACTAATAGACGTTGCTTCATAACCATGCTCCCAAAACAGCAACATTGCTTTTTGTAAAACCTGTTGTTCATCAAAGCATTTAGGACGTCCACGCTTTTTTTTCAGAGCGTCTTCTGTAACAGCTAAATTCGTTTCATACCTATTTGTCATAAAGATCACATCTATTTTTATAACAATCGTTATTAAATTAATTGACGTTCGATTTTTTATCAACTATTTTATTTTCATAATGATCGTTAGTTAATTAATAAATTGCCTTTCTTCACTCTAAATTTAGCCAAGTAAGGATTTCCTATGGACCAATCTTCTATTTCTAAAGCGCGACCCACGACCTCCCCTCAAGGGAGCTGGTTTGCCATTTTGGCCGTTGCGATTGCAGCGTTTGCATTAGTAACAAGTGAATTTTTACCTGTTGGTGTTTTAAATAGTGTTGCAACAGATTTAAATATTTCTGTAGGTACAGCCGGTCTTATTATTACTGTACCCGGCATTATGGCAGCAATTGCCGCCCCTCTATTACCTGTATCTGTGAAACAACTTGATCGGCGTTATGTGCTTATCTTGCTGACAGCCATTATGGTTATTGCGAATACCATTACTGCCTTTGCAGAAAATTTCCATATTTTATTACTCAGTCGCTTAATTTTAGGTATTTCAATTGGTGGATTCTGGGCGACAGCAATTGCTTTAAGTGGGAAATTAGCTCCCTCGCATCTTCCTATTGCGAAAGCAACAGCTGTAGTGATGGCTGGTGTAACTTTTGCGACAGTTTTAGGGGTTCCTATTGGAACATGGTTAAGTGAGTTTTATGGTTGGCGCAGTGCGTTTGGAATTACGGCAGGAATTGGTTTAATTGTTTTAATCTTACAATTAATCTTCTTACCTAAACTTGTTCCCGACTCCGCAATTCATATAAGAGACTTACCAGCATTATTACGTACTCCTAAAGCACGTAGTGGTATGTTGATTGTTTTACTGATTGGACTTGCTCATTTTTGTGCCTATAGCTATTTAGCACCTTTCTTCAAAAATATTGCAGGATTCAACGGCACAACAATTAGTTCATTACTATTGCTCTATGGAATTGCAGGTATTTTCGGAAATGCATTTGCTGGATATAGCGGCAATTTAAATGTCCGATATACACTTGCCTTTGTTAGCGCTTGCTTTGCAATTGTGTTTTTTGGATTCCCACTTTTTGCCATTCATGAATTTGGTGCTATTGTCTTAACAGCTTTATGGGGCTTCGCATTTGGCGCTTTCCCTACCTCAGCAAATATTTGGATGTTTGTACATGCACCAAATGCAGTTGAAAAAGGTATGCCTCTTTTTGTAGGTATGTTTCAGGTGATGATTGCGACAGGTTCATTATTAGGTGGATATGTAGTTGATCATTTCAATGAAAATACTTTAATTTATGGTGTATTAAGCTTTGTTGCACTAGCATTACTGAGTACATTTACCTTAGCAAAAGGTTTAAATAATCCTAAAGCGACTTGTGAAAATTAAAATATTATTCAGAGTAAATAAATGAAAAATGAGGACCAACAATTTTCTTTATTGAACAGTATAGAAGTTCATGAATTTCTATACCAAAAAGAAGATATTGTTCGTCCTCATGCATCTCTGTGGGGAGATTTTAATTTCAGTTTGAATGGCATTTTGGAAATGCAAGTAGAGGAACAAATCTACTTATCTCCTCCAAGCTATGGGCTTTGGATTCCTCCTCAAACAGTTCATCAATCTACTCATATCGACCATGAAATTCACTATATCTGTATTCGACTACACCCTAGCCTCTGTTCTATTTTAGGTGACGTCTGTAAATGTTTTAGTATTCAGCCTTTCTTTCGAACCTTAGTTTTACAAATTCTCGAACAGCAAAAACAAACCGAAAAAGCTGAATATTTAGAACATCTTTTACAAGTTTTATTCGATCAACTTAAACAAGCTCCTGCATATTCACACTATTTACCTCAAACGCGTCATCCTGTTTTACTACCAATTTTGGAAAAACTCTCAGACCCATTACTTTTTGATCACTCTTTACAGCAGTTATTACAAAATTTCTCGGTCAGTGATCGCCACTTATTACGTTTGAGTCAACAAGAGCTTCAGCTTTCGTTATCGGAATGGCGTAACCGAGCCAAAATTGTTTATGCCATTCATCAGATCCGCCAAGGGACCTCCATTAAGCGTTTAGCTTACGATTTAGGTTATCAACATAGCTCAAGTTTTATCGAGTTTTTTAAACGCTATACTGGGCAAACGCCTATACAAATTAGAAATAACTAGAATTTAGTTTATCTTTAAAAACTTTTTCTTTTTAGAACACGAATATTATTGCACTGCCCATCAATAGCAGTTAAAACAAATGCGTTACTTGATATCAATTACAATCTTTAGGAAAGACTCATGACACAATCTGTATATCACATTCCAGTAAAAGCCATTTCAGGTGAAACGGTTGATCTTGAACAATATAAAGGTAAAGTTTTACTTATTGTAAATACTGCTTCTAAATGTGGTTTAACTCCTCAATACGAAGGCCTAGAAAAGCTTTATCAAGCCAAAAAAGATCAAGGTCTTGAAATTTTAGGTTTCCCTGCAAACAACTTTAAGGAACAAGAACCAGGTTCTGATGAAGAAATTCAACAATTCTGTTCATTAAATTACGATGTTCACTTCCCTTTATTTTCTAAAGTATCTGTTGCAGGTGAAGATAAGCATCCACTGTATGCAACTTTGACATCAGCTCAACCAGAACGTACTGGTGAAGGACCTTTCCGTGAACGCTTAGAAAGTTTAGGTATTCCAACTAATCCAGCTCCAGAAGTTTTATGGAACTTTGAAAAATTCTTAATTAATAAAAATGGCGAAGTAGTAGCTCGTTTTGCTCCAAACCTAACTGCGGATGATGAACAAATTGTTAAAGCGGTTGAGGCAGAGTTAGCAAAATAACGTTTTTAAAAACGTGAAAAAGAGCGTTTTCTACGCTCTTTTTTATTATCTGCTCAAAGTGTTGTTTGTTTGCAAAAATACAATCTTTCTCCATATTTTATGCCTATAGTACCTATTTGCTTTATTTGATGTTGTTTGTAGTTATGAAAAAAGTTTTACAGGGTGCATTTCTTCCTTTTGTAATTTTTGCCTCAGGCATGCTTTTACTCGGGTGTGATCAAGCACAAGACCATGCTACTGAACAAGAAAATACTGAAATAAGTGAACAGGCATCTGATCAAGCTATTGAACGACAAGAATCAGATATTGCTCCAAGCAAAACTGAACTCAAAAGCGGCAATATTTTTTATATGGTCCGAGATGCTGCTAATTTACAGCTTAAAGCTGGAGATTATGTTGAACAGCTTAAAGACACTCAACTTGACGTTGAACAAGCAATTCAAGATAAGAATCAAAGTGAATTAAAAACAACTGTTTCAACTTTAAAACAGCAATTACAAGGTTTAAATCAAGCTCTTCTCACCTTAGATATCAAAAGTCAGGAAATTGAGAATATCCGCCAAAGTTTACTACATGCCAATCAACAAGCTCTTAGTATGCCGTTATTAAATGGGAAATTAGATCAAATCAATTTTGACCAAATTGAAAAACAGCTAAATACTATTCAAATGGATATGGTGAAGCTTGCTGCCATGATTATGGCTGGAGATGAAAAATCAGACTCAAAATCTGAATCTTAAAAATTAACTTATAAAAAAGCCACCTTACGGTGGCTTTTTCAATCTCGAACCGCGTCTTATTGAGCGCGGTTTTTGATTTTACGGATTGTTTCAAGCTGTCCTGAGATCTCTGATAGAGATGCCAAAGCAGCAGCTGAGTCCAAATCACTCTTTTGGTTCGCAAGCAATTGTTCAGCATTTTTACGTGCTTCTAAAATTGCAGCTTCATCCAAATTGTCTGCACGGATTGCAGTATCTGCAAGAACCGTTACAACATGAGGTTGAACTTCTAAAACACCGCCAGATACATAGACGATTTCTTCTGTACCATTTTCCAACTGAACACGAATCGGGCCCGGTTGAAGCAAGGTTACGAGTGGAGCGTGTCCTGGCAAAATACCAAGCTCACCACCAGCACCTTTCGCGATTAACATCGTCACTGCGCCAGAGTAAATAGACTCTTTAACACTTACGACATCACATTGCATAGTCGCCATGAGATGATCTCCTTAAATTAGAGTTTCTCAGCTTTAGCAATCACTTCGTCAATACCACCAACCATATAGAACGCTTGTTCTGGGATGTGATCGTATTCACCAGCTAATAGACCTTTAAAGCCACGAATCGTTTCTTTAAGTGGTACTAATTTACCAGGAGCACCAGTAAACACTTCAGCTACGTGGAATGGTTGAGAGAAGAAACGTTGGATTTTACGCGCACGGTAAACAACCAATTTATCTTCTTCAGCTAACTCATCCATACCCAAGATTGCGATAATGTCTTTAAGCTCTTTATAACGTTGCAATACGTTCTGTACAGAACGAGCAATTTCATAATGCTCTTGACCAACAACTAATGGGTCTAACTGACGTGAAGTTGAGTCAAGTGGATCGATCGCTGGATAGATACCAGAAGATGCGATGTCACGGCTCAATACTACTGTTGCATCTAAGTGAGCAAATGTAGTTGCAGGCGATGGATCTGTTAAGTCATCGGCAGGTACATATACTGCTTGGATCGATGTGATCGAACCAGATTTAGTAGATGTAATACGTTCTTGAAGAACACCCATTTCTTCTGCAAGTGTAGGTTGGTAACCTACCGCAGATGGCATACGACCTAACAATGCTGATACTTCAGTACCTGCAAGTGTATAACGGTAGATGTTGTCGACGAATAATAATACGTCACGACCTTTACCATTTTCGTCTTTTTGATCACGGAAGTATTCAGCCATAGTCAAACCAGTTAACGCTACGCGTAAACGGTTACCTGGTGGCTCGTTCATCTGACCGTAGACCATTGCTACTTTGTCAAGAACGTTAGAATCTTTCATTTCGTGATAGAAGTCGTTACCTTCACGAGTACGCTCACCAACACCAGCAAACACAGATAAACCTGAGTGAGCTTTCGCGATGTTGTTGATCAACTCCATCATGTTAACGGTTTTACCAACACCAGCACCACCGAATAAACCAACTTTACCACCTTTTGCAAACGGGCAAAGTAAGTCAATTACTTTAATACCAGTTTCTAAAAGATCAGTAGAAGCTGCTTGTTCAGCATAAGAAGGTGCTTCACGGTGAATCGGCAAACGCTCTTCAGTCGCAACAGGACCTGCTTCATCAATCGGGCGACCCAAAACGTCCATGATACGACCAAGCGTAGCTGGACCTACTGGAACAGAAATCGGTGCATTTGTGCTGGTTACGTTAAGGCCACGTTTAAGACCTTCTGTAGAACCCATTGCGATGGTACGAACAACACCATCGCCAAGCTGTTGCTGAACTTCTAATGTAGTTTCAGTACCGTCAACTTGGAGAGCGTCATAGATCTTAGGAACGCTATTGCGCTCAAACTCGACGTCGATAACCGCGCCGATGATCTGAATGATACGACCGCTACTCATTGCTGTCTCCTCAATTCAAACTTAATAATGTTAAACGGCAGCGGCACCGCCAACGATCTCGGAAATTTCCTGAGTAATCGCGGCTTGACGCAGCTTGTTGTAAATGAGTTGTAGGTCTTTAATCAGTTGTCCTGCGTTGTCTGTCGCTGCTTTCATCGCGACCATACGAGCTGACTGCTCACATGCAACGTTTTCAATCACACCTTGATAAACCATAGACTCGATATAGCGAACCAACAAACCATTTAACAATTCTTCTGCTTCTGGTTCGTAGATATAGTCCCAACCATAAGTACGGTTGAGATCATCGCCTTCTTCTGCTGGTGCTAAAGGAACAAGTTGTTCTACTTTAGGCTGCTGAGTCATTGCATTAACGAAGCCATTTGACACGAGGTAGATACGATCTAATTCGCCCTTATCAAATGCATCAAGCATAACTTGTACTGAGCCAGTTAACTGTTCCAAACTCGGCGCATCGCCAAGTTGGGTAGTTGCACCAAGCACTTTACCGCCGTAATTCTTAAAAAACGAAACCGCTTTTTGACCAATTAAAGCAAATTCAACTTCAATTGACTGCTGTTGTTGTGCTTTGACATGCTGCACAACTTTCTTGAACAAGTTAATGTTCAAGCCACCTGCCAAACCACGATCTGAAGACACTACGATATAGCCAACACGCTTAACTGGGCGGTCAACCATATAACGGTGTTTGTATTCAGGGTTTGCTTGGACCAAGTGAGCAATTACACGGCGCATATTATCGGCATACGGACGGCCCTGAGCCATGCGCTCTTGCGCACGACGCATTTTAGAAGCAGCTACCATTTGCATCGCGCGAGTAATCTTTTGCGTGCTCTTGATACTAGCTACTTTGGCGCGAATTTCTTTTAAATTTGCCATACGCTTAACCTAGTATTCGAAAGCTCTTTCGAGCTTCCGAAGGTTGATCCGTGAACCAAACTTAACTAAAACTGAACTTAGTAAGTTTGAGTCGCTTTAAAGCTTTCAATACCTGCTTTGATTGCTGCTTCGATGTCTTTGTTGTAATCACCAGTTTCATCGATTTGTTTCATCAATGGAGCATATTCTGCGCGGAAGTAAGAAATTAACGCAGCATCAAAGTCTACGATTTTCTTAACTTCTACGTCAGCCATATAGCCTTCGTTAGATGCATAAACAGAAACAGCTTGGTCAGCAATTGAGTAAGGAGCATATTGCTTTTGCTTCATTAACTCAGTTACACGTTGACCATGTTCAAGTTGCTTACGAGTTGCTTCATCAAGGTCAGAAGCGAACTGAGCAAACGCAGCCAATTCACGGTATTGTGCTAAAGCAGTACGGATACCACCAGACAATTTTTTGATGATCTTAGTTTGAGCAGAACCACCAACACGAGATACAGAGATACCCGCGTTCACAGCAGGACGAATACCTGCGTTGAATAATGATGTTTCTAAGAAGATCTGACCGTCAGTAATCGAAATTACGTTCGTTGGTACGAATGCAGATACGTCACCTGCTTGAGTTTCAATAATTGGCAATGCAGTTAAAGAACCAGTTTTACCAGTTACTGCGCCATTAGTGAATTTCTCAACGTAGTCAGCAGATACACGAGAAGCACGTTCAAGAAGACGTGAGTGAAGATAGAATACGTCACCCGGATACGCTTCACGACCTGGTGGACGACGTAAAAGTAATGAAATTTGACGGTAAGCAACTGCTTGCTTAGACAAATCATCATAAATAATAAGAGCGTCTTCACCGCGGTCACGGAAGTATTCACCCATTGTACAGCCAGAGTACGGAGCTAAGTACTGCATTGCAGCAGGATCAGCAGCCGCAGCAGCGACAACAGTTGTATACGCCATAGCGCCAGTTTCTTCTAGCTTACGCACAACGTTTGCAATTGTTGATTGTTTTTGACCAATCGCAACGTATACGCATTTAATGCCAGAATTTTTCTGAGCGATAATCGCATCGATCGCCATTGCTGTTTTACCAGTTTGACGGTCACCAATAATCAACTCACGCTGACCACGACCCACAGGAATCATGGTATCAACTGATTTGTAACCAGTTTGAACAGGTTCGTCTACAGATTGACGCCAAATTACACCTGGTGCTACTTTTTCAACAGCATCAGTTAATTTTGCATCAATTGGGCCTTTACCATCAATTGGGTTACCCAAAGCGTCGACAACACGGCCAAGAAGTTCCGGACCAACTGGAACTTCAAGTACACGACCTGTACAACGAGCTTTTTGACCTTCTTGAAGGCTTAAGTAGTTACCTAAGACAACGGCACCCACTGAATCCTGTTCTAGGTTCAGTGCCATACCAAATAAGCCGCCGTCAAATTCGATCATTTCACCGTACATTGCATCAGCAAGACCGTGAATGCGCACGATACCGTCGGATACCATAACAATGGTACCTTCGTTTTTAGCGGTCGCGCTGGTGTCCAGATCGCTGATACGCTGTTTAATGAGCGCACTGATCTCGGATGGATTCAGTTGTTGCATTGCGCTATTCCTCAATCTTTTATTAGTTCAGTCTTCATCATTTGCATTATGCAAGAAGACGAGTACGCATTTTTTCAAGCTTGTTAAGCGCAGAATCATCTATCACTTGATCGCCTGCACGAATTACAACACCTGCAATAAGCTCAGGTTTAACTTCAACTGAAACAGTTACAGTACTGTTGAAACGCTTTTCTAAAGCAGATTTCAACAATTGCTCTTGTTCAGCAGTTAATGGGAAAGCCGATTCAATCACGACATCCACATTGTTGTTATTCTGTGATTTAAGCTGTTCATATTCTGCTTCAATTTCAGGTAACAACATTAAACGATCATTATCTGCAAGAAGTGTCAAAAAGTTAGACACTGCTTGAGATTGACCTTCACCTAAAACTTTAGCAAAAAGCTTCACTTGCTCCACAGGAGTAAGTTCAGGGCGATTTAAATAAGCGGAAAATGCTTCGTCTTGCACCGCAGCACTGAGCACTTGTAACGCATTCGACCAATTGTCTGTTGCACCTTGCTCAGAAGCATAAGCAAATGCTGCTTTGGCATACGGACGTGCCAACGTCAAGAGTTCAGCCATGATTCGCCTCTCTTAAAGTTTAGCAGCCAGCTGAGACAGCATGGCATTATGAGCTTCTGCGTCAACTTGCTGGTTCAGGATTTTTTCTGCGCCAGTTACTGCCAAGGCAGCTACTTGTTGACGTAATTCTTCGCGAGCAGAATTGATATCTTGATCAACAGCTTCTTTAGCCTGTTGACGAATACGCTCACCTTCAGCCGCAGCTTGAGTACGAGCTTCTTCGATCAATTGTGCTGCACGACGGTTTGCTTGTTCGATCAATTGAGCCGCTTGTGCTTTAGCCGCATCAAGCTCTTGCTTTACTTGCGATTGTGCATCGGCAAGATCAGCTTTCGCTTTTTCTGCTGCATTTAAGCCATCAGCAATTTTACGCTGACGCTCACTAATCGCATTGATTAGTGGTGGCCAAACGAACTTTACGCAAAATGATACAAAAATCAAAAATGCGATCGATTGGCCAATCAATGTGAGGTTGATGTTCATTGCAATTCCTCAAATAGTGGATTTAGGAATTAAGATGATTAACCTACAAATGGATTAGCGAAGATGAAGAACAAGCCAATACCAACACCGATCATAGGCACAGCATCAAGAAGACCCGCGATTAAGAACATACGAGTTTGAAGTTGTGGAGCCAATTCTGGTTGACGAGCAACAGCTTCTAAAAAGCGACCACCCAAAAGACCGAAACCAATCGCAGTACCTAAAGCACCGAAAGCGATCAAGATAGCAGATGCAATTGCAACTAGACCTAAAGTGAGTTCCATGAAAAATTCCTCAGAGGTTAGGTTATTACCAAATTAAATTAAAAAAATTGTACCTAACCACCAATTGATAGTTAGGCAATACCATTAATGTTTTTCGCTTGCCATGCTCAAGTAAACGATGGTAAGCATCATAAAGATGAATGCCTGCAACGTGATTACAAGAATGTGGAAGATCGCCCAAGGCACAGACAACGCCCATTGAATCCAGAACGGCAATAAAGCAATTAGGATAAAGATCAACTCACCGGCATACATGTTACCGAATAGTCGGAGAGCTAATGAAATCGGACGAGCAAGGAATGTTACCAATTCCAAAATCAAGTTCACTGGAATAAGCAACGCTTTTGCAACTGGATTACTTGGGTTAAATGGGTTAAGTGCCAATTCACCAACGAAACCACCAACACCCTTTTCGCGGATGCTGTAGAACAAAATCAGTACAAATACAGATAAAGACATACCTAAAGTAATGTTTGGATCTGTAGATGGAACGATCTTGAAGTAAACGTGGTGAGGGTCCATACCAAATACGTTTGCACCTACAAGTGCAGCAACTTGAGGAATCCAGTCAACTGGGATCAAGTCCATTAAGTTCATGAGGAAAATCCACACGAAAATAGTGAGTGCAAGCGGAGCGATTAAACGTGATTTGCCATGAAAAGTATCACGGACACTTGAGTCAACGAACTCGATAATCATTTCGATTGCTGACTGAAATTTAGTTGGAACACCTGCACTTGCAGCTCTCGCAACGATCCAGAACATCAAACAGAAAATAACACCAAGGCCAATTGACCAACCCATTGAATCCAAGTGAATTGCAGTGAACCCCATCGAATGAGCTTCTTCAGCAGTCTCAGCCAATTTCCATGTCCCATCTGGCATTTTGCCATAGGTCAAATTGGTCAAGTGATGCTTGATATACTCTGTCGAAGTGAGGGCATGTTCTTCAGCAGCCATAAATCACACCTGGTCAATGTCAATTACTAAAAAGAAGGGAAACGAACATCGGCGCACTGTCGATATCTCGCTAACCTCCAAAAAATCTTCAATTCTTCTTGTTTCTACACCCGTTTTTGTAGACGTGACACCCAAAACGGAGCGACCCACGACATTGTCTGAACGAGAATAAAACCAAACAGCAATGCTAACGGTGATAAAGGTTTAACATTGCTCAAAATCAAAATAAATCCAACGATCATGATTGCAAATTTGCCTAACATGCCCCTATACATGTTAGACAGCACTTGTTTTGATGCTCTCGCACCTGCTGTTCTGAAGGATTGCCACGAGAAATAACTCATAGCAAGCCAGCAAACCAGTGCACCAAGTGCCGCACTTAATGCTGCTGTCATGTCTTTTATGCTCCACGCCACTAAGGCGGAAACAGGGATCATACATGCTTGTAAGAAGACCAAAGCTTTTGCTAATCGTCGGTCAATCAAGCGACTAGTTTGGCTCATTATTTATCCACTCACAGCATAAATGCTTGACAAGTTTAGCTGATGATCGCTTTTAATCGCAGGCATTATAGAGTTACACCCCTGAACATGCAATCTTTTCCCGACTTTAGTCGGGGTTTTTCATGACAGGTGGTGCTGACGCTACAGTCAGTCTTTGTTTATTTTTTATCTTACTTTTGCGTACTTAATACACATTTATCTGTTTTTATAGCCAGTTTCTTCCATGCAGTGACGAAATCATCCTCGTTATTCATGCTCTCGTCTACGGGTTGAAAAGTAATGTTACCTAATTTTTGATACTGACTTTTAGTGGTAAAACTTTCCGCTAACAAACACATCTGATCTTTTGGTCGATTATCATTAAGATACTTAATTTGAGCTGCTGTTGGTGCAACATGAGGATCATCTGTCAAAGCGCCTGCGAACTTTAAATTTAAAGAGCGTTCTAAATATTGATAGGCATCATGATACGACCAATACGGCTTACCATTACTTGTACTGTCGTAAGCTTGTGCTGCCTGAAACATTTTGCGAGCAAAAATATTGGCATTATTCCAATATTTAGCCTTATTTTCAGGATGCTGCTGGGAACGTAAGGCTGCAATAAAGAAACCGATTCGAACCGCGTTGTTTGGTTCTAACCACACATGGGTATCTACTGTATTAGGCAAAGCTACACCGCGGGTACTACGCAAGGGTAAAACAGAAACTATACCACTATCTAATAAAGCAATTGCTTTCTTATTATTACCTAACAATTTATTTAGAGGTGCTTCATGAGCCTTACCCAACCAAATGACCAATGATGCATCATTAATTGCTTTACGGTGCGCTGGAGTTAATTGTACGTCATGCCCAGTTTGTCCCTTTAATAAGAGTTGTGGTTCTTCAACACCTTGAGTGACTTCTTTTGCAATCAGATAGATCGGGTGTGTAGAAACCACCAAACCCTGACTCCACCCTAACGTACTCAAAAGAGAGAACATACTGAAAACAAAAAAACGGAACATGACAGACCATCAATTTAAATTAGCTCGAAGCATGTTATAATATAACAAAGTTACAAAAATACCTAAGATTAATCGAATGAAGCATCGCTTCATGCTAATATTCCGTTAAAAATTCGAGGTTATTTCTATGAGTTCCTGCTCGCATGAACATCATGATTCTTTGCATGGTGTGCATGATCACCATAATGTCGCAAACCGTTTAGCTGAAGCAGAAAATTTATGTTCTGCGACTGGCGCACGACTTACGCCTTTGCGCAAAGAAGTTTTGGAACTCATCTTAAATGCTTCGGGTCCAATGGGCGCCTATGACTTACTCGCACGTATAAAAAGCCAAACTGATCGTCCTGCTGCTCCTCCAACTGTATATAGAACTTTAGATTTTTTATTAGAAAAAGGTTTGATCCATCGCCTAACTTCTATTAATGCCTATATTCCCTGTTGCCACCCCCGCGAAGGCCACCAAGCAGCATTCCTAATCTGTACCGAATGTCACATGGTTAAAGAAGCCTCTTCTCAAGGTTTAACTCACCAGCTTGACCAACTTGCAGCGTCAGATGAATTCGTGGCTCAACACAGCATTATTGAAATTTCGGGGAAATGCCAACAGTGCCGCACAACTCGTTAAATCCTGTATTAATTCAGCTTGAGCAGGTTTCTGTTCATCGTGATAATCGGGAAATTTTAAAAAAAGTTGATTTTGCTCTACATCAAAATGAAATTGTGTCTTTAATTGGACCAAATGGTGCTGGTAAATCAACACTGATTAAAGTTCTACTTGGTATTCTCCAACCGAGTAGCGGACGTATTGTTAATTATAAAAAACTCAAAATGGCGTATGTGCCACAAAAATTTAATCCTTCACACAGTCTACCTTTGCGTGTGCAGGATTTACTTGATTTAGAAAAGTGCAGCCCTGCCCTTCGTCAAGAAATTATTCAAGACACAGGCATCTCCAAGTTACAACAATCAAAAGTACAACAACTTTCCGGTGGTGAGCGCCAACGCGTATTACTAGCGCGTGCTCTACTTCGCCAGCCAGATATTTTAGTTCTTGACGAACCGATGCAAGGTTTAGATATTCAGTCAGAAGCTGAACTTTATGAATATGTCCGTAGTCTGCCGGAACGATATGGGTGTGCGATCTTAATTGTTTCTCATGACTTACAATGGGTGATGGAAGGAACACACCGTGTAGTGTGTTTGAATAAACATATTTGCTGTAGTGGGTTACCCGAGAATATTCAACAACATCCTGAATATCAGGCTATCTTTGGAACTCAACGAGTTTTCTATCAACATCATCATGATCATTGTGCTCACGGTGATGCAGCACACCCCTGCCCTCATAACGACCGTCCTCACATCCACCCAGAACCGGAAGCTTAAGCCATGATGGAATGGTTACAATTATTGTTACCCGCATGGATTATGGGAACCTTATTGGTGTTTTTAACCGCACCTCTTGGTTGTCTAATGCTTTGGAGACGCATGTCTTTTTTTGCTGACACCATGGCACACGGAACACTACTTGGGGTTGCTATCGCAGGTGCTTTAAGCCTTCCTCTTTGGCTTGGTGTTGCAGGCACTGCGGTTTTACTGGTCGCAATTTTATGGGCCCTACATGACAATCGCTTACCCAATGATGCGCTCTTAGCCTTATGTTCAGCGACTTTACTCTGTAGCGGTTTATTATTTATTCAACATGTTCCAAGTTTAAGACCTGAGCTTTTAAGTTACTTATTTGGTGACTTGCTCAGCATTGATTGGCCCGACTTGCCTGTTTTCACTTTAATCATTGCGCTATCACTCGCAATTCTTTATCGCTTTTGGCAGCCACAAATACAGTTTGCAATTGATCCAGACATTGCAATTAGTGAAGGGGTAAATGCGAACTGGCAACGTCTTATTTTCATGCTGTTATTGGCTTTATTTACTGTATTAGCCTTACGTGCAGTAGGTTCTTTGCTTATGGGTGCATTACTCGTAATACCTGCTTTAAGCGCTCGCCTATTAGCAAATTCACCAAAGCAAATGGTCGTTTGGGCATTTGTATTAGCTCAGCTTGGGGTGAGTGTGGGCCTATGGTCAAGCGCAGCACTCAATATATCTACAGGCTTGAGTATTGTTTTATGCATGGCCTTAACTTTCGCTGTTATTTTTATAACTCAAAAGCTAAAAAATCAAACACAGGCGGCCTAAATTAGGACGCCTGATGAACTGTACTCAATAATAAAGCTGCACAACTAAACATCACAGCAAAACCCCGATTCAAATATTTTTGCTGTTTAGGAGAGCGAAGTAATCTTAGAACCTTTGATGCTAGCCCTGTATATCCAGCCATTACAATCAAATCAATCGTAATCATTGTTATAGCCATAATCAGGTACTGTATCCATTGAGGCTTACCCAAATCTAGAAACTGGGGTAAAACAGCTAATAGAAATACAATCGCTTTGGGATTACTAATATTGACCACAAAGCCATTTAATAATAGCGCGAATACAGATTTATCTCTTTTTTCTTGTTGGATTTCTATATCTTTTATAGGCGCTGTCCACTGTAAATAAGCAAGGTATAACAAATAAATCACACCGAACCATTTAACAAACTGAAAAGCCAAAGGTGTCGTTGCAAATAAAACTCCTACACCTGCTGCAACCACCATAATTTGAAGTAGCAAAGCGATTTGCAAACCTATTGCATTCCAATAGCCATGCCTAAAACCATAGTTTAGACCACTCGACATTGAAGCAATTGCTCCCGCACCCGGTGAGATACTAATAACCCAACAGGCCAACATATAAGCGAACCAAACTTGCAGAGACATAGCAAAAAATAGACTATAAAAGTGGAATTATACTGTTTTATAAAGCTATCTTAGTCAGAATTCAAACAATAAAATCAAGAAATAGACTACTAACGGCTCTTCGCATCAGGCACAATAATTAAAGCTCATACTAAATTATAATTGAGGAGATACCTTCCAATGACTGCTCAATCTGTCATTTTGCCATTGCCATCAGATCATGCTCGCTTCATTGTTCTTCGTTTAAAAGACTTATCAATTGATGAATTAAAAAAACAAATTGGAGCTTTATTTGAAGCACGAGACCGTCTAATTACTCAGCATTCTGATGCTCAAATTAAAACAGCAGTCGCTTTTGGTCCTGAACTATGGAAACAGCTCTACTCGCAAACTCCTGTAGGATTTAAACAGCTTGAGCCAGAACAAGGTGCTTTCAACATGCCATCTGTGCCAGCAGATGTACTCATTCATATTGCCAGCATGCGCTCTGATATTTGTTTTGCATTAAGCCAAGCATTTTTTGAAGGTATTAAAGATAAAGTCGAAGTTCTTGATGAGCGTGTTTGCTTCCGTTATTTCGATGGTCGAGATATTACAGGTTTTATAGACGGTACTGAAAACCCTCAGTTCCCAGATGATCGCGCAGAAACAGCTCTTCTACCTGAAGAGTCTGGAGTATTTGCCGATGGTAGTTTCATTTTCGCGCAGCGCTATGCTCATGATTTAGAAAAATGGAAAAAATTGAAAGTTGATGCGCAAGAAAATGTTATGGGTCGCACCAAACTTGAATCTATTGAATTAGATGATGATGTTAAGCCAGAAAATGCCCATGTTGCCCGCACTGTTGTTGAGGATGATGAGGGCGAAGAAATGGAAATCTTGCGCCATAGCCTACCTTATGGCGATGGTCGAGGCGATCAGGGCTTATTTTTCATTGCCTATACTAAAGACCTCGCCATTATTGATGCCATGTTAAAGCGTATGTTCGGTACAAGCGGAGATGGTATTCATGACCGTTTATTGCACTTCGTGACCCCACTTGATGGCGCTTATTACTTTGCACCAAGTGAAGAATTATTAGAAGAAATTCTAGAAGACTAAAAATAAAAAGAGGAGCATAAAGCTCCTCTTTTTATAATCTCATTTTTAGAAAGGAATACGTTTATATTTGCGGTATTCAGGTTTCCAGAATGATTGATCAATTTTCTGTTTCAACAAATCATCACTAATCGTTACAGCTACACCATCCGCCATTGCAGCTTTCGCAACTTCAAATGCAATAACTCTAGATACTTGTTGAATTTCACCCAACGGCGGCAATAAATCAGCTTGTGGATCTTTAAGCAATGGAGAACAATTTGCTAAAGCACTACTTGAGGCCATTAACATATTTTCAGTAACGCGTTTAGCACCCGATGCCACCACACCTAAGCCAATGCCTGGGAAAATGTATGAGTTATTACACTGAGAAATATTGTAAAGTTTGCCATGATGGTTCACTGGAGCAAACGGACTACCTGTTGCAATTAATGCTTTGCCTTCAGTCCACTCCACAATATCAGCAGGTACGGCTTCAACGCGTGAAGTTGGGTTTGACAATGGCATGACAATTGGGCGTTCACAGTTTGCCGCTAAGGTCTTAATGATTTCTTCGGTGAACAAACCAGGCTGACCAGAAACACCAATTAACACTGTAGGCTTAGCATTTTTAACAACATCAAGTAGTGAAATCACTTCTTCAATATTGCCCCACTGATCAACCATCTCAGCTTTTTGTGCTAACTTACGTTGGAAGTCGAGCAAGTTTGGTTGATTCTCAGTGATCAAACCAAAACGGTCTACCATATAAACGCGAGCACGCGCTTCTGCATCGGTTAG
>NZ_JZFB01000007.1:60877-70101 GCF_001188385.1 Acinetobacter sp. V2 | reverse complement strand
CCCGCCGAACCTGCACCTAAGAAAGCAATTTTTTGATCTTTTAATTGCTTACCCGCTGCACGACTCGCAGCAATTAAACTACCAACAGATACTGCTGCTGTTCCTTGAATATCATCGTTAAAACAGCAAATTTTATCGCGATATTTTTCTAAAAGTGGCATCGCATTTTTTTGTGCAAAATCTTCAAACTGAATTAATGCTTTTGGCCAACGACGCTTCACAGCATCAATCACCATATCTACAAATGCGTAATATTCATCGCCGCTAATACGCGGCTGACGCCAACCCATATAGATCGGATCATTTAACAGTTGTGGATTGTTCGTCCCCACATCAATTGTGATTGGTAATGTATAAGCTGGACTAATCCCACCACAAGCTGTGTAAAGCGAAAGTTTTCCAATAGGAATCCCCATTCCGCCAATACCTTGGTCACCAAGACCTAAGATACGTTCACCATCAGTAATCACGATGACTTTTACATTATTTTTATTTACGTTCTGCAAAATATCATCAATCACATCACGATCTGGATATGAAATAAAAACACCACGATGACGACGATAGATATCAGAGAAACGCTGACATGCCTCACCTACTGTTGGGGTGTAAATAATCGGCATCATTTCTTCAAGATGATTTTCGATTAGATGATAGAACAAAGTTTCATTGGTATCTTGGATATTACGCAGATAGATATGTCGATTGATATCATCAGTGAAAGCGCAATATTGTTGATAAGAGCGCTGGCTCTGCTCTTCAATAGTTTCAATAATATGGGGGAGTAAACCGTGTAAGTTAAAGTTACTTCTTTCTTCTTCAGTGAAAGCAGAACCTTTATTTAAAAGTGGTAACTCTAAAAGTGTAAAACCTGCATATGGGATATAAAGGGGGTGTTTACTTGGGTGTCCTGATATCATTGCCTATCTCATTTTCCAGCTTAGAGTAGAGAAAAACACGTTTTTGTATGGTCTCTAAAACTCTTTGTGCGTATAAGCTTAAGCCTAATTCGTTCAAAATAGATATTTTAAACTGTGATGGTAAAATTAAAGACTATTTAGTTAAAACATGTATAAAAATAAACAATAAATATCAGCAGCTTAATAATTTTATACTTTTAAAAAAACTTTTATTATTTTAATTTTAGCGGCCTAAACCATATATTTTAATACTACCATATATTTCCACAGAAAATAATAGTAGGTTTTTAGTGTCATTTACTGATTAGAAAATCACAGAAGGCTTGTATTTATTTGTTTTTAGAATAATGAGACAGTCCACCCTGCAATATTCATTTAAAAAATAATACTCAGTAAGTGGCACAAAAAGAATTATTCGAATATTAAATCCACTCCCCTAACTCCTAGGAAATTTGCTATATTTGACGTTTTTCTGCGACATCTATTTTCGATTGATATGAATACGGCAATACAAGCAGCTCTCGACCATGCAGTGCAAACTCTTCAACAAGAAGGGGTGCTTCCTTCCGACTGGAAAAACACAAGCAACTTAACACGCACCAAAGACCGAAGCCATGGCGACTTTGCTTCTAATATTGCCATGATCGGCTCGAAAGCTGCTGGTATGAAACCACGTGATTTAGCTGAGAAAGTTCTAGCTGCATTACCAGAGGTTGCAGATATCAGCAAAGCTGAAATCGCAGGGCCTGGTTTTATTAACTTCTTTTTAAATGCAGACCAGCGCTTTGCTATTCTTGACCAGATTCAAGCACAAAAAGAAATCTTTGGTCGCAGCCAAGCAAATGCAGCGAAAAAGATTCAAGTTGAATTTGTTTCTGCAAACCCAACGTCTAGTCTACATGTAGGACATGGCCGTGGTGCTGCATATGGTATGACTGTTGCCACGTTACTCGAAGCAACAGGTGCTAAAGTTGATCGTGAATATTATGTGAATGATGCCGGCCGTCAAATGGACATTTTGGCGACTTCTACTTATTTACGTTATTTAGAATTACTTGGTCAAAACCTTGTATTTCCAAAAAATGCTTATCAAGGCGATTACGTTAAAGAAATCGCACAGACTATTATTGATAAAGATGGCGATGCCTACCTTCGTGAAGTGGCTGATGTCTATAAAGATGTGCCAGAAGACGTACAATATGCAGAAGAACTAGATAGCGACGGCAATAAAGTCGTTTTATCTGGCGACAAAGAAAAACATATTGATGGCCTTATTGCCAATTCACAACAATTATTAGGTGAAGGCTACCGTGTATTCCACCAAGCTGCTCTTCATGCCATTTTAGATGACATTAAAGATGACCTTGCTGACTTCGGTGTAACCTTCAATCAATGGTTTAGTGAAGCGTCTCTTAGTGCAAAAATTGATGAAGCTTTAGAAACACTTGATCAACGAGGCTTCCTTTATGAAAAAGATGGCAACATCTGGTTTAAATCAACTGAATTTGGTGATGAAAAAGACCGTGTTGTTAAACGTCGTAATGGCCAAACTACATACTTTGCATCAGACATTGCATATCACTTGAATAAATTACAACGTGGTTATACGGACCTAATCGACATTTGGGGTTCTGACCACCACGGTTATATTTCTCGCGTAAAAGCGGCAATTGATGCTATGGGTTACGACTCTAAAAAATTAACTGTACTTTTAGTTCAGTTCGTAAGTCTATGGCGTGGTGGCGAGATGGTTCAAATGTCATCTCGTTCAGGTCAGTTCGTGACTTTACGTGACTTGCGTAAAGAAGTGGGCAATGACGCGGCTCGTTTCTACTACGTAATGCGTAAGAGCGAACAACACATCGACTTTGACCTTGACCTTGCTGTGTCACAAAGTAAAGACAATGCTGTGTATTACATCCAATATGCGCATGCACGTATTTGCCGCATGTTAGAAAAAGCAGCAAGCACAAACCTACAATTCGATGTAAACACTGCTCGCCCGCATGCGGCACGCTTGTCTCTTGATGCTGAAACTGAAATTCTTTCTAAATTGGCAGCTTATCCAGATGCAGTGTTACGAGCTGCAAATGCGTATGAACCACATCAGTTGGGTAACTACTTAAAAGAGTTAGCTGCCTTGTTCCACGGTTGGTACAATGAACATAAAGTATTAAGCGATGATGCCGAGCTTACACAAGCACGTTTATTACTTTCAATCAATGTACAACAAGTGTTGCGCAATGGTTTAGAATTGCTTGGTGTATCTGCACCAGAATCTATGTAAAAATTATATTGCATGACAGTAAATAAAGGTCATGCAATATATAGTAAGCAGTGGTTTGTAGAGTTAAAATAGCTGATACGAACCACTGTTTCAGCATCGTAATACGAGACTCAAACTCGAATTAAAACAATCAAAATACAGAGGAATAATCCACGTGTTTGGCAAAACGCAACGCGGTGTATCTGAAAGACCTAATAAGCCTAAAAAGCCCCTAATTCCTAAATGGTTAGGGACACTTGTCGCTATTTTGGCGGTCTTATGTATCGCTGTAGTGCTTATGCTTTGGAAACCTTGGCAACCTGTTCCCGCAAAAAATCAGATTACCTCTGAACACTATCAAGAAGAAGATACCAATAAAGACTATCGTTTCTACGATCTATTACCTCAACAACAAGTAACACCTATTCCGGAACAAGCAATTCCTGAGAGCAAAAATCAAGGTACAGCCATGATTGTTGAGGCACCAAGTGCAGCTCAACCAGCAGCTTCAGAAAGTGCAGGAATTGATGCTAATCCATCAGTCACTGCTCCTCAGCAGCCTACCTATATTTTACAGGTTCGCAGCTATAACGATCCCGATCAGGCTGACGCTCGCCGTGCAGAAATTATTTTGAATGGCTTATCTGCAGATGTAGTCAAAAGTAGTGAAAATGGACAAATATGGTATCGTGTTATTTCAGGTCCTTATGACTCCCAAGATGCTGCATTGGCCGCTCAACAAACCTTACAACACAGTGGCATTGATTCTATCGTGATCAAACGCAAGTAAAGGGCAAATAAAAAAGGAACAAATAATTGTTCCTTTTCTTTTAAATATCAGCACAATTCCTTTCATTAGTACCCATTCCCTTTTGTTTCGCTTTCTGAAATGCGGGTCTTTGCTGAATACGATGTAAAAAAGCCTGAATATTAGGGTATTTCCCTTGCAAACGTGATTGCAAAGCTTCCAGTGGGAAACTCATTTGAATATCAGCAAATGAAAAATCGCCTGCGAAATATTCATGCTCTACCAAATAGTTTTCTAAAAAACTAATATGATCTTTCATACGTGGGCGAACAAAATTTGCCTTCACCCCTTCCGTGATTTTTTTTGCTACGGGTTGAATTAACCATGGCACATGCTTATTTACACTATTCATGACCAAAGTCATGACTAATAAAGGCATAAGTGAACCTTCAGCATAGTGCATCCAGTAAATATACTGCTGTAAATCTTGGGGCTGTGTAGGTTTAAATTGCTGCTTCTGATCATAACGCTGCTGTAAATATTCCAAAATCACAGCAGATTCTGCGATGACTTGCTCATCATCAGTCAAAATCGGAGCTTTACCTAAAGGATGAATACATTTCAATGTTTCTGGAGCGGAATAGTTAGGTAAGCGTTGATAATAATGAATATCATAATCTAAGCCTAATTCTTCTAAAGCCCATAAAATTCGAAACGATCGCGAACATTCCAGGTGGTGTACACTAATCATGTTATTGCCTGCTTTTATTTTTCTTTTTACATAAAAAACAGCATGTGAACATGCTGTTTTATTCCATTTGTGGAATGGATATAAAATCATCCACCTCCACAAAATAGCATTTTTACACTGTAACAAGCACAGTATGAATGTCTAAACTACGTAACAAAGTTTTAGTAACTGGCGTTTTACTACATACCGTTAAGATTTTTTGCTGAAGTTCTTCATCGGGTAAGTCTTTAAAAACAATACGACGTTCAATATGTTCTTCATGCTCTCTATTGGTATGAAAATCAATTTCAACCGAGAATTCACCAAAATCATAACCCTTATGTTTCGCATACATTCTTAAAGTAATAAGCGTACATGCAGCTAAACTTCCGGTAAGCAAATCATAGGGTGCTGGGCCTTGGTCCTGCCCTTCAAGTTTTTCAGGCTCATCACAAAAATATTGATGACGTCCACTGGTGATTTCGCCCTTCCATTGTTCAGCAAGAGGCTTTGCTTTACTGCTTGCAATTACTACTGTCATTTTGATGCTCTCATTTGATCTGGAAGAACAGGGGCTTCTAAACGTGCACCAACATAATCTGGAATTTCACCAAAACGCGCATCATGGTTAATCCATTGCTCACGCGCTTCTTTTAAATCATCCATTGTACGTGCAACAAAATTCCACCAGAGTAAAATTGGCGTTTCAAACGGTTCACCACCAATCAAAAGAATACGATTGCCTTTTTTTACTTCAATCTCAATTTCACTCAGTCCAGTATCCAAAACCACCATGTTGTCAGCAGTTAACTCATGACCATTTACATGGGCAACACCTTCTAATGCCATAAAGCCATATTCATAATTAGGATTTAATGGAATACGGGTTTTAGTATCTTCGGTAGCAATTAAGTCGACACCCACTAACGGCGTATGAACCACTACTGGAGAAGTCGTTGCCAAATATTCGCCTACAAGAACAGTAAATTCTAGACCGTCTTTTTCAACAACAGGTAGCTCTGGGTAATGTTCAAATTTCGGATCCATATTGCGCTTTTGATCTGGCAAAGCAATCCAAAGCTGCGCAGCGTGCATTTGAGTTTCTGTATCAGGTGCAACTTCTGTATGTGAAATACCATGACCTGCTGTCATTAAGTTCACTTGCTTAGGTCGAATAAGTTGTTTTGAACCCAAGCTATCGGTATGCATCATGGTCCCTTCAATCATCCAAGTGAAGGTTTGCAAACCAATATGAGGATGAGGACCAACATCTAAACCATCACCCGCAGGAAAGGTGACTGGGCCTGCATGATCTAAGAAACACCACGCTCCAATCATTCGCTTTTGTCGGCTAGGTAAAGCCCGCTTAATGACTGTCCCCTGTCCAATTTCAGCAGAGCGAATTGGAAATTCCTGAATAAACTGATTGGCAAATTTCTCGCAATCCTTTGAATCAGAAATATCGTAATCATTATTATTGCTCATGATATTACTCTCTTTTACCTATGCTTTTGCAATGAGTTGTTCTAATAATCTTAACAATACACTCATTATTCAATATAGTCTTTTAGTAATACACAGGGTGTTATGAATGAGACAATCAATTTTTTTAATTATAAAAAATAATAAAGCTGCATTGAGCAGCTTAAGATGATTGAGTTTTAACGAGCTGTTTTAAGTTTTTCATAAATTGCCCAAATTGAGGAAAAAACTCTTGAAATAGTGGATGGTCTCGATTTTCCAATATGACTTCGCTAAAAAGTTTTAGCCCAACTCCAAAGGATTTTGTAGTTTCATCATCAAAAAAATCTGCTTTTTTTAAGCGTTCAACAATTTCAAAGATATCGTCATGATTTCCCGCATAGAACTCAAGACGTTCAGTATAGGTAGAGGCTTCTCCTTTCGCATTTTTTAGATGTTGTACAGTGACATGATATTGATGTTGTTTCATATATAAATTCTCTCTTAAAAATTAATGACTTTGAATAATTTCAACCTGTTTAAGGTCGACTTATAGGCGCCCAATCGCAACCGCAGCTTGATCAATTTTTTCGGCAATTTGATAAATCTGCTCTTGCTGTAAACCTGCCGAGTTCAACTTCAAACGCAAGGCAGTCTTTAAGTTTTCCATTGCACGATGAATTTCGATTAATTCATCATTACTGTGAATTTCACGTCTAAGGCGTAATTTTTCTAATAGCTCATTCAACTTATCTTGTTGTTCAGTTAAGTAGGCTTCTCCAACTTCTGTGATTTGATATTGCTTACGCTCTACGTCTAGCAAATTAATTAAATTCATTTCTTCCAGACTGGTTAATGTTGGATAAATGGTTCCTGCACTTGGCGTATAGCCATCACCCACCAAATCACTTATTTCTTTAATAATTTCATAGCCATGCTTTGGGCTTTGCTGAATGAGGTGAAGTACTAAAAGTTTCATACGTCCAGCTTCAAAAAGTCTTCCACGGCGCCCCGAACGGTGATGCCCGCGATGGTGCTCACTGTGTTTGGCATGATGATGTTCTGATTGTTGTTTCATCTTTTAAAACCTAAAAATGATCAATTTATAATTATTAAGATATATCTTAATATATCTTTTATCAAGCATAAGTAATAAGAATAGATTTATCATTTTGATAATTATTAAAATTAATTTTAGGCTTTAAAAGTTAAGTAATAAAAAAGGACGCTAACGCGTCCTTTTCCTTACCAACTAACAGGGGAAAATTATTCCCACTCAATCGTTGCTGGCGGTTTAGATGACACGTCATATACAACACGTGATACATCTTTAATTTCATTCATAATACGTGTTGAGATTTTATCAACTAATTCGTATGGTAAATGTGCAAAACGAGCTGTCATAAAGTCAACTGTTTCAACTGCACGAAGTGCGATTACCCATGCATAACGACGACCATCACCTACTACACCAACTGACTTAACAGGTTGGAATACGGCAAATGCTTGAGCTGTTTTGTCATACCAGCCGCTGTCGCGAAGCTCTTGCATAAAGATATCATCAGCAAGACGAAGAATATCTGCATATTCTTTTTTCACTTCACCCAAAATACGAACACCTAAACCAGGGCCCGGGAATGGATGACGGTAAATCATGCTATGAGGTAAGCCAAGTGTCGTACCTAATTTACGAACTTCATCTTTAAACAAGTCACGTAAAGGTTCAACTAACTCAAACTCTAAATCGTCTGGTAAGCCACCCACGTTGTGGTGAGATTTAATAACGTGTGCTTTACCTTGTTTACTTGCAGCAGATTCGATTACATCTGGGTAAATCGTACCTTGAGCCAAGAATTTCACGCCATCAAGTTTACGTGCTTCTTCAGCAAAAACTTCAATAAACTCACGACCAATGATTTTACGTTTTTTCTCTGGATCAACTTCACCAGCCAATGCAGTTAAGAAACGTTGTTCAGCATCTGCACGAATAACACGGATACCCATGTTTTCAGCAAACATTTGCATTACTTGGTCACCTTCGTTTAAACGAAGTAAACCGTTGTCAACAAATACGCATGTTAACTGGTCGCCAATTGCTTTATGTAAAAGCGCAGCAACTACAGATGAGTCAACACCACCAGAAAGACCTAAAAGAACTTTTTCATCACCGATCTGTTCACGTAGTTGTTCTACACGCAAATCAATGATGTGCTCAGGTGTCCAAAGACCACCACATCCACAAATTTTATGAACAAAATTTGCAAGTAATTCTTCACCTTTTGCCGTGTGCGTTACTTCTGGGTGGAATTGCACACCATAGAAACGGCGTGTTTCGTCACTTACAGCAGCAACAGGACAACTTGGTGTGCTTGCAGTAATGCTAAAACCTTCTGGAATCTGGCTCACTTTGTCGCCATGGCTCATCCAAACATGAAGTTGGTCTTCACGATCTTGTAAGTTGCCAATCAGTTGGTCACGTTTAACGATATCAACTTCGGCATAACCAAACTCATGTACAGTACCCGGCTCAACTTTACCGCCTAACTGTTCAGACATGGTTTGCAAGCCATAGCAAATACCCAATACTGGAACACCCAACTCAAACACCACTTGTGGTGCACGTGGGCTGCCTTCTTCATGCACACTCTCAGGTCCACCTGACAAAATAATGCCATTTGGCTTAAAAGCGCGAACGTCTTCTTCAGACATATCAAAAGCATACATTTCAGAGTAAACGCCGGCTTCACGTACACGACGTGCAATGAGCTGGCTATATTGAGAGCCGAAATCCAGAATCAGGATACGATCTTCAGTAATTTGAGTATTGGTAGTCATGACAAACCACTAAATGGCAAAAGAATTAAGCGCGCCATTTTAACATTTTTCACGCTTCGGCGCACCGCAAATCATCATATATCTTATTTTTTTCATTTCCGAATCATTTCTATCGTTGAATTCTTTGACATAAATTAATATTTACTTATATTTATCAAACATCTGGATTAGTCTTAAAAACTTCATACGTATTGATAAATTCATCACATTCTATGCAACATCACCATGAATTTGATGTTAAGATGACCCGATAAAACAGGCATT
>NZ_JZFB01000007.1:59444-60835 GCF_001188385.1 Acinetobacter sp. V2 | reverse complement strand
CTTAAACAATTATCCATTTTTATGGCTTGTTGCCCCCTATCAAAATCAATAGAAATCTAAGGAACAACAATGCTTCAAACTATGATTGCAGATTTCCAGCAACATTTTTGGTTGTATATCTCTATTCCTTTTATGAGTGGTTTAATTGGCTACATCACCAAGGTGATCGCCATTCAGATGATGTTTTCGCCACTTGAGTTTAAAGGCATTAAACCATTTCTAGGTTGGCAAGGCATCGTGCCACGCAAAGCCGAGAAAATGGCAACAATTGCTGTTGAGCTCATGACAGCCAAACTCATTAAACCTGAAGAAATTTTTGCACGCCTAGATCCTAAACGTATTGCCAAAGAAATAGAAAAACCACTGCTTGCCGCAGCTGAAGATATTACCCGTGATGTTGCGCAAGAGTATCAGCCGGGATTATGGGAAGGCATGCCAGAGTTTGCGCGTCAAAGACTCATTCGTCGTGTGCAATCAAAAGCACCCGAGATTGTTGAACACATCATGAGTGAAGTACAACGTGATGTGAACCGATATTTTGATATTAAACATCTTGTTATTAGCAACTTGCTTAAAGATAAACGCCTACTCAACAATATTTTTAAACGAGTGGGCAAACAAGAATTTAAATTTTTTAGTAATGTCGGATTTGTATTTGGCTTCGGTATTGGTGTGATTCAGATGCTGTGCTGGATTATCACGCAAGGTAAATACCCTTGGATGCTGCCAATGTTTGGCGGCTTTGTGGGTTTTTTCAGTGACTGGATTGCATTACAAATGATGTTTAGACCACTTTATCCTAAGAAAATATTGGGCTATACGTGGCAAGGTTTGTTTATTAAACGTCAAAATGAAGTTGCCGCTGACTACGCAGCGTTAATTTCCAAACAGCTTTTAACTTCTCGCCATATGATGGAAGAATTATTTTCTGGTACACATTCTGCGCGTGTTATTGATCTGGTTAACCGCCATGTTAAACAAGAAATTGATATGCAAGCAGGTGTGATTCGTCCACTTGTTGTTTACGCAATTGGCGGAGAAAAATATCAGGATATGAAATCGCAAGTTGCTGAACGTATTATGCAACGGCTTCCAGAGACCATGAAATACGTAGAATCTTATGCAGAAGATGCTATGAATATTCGCAGTACTTTAATTGAACGTATGCAAAAACTAACACCATCTGAATTTGAAGGTATGTTGCGCCCTGCGTTCAAGGAAGATGAGTGGGCACTCATTGCAGTAGGTGCAGTACTTGGTTTTGTTGTTGGGGAATTACAAATCCAGTTCATGCTCTAATTTTACGTCCCTAGAAATAAAAAAAACCGGATGAGTTGATCATCCGGTTTTTTTTGTCTTGAATATTATTTCTCGATTGCATGATCCAAACT
>NZ_JZFB01000007.1:55126-59402 GCF_001188385.1 Acinetobacter sp. V2 | reverse complement strand
CCTGCCATTGCAAGGTTTTTCATGAAATGGATGCCATTGTTATATTGCGCCGCTGCATCAGCACCACCTTGGTGGAATAAAAATGCAGTAAGAATACTAAAGATTCCAAGTCCAAAAGCCGCAAAGCGTGCTTGGAAACCAAATAACAAGGCTAAACCACCACCAAACTCAACCAAGATCACTAAAGGAAGAATTCCTGCTGGAACCCCCATTGCTTCCATATATCCAGCAGTTGCTGCATAACCGGTAATTTTCCCCCAACCTGCAACAAGGAAGATATAGGCGATAAGAAGACGCGCAATAAGGCTAATGAAACTATCTGCACCTGACTGCGTTACGATATTTTTGACCACTACATTTGGATTAAACATATTGCCACCTTTATTTAAATGCTTATTTATTGATGAGCTCATTCTAGGTTTGGGACATTGATAATTAAATACTCAAAATCCATATATATCGTTGCATAAACGAGATGATCAATTTGTATTTTTTTGATGCTTTATACTGACTTTCTATAGGCTCACTGCTAGGATTTGAGCACGGTTTACCACTTGCTCTTATCATGGAACTTATTGATTTTATTCTACACGTTGATCAACATCTCGCCGAATTTATTATAAATTACGGAACGTGGATTTATGGCATTCTATTTTTAATTATTTTTGTTGAAACCGGTTTAGTGGTTATGCCGTTCTTACCGGGAGATAGTTTACTATTTGCAGCTGGTGCTTTAGCAGCATCTACAGGCGCGATGGATCCATGGGTACTGGGCACTCTACTCTTCATTGCTGCCGTTTTAGGTGACACGGTAAACTATCATATTGGACGTTTTATCGGTCCACGTGTGTTTGAAATGAATTCCCGATTCATTAATAAACAGCACTTAGTTAAAACTCAAGAATTCTTTGCTCGCCATGGCGGCAAGACGATTATTTTTGCTCGCTTCGTTCCATTTGCCCGCACCTTTGCGCCTTTTGTTGCTGGGGCTGGTAGCATGAACTATAAGTTTTTCCTAACTTATAACTTGATTGGAGCATTGTGTTGGGTCGCGTCTTTTGTCACTTTAGGCTATTTATTTGGAAATATGCCAATCGTTAAAGATAACTTTACCCATCTTATTTTCGGCATCATTATTATTAGTGTTTTACCAGGCATCATCGGATTTATACGTGAAAAACTCAAAAACCGAAAAGCCAATGTTCGAGACTAATTAGAAGAAACGGAATACCACCGGAAGCATACATAAAATGAGCAACATGGCCGATCCTTTATATAAATGATCGGCTTTTATTTTCTTGATTGGACCGGCTAACAACGCTCGTCCAAAAAGCATCCAGAAACTTGCTGCCGGAATCAGGATTAATGTAAAAACACCAAATACAATAAGAAAATTTTCAGGCGAATTCCATGCTTCAGCAGGAAAGATACCCGCTGCAAACAACAAAGCTTTAGGATTCTTTAAGGTTGATAAGAATAATTGACGTGGTCGAATATTGCGATGACTTTGACTGAACTGTTGTAAATGGGTGTTCTTCCATAAGTGAAAAGCAAGCCAGAATACATAAAGTACACTCGTAATATGCAAAATGAGCAGTAGTGCTGGCCAAATTGGAGCAGCTAAATGAATAAATACAGCCCAAAAGCTAATACCGTAGGCATAGCCTAACCATTCCATTGGGATAAGCCAGAATGCTTTAGATAAACCTTGAGAATGAGCAGCGGTTGCAAGTAAAGCATTTGTCGGCCCCGGAATGAGCAAAACAGCCAACATTGCCAATACAAAAAACCAACTCTCAATCATAAAATTTCCACAACATCCAAGATGGGGCCACCTTAAACGAAATAGGCAAAATATAGCAAGTTTGTGAGGGCTTTTGATTATAGAAAATACAGAATTTATTAAGCTTTAAAATTTAAAACGCATTGATTTATATTAATTTTATTATGAAACATTTTGCTAAACTTTATTCACCACAATATGCCTTAATTAGCATATTGTGATGCAAAATCGACTATTAATTCGTCTTTTTTCGAACAATACTCGGGCAATTTTTAAACTGAGCAGCCTGAACTATTGCTTCTTGCTGACCTAAAACACGTGAAAGTTCGGTATTTTTCGTTGAAGAAGATTGTCCCATATTTACAGAGATAGATGGACCGAATCCCCAACCGCCTCGTCCCCAACCACCGCCGAGCCCAAGTCCAACACCCATACCGGTACTTTTCGGAGTTTGTACGCCATTATCGATATATTGTTGGATACGGTTATATTCACTTTGTAGCTGCTGACAGCCCAAAGATTGATATTGAGTCGGAGACACGTAAGTCGGTTTTACCGTCGTAGCACAAGCGCCGAGTAATAAAGTGGCTGCCACCAAAGGCGCAATATATAAGCCTTTCATCATTTTTCTCTTATCATTTTGGCTCAATTTCACCAAACAATGTCTCATAAGCTTGAGTCAATTTATGTTCTGGTGCCAAATGAGCCAAAGGTAAATTTTTCTGATGCGATTCTTTCATTAAAACCGAAGGCGGTAACATACTATTAAGTACAGGCAACCCTTCATCTTTCAACTGCTGAACCACTTCCCGAGGTAATTTTGCTTGAGCTTGAAATTGGTTGACGACAATTCCTTCAATTTCCAAGCGATCATTATGATCATCTTGCGTTTCGAGAACATTTTCAATCAATGTTTGTAACGCACGCTTTGAAAAGACATCACAATCGAAGGGAATTAAGACTTTATCTGCTGCTATGAGTGCCGATAAAGTAAAAAAGTTAAATGCAGGTGGTGTATCTATATAGATACGATCATATCGTCCAATTAAGTTTTGAATTGAATCACGTAATTTATAAATTTTATGTTTACTTTCAAGTGCATGTTCAAGAGCACCAAGTGTTGGGCTAGCAGGAAGCACGTCTAATTTTGCAAAGGGAGTTGAGTGTACAAAGCTATCAATATCTTTATTTCGTGGGGCTTTTAAAATCGAACCTAATGCATTACCGATTAAACCCTTTTGTTGATTGTTTCCCAACACATCATCAAAGAAATTTTCAATATTTGGTTCTAAAATTGATTTTTCAGCAGAATAGGTTGCGTCATCCCCTAAAAGGTACTGACTAGAGTTGGCTTGAGGATCAAGATCAATGACCAATGTCCTTAAGCCATGTTTGGCACTAATTGCAGCCAAATTTACAGTAATACTTGATTTCCCTACACCGCCTTTTTGGTTAAACACCACACGAGTTAACATGTTTCCCTCTGCATATTTTTTTACTGTACGCAGTTTAACCTAGAGCTTAAGCAAAAAGGCAAAGAATGTAGAACAATTAAGCAAAAACAGGTTTCACAATTACTAAAATAATAATAGCAATAAATGCGATCGTACTAATGATTAAACCCGCCCTACGTTGCGCCAATAAAAGAGTGTCATCTTTTTTAAAGGCTTTCATCAGCGAAGATAACAAGACTAAAAATAGAATAATTTTAGCGTAAAACCACGGCTGTACCTGAAAGTCTTTCATGACCAATAAAATTGCGCCCGTAATAAAAACCACGGTAAATGATAGATGCTGTAAGGCAACTAATATTTTGCGTCCCGCTGGATTTGGTTGCTCCCCTTGCACGCCTACAAACAGAGTTGAAGCGCGTAAGACAAAAACCATAAGTGCGGCAGCCACCGCAGTCATATGAATAATTTTAGTGAGTAAATGTGCATCCATGAAAGTAGCCCTTAGCTTTTAGGTGCATGTGCACATTCTGGGCTAGCAGGTGCTTGACCTTGCCACTCACTTGGTAAATAGGCATGAATTGCTAAAGCGTGAATTTGACCTGGATTCATTAAGTCTGAAGCTAAGGCATAAACTTTTTGATGACGTTGAACTAAACGTAATCCATTAAATTCTTCACTCACTACAATCACTTTAAAATGTGACTCTTTACCTGGGAAATAACCACCATGTCCAGCCGACTCATTAATAACTTCCAAATGGCTAGGTGCAAGGGTTTGTAACCGTTCAATCAATTGTTGTTCAAGGCTCATAGCTTTTCCTTTACGATTATTCGTATATTTGAACCTAGTATACCCTGTCTACACACAAACAAAAGTTGCTCTTGTATGCTTTGACTCCAAACAAAATGTCTATTTATTCGGCAACTTAACGATAAAAATACATCTAATTGCTCATTTCTGTTTTTATTTTATGCAATCAGCATATTTATTTGCATAAAGTTGTTGACCCATGTTTCGCTTAATGTATTATAAGCGGCAC
>NZ_JZFB01000007.1:52877-54971 GCF_001188385.1 Acinetobacter sp. V2 | reverse complement strand
TGGGGTCGCGAGTTCGAGTCTCGTTTCCCGCTCCAAATTTAAAAGGCCCTAGTCGAAAGACTGGGGCTTTTTTCTTTTCATTGATTCATAATTTTTTTATGGTCTATCTATTCACAGCGTAATTCATTGAGAATGGCCCAGCTCAAAGCCAAATATTTCATTACTAGATTCATATTTTTAAATTGTCAGTTATAACGATTCAATCTAGTTATATTTACAAGGCGTTGGAGTTATTCGATGCGTAGATATAAAGGGTAATAATTGAAAACAGTCCAAGTTAAAGCGCTCTAGGCTACAACTTTGTTGTAAACAGATAGAAAAGATGAAGTTAGAATCATATATATAGCTTTCGAAATAATACTCTTCTGTCTTTTGAGCATCATTAGTTGAATCGAGAAACTGTATATGCTCAGGCAACACATGAAAGTTGAGCTTCTTTAAATGACGGCTCATTCCTTCGCCAGTACATTTGATATAAGCCTCTTTTAAGGTCCATATTTGAAAAAACCGCTGGTATACACTGAATGGATCAGTGAGTTCATTCTCTTTAATCCATTCAATTTCAATCGGTGCTAACACACTATCAACACGCACCCACTCGAACTCACGATCCACTTGTTCAATATCCACTCCTATTTCCCCTTCTTCAGTCACAGCGAGGATAATAACGTCCGCTGAGTGAGTAAGATTAAAATACACAGCCTTGCTGCCTTGTACAAAAGGCTTGCCGTTGGGATGTAATTGAATATTAACTTGATGAGGTGAGATGCCTAGCTTATCCGCCAAGACAGTCTTCACTAATACTCGAGAGATCAAGAAAAGGCGAGCCGCCTTAGGATGATATTGATCATATCTCAGCTTCTCTGCCGAACTGAGAAAGCCGAGATAATGACTCAATACCATATGGTCTTGTGGTACCCGTGAAACTGGGCAGACATAAACCTGCACTTGGGCACGATCAGACATTAGGAAGCGGTAGTGCTGTTGTATTTCATTAGAACAGGTGCGAGATAGTCAGAAACCGCATCTACATGTGTAACGTGTGGATTATGGCCTGCGCTAGCGATAATATGTATAGGGATATCTGCGCTTATTTTGGTAACAATTGGATCTTTATCTCCCACAATAATTTCAACTTTAGAACGAAGCTCATTTAACAAAGCTGTCTGAGTTGCTCGCTGCTGCGGCAAACTAATACGATGCATATATTCACTAATATGCTTGGCTACCGACACTCGACGTAATGAATCCATCGCATAACCAACAGACGGATTTTGTTGTCCATCTGGATGTAGGTCTTTAGCAATCATATCTTTTGGCACAAAACGGAAAATCAGATTAGATATAGCTTGTATCTGAAACATTTTAGCGGCCTGCGCCTGAACAAAATAAGGCGATATGAGGATAAGACGTGCGACTTTATCTGGATATTTCTTTGCAAGATTCAATGCAAAAAGACATCCTAACGAATGTGCAATAACAACACTATTTGGCGCTAAAAGCTTTGCAGCAGCATCAATAAATTGATGGTTGTTGTCTTCCATCATCTCATAACTGCCTGAACGCCCAAGTCCCGGCAGATCCATCATAGCGACCTGATCGTATGTAATTTTATTGATGACTGGAGACCAGCATGCACTATCGAATGGAATCCCATGTAAAAATAATGCAGATGATGTGTCAGAACTAATCGGCTGTTTAGTATAGATTTCTGTCCAATATCGATTCTGATAGCTGAAATGACTAGGTGTTGGTACTTGCATACGGCCAAAGCGTGTAAGCACCAAACGATCAATCCAACGAGAAAAATAAGGAGTGATATTGATCAGGTCCGCAATACCCATTTTCGTCGCCATCGCCTCTGCCCCAGCAACATGATAGTGCTCGGTAGAGATGAAAGAGAGTTGTTCTTTAGAACCATCAAGCAATACCTCAGGTAATTTCTCTAATAGACCTTTGGGTACTTGTAAATGTGGTGTGCTGACTCCCAAATGCTCGGCAGCTAGGTGAACGAGACGATGAAATTTCGGCGTCGCAGGATCAAGCAACATATACTCCTGAGCAATAGTCTCAGGATAAGACATCGTTCGAATC
>NZ_JZFB01000007.1:50738-52830 GCF_001188385.1 Acinetobacter sp. V2 | reverse complement strand
CCTGGCAATGCCAGCAGACGTCCCTGATAGAGCTTATCAATCATGTCAGCAACACCGATATATTGCATATCGCCATAGTTATAAAAACCATCAATGACTGTCGCTGGATTTATTGCAGTCCATGGCACATTTAAACGCTTACAGGCCTCAATGAAAGCTTGATAACCCAAGATTTTTGAAGCTTCATAGCCACCGTGTTTGCAATACAACTCATCAGCCGACTCGTGTGGCGGAGCCGCCACACGATATCCACCAATCCAGATAAATCGCTCAAGCTGCTTCAATGTTGCAGCCCATTCAATCAAGGCAAGTCCTGACTTAATATTGGTACGCTCAGCTTCAGCTTTGCTAATGCCCCAATTAAAGGATGCAGCAAGATGATAAATCACATGGATCTTTGCCTGAGCATCCGCTAGCAGAGAGTCCAGCTTAAAATCGCGGCTTAAATCATATTCGACAAACGAAATAGACGGATCGACCAGCCCTTCTGTTGCAATGAAACCTAACAGCTTATCTTTCTTGGTTGCAGCATTACGCAGCGCAGCAATCACCTGATGACCTTCACGCAGAAGATCAACGATCAGTCTGCTACCAATAAAACCTGCTGCACCTGTTACTAATATGGTCTTCCGTGAAAAATTATCTTTTTTTGCGTTATTTAAATTATCCATAAATCACCTTATTAGGGACTGGGCACTCCCAGCATTGTTTTGGAGCGAATTATCTTAAAAATTATATCGAACCTGGGCATACACCAGACTGTTATCTCTAAATTGTCCTAACACCGTATCATTTCTACCCCAGAAGCGATCTCCACCTACATTCAATTGCCAGTGATCATCAAGGCTGTAATTAATACGTACTCTCAACAGTTCATTAGGCTCTGGTGCAAAGTAGAATCCTGTTACTTCTAATTTTAGATTATCATTCAGTAGGTTAAGTGCATAGCGCAGCATAGCTCCATACTGATCCTGCTCATATTGATCACTGATTGTTTGTTGATAACGGTAAACTTCTCTCAATACTGGATTTGTTAAGCTGTCGGCAGATCTAAAGTCCTCCGTATGTTTGTATACGCCGACCAAACTTAGCGTGGAATTCTTCAATGCTAATTCTGGACCCATGACCACGGTCAGATTATTTTTTTTGTGCGTAAGATCTTCACTACCATTCGAGTCAGTGTGGGTATATGCCGCTTCACCACGCCATACGATATCGTTATGGTTATAACTGAAATCAAATCCATAGACGGACATAGGATTATTTTTCAGCTGCAATGTTGCCTCCCCTGTTGGAGATGCAGAAAGAATTGACAGATCGGGCATGTGGTCCAAACCCGAGAAATACGATGCACCAACATCAAGACCATCTACAGAATAATCCCAGCGCATTGCAAATGCAGGACGGCTCTTCTTATCTATTTCATACTGGACACCAGAAATCTGACGCAATGGAATCACATCTGAACGACTACGCGGATACCACAATGCTGTCCATTTATTGGTTCCTGATTCAGGAATATATGTCAATTTAATTGCATCATTTCCAAGACGTTGATCTGTCTCATCTGGCACTAGTCGCGTATAGTCACGGGGCGATAGATTATCTGTCGGATTAATCCCATCAGCTCTCCCCCAGACTACAATCTGGCGACCAACATCGACATAGACTGTCTGATCCCAGTTATAAGAGGCATACAACTCACGTAAGTTGCGATTTACCTTGCTCACTTGATCTGGGTTTACAGTATGGTCCGTTTCGTCTCCAATATTGATGTCGTAATGGATCTTAAACTCTGGATTAAACTTGAGCGTACCATTGGACCAGAAACTTGCTTGTCCAATGTTTTTTAACGAACTTAAATCACGATCTGACGACCACACATCGAGTCTGGCTGAGTTCTGGCTCACAAAACTAATTTCGCTGTCATCTGCATAAGTATGCTGCAGTAGCATAAAGCTACTGCAGCATACAAATACCCAATAGGTACCTTGCGTCATTTTTCAAGACTCTGCGGTGAGAAAAGCTTATCGGATAAGGTTTTCTCTGCGACAAAATCATTGACGATAACTTGTGTCATATGCTGAGTTTG
>NZ_JZFB01000007.1:49521-50696 GCF_001188385.1 Acinetobacter sp. V2 | reverse complement strand
TTCACTTTGCCGTAAGGACGGATATCGGTGAATTCAATGTGTTTTAAAGGCTTGCCTGCAGTATCCCAAATATCGATGGTTGCTGTAACAAAGTTGTCTTTGAGGATACACATGCGACGTTTGCTATAACCAAAGTCACTCTTCACAGTATTATTGATTGGCGTTGCTTCAATCGTGTAGCAATCTTTGCCATTAAATTTGCCATCTGCCAGTTTAGTGTACTTCCAGTCACTTAGCTTATAGCCAAGTACATCACCATAACTAAAGTCCGTACCAATAAAAGCATCGCCCTTATTTGCTGATGCAAGACGACGTACTTTTTTCAATGCAGGCAAATAGACAAACATGCTATCACTGCCTTTTGCATTCTCAATCAACAGCGTCGTGGTTCCCTGTACATCTGCTGGTGAGATGAATTCAGTCAAACGCATATTGTTCTGAGTATTTCCAGCAAGCTTGGTCATATTTTTAGTCAAACGTACGCGTTGCTCGCCGCTTTTAGATGTCAGCACAAATTTAGCACTAGCACTTGAAGATAAGAACTTAGAAGCATCATCACTACGGTTAACAATGTCTTGAACCTCATCTGCATGAGATGTTTTAGGCATCGACATTGTGAGTGCCGTACCTAACAAGAGACTTGTCACAACAGTTTGTGCAACGGTAATGTTCTTCTTATTTGAGGGAAAGATAAAACGAGGTTTCAACATTAGAATCATTGTAGGTACCATAATTAAGGTTGCAAATACACTGAAAAGCATCGCAATCACAATAAACATCGCTAGCCATTGATGCACATGGAAGCCTTGCGATAAGGACAATACGCCATATCCACCAGCAACAGCAGTCGCAACAAAAAGCGAAGCCTTACCAGCAGTACTTAAAGTTTTACGAATAGCATCTTTGATATCACTACCCTCTTCACTCAAGATTTCTCGCAAGCGGTAGAGGAAGTAAATGGCATAATCTGCACCAATACCAACCGCCATAGCTGAGATCAGAGAGTTCGGAATATTGAGAGGAATGTCGAGCCAGCCCATCACACCAAAGATCGCAAGGATCGAGAATAGAAGTGGTGTTAGGACAATGAGTCCCGCAGAGAACGAACGGAAAACTAGCGCAGAGATAAAGAATACGGCAAATGAAATCTGTAGAATATTCATAAGCTTGCCGTG
>NZ_JZFB01000007.1:34990-49463 GCF_001188385.1 Acinetobacter sp. V2 | reverse complement strand
CCCAATTGACCCGCCATATATGTTTTTAGCGACTCAAGGATTTCTTTGATGCGGTGATTACTACCTGTTTTTAGCAGAATCGTAATCTTGGCATAGCGTTGAGTTGTATCAATGTAAGATTCAAAATCAGTCGGCTCACCAGACATTGAGTACAACAGCAGATACTGAGCAACAACATCTTTAGTTGCTGGAACCTGAAATGCCTGTGGCTGATCGGCATTCATTGCCTGATTCATTCTTTTGATATAGTCCACGATAGAGATGGTTTTACCGACCTCTGGAATTGAATTCGCGAACTTTTCTGTATTATCAATCGCTTTTAGGATTTCTGGGTTTTCAATACCATCACGAACTTTAGTATCGACCATGATGTAGAGACTATTTGTACCACCAAGAGACTGATTCAAAAATCTGTCGTCTTGCTGCATTGGTAGATCGCGCGAGAAGAAGTTGCGACTATCGTTATCCACCACAATACGACTCGTGCCGAGAGCAAGAAAAACGCCCAGTACTGCAATCACAGTCATTAGCATCATTCGCGGACGAACTGACAAAATGACATCACCAATGCGTTTTGGAATCCAGTCCCAGATCGGCAAGCCTTTGCGTGCAACCTTGGTAACCGAAGGCGGTGGTAACATCGAGCGAAGTACAGGAATAAAAGTCATCTCAATGATCAGCGTACTGATGATCCCGATTCCTGTAAAAATACCAAATGAGCGAATAGTCGGAATATTAAAGGTCAACAGTGAGAAGAATCCAGCCGCTGCAATTCCACCAGCCAATATCATAACCGGACCAACACGCACCATAGACTGCACTACAGCTTCGCTATTTGCAGCTTTAGGCTCCATCCCTTGGGCAATCAGACGATCAAAATCTTCATAGTATCGCTTGAGCAACTGCACGGCGTGCCCTGCCGCGATGGCCAGAATCAGAATTGGTGTAGGAGAGTTAAAAATATCCATTGGCTGTTTGAACAGCCCCATCATGCCCATACCCCATGCTACAGACAGCAAAGCTGTAACTAATGGTAGAATCAAACCTTGTTTACTGCGGAATGCTTCGAAGTGCAATAATCCAATAACCAACACGGCAATTGGGAACAAGATGTTGATACGCTTAGAGTAATCTTCAGCTTTATCTAAATAGACTGGATTACCACCAACACTGATGGTCATATCCTTAGACTGTTCAGCCGCTACGATTTTGTTGATCGGGCCCATCATCTTTTGGAAGCCTTCTGGACTTTCCTCAAGTTCAAGCAAAATAGCAGCAGTTTTCTGATCTTTAGATACTACCGAATTCATATAGATCGGATTCAGTGCCAACAGTTTTTTCAGGTGATCGACATCACTCTCGGTCACAGAACTATTCGGCAGTAGTTTCTTGGCATCAAATCCATCTGAATTAGCGGTGATCCCTTTGGCCTGACGTGCAGCCAGACTCATTAGAGTAGATCGAACCACGCCCGGAGCATTATCAACTTCTTCGGTAATACGTTTGACTTTTTCTAACACTTGCGGCTGATAAATATCACCCTGCTTCGGCGTAATACCGATCACGACCATGTACTTGGAGCCGAATTTCTTTTCAATCAGCTTGGTCGAGGTGATATAAGGATGACCTTTGGGGGCAAGCGCATCTGGGTCAATAATAATTTTTACGCCAGATGCGAGATATGCCAAAGCAAGCGTTAAAAGCATCACCACAGTCAGTACAATACGGCGATGTCTGAGAATCCAACGCGCGTATTGTTCCATCATCTGATGAGTTTTACGAAGTGGTTTACTATTGGTCTCATGCGTTTGCTTACCATCGTTGCCAACCGACTCATAGGCTTCACCCTTCTGAGCCAATGCTTCAAGATTAGCAACATCTTTTTTAAACTGAGCAAGAACCATCTTTTTTAGCAGTGCTGGGGGCAATACACCAAAAAAGCTGCCTGGCTCTGCCTCAAACACCCATTCAATCCAGGTACCTTCTGCATGTGGTTTGAAACGGTAAGTCCCAGTGTAGTGAAAGGGTCCTTCCACTACTTTAAATGCATACAATTCATTCGGTACTAGATGTGTAATTTCACCTTTAAAGGACATCTCACGCCCAATAAAGCTAAAACCGATTTCATACTTGCTGCCCACACGTGGAGTATTGTCTAGCAGTTCAGAATGCTTACACGACAATTGCCAACCTGCATCATTAGCCGGGTTTGCAAGATAGTTAAAAACCTTGTCAATCTCGGCCGGTATGAGGAAAGCATGTTCTATGGTCACCATAGTGGTTCTACCTTCTTGTATTTCTTATGCGGGAATTGGATACATCTGATCAATTGTCTGGGCAACAGCCACGACATTCTCAGCGTACATAATTGATGAATGATCACCAGGAAGATCCACCTGTTTAAAGGTGTCTTTGACCAATTGATCCCAACCTAGGCTTTCCCCAAAATCTTCTGGTTCATCTTTGGCCTTCACAAAAAGGATCGGGAACTCTTCAGGCTCTGGGAAATAGGTCTGGAGTGCGATGCCATTCGCCAAATAGGTATCAAAGTAAAGTCGGAAATCTGATGGGTCTGCATCTAGAGGCAGGACATTAATAGCCTTGGCTTCTTTAAGCACATGATCAAACATGTGATCTGGACTCAATTCACGCAAGTATTGCGCTGGGATCGTCAACTTCTTGCCGTAAGGCGCAGCCAAATCACGGGCAAACCAAGACAAAAGCATCGCATCATCAGCATCTTCAGGCACATTCTCTGGAATTGGAGCACGGGTATCGATCATGACAATACCTGTGACCTGCTGCCCCATTTGACGTAACTGATGACTGATCTCGTATGCAATCGCACCGCCAAAGCACCACCCACCGAGGAAATAAGGTCCCTCAGGCTGCATCTTTTGCATTTCAGCAATATAGAGCGTTGCCATATCTTCGATTGCCACTTCTGCAGCATCTGCCTCAATTAGTCCAGGAGACTGAATAGCACGCAAGGTACGTTTCGGATTGAGATGACGCGAAAGTTCCATATAACAGAAGGTGCTACCACCAATTGGATGGAACAACCATAGTGGTTGCTCGTAAGTTCCACGGCGTAGTTCAATTACAATGGAAGGCTTAATTTCTTTATTTTCACGAATGATCTCACCCAAACTCTCCACAGTGGAATATTGAGCCAGCAAAGCAACTGATAGTTCGGTGCCAAATGCTTTTTTGAGGTGATTAACAAGCTTCACAGCAAGTAACGAATGCCCACCCAAGTCAAAGAAGTCATCATGTATACCAACCCGTTTAACCGATAAAATCTGCTCAAAAGTAGTACAGAGTTCAATTTCAATCGGATCACGTGGTGCAACATAATCGTTACTTTGTTCAAACACAGGCTCAGGAAACGCTTTACGATCCAACTTATTGTTGGCCGTCATTGGAAATTCATCCAACGTCATAAACGTATTTGGTACCATGTAAGCTGGTAGATGGATTTGCATCGTCTTTTTCAAACTAGCAATGTCAATCTCATGTCCGGTTAAATAAGCCACCAGTTTCTGGTCGTTGCTGGCTGTACTCTTAACCAATACAACTGCATCGGTGATCCCGTCGATCTGTTTGATAACATTCTCGATTTCGCCTAGTTCAATACGGAATCCACGAATCTTGACTTGGAAATCTAGACGTCCATGATGAGTCAAACTTCCATCGGTACGCAGACAGACTTTATCTCCGGTACGATAGAGTCGACCAGCATTTGGTAGAGATGGCAAAGTTCTAAATTGAGCATCTGTTAGTTCAGGTCGATGCCAGTAATCAACTGCTAGACCATCACCTCCAATCCAAAGCTCTCCCATGACTCCCGGTGGGACTAAACGTTGCTGTTCATCAAGGACATAAAGCTGGGTGTTCGCCAGTGGTTCGCCTAAATCAATACACTTTGCATCGGTGATACGAGCTGCACTAGACCACACTGTAGTTTCGGTTGGTCCATAGACATTCCAGAGACAGCCGACTTTACCCAGCAGTTTTTCTGCAAGAATAGTATCTAGTGCTTCGCCTCCACAGAGTGCAGTCAACCCTGTATTGCCGCTCCACTCGCTATCTAAGAGCATTTTCCAAGAAGCCGGTGTTGCCTGCAAAACATTGATAGATTTAGTATTTAGATAATCCACCAATTGATTGCCATCTTGTGATACCTCACGTGGGCAAACATGTACTATACCGCCGTAGATCAGCGGAATGAGCAACTCAAGAATCGAGATATCAAATGCATAAGTGGTGATTGCTAACAACTGAGTCTCAGTCGTTACTTGCAACCTATCATTCATAGATAGCAAGAAATTGATGATTGAAGGATGCCCAATACGCACACCTTTAGGCTTACCTGTCGAGCCTGAGGTGTACATCACATAAGCGGTTTCACCAAAGGCCAGCATCTCGCGCACTTGCTCCAGTGGCACAACGCCAGCTTGATTGATATCTAAACGCGGCACAGAAACGTTAAGAGCATCCATCAACTCGGTTTGAGTTAAGATGACTTTAGGTTCAGCATCTTCGATGATGTTGTGTAAACGTTCACTTGGGAAATTAGGATCTAGCGGTACATAAGCTGCTCCTGCTGCCCAGATCCCGAGGATTGCTGCTGGCAATAAAGCTGTGCGATCTAACATCAGACCTACACGATCACCACGGGTAACGCCATGCGCACGCAAATATTCAGCAATACCAGCGATATGTTGACCTAACTCACGATAGCTAACCGCATGATCCTTCGAGGTCAAAGCATGATTGTCACCACGCTCATCAATCTGCTTTAGAATCATTGCCAGTAGATCATGTTGAGGATAATCAGTCGCCTGTCCACGTAGGGCCTCAAACTGGATGCCATCCACATAATCAGGTGCAATATCTAACTCAACGATCTTACGTTCAGGATGAGCCACCATCTCTGATAGTACAGATTGCAGCAGTTGCACCATATTCTCGGCAGACTGTGCAGAAAATAACTCGGAGTTATATTTCAATACACCAACCAGTTCGCCTTGATATTCACCGCCCATTTCCAGCGTAAGATCTAATTGACCTTCTTGCTGGCGAACCGGAAAACTTCCTAAGGTCAGTTCTTGGCCGACCAAAGTCGCTGGGGTCTGGATTGGCAAGAGTAGATCTTTAAACTCATCCATGCCACCTAGACGTTCCCAGAACATTCCCACCTGAGCTAATGGGTTAATACTGCCATCACGCTTTGGTGAAACAGCTTCAACCACTCTGGAAAAGGCAACTTTTTGATGCTTGAGGCTCTGTCTTAATTGTTCCTGCACCTGCTGTGTAAATTGACGTAAAGTCTGGTCAGCATCAATGTCCATGTGAATAGCAATCGTATTGACAAACTGCCCCAGCGCATTGCGCAACGAGCGTTCAAGTCGACCAGCTACAGGTGTAGCAATAACAAGTTCATTTTCATTTGATAGCTTGTGTAGCAAGATATAGAAGCCAGATAGTACGAGTCCAAACAGCGTGATCTCATAATCTTTCGCTAAGTTCACAAGACCAGACGACACTGACTCAGGCACACGGAACACCAGTGAGCTACCTTTGTGTTGCTGCACAGCCGGACGAGGATAATCAAGCGGAATGCTATGTACGTGTGGTGCATGTTGTAACGCAGTTTTCCAGAACAGTAGACTCTCATCAGCATCGTCAATCGCAGTACTCTGCTGCTTATCAGCATACTGTGCGAATTCGATTCCGTTCACTATGTCTGACTCTGTAACTAGTCCAAAACGTTTGCCGACATCACGCAGTAAGAGACCAATCGACCAGAAATCCATGAGGGCATGATGAATCACGACTGCAATCACATAGTGATTTTCACCACGTTCATAACAATGAATACGCCACAGCGGTGGCTGAGTCAGATCAAACGGCTGTTTAGTATCCTGCTCGACCAATTGTGTCAAATCAGATGCATCAACATGGCGAGCATCAGAGAAGACGATATTAGGATAGATTCGATCCCAGATAAGTTGCTCAATACCCTGATCATTGGCAGGCATACTTACACGTAGCAGCGGATAATCATGCATTACCGCTTCTAGAATCTCCATCGGCTTATTACCTAATGGTTGGTTGACCTTCACATCAAAGGCCACCACCATATTGTAGGCACTGCAGGTCGACTCAAGGCGCTGGATATACCAGATGCCAAGCTGTTCTGCAGAAATCGCATGACGTGACAGAACTTCTGGTTCTAGTCGTACAAGGTTATTCACGAAGCAACTCCCTGTTGCAACTCAGAAACAAGATATTCAGCCAACGCATTAATTGTCGGGTAATCCCATAGTAGTGTCGGTTCGAGCTCTAGTTTTGTCAGATCTTCTAAATCCCCAGACACAGACAAAGCAACGATCGAATCAAGACCGTAACTGGTAAATTTTTGATCTGGATTAATCGTCTCAGGCTCTACGCGCATTTCTTTGGCTACTAGCGTACGAATGATTGCGCTCCAGTAAGCTTTATCTTTATTCATGGGGTAATTTCCTCTTTAACCGGTTTGGCATCACGTGGTGCCAGTGCAAAATCGATGACAGATAACATATGGTTGGTTGAAATTCGTTCTAGCAGATCTGCCAATGTGCTTTCACGTAGTGATGTCATTGGAGGGGATGTCTGCCCTTCAGCAGCATTTAGGAAAATGATCAGCCACGCACCATCCTGCAAAGCAGGTCTTAAGCCATGACGGTTAAATATCCAAAAACCCAGCACAGCAATGCGAGCAAATAACTCGGCATAGTCACGGGCCAAGCTGAAACGTAATGTTTCAAACTCTTTGGCCGCTTCTGAATTTGAGAAATAATCCTGAATTTTTTGATCTAGCGTGCGCTGCTCGATAAGAAGTTGATCAGCACGTTCACGTAACGGGGGCAGAATCTCAGCAGTCATTCCCTCTGTAACGTCCGCATCGTTGAGCATCTCGATGATCGTTCCCAGTGACTCCATCACCAAGTCACCATCGCGGTTGAAAATCTCAAGCTCACGAAAATCAATAGCATCCGTCTTCACCTGTAAGTCATATAACTGGTGATAGCGTGCTTTAGCTTCAGCTTGGTCGAGATGGTTTACTTTTTTGCTACGCCCTTTATTGGCAGACTTGAGCTGAAAACTCAGGCTGTCTAGACAGACGGTGCTACTGCCGTCAAACACACTAACAATCAGATGATCTCTGAAAGCTTTCTGGTACATTCCATCAGCATATGCATTTCTTAAGAAAAAACGTGACCCAAGCACTGAGGAAGTGATCTTAGCGAGTGACTCTACATACTCAGGCACCAGTACCTTAATAATCGGTGACCATGTGCTGAACTGATTGATACAAACATGTAACCCACGCGCACCAACGAGTGACAACACCTCAGCCGCCAATAGATAGGCATAGGCTGTAGCCAGTTGCTCGCGCACCAGCGGAATGCTTATTACTTTTTTGTTATATAACTCGCGCTCGATAGCAAACTCAGTCGCGATGCGCAGCATCGTATCGCCCGCACCTAAAGAGAAGCTGCTGCAATATGCACGCGTCACCTGTAGCGTCTTGAGTCCAAGCTCCAAGCCCTGACCTTCTTCACCGATCAGAGCATCTTTGTGAATTTCAGCATTATTAAAGCCGATACCACTGATATCTAACCCACGCATACCCACTGTTGGCAGGCGGTTCAAGCTATAAGTTCCCTTAGAAACCATATGACGCTTATCAAGCCAGAATGCACTCAGGCTACGTGGTCCACGATCATCCGACGTTTTAGCAATCAGACTTAAAGAGTCACCTAGAGTAGCGCGATTGATTGACCATTTTTCACCATTCAAGACGTACTTGCTTTCAGTGGCTTGTGCAGTTACTTCACTAGATAGCAGGTCAGCTCCGTGCGCTTTCTCACTATAAGCCAGCGCTGGTGCAGCACCACTCAAAATTCGACTAGCAATGTTTTGGCATTGGTTCGCATTACCACCGATCCATACAATCACAGACCAAGCATTCGTGCTATAGGTCGAATTGATGGTTAGATCACGTCGTGCTAGCACACGATGCAGATATAGCAACTCTTCACCAATTTCCATGCGACCTCCAAGCTCTGAAGGTACATAAAAACGGTTCATGCCCACGGCATTCAGAAAATCAACAGCACGCTGAGGGTATTGTTCCTTCTCATCACGCTCAATGGCAGCGGACCAAGAAAAATCATTATTGGTATCATGTACGGAGCCTAAAATTTGCTCCAGACGAGCAGCAGATTGAAACTGCCGCAAATTAGATGTAAGTGACATGAGTTTTTGCTCAAATGATTAAAGGGTAAGGATTAAAACAAAGCACTTTTCAATCGATTAAAAATGAGCGCGCGCACTTCTCGTTCCTTGATCATTGAGTTGAGTAGATTGGAGCTATAACGAATCAGTTGCCCCCGCTGCTCACGATCACGGATGATTTCTAAGCCATTTTTGACATAGTTTCGAGCCATCACCGTTCTACGGTTTGGATGGGTTAAACAGATCAGTTGACCGCGCTCGATCTGCTCTTTAATTTTTCTTCTTCTAATTTTTCCGCTAGTGGTCTTGTTGATCCGACCTTGATGCAGCAAATAAACACCTTCTACAGGCAAACCGATATCAGCCGCGACTTGTTCTTTAACCTGAGTTCTGATGGTTTCAAAATTAAGTGTCTTGTCTATCGACTTCTTTTTGATCTCAAGCACAACCGTGACACCATCAGAATTACCGAAATTCACTGCTGCCACACAGCCTTTACGGACAGCAGGATGTGCTGTTTCAACAGAACACTCGATATCTTGTGGGTAATAGTTTTTGCCACGGATGATGATCACATCCTTAAGGCGACCAGTCACATACAGGTCTCCGTTTTTAACAAAGCCCATATCACCAGTTCTCAAGTAGTGCACTTGACTAGGCTTATCTGCCTTATTGAGGATGGTTGCAGCAAAGATTTCCTGATTGACCTCAGGCTTCTGCCAGTAACCCGCAGTGACACTCTCACCTGCTAGCCAGATTTCACCGACTTCATCAGCCCCTACCTCTTTGCGGGTATGTGGATTAACAATACGACAATCAATGTGTGCGGAAATTTTGCCACAGCTTACTATTTGCACGGCTGTCTGGTCTTGACTGGTCTGCACCAAATTGGCATTCAACTTTTCACGATCAATTGAAATAGCATTAAGCGGACCAGTCACGCCACTGACTAAGAGCGTAACTTCTGCCAAGCCATAGCACGGCAAGAAAGTATCCATTCTCAATTTCGACTGAGTATTGAACTTCTCCATGAAGCTTTGCATAACATGAGCTTTGATTGGCTCGGCACCGTTAAACATCACACGCACACGGCTCAGATCAAGCGCTGCTGCGTCCTCATCCGAAATGCGATGCAGACACAATTCATAAGCAAAGTTTGGTCCGCCACTAATCGTGACACCTTTTTCGCTAATAAATTGCAGCCACTTAAGTGGCTTACGAATAAAATCCAGCGGTGACATTACATAGCAGGTCAGGCCTACATACACAGTCTGCAAAACTGAGCCGATCAATCCCATGTCATGATAAACAGGTAGCCATGTAAGACCGATATCATCGGCTTGTGTACCAAAAGCTTCAGCAATCATGACTTCATTTGCCATGATGTTTTTATGAGTGACGATTACCCCTTTAGGCCAACCAGTTGACCCAGAAGTGTATTGAAGGAAGCAGATATCGTCTTCAGCAATATGTGGAAAATCCTTTTCCACCAAATCACGCTGCAATTGGGCATCAACAGCATGCAATATTAAACTTTCGTTTTGGGCTTTTAATGTGATAAGACCCGATAGCTCAAGAATCTTTTTGGTTGTGAGTACTATCTTTGGCTCACAGTCATTCATAATATTCAAAATATTAGAAAAACCGTTGCGGTTAAAAGGCAAACTGACAGGTACTGCGATAATTTTAGCTTTTAAACAGGCAAAGAACGATACGATAAAGTCCAATCCAGGCTCAAACAGCAACACGGCGCGATCACCGCTATCGACAAGATTCATTAAGATTTGGGCCTGACGTTGAACTTGCTCGTTCAGCTCTGCATACGTCAGAGATTGAATCCCACCGGATTGGCGCCCTAAATACTCGAAAGCAACCCTAGCTCCATTTGAATTTGCGTGGGATTCCAAAGTTGCAATGATATTATCCGTACCCATTACAGCCATAACTTACTCCGATTAATTATAATTCACCCTTTAAACTCGCTAATTCAGACATGACACTTCTAGCTGGGGCTTTTAATAAAAAATGAATATACTTTTTGTTTAAAATATAAATTCACATTATATTTTATGTGCGAGTGTTTTTTATTACACCTGTAAGGTTTTACAGGTTGGCCTGTTTTTATTAAGAATTAAGAAATTGGATATCTTTCATAAATTATTTTTATTCAGTTCAATATTGTGAAGGCAGGCAATTAAATTAAACCTCTAACTCAATTTTTGCCCTTATTTCGTTAATATTTGATAGTGTTTGGCAAGGTTTTTAGCATGCCAACTATATGGCCCGTTCGTATTCTTATTTTGTGAGTCTCTTAATTGGAGATCTTGTATTCACAATCTAAAGTATTGTTTATTTGCTTTTCTTAAGGGCAATTAATGATTCAGGTAAGCCCCCTCACAGCCTTTATTTATAAGGATAAAGCTCCTAAAGAAATCTGCTTTAATTTGTACTGGAATAGCTTAAAACTATGTATAGCATCTTGAAGGATATATAATCCTATGAATTAATAAATTTCATCTTCTAACAACCGATAAAACGCGAATACCAAATTTTAAAACAATAATATTAATAAAATATTTTTAATTATAAATCTCATTTATTTTTATTTTATCGCCAAGTAAAAATATTATTAAACCACCCCATAAAATAAATTTTAAAAAAACTTTTATAAATAAGATTATCTATATAAATTCGAATTTAATTAAAATTTTCTTAAACTAAAAAATTCTCAATTAACTCCATTTTAAATAAACATCCAATAATAATTTATTTTATAAAAATTAATTATTATATTTCTATATATCTAACTTTATAAAATTCCTAACATGACAGCTCTAATGGCTGCTGAAATTTTATTATTCACATTTAACTTCTGCATCGAATTTCCGAGATGAAAATTTACTGTTCTTTCAGTTACGCCGAGAATCTGAGCAATCTCTGCTGATGTTTTCCCTTCCGCAGTCCAACGTAGAACCTCTTTTTCCCGATTCGTTAAATAAAGATTAAACTGAGCAAATTCTGTTTCATTCACAATTTTAGCAATACTGGAATGGACTGTCTGAGATAACCAAAACATATTGGTATATTGAGCTTTCTGCTCTTTTTCTGATAATTGGTCAGTAGATCTTGCTAGTGTTAGCATTCCCCTTGTACCAATAAAGTCACGGCTTGACTGTGCCCAACCGACGTTTAAACCATAAGAACGCGCCTCCTCCCAAAAATCTTTTTGAGATTGTGTGTTTGCAGATTGGCTCGACCAGACAAGAGGTTGAAGTGATAGCATACAATGCTGTACTGTTGGATCTACCCTCACATATTGCTGTTTAACATAACGCTTCTGCCATGCTTCGGGATAATTATTCAACATAATTGTTTTTGGTTCAGCAATAGATAATGGCGACTGCATACCATAAGCACAATAATCAAATCCAAGCTTTGAAGCTGTAGATTTGACTACCTCAAATAGCTGATATTCATTTTTTACCATCAGAGATGCTGATAGTAGATCTTCTTGCCAATTTTCCATTTACTCTCATTAAACCTCATGCATAAATCATTTTTATTTAGTTGCATATAGTGAATTCATAATCCAATTAACAACATTTTTGAGCCTGAGAGGGTGGTAAATTTTCCGGATAAACTGGTTTCAGAAAGCTTTTTAAGGTTGTTATATTGCATATGCGAATTATGCTTGAAAGCCTCAAATTTACAGGATGCATTTTATTCCAAAAATGAGTATTTTTTATTTTTAAAAGGAGCCTATTATTTCTTCTTATTTGTATATTTCTATTAATTTAACTAAAGAATAACATCTACTAGTGATACTAGAAGTATAAATTTTTATTTATTATTTAATGAAATACATAATAATGAGAATGATTTCTAAATATTATTTTAATAATAGGATAGATATTATCTACAATACATATGAAAAACTTAAACTGTTGATAATCTTGAAACAAGCAACTCTCATATTGAAGCTATAGATGGATCAATTTCTGCGTAAGTAAAACTTCCTGTCTGAAGTACTTTCTAAAGAACAGCTTAACGTTGTGTACCACCAAATTATGGCTAACCTGTAAAACTTAACAGTATTTTGTTGGCAATAATTTATGTTATTTATCTATAGAACTGTAATTCAAGTCACTTGAATAGGTAGCATGGTCACAATCCCCCCTGATTTTTCAATCTCAACAGATGGTTTTATTCGAATGAATGAAATCCAGCTTATGAATTACCCCCTCCAACACCTCATATCTATTGTTGAAACTACACAAATTGAAGACTCTCGAATTCTATATTGTGGGTTTACTGAATGGGCAACATCACGGAGCCCAGCTTTAAGTACCGGATGGGACTGGGAATTTATTGAGAACAATGGAATTGCTAGCTTAAAACGAATTGGGCTACCTCGAAGCAATATCATGATTGTTGATTTATCTGGTACAGATATTGGATTTGATGTTACTGAAACATTAATCGAAAAAAAAATAGACTCTTTGTTTTGGGAACAGTTCATTTATGCTCAAATCACTACAACGCAAACAAAGACTAAATTAAGTCCAAATTTCTCTTAGAAACCTGTAAATTCTTACAGTTACCACCTTTTCAGCTGTCGAGTAAAGTCGCCTGAAAAATAAGTGGAAGCACTTGTAATGAATGTTATTGCTGGATTCCAAAACAATTTTTCAGAAGTCCTATATACCAAATTTAAAAGTTATCGCTACAAGGTATTTGTTGAACATTTGGGTTGGGAGTTGAACTGTCCAAATAATGAAGAACTAGATCAATTTGATAAAGTCGATACAGCTTACGTCGTCGCTCAAGATAGAGAATCCAATATTATTGGCTGTGCCAGACTACTACCCACGACTCAACCCTATTTACTGGGTGAAATATTTCCTCAATTAATGAATGGAATGCCTATTCCTTGCTCACCAGAAATTTGGGAATTATCAAGATTTTCAGCCGTAGATTTCTCGAATCCGCCGACCTCTGCTAATCAAGCAGTGTCATCCCCTGTCTCTATTGCTATTCTGCAAGAAGCGATCAACTTCGCGAGAGAACAAGGTGCAAAACAACTCATTACGACCTCACCTCTTGGGGTAGAGCGGTTATTACGTGCCGCGGGTTTTCGCGCCCATCGTGCAGGACCGCCAATGGTTATCGATGGATATGCCATGTTTGCATGCTTGATTGAAGTGTAGTTTGTTAAATCAAAGTCTAAGATATTGGTGACATAGCAAAGATGAAGGTCTTAAGCCCTAATCTCGTTTCATTCGCTCAATTTTAAAAGCCCTAGTCAAAAGATTAGGGCTTTTCTTTATTTGAAGAATCAAACTTAATATTAAGACTGCTCAGTAATTTTGGTTTTCAAATTTAATTCTGATTTCTTATGGTAAACCTCATCAGTTTTAGTCTGCCAATCACGTGGCATAAATGAAGTCGATATGATTGCAACGATAGCCATAGATCCAATATAAATCATAATTAAGTAAGGATTACCCTGCCCAATACTTAAAAGTTTGGTCGCAATTAACGGTGCTAAACCACCACCAAGTACCCCAGCCAACTGTACGGAAATTGAGATTCCGCTATATCGAATTTCTGCCGGAAATTGACGGGCAAAAAGCTGAGCTTGTGGTGCGTACATAATGGGAAAGACCACGCCAATTGCTAAAACAATTGCTGTCCAGACTAATACTGGGTCTTTTGTGTTGAGCATGGTGAAGAATGGATAGCAGTAAAGTGCCAATATGCATAAACCAAACATGAACATATTGCGTTGACCGACTTTATCTGACAAATGCCCACATAACGGTGTCATAAATAGAATGACTATTGCACCGCAAATGGTAGCAAACAAAATGTCTTGGCGTGCGATGCCAAGTTGCGCAGTGGTATAGGCCAATGTAAAGGTTGAAGCAATATAAAACCATGCGTTCTCGGCAGCACGCGCTAAAATAATGGTGATGAGTTGCTTTGGATGGTTTTTAAAAACTTGTAAAGCAGGAACTTTGACTTCTTCAGACTGCTGTTTTACTTTTTCAAAATCTGGTGACTCAGGTACTTTCACTCGAATGTACCAACCTACTGCTAGTAAAATAATGCTGGCAAGAAATGGTAGACGCCAGCCCCAGCTAAACAGTGCTTGTTCAGGTAATAACGACACCAGTCCTAATGCAAT
>NZ_JZFB01000007.1:25614-34948 GCF_001188385.1 Acinetobacter sp. V2 | reverse complement strand
AAACTTCCCCAAAACCCTTTACCGCCTTCTGGTGCATGTTCAACGGCCATGAGCACAGCACCGCCCCATTCACCGCCCATTGCCATCCCTTGAATGAATCGTAAGACAACCAAACAAATTGCAGCCCAATAACCAATTGATTCGTAAGTCGGTAATAAGCCAATCAGTACGGTTGGGATCCCCATGAGCATCAAGGTCAGTAGCAACATCGATTTACGGCCAATCTTGTCACCAAAGTGACCAAAGACTAAGCCGCCTAATGGTCGCCCAATAAACCCAACAGCATAGGTGGCAAATGCAGCAAGCACACCCGTAAGGGCATCCAGATTTGGGAAAAATAGCTTATTAAAAATGAGCGCTGCTGCCGCACCATAAATAAAAAAGTCATACCACTCAATCGTGGTACCGACCATGCTAGAGATGCCTGCTAATCGATGTGACGACTTTTTAGTATTTGAACCGTTTCCATGTACTGTTTGCATCGTAATATCCTTTTTAGATTTTTTTGTTTTATCTTTTTTATGCTTATGACCAGCCCTGACCATAAGCATTTTCAGGTCTCGCTTTATCTCCTTAAGCTTTTTATGTTTTTGTAATGCGGTTTAGCTCAATTTTTCTAAAATTGGCTCAAATTTCGAATTACGTTCTTGCCACTGTGGTTGTTTGTCTTTATCAACAATGAGAGCACGGACACCTTCAATAAAGTCACCATGCTCAAACCAGATATCCTGTAAATCACGTTCAAGCTGCATACACTGTGGTAAAGAAAGCCCACGGCCTAAATGTTGCAGTTTCAAACTGGTCTGTTTGGCTATAAATGAACGCTGCTGCAAAATACTGAGCATCTTACTTGCCCAAGTTTTTAAACTTTCATCTTGTTCATTTTCAAGGCTTTGCTCAATTTCATCTAAATGCTGATAACCAAAGTGTTTACGAATACCTTCTGCCAATTGTTTGAGTTCACTTTCGGCAGGGCGAGTAATAAATCGGGTAATGATGCGTTCAATTCCCTCTTTGCTTAAACTTGGTGCTTCAACGAGAGCATCTTGCAAAGCTTGTAACTGCTCGCTTGGCACATGGTAGTCAATTAAATCGAGGTAAAGCGCATCACTACTGCTGATCTGCTCACCCGTAATGGCCATATAAACACCAATGTCATCAAGACGAGACAGGAAATGTGTTGCACCAACGTCTGGGAAGAAACCAATCGCTGTTTCAGGCATAGCAAATCTAGACTTTTCGCTGCTTACCACAATGTGACAAGCCTGAGCCAAGCCAAAACCGCCACCTAATACATAGCCATCAAGCATAACAATGACTGGCTTTGCATATTCACGCAGTACATTCAACATTTTATATTCGGCACTAAAGTAGCCTTTGTAGTCGGCCGTGCCATTTTTATAACTGTCATAGAGATAGCGAATATCACCACCTGCACAGAAGGCTTTTGGGCTATTTGATTTGATTAAAACGGCCTGAATAGCAGCATCATTTCGCCACAGTTCCAATTGGGCACCAATACTTTTGATCATATCTAGCGACAATGCATTGAGATGAGTCACACGGTCTAAGGTAATCACGCCAAGCTTACCTTGTCGCTCAATCATTAAGTGATTTTCTGTATTCATTTTATTGATCTCTTATTGATTTTTAAAATTTGGCTTTCGTTTTTCAACGAATGCCTGCATTCCTTCTTTTTGGTCAAATGTTGCAAATATTGAATGGAACATACGTCTTTCAAAACGTAAGCCTTCTGTGAGGTTTACTTCAAAAGCTCGGTTGATGGTTTCTTTAAGCATCATGTTTGCAGTTAAAGATCGTGCCGCAATTTTTTCAGCTGCTTGCAAGGTTTGTTCAAGTAATTCTTCTTTGCTAAACACACGTGCGACTAAACCACTTTGCTCTGCTTCTACAGCGCCCATTTGACGAGCGGTAAAACACATTTCCATTGCTTTGGCTTTACCAATGGCATGGGTTAAGCGTTGTGTGCCACCAATACCCGGAATTACCCCTAAGGTGACTTCAGGTAAGCCAAACTTGGCGTTGTCAGCACAATAAATAAAGTCACACATCAGCGCCAATTCACAGCCACCACCTAACGCATAGCCGCTAACAGCAGCAATTAGAGGTTTACGGCGCTGTGCGATACGGTCTGCAAGATGAAAAAAGTCATCAAAATAAATATCTGGAAATGCCAAATCAGCCATTTCTTTAATGTCTGCACCTGCGGCAAAAGCTTTTTCAGAACCTGCCAATACCATGCAACCAATTTCGCGGTCTTTTTCGAGCTGATCTAATGCCTGATTAATTTCACTAATTAATTCGCTGTTTAAAGCATTGAGCGCTTGAGGGCGATTTAATGTAATCAATCCAACCCCATTACGCTTTTCTAATAAAATACTTTGCCACTGCATTATTTATTCCTTGTTCTGATTTTATAGACTACGTGCAATCACTAAACGTTGGATATCACTTGTGCCTTCGTAAATTTGACAAATACGCGCATCACGATAAATACGTTCAATTGGAAAATCTCTGAGATAGCCATAGCCACCAAACACTTGTAGCGCACTCGAGCACACACGCTCAGTCATTTCTGAAGCAAATAACTTGGCCATTGAAGCTTCATTGAGACACGGTTGACCTGCTTCTTTTAAACGCGCAGCGTAGTGAACCAGTTGTCTCGCTGCTTCAATTTCAGTTGCCATGCTAGCAAGGCGAAACGCGATGGTTTGATGCTCAAAAATTGGTTTTCCAAAAGTAATACGCTCTTTGGCATAACGAGTCGCTTCTTCGAGCGCCGCACGTGCTAAACCGACTGCCTGCGCAGCAATACCAATACGACCACCTTCTAAATTGGCAAGAGCGATTTTCAGGCCCTCACCTTCTTTGCCAAGCATGAGGCTTTTATGAATACGCACATCGGTCAGAGCAATCTGACACGTATCTGAAGCATGCAGACCGAGTTTTTCTTCAACACGAATCACTTCGTAACCTGGTGTTTCGCGTGGAACTAAAAAGGCACTAATACCCTTTTTACCCGCGCTCGGATCGGTCACTGCAAACACAATGATGACACCTGCATTATCACCCGAGGTAATAAACTGCTTGGCACCATTTAAAATGTAATCGTCGCCATCTTTCACCGCTCGGGTTTTAAGAGCTGCCGCATCTGAGCCAGTATGTGGTTCGGTTAAAGCAAAAGCACCGATCATTTCACCTTGCGCCAAAGGTTTTAAAAAACGCTTTTTTTGCTCATCGGTACCAAATTTTAAAATAGGCACACAGCCAACCGAGTTATGTACACTCATGATGGTTGAGGTTGCGCCATCTGCTGCTGCCACTTCTTCGAGGGCTAGTACATAGGCTAAGTTACCCGTGTCAGAACCACCCCATTGCTCTGAAACAAGCATACCCATAAAACCGAGTTGCCCCATTTGAGCCAAGGTTCCTTTCGGGAAAGTCCCGTCTCGATCCCAATCGCTGGCATGAGGCTTAATTTGTTCTTGGGCGAAACTTTTCGCCATATCACGAATGAGTAATTGTTCTTCGGTAAATTGCATTGTTATTTCCTTTACCCTGCTTTAGCTTGTTGTTTAGCAATTTCTTGATTACGCAATAAAAAGCGCTGAATTTTACCACTTGGAGTTTTAGGTAATTCACTCACAAATTCAACTAAACGTGGGTACGCATGTGCAGAAAGTCGTCTTTTAACAAATTGGCTGAGTTGTTCAGCAAGTGCATCTGAAGGTTGAGCATCCGTAGCTAAAATTACAAATGCCTTAACCACTTCGGTACGGTCTGGGTCAGGCACACCAATCACTGCGGCCTCAACCACTGCATCATGTTCAAGCAAAGCACTTTCTACATCGAATGGCCCAATCCGATAGCCCGATGTGGTGATCACATCATCACTACGGCCAACAAAGCTCATGCTGCCATCGGCATGCAACTCGGCAGTGTCGCCCGTTAAGTAGTAATGACCAACAAATGGCGATTTACGGCTTTCTTTATAGCCACCAAACCACATCATTGGAGACTGGCTAATGTCGACCGCTAAAATTCCTGGGGTGTCCGCTGGAAGCTCTTCACCTTGCTCATTGACAATCGCAACACGGTAGCCCGGACTTGGGAAACCTGCTGAACCGGCATGAATTTCATGTTTTAAACCATGATGATTACACACCACCATGCCTACTTCAGTTTGCCCATAATGATCATAAATTGGAGCATCAAGGAATTGTTTAAACCAGCGAATCACTTCTGGGTTAAGCGGCTCGCCTGCGCTGCTCACCACACGGAACTGACCTTTTAACGGCGCCATTTGTGCTGGATCTGCCGCCATCATCATGCGGTAAGCCGTTGGTGCACCTGCCAAGTTGTTAACCTTATAATCTTTCACAATTTGGCATAGGCTATCTGTGCTAAAGCCACCTTCATAGAACAAAGTAGCGTGACCCAAGAATAACGGCCCAGTAATCGCGTAGTACAGGCCATATGCCCAACCTGGATCGGCAATATTCCAGAATGAATCTTCTTCGGTTAAACCAATGGCATCTTGCATATATCGACCAAAGGCAATCAGTGCTTTTAAAGGCACTTCCAATGGTTTAGCAGGGCCTGTAGTACCTGAAGTAAACATGAGCAAGAAAGGATCTTGAATGCTACGCATCACCAGATCACATTGATCGGACTGCTGCTTCACTTCATTCCAAAAGTTAAAATCGCCGACTTTAAGCGGAGTACCTTGTGCGTCGGCCACCGTCACAATTGCAGGGCAATTTTCAATTTCATCAAGCTTGCTACGGTTGCCCATATCAGTCACCACCAGCTTACTTTGTGCAAGCTGAATACGGTGCTCAATCGCTTTTGGACCAAACGCAGTAAATAGTGGTTGATAGACGGCACCAATTCGCCAAGCTGCAAAAATCGTCACGATCAGTTCAGGTGTTCTTGGTAATAGACCTGAAATACGGTCACCCGCTTTCACACCTTGTGATTTTAAAAAGTTAGCAAACTGACTCGACCATTCTTTTAATTCACGGAAGGTATATTGCTCTTTTCGTCCATCTTTTCCTTGCCAATACAGCGCAATTTTGTCGCCATCGGCATGTCGATCACAGCATTCATAACAAGCATTTAAGGCATCAAGTGAACCTGATAACATCTGTTTTGCAGTACTTTCCAAATCGAAAGTCTGTGCAGCATTTTGATAATCCATCATATCTTTTCCCTCAGTCCGGATTTGTTGTTATTCACGACAGGGTTTAATGTGTTTAAAGCCATCCTTTGGCTTTACCGTTACGCTTCTTGCGGCAGGTATTGCTGAATAATGCTCGAAAAATCGAGATTGGCATTCCCGCGCATGCACATTTGCTGATAGAGCTGCTGCACTATCCCACCTAATACAACTGGCTGTTTGACTTGGCCCGCGGCCTCTACAGCAAGTCCTAAATCTTTCAGCATCAGTTGAGTCGCAAAGCCGTCTTGGTAGCCTCGAGATGCTGGCGCATTTTCATTAATATGCGGCCATGGGTTACACACATCCGAACTCCAACAACGACCGCTTGAGGTGTTAATGACACCTGCCAATGCTTGTGGGTCGATGCCCAGCTTTACACCGAGTGCCATACCTTCAGCAACAGCGGCCATTGAAATACCTAAAATCAGGTTGTTGCAGATTTTGGCAATTTGACCTGCACCCACATCACCACAGTGAACAATATTTTTGCCCATGTAACTAAGTACAGGCTTCACGTCGTTAAAGGTTTGATCATCGGCACCCACCATGAAGGTTAGAGTTCCTGCCTGAGCACCAATGGTTCCACCTGAAACTGGCGCATCACAGATTTTAATATTTTTACCCTGTGCAACAGCAGCAATGTCTTTAATGGTTTGCGGGTCAATGGTACTGCTATCAATGCATAAGCTACCTGCTTTTAGCACCTCTAAAACACCATTTTCACCCAAGTAAACTTCTTTAACATGCTTTGCTGCAGGCAACATGGTAATGACTACATCAGCTTGTTTTGCTGCTGCCTGCGGGCTGTCGCAGACTACGCCACCTGCCTCGGCGAAGTGCTGAATAGCAACTTCACTGAGGTCATAACCATAAACTTTGATTCCGGCTTTAAGTAGGTTATGGGCCATTCTGCCGCCCATATTTCCTAGACCGATAAAGGCGATATTCATCCGTGATCCCCTTAACGTAAACTAATGGTTGTATTTACACCGCCAACTTCATGGCTATCTTCAAACCAACGGCTGGTAATGGTTTTAGTTTGGGTATAGAACTGCACAGCTTGTTTGCCATATGGTCCCAAATCACCAAGTTTTGAACCTCTTGAACCGGTAAAACTAAAGAAAGGCACTGGCACAGGAATTGGAATATTGATACCAACTTGACCAACATCAATTAAGTTTTGGAAAGTACGTGCAATCGCGCCACTTTGTGTGAATAGACCTACACCATTACCAAATGGGTTAGCATTGATAAGAGCAATCGCTTCCTCAAGGGTATCTACACAAATAATGGAAAGTACAGGGCCAAAGACTTCTTCTTTATAAATACGCATGTCGGTATTTACGCCGCTAAAAATCGTCGCGCCGACAAAGTTGCCCGATTCATAGCCTTGGACTTGAACATCACGGCCATCGAGTAACAACTCTGCCCCTTGCTCAACACCGCTATTAATTAAATCAAGCACACGCGCTTTAGCACGTTTTGAAATGACTGGGCCAATGTCAGTATTTGGCTCATGGCCTGCGTTTACTTTTAAAGTTTTAGCTTTTTCAACTAACTCTTGAATCCACTGTTTACTTTCACCCACCATGACCGCAACCGACAATGCCATACAGCGTTGCCCCGCTGCACCAAATGCTGCACCGACCAAGGCATTTAAGGTTTGCTCTTTATTGGCATCTGGCATAACAGCCACATGATTTTTTGCACCCATCATCGACTGCACGCGTTTGCCATGTTGTCCTGCAAGGTTATAAACATGCGTTCCAACCGCAGTTGAGCCTACAAATGAAATCGCTTTAATGTCTTTGTGCGTACACAAGCGGTCAACCACTTCTTTACCGCCATGCACAACGTTCAACACACCTGCTGGAACACCAGCTTGGATCGCAAGTTCAACCAACATCATGGTTGATAACGGATCTTGTTCTGATGGTTTTAAAACAAAGGTATTGCCACACACGATTGCCATTGGGAACATCCAAAGTGGAATCATGGCAGGGAAGTTAAACGGCGTAATACCCGCACAGACACCCAAAGGTTGCTGCAATGTGTAAGTGTCTACACCACGCGCAACACCTTCAACGTATTCACCCATTTGCAAAGTGCCGATCGAACAAGCATGTTCAACCACTTCTAAACCACGTTGAATATCACCTTCTGCATCTGCCAAGGTTTTGCCTTGTTCAGCCGTTAGTACTTGTGCAATTTCTTTCATGTTGGCACGGATCAAGTCTTGTAACTTAAGCATGATGCGCATACGTGCCTGAATTGGGGTCTGACGCCAAGAAGCAAAAGCATCTTGTGCAGCTTGAATAGCAGCGTCAACTTCTTTAACCGTTGCAAATGGTACACGACCAATCACTTCCTGAGTTGCAGGGTTAACAATGTCTTGCCATTCCTGTGTTTCAGATTCGATAAAATTTCCGTTAATGAGTAATTTAGCGGTTTCCAATTCGATTTTTTGGATTGTGTTCATAACCTCTCCGTAGGCCGTATTTTTATTGTGTTCAATTATTAGAAAATACTTTTTGATCATATTTTCTTTATTTCAGTTTCAATTGAGACTAACAAAGAAAACTTTGACCACCAACGGAAATTCATGCACGATTGTTGTGCAAATATGCACAAGGATTACAACAAAAATGAAAGTGGATTGGGATCATCTACATTTTTTTCTGGTTTTAGCTCGGACTAAAACGCTGACCAACGCTGCGCGGATTATTGGTGTCGAACACAGTACAGTGGCTAGACGGATTCAGGCCCTAGAACTTGCTTTGGGTACAACGCTGTTTAAGCGTGAAGCGACTGGTTATGAGTTGACACTCGAAGGGATGGCACTTGTTCCTCGAGTTGAGCAAATGGAACAAGCTTTCTTACAAATTGAAAAACCACATCAACCTTTGCAAGGTCGTGTGCGAATTGGCACACCTGAAGGTTTTGGAACTGCGTTTTTAGCCCGTTTACTGGCTGAGTTCTCTATTCAATATCCACTACTCACCATCGACCTGATTCCAGTGCCTAAAATGATTAAGCTTTCCCACCGTGAGGCAGACATTGTGGTGTCAATTGACCGTCCAACGTCCGGACCTTACATCATTACGCGGTTATCAGACTACTGCTTAAAAATTTATGGCAGCCAAAACTATCTAGCGCAAACCCCACCTATTCGTGGTTTAGAAGATTTAACCCAACACCGCTTTGTGAACTATATTGATGATCTGGTGTATAGCCCCGAGCTGTACTGTTTAGAACGTTTACCCTTAAAGCTTAATGCCAACTTCCGTAGCAGCAGTATTTTGGCCCAACAAATTGCAGTGAGTGCAGGCGCAGGACTTGCGATTTTACCCAAGTTTTTAGCAGATGATAAACCAGAACTAGACGTCGTTTTAGAGCAGCAAGTTCGCTTTACTCATACCTTCTGGATGCTGACTTTTGTTGATTTACAACATGAACCACGCATTAAGTTAGTTTGGGACTATTTGCGTAAACAAGCCGATAAATATCAGCATTTGTTGGTTGATTAGAGAGTGTAAATAAAAAAGCCAATCACAGATGATTGGCTTTTTTGAAATTAGTAATAATTAATCAAAACTTTCTTGGCCTAGTTTTTTCATGCGTGGTTTATAAAACACATGATAGCTAACGCCTAAAACAACTAGCCATAATGGACTAACATAGAGTGCTTTCAAAGTATCTGGCTCTAGTGCCAAAATCACTAAAGTGAACAAGAAGAATGCAATGACAACATACGCCATCAACACCCCGCCCGGCATTTTAAAAGTCGATTTAGCATGTAACTCTGGACTCAACTTACGGTAACGTAAATAGCATGCCATGATCAGAAGCCATACACTAATAAAGAGAATCACACAAAGTGAACTTGCCAAAGTAAATGCTTCCATCGTGTTTGGAACAAAGTACTGAAGCACTGCCCCACCCATAATGAAAATACATGAGAAGATTAAACCATTTGAAGGTACTGCACGTTTTGATAAACGCCCCAATGCACTTGGCGCCTGACCATCTTTCGATAAACCGAACAGCATACGACTGGTTGAAAACACACCACTGTTCATTGAAGACATCACT
>NZ_JZFB01000007.1:23811-25485 GCF_001188385.1 Acinetobacter sp. V2 | reverse complement strand
ATAGAATAAAATAATACGTACAGGAATCGCGTTAATTGCCTTCGGTAGATTTTTCTCTGGATCTTTGGTTTCAGCAGCCGTTGTACCAATCAATTCGACGCCAATAAAGGCAAACACGGCAATCTGGAAACCTGCCAAAAATCCGCTTACGCCTTTTGGAAATATGCCACCATGCGACCACACATTACTTACACTCACAACCTCACCATGCGGAGCTTGAAAATGAGTGAGGATCATGTAACCACCGACTCCAATCAGGCCAATAATGGCCAAAATCTTAATGAGTGCGAACCAGAATTCAACTTCACCAAACAACTTCACCGTAAGAAGGTTAAGCCCTAAAATGAATAGTACACAGCCTGCACTAATCATGGCTTGTTGTGTTGGTGAGAAACTGGCGCCTTCGGGCAGCCAGAAACTTAAATAGTTAATGACCGCAGATAAATCTGCAATACCGACCAGTACCCAGCCTAACCAATAGGTCCAACCTATATAATAACCAGCCCATGGGCCAATCAAATCATATGCCATATCGACAAATGACTTGTAATGCAAATTAGCGAGTAGTAATTCACCTAATGCACGCATTAAGAAAAAAAACATGCCTCCAATTAACATGTAAATCACGAGAATTGAAGGACCAGCGAGGGAGATGGTTTTGCCCGAGCCCATAAATAGACCGGTTCCAATTGCACCGCCAATTGCAATCATTTGTAGATGGCGATTATTTAATTTCCGTTGTAAATGATCAGGGGAGCCTGCCTCATCTGGATGATGAACCATTGTCATATTAGAAGTCCTTTTTATATTTTGCTTAACTTAAAATCAGCAACCTATAGGGAGAAAAACGAACCGTATATCGTGGGTTGCTGAGTCTATACCTCAGGACAAGATGTTCAAGTATATTTTTTCCTTAATTGATAAATCGTTTGTCCTGTTTTTTTAAGTCACATTATTTATGTACTGCCTTCACGGCAATTTTAATTAACATATCTGGATTCTCCAGATTAGCCGGAGTGTAGCATGTGATAATGCTAGATGTCGCTTTTACGCCCCCCTCTAAACTGCTCTATTGAGTTAAAAATAAACAACATTATTCCGATAAAAAATCGAAAGAAAATAAAAAAAGCCAATCATGTTTGATTGGCTTTTAATAAAACTTAATGATCGTTGACGAGTTCGCGTCCTAGTTTTTTCATGCGTGGTTTATAGAGCACATGATAGGTAACGCCTAAGATAACTAACCATACTGGACTGACATAGAGCGCTTTCAATGTATCTGGCTCAAGTGCCAAGATAACTAAAGTGAAAAGCATAAATGCCAAAACGATATAACTCATCCAAATGCCACCGGGCATTTTAAAAGTAGATTTTTCATGTAATTCAGGACGTAATTTACGATAGCGTAAATAGCACACCATGATAAGACTCCAGACACTAATGAATAGAATCACACAGAGTGAACTTGCCAAAGTAAATGCTTCCATTGTGTTTGGAACAAAGTACTGAAGCACTGCCCCGCCCATAATGAAAATACATGAAAAAATCAAACCATTTGAAGGTACTGCACGTTTTGATAAACGACCAAACGCACCTGGTGCTTGACCATCTTTTGATAAACCGAACAGCATACGGCTGGTTGAAAACACACCGCTGTTCATTGAAGACATCACC
>NZ_JZFB01000007.1:12284-23682 GCF_001188385.1 Acinetobacter sp. V2 | reverse complement strand
ATAGAATAAAATAATACGTACAGGAATCGCGTTAATTGCTTTCGGTAAATTCTTCTCTGGATCTTTGGTTTCAGCAGCCGTTGTACCAACCAGTTCAACCCCGACAAAAGCAAACACGGCAATCTGGAATCCTGCCAAGAAGCCTTCTGTACCTTTCGGGAATAAACCACCATGTGACCAAACATTGCTAATGCTTGCAACAGCGCCTTGCGGAGCTTGGAAATGACTGAAAATCATATAGCCACCCACTCCGATCAGGCCAATAATTGCCAAAATCTTAATGAGTGCAAACCAAAATTCAATTTCACCAAATAGGCGTACAGTCAGTAGGTTAAGGCCCATGACAAACATCACACAACCTGCGCTAATCATGGCTTGTTGCGTTGGTGAAAAGCTCGTGCCATCGGGCAGCCAGAAGCTCAAATAGTTAATGACCGCTGAGAGGTCCGCAATACCAACCAGTACCCAGCCTAACCAATAAGTCCAGCCCAAATAATAACCGGCCCAAGGACCAATTAAGTCATGAGCCATATCAACAAAAGATTTGTAATGCAGATTTGCAAGGAGTAACTCGCCCATTGCACGCATTAAGAAAAAGAACATTCCTCCAATAATCATATAGATTAAAAGAATTGAAGGACCTGCGAGGGAGATGGTTTTGCCCGAACCCATAAATAGGCCGGTTCCAATTGCACCGCCAATTGCAATCAGTTGTAAATGACGGTTAGACAGTTTTCGTTGCAGATGATCAGGAGAATTTTCCGTATCTGAATGACGAGCCGTTGTCATATTAAAATTCCTTTTTGAATTCCTTTGTTAAGATCAGCAACCTATGGCGAAAATCGAACCGTATGCCATAGGTCACTGAATCTGTTCACCAAAAATGACTGGTTAAACCGTATCTATCTTCCTTCTGTTAGATACATCATCATTTTTGGAGTAAAAACGAATTACTTTTGTGCTGCCGTCACGGCAATTTCAATTAACCAATCTGGATTGACCAAATCGGCCTGAATTGTGGCACGCGATGGAGCAACACACCCTTTTAACCAGTCAACCCAAATTGCGTTTACTGTTGAAAAGTCAGAAAGATTTTTCAAATAGAGCTGTGCAGAGAGCAAGCGAGATTTGTCGGTATTGGCTAATGCCAAAAGTTCATCAATCGTTGCAAGAATTTCACGAGTTTGGCCTGCCACGTCTTGCTCGGTGTTTTTAGGTACCTGACCTGACAGATAAACCACTTTGTTAAAAACAGTCACGGCGCTCATGACTTCGTTAGTGTTAATCTTTTGTATATCTGAATTAGACATTCGGATTTCCTTATACCTGATTAATAAATTGAACACGGGCGGTGACAGCACACATCAGTTCATAGCCCACCGTACCGGATGAAACTGCGACATCATCAATAGGTAAAACGACGCCTGTACTTGATTGGCCCCAAAGCACGACTTCACTGCCGACTTTGGCACTTTCAATCCCTGTTAAATCGACTGCCAACATATCCATGCTGACGCGGCCAATTGTACGAGTGAGGACAGAGTCCACTAAAACAGGCGTACCTGTTGGTGAAATACGTTGATAACCATCGGCATAGCCACAAGCGACAATCCCAATTGTTATGGGTTGCTCTGCGACAAAGTTTGAGCCATAACCTACGCTTTCATTCGGTTCTAAATGCTGAACAGAAATAATTTCGCTGCGTAAACTCATGGTCGGTTGTAAGCCCCAGTCCGCAATACTATGCGTCGGGTAGTCTGGCGAGCTGCCATAGAGCATAATGCCGCTACGTGCATAATCTGATTTGAGCTGGTCTTGATAGCGCAGAATTGCCGCGCTATTACTTACCGACCTTTCACCCGGTAAATCTTTAATAATTTCTTCAAATGCAGTGATTTGATAATCAATACCCTGCTGGCCGAAACGATCACCATCTGCATCAGAAAAATGCATCATGTGCGTAATCTTGGACACATTTGCCAAGCTATTTAAACGTTCCCAAGCTTGAACATAGTGTTGTGGTTTAAAACCAAGACGGTTCATACCACTGTTCATTTTTAGGCAAACATCAAATTGGGCTGGATAAGGATGCTTTTCTACCCACTCAATTTGCGCTTCACTATGAATGGTGAAACTGAGTTGATACTGCACACAATCAAATAAGTCTTGAGGAGAAAAAATCCCTTCGAGCAATAAAATTGGACCTGTCCAACCTAAAGCACGAAGGCGTTTTGCTTCATCAAGATCAAGTAAGGCAAAGCCATCTGCGGCTTTAAATGCTTCATAAACACGTTCAATTCCGTGTCCATAAGCATTGGCTTTTACAACGGCAAAGACCTTACTATTTGGCATAGCCTTGCGTACCACCGCCAAGTTATTTTGTAAGGCTTGACGGTGGATCACTGCGGTAATAGGACGAGGCATGATTACTTTCCTAACGTCCGTTATGCAGCATGCGCGTGTGAATAACGCTGAATTGAAAGGCCATCTGTACTGATTTCAGTCTTATGATTCAATACGATGTCACTGATTAATTTTCCTGAACCACATGCCATGGTCCAACCTAAAGTACCGTGACCTGTATTCAAGAACAGATTTTTAAAGCGAGTCGCTCCAATAATTGGAGTACTGTCTGGTGTCATTGGACGTAGACCCGTCCAGAAAGACGCCTGTGCCATATCGCCGCCCGGGAACAAGTCCTGAGTAACCATTTGCAAGGTTGCACGGCGGTCTTCGTTCAGACCTAAATTGAAACCACTTAACTCAGCCATACCACCTACGCGAATACGTTGGTCGAAACGCGTAATCGCAATTTTGTAGGTTTCATCAAGCACTGTAGATTGCGGAGCAAAAGCAGGGTCAACAATTGGAATCGTCAACGAATAACCTTTCACAGGATATACAGGCAACTGTAGATCAAGTGGTTTCAAGAAATCACGTGAATAGCTACCAAACGCTAAAACATAACGATCTGCGGTTAAGACCTTACCATTGACCTGAACGCCCTTAATTTCATCGCCTTCAACAATCAATTTTTCTACGTTCTGGTTGAACTGGAAGTTAACACCCAACTCTTTAGCAATTTGAGCTAAAGCATTGGTAAATAAATAACAGTCACCTGTCTCGTCATTTGGTAAATGTAAACCACCAACGAGTTTATCTTGCGCATTTGCCAAAGCTGGTTCTACACGACCAAGTTCGTTGCCATTTAATAATTCGTAGCTTACGCCGCACTCTTGTAGCACGCTAATGTCGCGTTGAACCGCTTCCATTTGTGCTTCTTTACGGAATAACTGCAACGTACCTTTAGCACGGTTTTCGTAATTAATACCTGTATCTTTTCTAAGTTCACGTAAGCAATCACGGCTGTATTCAGCCACACGCATCATACGCTCTTTGTTCACAGCATAACTTTGTGGATTACAGTTTTTTAGCATTTGCGCCATCCACTGTAACTGCCACATGCTGCCATCTAAATTAATCGCAAGCGGTGCGTGGTGTTGGAACATCCACTTCACAGCTTTAAATGGGATTCCTGGTGCTGCCCAAGGGGTCGAATACCCTGGCGAAATTTGACCTGCATTACCAAAGCTTGTTTCTTCAGCAGGACCTGACTGACGGTCAAGAACAGTGACCTCAGCTCCTTGTTGAGCTAGATAATAGGCACTTGCCACTCCGATAACGCCGCTACCTAATACAATTACGCGCATTTCCATTCCCTCACGCACACCAGTTTATTTAACTAGTATATTTCTGCTTCAATAGTTTATTTCACTGTTTTTCAGGGTATAATCTAGGTAAATTTATGTTTTTCTCGCGAGAATTTTAAAAAAAGAGGAAATATCTATGCGCCCCTTAGATCGTATAGATCGCATGATTCTGGACATTTTGCAGCGCGAAGGACGAATTGCGATTAGTGAATTGGCATCGAGAGTCAACCTCTCTACCACTCCCTGTTCAGAGCGTGTAAAACGTCTCGAACGCGATGGCATTATCATGGGTTATTACGCCCGTCTAAACCCAGCTTACGTAGACCGTAACCTTCTCGTCTTTTTAGAAATTAAGTTATCTGCCAAATCTGGCGATGTATTTGACCAAGTGGCCAGAGACCTCGTTGAGATTCCTGAAGTGCTTGAATGTCACCTCATTTCAGGTGAATTTGACTACCTTGTAAAAGCACGTTTAAAAGAAATGAGCGCATACCGCCGCTTATTAGGCGATCTATTAAAGAAACTCCCCGCATCGGCATCGTCACACAGTTATGTGGTCATGGAAGAAGTGAAAGAAACTCTGTATTTAGATGTAAGCAAGTAAAGCGAGTTCTCTCTAAACTCGCTTTACCCACATTCTGGAAATTAGAAATATTTTAAAATCGAAATATGTTTATTTTGATGTTTGAATTTCGAGAACCACTTAACCGCTGGGTAGAGTGCAAAAGACAGCAAAATTGTGATTAACCACAGCATCCATACATGGCTGACCGACAAATAATTCCCGTAGTTGGCTCCCCACACGTTTAGCGCAAACACATAGATCAGTTTCAGCACATATAAATGCAATAAATAAAAGAACATAGGCACCGAGCCAAATACCACTAATGGTTTTAAAAACGAGTGCTGCTGCATACGTTCAAAAGCAACCAGCACAAGCAAACCAATTCCAACATTCAGCAAAATAAACAGTAAAGATGGCGGATACTTGGTGAGGTTAAAAAAGCTCATAAGGCTCAGTTCTAATGACTCAAAATACTGCCACGGTTGGTCACCATAGATATTGATAAAACGCAGTAAAACAAATAACCCGATACTTGCTAAACCAAGGCTGAATAAAGTGCGGCTTCTTTGCTTTGCTGTATATTTTGAACTAAAGAACTGACCTAAAACGTAGCCTAATAAAATCACTCCAATCCACGGTAAAACAGGGTAACTTGTACGAAGCTTGATACCCGCAAATTCAATCCAACCACGTTCATGTAAAACGAACCATATATTCTGTAGGATGCCTTGTGAGAAGTGCACAGAATCTAATAAGTTGTGCCCAAAAATAATGACCAACGCTACACCAGCAAGAACTGGCAAAGGCAAACTTACACAGCACGCTAGCACCACCATGCTAATACCTATCGCCCAAATCACCTGTAAATAAATGACTTCGGGTGGAAAAGTTGCTGTCCATGCAAAATTCACAAGGGTAAGCTCTAACACAATTAAAAATAAGCCACGTTTTAATAGAAAGGCACGCGTTTGTTGTAAGTCCTGTTTTTTTGATTGAAATAAAAATGCAGAAATACCCGTTAAAAGTACAAAAACCGGAGCGCAAATATGTGCCAATAATCGACTGCCAAATAATGCTGGTTCTGTTACTGTTACGTCCATTGGATCGGTAACCTGTTTATGTAAATAGAAAGTTTCTCTTACATGGTCGAGCAACATAATGATGATCACCAAACCACGCAATGCATCAATCGACTGTAAACGTTCAATATTCTTTTCTAAAGACATAGCAGTAATCAACAAAATAATGTAACGTTATATTATTACATTAAACTTCTTTTGTCTTTCATGGCTGATTATTTATGCAACACAAATTAGGATTGTTGTCTTCGTTGGGTCTATCATTTATATCGACATTCACTTGGGCAGAAGAAACGTCAACGGTACTTGAAACCATACGTATTCAGGCTGAAAGTACCCAAGAAGGTGTGAGTCAAAATAGCTCGGCGACTAAATTTTCTCACGATGTTTTAGATGTCCCTTTTAATCGTGCTTATGTTTCAAAACAAATGATAGAACAACAAGACGTTCAACGGATTGATGACGCATTAAGCTTGGTGAGCGGGGTTTTTCATCAAAATAGTTTTGGTGGCGGCTTTTGGGATAATTACTCTTTCCGTGGTTTTAGTACCGATCCCAATTTAGGTGCCTCTATGATTCGTAATGGCTTGAGTGTCAACCGAGGGATTAGTGCGCCAAAAGATGTTGTGAATATTGAATCTTTAGAGTTTTTAAAAGGGCCGATGGCAGCTTTATATGGACGCGGCGAAACAGGAGGTTTGCTGAACCTCAATAGTAAAAAACCACAGTGGGAAAGAGAAAGTGAAGTTAACCTACGTGCCAATACTCAAGAACAATATCGAATTAGTCTAGAGCATACCGCGCCTATTAACGATGAACTGGCTTATCGTTTAGCAGTGGCTCACGAAGATAATCAAAGCTTCCGTGATCATGTCAGTAGTGAACGCTGGTTCTTTTCACCACAGCTCACATGGAAAATTTCAGACCAGACACAACTCGACTTTGACAGTGAATTTACGGAGCATAAAGGAACCTTTGACCGTGGTGTAAGTACAGTCAATCATGAGTTTGTGATGGACCCGAAAACCTTTACAGGTGAACCTGACGACGGCGATTTAAAAATAAAAGATTACTTTTACCAATTACGTCTGAGTCACGAATTTAATCCTGACTGGAAGCTGAATAGTGCAGTCAGCTATAAAGACGCCAAAATGGTCGGCTTTGCGACCGAACCTCGGCGTATGCAAGCAGATGGACGTACTTTAGAACGTCAACGTCGCTATCGTGATTATACAAGTGAAGATGTTCTGGCTCAGACAGAGTTACTTGGCAAGATTGATACTTCATGGGCTCGCCATGAAATTTTACTTTCAACTGAACTTGGTCAACTCGACTATAAGCAAAACCAGCTTCGTCGCAATCACAGCACAAGCTCAACAAACACAATTGATATCTACCAACCTGAATACGGCAAATATTTACCGAACTTAGCTCCGTTTACCAACACCAAAGAACAGCAGCGTTACTTTGCGCTTAATTTACAAGACCAGATTTTTTTCAATGATCAGTGGAGTGTGCTATTCGGCAACCGTTTTGATCAGGTCGAACAAGACTTTAAAAATCATCTGACTCAGACTGAAAGCAACCAGACGCTTCACCAGAATAGTCCGCGTTTCGGAGTAAACTTTAAAGCTTCTGACCAATGGGCTTTTTACACCAACTATGGTCGCTCATTTGCCATGAATAGTGGTATGAACCGAAATGGGCAGACTTTTGCCCCTGAAAAAGGCGAAAGCTATGAAGTCGGCACAAAATATAAAATGAATGACCAAAGTGTGCTTAGTCTCGCTTTGTTTAAAATGAAAAAGCAGAATGTACTGACGACAGATCCAATCGACAGTAACTTTCAAACCGCAGCAGGTGAAGTGAGCAGTAAAGGAATTGAGTTTGACTTAAATAGTCAAATCACTGACCGCTGGTTCGTCAATACCAACTATAGCTATACCGATGCTCAAATTGAAAAAGACCAAGACTTGGTAAAAGGCGCTCGTCTAAGCAATGTTCCAAAACACCAAGGCGCTGTAAGTACCAATTATGAGTTTCTACAAGAAGGTCCGAGAAAAGCAGGCGTAGGTGCCAATCTTACCTATGTGGGCGAGCGTAGCGGACATAATCTGGATAATGGGTTTAATTTACCAAGCTATACGCTGGTCAATTTAAATGGCTACTATGCCCCATCTGACCGCTTACGCTATCAGCTGAACGTAAACAACCTGTTTGATAAAACCTACTATGTCTCAAGCTATAGCGATTTATGGGTTCAACCGGGGGAACCACTCAACGCTTCAATTTCGGCACAGTGGAAGTTTTAATTCATACATAAATAAAAAGCCCGAATTATTTCGGGCTTTTTATTAGAACATACCATTCTCATTGACGAGTGGGTCGGGCTGTACTTGTCCAATATCCCAAAACTCAGCAATTTTTCCATTTTCAAAACGACAAATATGGACCACAGCCAAGGTGGTTAACCCATTCATTTGCATTTCAAGTTTTGAATGCACAGCCACCAAATCGCCCTCTTCAATGACATGTTGAACATCAAAGACTTTGTTTGGAGTTTCAGCCGCGCTTTCACGCATTCCTTCCCTCAAAGAAGTTGCATCACCCGCATAATAAGGGTTGTGATGCTTGAAGTTCGGTGCGGTGTAATTGCTATAGGCTTCATCGACTTCGCCAGCTGCGGCAAGCTCTAAAAACCGTACTGCAATTTGTTTTTGAGATAAGTTCATGATTATCTCCTACTCTTTATTTTAGACCTTACTGCAACAGGTCATCTTCGTCGTCGCCTTCCTCGAAGACATAGGCCATACAGCCCCATCCATCATATTCGCCTTGAAATTTTTCAGCGATGCTAGCAAACCATTGTTCCAAATCAACAATATCTGAATACTCAGGTTCCATGTTGACAAAGATGGTAATCACCCACTCGTTTGGCTCAACAGAGTCATCTTGGAAAAGTGAAACTTTTTGTTCTTGGTAAAGCAAATACAGCGCACATTGCTCTGCATTTTTTTGATCTTGAAAAGCAATAGAAAATTCAATTTCATGCAGCTCAGTTAAATCATCCCCATCTTCAGCCATTTGCCAAAGTACATTGCCGTTATCGTCATCTGGAAATTGTTCGTAGTCACGAGTCATAAAGTGATCCTTGTTGTTGTCGCAGTATTAATATTATTCGACATCAAGAATACCCGACTTTTATTGCAATTTGGGTATATATTCCGTTCCCAATTGCACCAAATTGAATTTTTAATTGTATATAAATTTTAAAAAGGCACTTGTGATTCAATGACTACATCTGTGCCTTGCAATGGATGCTGAAAAGCCAAATATGCAGCATGTAAAGCCATTCGATTTAAATGAAAATGTTTCGGTTCAGGGTGATACAACTTGTCGCCCATAATCGGATGACCAATATGCATCATGTGCACACGTAGCTGATGTGAACGTCCTGTTACTGGTTCAAGTAATACTCGACTTTGATCGATTTTTTCATCATAAACCAAGGGCTGAAACAAGGTTTTAGCGTGTTTACCTAATTCAAAATGTACAATTTGTCTTGGGCGATTTTCCCAGTCGGTAATGAGCGGAACTTCAACACTACCCTCTTCTGCGACTTGACCTTGCACCAAAGCAATATAATGTTTTTTGACTGTTCTGGCCTGAAACATTTTACTTACCGCAACTTCTGCATCACGATGTTTGGCAAACATAAGTAAGCCCGATGTTGCCATATCTAAACGATGCGTCACTTTAGCCAAAGGGAACTTTTCCAGCACCCTTAAATAAGCACTGTCATGATGCTCAGGTAAACGACCCATCACCGACAACAAACCCGCAGGTTTATCAACCACAATTAAATCGTCATCTTCAAATAAAACTGAGAGTGGATCTTGTGGCGGAGCATAAACAAAGTTGTCGTTTAAAGGCATGGTCGTAGAAATAGCAAGGGAGCATGGCGGCAGATCATAAAGAAATTTCAGGCCTACCGCAAAGCAATCTATAAGCTCTCATCATGTTCCACGTGAAACTCAGAAAATCTTTATCGTTTTTTATTCATTTCTGCTAAAAGATCGAGCTGAATTTCTTGAATGTGTGCAAGCCTTTCCCATTGATGCGATAAAAGATGGTCCATTTTTTCATGCAAATGACGAATCTCAAGCTCAGCTTTTAAATTAATTTGATAATCATGTTGAGAACGTAAACGGTCTTTGGCTTCTTGACGGTTTTGACTCATCATAATAATCGGTGCCTGAATTGCAGCTAAGCATGACAGAACTAAATTAAGCAAAATAAAAGGATACGGATCGACTGGACGTACTACCATCACAACTGTGTTTAAAATAATCCAGCCTATTAAAAATAAAGCAAAACAAATTAAAAATGCCCAACTTCCCCCAAAAGTGGCTATTTTATCTGCCAGTTTTTCTCCAAGCGTCCATTTTTGATCAAAATCTGTTTCTGTATTTCGGCTAATCAGCTCATGGCGTTGCATACTGCCAATCACTTCATTTTCTAAATTAGATAATTCGCCTTTCTCCGAGCGTAATAGCGACTGAACATATTTAATTCGATAATCTGCCAGATCTGCTCGACAAATAAAGCTTGAGTAAGTCCAGTCTGGATGATCTTTTATAATTTCATCACTGATGACATTCCGAATGACTTCACCAGACACAAGATCTTTTAAGGGAAAACTCTTTCCACAAACGGCGCATTGGCGACAATGGTTTTTATTTTCCATATTATTCAGCTCGTTATTATGATAATAAGATTAGTATATAAACGATTTTTGCTGATCGCATCGTAAATAAAAATAGTACTCTAACCTAATATCTGTAAAGTCGCTGGCACTATTTTTCGATGAGCAGGAATTACAGGTACCATGTAGAGTCTTCCAAGCAGATTTTTAATATGTACCACTGTAGTCACTGTAAGCACTTGGGTATCTTCATTTTTATAAATAGATAAAGTCACATTCAAATGTTTATCATCATCTCCGATCACTAACTCATTTTCGGTGCGCTGTAGCAAAGTAAAAATTCCAATTCGGTCGCCTGCAACATATTCATTTTCTTTTTTATTCGAATCAATCTGCTTAAAACTTCCTAAATCTTTAAGGCCAATCTTGGAAGTAATTTTATTACGCACATTCATGCTCCACTCTATCCACTGCGGGGTGTGATGGAACAGTTTGATGAGCTGCCCAAATACATTCAGGTCGGGCTGACCCAGCACAATACTCCACGAGTCGTGGAAGTAAGCATTGTTCAATTGAGATGAGATTTGACTATCGGTAGGTAAAGCAGAAAGATAAGGCTTATTCATGAATTATATTCTTGTAAAGTATCATTTTTATTATAGAGAATTTTTTAGGGTGTCAAGGGAAACCGTATATGGTTTACTTCAACAATTATAACTTTGTAAGTTAGAACCTTATGCCTATAAACTTTTGATCTATAGCGTCCTAAGCCGAATCGAGACCTTTTGGGTGAGTACACACTAACGTTATACGTTTTGGTGCATGCTACTCTTTTCGATCCCTATCACACCCTTGAGATATAGTTTAGCCAGCACCCTGTGGGATTGTTTTTCTAAGAACAGCTAATTTTAAATATTTTTGGTAATTTTTACGCAAAAATTTAAATTAAAAAGAATATATTCCCATTTCATAATAATTAGTTAATTTTAAATTCCACTTTATTTATGTTTTTCGGTTTATTTTACCAAATCATTAATTATTTTGAGTGACAATACATCAAACTATAAAAAGTAAATCACCCTTCACTTTTTAACCATGAAGGGCAAAAAAATTTTTATGAAGAAATAAAACCATGTTTACGGGCATGGTAAACAGTACATAGCGCGATCAGGGCAAAAGCCAGCATAAACCATGGAAAATAGGCTGCGCCAAAACTTTCAAGCAATCCACCACCAACCATTCCACCAAAAGCTATAGCAAGGTTAAATACCGTGACCAACATAGACTGCGCCACATCTGCTTCGTAACCCGCAGTATTTGCCAGAGCTGTTTGTAATAG
>NZ_JZFB01000007.1:6732-12242 GCF_001188385.1 Acinetobacter sp. V2 | reverse complement strand
CCCCCCAGTACGACAAAACTTGAAGAACTATAAACACCAAATAGCGCTGTTGCGATTGCAAAGATAAATAAACTTAAAAGCGTTATTTTTCTTAATGAATGATCAATAAACATGCCTGTAATGAGAATGCCTACAATTGAAGAAATGCCGAATATAAACAGGATAGTCTCAACGTTGTATGGCTGCCCTGTTGAGGCCAAAAATGGTGAAATATAAGTATAAAGAATGCTATGAGCCAATATCCAAAGGAAGACAACTGCTAAAATAGCTCTGATTCCCGGCATTAAAAGAACTTTTAAAATGGGCAATCTTTTTTGTGCTGACTGTCCTGTAAAATCGGGAATACTAAAGCGAATCCAGATAAATAAAATTAATGCCAGTAAGGACATGATCCAAAATACGCCACGCCATTCAAACAACGTTCCCAACCACGCCCCCAAAGGAACACCAATTGATAAGGCAATGGGTTGCCCAACCCCAGCAATTGCTAAAGCTCGTCCTTGATACGATGCAGAGACCATACGTCTTACATAACCTGCTAAAAGCCCCCAAATAACACCTGCTGCCATCCCTGCAATAAAACGAGCAATTAAAGTCAGAATATAATCATTTGATAAGGCAGTAATCGCATTAAATAAAAGTAACCCTGCAATAGCACTGAGTAATAAAGGTCTCCGATTCCAACTACGGGTAAGGCTAATAAGAGGTATTGCTGCTAAAACAGAACCTAAGGCATACACGGCTATAAGCTGCCCTGCATAAGCTTCTGAAATATTTAACCCTTGACTGATTTGAGGCAAAAGCCCTGCTGGCATGGTTTCTGTCATGATGGTCAGAAAGCCTGCAACTGTAAAAGCCAACAGTCTCCAAATCGGTAATTGAGTAGAGAATTCATCAGTTAACTGATGAGATGTTTCATTACTCTTAATATTCATAAAGCTTTACTCTCAAATTCTTTTGCAGGGTACTTACTCTGATCTGTATTGCTATAAGCTTGTTTTATAAGGTTAGGATGGGAAGGCATTTATTCTCCATGTAAACTAAAATCATTATTTTGGAATGATCATTCCAATTTAAGTTAAATAAAAACCTTAACTATTCAGCTCAACAATAGTTAAGGTTTAAATGAGTTTTATAAAACGTTTAAAGCAACCTCGACCACATCCATTAAACATTGCTTTCTTTGTTCAAGCTGGCTGCCTTTTCCCAAAACACGTAAACCTTGAATAGTATTTACAAAAAAACTCGCTAACGCGCGTGGGTTTTGGGTAGAAGAAATTTCACCAGACTGTTGAGCTTTAATGAATAAACTCTCTAAAGCATGTTGTAGTTTCTGTAGGTTACTTACAACAAATTGAGCGACATCTTCGTCATGGCCAGCCAGTTCTAAACATGCATTTGCGACAAGACATCCTTTATGTTCTGGATCACTTAGCTCATCTTCAACAATATTAAGAAGTAACTGTCGAAGAAGTACTTTCGAAGAACCTGAACCAGATAACAACTTCACATTATTTAGTGTAGTTAAAAGTTCATAGCGTTGTAACGCTTTTTGATAAAGACCTTGTTTGTTTTGAAAAGTGCTGTAAAGGCTACTTCTAGATAGTCCCGTACCGTCAACTAAGTCTTGAACTGAGGTTGCAGCATAACCACGACGCCAAAAAACCTGCATTGCAGCATCAGCAATTTCATCAGTTTCAAATTCTTTGGTTCGCATAAAATACACTTATAAGGAACGATCATTCCAATTAATTTATGACAGACAGATAGAGAAGTCAAATTAAAAAATTAATCTAGGTGATTTATTTAGAATGTTTTGATTAAGATCATTATTACTTATAAAACTACTTCACTAGCAACCGTTTAGCTGATTCAATAATAATCGCTCTACGTTTTTCATGAGGATTATCAATATCCTCGATCGGGGTAAACATTCTGGCAACTTGAGGCAACATAAACCAGCTATTTGCAAGCGCTAAAATCAGGAAGGTTAAATAGCTTGCTTCAATTTTATCGGTTACCCTGCCCTCATCTTGTTCTTTTTTAATTGCTTCAATTTTACAATTATAATTTTCGCAGCGGATGTTTTCATTAGGCACTTCTTGTGAAGAGTAAATCAATCCTTCCCAAAGCAATAAACGACTCAGTTCAGGGTGTACACAATGATAGTCATACACACGCCCGGCATATTCAGCAATATCTTCTTCTTCAAAAGATTTAAGAGGTACAGACTGAGCAACTTTAATTAATTCATTACTTAAAACGACCGCAAATAAATCTCTTTTAGCCCCGAAATAATTATAAATACGCTCTTTGTTAACTCCTGCAATTTTTGCAATTTTATCAACAGTGGTGCCATCTGGACCATGCAAAGCAAACTCACTAATTGCAGCTTTCAAGATTTTTTGTTTTGTTCCTTCAGTATCCCACGACATAATTATTTTTCACTTGCATATATTATTAAAACATATTATAAAATATTTCCAACCAAATAGTTGGTTTTTTTTGGAACTTTATAATGAACAACAATATTATAATTTTTGGCTATGGAACAGGTATTTCCAAAGCCGTAGCACATAAGTTTGGTAAAGAAGGCTATAAAATCGGGTTAGTGGCAAGAAATGCTGAAAAACTCGAGAAGGCCATTCTAGAACTGAAAACACAAGGTATAGAAGCTTATGCTTTTACATGTGATTTAGCAGTTCTGGAAGACATACCAAATCTCGTAAAACGTATTAAAGACCAATTCGGAGAGATTAAAAATATTCATTGGAACGCTTTCCATGATATTGAAGGCAACATATTAGAAACCAATCCGCTAGACCTCACCCAAAGTTTCCACATTCGTGTTTCAAGCTATATTGCTACGGTACAAGCTTGCCTACGTGATTTAGAAAAGAATAACGGTAGTATTTTATCAACCAATGGAATTTTTGCGTTCGATGCAGTGGGAATAGATTTAGTTGCCAAAGAATATTCATCTTTAGCAATTGCTGCCGCCGCTCAATATAAAACCACCAACTTACTTGCTCATAGTCTCGCTGACTCAAATGTTTACGTGAGCCAAGTAATTGTGAATGGCTTTGTTGATGGAACACCGGGTGCACAAGATAAAAGCTACACGGTACATCCAGAAACGATTGCGGAGCAGTTCTGGTACTTACATCAACATAAACAAGAAACTGTCTCTCTTTGTGGTGAAGCAATTCAAGCTGCTTAAAACAATTCCTAATGAAAATTTTATTTAATGAATTTAAAATTATTCATTAAATAACAATACATTAAAATATTTCTAATATAGAGAAAACTATGAAAGTCCTTCATATCAACTCATCAACTCGTGGTGAGAATAGTCAGTCTTTACTTATTGCTGAACAAGTAATTACTCAGCTTAAAATAAAGCACGCTGATTTGGTTGTTGATGAATTTAATCTTTTTGAAGATGATCTACCTGCATTCGATAAAAATGCTGTGGGTGCCAAAATGGCATTATTTACAGGACAAGATTCAAACTCGAAAGAAAAAGAAGCATGGACAAAAATTAAAGAGGTTTATGACCGCTTTGCATCTGCCGATATCTATGTATTTAATGTACCTCTTTGGAACAATAACATTCCTTACATCTTAAAACAGTTTATTGATATCGTAACTCAGCCGGGTTGGGCCTTTGGTTTTGATCCTTCTACTGGTTACACAGGCTTGTTAAATCATAAAAAAGCATATGTCGTGATTGCTAGTGGTGTGTATTACCAAGGTATTTCTAATAATTTCGGTTCTGACTTTGCAACGCCTTATCTTAATGACTGGCTAAAGTTTATTGGTGTAAGTGATATTGATAATATCCATATTTCACCTACAGTAGTGAATACTGACTATGAGAAAACAAAGCAAGATGTGATGAGTGATGTCGAGAAGCTGATCGCGTAAGAATATGAATAGCAAAATAAATTATGCAGTTGCTATTTGTGAGCCATTAGAACTTGAGCATCCAGATTCGTTTATGGATGTTCAAATTCCTTACCCACAAGCCCTGCCTCACGATGTTATTGTTAAAGTTCAAGCAATTTCCATTAACCCGGCCGATACACGTGCGCGACGTAGAAAAACGAAAGATAACCAAACTACAGTTCTAGGATGGGATGTTGCAGGAACAATCGTTGAAATTGGTTCTAAAGTCTCTGGAAAATTCAAAATTGGAGATACGGTTTATTATGCAGGTGATATCAATCGATCTGGAGGAAATTGTGCTTACCATGCAATTGACTCAAGACTGATTGCTCACGTACCTCAGAGTATTTCTATAGAAGATGCCGCTGCTCTACCCTTAGTATCTTTAACCGCATGGGAAGCGTTATTTGAAAGGTTATCAGTTCAAATTAACACGAACCATGTAGATCTTCTTTTAGAAGATGATGAAAACCAGCCAAGATCTTTACTGGTGATTGGTGGTGCTGGTGGTGTCGGTTCAATGGCAATTCAACTTGCTAAACTTGTACCGCTGTTAACTGTTATCGTTACTGCTTCACGGCAAGAAACAAGCAATTGGTGTAGAAAATTAGGAGCCGACCATATTATAGATCACACTCAAGACATCACTACTCAATTAGCCCAATTGGGTTACTCTGAGGTCGACTATGTCTTGATCTGTAACTCACCAGATTCATATTTTGACCAATTATCTAAAATGACTCGGCCATTTGGAAAAATTTGCAGTATTGTTCCCTTTTCTCATCCACAAGATTTCAATCTATTGATGAAAAAGAGTTTGTCATTTCATTGGGAACTTATGTTCACTCGATCCAGTTTCCAAACCCCAGATATGGCAAAACAGTCTGAAATTTTAGGTCATATTGCAAAGCTAATTGATCAAAATATTATTATTTCACCAAGACTTATATCTCTATATCCTATTAATGCTAAAACCATCAAACAAGCACATCTGTTAATTGAGTCAAATAAGACAATTAGTAAGATTGTAGTGGTTAATGAAAAGGCTAATTAAATAAAAATAGAAGAAGCGTAATCAATTACGCTTCTTACAGCTTATTGCACATAAGGCCAAATATCTGGGTCTATATAGCTCTCATCTATATGGTAACCCTCTTTTTTCATATTATTTTCTTCAGTTTTACGGGCTTTCTTATTATTGGCAACTTCAGTTTCAAATGCTTGCTTTAACTGCTCTGAATTCATCTTATCTGTATCAGATATAGCATTTCGCCCTGCATATTTAAAGTTCTCAAAGCTATACCTCACCATATACTGTTCTTTTTTATCATCTTGATAAGTTTGTTGAAGGCTAATACTTAATTCTGCATCACCATTGTATAAGTTAAATACGAGTCTATTCGTTTCCGATAAAATGTCCTGCCATTCTTTAAAACTTAATACATAAGTCGGATCGATAACCTTACCCATTGTTTCATTCATATGCTTAAAATTATCTTGCTTATCAATTCGAGCACTAAAAGGTAAAAAATATTGCTTCCATTGTTTGTCATTAATCTGAT
>NZ_JZFB01000007.1:4211-6692 GCF_001188385.1 Acinetobacter sp. V2 | reverse complement strand
ATATTCATTTGGATGCAAGCTAGCATTAATGTCCATGATTTGAATACCATCATTGCTTCGTCGAGCTACTTGTGTACCTAGCACACTGATCACATTTTCAATTTCTAAATTACTCTTTTCAGTAATCACACGTACTCGACCTAGTTTTGGTGGAGTCCAATCTAATGATAAAAAATTCATCCCTGCAGGCTGACGATCAACTGGCGTAGTACTATTTTTACTAAAATCCTGCATGCCTTGTTCACCAAAATGAAGGGCTATTACATCTTGATTTTGGTTCATCGACTTATTTCCTTGGGTAGTATTATTTGCGGGCTTACAAGAAGTTAAAAAGATGCATGTAATAATGCAGATAAATAAAGATAAATAGTTTTTCATGATAAGTTTCCAGCCTTGTCTAGCATCACACCTTCCCTTCATTACTACTTGAATGTATTTTAAAATCGGCTTTGCTATTTCCCCATTTAGAAATGGTTTTCAATTCTTGTTGTAAAAATGGCCGACCTTTTTCATCAAGCATTAAACGGTGATATTTTTCAGCTGCTTTACCAATCCATTTCATACGACTATCATAATCTTCAGCAATCGTATCCTTGAGAGGAGCAATATAAACATCCTCTTTTAGCTCTACTAATTGATCAGCTTTACTACCTGTGTAATTACCAAACCAATTCTTTTTTACCGCGTCTACACTATAATCACTTGATAAAACAAGTGTAGCATCTGGCATACCTATAAACCAACGTTGCATCCACGCGCCAAATTTAACTGATGTATTTTCCCAAACAACAACTTGAAGAATATTATGTTGCTCCTGTACAGCAATAAACATTAAATGCGCAAATAAATCATCTTTAGCAATTTTAAATTTTTTTTGTTCACTTTTTTCATTCGCAAAAGCTTTCTCAATTTCAGGTAATAGAGCAAAAGCCTTTCTAATTTCTTTCGTCACCTTTAAATTTTTAATACTCGGTAAACACGATGACCATGGCAAATTCATTAATGCTGGCTTAACAAATTTGAAAGTACTAGTATCTCGCGTACCTTTACAACTCTTAAAAGATTCTGAAGATGCACTCCAAGCTAAATGCCAAGGAGCAATATCCATAAACAACCACAAATTGCCACGAGCAAAAAGATTTATAGCCTCTTGTACACCGGCATTATAGCCAAGCAGACTCCCCCAATGCTTGAATATAGTTGCAACTGTTTTTGAGGCAAAAGCTCCTAAGCCCATCCAATAATATCGCCCCAAAAGGTTCTTATTCCCACCGAGCTCTATTTCTAAAAATATTTTGGCATATACAGAGGCGATTCTTCTTGCTCTAGCCTCATATCCTGGCTCAAGTTTATAGTTATTCGCTTTTTGTAAGTTAGATAATCTCTTGATCGCTTCTTGCTGGTATATTTCCCAAAATGTCAAACAGTCACAGTGAGCGTCCTTACAACTATGTTCACTTATGTTCGTTTTACTATTCCAATCTAAACTGTTAGACATTTTTACTTCCTTGCGCTGGATCTACCCAAACTTCCGTTTCATCTACTGTTTCTAGATCCAACCATAACAAATCCAGCTTAAGACCCTGTTCTTTAGGGCTATGTATTTCTTTGGTTTGACCTTTCTTATCTGCGTTAGCAAAAATTTCTTTACCTTCAGAAGATATCTTGTAATCAACAAATGAAAGTGGTTCACCAGAAGGTAATAACATCTTGAACCTCTCATTATAGGCTTCGTAAGCGGGTAACCCTTGAAGGTTCATGCCTACTTCAGCTCCCCCCATAAACAAATGCTGCCCAGCCTTCACTTCAAACTTGCCGCCCGTAGTCATAAAAATGCCCGAACCAGTAATTTTGACTTGAGAGCCACCTGCGGTGAGCACAATTTCTTTGGCTGCTGTCGCCTCAATTTTGTCTTCGGTCGAAATCACCTGAACAGCTTTACGGGCAATTAAATCTGCTCCATCGCCTTGTGCTTGTATCTCGACTTTACCTTTGCCTGCATAGAGTCTTGCACCTTCTTGAGCCGCAAAAAGGCTGATTTTATTTTGAGCGTGTGTAATCAGGTTCTTTTGGGTAGACAGGTTAATGCTGTCTCCGGCAGTTTGGTTTAGCTGCCCATCTGCGCTTAAGTGAATGTCTTCGTTACTGCTCAGCGCGATGCTATTTGGGCTCGCCAGCAACATAATCGCCTCTTTAAAGGTTTTGGCTTTTGCGTTGTCTTGCTGCTCAAGTTTTTCAATAAAAGATTTTAGGTTTTCTAAATTTTCTAAAGGGTCAGTTTGCTGATTTTTGGCAACTTCACTAAGTGCCTTGGCATTGTTAAGCCCGCCTTCAATTTGTTGTTTGGCCTCAGCTGCCTCAAGGTGTACACCTTGAGCTTGGTCTTGTTTATGAGTACTAACGAGTAAGCCACTGCCTGCCCGTACCGCGCCCCACTGGTCAGTTCTGAGTTCAAAACCTTCACCACGACCATCGCTTTCT
>NZ_JZFB01000007.1:3915-4201 GCF_001188385.1 Acinetobacter sp. V2 | reverse complement strand
CTTGTCTTTTGGATGGCTTAAGTTACCCAAGTTGAGCTGACTGGCCGCATGGCTGCTTTGCAGCTGGGCACTGATCTGGCCTGTCGTGTCATCAAAACGTAGCTGGTTAAAGCCTTTGCCATCGACTTCTTCGGAGCGGATGCCGCTGAGCTTTTTAGTGTCAGGTAGCTGGCCTTTCTGATCGAATTGCGTTGGGTGACGTTCAGCTTCGTGAATACGCCCCACCACAAATGGGCGGTCAATGTTGCCGTCAAAGAAGTCAATCACCACGATCTCACCGACACGT
>NZ_JZFB01000007.1:3610-3836 GCF_001188385.1 Acinetobacter sp. V2 | reverse complement strand
GTGGTCGTCAGTTCGGGTAAACAAGAAACGGACTTTAATACGTCCCCACTGGTCAACATGAATGTTTTCGCCCTCTAATCCCACCACTTTAGCGCGCTGCGGGTGAGCTGCGGGTCGATGTTCTAACGGGCTATATTCAGGCACAGCTTTAATGTTGCGTCGAACGACATTCAGCTCAGCAAAGTGGCGCTGCTCAGGGTTTTGGTTGTCGAGTTGAGCTGCCTTA
>NZ_JZFB01000007.1:3384-3600 GCF_001188385.1 Acinetobacter sp. V2 | reverse complement strand
ACGCTCAAGTTGCTGTTGTAATTCTTTCGGTAAATTATTTTGGTTATAGTAGTGTTTGCTTAAGATTAAAAATTCTTTATCGGCACTGTCGTGCTGGTCGAGTTCTGGATGGTCATTGAGTTCAAACCAGTAACCGACCTGTGCATCACGAACATTACCAGAAACGGTAAACTGTTTAGAACTCAAGTGATGATAAGCATTAATGTGTTGGTTCAG
>NZ_JZFB01000007.1:2617-3374 GCF_001188385.1 Acinetobacter sp. V2 | reverse complement strand
AATCTGGCTATTGCCTGAAGCTGTGGCTTGGTCTTCACCTTTTAGGTCCTGCATCCACGCAGGGCTAACGTGCCATGCATCTTCAAGGTTCAGACTGGCATTGTCATAGTGTTCACTGTGCTTTTGGGTGCCTTGTACGCTGCCACTGCCTTCTTCTTGTTGTAACGCATCGGCTTGCCAGCGTTGGATATGAACCGACGTCGGCTGTAGGCTTCGTTCAGCTTTAACTTGAGTAATGGTATCGAACTGTTCTGTCGCACTGCTGCGTTGGTAGCGTAAGTTACGGCGTTCGAGAGCTTTATAATTCTGATTTTCATCAATTAAACGTAGCACTTGTGGTTGAATGGAAGCATTCGGATCAGCGACTAAAAGCTGAGATTCATCGACCAACCAGTTAATACCTTCACTACGCCATAGACGGGTTAAAAAGTCATAATCGCTTTCATTGGACTGCATCACAAATGGACGCACATCATAGTCTTTCGTTAAGCCAGATGTGTCGAGCGTTAGACTCGAGGCAAATAATGGACTTTTCCCCTGCCATTCCTTAAATAGAATTTCGCTAATATCGCGCACGCTTTTATTCATAAACACGCGGCTATTGCGGCGTTTATGCCAAAGTGCGGTTGGGTCTTTTAAGGTTAAGTTATAAATGGTAAGTGAGCCATCACTTTGCCCTTGGCTCGCTTCGGTAATAATACCTGTTGTTCTAAAGAACTGGCCTGTATCGGTCACCTGATCGACAGCAACCTGACAT
>NZ_JZFB01000007.1:1258-2562 GCF_001188385.1 Acinetobacter sp. V2 | reverse complement strand
AGCAACGCTACCTTGGTTGAGCGTATGCTCGCCTTCAATACGTTGTAAGAAGACTTGCTGATTTAAAGACTGATTTGAGAATTGGATATGAACAGCGCGATTTTGTGAAACAAGACCTAAACGCTCCAATATACTCGACACACTCATCTGCATTTTTATTATCAATCAAACTTATATTTAGGCCGCATTTTAATTAAAAAAAGACTAATCTGTCTATCTATACTCATTTTCAAAATGTAACTAGTCTAAATATGCAGTTTTAGGTTAATTTCTTATTAAATGAGTATTTAATCCGTAAAATTTACTCATTTTAAAGTGCTATAAACCACCCAAACATATTTAATATTTTTCTTTTATATTCAAATAGATATTAAAGAAAAATAAATATTAAAATTAATAAAATTCAGGATGAGATATGAAAATAAAAAAGTCTGCTTTTTATATATTTATGGTGATTTTTTCACTTCATTCTCCAGCATTTGCTGAACCGAGTGTGGCCGATATTCAATATCGTGCAGAACAAGGGCAAGCTGTTGCTCAATATCATCTTGGCATGATGCTTTTAAGCGGCGAACAAGGCATTGTTAAAAATTATGAACAAGCATTTAAATGGCTAACTGCGGCTGACCAAAATGGAAGCGTGGGGGCAAAATATAGTTTAGGAATGCTGTATTACACAGGCACGGGTGTTGAAAAAGATGCCAAGCGCGCTTTTGATTATTTCACCAAGGCTGCGGCCAAGGGCCATGCTAAAGCGCAATATAACTTAGGGGTTTTATACGACAGAGGTGAAGGAACTGCGCAAAATTATGTGCAGGCGTTTGAATGGTTTAGTCGTGCTGCCGAGCAAGGCTACCCACCCGCAGAATATAATTTAGCTCATCTATATAAAAAAGGTCACGGCGTCGCTCAAAGCGATGAGCAAGCCCTTAAGTGGTACACCAAAGCGGCTGAGGACAATGAAAGTGATGCCCAGTACAACTTGGCCCAAATGTATTTAAACGGTGAAGGCACGCCGAAAAACCTACAACTGGCAAAGAAATGGTTTCAGCAAGCGGCCAATACAGGCGATTCGGATGCGAAAGAAATGCTTAAAAGTTTAGAATAAGGTAGCCATATCTATAATATTTTATTTATAAGATGATAAATCTTTATTATTAATAACATTACAGCTACAACTTATTTTATTCTTTATTTTTTCTAATTAAATATAAATATTAATTCTATTATTTTAAAAATACATTTAGATTTATTATTAAATCAAAAATATTTTAAATATTAAATTGACGTAATTAAAATCACCA
>NZ_JZFB01000007.1:734-1202 GCF_001188385.1 Acinetobacter sp. V2 | reverse complement strand
TAGTTCTACTATAAGTCGTTAGACCCTTGCGTCCCCTTTTCTTTGCGGTAGGACGGGAGGGGGACGCCCCGTGCGTGCTGGTTCTACGAGTCCAGTCTGTCAACCCCCTTTCGTTCTACCACCATAAATTAATTCGCGGTAATCTGGTGGTAGGACTCCATTTTTTAAGGAGTTGACCATGACACTTTTCAAACTTATTTCCTCTCTTATTTAACTATTTTATTTATTTAAAATTTAGGTTTTCTATTGCCTAGTTTTTTAAATTTATAAATTAATTTTATTTTAAAATTTTAATTATTTCATTTCCCTATATTTTTAGGAGGATTAATTATTACCTAAAATTATTTAAAACCTTAAAACCAATTATGTTTTTATTCTACTCATAGATATAAATCATTATGAGAATAATATGACAATTTATAAACCTATTTTGGCTTTAAGTTTTGTTCTAGGTAGTTACAATTTTTT
>NZ_JZFB01000007.1:0-724 GCF_001188385.1 Acinetobacter sp. V2 | reverse complement strand
GTTTGCAAAGTCCTGTTCTCCCACAGGACTTTGCCCCTACCTTCTTTAGCACCGTGCAGCGATGTGCCAAAAGTAGTCTGGGCTAAGCGTTTGGCTTAGCTCCTCTATCTCTGTGTTGCAATGTTTTATTACTTTAAATCAGCGCAAAAGATTAAAGTCTGTTGCAGCACAGAGGCCTAAAGTTATTTGGTCAGTTGAGCTGATATTTAGATTTAATAAATTCAAATAATTCTTTAAAAAGAGGATGCCATTCTTCTGTTGTAGAACTTAAGAAAGGATGCCAGAAAAAATCGAAAGTTAATCCATTATCATCTTCACAAAAATGTGACCATTTATCTTTTAAAGCCTCATGTGTACTACACACAAAAACATGCCAATCAGGCCCCGCCTCTGAAGGAATATGTTTACCTAGGTATGAATGAATTTGAGCACTCTTTATTCCAGATTCTTCATAAAGCTCACGCAAAGCGGCATGTTCTAACTGTTCTTGATGCTCCACAGTACCTTTAACGATTTGAATTCCTGCTAAGGGATGTCTAAATACTAAAATCTCCAAGTTATTATTAATTTTCCTAAATACCACAGGAACCACTTTTTCTATTAAAGTCATGATCATTTTCTTCTTTAAATTTAATTACATATTATAGAGCTTAGTTAGAGTTCTAATACGTTATTGTTGATGTAAATCCTAAGTTTACATAAAGCAATTAACTTCTTTGTACGT
>NZ_JZFB01000006.1:93545-141245 GCF_001188385.1 Acinetobacter sp. V2 | reverse complement strand
CCCAGGCTTGAATGATGGCGATGTTGTAACAGCAACAGCAACTGATCCTGCAGGTAACGAATCGGCACCGGCAACGGAAGTTGTAGATACTGTACCTCCAGTAATTGCTATTGATGAATTGGATGATGTTGATCCGATTACAGGTACGGCAGAACCAGGCTCAACAGTAACTGTAACTTTCCCAGATGGTAGTACTATTACTACTACTACAGAAGGTGATGGTACTTGGTCTGTAGCTAATCCTGGCACATTAGTAACTGGTGATGTTGTAACAGCAACAGCGACAGATGCAGCAGGTAATACTTCATTACCAGTCACATCTATAGTTCCAGTTTTCATTGATGCTATTGACGATATTGCTACGGTATTAAGTGAGGTTAATCCTGTAGTAACTCATCCTGATATTCCGGGTGGTGCATTAGTAACCTTCCCATCATTGTCATTCATCGGTCCAATTATTGATCTTAAAGGTCAAACACCAATTACAGTTACCGTACCTGAAGGTGGAATTGCATCGTTTGATGTGTCTTTTGGTGGAGTGTTAATAGGTGGTGGTATTGGTTCTTATGACCTTAATATTCTTCGTTATAACGAGAATACTGGTGGATACGAACAGTACAGCAAAATAGACAATGCTGGATCTATGCTTGGAATTGGTTTAGGCGTCATGGGTGGTGGAGCATCTATCAGTAATCTACCTGAAGGACAATATGCGCTTGTATTAACTCCAGGTGAGGGTGTTCAAGTAACTGGTATTGGTATCGCTTCAATTTCTGTTACCAATGAGGTACTGAGTGATTATGGTGATGTCGTTGCGAAAGGTAATGTGATTACAGCAAATAATCCTGAAAATCCAACGGACGTTGCTGATGTGATTCATGCTGGTGAAACAGCAACGGTTATCAGTGTTGCTAATGAAGATGGTGTGACAACTGCTCTACCACAAGACAGTGAAGCATTTACTCGTATTCAAGGTGAATATGGTGAGTTGTTTATTGATAAGAATGGTAATTATGAATATATCCGTGATTTCACCATTCCAAATAGTCTAGGTAAAGTAGATAGTTTCACTTACACCATTCAGGACAGTGACGGGCATCAAGATACAGCGACTTTAAATGTTCGCATTGATACAAATGATCTTGATATCACATGGCCAGAAGATCCAACTCAAGATGGTGTAGTAGAGTTGACGGCAACTGATAATACAGCAGCAGCTGCGATTACGTTAGTTCCATCAACCAATACAACTGTTGATACGGGTAGTATGGCTGCAAGTAGTACGAAACCGTTATTTGGTAATGCTACTTCAGTTGCTGGTAGTGATACGAGCGATGTGATTAATGTTGCTGCAAATACTGCCGCATCGCTTAATTTCTCTGTAACTACACAAGGTGGTATCCTCGATAGCTCTGCTAATGGTGATACTTTCAGTTATCAAGTGCAAAAACTTGTGAATGGTGTTTGGACAACTCAACCTGGAGCATCAGCTTCTGTTGTACATTCATCACCAATCTTAGGTGATGCTGGCGGTACTGTGTTGATCAGTGGCTCTTATCAGGTTTCTGCATCAGACACTGCTAGTCAATGGCGTGTCGTGTTTGGTAGCACAGAATCTAATATTCCTCTGATTGCTGGAACGAATACAACTACTGTAAACACTACTGTAAATGCTACTTTCACACATTATGACCAATTCGTTGGTAATGGTGCGACGGTAACTGCTACGGGTAACTTGTTAACAGATGATTCTGGTAATGGTGTAGATGTAACGGGTGGAGCAAGTACAAAAGTATTTGTAGAAACTTCACCTGGTACATATGTACAAGCGAATGGTCAAACAATCGCGGTTGAGGATGGTACATTCGTTGTTTCGGCAAATGGAACATATACGTTCACAGCAAATAGTTCTGCTACTTCTGGTGATGTCGCTACATTGAACTATAAACTGGTTGCTGCAACAGGTGATGAAAGTACACCTGCAACATTGACCGTGAATATTGGTAGTGAGACCATCAGTACTGCTAGCCATGACATTATTACCACTGGGGCTGGTGCAGATACAGTTGTCTATAACTTACTGAATGCTGCTGATGCAACAGGTGGCAATGGTAAGGATGAATGGACTGACTTTAATTTGGCGCAAGGTGATAAAGTTGATATTAGTTCATTGTTAAATGGTGCTAATGCAAGCAATATCTCTAATTATGTGTCTGTTACTTCTGACGGTGCAGGTAATACTTTGATTAGTATTGATCGAGATGGTACTGGAAATACCTATAACTCAACTGATCTCATTGTATTGAAAAATACAGATACGACACTAGATGAGTTATTGAATAATAATCAGTTGTTATTTTAATTGATTGTTGTTGATAGAAATCTGTAAATAGAAGAGAAGGCATAAGTGCCTTCTCTTTTTTTTATTTAAAAATAGTTTTTAAAAGCATTAGTCGCAGTAAATGGCTTATTTAATATTTTTGAAAGTAAAATTAACTAGATTTTTTATTTTTAATAACTTTTTTTAAGAGACTTTGAAATTTATTTTTCTCTATATTGCTTTCGTTGGTTTTTTCTAGAGTTATCAATAAAGTATCTAAAATTTTTTGGTTGAAATGAGCTGAATTTTGATCAATTTCTTTCCAATGATATAAATTCCAATTATTTAAAATAGAAATTTGTTGATCTTGTCTTCCAAGATTTTCAAGAAACTTTTTCATAAAGATAGTTCCTTTTAAATATTGATCTTGAAAAACAGGTTGTCCATCAGTGTATCTCTGTTGTATGAGAGAAGGTGGCAAAAATAATTTGCCATCAGATGTATCTACAAGTGTAGTAAGACGATTCCATAATTGAGATGTCCTATAAGTTCTTTGCAAGATATATTTGTCAAAATCTTCTTCATTTTTCGGCAAATTTCTTTGTCCATATGTACCAAACTTATCTTTTCTGATAATCCCTTCTGACCAAGCTGCCAAGCTTTCTGTCAGCCAAGGTTGCTTAAACATCGTATAACCATAGGTGTAAAGATGAAATAATTCATGTGCTATTAATGAAGAGTCAGTAGTTAGATTTGGAATACTATTGCTAATAAGAATAATTAGAGCACAAGCATTTTTTTTTAATGGATTATTGGAATGTCGATGGGGTTTATCATAAGCTAGTCCAAGTCCATCAAGCTTCTGTATTTGTATATCAATATATTGGACATTATTTTTATAGCGTGGACTATTCAAAGGATCTTGGTAACCCAAAACGGACCAAGATTTTCGTATGCTATTGGCTTGAATGGCAATATTTTCTACATAGTCTGGAACATGATTTAGATTTTTATCCTGCTGAAATATTAAAGCATTATCACCAGAAGTAGTGTAAAAGATACGAAGATTATTCATGCCATAATAGACTTGATCAAGTTGTTTAACAACTGGAGGGCTACTTGAATAACAATCAGTTTTTGCATGAATATAAGTAGATACACAAAATGTAGAGAATAATAAAACCAAAGTTTTTTTATGCATAAAAAACATTACTGAATAGCCTTGAAAAGCTCTTGCCATTTTAAGGCAAATTGTTTTTGATCTGTGAGTCGACTACATGCATATGCATTTTCACTAAGTTTAAGCCGTTTGTGTTCATCTTTTAATAAAGAAACTACTTTCTGTGCAAATAATTCTTCATCTTGAAAAGTAACTAAATAGCCATTTTCATCATGATTAATCATGTCTGATGGTCCGTAATCGATGTCATAACTCACGACAGGGCAGCCATGGCATAGGGCTTCTAAAACTGCCATACCGAAACCTTCAGATCGGCTAGAAAAAAGGAATAAGCTTGCCTTATTATATAAAGCATCAGTATCCTCATTATAGCCCATTAATTTAATATGGTTATTTAACTGATGTTCATCAATTTGACTTTGTAAGAAGTTATGCTCACTTCCAAAACCATAAATGTTTAAATAAGCATTGGGGATTACTTCTACAACTTTTTTGAAAATCCTAATTAAGCTATCTAAATTTTTCGCTTTATCATATCTAGCAATAGTTAAGCAAAACATTGGGTCTCTGTTTGAAAAATTAACATGGTCAATAGTTTTTTCATATATATGTGGAATAACAAATAATTTCTCTTCCATTCCAAAGCGCTGTTGAATATGTTGTTTTTGGCGTTCAGTTAAGATTACTAGTGCGTCTAATTCATTACTATATTTAAAATAGCTACGATAATGACGATTAATTGTAGAATTTTGAATATCATGACCATTTAGATGGGTAGCATGAATTGTCCCAATAAATCGCATGTTTTCTTGTTTTATCTCTCTAAGTGGTTCATAGAAATGAATTGCACGGTCAATAAGAATATACATCAGATCATTTTTATAAAGTTGAGAGATTTTTAGGAACCAATACTGAATGAGCTGAGACTCAGTATCAAAAACCTCATTAATAACACCTTGTTTGTTAAATAAAAAAATATTTGAAACAATGTTTTTATTCTTTTCGTTGAGTTGATAGTTTTTTATAATAACTGGATAACCTTCTGTATGATAATAAGTTTCAGTTATTATCATTTGATTCTCTGGGTTGATGACTTGAATACAACTAAGATAACCATAAGAGTCATAAATAATTCGTCCTGTTTTTACACCTTTTTTGAAAGTATTCACATAACTTAAGGTAGGAGAGTCATTTTGCCGTATTTCGTACAAATAGTTTTTATTATTTTTATCATGAAAACGTTGATTGTATGTGAAAGGAATTATAGTTTTTAAAATGTTACTGTTAAACATTTCTACCATAGGGCTATGAATTTTTTTATTAGCCATTTTTAGATGAGTTCCTTGAAAATCACCATATAAATTGAGATAGCCAATAGAAGGAGGAGCTAAGTTTGTAGCTATAAGGCTCCAATAATTTTCTGCAAGTGAGCGATCATATTCAGTAGTAATAATTGTGGGGCTAATACCTAATTGTTCATTTAGTATTTTTGCGCGCTTTAAAAGAGCAAAAACCAATCCATTTTTCTTTTGGTCAATTTTTGGAAATAGAAAAAAATATTGAGTTTTCATAATAAATAACCATTTTATAATTTATACAACATAAAAGATTTGTTTGCTTTAAGATGGTTTCAGTAAATCATTTTTTGTAAAAATTGGTGGGTGATATTCATTTAATTTTTCCATATAAATTCTTTTTTCTAAATTATTTATGAAATCAGATGGGGCTGTAAAATTTAGACCTTTTAAATCATTTTTATGAAATCTCCACCATTTTAAGTACATTAATTCTTTAATGACTGTATCTTCGAATCTTTTACGAATTAATTTGGCAGGATTACCACCCACAATAGTATATGGTTCTACATTCTTTGTAATAACACTATTAGAAGCAATTATTGCTCCATCACCAATTGTAATATTATTTTTTAAAACAACATCAGCTCCAATCCAAACATCATTTCCGATAGTAACATTACGCCGACTTCTATAATTATGGGTGACTAATGCTGGATCAGTATCATGATAGTCCTCACTATAAAAGTGAGGTGAAGTAGAAATCCACTCGGGGAAGTGGTGAGCACCCATAATTTTGATATTACTTGCTAGACTACAATAGCGGCCAATAGATACCCCATAGTTAAGATTAGAAGATGAGTATGAGAAGGCACCAATTGTACAAAGGCTTAGAACAGAATTATAAAAATTATTATGTCCTTCAAGTTTTAAATCATTATTTAGTGTAATAAGCTTATGTGGATTTTTTTTAAGGAAAAACATATTTATATTAAGTCGACTAAGACTCTTTTCAATTTTAAAAAACTCAACATTTGTAGTTTCATTTGATAAAGTAAATATTTCATTATTCATAAAAATACCTTTAATTACATTATTAAATAATTTTAGATTTGAAACTAATCTTTGAAGTGTAAATAATAAGCAATGTAACCTGATAAATTATGTTCTTGATCATCAATTCGAGCACGAAAACGATCATGTCTTACATAAAAAGAATTTAATATAGACTTGGGGTTTTTCATATACATGGCAACTTCTGGATAGAAGAAACCTGTGCGTTGAAATTCAGCACGTAACTGAATAAGAGATTTTAATTCTTCGAATTTAGAAGATTTAAATAGATTTTCATGACCTTGTATATTTAGACGATTTACCATTTTATAAGCAGACATCATCATCTCAAGGAAAGTAGCATATACTGTTTTACGATTTTTAATGAAGTCCATATGATTTAAATAGTTATTTATACCAAACTGATAGTATTTAACTTCTGGACATACTACTGTTAATTCATTTGTACAATAACTTAACCAATGATCATGATATTTTTCATATGAATTAGATATGAAGTTATCAAACATTAACTTAACAGTATTTAAAAGAACTTTATTATTATTTAACTGATAAAGCCTTAAGAGTGCTAGTGCAGCTTCACCATCATAATAAACAATTCTAAATTTTTCTTTAATAGACAAGGATGGGTATTCCAAAATATGAGTGGTTTTTCCTGTTTTATCAATCATTTGCAGAATTCCATTTGCTATTTTTTCTGCATATTCTAGATATTTTTTATTTTTAGTAATTTCCTGATATTTTGTTAACATTAAAATAATAGCTGCATTCGCACCAAGCTTGATCTCATAATTATTGTCATTTCCATCAATCATATGAGCTGTATCTTCATCTATTAATTTATAAAAATTTTTGATGCTATACTCAATAGCTAAGTGAATTTTAGACCAATATTGATTGTTTTCTTCAATCTCAAAAGTTTCTAAAAGTGAATAAATTGAAGTGCAATGCCGTATTGTATTGTAACTTTTAATTTCATTGTTAAATGCAGGGAAATAGCCGTAGATAAATTTCCCATCTTCTAAAATTTGACTGGTTAGGAAACTAGCATTTTTATTAATTATTTCTTTAATATGAGATTTATCATTTTTATCAATGAACCTAACCCCATTTTCACAACCTCCACTTTGAAGTTTAATGAATTTACCATTTTCGTAAAATACGCTTTCAGTTTCAAAAAGCCATACATCTTTAATTTTAATAATTTCTAATTCTTTTTGAATAGAAGAGTATTTTTTCTTGATTGCATTGTTTAAATTATTCTGGTCAATAAAATTTTTTTGATCATATGAAATTCCTCGTATGATTGCATTCCCATAAATCTCTTGTTCTAAAAAACATATATTGAAATCTTTATCAAAACTAATACCTTTTCTAAAATGATTATTATGCTTTTGATTAGATATATCATGGGTAACATCGGTCCAACTTTTCTTTTCTACCTGAGTTACAACATCAAGTTTTATATAGCCTAGATAACGTTTATCTCTAAGAAAAATTTTTTCTAAAAAGTTATTTATTTTTTTTTGCAGTTTTTGTATGTCAGAACTAGCAATTGAAAAAACTTTACACCGTTGATCTAGGCAACCATATGAGATAAAGACTATTTTTTTTTCAGAGTCAGTCTGATCATATAGTGATATCCATTCACTGATCTGATTTTTTAAATTACTTAAATCTAAATATTTTAATTGATGTAGCATATTGCGACCTAATTAAGTTAATCTTAGCTGGAAAACAATTAAATTGTTTTAATTCCTTTCTTAAAAAAATAATAGAGTGATATTTAATTCTGCTTGTTATTGTATTGGTTTTTTTGTGGTACTAGAAGTGATTTTAAGGCTTTAGTTATGTTTAAAATTATTCGAAATTTAATTCATATGTTTTAATTTTATTATAGTTTAAAACATAATTTAATGTACCCTATTCTATTTTTTTTGATAAAATAAATGAATTATATGTTTTATATAATTTTAATATTTCTATTTTTGTTGTGTTAATTAATCTTGATTGTTAATTTAATTGTCTAAAATTTATTTGAATTAAAAAGGTTAATTATGAAAAAAATAATTTCTTTATTGATGTTTTTAGCTGCTAATCATAGCTTTGCTGAAACAGTTAGTATTGATTTAACAAATGAAAATTTTATCGGAGATGATGCATATAAAGTTGTTACTTCGACTCAAGCACAATGTACACAATTGGACAATTCTGGAATCGGAAGAACAGTTTGGGTTGAAGTAAATTTAAATGGTTACTCATATAAAGAATGCATACGATATTATTCTGCCGGATTACTCGAAAATCAAACCAATAATAGAGCGATTGCGTATTTTTCTGGTGATGTAGCAATTGTAGGAGGGAAAGCACCTGCATCATATACTGACAAAAAACCACAGGACAAAGTTAATGAAGCAGTCGCTAAGTCCACAGAGTTGTATAATTTCCCATATATTTTTGTCGCTCGTCCAGGGATTTATGGATCGTCTGGTGTACATAATGGTGCTAGAAAGCCATTAGAATCTTTATTAATATCTGAAGCATTAAATAAAATTAAGCAAAGACATCAAATCCTTAATTATGTGTTAGTTGGGCATAGTGGTGGTGGTCATATTGTATCTGCCTTATTATCAAAAAGGACAGATATATTATGTGCTATCCCAAGTTCAGCCCCTTCATCACCAAAAATATTGGCAGAAGCATTGGGGAAAACACCTGATCCAAGACTATTTGAAACTGTAGATGCAATAACAGCACTTACACCGAAGCACCCAGCAAATAGAGTATTTGTTGTGGGGGATTTAAATGACAGTATTGTGCCTTGGGTTTCTCAAAAAGTACTTCATGACAAGTTGATTCAATTATCTTGGGCGTCAAATATCATAAATTTACAAGCGGCTGACAGGGATCATCATAATTTGGCTGAGAAAGCTACCAAGATCGCGGGGATGTGTGCAAGGGGATTGCCAACCTTGAATATTCTTGACCAAGCAGGAAATTTATAAACGTACTTTTTATTTGCATAGAACAATAAAAAGGTACTATGGCTATCATTCATAGGAATCACTTTTATGCGGATATTAAAAGATTAGCTTGCTTTGAATCTATAAAATGATCTATTTAATTGTTTATTGCTTAAATATAAGTTTTATAAACGAAATGAAAATTGAGATGAAAAGGAATATAGTTGAGAAAACTATAAATTCTGGACAATAAATTTTGAAAGCATTCTATCTTTAAATTTTTTATAATGTTTCAAATCTAAGTATTTAAAACATGATTTTAAAACAATTTTTTAGATAGAAGTGATCTTAGTGTATGTAAAATAAAGATAATTTTTAAATAAGAAATTTTATTTTTGAAATTAATTGATTTGTAATTGATACAAATGGGGTCTTATGTGAATATAATTTTGAGGATTTTTATTATGCAACTATCCTCGTATTTCAGGTTTGAGTGATATTCACTAAGTCCACAGCCTTTTAGGGTGTGGACTCTTCTTAATTAATAAAGAACTTAAATTTATATTGATTTTTTTTATTCTAATTTAAGAGTGTAAAATTAAATTTCACTTAAAGGTATTGGAGTATATCTATTGTTAATAATCCTACCTCTCTAAATTTTAATTTAAGATGGGATTTATAAAAATGGATGTTTATATATTTAACATGAGGATTAAAATTAATGAAGAATTTAATTCTAACTCAAATCGTATTTTCATTAACACTGATCTTTTCTGGTTGTGTGAATCAACCATATGGACATCAATCGGTTTATTCACCACCTTCTATTAATACAATTGCGAATCATAAATTGTACTTAATAGCAGAAAAATCAGCCCATCCTAGCTTTGGTACAGGTGAGGTTACAGCAGATAAAGCTACTCAATATGCAAATAATCATAAGAAGACAGTGATTTGTGATAAACATCATTACTATGCTGCGAGTAATACGATTAGTGAGTTGAAGCAGACAAAGATTACTTTAGTAAGTGGCGAAGAAGTTAATGTCCCTAAATCGTGTTGGGTCGAAGATGCGAACCCACAAAACTCAATTTATGTTTCCAAATCATCTGTGAGCCACGTTTTTTGATAATTAAGTACATAGTCGAGATTAAGCTCGAATAGCTTAATCTCGACTATAATTTATTTAAAAAATTTTTAAAATATTAGTTATTTAAATCAAAAGAATTGATTGAAACGATAGCCTGAAAATAATTTTTATATAATTCTATATTTAGATCTAGAAAACTATTTTTTTCAATTTCTATTAAATATATTTTATTATTATTTACTTCTTTTCGATTTGAAATGTATTCTATAGCAGAACCTATTTCATTAATTTTATAATTACTTGATTGGTTTAAATTTAATGAAACTAAAAAAGAGAGAAAACCTATTTCTTTCATTTTTTCTGCATAGAAAGTAGCATAAGTTTTAGTGCTTTTTATTGATCCTGTATCAAACATAATTATGCCTGGAAAGGGCCCAAGTCCTTTGGGAATATAAATCTCACCTGTTGCTGAGCCTAGTGAGGAATTCCAAAAAAGATCATTCATATTAATTGTTTATCAAAATTAAAAATAAATAAATTTTCATAATAATAGCTTGAAAGCATTAAACTATTTGATTCAAAACTCAAAATTATGAATTTTAAAAGATTAAACTCTTAAGCTAACATTTGAAATTTTTTAACACTATCAAGATTAACTTAAAAGTTTGATTAAGTTATTTCATAGAAAACAACTTTACTTTGTAAATATAATATAATCAATAGTAAATATATATAAATTATATATTTGCGTAAATTAATTTCATAAATAATTGAAAATAAAGTTTATTTTATGTTATATAACTAATTAATCCTGATTTTATAGAGACGAGTAAAAAGAAAGAAAGTAATTTAAAATTGTAAGGAAAAAGTAAATTAATATAGAGTCATTATAAATTGTCATTAATAAAAAATAAATTTAAAATATAATAATATTTTAAATATGTTTGTATATCAATACCTTGTTGAATTTTTAAAATTCAATATTTCCTATAATTTATATTGTGTAGAGGATTAACTTTTACTAGTGAAATATATTCCATTACGATTCCCTTTTATATCATTCCATATGCATTTAATGGGTTTTGAATTAAAATTTAAAATAATTACAACGTGTTACTTTTTGAAGCATTGTTTAAAATTCTTTGAATTACAGTTCTTGTAACTGAAAACTCTTTAGCGAGTGAATATACACTATAGCCTTTTTTGAACAACTCAATCACTCTATTTTTTTGTTCATTATTCAATATTTCAGGCCTACCTACTTTTCTTGTAGGTTTGTGATCTTTGAATTTTTTATTGTCAGATTTGAACAATTTTTCAAATTCAGCAGATAATTTTAGAAAATGAAGGAAGAAAATTTTCAAGTCACCATTAATTTCATTTTTAGAATAATCCAAGCATATTAGTCGGATTTTTTTTTGATCAATTTTATCAACTATACCTAAAATTTCTTCAAAACTATTACCCAAGCAATCCATGCTTTTTATCACTAAAATATCACCTTCTTCTAATGAATAACTTATTAAGTTAAGAAATTTATCTCTATAAATAATAGATTTATCAACAGATACTTCTTCTACTACTAATCTATTCTTTTGAATTTTATAACCATACTCACTAAAAAAAGAGATATATCTAGAAAATTCAAATTGCAAATTAGGCTCTATTCTAACATAGGCATATGTACGCATATTAAAAACACCAAAATTAAACAAAAACAAAACAAATCTTAGCATCTTATTTTTTTAAAAAAAACATGAACTAAATCACAAAAGTGTACTATACACTGTTTAAAACATATTAATTAAATGCATAGATTGAGCTTCACTGTACATCACATTTTTGATCATTATTATTATATTAGTTAATAATTTTATTGGTCTTTTCTGGGTGTTTTTTTTCATCTTTAATTACCTTGTTGCTTAAGTCTTTCTAAATTTAATATTAATCTAATATTAAAATCTAGTTTTATTTTTTTAATGAAATAATTTGAATATACATAACAAAACAAAATATCATGTGGGTAATTGGGAGATTTTTGATATTTTCTATATCTTTTTGATATGAAAGTATTTTTTGTATATATCTGTTTGGTTTTTAACTGTGTGTTTAAATTTATTAAAAATAAAAAACATGGTTTTAAAACACTTTTGTAAAATAATTTATGAAAATTATAAATTTATATTTTTTGTTAATGTTTAAAATATATATAGTTTTAATATTTGACTATATTTATAATTTTCTTATGCTGCTTTGTAAATTTTAAATATAAAAATTAAAGTAATTTTCAGATAATTATTTAATATTTATATAATATTTTAAAATATTATATTTTTGGTTGTTGTGATCATTGGAATTTTAAAATAGTAGAAATATGGAAATAATTACACTACTATAAAAGTATGAAATTAATAAACTAATCATATAACAATCAATAAGTGAAGATCTAAAAGTATATTTTTTTATTTTAATTTACTTTATTAGACATACTTCACATCACTCTAAGGGATTGAGGGGGATGGCTATGCGTATTTATGCATATATACGAATAAATTCAAATATTGATGATTTGCAAAAAGAAAAAGAATCTTTTATTTCTTTACTAGCAAGCTTTAATCATAAAGTTCATCCAAATAGAGTTATTCTTGAATTGGTATCAGTAGATAAAACTATTGCTATACGGAATATTTTTTTTAATCTAATTAATTATTCCTTGGAGGAGGGGGACTTTCTAATTGTTAAAGGTATTGATTGTTTAGGAAGTAGTTTTAAAGAAATATTATCTACAATTATTTTAATTGAAAAAAAGAAAATTAAATTAATTATATTGGATTATATAAATAGTGAGTTGAAAGAAGATATTAAAAATAATTTTATCCATTTCATCGAAATTGGTATTGGTTTTGAAAAACTTTTCATATGTGATCAAACTGCACAAAAAAACTATAGATTATCTAAAAAGGTAGGTAGACCTGAAAAATTAACGGATGATCAAAAACAGGATGTTATTAATAAATTTAAAAAAGGATTTAGTGTATATTCTTTAGCTAAGGATCTTGCAGTTTCAAGGACTGTAATACAAAGAATAATTGAAAGATCCAATGATTAATTATACAGTTAATATTGAAGTTAAATGATGGATTAAAATGATTTAGTTTTTGTTGCGAATTAAATTGTGTTTTAATTTTTAATTTAATGCTTATTAAATTAAAAATTAATTTTAAAATTAAATTCATATTGATATTTTTATTTTTTTATTCATATTGTTGTATGTGCTATATAAAATAATTTTAATTTATTAAAGGTTGTATTGTATAGCTACTTGGTTGATTTTTATGATCTGGTAAAATTAAATATGGATATGAATATTGATTTAGAGAAATGGAGGTGCTCTATATGTAATGGCTTTATTGTTGTTGATCATTCAAAAATTCAGAAAGAAGATTATGTGCAGTTTGTATATAGAAGAATAACTAATAATGATTCTTTTTATTTCATTTATAGAGTTGGCATGGTGGTAGACCGAAAAGAAAAATTATTAACTATTAAGTATAAGAGTAGGTTATATAAGGTGTTGGATAGTGGTACTTATCCTGTAAATGCTCCAGCTCTTATTGTCTATAATATGTTTTGGATTTGTGGTTGTTAGTGTCTAAATATTAAAAATACTTATTTTGTTAGTTGAAATTAGTATAAACTTTAAATCTCTATATTGTTGATTTCGTTATTTAATTTATCTGTTGTTTTTCTAATTTAATGAAATATATCTTAAATAAAAAACCGCTACAGATAGCGGTTTTTTTTATTTAGTAGATGCTTAAACTTACCAGCTTAACGCACCACCAGTTTGGTAGTCAGTTACGCGAGTTTCAAAGAAGTTCTTCTCTTTACGTAAGTCCATCATCTCAGACATCCATGCAAATGGGTTCGTTACACCAGCAAATTGCTCTGGTAAACCTAACTGAGATAAACGGCGGTTACAGATGAATTTCAAATATTCTTCCATCATGCTTGCGTTCATACCCAATACACCACGTGGCATTGTGTCACGCGCATATTCGATTTCAAGCATTGTGCCTTCAACAATCATTTGAACCACTTCTTGTTGGAACTCAGCGCTCCAAAGGTGAGGGTTCTCAATCTTGATTTGGTTAATCATGTCGATACCAAAGTTCAAGTGCATAGACTCATCACGCAAGATGTATTGGAATTGCTCAGCAACACCATTCATCTTGTTACGGCGACCCATACTCAAAATTTGAGTAAAGCCACAGTAGAAGAAGATCCCTTCAAGAACACAGTAGAATGCAATCAGGTTACGAAGTAAACGCTGATCGTTTTCAGGCGTGCCTGTGTGGAAATTAGGATCAGTTAAAGATTGAGTATATTTCAATCCCCACGCTGCTTTACGCGCAACAGATGGAACTTCACGGTACATGTTGAAGACTTCGCCTTCATCCATACCTAAAGATTCGATACAGTATTGGTAAGCGTGAGTGTGAATTGCTTCTTCAAATGCTTGACGCAAAATGTACTGACGGCATTCAGGGTTAGTAATGTGGCGGTAAATTGCCAATACTAAGTTGTTTGCAACCAAAGAGTCCGCAGTCGAGAAGAAACCTAAAGAACGCATAACAATCGTACGCTCGTCTTCAGTTAAGCCATTTTCAGACTTCCAAAGCGCGATGTCTAGGTTCATGTTTACTTCTTGCGGCATCCAGTGGTTTGCACACCCGTCAAGATACTTCTGCCAAGCCCACTCATATTTAAATGGAACAAGCTGGTTCAAGTCCGCACGACAGTTAATCATTGCTTTGTCATCAACTTGAACACGTTGTGCGCCCATTTCTAGCTCTTCAAGGCCAGGGGCAACATCTAAGTGTTCTAAGGCTGCAGAGGCTCTAGCCACCGTATCGGAGGCAACTGTTGGTCGCACGGAATGGGTTCCAGCGGATTGTGGAGCTGCCACGCTCTGCGATGATGACTGCGCAGCAGATACATTCTGCGAATCAGACGTTTTTTCCGGTTGGATGGGCGCAGACTTGTGTTCAGGTGCAGCCGGTTTTTGCGAATCATCTTCAAAATCGTCCCAACTAAGGATAGACATTTTTGTTCTCTCTTCGTTGTGTATATCTATATTTGACATCTCTTAAACGAAGATGTCCCTACTATACGCTTTTAATGTGTAAACAAAATTAAGTTTTATTGATGCATGACCAAATTTTGGGCCTCTGGTCTCTGCTCACTACAACTTATTTTGCTTACGCTGTTGCTTACGTATTGTGAAAAATGCGTAAATCAGCGGTATATAAAAGAAAAGAAAGGCAAAGATTAAAACTCCAACACCAAGCATATAGTTATGGCTGAGATGAAAAAGCATAATCTTTACCTCTTAAAATTGCTCTTTAGTGAAAAAGAGCAATTTTATTGAATGTTATTGGCAAGCTTCACAATCTGGGTTGTCGATTGAACAAGCCATTGGAACTGGAGCTGCTTGGGTAAAACCATCTTCTTCAACAGCTTCTGGTTTTTTCGCTTCTACAACAGGAGCAGCAACTGCCGCCGCTTCAACAGTCGCAGGTTTAACTGCGTTTAAAGCACCTGTGTTGATTGTAGATTTTTCAGCAGAAGTTGCGCCTAAAGCTCGGAGGTAATAAGTCGTCTTAAGACCACGTAACCATGCCATCTTGTAAGTGATGTCAAGTTTCTTACCATTAGCACCAGAGATGTAAAGGTTAAGAGACTGAGCTTGATCAATCCACTTTTGACGACGTGATGCAGCATCAACGATCCAACGTGTATCTACTTCAAATGCAGTAGCAAAGATTGCTTTTAATTCTTCAGGAATACGAGCAATTTTTTGTACTGAACCTTCAAAGTGTTTCAAGTCATTAACCATCACTGTGTCCCACAGACCACGATCTTTTAATGCACGAACGAGGTAAGGGTTAATTACAGTGAACTCACCAGACAAGTTAGATTTCACATATAAGTTCTGGAATGTTGGCTCAATAGACTGAGAAACGCCACAAATGTTAGAGATGGTTGCAGTAGGTGCAATCGCCATCACATTTGAGTTACGCATACCGTCTTTTTGAACTTTGGCACGTAAAGTGTCCCAGTCTAAACGTTGAGTACGGTCAACTTCGAACATGCGTTCTGGACGAGATTTTGCAACAATTTCTAAAGAGTCGATTGGAAGGATACCTTGATCCCACAATGAACCTTTGAATGTTGAGTAAGAACCACGTTCAACAGCCAAGTTGCTTGAAGTTTCAATCGCGTAGTAGCTAATTACTTCCATTGATTCATCAGCAAAATCAATAGCAGCATCTGAGCCGTAAGCGATGTTCATTTCATATAGAGCATCTTGGAAGCCCATGATACCCATACCCACTGGGCGGTGTTTCAAGTTCGAGTTTTTCGCTTGTGGTACAGCGTAGTAGTTAATGTCGATAACGTTATCGAGCATGCGTACTGCTGTTTTAATTGTGCGAGCTAACTTCTCACGGTCTAACACACCACCTTGAACGTGTTGTACAAGGTTGATTGAGCCCAAGTTACATACTGCAATTTCGTCTTGATTTGTATTCAAGGTAATTTCAGTACATAAGTTAGATGAGTGAACTACACCAACATGTTGTTGTGGTGAACGTAAGTTACATACATCTTTGAACGTAATCCACGGGTGACCAGTTTCAAATAACATAGAAAGCATTTTGCGCCATAAGTCTTTAGCACGTACTTTCTTGTGTAGCATGTTGGTTTCTTTCGCTACAGACTCATAGTAAGCATAACGCTCAGCAAATTCAGCACCAGTTAAGTCGTGCAAGTCTGGAGTTTCAGAAGGGGTAAATAGTGTCCATTCACCATCTTCAAATACACGTTGCATAAACAAGTCTGGAACCCAGTTTGCAGTGTTCATGTCGTGTGTACGGCGACGGTCATCACCAGTGTTTTTACGAAGTTCTAAAAACTCTTCGATGTCTAAGTGCCAAGTTTCTAAGTATGCACACACGGCACCTTTACGCTTACCACCTTGGTTTACTGCAACAGCTGTATCGTTCGCAACTTTTAGGAATGGAACTACACCCTGAGACTTACCGTTTGTACCCTTAATGTAAGAGTTCAATGCACGTACAGGTGTCCAGTCATTCCCTAAACCACCAGCCCATTTAGAAAGCATAGCGTTGTCACGCATTGCGCCATAAATGTCATAAAGGTCATCGCCAATTGTTGTTAAGTAACAACTAGAAAGCTGTGGACGTAATGTACCTGAGTTAAACAGAGTAGGCGTAGACGCCATGTAGTCGAAGCTAGACAATAAGTTATAGAACTCGATTGCACGTTCTTCTTTATCTTGCTCATTTAACGCAAGACCCATCGACACACGCATGAAGAATAATTGTGGTAATTCGAAGCGAACGCCGTTTGAGTGAATGAAGTAACGGTCAAATAAAGTCTGTAAACCTAAGTAGGTAAACTGATTAGAGCGTTCTGGCTGAATTGCTGCTGCCAGTTTCTCTAAATCGAAATCAAGCAAATCTGGTGAAAGCAAGTCAAGCTCTACACCTTTTTTCAAAAAGGCTTCGAGTGCATTGTTTTCAGGCGTATCTGTAGGTAAGCCTAAGAATGCTAAACCTGTGCTCACTAATTCACTAGAAAGCAAACGTGCAGTTACGTAAGTATAGTTTGGTTCTTGTTCAATACGAGTACGTGTTGCCATCATCATTGTAGTGGCAATGTCACTTTCTTTTACGCCGTTATATAAGTTCTTAACGGTTTCATCAACAATAGCCTGAACGTCAATACCTTCCAAACCTTCAGCTGCTTTCGCTACAGTTGCTTGCAATGCACTTAAATCAAGTGGCTGAAGCTGACCGTTAGCATCGGTAACTTGTAACGTAGGGTGGTGGTTTGAGTTCGTTTGCTGACGAGCAGTAGTACGTTGTTCGCGGTAAATCACGTAAGCGCGGGCAACTTTCTGTTCTCCGGTACGCATTAAAGCAAGTTCAACCTGATCTTGAATTTCTTCAATATGGATCGTACCGCCTGATGGTAAACGACGAGTGAAAGTATTTAATACCATTTCCGTCAGTTGGGTAATACGGTCGTGAATACGGCTTGAATCCGAACTCTGTTGACCTTCCACAGCAAGAAAAGCTTTACCAATCGCAACAGAAATTTTCTCTGCATCAAATGCAGCAACATCTCCAGTGCGTTTGATCACCTGAATTTGACCGGGAGTCGAAGTAATTACGCTCATGCCAGCATAGCTCCATTGTCACTTTTGTTATGTTTATAGACCGTTTGAACCGAGCAAAAAGTATGCCACGATGTTTGAGGGATAAACACAAGACTTAGTAGTTAAAGTTTATTTTGAACACAAGATACGGGATTTTTCATAGCAGATCAATCTTGACTTTTTAGTAATTTTTTATCTGTATGATTTGATGGGAGATAGCATAGCAAAGCTATTAAAAAACGCTTATAGATAAGTTTGTGGATAACTCAAAAAACAAGCACTTAAATACAATTAATGTAGGAGAAGAAATAATTTGTTTAATATTCATACATTGGAAATATGAATAGAATATGAAATTTCATAACAATAACTAAATGTTAAAAACACGAGAAAATTCAAAGGTTAATAAAATGCAACAAAACACGGTTGTCATGTATCAGTTTGGTGAACGCCTACTTGTTTACAATGTAAACGTGTGTATATTGCAAATGATAAACGAATGTATCTGCAAGATTTTTAAGATGCATGTAATGAGATTTATAGGGGCAATGATATGAGCCAAGAAGAAAAGTTACCAAAGATTCTGATCGTTGAAGATGACGAGCGTTTAGCACGATTAACTCAAGAGTATTTAATCCGCAACGGCTTGGAAGTTGGTGTAGAAACTGATGGTAACCGTGCAATTCGTCGTATTATTAGTGAACAACCAGACCTAGTGGTCTTGGATGTCATGTTGCCGGGTGCCGATGGCTTAACTGTTTGCCGTGAAGTTCGTCCACATTATCATCAACCGATTTTGATGTTAACTGCACGTACAGAAGATATGGATCAGGTACTTGGTCTAGAAATGGGTGCAGACGACTATGTTGCTAAACCAGTTCAACCACGTGTGCTATTAGCGCGTATTCGTGCACTATTACGTCGCACAGATAAAACTGTAGAAGACGAAGTTGCACAACGCATCGAATTTGATGACCTCGTAATTGATAATGGCGGCCGCTCTGTAACACTGCATGGTGAGCTTGTTGATTTCACTAGCGCAGAATATGACCTATTATGGTTGCTTGCATCAAATGCTGGCCGTATCTTATCGCGTGAAGATATCTTCGAACGTTTACGCGGTATTGAATACGATGGTCAGGACCGTTCAATCGATGTCCGTATCTCACGTATTCGTCCAAAAATTGGTGATGATCCTGAAAATCCAAAACGTATTAAAACAGTGCGTAGTAAAGGTTACTTGTTCGTTAAAGAAACCAATGGGTTATAAGATCTGAATAAACTTCCTATAAGGTTGGTCGAGTGTTTAAACACAGCATATTCCTGCGAATCTATGCGGGACTGGTAATTCTTGTTGTTTTGGTTGCCGTTTTTGGTTATTTGCTTGTACAAATTATCAATTATCAACGTGCTCAAGAATACCGTGAATCTTTAACTGATGGTATTTCTTATGTCATTAGTGAGGGAGTCGCTCGACAACCGGGGAAGCAACAGAAAATAGACTGGGTTTCAGATGCATCAGATTTATTGGAACTTCCAATTTATTACACTGATGCGAGCAAGGTCGAATTATCTCGTACTGAGAAAAAACGGATCGAAGCTCAAAAGTCTGTTGTCCGTTACGATGCCAGTAATAGTATTGCATATATCATTATTGGTTTACGTGACGATCCTCAGCACTTTTTATCGATAAAAGTAGACAAAATTAGTGAGCGCCAAATGAAGGCTCTCCCTATTTTTGTACTTGATTATCTAATGTTTTATCCGGGGCAAGAACAAGAATATCTTGCTAAGATTCAAAAACATTTTTCATATCCAATTAATATCTACAATATTCAAGATATTAATCTAGACTCTGAGCAAATTGGTCGTTTGCGTCAAGATCAAAGTGTCATGTTGTACAAAGATAGTGCAACAATGCGTGGCACAACCATTTCAATCGTATCTCCAATACCAAATCATCCTACACAAGTTCTGGTTCTTGGACCGGTTCCAATGTTTAACTGGATGCCTTTACAGCTTTCTGCCGGAATTACCTTATTTAGCCTATTCTTACTGAGTTTAGGTGTTTATGGTCTCATCTTGCCGTTAGAACGTAAAATTCGCCAAGTACGTTATGCATTAAACCGCATGAAGTCAGGTGATTTGTCATTGCGTGTTCCTATTGAAGGAAGTGACGAAATGGCAAACTTGGCATCAAGTTATAACAATATGTCTGATCATATTCAGCGTTTGATTGAGGCTCAGCGTGAGTTGATGAGAGCTGTATCTCATGAACTTAGAACGCCGGTTGCCCGTATCCGTTTTGGTACAGAGATGTTGGCAGAGGAAGACGATTACAACCATCGTATGCATCAGGTCGATATGATTGATAAAGATATTGAGGCGCTTAATACCTTAATTGATGAAATCATGACTTATGCAAAGCTAGAGCAGGGTACACCTTCATTAGATTTTGCTGAAATTGCGCTATTTGATGTGTTGGATCAGGTTGCGGTAGAAACTGAAGCTTTAAAAACGCAAAAAGAAATTGAGCTTGTTGCTCCTCCTGTTTATTTGAAAGTCGATGCGGAGCGCCGTTATTTACATCGAGTGGTTCAAAATTTGGTGGGTAATGCTGTTCGTTATTGTGATAACAAAGTTCGTATTACCGGTGGTGTTCACAGCGATGGCATGGCCTTTGTTTGTGTTGAAGATGATGGTGCCGGAATTCCTGAGCAAGATCGTCAAAGAGTATTTGAAGCCTTTGCGCGTTTAGATGACAGTCGTACGCGTGCGTCAGGTGGTTATGGTTTAGGGTTGTCAATTGTAAGTCGTATTGCTTACTGGTTCGGTGGTGAAATTAAAGTAGATGAAAGCCCTACCTTAGGTGGAGCTCGCTTTATCATGACATGGCCTGCAAAACGCTTTAAACAACCTCCTTTGAAAACCAATAAAAAAGCACCTTCATAAAGGTGCTTTTTTATTGCATTACTTATAATTGAGTTGCATCTGGTTCCAAAATGGGTTTTCCGCTTCTTAAGCTGGTTAACGCATCGGAATTAAAGTCGATCAGTAATGAATTGTTTTTTGCATCAATCTGGTATTTTTGAATGAGAGGTTGATCTCCATTAAGCGTTTCTATTTTATATTCATCTGCAATATGCAAAATACCTTCTAGGTTTGTTGTTGTTGATGCAAAATCCTGTCTAAATATTTCATAGACATCTCGCAAGTCAAAAATTGCATTGTTCGCATCTGGATGTTTGTGAATATAGCTTTCTATATGTCGCACAAGTAACTGAGCAAACAAGTAGTAGTTTGGTTTGTGCGTATATTCTAGAGTCATGCATTTTTCTCCTTATTATCTGTTATTAGCATACATGGCAAAACACAGGTTATTGTATAAAATTCATTACACTAGATGATTAAATGAAAACCTATAAAGATATAAAGACCCGATTACGCCCCTGGCGTTTTGCTTGATATAAAGCGTCATCTGCTTCTTTAAATAAATTTTCAATCGCTCTATGTGATGAAGGGGAATATAAACTTATACCAATACTGACTTGTATGAAAATTGGTAATTTCCCATAAATATAAATCGGTTGCTGACTAATTTTAATTCGTATTTGCTCTGCAAGGTCAAAGGCACTCTCTTTTGTAGTATCGGCAATGAAAATTGCAAATTCTTCACCACCAAATCGCCCTAATAAATCATGAGGATGCAAAATATTTTGAATAGTGGTGACGCAGGTTTGTAGGGCGCGGTCTCCTATTTGATGGCCATAGTTGTCGTTAACTTGTTTGAAATGATCTACATCCAGCATAAAAAAGGCTGAGGTTTTATTTTCCTTGTGCACTTTTTCTTGAAGTAGTCTGACTGACTGTAAAAATTGGCGTCGAGTAAGACTTGAGGTTAACTCATCATGCGCAATCGCGTGTTGAAGCTTTTGAATTAATTCTGAGTGTAAAACGCTAATACTGGAAACCGTAAGAGGGGCAATCGTCATCATGATTAACCCAATACGGATTGAAATCGTATTGCTGAAATAGTCATTCGGATAGAGTAAAAGATAATGTCCAGAGACATGATAAATAATGTAGGCACTAGTAAGACTTGTAATGAGTGCAACAACAATAGGTTTGTAGCGAATTGCACACCAAATCAGTGCAGCAATTGGGTAGAGGAGTGAGCCGGGACCAGAGTCATAATAACTGGCTGCAATAGAAACGAGGACAGCTCCGAAAGGTAAAAGGTCGGTTACTTGTAAGCCGCGATTTCTTGAAAAATAATGTTTTACCTGACTATATTGAGGTAGGTTTAATATGATCGGTAAAAGAAGCAAAGCATTTTGCAATTCTGAAGTGAACCAGTAACCAAATTCATCCCACAAGCCACCCAGCATAAATTTAGTATTAAACATGGGCACGAAAGTTGCTGCAAACAATGCGCCTGCTACGCTTCCTACTCCGCATAAAGCAAATAAAAAAAGGTAAGAATAACCTCGGTAGGCTGCTTTAATATGCTGATTAAAAAACATATAGAGTGCAAACGTAGTAACAACATAAAGAAAATTTGACGTTGTTAAAACGAGTGTAAGAGCAAATGGAGTACCCTGAAGCAGATCGGCAATGACATAGCCGCTATAAGCACCTAAAAATGAGCTTAATCGACGTGTGCTTGGAAAGCGAATGAGTAAACCAAGCAAAACAGAGTTAGCAGGCCAGAAGAATGCGAGAAAGCTTAAAGGACGAGATGCGATGCCAATAAAACAACATACTGCAATAATGAAGCTAAACAGGAGAAAAATTTTTAAAGAGGAGAAAAATGAAAATTCACGAAGTGAGTATGGCATCAGCTGCCCTTAATGATAAATACTCTTATCCAAGAGTAATAAAATATTATGCATGACTAAACATTCATCATAATTCAGAGGAGAAGCTGAATACAATAAAAAACAAACTAATATTATAAAAAAGTAAGTTATTAAAACTTAATAGTCGATGAACTGTGTAAATATTCTAAAATTAAAAAATGAAAAAAATCATCATAAACAAAAAAACTATTAAATAAACCGATTATGTGCGGTGAAACCCCCCTTACAACCCATAGAAGAATAGTTTTGTTTAGAAAATCATCCGAAAGACTAAGACGCTTCAACTAGCATGCGAAATTAGAAATCAGGTACAATTGGCGGGATTAATTTTGTGTTTGGTGTATTTGAAGGCCAATACATACATTCTTTGTTAAATAATAGGCCTGCCAGGAGTTATCCCCGCATGAGTGCCATTACTCCATACGACTGGGCGATTATCGCCTTCGTGATCGGCGTTACATTTCTTTGCGTCTTTATGCTCACAGTTCCCTTACTCCTCGGGGGGAAATCGTGGGGGCGTGCTAAGCAAGAGCAGTTTGAATCGGGTGTCGTGAGTGCTGGTGGCGCTCGCATTCGCCTGTCTGCAAAGTTCTATTTAGTTGCAATTTTCTTTGTTGTCTTCGACTTAGAGGCACTTTACCTCTATGCATGGTCTACTTCTGTGCGTGAAGTAGGGTGGTTGGGATATACCACTGTCGTGATCTTTGTCGTTGATTTATTGATTGCGCTTGTTTATGCCTTCTCTGTAGGTGCTTTAAGTTGGTCACCAGCAGATCGCCGTAAATCAGCAGGTGAGGCGATTAAAATCGGTTCACCAACAATGAACATTGCTGAAATTACACGCTTTAACTCTATTGAAGAGCTCGTAACTGACCCTACAGGCCAGATTCCAGCTCAATCATCAGGTCGTGTTAAGTCAAAAACTACACCTGCATTGTCATCTGAAAAGGAGTAAGTCGGGATGAAATATACTCTGACCCGCGCGAATCCGGATGCTGATCAATACCCATTGCAAGAACGTCAAATCGTGACAGATCCACTAGAAGAGGAAGTGAATAAAAATGTATTCATGACTCGTTTAGAGGATGTCTTGCATACAGCAGTAAACTGGGGGCGTAAAAACTCCTTGTGGCCATTTAACTTTGGTACCTCTTGTTGTTACGTTGAATATGCAACGACCTTAACAGGTGTGCATGACTTGTCACGTTTCGGCGCAGAGGTTATCCGTGCTTCACCTCGTCAAGCTGACTTGATGATTGTTGCAGGAACCTGTTTCGTAAAAATGGCACCAGTTATTCAGCGTCTATATGAACAGATGTTAGAGCCTAAATGGGTCATCTCGATGGGTGCTTGTGCAAACTCTGGAGGTATGTACGACATCTATTCAGTAGTTCAAGGTGTAGACAAAATTATTCCTGTTGACGTGTACGTCCCAGGTTGTCCGCCTCGTCCTGAAGCATTAATTCAAGCTTTAATGCTTTTACAAGACCAGATTCAATTAGAGCGACGCCCGCTTTCTGCCGTGATCGGTGATGATCTTCAGCCAGTGTATAAGCCAAAGATGATGCCAGAACGTGACCGTAAGAATGCGCAGCGTATTGCCGTTAAAAACTTACGCTCTATGGATGAGATTAAATAATTTTTTGACGGTGTTTTGACATATCTAACCGATATGTTCATCGAGAAAATTGACAGAATTTGTATTAAATAGGAAGCCAAGCCAATGGCTGAAACTGACATTGCTATGCCAGAGTCAACACCAGTTGATTCACGCCCAGCATTTGCAATCGTAGAAGAACTCAAAACCAAATTTGGTGAGAACTTTTACGTGCAGGCGACTTTTGAAGAGTTTCCAACAGTCTGGGTTGAGCGCGCACGCGTGCAAGAAGTCCTTATGTTCCTACGTAAAGTGGAACGTCCATATGTAATGCTGTTTGACTTGTCTGCGATGGATGAGCGTTTACGTGTTCATCGTGATGGTTTGCCAGCATCTGACTTCACTGTGTTCTATCATTTATTATCGCTTGAGCGTAATAGTGACATTCGTATCAAGGTTGCCTTGAACGAAAATGATCTTAACCTTCCGACAGCGACTAATATCTGGCCAAATGCCAACTGGTATGAACGTGAAGCTTACGATATGTTCGGTATCAATTTCGAAGGGCATCCAATGCTCCGTCGTATCTTGTTGCCAACGTACTGGGAAGGTCACCCGCTTCGTAAAGAATATTCAGCACGTGCGACAGAATATACGCCGTACATGCAAGACAAAGCGAAACAAGACTTTGAACAAGAGCACTTACGTTTTGTGCCAGAAGACTGGGGTCTTAAGCGTGGTAACGCTGACGAAGACTTTATGTTCTTGAACTTGGGTCCTAACCATCCATCTGCACATGGTGCGTTCCGTGTTGTATTGCAGTTAGATGGCGAAGAAGTGAAGGACTGTGTTCCTGATATCGGTTATCACCACCGTGGTGTGGAAAAGATGGCTGAACGTCAAACATGGCATTCTTTCATTCCTTATACTGACCGTGTCGACTACTTAGGTGGTTGTGCTCAAAACATGCCGTATGTAATGGCTGTAGAGCAAATGGCAGGTATTAAAGTTCCTGAACGTGCGCAAGTGATTCGTGTCATGTTGAACGAATTGTTCCGTATTAATAACCACTTGTTGTTCTGTGGTACGGCAATTCAGGATGCCGGTGGTATGACACCAGTATTCTATATGTTCGCAGACCGTCAAAAAGTTTACGACATTGTTGAAGCAATCACGGGTTACCGTATGCATCCAGCATGGTTCCGTATTGGTGGTACAGCACACGATCTTCCAAACAACTGGCAAAAACTTGTTAAAGAATTGCTAGAGTGGATGCCTAAGCGCTTAAACGAATACTACACAGCGGCATTGAAAAACTCTGTGTTTATTGGTCGTACGCGTAACGTTGCACAATACGATGCTAAATCTGCACTCGCATGGGGTGTAACTGGTACTGGTTTACGTGCGACAGGTATTGATTTTGACGTTCGTAAATATCGTCCATACAGTGGCTATGAAAACTTCGATTTTGATGTGCCAGTTGAGTATGAAGGCGATGCATATGCACGTGTACTCGTTCACTTCCGTGAAATTACTGAGTCGTTAAAAATTATTCAACAGTGTTTGGATAACATGCCTTCTGGTCCATATAAAGCGGATCATCCATTGGCTGTTCCACCACCGAAAGATAAGACATTACAAGATATTGAAACCTTGATTACGCACTTCTTGAGCGTTTCATGGGGTCCTGTCATGCCAGCGGGCGAGTCATCATTTATGACTGAAGTGGTTAAAGGCGCAAGTACTTACTACTTGACTTCAGATAAAGCGACGATGAGTTATCGTACTCGTATTCGTACACCGACGTTTACTCACTTACAGCAAATGCCTTCAGTGATTAACGGAAGTTTGGTATCTGACTTAATCATTTATCTGGCGACCATTGACGTGGTTATGGCTGACGTGGATCGCTAAGAGGTAACACATAATGATGATTTTGACTGATAAAAAGCCACGTGTGAATGTTGAAGGAATTTTGACTGCGGAAGAAATTCACGATATCGAACATCACATTGGTCACTATCCATACCCTCGAGCAGCCTCTTTGGATGCATTGAAGTGTGTACAGCGCCGTAATGGTTGGGTAGATGACGCTCAAATGAATGCCATCGCACAGTTATTGTCGATGAGTGTTGCTGATTTGGAAGGTGTTGCAACATTTTACAACCGTATCTATCGCCATCCGGTAGGTCGTCACGTAATTTTGCTTTGTGACTCAATTGCTTGCTTCTTGATGGGTGCAGAAACACTTGCTGAAGCATTCCAGCGCGAACTAGGAATTCAGTATGGTCAGACGACACCAGATGGTCGTTTTACGCTGCTTCCAATTTGCTGCCTCGGCAACTGCGACAAAGGCCCAACTTTAATGATTGATGAAGATACTCACGGTTTAGTTGAAGTGACATCGGTCAAACAGTTATTGGAGAAGTATGTATGAATACTGAACCAAAACCAATTTATGGCGACGGTAATCCAGAAACTCATCCACTAACTTGGCGTTTAAGCAAACGTGACGAAGTTCGTGGTGCTGATGATTACGAAGCACTTGAAGGTTATGCCGGCTTTAAAAAAGCGTTAGGCATGAAACCTGCTGAAGTGTTAGACGTGATTAAAGCTGCAACCGTAAAAGGTCGTGGTGGTGCGGGTTTCCCAGCGGGTATTAAATGGTCATTAATGGCACCAAATGATGGTGGTCCACGTTATTTGATCTGTAATGCCGATGAAATGGAACCGGGTACCTTTAAAGACCGTTTGTTGATGGAAAAACTTCCACATCAATTGATCGAAGGGATGTTAATTGCGGGTTATACCTTAGAGGCGACTCATGGTTATATCTTTATCCGTGGTGAATACATCGAGGCTGCTCAATATCTAAATGAAGCGTTAGAACAGATTCGTGCTAAAGGTTATTTAGGCGAAAATATTTTAGGTTCTGGCTGGAATTTTGAGTTGCATGTACATACGGGTGCAGGGCGTTATATCTGTGGTGAAGAAACTGCATTGATTAACTCGCTTGAAGGTCGTCGTGCTAACCCTCGTACTAAGCCACCGTTCCCGCAAGTTGCAGGAGCATGGGGCCGTCCAACAATTGTGAACAACGTTGAAACTTATAACAACTTGCCAGCAATTATGCTTCGTGGTCCAGAGTGGTATATCGGTTTATCAGCAGGTAAATCAAAAGACCCAGGCACTAAAATTTATGGTGCGTCAGGTAAAGTGAAATTCCCAGGTCTTTGGGAATTACCATTTGGTACAACTGCACGTGAAGTGATTGAAGATCATGCTGGTGGTATGCGAGAAGGCTTAAAGCTTAAAGCATGGTTACCGGGCGGTGCTTCAACTGACTTTTTACCAGCAGATACCATTGATTTACCAATGGATGCAGACACGATTATGAAAGCAGGTTCTCGTTTGGGAACATGTTTATTGATGGTTGTAGATGAAACCCAATGCATGGTATCGCTCACTCGTAACTTAGAAGAGTTCTTTGCGCGTGAATCATGTGGTTTCTGTACACCATGTCGTGATGGTTTGCCATGGGCTGTTAAAGCGCTTAAAGCACTTGAAGCAGGCGAAGGTAAGAAAGAAGATATCGACCATTTACAAGAATTGACTCGTAAATTATGGATCGGTAAAACTTTCTGTGCCCACGCACCAGGTGCGATGGAGCCGCTTATGGGCGCACTCAAACATTTCCGTGGTGAGTTTGAAGCGAAAGTGACGACTCGTCCTGTCGTGCAAACCAGCAACGTAGAACAAGCTTAAGGAATTCGACTATGGCTACAATTCATGTCGATGGAAAATCGTATGAAGTCAACGGCTCGGAAAACTTGCTACAAGCATGTTTGAGTCTGGGCATCGACATCCCATATTTTTGTTGGCATCCATCCTTAGGTTCGGTTGGTTCTTGCCGTCAATGTGCTGTTACGCAATATGCGAATCCAGAAGATACGCGTGGTCGTTTGGTCATGTCTTGCATGACACCAGCATCTGACAATACCTATATCTCAATTGAAGACAAAGAAGCAACGGATTTCCGTGCCTCTATTGTTGAATTTTTGATGACGAATCACCCGCACGACTGTCCAGTCTGTGAAGAGGGTGGTCACTGTCATTTACAAGATATGACTGTAATGACGGGTCATGACCGTCGTCGTTACCGCTTCACAAAACGTACGCATTACAACCAAGAACTCGGCTCATTCATTGCGCATGAAATGAACCGTTGTATTGCTTGTTACCGTTGTGTTCGTTACTACAAAGACTATGCGGGCGGTACAGACTTTGGTGTGTATGCCAATGCATCTCGTGTTTACTTTGGTCGCCCAGAATCAGGTACTTTAGAATCTGAATTCTCGGGTAACTTGACTGAAGTATGTCCAACAGGTGTATTCACTGATAAGACTCATTCAGAGCGTTATAACCGTAAATGGGACATGCAGTATGCACCAAGCGTGTGTCAAGGCTGTTCTTCTGGTTGTAACATTTCTCCGGGTGAACGTTATGGTGAAATCCGTCGCGTAGAAAACCGTTTTAATGGTTCGGTTAACCAGTACTTCCTTTGTGATAAAGGTCGTTTTGGCACAGGTTATGTAAACCGTGCAGACCGTCCACGTCAGCCTCAGTTCCGTAACGGTGAAACTGTTGCAACTGTTTCTGTTGATCAAGCTTTAGATCAAACGATTGCAAAACTTCAAGGCAAAAAAGTCTTGGGTATTGGTTCTCCTCGCGCAAGCTTGGAATCGAACTACGCATTACGTGAGCTTGTAGGTCAGGCAAATTACTCAACTGGTGTTGCACAAAAAGAGCAAAAACTTGTTGAACTTGCAGCATCTATCATGCAAACCGAGGGTATTTACAACCCGAACATGCGTGAAATTGAAAGCTACGATGCTGTTCTGATTTTAGGTGAAGACCTGACTCAAACTGCTCCACGTATGGCATTGTCTGTTCGCCAAGCTGCGAAAAACAAAGCTCGTGAAATGGCTGCGAAAACACGTACTCCAGATTGGTTGGCTGAACCTGTACAACGTATTGGTCAAGAAGCAAAATCTCCGATCTATATCTTGGCTGCAACTCAAACTCGTCTTGCCGACGTTGCAACTGGTGAAGTTGTTGCTTCTCCAAATGATATTGCACGTTTAGGCTTTGCTGTAGCAGCAGCAGTGAAAGGTGATGTATTAATTGGTCTGGATGACGATGCAAAAGCATTCGCTCAAACCATTGCTGACACTTTAAAAATAGCAAACAAACCATTAATCATTGCGGGCACAAGTTTGCAAGATGCTTCTATTATGGAAGCTGCGGCTGAGTTGACTCAGAATTTAGGTTCTAAAGCTGGTTTAAGTCTTGTGGTTCCTGAAGTGAACTCTATGGGCTTGGCATTGTTTGGTGGCTTAAGCCTTGAACAAGCATTTGCTCAAGACTACGACACACTTGTTATTGTTGAAAATGACTTGTTCCGTCGTTTACCTGCTGCTCAAGTAAAAGCTGCACTAGATAAAGCTGAAACAGTAATCGTGCTTGATCACAGTGAAACTGAAACTGTGAAACAGGCTGATATTGTTCTTTCAGCAGCAAGCTTTGCAGAAGGTGACGGTACTGTTGTAAGCCAAGAAGGTCGTGCACAACGCTTCTATCAAGTTTACGATCCAAGTTACTACAAGCCTGAATATGCAATTAAAGAATCATGGCGCTGGTTACATGCGATTGAAACTGGCATTAAAGGTAAGGCTGTAGATTGGACATTGCTTGATGATGTGATCGAAAGCATCGTGAAAAATGTACCAGTACTTGAAGCAATTCAAGATGTGGCACCTGATGCTGGTTACCGTGTACATGGTTTGAAAATTGCACGTGAACCACGTCGTTATTCAGGCCGTACAGCAATGCGTGCGCCGTTATCAGTTCATGAACCGAAACAGCCTACCGATCCAGATTCAGCATTAACATTCTCAATGGAAGGTTATGTTGGTCCGCAAAAAGCATCATCATTAGTACCGTTTGCATGGGCTCCGGGCTGGAACTCTCCACAATCTTGGAACAAATACCAAGATGAAGTAGGTGGTCACTTAAAAGGTGGTGATTCAGGTGTTCGTTTATTCGATCGCTTGGCAAAACGCCCTGCACGTAGCTATGTAGCTCCAGTAGCGGTAGTTGCAAACCCTGAAAGTTTCCGCTTAGTACCAATGCATCATATTTTTGGTTCTGGTGAATTCACTATTAAAACACCTGCAATGGAAACTCGTATTCCAGAAGCTATGTTTGCAGTGGGCGAACAAGATGCAACTCGTTTGAACCTTCAAGAAGGTCAACGCATTACTGTAAAAGCAGGCGAAACCAGTGTGAGCTTGCCTGTACAAGTAATTGAATATTTACCTACAGGTTATATTGGTTACCCAGTTGGTTTAGCACCAATGGTTTCACTAGCTGAGCCTGTTTCAGTGGCTTTAGGAGTGTAATTCATGAATCAAGAAATTATACGTCAAACGCCACTTTGGGCTGAGAACTGGCCAATCGCCTACGCTGTAGTTCAAGCAGTTGTGATTTTGCTTGTTGTTGTTTTAGTTGCAGCGTTGATGTCTTTTATTGAACGTCGTTTACTTGCTTGGTGGCAAGACCGTTATGGTCCGAACCGTGTTGGTCCTGGTGGTATGTTCCAGATCGTTGCCGACATGCTTAAGATCATGTTCAAAGAAGACTGGACACCAAAATTTGCTGACAAACTTACATTCCGGTTAGCACCAGCTGTTGCAATGGCAACAGCGGTTCTTTCATTCATGGTAATCCCGGTGAGTCCTTCACTGGGTGTTGCCGACATGAGTATCGGTTTGTTGTTCTTCATGGCAATGGCTGGTATTGCAGTCTATGCAGTATTGTTTGGTGGTTGGGCTTCAAATAACAAATACTCATTGCTTGGTGGTTTACGTTCAGCTGCTCAAACCATTTCTTATGAAGTGTTCTTGGGTATCTCATTGATGGGTGTGGTTGCAATTGCAGGCTCATTTAACCTTCGTGAAATTGTTGAAGCACAACGCGATGTTTGGTTCGTTATTCCACAATTCTTAGGTTTCTTGATTTTTGTGGTTGCTGGTGTTGCGGTAACTCACCGTCATCCATTTGACCAACCAGAAGCAGAACAAGAATTGGCTGAAGGTTACCATGTTGAATATGGTGGTATGAAATGGGGTATGTTCTTCGTTGCTGAATATGTCAACGTGGTACTTATTTCTGCATTGATCGTAACTTTATTCTTCGGTGGTTGGTTAGCACCATTCAATTTAGAAATTCCATTTGTTCCGCCAGTATTCTGGTTTGTGATTAAAACAGCATTCTTTGTAATGATGTTTGTTTTGGCTCGTGGTTCTTTAATGCGTCCACGTTATGACCAAGTCATGAACTTTGGTTGGAAAATTTGTTTGCCATTGGCGTTGGTCAACTTGTTAGTGACTGGTGCTGTGATTCTGATGAATCAGGCCTAGGACAGCAGGGAGTACAAAATGTATAAATTTCTAGCTGGATTCGGATCGATTGTACGTTCGTTGTTTATGGTATTTACCCATGTAACGCGTAAACGTGACACGATTTTATATCCAGAAGTACCGGCTGAACAGATTGTGCCGCCACGCTTTCGTGGTCGTATTGTGTTAACGCGTGACCCAGATGGGGAAGAGCGTTGTGTGGCATGTAACTTATGTGCGGTTGCGTGTCCAGTTGGTTGTATCTCACTACAAAAAGCAGAAACAGAAGATGGACGTTGGTATCCGGAATTTTTCCGTATCAACTTTTCACGTTGTATTTTCTGCGGTATGTGTGAAGAAGCTTGTCCAACAACTGCAATTCAGCTCACACCAGACTTCGAGTTAGGCGAATACGTACGTCAAGACCTTGTTTATGAGAAAGAAAACTTACTCATTTCAGGTCCGGGAAAATACCCAGACTACAACTTCTACCGTGTAACGGGTATGGCGATTAACGGTAAAGAGAAAGGTCAAGCACAAAAAGAAAGTGCACCAATCGATGTACGGAGTCTATTACCATGATGTGGCCGTTTTATTTGATGGCACTCGTGGCCATCGTTTCTACGGTTCGTGTAGTGACTAACACGAACCCTGTACACGCTTTGCTTAGTCTAATTGTTTCATTGCTTGCTGTTGCTGGTATTTTCATGATCGTGGGGGCGCCTTTTGCAGGTGCTCTTGAAATCATCGTCTATGCCGGAGCAATTATGGTTCTGTTCGTATTCGTTGTGATGATGCTTAACTTAGGGCAACACACCGTTGAACAAGAACGTAAATGGCTTTCTTCAGATGCTTGGGCATATCCAGCACTCATGAGTTTCTTGCTCGGCTTGCTTTTAGTTTGGATGCTTGGTGGTGAATACACCACTATTTCAGCACCGCTTGGGGCACAAGTGATTGGACCAAAAGTCGTTGGTCAAGCACTCTTTACTCACTATTTATTATTGGTTGAAGTTGCCGCGATGTTATTGCTAGCAGCCCTTGTTGCAGCATACCACTTAGGTAAACGTGAACCAGGTGCAGAAGAGGAAAAAGAATAATGGGCCAGATTCCTTTAGAACATGGTTTGATTGTTGCAACCATCCTTTTTGCACTCGGTTTTTACGGTGTAATGGTGCGACGCAACCTATTATTTATGTTAATGAGCCTTGAGGTCATGATGAATGCTGCTGCATTGGCATTTGTTCTTGCGGGTAGCGTATGGGCACAACCAGATGGACAAGTGATGTTCATTCTGATTTTGACCCTTGCAGCAGCAGAGGCATGTATCGGTCTTGCGATTGTCCTTCAGTTCTATCATCGCTTCCATCATTTGGATGTGGATGCTGCTAGTGAGATGCGCGGATGAGTTATTTATATCTAACAGTATTATTTCCGCTAATCGGTTTTATTTTATTGGCGGCGGGACGAGACAAACTCTCTGAAAATGTTGCAGCAATTATTGGTGTAGGTTCTGTAGGTTTATCTGCATTATTTGCATTGATTGCTGGAATGGCATTTACCACAAGTGGTCAGCAAGTTTTTGTTCAAAATCTGTGGACATGGTTCAATGTTGGTGGTTTTGCACCAGGCATTAGCTTACATTTAGATGGCTTATCTTTACTCATGATGGGCATGGTGACAGGTGTTGGTTTCTTAATCCATATCTTTGCATCATGGTACATGCGCGGTGAAGAAGGTTATGCGCGTTTCTTCTCTTATTTCAACCTGTTTGTTGCCAGCATGCTTGTGCTTGTATTGGGTGACAACTTAGCGTTGTTATTCTTAGGTTGGGAAGGCGTAGGTCTTTGCTCTTATTTGCTTATCGGTTTCTATTATGCAAACCCTGCAAATGGTTGGGCTGCGATCAAAGCATTTACAGTTACCCGCGTAGGTGACGTATTCTTACTTATCGCTTTATTCTTGCTTTACCAACAATTTGGTACGCTGAATACTCAGTACATCGTTGAACACGCAGCAGAAGTAATGACGAAGAGCTCGTCACTTACAATCTGGACTGCATTAATGTTGTTCTTGGGTGCTGCTGGTAAATCTGCTCAAATTCCATTGCAAACATGGTTAGCAGATGCAATGGCAGGTCCAACACCTGTTTCTGCATTAATCCATGCTGCAACAATGGTAACGGCTGGTGTGTACTTATGTTGCCGTCTATTTAGCGTATTTGAACTTGCTCCTGAAGTGATGCAATTCATTTCGGTAACTGGCGCGGTAACTTTGTTAGTTGCAGGTTTTGCTGCACTCGTTCAAACAGACATCAAACGTATCTTGGCTTACTCAACAATGAGTCAGTTGGGTTATATGTTTATGGCTGTAGGTGCGGAAGCGTATCAAGCTGGCTTATTCCACATGTTGGCTCACGCATTCTTTAAGGCATTATTATTCTTGTCTTCTGGTGCGGTGATTCTGGCTTACCACCACGAGCAAAACATTTTCAAAATGGGTGGCTTGTTCAAACGTAACAAATTCCTATTTGCTTGTTTCGCAATTGGTGGCGGTGCATTAGCAGCGATTCCATTCTTGACCATTGGCTTCTTCTCTAAAGATGCGATTCTTGGTGAAGTTTGGGTACAAGGTCAATCAGTTGCTCTATATCACACCTTATATTGGGTGGGTGTAGCAGGTGCATTCCTGACTTCAATCTATACATTCCGTTTAATCTGGGTTGTATTCTTTGGTCAAGAAAACACGCCTTACCATGAAATTAAAGGTGCAACTTACTGGGCTCCATTGGGCATTTTAGCTGTACTGTCTACTTTTGTTGGTGCCGTATTAAAAGCACCTGTAGCTGGTATTCTTAATACTGCAAAAATTCCTGAATTCCATGTGGCTGAACAATTTGTTGAAGGCATGCATGGGGCAGAGCATTTAGCAGTAGGAATTGCGCTAGTTGGTCTAGTTGTTGGTATAGCATTATTTACATTTGCTTATGGTGCAGTGAAATCATTCGCTCAAACAAGTTTGGGTTCAGGTTTGGCACATATTTGCCGTACCGCTTTTGGTTTTGATGCATTATATGACATCGTTTTTGTTAAACCTTATTTATTCTTCGCCAAAATCTTTGGCCGTGACCCGATTGACAGTTTGTGGTTAGTTCTTCCTGCACTTGTTAAAGGCGGAAACAGTTTTACAAGCTCACGTCAAACCGGTTCATTGCGTGAATACGCATCAAGTATGTCACTCGGTGTAGTGGTGTTATTGATGATCTTGATCGTTATTCAGGTAGTGGGGAAATAAAATGGAAAACAATTTAATTTTACCCGCGCTGATCCTTGTTCCGTTCATTGCTGGTTTTATTTGCTGGTTAGTCGATAAGCTCGACAAAACCTTGCCACGCTGGATTGCCTTGATTGGTATGCTCATTACTTTGGGCTTAGGTCTTGCACTTTGGCAAAATGGAACTTATAGCTATGAGATGGGTTCAAAGATCCCAACTTGGTCTGCTGAGTTCTATTTACCGTGGATTCAATCACTCGGTATCGGCATTCACTTAGCTGTGGATGGCTTATCTTTACTCATGGTGCTATTAACAGCGTTACTTGGTGTACTTGCTGTTGGTTGTTCATGGGGCGAAATTCAAAAGAACGTTGGTTTCTTCCACTTAAACCTTTTATGGAGTTTAGGTGGCGTTATCGGTGTATTCTTAGCGATTGACCTGTTCCTGTTCTTCTTCTTCTGGGAGATGATGCTTGTACCAATCTACTTCCTGATTGCGTTATGGGGTCATAAAGGTTCAAACGGTCGTTCACGTGTTTACGCAGCTACTAAGTTCTTCCTTTACACGCAAATCGCTGGTTTAGTGATGTTAATCGGTATTCTTGGTCTTGTAGTTTATGGCTACATGATGACCGGAATGATCGGTTTTGATTACAACTATTTATTAGCTGTAGCTAATCACTTACCGCCTGGCTTAGCGTACGGTTTCATGATCTGTTTCTTCATCGGTTTTGCGGTGAAGTTACCAGTGTTCCCATTACACGGTTGGTTACCAGATGCGCATGCTCAAGCACCTACAGCAGGTTCTGTAGACTTAGCTGGTATCTTGATTAAAACAGCTGCGTATGGTTTGCTTCGTTTTGTTATTCCATTCTTCCCGACAGCTTCTGCTCAGTTTGCAGACATTGCGATTATTTTCGGTTTGATTGGTATTTTCTACGGCGCATGGTGTGCTTATCAGCAAACTGACATGAAACGTTTACTTGCGTATACGTCGATTTCACACATGGGCTTTATTTTACTTGCGATCTACGCAGGTAACATTTTGACCTTCCAAGGTCTAATGATCATGATGTTGGCACATGGTTTGTCATCAGCTGCATTGTTCATTATGTCTGGTCAAATCTACGAACGTTTACATACACGTGACTTGCGTTTAATGGGTGGTCTTCGTGGCCAGCTTCAGTACTTGCCATTTTTCTTGATGTTCTTCGTTGCTGCTCTTGTTGGTGTGCCAGGTTTAGGTAACTTTATTGGTGAATTCCTGATTTTGATGGGTTCATTTAATAAATATCCTGTATTCACGATTCTTGCTTCTATCAGCCTTGTATTCGCAGGCTTATACGGCTTGATTTTGATTCACCGCGCTTTGTTTGGTGAACCAAATCCTGAACAAAAGCAACACTACACTAGTCCACTAAAAGACTTATCTGCTCGTGAAGTTGGTATTTTGATGATTTGTGCGATTGGTCTCGTTTGGCTTGGTATCTACCCACAAACATTCTTGGATGTATCTCATTCAAGCATGCAGTGGTTCGTCAATAGTTATGTGCCAGTTCAAGAAGTCGTTGACACTGTTCAGCAAACAGCTACTCAACTTGACCATGTGGAGATCCAATAATCATGAACTTCACAGTATCATTCGCTACGCTTATGCCTTTAGCTCCGGTGATGATTGTTGCTTTGACAACAGTTGTCGTCATGCTGTTAATTTCAATTAAGCGTAATCATAATTTAATCGCAACAGCTTCTGTTGTTGGTTTAAACCTCGCTGCACTTTATATTTTATTTGCGGTATTTGGCGGTAAGTTTGTACCGGCAAATGTGATGGGCATGTTTATGGTTGATCCATTTACCATGTTCTATCAATTTATGATTTTGATTGCGGCTTTGGCTTGTTGTACTTTGTCTCACGCTTACATCGAAACCTATAAAGATAACCGCGAAGAACTCTATCTTTTGTTACTTGCTTCAGTAGCAGGTGCAATGTTGATGGTTGCAAGTTCTCACTATGCATCGTTCTTTATTAGCCTTGAGCTAATGTCGATCCCTGTATACGGCTTACTTGCTTATACTTATCAACGTAGTAGTTCACTTGAAGCTGGTATTAAATATCTTGTACTTTCAGCGACAGCTTCTGCAATGTTGTTGATGGGTATGGCATATATCTATGCATATACTGGTTCACTTTCATTCTATGATTCTGTACAGGCTTTATTTGGCGCAATTAAACAGCCAATGGTGTTATTAGGTTTAGCACTCATTATCTTTGCTGTTGCGTTTAAATTATCGCTTGCGCCGTTCCATAAATGGACACCAGATGTATATGCAGGTGCACCAGCGCCAATGGCAACTTTCTTGGCGACTGCTGCTAAAGTTGCAACCATTGGTTTGTTCGTGCGCTATATGCTTGCTTCAGGCGCAATTATGGTGGACTCGTTAGTTACTATTTTGACAATCATTGCAGTATTGTCGATTTTAGTTGGTAACTTACTCGCTGTTCGTCAAGTTAACTTAAAACGTATTCTCGGTTATTCATCTATTGCTCATTTTGGTTATTTGTTAATTGCTTTAATTAGCATGACTTATGCGAGCTTGGGTAGCGTAACTGTATATGTGGTGTCTTACGTATTAACAACTATCGGTGCTTTTGGTGCTGTAGCGTTAATGTCTAGCCCATATAACAACGTAGATGAAGCACAAAGTCTTGCAGACTACCGTGGTTTGTTCTGGCGTCGTCCAGTACTTACAGCAACTTTAACAGTCATGATGTTATCTTTGGCTGGTATTCCATTAACAGCAGGCTTCATTGGTAAGTTCTTGGTTGTAATGGCTGCTGTAACAACTCAACACTGGTTCTTGGCTGCAATGATTATTGTGGGTAGTGGTATTGGTTTGTACTATTACTTACGTGTGATGGTTGTAATGTATATGACACCACCAGAAACTCCTCGTATTGATGCAGATGCTCATTGGGGTCAAAAAGTAGGTGGTTTAATGGTATTAGCTGCTGCTGCATTAGTTATTATTTTGGGTGTATATCCAGATCCAATGATTAATTTAGCATTAAAAGCAGAAATTTTATCTCCATTACATTTCATGCTTTCACAACAACACTAATTCTAGTGTACAAAAAAGCCTCCAAATCTGGAGGCTTTTTTTTATTGAGCATTAAAAAAAGATTATAATAAATACGTTTTTATATTTTTAGGTAACATCTGTGGCCATTCAAGAAATTCGTCACCCACTTATTCGTCATAAATTAGGTTTGTTGCGTCGTTCTGACATCAGTACTAAGAATTTCCGTGAGCTTGCTCAGGAAGTGACTATGTTGTTGACGTATGAAGCAACAAAAGATTTACCAGTGGTGGATTGTGAAATTGCTGGATGGGCTGGAACTGTTACTACACAGCGTATTGCTGGTAAAAAAATAACGATTGTACCGATTTTACGTGCAGGAATTGGTATGCTGGATGGTGTACTTAATCTGATTCCAAGTGCAAAAGTAAGTGTTTTAGGTCTTGAACGTAATGAAGAAACACTAGAAGTTCGCACTTATTATAAAAAACTAGTTCCAGATGTCGCTAATCGTCTTGCAATGATTATCGACCCAATGTTGGCAACAGGTAATTCATTAGTTGCTGCCATTGACGTATTAAAGGCGAGTGGCTGTAAAGATATACGTGTTATGGTATTAGTTGCTGCTCCAGAAGGTGTTGCTAAAGTTGAAGCAGCTCATCCAGATGTACAGATTTATACAGCATCTATTGATAATGGCTTAAATGAACAAGGTTATATTGTTCCTGGTCTAGGTGATGCGGGCGATAAAATTTTTGGTAGTGTCCAAAAAGACTAATTTTTGAAATAACGATAAAAGAGACTTAATCAAACCGTAAAGTTTTGAGGGCGGATTGAAAGTCTCTTTTTAATTTTCTGCTGTAATAACAGTATTGAAAAAGTAAGGTAAAGATCATGAAGCAAGAATTTTATACCGGAAAGGTTAAACAATATGATCCTGATAAGGGATTTGGCTTTATTTCGACTACTGAAGGAGATATTTTCTTTCATATTTCTGATTTCCCTGCATCCGAAGGTGAGCCAAAAAGAAATGAAAAAGTGAGATTTCTTGCGGCAGATAATCAGGGGAAATTTAAGGCTATCAAGATCGAGCGTATCGATCCTAATCCAGCTAAAACAAAAAAGAATAAAATCGCTGATCATAATAAAGCGATTACGTCAGAGTTGTTATCACATTTTCGACGTTAATAGAGACTCTCAATCTTCAAGGCTAGCTTGTTGTCGAGTTTAGCCGTGACGGACAGAGATGATTATTGATAACGTTTCGAACAAGTAAGTAATGCAAAATTAAGGGAGGTGGTAGCTTCCCTTAATTGTCTTAACTAATAAATAATAAAATGGTGAGCCATGTGAGAATGACTCAAAATGGCACTAGAAGATCAGGTCTTAAACTTGATCTTCACAAAATTGCAAGAATGCCTTGAGGCCAGGACCTTGGTATTTCTGACGATGTACCAACATGTAAAGTGGGCGAGTAAGTTGCCAGAAAGGTGTTTCTAAAATCACTAATTGTCCTTTTTCAATTAAAGGCTCAATAGCGAGTTTAGAGATACAAGACATTCCTAAACCACCAGCAACAATTTTCAAGATTGCTTCATTGTGACCTAGGGTTAGGCGAATATTGGCATCTGGCAGATCTTGCAAAATAGCATTATCAAACACTTCACGAGTTCCCGAACCTTCCTCACGTAAAATCCATTCAACTTGATAAAAATCATTTGCTGTTAAAGGTCGATTTAAACGTGCTAGAGGGTGATTAGGGGAGCAGCATACTGCAAGCTCATCATCTCGCCAGTGAATACATTGAAGTTGAGGCAGGTGACATGAGCCTTCAATTAATGCCAAATCAAGCTGAAACTGATTGACTGCTTCAATCATTTGGCGTGTGTTGCCTACCTGTAATTGTAGGTGGGCTTTGGGATGATACTGTAAAAAGTTCGCCATTAAATCTGGCATGAGATAATCACTGATCGTTAGAGTTGCCCCAATACGTAAATCAATGCTTTGTAACTCACCTTTTGCAGCTTGCTCAAAAGCTTCACAGCGACCTAATATTTCTAGCGCTTGAGGCAATAAAAACCGACCAAGATCATTGAGTTGTAGTCGTTTACCTAAACGATCAAATAGAGGGGCACCAAGACCATCCTCTAAATCGGCTAAAGCCATACTTGCTGCACTTTGCGTCAGTCTGACCGCATCACTGGCTTTGGTGACAGTTCCTTCTTGAGCGACTGCTACAAAAACAGCCAACTGGCGTAATGTCATGCGCATGTTTAAAAAGCCTTAACGTTTAAAAGTATTCATTATTTCGGCTGTCATGCTAACATGAGCGCACTATTTCATGCCACGTTGAAATCATGTCAATTGAAAAATTTAGCGTAGAAAAAGTTTTATCTGTACACCGCTGGACGCCAACTCTTTTTAGTTTCACCATGACTCGCCCTGCACATTTTAAATTTACGGCTGGGCAATTTGCGCGTATTGGATTGAAAGTTGGAGAAGAACTTGTTGTTCGTGCCTATTCGGTGGTGTCGTCTCCATTTGATGAAACGCTAGAATTTTTCTCGATTGTAGTACCTGACGGTGCATTTACTTCAAATCTTCAACATTTGAAGGTAGGTGATGAGCTTTACTTAGAAAAAATACCTTATGGTTATCTTACTTTAGCTCGCTATCAACAGCCTTTACCGCATGATTTATGGTTATTGGCAACGGGTACGGGTTTGGCGCCGTTTTTGTCGATGCTACAAGACTTCGATACATGGTCTAAATATCAAAAGATTAATTTGGTCTACAGTGTCCGTACCGCAGCTGAATTAGCTTATGTCGATCGTATTCAAGAAATTGCTGAAACTTTTGGTGAAGGACACATCGGTTTTAAATTTATTTCAATTATCACTCGTGATCCATCAGCACAGTTACATGATCGTTTGCCAGTTTTAATTGAGAATGGTGAATTAGAAAAAGTTGCTGGTATAGAACTGAGCCCTGCAACAAGCCATGTCATGCTTTGTGGAAATCCAGAAATGGTGGATGACACGAAAGATGCTTTAAAGCGCCGTGGTTTGACGATGAATCGTCGAGGTGAGGGAAATATTGCAGTAGAAAATTACTGGTAACAAACGACAATTAAAAGAACTTTAAAATTATTTTTATGGATATGTTTATTAATGGACAAACATATCCATAAATTCACGAATTTCGGAAATTGCACTGTCTACATCGCTTGAAAGCCAAGTCGGTTCAAAAAGGCCAGCATAATGTTCCAAACGATCTTGAGGAACAACTAAGCGAACAGGGCAGTCTTCTTCAAGTAAACGCCAAGGTAAAATTGGAACTTCATTGTCCAGAAAAATATTGATATTACGAATATCAACAATCATGGCGTTAATGCAGTCAGGAAATGGCATCACTGAAAACTCTTCAGTACGGCGACGAAAGTACTCCAGATCACCCCATTTGAGTTCATAACTTGGTTTATTAAATTCAATAATACCAATCAGATGTTCATCTCTCGTCTGGTGTATATAACATTGATGTGTGACGTCAGTGTCGAGATCAAGAGTTACGTTTTGCTGACGATACATCATAAAATAGAGCAGCTTTAAAACAAGGGGGCTTATTATAGCCTATTTTATAAAAAGTAAGCGCTAAAACATATTGTATTACAAATGGGGAATAGACGAAGTTTGTGAATAACGAGAAATTATTTTTAAACGTCTAAATTAATGTGTGCAAATTTTATACTATTTTTATTAATTTAAAAGTAGAGTTTTGCAACTACAGACACCTTCGAATAATGCTTTTTCACACAATGCAACAAAGCAAATTGCTATGATGAATATAAAGTTAATGATAATAGAAGAGGGGAAAGAAGATGCATGACTTTTCAAAACCACCTCATGTGACGAGTCCTGAAGAAACTGCGAAAAAAAGAAGATTGCCAGTTTACATTTTAATTATTGTTGGGCTTTTTCTTATTGCGCTTATTGTCTATATGGTTGCTGACCACAACCAGACTCCTAAACAAGAAGGAGCATTTCAAAATGAGACCACACCACATGTAATTAAGGGTAGTTCTGATTTGAATTTAAAGACCTACACAGGGTAATAAGAGAATCAGTTTAACTTGATATCAAGCCTTTAGGTGTAAACCTGAAGGCTTTTTTGCAACCTTTTGCATCAATTTGTTGTATTTGTGCAGAAGTGTGTTGATTAGAAAATATTCAAAACATAATGTGAGATAGACCGCATTCATCGTCATTTTTTACAACGAATGGTGTTTCCTAGAGATAACACTGAAAAGAACATAACAATTGAGGACATAACAATATGAATGAATTTTTTGATGGGCCTCGCGGCGCTCAATTTGATGCGATGTATTACTGGGATCAGTTTCATCCTATCCTAGCTGCAGTAGTGATCTTATTGGTTGGTTGGATAATTGCTTTATTAGTAGCAGCAGGTGTGAAAAAGCTGCTACAAAAAGTAAATACCAATGCCAAACTATCTTCAGCTACTGGCAGAGCGCCAAATATTGAAGGTCTGATCTCCAAGGTTGTATTCTGGTTTATTCTGATTTTAGCTGTTGTCGCGGCTCTAAATGTGCTCAACATTAGTGGAGTGAGTGGCCCATTCAGCAACATGGTAAATCAGGTACTGGTCTACATTCCAAATATTATTGCTGCTGTGGTGGTGGGTTTTATTGGTTGGATCGTTGCTCGACTGGTGCGGGCAGGCATTACCAATGTTTTATCCAGAACCCAACTCGATGATAAGTTAAGCAGTGAAGTGGGTGTAGGTGGAATTAGCCAGAATATTGGTGAAATTCTTTACTGGCTTGTATTGTTACTTTTCCTTCCAATTGTTTTGTCAATATTAGGACTTACAGGCTTACTCATTCCAGTTCAAAATATGGTAAATGATGCCGTAGCTTTCTTACCAAATATCTTTATTGCTGGCGTTATCGTTTTTGTTGGTTATATCTTGGCAAAAATTGTACGCGGTATTGTTGAAGGTCTAGTAAATAGCTTAGGTGTTCAGGCTCAAGCTGAAAAAATTGGTCTTTTCAAAAGCTCTAATGTAGGCAAATTCTTAGGTTCATTTGTTTTTGCCATCATCATCATTACTACATTAATTGTAGCGTTCGAAGCGTTAGGTATTGAGACAATTTCTCAACCTGCGACAGCAATGCTAAATGAAATCTTGCAAGCAATTCCAAACATTATTGCGGCTGGTTTAATTTTACTGGTTGCTTATATTGTTTCTCGTTTTGTTGGCCGCTTAGTAGCTGAACTCATTGCAGGTACAGGTGTTGATGAAATTCCTGCAAAATTAGATGTACAACGCTTTTTAGGTCAAACTAAAGTTTCTAATGCAGTTGGCTGGCTAATTGTATTCTTTACTATGCTGTTTGCAGTATCTGAAGCAGCGGACCGTCTTGGTTTCGATCAAATCAGTGGTCTAATTGCAATGTTTATCCATTTCGGTGCAAACATTCTATTGGGTGCTGTAATTTTAGTAATTGGTTTCTGGCTAGCGAATATTGTAGCGAATGTAGTTCAACGTGGTGAATATAATAGTTCGCGTTGGTTAGCTAGTTTAGTTCGTGTTTTAATTATTGGTCTGGTACTTGCGCTTGGTTTAAGAGCGATGGGTATTGCAGATTCAATTGTTAATCTTGCATTTGGTTTGACTCTAGGCGCGGTTGCCGTGGCTTTCGCTCTTGCATTCGGTTTAGGTGGTCGTCAACCAGCAGAACGACTTTTAACTGATTTACTTGATAAAGCGAAAAAAGAAGCGAATCAACCAAATCCTCTTTATCAACCACCTTCTAGTACGAGTAGTTCAGCTCCAGCTACAACTACGTCAACAACTCCATCTACACCAACAACGCCACCATCAACAGCTCCATCTGATGCAAAACCAGCAGATTCTGTACAGGTGAATCCAGCACAACCGCCAGTGAATAAACCGTTTGGTTCTACAGGCGAAAATGATGAAATTTAAGGGAATTAAATTAAATTTCAGATAAACAGTACAAAAAATCTTTGATTTTTGTGATAAGTTCGACCACTCTATATTGAGTGGTCGTTCTTTTTTGGCCGTTATAAAAACAAATAAGTGAGGAAAATACGATGAAGAAACCAGGTCGTTTTTTAGCACCGATTGTCATTGCCGGAATTACGGTAGGGTTTTTAGCAAGTGCTTATAAATTTGTATTTAGTAAGTCGGAAAGCTCAAAACAGACTACTTCTCAGCCACAAGATTCATCGAACGCATCAAGTAGTTCGAAAAACTCAAATTAGCTTATACATATTGGGCAGCAGCATAGGCAGAAGACCAAGCCCATTGGAAGTTATAACCTCCTAAATGGCCGGTCACATCGAGCACTTCTCCCACAAAAAACAGTCCTTTCTGCTTTTTGCTTTCCATGGTCTTAGAAGATACTTCAGTTGTATCAATTCCACCTAAGGTCACTTCGGCAGTACGATATCCTTCTGTTCCAGACGGTTTAACTGCAAAGCCATGTAGCTGCTCGGCAATATGATCTAGCTGTGCATCACTGATATTGCCAATCGCTGTTTCGCTCTGTTCTGACCATATGAGTTGTTGTAACTCTTGGATAATACTTTTGGCAGTAAACTCATTAAGAAGGGTGCGTAATAAAACTTTTGGCTGTGCTTTCTTTTTATCTTTTAAATAGGTCTCTAAATCTTGGCTAGGGAAGAAGTCAATTTTAAAACTTTCTCCTGAGTTCCAATAGTTTGAAAGTTGCAAAGAACTTGGCCCACTCAAGCCACGGTGGGTAAATAATAACGCTTCAGTAAAGCTGTTTTTTGAGTTGCTTAACGTCACATCCAAAGCATTACCACTTAAGCGTGTGGTCACTTCTTTAATGTGATCTGAAAAAGTAAATGGAACTAAACCTGCACGAGTTGGAAAAACTTGATGGCCAAATTTTTGTGCTAGTTCATAGCCAAAACCAGAACCACCCAAAGTCGGAATGGATAAGCCGCCTGTAGCAATAACTAAAGAATCACAAGTGTAATGTCCTTGATTGGTGTTTAGTGAAAACCCACCTTGTTCTAAGGGTGTAATTTGGCCAACTTCGCAATGGGTTTGAATATCCACATTTTTGGTTTTATTACACTCACTAACCAACATCTCTAAAATTTCTTTAGCGCCGTTTAGCGTAAATAATTGTCCGTGTTTACGTTCTTCATAGGCAATTTTGTAGTCACATACCAAACCGATAAAGTCCCAGTTGCTATAGCGTGACAGGGCAGAAATAACGAAGTGCGGATTATGAGAAATATAGTTATCAGGTTCGACATACAGATTGGTAAAGTTACACTTACCACCACCTGACATTAAAATCTTTTTACCAATTTTATTGGCTTTTTCTAAAATTAAAACCGAGCGTCCGCGTTTAGCAGCATGTGCAGCCAACATGAGTCCAGAAGCACCTGCACCTAAGACAATGACATCAACATGGCTGTTAGACATAAGAGGTTCTCGATTAATCTTGAAAATTAAAAAGGGGCATATACTATCATGCCGAGCCTTAGTCGTGCTAAGACATTTACTGCTCTGGTGAATAAGGCTCCCTAAATATTTATGAGTCAGTAGCTTGGTTTATTTCTTATATCTGCTTGTAAGCCACCAGAATGAATTGCCAGAATGCGAGTTCCTTCAGGGAAGTAGTTGTTTTTGATAAGGTCAAACAGACCGAACATCATTTTTCCCGTATAGATCGGTTCAAGGGGTACAGCGTATTGTTCTTCGAAATTTTCTATAAATGCCAGTAAATCAGATGAAGTTTTCGCATAACCACCGCAGCAATAAGCATCTGTCAGCGACCAATTCTGTTTTTTAGTCCACTGCATAATATCTTGTTGTAGAAAGTCGCCTTTTAATGCTGAAAATCCTAGAACCTTTTGAGGGGGTGCGCTTCTTTCAATGAGCCCTGAAATCGTGCCTCCAGTTCCAACCGCACAGCAAATTACATCATAGTTTTGTAAATCGCTTTGACTGAGAATTTCCTGACATCCTTGTACTGCTAGCTCATTAGAACCACCTTCAGGAATAATGAAAGTTTCAGGAAATTGATTGTGTAATTGTTGAAGGTAGTTTGCGTCATCCCTCAAGCGATATTCAGTGCGTGAGACAAAATGTAGATGCATTCCTAAACTTTGAGCTTTTGCCAAGGTTGGGTTAAGAGGCTGGATGGCTAATTCTTCACCACGAATAATGCCTACACTTTTAAAGCCAAAAAGATGAGCTGCATACGCAGTTGCAGCAATATGGTTTGAATAAGCCCCACCAAAAGTTAAAACACGTGATAACTCTTGTTGTTTTGCGGCAAGCAAATTGTATTTTAATTTGAAAAATTTATTACCTGAGATTTGGGGATGAATTAAATCTAGCCTCTTAATGTCGAGATGCAGGGGATGGGGTAGTTGAATATGTTGATAAGGAACTGATTGAGCAATGTGATCAAACATTAGAAATTGAGAAAATAATGATTGATCACATTGTAACTTTTTCAAGAGAACTTTAAAAAGCTGTTTACGAATTTGTATCGACAGAAGTAACCACTGACATGCCAGGACGTAAATGCTCCATTCCTTCTTGATTTGGATCAATAGTAATGCGTACGGCAATTCGTTGAACAACTTTGGTAAAGTTACCTGTCGCATTGTCAGGTTTTAATACACTGAACTCGGAACCCGCAGCAGGTGAGATCTGCTCAACATGCCCTGTAAATTTTTTGTGTTTCATCGCATCGACTGTAAACCATGCCTTCTGACCAATTCGCATATTGGCAATTTGGGTTTCTTTGAAATTGGCAATTACCCAAGTTTGCTGTGGAATGAGGTAGAGTAACTGAGAACCTGCTGCTACATATTGCCCAACACGAGGGTTAACTTCACCAAGTTGGCCATCCATCGGAGCAACAATAACGCTATAGTCTTTGGTGGTTTGTGCTTGGTCTAACTGTGCTTTAGCACTTGAAACTTGTGCTTCTAAACCCGCTTCTGCAACTTGTGCTGTTTTTAGTGCTTCATTTGCAACTAAAACATTGGCTTCTGCTTGCTTCAGTGCTGCAAGGTTATTTTCAGCATCTGCTGCGGCTTTATCTTGCTCAGATTTAGAAGCTGCGCCACTATTTCCTAACTGTTGATAGCGTCTAAGCTGGGCTAAAGAAAGTTCGTATTGAGCTTTGGCTTGATCCACTTTAGCTTGTGCCGCCACAATGTCAG
>NZ_JZFB01000006.1:93224-93517 GCF_001188385.1 Acinetobacter sp. V2 | reverse complement strand
TCAACACCTGATGCTGCTTGTGTTACTTTTTGGTCGTAAGTGGTTGCATCAATATGCATGAGCACTTGACCTTTTTTGACATGATCAAAGTCTTTAACAACTACATCTTTAACGTAACCATTAATTTGTGACGATAAAATCGTGGTTTTCCCTTTGACATAACTATTGTCAGTTTGCTGAACACTCGTTGCAAATGGTCCGATTCTCCATGCCCATAAAATCACTAAAATACCGACAATAAGAACACCTAACATCCATAACAGTGTTGAGCGCTTTGTCGGAATCAGTTTACT
>NZ_JZFB01000006.1:87004-93214 GCF_001188385.1 Acinetobacter sp. V2 | reverse complement strand
GTGCAGGTGCAGGTGCAGGTGCAGGTGCAGGTGCAGGTGTTGGCTCGTTGGCGGGTGCCTGAGCTGGTGTTGGTTCCGGTTTGTTTTGATCATCTGACATATATCAATCTCAATTTCTATTTCATCAAATACGAAAGCCATTAAGGACGGCTAATTCCTCTGCGTTGTAGATATTTACTACGCGCAATATTAAATCCACCCCATAAGAGTAGGGCGACGGCAAAAATACCGTTTAAAGCAATAACATCATTGTAGGCACGAACTTGGGCTTCACGAGTGACCACTTGATTAAGTGAGCGCATGGATTGAGCTGTTTGTAATGCTGGGTCAGTAGTGGTGATGGATGCACTGCGTTGATAGGTAGAGAGTCTTTGAGCGACTAGAGGGTCTGCTTGTTCTAAATCTTTAATAATCTCTGCCTGATAGTTTTGCGTACGATGTTGTTGATAGGTCGAGAAGAAAGAAGACCCAACAAGACCACCGAAAGTTTGGGTAGCAGAAAATAATACGATAAAGGTCACTACGTAAGATGGGCCTTTAGCAAGTGTTTGCGCAAAGCCAATCAGAAGTAATGGACCAATAAATAGACCACCAGCAAAACCGACTAAAAACTGACTTGCAAAGAAATTCACAGGTCGAACATCACTGGTTAGGTGATAATCTAGCCCACAAGCAACCAGAATGAGGAACTCTGCAAAAAGTAAGTGGAAGATAATTCGTTCGCGTGAAAAGGTAAGTGCACTAAAAAGTGTTCCGCTTAAAATACCGACTAATATGACAACATAAAGTGGCACAAATTGATCAGGACCCATTCCCATAGTTTTTAAGAAGTTAACAGCAGCGTAGCTTTGTTCAGACATTAAAAGTCGAATAGCAAAAGCACCAAAAATGAAACGCAAGGTCGAAGAAGCACCTAACCAACGCGTCATAATTAATGGATTGGCGCGATAGTGTTCATAAAGCAAACCTAAAACAACTAAGCTAAAACCTGCAATTAAGACGTAAGCAAGCCATTCACTATTAAACCACCATAAAATTGGGCCTTGCGTGAGCACAATACATAAGCAGGCAAAGCCAGGAGCCAATAAGGCAAAGGTAAAGAAATCTTGCTTCTCAAAAACATAGATTCTTAAGCTACGTGGTAATTTCAATGAAACCACCATGGCTAAACAACAAAGTGCTAAACCAAGTTCAAAGGTGTAAAGAACGGACCAACTGTCTGTACTGACAAGAAATGGAGAAATAATCCAAGCTAACGGTACGCCAAGTTGCTGAAAGCCGAATGCGATATATATTCCTTTTGCCATGTCTGCTTTTTTAAAGGCTTGCATGGTGTAATACATACCTAATGAGCTTAGTGGTGCGCCAGCTAAACCTGCAACAACTCGAGCGAATAGGGCCATTTCATAGGTGTGTACAAAAATATGCAACACAAGCACGGCAATAAAAATAACGAGCCCTATTTCTGAAAATACTCTCAGGCCATATTGTTGTCTGGCTTTAAACAAAATCAGGTTTGAACTGACATTTGCCATGACATATGCCGCGGGCAGCCAAGCCGCTTCAGAAGGTGTCAGGCCGTATTCACCTTGGATTAAGGGTAAGTTTGCTGTAATAAAACCATTACTTAAGCTTGCTGACAGGGCGATGAATAAACCAATAAAAAAGTAAATAAAACGCTTAGGTACAGAATGTGCAATAGCTGCTGGTGAACCAGGTAGAGTCGGTTGCTCTTCTGGTGTCCAGTCGGGTGGTGTTTCTAAATAACGAGGCGTTTTACTCATTCTATCCCTCGAATTTTTTGTATTTGAATACCATGAAATAGTAATTCAATTGCTCGTTTTGCTAAGCGAGTCTGTTCTTCTGGCTCATGTCCTTGAAATGAAGAACCCAACATTGCAGTGACCATTGCATAGTCATTGGCAGTGAAATCAGCTCGGCACAGTTTTTGTTCTATCGCATTTTCAATCAGTGGGTTAAGTGCATTATTTCGCCGTTCATAAATTTTTAACATAATTGGGTCTTGCCGATCAATTACTCTCCAAAAATCTTGCAAAATTGCGAGCTTGGGAAGTTGCCCAATGTGTCCTTCAATTAAACGAAATAAACCGTCCTCGAATTGTTGAAAATGAGCTGCTTTTTGCTCTAGCTGTGTAATCGCACGCTCTAGAAGCGCACTAATTAAAGCCTTGCGATCACAAAAGTTGCGGTAAAAAGTTGCTCTGCCAACACCAGCGTGGTCAATTACAACTTGTAAGGGAACATTAATACCATGAATACGAAAACATTCTTCGGCTGCATTGAGTAATTCATCCCGATTATGGGCAGCAATTTTTTGACGTTTACTCATGTCATCGATTGGGGAGTTTCAAAGGTGATATATTTAACGGACATTTTTGTCCGTTGTGAAGATATAAATTGTAAAAACATGAAAATTCAATTTTCATCATTTATATCTTCTGCATTTTTATATGCGTCATAAAAAGCTGCTAGAATACCGCGCAATTGCGTGATGCTAGGTCAATACAATGTTTGAGTCCCTTATTCCTCTTTTTTCAATTGCTATGGCATTGATGCTTGGAGCAATAAGCCCTGGGCCAAGCTTTATTTATGTAGCGCAAAATTCAATTTCTAAATCACGTAAACATGGGTTGTTTACAGCATTGGGAACAGGAACGGGCGCAGCTCTGTTTGGCCTATTAGCTGTTATGGGGTTACAAGCAGTTTTATTAGCTGTGCCTTCTGCATATTTGATTTTAAAAATTGGTGGTGGGCTGTATTTGCTTTGGCTGGCTTTTAAAATTATTAAACATGCCAAAGAACCAATTGCCATGGAAAATGATGGCAAATCAAAAATGACCTATAAACAGGCATATCGTTATGGTTTGATTACACAATTAAGTAATCCGAAAATTGCAGTCGTGCTAGCGAGTGTATTTACTGCTTTGTTGCCAAAAGAAATCCCAAATTATTACTACGTCGCATTACCAGTGATTTGTTTTATGATTGATGCTGGTTGGTACTCATGTGTGGCAATGCTGCTCTCTTCAGAGAAGCCTAGAACAATGTACTTAAAAGCAAAAACTGGCGTTGATCGAGTAGCTGGAAGTATTGTGAGTGTATTAGGCTTAAAGTTAATTTTCTTCAAATGATAAATCTTTAATTAAAATATCTAAAAAATCCAAAGCCAGCTATTTATCGTCTGGCTTTATTTTTGCGTAAAATATATACAAATTGAAATATCTTTTTTAGCACTTAAACACTTTAAAAGTGGTAACTTAATAAATAAAACAAAAAGAAATGAGGATCACGTTATGAAAAAACTAATGGTGAGCATTTCTGTAGTTTTTCTCATCTTAACTACAGGATGTGAGATGAGAACAATGAGCAAGCAACAGCCAGCAAATGAGCGGACCATGAGTATTGTGGGTACTCCGGTTCATGAAAAGGATTATAAAATTTCCGATATACAAGTGAATAATCATGAGCAAGTTAACTATTAAGTTACTTGCTGGATGTGCAACTTACTGTATTTTGAATATGGTAAATGCATGTGAGCCTGCTTCTTTAGATTGGAAGCTTTTTCAGGAAAAATATGATTTAAATCATGATGGCATGTATAGCCTAAAAGAATTTCAACGTGTTGAAGACTTCTATCCTTACAACTGGCCGAGCGATAAACGTTTTCAAGGTGAAAACAAGCAAACAGAGCTATTTCATTATCTAGATGAAAATAAAAATGGTTATTTAACAAATGAGGAGTTAGGAAATATACATGTTTTATTTAATAATCCTTGTGAAGGGTGGCCGTGGTCATAATTTGAAAGCACTGGCTTCCTAAGTTTATTGAATATTTTAATTCACTCAGTTTTGATATTCCTAAAATAAAAAAGCTTCCAATTCAGGAAGCTTTTTTATTAAGGCAGATTAAGACACTTTATCGCCTGGTTTCGCACCTGTATCTGGAGAAATAATGAAAATACCTTCACCATTTCCAGCAGCAAGTACCATCCCGTTTGAAATACCAAAACGCATTTTACGTGGTGCAAGGTTAGCCACCATGACGACCAATTTACCTTTTAAATCTTCTGGTGCATATTGGCTACGAATACCACTAAATACATTGCGTGGTTCAGCTTCACCAACGTCTAAGGTCAATTGAAGTAACTTATCTGAACCTTCAACTGTACCGGCTTCAACGACCTGAGCAACACGCAAGTCAACTTTTAAGAAGTCTTCGATACCGATAATTTCAGCTTCACCCACTGCTGGAGCAGGGGCAGCTTTTTTCTCGGCAGCTTTGTCCTTTTTCGCCGTTGCTTTAGTTGCTTCTGGAGCAGGAGTACCTAAAGACTCTTTAGATGCATCCACCATTGCGGTAACAGCTTTTGGATCAACGCGCTGCATGAGCGGTTGGAACTGTGCAATCTCATGGCTTACAAGAATTTGTTTACGTGATTCGAAATTAAAGCTTTCAAGTTTTAAGAAACCTTGAACTTGCTCAGCCAAAGTTGGAAGAACAGGCGCTAAGTACACTGCTAATTGACGGAATAAGTTGATACCAACCGAGCATACATCAAGAACTTGTTGCTCTTGACCTTCTTGTTTAGCAAGTGCCCAAGGTTTTTTCTCGTCAATATATTGGTTTGCACGGTCAGCTAGCGCCATGATTTCACGAATAGCTAGCGAGAATTCACGTGCTTCATATGCGCTAGCGATTGAATCGCCTGCATCAATAAAGCTTTGTACCAATTCAGGTTCTGCACATTCAGCAGATAAAGTATTGTTAAAGCTACTATTGATAAATTTAGCACAACGACTAGCAATGTTGACTACTTTGCCGACTAAGTCAGAATTTACTTTTTGAATAAAATCATCAAGATTTAAATCAGAGTCTTCAACTTTATCTGAAAGTTTAGAAGCAAAGTAGTAACGTAAATATTCTGGATTCAAATGCTGTAAATAAGTCTCTGCTTTAATAAAAGTTCCGCGAGACTTAGACATCTTTTGTCCGTTCACAGTCAAGAAACCATTTACAAAAAGACCAGTTGGAGTGCGATAGTTTGCACCATCCAACATTGCAGGCCAGAACAAAGCATGGAAATAAACAATATCTTTACCAATGAAATGGTAAACGTCGTTTTGACTGTCTTTTTTCCAGAAATCATCAAAGTTTAAATCTGGACGTTTCGCTTTGATGTAATTTTCAAAACTAGACATATAACCAATTGGGGCATCTACCCAAACATAGAAATATTTATTTGGTGCATCTGGAATTTCAAAACCAAAATATGGCGCGTCACGAGAAATATCCCAATCTGCTAAACCTGCTTCAAACCATTCATCGAGTTTGTTAGCAATCGAGACAGGTAAGCGACCTTCATCACGGGTCCATTTCTGTAAATACTCAGCAAAGTTTGGTAGTTTAAAGAAATAGTGATCTGAAGATTTTTCAACTGGTGTTGCACCACTTAAAGTCGAGCGCGGGTTAAGTAACTCAGTTGCATTATAAGTCGTACCGCAAACTTCACATGAGTCGCCGTATTGATCTTCTGATTTACATTTTGGGCATGTACCCTTAATGAAGCGGTCAGATAAGAACATGCCTTTTTCTGGATCAAATAATTGAGTTACAGGACGAACTGCAATATTTCCAGCTTCACGGTTTTTAATATAAATATCAGTTGAACGTGCTTTATTGGCATCGCTATGCGTTGAATCATAGTGATCGAAATGTACGCCGAAGCCATCAAAATCACGAATATGTTCTTTCTGAACGTTCGCAATTTGCTCCTCAGGGCTAATACCGTTTGCCTCAGCACGTAGCATGATGGCAGTACCATGAGCATCATCCGCACATACATAAGTCACATCATGACCCATTGCCCGCATGGCACGAACCCAGATATCTGCCTGGATGTAACCGAGTAAATGACCCATATGAATTGGACCATTAGCGTAAGGAAGGGCATTAGTGACTAAAATTTTACGCACGGATTTCATTCTCTCATTCGTATTTATAAGGTGGAAGATTTTAACTGATGAAGGAGGAAAAACAAAGCAACGCTTTGTCCGACTGCAAGGCGAGAGCTGTGCTTGAGTGGCGGGATAATATCTTTGTTGGGTAACAATGAGTATTCGTAAAAATCGGGTTTTAATTGCGAAGTTATTTCTCTTTAGAATAGATAAACAAATCGAAAAATATTTGAA
>NZ_JZFB01000006.1:84140-86575 GCF_001188385.1 Acinetobacter sp. V2 | reverse complement strand
CTGAGGCAAGCCATAAACTTGATGATGCCAAAGCTAAGGCAGCAGAGTTAAAAGATGAGGCTGCAACAAAATTTGATGAGTTAAAAACTCAAGCAACAGCAAAATTTGACGAGTTAAAGAAAACAGCAACTGATAAGTTAAATAAATTGAAAAACCATGATTCTGCTGAATAAGCTGATCTAAACTAAAATCTGCACTCCTCACCAAAAAGATGAGATTGTAAGTGAGTAATTATTCATCCCAAGGTGAGCGAGTGCGGACCAATACTGTTACACTATCTCCATTAAGCTGTAATGATCTGTTTTTGGAGTAAACAATATGTCTTGGCTTTCTTCACTAAAGTCTGTTTTTTCGCCCGCACAAGAAGTGAAAGAAGATGAAATCCAAACCGTACTCCAAAATTATTTACTACCCCATTCAAAAGATGCTTTAAAAGATCGCATTAGTCAGCTCCAAGTTCAGGGTCGTGTATTACAACTTACAATTAATACATTTCCTGATGAAAAAGAGCACTTGCAGCAAATTCATGATGATTTGGCTGGGGCTTTGGAAAAGTGTGGTATTGAAGAATTAAACCTACATGTGGTGCAACAGAAGCGCCCTACACAAGAAAGTTCAAACTTACCTCCTGTACTAGATGCTTCACCTAAATCAGAACCAGATCCAAATAATCCCCCTATTCAAAAAGCCGCTCCACAACAAAGAGATGTTCCACTTCATCCACGCATTAAGCATGTTATTTTAGTTTCATCTGGTAAGGGCGGCGTTGGTAAATCGACAACTACGGTCAATTTAGCGCTCGCTTTGCAAAAAATGGGACTTAAGGTTGGGGTTTTGGATGCCGATATCTATGGCCCAAGTATTCCGACCATGCTAGGCAATGCAGGCAAAACACCTCTTATTGAAAGTGAAAATTTCGTGCCTTTAGATGCCTATGGAATGGCCGTGTTATCGATTGGACATTTAACTGGTGATAACAACACACCTGTCGCATGGCGTGGACCAAAAGCAACGGGTGCTTTAATGCAATTGTTTAATCAAACACTTTGGCCTGATCTAGATGTACTCATGATTGATATGCCACCGGGTACTGGTGATATTCAACTCACGCTTGCACAGCGTATTCCAGTGACTGGTTCAATCATTGTGACTACACCGCAAAATGTTGCCTTATTAGATGCCACTAAAGGGATTGAGTTATTTAATAAAGTTGGTATTCCGGTATTAGGTGTTGTTGAGAATATGTCGACTCATATTTGTTCGAATTGTGGTCATGAAGAACAAATTTTTGGTATTGGTGGAGGTGATAAACTCTCTGAACAGTACCATATTCCATTGTTAGGTCGCTTGCCTCTAAATGCTCAGATCCGTGAAAATGCCGATCAGGGCAAACCTAGTGTTATAGCAATGGATGATGCGGCTGATAGTTATATTGATATTGCTAAAGTTATGTGGGAACAAATTGAAAAAATTCCTCAACGTACACGTGATGACAAGCGGATTTTTTAACTTATTAAAGCCCGACTTTAAGTCGGGTTTTTTATTGTGTGGTTAAAATAAAAAATTAAATTACTGAATTTTAATAACAAAGCTAAACTTGAAATTGGCATGTAGATTGCTACTTTACACTTTTTAAAAAGAAAGGGTAAAAAATGCAATTTAAATGTGCTTTTGGCGTAATCAGTTTATGTAGCGCTTTATTTTTAGTCGGATGCAATAATGACGACTCTTCTGTTTCACAAACACCAACAGTTCAGGAACAAAAACAGAAATTACAGCCGATTATTATTCAGGGTGCTTTGCCAGTAGAATCGGAAAAAATGGCTTCAAAATTAGAGAATAAGACTGTTGAAGAAATTGGTGGGTGGAAATTCTGGAAGGGTACCTATAATGGTTATCCAATGATTATTTCTAAAACCCGTATGGGGATGAGCAATTCTGCTGCTGCAACTGCTTTAGCTATTGAGCGTTATAAACCGATTGCGATCATTAATCAGGGAACAGCAGGTGGGCACGACCCAGATCTACACGTTTACGATATTGTTTTAGGAAAATATGCGACCAATATTGGTGCATTTAGAACTCCTAAACAGCCATTGGGTGCTGGGTCAAATTCACTTACTTGGGTTGAGGCGTTTGATGTTTTGCCAACAGATGAGTCTGATCCGGAACCGATTGCAATACGCAAATTTGAAGGTGATCAAGAGCTATTAATGGCGGCACATAAAGTCCGTTATGACAAAGGTGAGGTGGTTGAGGGAACGATTGGTTCAGCAGATGTTTGGAATAACGAACTTGATCGTATTCAATTTTTCCATCAGCGTTATGGCACTTCAGTTGAGGAAATGGAAGCAGCATCAGTTGCACAAATTGCAAGTCAGTTGAATGTTCCGTTTTTAGGCATTCGAATTTTATCTAATAATATTACGAATAAC
>NZ_JZFB01000006.1:81265-84093 GCF_001188385.1 Acinetobacter sp. V2 | reverse complement strand
ATGTACTCAATGTGGCTGAAGAATATATGAAATCAAAACTACCAAAATAATAATTTAAGACTTAGCAAGAAGCTTGGAGATTTATAAAACTTCTTCTTCTTGCTTTTTATGACGGTGTCTACTTTTCCAGTTTTTAATAACCATCCAACGCCAAAAAATTTCTGTAGATAGATATAAAATGACAGCAAATACAAAAGCTTCGACAACCAGACCTGTCATCAAAATTTTCGCTAGACTAAAATCAATATGCCCGTGCCCGAAATGAGTAATCCAGCGGGAAATTTGGTGCAATACACCTAGTAACATTTCTTTATTGATCATATGCACATGAAAAATATGCGCACCAAACCAAAAACCAATATAGAGAATTGGAACTAAAGTAAGCGGGTTACTTAGCCAAGCCAGCATTAAGCTAATTGGTAAATTTACTTCGAATAGTAAGACCGCCATCACAATAAATACACTGTGAAAAGGAATAGGGAGTAAACCAAAAAAAGTTCCGACAAAAACAGCTCGGGTAATCGATTTTCGATTGACATACCAAAGCACAGGATTCAAGGTCTTTTTACCAAAAATCCTTAGAAATTTCATATTTGAAACTTTCTCGGGTGAGGGAAGCCAAGATTGAAAAAAGTGCTTTGCCATAATCATTAAGGTAGTAGAGCGCGGTGCTCTATATAAAAAAATCAGAAACAATATATGAATTGAAACTTATTAAAAGCTTAAAATTTAAACTTACCATCGCTATATATTTTTTATTATAAAGGCTTTTGATGGAAAAATAGACTTAAAATAAAAATACTTATGTTACTTAAGTACGAAACTATTTGAAAAGCATAACAACTGACCGTAAAGTTTTCTTTACTGCTTTCTCTAGTAATTATATAAGTAATTGTTTTTAATGTTTTTGTTTTAAATTAAAAATGATTTGAAAAATTTTGTCTTACAATTAGCTTTTGCCATGTGACTGGATATCTATTAATCTGAGATGACTATATTGTGAGGTCATTCAATGATTTCATGGCTTTTTATTGGCTTAGTAGCCACAATTTTACTTACCCCTGGTCCAACTAACACTTTGCTCGCTTCTTCAGGCGTGCAAGTAGGACTACGGAAGTCAGTAAAACTTATTCCAGCAGAAGTTTTGGGTTACGTGATCTCTATTTCTGCATGGGGAATGCTAATTGGGAAAGTGTCCAACACATTGCCATTGCTGCCGCCTATTCTTAAGCTGTTGAGTGCTTGCTATATTATTTTCTTAGCCATTAAGTTATGGCATACGGCAAATCAAGAAGTTGAATTAAATCAGCCTACAATCCGTGCTCGTGAATTATTCTGTGCAACTTTATTGAACCCCAAAGCCTTACTCTTTGCTTCAGCAATTTTTCCAGTAGCTGCATGGAGTGATTTTCATATTTATTTGGTTCATATGATGGCTTACTTAGCACTCATTACACCAATTGCGTTGTTCTGGATTTTCTTGGGTTCAGTTTTAGCATCTAAGAAAGTGGGTTGGTTAAATCAAACTAATTTACAAAGAACGGCCTCACTTGTTTTAGTCAGCTTTTCAATTCCAATTAGTTATTCTGCTTTACTGAACCTTTAAATGTACAGCTGAGCTATTCTTATCGAGAAGAGTAGCTCAAGCGTTGTTTTCATAATTGCTTTTTTACGTTAAAGTACGTCGCAATCAATGAAATTACCTTTTGGATAGAAAATACATGGCTATTAAGTCTGATCGTTGGATTCGCGAGATGAGCGAAAAACACGGCATGATTGAACCTTATGCAGAGAATCAAGTCCGTTTTGATGAAAATGGTGAAAAGTTGATTTCCTACGGGGTCTCTAGCTATGGTTACGATGTACGCTGTGCTCGAGAATTTAAGGTTTTTACTAACGTACATTCTGCAATTGTCGATCCAAAGAATTTTGATGACAAAAGCTTTATCGATATTGAATCTGATGTTTGCATTATTCCGCCAAACTCATTTGCTTTAGCGCGTACAATCGAATATTTCCGTATTCCTCGTAATGTGTTGACAGTCTGCTTAGGTAAATCGACCTATGCTCGCTGCGGTATCATTGTGAATGTAACTCCATTAGAACCTGAATGGGAAGGTCACGTAACTTTAGAGTTTTCAAACACCACTAATTTACCTGCCCGTATTTATGCAGGGGAAGGTGTAGCGCAAATGCTATTTTTTGAAAGTGATGAAGTATGTGAAACATCTTATAAAGACCGTGGTGGTAAATACCAAGGCCAAACAGGCGTTACACTTCCTAAAACATAATTTTTCTTAGATAAAGAAGAGTTTTAAAATAATGGGTCGCTTAGGTGGCCCAATTTTATAAATAAAATTTACATGAGATGCGTTTATCGGAATAGTGATAAATGACAGTTTCCTTTTGTAAAAAATAATATAATATGATCAATAATTGATTTGTTTTTTTGTTCTGCATCACAGAATTTAAAAGCAAAAGTATCGGTTGTCTTTTTAGTCGTAATTGTTTAGATATCTACTAAATTTAGGCAAACCAAATAAAAAGAAATTAAACAGGATTATGCCCCCAAGGATACGGAGGTCGGTCATGCGACAGTTTACGTCTCTTCATGTAGCGATAGCGCTTGGAAGCTTATGCTTTTCTTCAGCGTATGCTGCTTCTACATTAGTCCCTATGTCAGATTCGGAACTATCCGCAACTCGTGGCCAAGCTTTAATGAGTATGTCTTATATTGCGCCTACGGACTCTGCAAATTTAGAAAAACTACGCGACAATAGTAGTAATATTGGTTTCTATAAATTAGGTTTGGAAGCTGAATTAGAACT
>NZ_JZFB01000006.1:76298-81223 GCF_001188385.1 Acinetobacter sp. V2 | reverse complement strand
GTTAATGGTGCTGGTGGCTGTGATATTGATATTGATAATCTAAGCCTAAGTGGACAAAAGTTCGATGCGAATGGCAATCCTTTGGCCATGACTAGCGAAGAGCGGGCTTCGTCTTCTGCGGTTTTAACAAATCCGTTCATAGAATTTGCAATTAAAAATCCTAATTCTGCATCAACCCGTGAAGTTGCAGGTCTAAGATTAAGTGCTGAGAAATTTATCGGCTTGCTTACGGCGGGTACTGAAAACACAACTAAGCCAAATGGCATTAACTCGATTTCTGGTTATATGCAGGTCCAATCGGATAGCAGTGGTTTAATTAAAGGTTACGCGACAACTTCTGCTACGCGAGACAATTTATATGGAACCAATGCAGTTACAGGTCGTTTACAGGCTTTGGGTTTAGGAGGGGCCGCTGAGGTAAGTTTTGTTACTTCAGATGGTGGATTTAATATTCCAGGCATTCAAAATAACTATTTTGAAATTGCTCCAATTCAAGTGAATGGTAATAGAGTTAGCTCCAAAGTTTTATCTGCTCCAGTTAAAGTCCCTAATATTTATGTCGGACATAGTAGTTCGTACCCAGTAGATGGTGTTGTGCAATATAATGCAGCAGGTCCACATGACCCAGCTTATCCAGAACCAACAGGTATTTATACACAGGGTGGTAGAGTGGAAGCTACAGTAACAGACTGTAGTTTATTAGCATGTGTAATCGCAGGCAAAGGTGCCAAATTCTCTAATGTATATATGAATGGTACAATTTCAAATATTACTGCAAATTTAAATTTAACCCAGTCATTGGGCCTTATTCATAATTTACCAATTAACTCACCAATGTATCTCGCACTACAAAATCAAATGCTCCAATGGCCAGGTGCTAAAGCAGATGACGTAGCTCAAAAGGGTTGGTGGATGTCTTTTGCGAATCCAGTTAATGTTGGTAACATCATTCCGCAGGATGCAATTGATATTTCACCATTATTTCCACAAATTTCGACAGCCGTCTCTGCTTATTTACAAGCTAACCCAGCACAAACTTCTGATTTAGGAGGACTATTAAAGCTTGGTGATTTGGATGTAAATATTGGTACGGTTGATTTGAAAAATAGTCCGCTCACATTAAATTTAAGCAACTTGCAGTTAACGAATCAAAACTTTAAGCCAAACTGCCATGGTTCAGGTTTAACTTTTTGTTAAATTCCGAGAAAGTAGATTAGGCTGCTTTACATTCATCGGAAAAGTAATTTTTTACATGCTTTTTTTTGCATTTGTGCAAATATTCCGCATAATAGAAATGTGGAAAGGTTGGCAATATCTTTTAGATTTGCCTCTTTGTCTAAGGTGAAAAGGATAAATTCACCTGGCATCAAGGATTGTTAAAGAAAAATAAATATGGTGCGCGGCATCGTATAAAACAGGAAGGTCAAGATGACTACACTTAATTATACGGTAAGGTTTCAAAAAACCGTTTTGGCAAGTTTAATCGGGCTTTGTATAAGCCAAGCTAGTTTCGCACTCGAAGAACTTTCTGATGCGGGCTTAAGTGAAACTACAGGTGAAGGTATTGCTATCTTGCCACAGAATGCCTATATGGTATTTCGTGGTGCAAGTGCTAATGAAACCTCAAGTCAGATATTAACCGATCGTACTAAAGATACTGGTTATATCAATTATGTACCTGTCGGTCCTTTGAGTATGACAGCAGCAGATACCAATAAAAATGGCTCGATTGATTCGGGTGATCGCGCTGTTGGTAAAGCTGATATTTTTCTTTATGGTTTAGCACTTTCTAAATCTGATAATGATACAAATACCCGTATCGCTTCTACTGATACAGCCGCTGCAATTTCGAGTTGGGGTACTGCGGTTAACCCATGGATTTTTAAAGTTGCGACCGCAAATTCAGTACCTAATTTCAGTGCAGCTACTTGTAGTGGTGTAAGTGATCCATCTTGCCAAGTAACTTATTTAGCTTTGGAAGCTCCTTTATATGAGGTTGGAACGAAAGATTCCGTAGGTTTAGATGCTTATAAGCTGAAATTAGGTTTGTGGTCAGATATTTTTGTCCGAAATCCAAATAAAATAAATGGTGCAGCAGACCAATTTAATTATGGCGACTCAAATGGCTTAATTGGTACGAGTACGGATGCAAGCCGTGCGAACCGTCTTCGTTTACAGGGTGTTTGGAATAACTTTAGCTTAAATGGCAGTCGTTTACAGCTTTTCCAAACATTAGGAGGCGCAACATCTGCTGGTGGAATGAGCCCTTTTTATAATGATACTTTAGGTTTCGCTGGTGTTATTCGTTTAAACAGTGGTGATGCATCTAATTTAAGAGCAACAATTACTGCAAATACTCCAACGTCTTCGGTAGGGCCGTGGGTAAATCGCTATAGCACTCAATATACTGGCGCCCCAAGTAATAGTTCACCTAGCTCGGATTGGTTATATCGGATTCGCAGTCAAACTACGACGGTTACTTCAACAGGTTCATGGACTGCCCCAACAGACAGCGCTATGAATAATGTATTACGTTTGAGCACGCGTGAATCTGGAACTACTCAAGGTAATTTGGTAACACCTGCAATTAATGGTGGGCTTGCTCCAACTTTTGATGCAAATGAAGGTTTATATCTTTATAACCCAAATATTAACCTTGTTTTGGGCTCGTTATATCAACCCTTAGTTTTAAGCTCAGATGGTAAAAACTTTAGTCTAGAACTTGCTCGTATCCCGAATAAACCAGAAATTTATAAGAAAATTTATACAGATTATAGTGGTGCTGACACAAGTTACTTAGGCTCAACTTGTAATATTTACCAATGTGGTACCAGTGTCACGTTAGGTGGTAAAACTTACCAAGGCTCTAGTGCAACACATAGTAGTATTTCAATTGGTTCAACAGTTTATAACGCAACGAATAATACTTTAGAAGCGTTTAAAGGCAACAGTACACAAGATGCGGTCGGTATTTCATTTGGTAAATTACCTACGGGTACTGTAGCGGCTATAACACAGACTAAAAACTTCTACCAATTGCAAAATCAAGAACGCCGTGCAGGCAGTTATAGCTGTGGATTTTTGAACTTAAGTACTTGTTATGATACTTGGCAGTACCGTACAGCAACGGGCTGGACTGGAAATGCAGGCTCAGGTTTAAAATTTGATTCTCAAGGCGCTAATTGGGCTAGTATTGACAGTACTTCTTATTATAACCCGACAGTAAATAATACTGGTTACACCTTAGCTGATGCCGGAAATGGAGCTCAGTTTACTGTACCAGCCGGCACACCTTTACCAGATGCTCGTTACGAAGGGGGGCGTTGGTATAGCACTACACCAAATGCAGATTTAAACACCTATAAATTATCTGGAGCACAAATTAGCTCAGCCATTAGTAATAACATGGGTTCTGGTGTTATTGACGGTGTTTTAATCCAGCATTTGAAACTTACAACTAAAGGTCTATAAGAGGAGGAGATTGATATGAAAAAAATAAGTACTTTGATCCTCGCTCTTTGCACAACGGTTACGCATGCGGAGCTGCAAACTTTAGATAATGACGCTTTGCAGGCGATTAATGGTCAAGCTGGTGCTGATTTATCTTTAATGCTTAATTTAAACCAAACAGCTAACGGTGTCTTTGACAATGGTAGTGGTGGTGTCTGTGAGAACGTTGAGTTCTGTCATATCGGTTTAGCGATTAACAAACGTTTTGTACAAGCAGATGCAACTAAGCCAAGTGGTTGGGCTGAAAATAGTGATAGTGGTAATAAACTTTGGCTCGTGTTTAAAGGCGTACAAGGAACTTTAAACATTCAAAAAATGGGCTTGGATGGCGTTGATTTAAAGTATCTTGATAAAAGTAATACTGAAATTATTAAGCCTGCTATTCAGCTTAGTTTTAGCTCAGCTCAACCGATTTTATTCCGTAATTTTGGTTTCAATGCTTTATCAATTGAGCAAGATAACTTTACCAGCTCAACAACAACGCAAGGCTCGAGTGCAAATATGTATGATTATGCATATTTCAAAAAACCAACATATGCTGCGACTGCTAATAGTGGGAGCCAGCAAGTCGCTACAGCAACTCCATCTGCCTATGATTATGGGCGTGAAACTGGTTTTATGGGCTTAATGATGAACGGAAACTTGGCTATCCAAGGAAAAGTCATGGTCTTTAGCTGTGATGGTAGCCATCCTCGTTGTTAAGGGTTAATGTAGATTTCAAAGGAACTGAAGTGATGAAAAAAAATAAAGAAAATCACAGCTCAAAGTTTATTTTAAATACATTAGCAACCAGCATGTTGTTAGTGAGTGGTCAAATTTATGCTTTAGAAGCTTTAACAGATGCTGATTTGAGTGCCGTCAATGGACAAGATGGGATCTCTATTCAAACTACGTTTAATGAAATTAATATTGATAATGCTTACTGGGATGACCATGCAGGCACACCAACAAGTGCTGATCAGGTATTAAGAGCTCAAGCAAGTGGTGTAAAAGTCCAAAAAAGTAATGCATCTAGCCAAACTTTAAGTACTAATTACCGTTTAGATGTAGGAAGTAATCCGACTACGGGTAAAACTGGACTCGACTTTTCTATGCAAAGTAGTCCATCACTTATTACCGTAAATAGCGTTAAAGTTTGTAATAGTTCAGCTACATGCTCGCCAACTTTAGGGCAGTTGGCTATTCAAACGACCTCTCCTTTAAATTTGGCACTTACAACCCAAGATGGCTTATTTAATGCAAATAGCCAGTCAAGCATGACACTTGGTATTAATAATGCCAATATTTATCTAGGGCAATTGGATGCTCGCAGCCAGCTAAATCAGTTAATTTTAAGAAATTTTAACTTTAATTTTGTTGGCAAAGGAGCCATGTTGATTGATCCAACTCGTGGCTTAGTTTTACAGACAAATACT
>NZ_JZFB01000006.1:53328-76256 GCF_001188385.1 Acinetobacter sp. V2 | reverse complement strand
CCTATGGCTATGTTGATTTTAACCGTGTAGCAGATTCAGCTTCTGGTTTAACTGCGGGTACCTATGTTGACAGTAGTGGCAAAGTAACCAATTCAGGCCTGAATATTGAGGTAATGCTCAGCTCGAATGTAGATAAAACTAACCCTTATGCTTTAGATGCAACTAATAGCCCACAAAATGCGAAAGGTTTGATTCGTTTAGGTGCTAGCGGACGTATGGTAAATAGTTATCTACAACTTCGTGGGATAGATGGTACTGCGGATACCACTACTTTAGGCACTGCAAATACAGCTGCTGGTACAGGTTCAAGTAATAGTATTTTAGGTAATTCTGGCATTGCCTTTCGTATGAAAGGTGAATTCACCAAAGATAATGATTCAATGCTAGGCGCAGATGGTAAAGCAACCACTTTAGAAATTGGTGGGGCAGGTTTAAATGCTTATGGTTTCGAGTTTGGTAATTTAACAGGACTTAACTCAGCTACGCGTGGTTATTTTGACAGCGGAAATATTTATCTAAATCTTGCTGATACAAAAACCTTATTAATGCCAAACAACGCAACCTTAAACGGAATCCGTTTAGGTAGTGGTACTTTAACGACAGCTGCTGATTATCAGCATAATATTCACCGTGATACGGTTACTAATCCGTTTAGCTTGATTCTTGCAATGCGTGGAGCAGAGTTTCAAGCATTTTCAAGACGGGGTCGTTTTACAACAAGTGCGAATGTCGCTCCTGCAAATCAGTTTGCAGACAATGGTGCAAACAACCAGTGGGGCTTAGCACTACCTTTCTATAACTTAAATGCTAATGCTGCTGTATATGGTTTAGACGCGCCAGCAAATAGTGCTTATTACTATACAAAAGATGCCAATGGTAAACCTGTCCAGAATGTTGTTGCAGCTTCTGGAACGACTTCACGTTTGGGTTTTGGTATTGCAGCTGGAACTACTGGACGTGATGCGACTGGAACCAAAACAACCTCAATTTTATTAATTGATGGTTCTCCAAATGCTAATAATGGTGGTAACCCGACTGATTATTATATGGGTTTACGTAACATTGATATGTTTGTTAAAGGCAATGGAAGCATTGGCTTAGAAAATGGCAGTCTTAATATTAGTTTAAAAGAGATGCTACTTGCTTTATCAACTGAAATTGCAGCAGGTTATTTACCAGGGGCAAAATATAAAACTTGTCCAGCTACTGGTTCATGTACTTCACCAATTGATAACTTTGCCAAAAATAATGATGTTTTATTTGGCCTTAAACTACGCTTAGGCGGTGATTTAAATTTATCGATTGTGCCAAACAGTTCAATTGCAGATGGTAGTGCTCTAACTGTACTGGGCGATTTCACGATGCCTGCCACAGCAACTGGAAATACAGTTCAAATTAGTGATCCGATCGATGGTTCTGCGATTGGTTTTGATAATATTACTGGAAAGCTTGCGTTTAATACTGCTTTAGTTGTTGGTAAAGACAGTGCAAGTGGTTTAGGTAAAGTTGGCGTAAATACGGCTGTTTATTTTAATCCTGATAAGAGTATCGACGGCGCGTTACGTGTTAAAGATATTAACTTCTATCCTCCATCAACTGGTGCAGGTGCACGTTTAGGTGAGCTTGCAATTACTGGTGGACGTTTAAATAGTAGCTTTAGTATTGTGCCTAGAAATGGTGCTTTTAACTAATAAAGAAAAGTGGCAGCCATTGCCACTTTTTATATGGTTTTTATTTTAATGTGATTAGATTTGCATTCGTCGGGTTATAGGGATAATTGCTTTGTACTTGAATATTATTCTGATAGTCTGAACAAATAATAAGCGTTTGTCTCTTAAGGATTAGAGCGACATGAAGAATAAAAATATAGGGTGCTGGTTGCTACTTGCCAGTAGTTCAAGTGTTTTTGCAATGCAGCCTTTAGATGATCAAAGTCTTGCGGCCGCGACTGGCCAAAATGGTTTAACCTTAGGTATTCAGGCTGATAAAGTTAAATTTAATCAAGTCGCTCTGATTGATACAAACGGTATTGCTTCAACTTCATATAACAGTAAGGCCGGCTTTGTCATTGCAGGGAATTCTACGAATCCGGTTCCTGGCATAGAGTTTATTAAAGCTGCGGTATCGAGTAATCCTTCTTTTAATATTGCAATGGATGTCGATGCTAGCGGTGGAAATCCTTTTTTAAATTTAGCTGTATCTATGGGAAGTGATGTAAACGGTATTCGACTTTTACCATTTTCAGTTTATTTAGCCCCAAGTGCATCTTTATCTAGTCCATCCGATTATGCATTAACAAGTTATGCACCAAAATCAATTTTTAGTTCGGGAACAACAGTGAATGCGGGTGTAAAAGAGTTGATCCGTTCTACTGGTAATCTGGATATTAACTTTGTACAAACCAATAAACCTCGTTTAAATATTCAGCTTGGCCATGCTGCTCAATCAGTTATGGTTAAATTTGGAGGGGCAATTCAATCTATTTGTTCTGCTGCTGCGGGTTGTCCAATTACTTTAGTGTCTGATAATACGGGTGCTACATTCGGGTTTAAATTTGCTGGCACAAATACCTCAACAGGTTTTGTACTTGATGGTTTCTATGCAGGTGTTGATCCAACTGGATTAACTTTTGGAAATACAGGCGTATCAAGTAAATTTGATGCTTCACTTAATAATGTCACTTTAGGAAATATGGGTACCCAAAATACAACAACGTTTAATAATTTACCGAATGGCTCAATGGGGAGTTTTGGTGTCACTGGCGTTTCTGTAACTGACTTTAAAATGAAAGTAAGCGGCTTTTAAAAAAGAATAATAGCTTAACCTGAAATACGAAAGAGGGCGGTTGTAAAAGCAATCGCCCTCTTTTTTTTGACTATATTGCGTTAAATGGTTTCTGATCTGGTGTGTTCTAACTGTTGAACAATTTCATCCAAAGCTTTAATACGTTTAACTTGGTCCCATAGGTCTTTCGCTTGTGGATAGGCTTTGGTCATCATTCCTAACCATTGCTTATAACGACCAACCATACCAATTTCTGTCTTTGCCTGACCGTTTAAAAAACGAATTTGTAAATCAACCAGTTGTTCCCAGCTGAATAATGCCTCATTCATATTTTCACGAATACATTGGGTTAAATCTGGAGTCGTTACCGCACCACGGCCAATCATTAAGTCTTCACAACCAGACTGTTGCTGGCAAGCTTTAGCATCAGCATTGGTCCAGATTTCACCATTCGCAATGACATTAATTTTTAAAGCTTCTTTAATCGGTAGAATTTTTTCCCAATAAGCTGGTGGCGTATAGCCATCTGCTTTAGTTCGAGCGTGTACAGTTAACCAGCTTGCACCTGCATCTTCAACAGCGTGGGCATTTTCCATGGTGTGGTTTTCATCGAGATAACCTAAACGCATTTTTGCTGAAACAGGAATGTGTGCAGGTACCGCATCTCTCACTGCTTTAATGAGCATATGTACAACATCAGGTTCATCAAGAAGGACTGAACCACCACGATGTCGATTAACGGTTTTTGCAGGGCAACCAAAATTAAGGTCGATTGCAGGAGCACCTAGTTCAACCACTTTTGCAGCATTTGCTGCCAGCATATCTGGGTTGTTACCTAAGAACTGAACATGCACGGGTGTTCCAGCAGCTGTTTTACCGTCATTTTTTAATTCTGGACAAAAACTATAGTAAATATGGTCTGGCAAAATGCTGTCTGTAACTCGAATAAACTCGGTCACACACCAGTCGAAATGACCAACAGATGTGAGTGTATCCCGCATGATCGGGTCAGTTAAACCTTCCATTGGAGCGAGTATGAGTTTCACAGTCTGAGTCACCTGATTAAAACAAAAACAGCGTTATACGGGATATGTATAACGCTGTCTAGTATCGAAGAAATTTTAATTTACTTAACGGCCCAAGATCATCTCGAGCACAAATTTACTACCAATAAAACCAATCGCCAAAAGCACAAAACCGATTAAGGTAAAACGAATCGCTTTTTGACCTCGCCATCCGAGTTTATAATGGCCAATTAAGAGTGAACCATAGATAAACCAAGAAATAATACTAAATAAAGTTTTATGAGCGAGATGTTGTGCAAAGAAGCTATCAATCGTCAAGAAACCAAAAGTGAGTGCAATCGTTAATAAAATAAAGCCAGTAATGATCAGATCAAATAACAAAGACTCCATCGCCTGAATTGGCGGAAGTAAATTGACCCAAAAACGTTTTTTTTGTTTCTTTTTGAGTTCACGATTTTGGAACCAGAGCAGAATAGCGTGAATGGTTGCCATCAGTAAAACTGCATAGGCAGAAAGTGAAAGAATAATATGAGTATCTAAGCCTAACGAATGCTGCTCAATAAATTGATTTGGTCGGCTGAATGCAAAACCTAAAATAAGGCCAATAGCCGCTACAGGAATACCTAATAAGTTCAACGGTACAATAGGGCGAAAAATACTAAAAATTAAACTTAACAACAGCATAAGCCACGATGTAAACGATACTAAATTAAAAACATCGTAGTTAATTCCGGCGGGTGTCAGCATGGCATGGCATAAAACTGTACCATGCAGCAGAAGTGCCAAAGTCGCAATAAAAGCAAATAACCATGGGTTTGGTTCACGTTTTGACATTAAACGAATAAACAAATACCAGAAAGAAGTGGTATATGCGATGAGTGCCAAAATTGTGTAAACCAAGGGGAGGCTAATCATGTCAAACCTTTTTCAGGATTAATTCATCTATATAAGATATAAATTCGCTGCGAACTAAAGTATCCTATAGCATTCTATGCATAAATTTTCTATTTCGAGAAAGATTTTTTTGCAACTAGCCATTTTAAGCGGATTTTGCAATGTTTGATACCTTAACAGAACGACTCACACAGAGTTTAAGAAATGTTACTGGCTCAGGGCAGCTGACCGAAGACAATATTAAAGATACCTTACGTGAAGTACGTATGGCACTTCTTGAAGCCGATGTCGCGTTACCTGTAACTCGTGAATTTATCGCGAAAGTTAAGGAAGAGGCATTGGGCCAAGAAGTGATGACTCAGTTATCACCAGGCCAGGCATTTGTAAAAATCGTCTATGACGAACTCACCAAGATGATGGGTGAGGCGAATGAAACACTTGATTTAAGTGCTAAGCCTCCCGTTGTTGTATTACTTGCTGGTTTACAAGGTGCGGGTAAAACGACAACTGCCGCTAAGTTGGCACGTTTCTTAAAAGAACGTCAAAAGAAAAAAGTAATGACGGTTTCTGCCGACGTTTACCGTCCAGCAGCAATTAAACAGTTAGAAACTGTGTCAGCAGAAGTTGGTGCAGGTTTTATTGCATCAGATGCTTCTGAAAAGCCAATTGATATCGTTAATCGTGCAATTGAACAAGCAAAAATCCAGTTTGCTGATGTGTTAATTGTCGATACCGCAGGTCGTTTACATGTCGATGAAGACATGATGGACGAAATTAAAGAATTACATGCTGCCGTTAAGCCAACTGAAACCTTGTTTGTGGTTGATGCCATGACAGGTCAGGATGCTGCAAATACAGCTAAAGCGTTTAATGATGCGTTAGCACTTACAGGTGTGATTCTTACTAAAACTGATGGTGATGCACGTGGTGGTGCAGCGCTTTCTGTACGTGCAATTACGGGTAAGCCAATCAAGTTCTTAGGTATGGGTGAGAAGCTTGATGCTTTAGAACCATTCCATCCAGATCGTGTTGCTCAACGTATTTTAGGCATGGGTGACGTACTTTCTTTAGTCGAGGAAGTTGAACGCAAAATCGACAAAGAAAAAGCCGAAAAAATGGCTAAAAAATTGCAAAAAGGAGGCAGCTTCAACTTTGAAGATATGCTGATGCAATTTGAGCAAATGAAAAGTATGGGCGGCATGATGGGCTTCTTAGATAAGTTGCCTGGCATGAGCGGTGCAGGAATTCAGCAAGCGATTGAGCAAGCGAACCCTGAAAAACAGGTCAAGAAAATGGAAGCTATTATCCAGTCAATGACCGTTAAAGAACGCCGTAATCCAGACTTGATGAACCCAAGTCGTAAAAAACGTATTGCCGCGGGTTGTGGTATGGATGTTGCTGAAGTGAATAAACTCATTAAGCAACAAGCACAAATGGCTAAAATGATGAAGAAATTTGCGAATCCATCTGGTATGAGCAAAATGATGCGTTCATTAGGTAATATGCAAAAACAATTTGGTGGCGGTGGTGGTGGCGGAATGGGCCCACTGTTTGGCAACAATGACCAAAAGAAATAAACTTATAAAATAAAAGGCGCAGATAGCGCCTTTTATTTTATTCTGTGTTTTAGTCTTTAGGATAATGAGCAATATATTGTTGTAGTCCTTTGAGCAAAAGATCTGTTTCTACGACTGGATCATATTTTTTCAAGAACTTAGCAAAAAGAGGCGCATCTCCACCCGTGAGGAGCAATTTTTTAGGAGATTGCTGCATAATGCTTTCAATTGTACTAATCAGACCTAACAAAATACCGTGGTGTACAGCATCGACTGTGTTATTGCCTGGGTTTAAATTATCAAAAGCTGAGTCTGGAATTTTAATGCCTTTAGTATTTTGAATGAGTGCATCGCGCTGTAAATATAAATTAGGGAGGATGTAACCACCTAAATGTTGTTTGCCTTGCGTTAAATCAATCGTAAGCGCTGTTCCACATCCAATAATGCAATAGTTTTCATCTGTTTGAGCTACAGCGAGTACTTGTAGCCAACGGTCAATCCCGAGCTGACTTGGAACTTCATAGCCGCACTTTAACTCAGCATATTCAGCATGCACTTTGGCAAAAACAACAGGAATTTCAAGCCATTTTAAAATCTGTTGAATACGTTGATTGTTCTCAGTATCGAGTACTGAAGAAATCCCAATGCGATGCAGACCTTGATGTTTAAAGTGTTGAATTAAACCCAATAATAAATCTGCAGGGGACTGTAAATGTAGCTCAGCTGCATGTTCAATAATCTGCTGATTTTCAGTAATCCAATACTTTAAACGGGTGTTTCCGATATCAAGCCATAAACTTTTCATGGAAGAACACCTGTTTATTGATTCACTTGCGGTCTTAAGCGACCTTGATAAAACTGCTGAGGTTCAGGAGTTTCAAGAATTACTGCACCTTCATTGGATATTCCAACAAAACGACCATGAACCAGTCCCTGACTATGTTCGAACTGCACCAACTGATTAAGCCATGCAGCGTGGTGGTTAAAACGTCCAGCCAAGTTGTAGCAACCATGATCAAACCAACGAGCTGCATTTTGAATCGCCACATAAAGCTCTGAAATAAGTTCAAGACGACTCATTTGTGCTAGGCCTAAATCCTCTAGAGATGTAATTGGTTGATCACTATCAGTCACTGGTGGTGTTTTTAAATTAATACCTACGCCCACAATAGCTTGATGTTGGGAAAGCGGTTCGACCAAAATTCCACCCCATTTTCCTTGTGTACTATACAAATCATTTGGCCATTTCACTTGCAAATTCAGCGCTTGTAACTGTGCGATTTGCAAAATATTCAGAACAACTTCAAGTGCTAAGCGACCATCTAAGGGTGTTCGAGTTTGCACCAATGTGCTTAAATAAATGTTTCCTTCAGGTGAAATCCATTGCCGTTGATGTTGACCTCGCCCTTGAGTTTGTTGAGCACTGCAAACCAAGCCCGTTGTAATGCCTTTTTGGGCAATTTCACGAATATCATCATTGGTCGAAGTTGTGGTTGCTTTTAATAAAACCACTTCTGGAAGCTGGTTTTTTGCGCTTAAAAGTTGTTGTAGTTGGCGAGTCTCTAAATCCATGTTGAATATGAGCAGAGTGGTAAAACATTTATGGAGTTAATCATATATTTACTCATTGGCGCAATTGCTGGTTTTACTGCCGGATTGTTTGGAGTGGGTGGTGGACTAATTATTGTACCAATCCTCTATGTCGTTTTTACCCAATTGCACTATGACCCAGCAGTAATCATGCATATTGCAGTCGGAACATCGCTTGCAACGATTATTGTGACATCGTTTAGTTCAGTTTCGGCCCACCATAAAAAGGGTGCAGTTCTTTGGCCTGTTTTTCGTAATTTAGCACCTGGACTGGTGATTGGTTCATTTTTAGGAGCGGGTATTGCCGATTTGATGTCTGGTCAGCATTTACAGCTACTTATTGGTGTTTTTGCGGTTGTGATGGCCTATCGCATGTTTAAAGGGGCAAATGTGGTTGTTGACCCAACACGTCAGCTTCCTTCAACACCTATGCAATTTATGGCGGGTGGTGGCATTGGTATTGCCTCTGCAATTTTTGGTATTGGAGGCGGTAGCTTAACTGTTCCATATTTAAACCGTCATGGCGTGGTCATGCAAAAAGCAGTCGCGACTTCTGCCGCTTGTGGTTTGCCAATCGCTATTGCGGGTGCAATTGGTTTTATGTGGTTTGGTGCCAAAGAACACATCTCTGTACCTAACACGATTGGTTATGTGCACATCTATGCGTTTATTGGCATTAGTGTCATGAGTTTTGTTACTGCGAAGTTTGGCGCAAAAGTTGCTCATGCATTGTCACCACAAATGTTGAAAAAATGCTTTGCCTGTTTATTAGTGGTGGTGGGTAGTTATTTTATTTATAAAGGGATTATGCACTAGAAAATAAAATATCAATCTTGCTAGAACTACGATTTATGAGCTTGAGTTTTTAGAAATTCGAGCTTTTTTTTATTCAATAAAATAAGAGCATTTGGGGCTTTTATTCATCCGATTTTGGTGTTGTTTTTAAATGGGTTGGCTTAAAATGCAATAAAATTGTCAGACAATGACATAGTTTTTAATCGGTGCGATCAGTTAAAAACAAGGATGCGAAAGAAAAGCATGGATTAATGCATATAAAAAGTAGCGGGTGATTTATGAATCTCGAAGAGACAGAAAGTCTTTCTGAGCAAATTGTCAAATATATTAGCGAACAGATCATTAGTGGTGAGCTGGTTGAAGGCGAGCGTATTCAAGAATTACGTATTGCCAAAGAGCTGGATGTAAGCCGAGGATCAGTTCGTGAAGCATTGTTATTATTAGAGCGTACTCATTTAATTGAGATATTTCCACGCCGCGGGGCAATTGTTTCAGAAATGTCTGCACAGCAGGTTAAAGCACTGTTTGACACAAACGTGATGTTATTGGGGCATATTGTTCAACGCATCAGTGAAACATGGCGCGCACATGAAGCCGATCAATTGCAGCTCTTATTAGAACAACTTCTTGAGCATGTAAAAGCAGGAGATATCGAAAAATTTTATGATGGTGTTTTTCAATATCTCGCTGAACAGCAAGATATGGTGGGTAACCCTTACCTAATGAAGTTTTATAAAGAGTTACTACCTTCACTACGTCGCAGTTATTTTTTGACCTTAAATACCTCTAAGCGGGAACTACAAGAAGCATTTGCATTATTTAAACTCGTGACTGATGCAATTTTGATCCGAAAATCACAACAAGCCGCTTTATTTATGGAAGATTTTTGTCGACACTTACGTAACCTTGTGTTGGAATCGCTGACACGAATGAAACAGATTGAATTGGCCTGGGCAAGACGCTCACGCCGCTAGTTAGGGCATTATGCGTTTAAGCAGTTTAAAACTTTCCGGCTTTAAATCTTTTGCAGATAGTACAACTTTAAATTTTAAGGCGAACCGCACAGCAGTGGTTGGTCCAAATGGTTGTGGCAAGTCAAATGTAATTGATGCCATTCGTTGGGTGATGGGTGAATCAAATGCTCGTCAGCTACGTGGTGGTAGCATGCAAGATGTTATTTTTACAGGAACCTCCAAGCGTAAGCCAGTGGGCGTGGCGAGTGTGGAGCTACGTTTTGATAATACCTATGGCAAATTGGGCGGGTCATATAATGCCTATAATGAGCTCGCCGTTCGTCGTCAGGTCACCCGTGAAGGTAAATCCGAATATTTCTTAAATGGCACACGTTGTCGCCGTCGTGATATCACCGATATTTTCTTGGGAACAGGGTTAGGGCCGCGTTCATATGCGGTGATTGAACAAGGCATGATTAACCGTCTGGTTGATGCTAAGCCTGAAGAAATGCGTATCTTTATTGAAGAGGCAGCAGGTGTCTCACGCTATCAAGCTCGCCGACGCGAAACCTTGCAACATCTTGAACATACTGAGCAAAACCTTTCACGTTTAGAAGATATTGCCCTCGAGTTAAAATCACAGCTGAAGACGCTTAAACGTCAATCAGAAGCAGCGGTTCAATATAAAACTCTGGAAAGCCAGATTCGTACCCTGAAAATTGAAATTCTGTCCTTTCAGGCAGATAAAAGCGTACGCTTACAAGAAGAATATACAGTTCAAATGAATGAACTGGGTGAGACTTTTAAATTAGTCCGCTCTGAGTTAAGTACGATTGAACATGATTTAGAAGCAACCAGTGCTTTATTTCAGCGCCTCATTCAGCAATCTTCACCACTACAACAAGAGTGGCAACAAGCTGAGAAAAAACTATCTGAACTGAAAATGACTCTGGAACAAAAACAGAGTTTATACCAGCAAAATAGTATGACTCTCGCTCAGTTAGAACAGCAAAAATTCCAAACTAAAGAACGTTTACAACTTTCGGAATTGCAACTTGAAACACTCAATAATCAGTTAGATGAACAAACTGAATCATTAACTGGAATTGAGCATACTGCAACGGAAGCTGAACAAAACTTTGCTGATTTACAATCTCAGCAAAAACAAGCACAGCAACAATTTGAACAAATAAAAGCTCAGGTTGAAAAACAACAGCAGCAAAAAATGCAAATGTCTGCTCAAATTGAGCAGTTAGGTAAAAATGTTCAACGCATTGAACAGCAAAAAGAAACGTTGCAACATCAAGCAAGTCAGATTCAATCGCATGTTCATGAAGATGAGCAGGGTGAATTTGAGCAACTACAGCAGCAATTACGTCGTGAAATCTCGACGTTAGAGACTGGAATTGAGCAGTATGTGCAACAGATTGAACAGTCTCAACAAGCGCATCAGACAACCAAAAATCAGCAACAAACGCTAAAAACAGAAATACAGGTTTTATTATCTGAGCAGAAAAACTTAAGCCAGCTTGTTGCTAAACAAAGTCCAAAGCAACATCAAGATGCACTACGTTTAATGCAGGCTCTACAGTTAACAGAGCAAGGCAAACCGCATGCGCAGATTGTTGAAAAGTTTTTAGCAAAATGGTTGCAAGCTCATATTGTTGAAACTGAACAGGCCTTTCAGGAAGGAATTGCTCGCCAGTTAAAACCTTCAGAGCAAATAAATCAATTTAAAGGTAATTTAGCCTGTTTAAATGACTGGATTGAGTCTCCACAACTATCAATCTTTTCGAATGTAGCGATTGCACAAGATTTGACAGTTGCTTTAAATGAGCAAAAGCAACTACAACATGGTCAGTCTATTTTGACTTTAGATGGCTATCATGTCGGGCAGGATTGGGTGATTGCCCTTATGTATGATGACGAAAGTCAAAGTGCACAAGGTATGCTGAGCCACCGTATTCGTCTAGATGAAATTGAACAAGCCCTTGAAAAGCAACAACCCGAATTACAAGCATTAGATCAAATTTTAGTTCAGCAGAAAGATGAGCTAGGACAGTTACAGTCTGACTTGCAGCAGAAACAGCAAGTTGTTAAACAAAAACAAAAAGACTTACAGCAGCTTGATGTGCAAATTGCTAAACAGCAAACCGCAGCACAAGCATTTTTACTGCAAAAACAACAATTGAAAGATCAATTAGCTCAGCTAGATATGCAGCTTGAAGAAGATGCAATGCAAAAAGACGATCTGGAAATTGATTTGCATGCTCTAGCAATCAAACTTGAAACCATTTTACCTGATTATAAAACTATGCAATTTCGGGTAGAAGAGTTAACAGAGCAGTTAGAAGAACAGCAACAAGCTCTACAACATCAGCAACAAGAACGCGAGATTTTACGCCGTAGTAGTACGCAAACCACTCAACAAATCGAGCTGCTTGAAAAAGATATCTCATTCTTGCAGAGCCAATATCAGCAAATTAATGCTCAAATGGAACAAGCGAAAAAATTTGTTGACCCTATTCAATTAGAGTTACCAAATCTTGAGTCAGAATTTCAGCAACAATTTGCTCAAACTGAAAAGTTGCAAAAGAACTGGAATGAATGGCAGCTTGAACTCAATAGTGTGCAGGAAAAACAACAAACCCTGACAGATCAGCGTCATCAATATCAACAAAAAGATGAACAACTCAGAGAGCAACTTGAAGAGAAGCGTTTGGCATGGCAAGCGGCTAAGTCAGATCGTGAACATTACCAAGAACAGCTTAAAGAGCTAAATGCCGAAGTCCAAAAGGGCTTACAAATCGATTTAACTGAGCACCAGCAAAAACTGGAAAAAGTACAGAAACAGTTTGAAAAAATCGGGGCGGTGAACCTTGCTGCTTCACAAGAGTTTGAAGAAGTTTCTCAGCGTTTTGATGAGTTGAGTCACCAGATTCAAGATTTGGAAAATACGGTAACTCAATTAAAAGATGCGATGAAAAGCATTGATCAGGAAACCCGTAAGTTGTTTATGACAACGTTTGATCAGATTAATCAAGAGTTGCAAAATCTGTTTCCAAAGGTCTTTAATGGTGGTGAGGCGAGTTTAAGCCTTGAAGATGACTGGCAATCTGGTGTTAAACTGATGGCAAGACCACCGGGTAAGAAAAATAGTTCTCTAGCATTACTTTCCGGTGGAGAAAAGGCGTTAACAGCGTTAGCATTAGTATTTGCGATTTTTAGATTAAATCCGGCACCGTTCTGTGTGTTAGATGAAGTGGACGCACCACTTGATGATGCGAATGTTCAGAGATATTGTAATTTGGTAAAAGAGCTTTCTGAACATGTACAATTCATTTACATTACACATAATAAGCTGGCGATGACCATGGCAACTGATTTGTTGGGTGTGACCATGCCTGAACCGGGTACATCAAAATTAGTCACTGTCGATTTAGAACAGGCAAAAGAATACGGGTTAGTTTCGGAGTCATAGAATGGAAATCAATACGATTATTGGCATCGTTGTCGCCATTATTATTATGCTAATTGGCTTAAAAATGATTTTAAAAAAGTCAAACCATGCCGAACCCTCATTAGACAGTGATTTGCATATTAATCCTGATAGTAATCAACCAGTTATACCTAGACATGTGCGAGATCAGCTTGAACAAGCTGAAGCTGAACGTGTATCAGCAACGAGTACAGAGCGAGTAGAGCCGACGTTAAATGAATCTGCATCGGTAGAAACTAGTACAACAAAACCAACAGAAACTTTGGCTGTAGAAGCTGCTCAATCAATTTCAGCCGAATCAACTCAACCCGCTGTTGAAAACTCTTCGGACCAGATTAAATCTGAAGAAACTGTAAAAAGCTCTACCATTAACACAGACAGTTCAGCTGAGTTAGTTGATACGGTTTCTGTTAAATCAGAAATTGAAGCTTTATCAGAAGAAAACTTGAAAACTGAAAGTGAAAAAACTGAACCTGAGTTGAGTTTAAACCCAAATATTGAAACTGCCGAAATTGCTGAATTTGAAGGCGAGAGTAATATTCTGGATGTACATTTGCATGAACAGCAACGCTATGATGATGAAAGTGCATTAGCAATGGCTGAACAGATTATTGCTTTAAATGTCTATCCGAACCCGCGTCGCGCGTTGTCTGGCGATAAAGCACTTAAAGTATTGTTAAAATATGGTTTACGTTATGGCGAAATGTCATGTTTCCATCGCTATGAAAATACGGATGAGCCGAGCGTACTGATGTTTTCAGTATTACGTATGACAGACAATGGACCAGCTGGGTTTGATCTTGAAACCTTGTCTAGTGAACAAGTTCAAGGGTTGGCATTTTTCCTTGCGCTTCCAAACAGTAAAGCTGTAACTGGTTTTGACATGATGGCAAGTATTGCAGGTTTAATTGCTCGTGAAATTGATGGCAAAGTTTATGATGAAAATAATCTTGAATTTACACCACAGTTAAAAGAGCACTGGCGTCATCATGTGATTGATTATCGTCCGGCACATGCGACTGCCTAGTTTTAATTTTTTACGTTCGTTGCGATAATTGCAACATATCTAGTCGCAGCTCAGGGTGGAGAAATTTCCACCCTTTTTTATGGTGAATAACATAATGGCAACAACTTCCGTGATCGAACAGATGCGTCAGCTTATTCAACTGATTGCAAAGCATAACCACGCCTATTATGTGATGGATCAGCCGACAATCTCGGACAGTGAATATGATCATTTATTTCACCAGTTAAAAGCTTTAGAAGAGCAATATCCTGATCAGGTTCAATCAGATTCTCCAACTACAAAGGTAGGCGGCCAAGCACTCTCTAAATTTCAAAGCGTGACTCATGTCGTTCCGATGCTTTCTTTGGGGAACGTTTTTAATCAGGAAGACTTATTTGCATTTGCTCGCCGTGTTGAAGAGCGTTTGCCTAACCAAAAAGTACAATACGAAGTAGAACTAAAACTTGATGGTCTTGCGATTTCGCTTTGGTATGAAAACGGTGTGTTAACACGTGGTGTTACACGTGGTGACGGCGAAACCGGAGAAGACATTACCCAAAATGTCAAAACGATTCGTAACTTGCCTAAAGTGTTGCATTCAGATCATTTTGAAATTCCACGTTTGCTTGAAGTCCGCGGTGAAGTGCTCATGCCAAAGTCTGGCTTTGAAAAGCTTAATGCCGATCAGGAAGCAAAAGGTGAGAAAACGTTTGCGAACCCACGTAATGCCGCAGCAGGTAGTTTAAGACAGCTCGACCCGAATATTGCTGCTAGTAGACCTTTAGCGTTTTATGCGTATGGTATTGCCCAGTGCGAACCAAACCATAACTTAACCACCATGCACGACAGCCTACAATGGCTCACACAACTTGGATTTGAAATTGCTGAGCGTCAATATCTGTGTAATTCAATTCAAGAAGTACAGCAGCGTTATGAGCAAATTCAGCAAGAGCGTCCAGATCTACAAGTTGAAATTGATGGAATGGTCGTAAAGGTTGATGACTTAAAACAACAACAACAACTTGGTTTCTTGAGTCGTGAGCCACGTTGGGCAACTGCTTATAAATTCCCTGCACAAGCTGCATTAACTACAGTTGATCAGATTGATTGGCAAGTAGGGCGTACAGGTACTTTAACCCCTGTAGCGCGTTTAAACCCTGTATTTGTAGGAGGAGTAACGGTTTCCAACGTAACTTTACACAACATTGGTGAAATCCATCGTCTAGATGTGCGTGTGGGCGATACTGTTAGTGTTTATCGTACGGGCGATGTTATTCCTAAAGTAGAAAAAGTTTGGCCAGAATTCCGTTCACCTGACGCTGAAATTGTACATTTACCTGAAAGCTGTCCTGTTTGTGCCTCACCAGTTGTAATGCCTGAAGGAGAAGCTTTAGCACGTTGTTCTGGCGGACTTTATTGTGCTGCACAGCGAATTGAAGCGATTCGCCATTTTGTATCACGTAAAGCTCTTGATATTGAAGGTCTGGGCGATCGCTGGGTAGAGTCTTTATTACATCTCGATTTGCTCAAAGATGTTGCCGATATTTACCATTTGCATGAGCACCGAGAAACTTTGCTCGGTATTGAAAAAATGGGTGAGAAATCGGTACAAAACCTGATTGATGCCATTGAAGCCAGTAAGAAGACAACGCTTGCTCGTTTTATTTATGCTCTGGGAATTCGTGGGGTGGGTGAAACAACAGCTAGAATGTTGGCTAATACTTTCCAAACTCTAGAAGCACTTAAAGCTGCTGATGTTGAGGCTTTAAAGAAAACCCCAGATGTCGGTGATATTACCGCAGAGTGGATTGCTGACTTTTTCTTGGCACCACATAATATTGAAGTGCTTGATCGTTTAATTGCAGCTGGAATTCATTGGGATGCGCCAACAGCTCCAACACGTCAGCCGTTAAATGGTGAAAGCTGGGTGTTAACAGGCACATTAGAGCAAATGACCCGTGATCAGGCGACTCAAATGCTACAAGCATTAGGTGCGCGTGTAAGCGGTAGTGTATCAAGCAAGACCAAATGCGTTGTTGCGGGCGAAAAGGCTGGTTCGAAATTAGAGAAAGCAGCAAAACTTGGTATTGCTGTTATGAATGAGACTGATTTCCTATCACTTATGGCGAGCTACGGGCAGACTTTAAGCGAATAGGTCTACCGAAATAAGAACCATTGATTTTAGTTACAAATTTATAAATTGATGGTTTAAGTTATATTTTAACGCTTGTTTGAGCTTATAAATCAGACAAGCGTTTCTTTTTGCACAGGAAATTTAAATAACTTAAACTGCAAATGCGTATGTTTCTCATTTTAATTTGATAAAAATCATAAACTTAACTATTTTTTATTTTGCAATCATTTTTAAGATTGCCCATAATAGTCTTCATACGATAGGAGATTTATTATGCGTGGCAATCCAGAAGTCATAGACTATTTAAATATGCTCATTGGCGGAGAATTGGCTGCCCGTGATCAATATCTAATCCATTCTCGTATGTATGAGGATTGGGGCCTAAATAAAATTTATGAACGTATTGATCATGAGATGCAAGAAGAAGCTTCTCATGCTGATGCGATCATTCGCCGTGTATTGTTCTTAGGTGCTAAACCAAACATGCATCGTGAAGATATCAATGTTGGTACAGACGTTGTATCTTGTTTAAAAGCTGATTTGGCGCTTGAATATCATGTTCGCGAAAAGTTAGCGACAGGTATCAAACTCTGTGAAGAGAAGGGCGATTACATTAGCCGTGATATGTTGCGTCAACAATTATCAGATACTGAAGAAGATCATACATACTGGTTAGAAAAACAATTACGTTTAATTGAGTTAATTGGCTTACAAAACTATATTCAATCTCAAATTTAATAAAAAGACCCAGCTTAAGCTGGGTTTTTATTGGCTTATATTTATAAAATCAACTCATTGCTTAAATGTTAATTTTGTCAAATTGAACATATTCAAAGCCTTACTATATAAGGCTTTGGTAGTTACAAAAAAGTCAGAAAAATTGTATCGCACCCCCTGTTTTTTTTATGAAATTGTTTATAATTTCGCCAACAAAACCCTTGCCTAGAAATTTAATGAGGCAAGGGTTTTTCTATGGAAAATCGGTTGGTATGGATCGCCAATGATTTTATGGTGAGTTCGCGAAATATGTTATTTACCAAACCTGCTGTTTTAGACACAGCTACTCTCTTAAGCACACAGCGTCTTGCAACACGACTAAGCTTTTTTAGCTTAGGTTTTGCGACAGCAGCTTGGGCACCTCTTATTCCTTTTGCACAGCAGCGCTTAAACTTAAATCATGCTGATTTTGGTTTACTTTTGCTTTGTATGGGTATTGGCTCAATGATCGCTATGCCTGCGACTGGTGCTTTAGTAAAGCGCTGGGGATGTCGTCCGTTAATTGCTTTGGCATTGATGTTGTTAATGGTTTTATTGCCTAGCCTTACGATGTGGAGCAGCATTGTGACCATGGCTGTAGCATTGTTTGTCTTTGGATCGGCAGCAGGGTGTCTTGGAGTGGCTATTAATTTACAAGCAGTGGTTGTTGAAAAACATAGCTTGCGAGCGCTCATGTCTAGTTTCCATGGAATGTGTAGTCTTGGTGGCTTAACGGGCGCTATGCTTGTGACAGCACTATTGGCAGTAGGTCTTTCACCCTTAATGAGTACTTTATCAGTCGTTATGATTTTGCTTGTTATTGGTGGTGTTGCTATTCCTTCTTGTTTAACGTCTTTTGAACAGGATGAAAAGCCACATGAAGATACAACTCAAGCACTCCAAAAACGTTATCGTCCCGATGGCATTATTCTGCTTATTGGTATGATGTGTTTTATTGCCTTTTTATCAGAAGGTGCAGCAATGGACTGGGGTGGTATTTATTTAACAAGTAAATATCAACTTAATCCTGCTTTTGCTGGTCTTGCATATACTTTCTTTGCTCTTAGCATGACCACTGGTCGTTTTGCAGGTCATGTCTTGCTTAAGCAATGGGGCGAAAAAAATATTGTGACTTATAGTGCAATTGGGGCTGCGATTGGTATGGCTGTTATTGTGACAGCACCCGTGTGGCAAGTGGTTGTATTAGGTTATGCGCTATTAGGATTAGGTTGTTCTAATATTGTGCCAGTGATGTTTTCTCGCGTAGGTCGACAAAACAAGATGCCGAAAGCAGCAGCACTTTCTCTAGTATCTACGATTGCCTATACAGGCTCATTAAGTGGACCAGCTTTAATCGGTTTAATTGGTGAATGGACTGGTTTAAGCACGGTTTTAACAGGCGTAGCTGTATTACTTTTTGTTATTGCTTTACTTAACCGTTTTACATTAATCAAGACAAATTAATTTATAAATAATAGATACCCTATAGTGAACATCGAGAAATTAAATTTCTCGATGTTCTTTTTTAAATTTATAAAACTTGATAGATAGATTGATAATTATCTTGTAATAATCGCTGAGGCTTCATCAGTAGAGTTGGTGTCTTTTCTAAATCATCCAAGAAGTTATTTCGCCAATTGGTAAGATCAGAAGTTGTTAATCCCTCTATCAATTGCTGATAACGATTAATACGCTCAGTTTTAGACATTTCTAAAGCCATTTTTAAAGTATCCATCATTGCCGCTCTATCTTGCGGATCAACAATCAAGGCTTGAGACATCTGCTCAGCAGCTCCAGCATATTTAGATAAAATGAGTACCCCAGGATTTTCTGGATCTTGGGCTGCAATATACTCTTTAGCGACTAGGTTCATACCATCGCGTAGTGAACTGATCCAGCAAATATCTGAATGGCGGTAAATGTGCATAAGATTATGGTGTTGAACCGTGTCATAGCAGCAATCTACCGGTCTCCAGTCTTCATGTGCAAACTCTTCGTTAATTAACTCTAGCTTGGTTTTAAAACGTTGGTATAAACGTTGATAAGCTGGAATATCGGTACGAGAAGGTATTGCCACTTGAAGATGTCGAACTAAACCATGATATTCGGGGCTGGTTTCCAAAAAGGTTGCAAACGCATTAAATCTTTCGAGTAAACCTTTTGAGTAATCAATACGATCAACCCCAATAATAGTTTTTTGACGTGGGATTTCTTCAAAATTAAACACGGAAGAGGTGGCCAAATCTTGTTGCGCTTGCTTTTGTATAATCTCTGGCTGAACACCAATTGGGTACGACTTAATTAATATTTGACGTTTTTTATAGCTAATACTGTTGCTTTGAATTTTCTGAGCCTCGAGTAAATTTAGACAAGTCTGCATACATGCATTTTGATCGATCTGAGTTTGTAAGCCAATAACATCATATTGACTCAAGTCTTGAATTAATTCTCGAGCTACTGGAATTTTGTGCCAGATATTTAGGCTAGCAAAAGGAATATGTAAGAAGAAACCAATTTTATTTTGCATACCTAATTCACGGCAGTAACGTGCCACACTAAAAAAGTGATAATCATGTATCCAAATAAGATCGTCAGGCTGTGCAAGCTGTTTTAATTTTTCAGCAAATAACCGATTGACCTTTTGATAGGTATTATATTCTTGCGCATTATATTCAATCAGATCTTCTCGGGCATGCATTGCTGGCCAGAGAACCTTATTTGCAAATCCACAGTAATATTGCGCGTATTGTTGATGAGTAAGAGGACAGGTAATGTAATCAATTCCTTCAGAATAGGCCTGCTCAAATTCTGGTGCTTCGCCATCTGTGATTTGCTGACCATTCCAGCCTAACCAAATACCATTACTATCATTCAAAGCATCTTGCACAGCCACGGCAAGGCCACCTGCTGAAGCTTTACCTGATGGCATACTTATTCTGTTCGATAACACAATTAATTTAGACATATTTGTTCTCCATTCTCATTTTGGCTATTTTTGACATATAAGCTTTTTATTCTGTTTTTAAATAAAAGAAGAAAATTCGCGACATTATCAATATCTTTTAATCTATAGTTAGCTTGTGTTTCACCAGACCCCACTTTAATCGTGAGACCAGAGTGCTGATTAATAAAAATAAAACCAGATTCATCTGTTAAATCATCTCCTATAAAAATCGGTACTACAGAAGGTAAATTAAGATGATTTAATATAGTTTGAATTGCTTTACCTTTGTCAGCTTGGTTTGGTATTAACTCAACAACAAATTTCCCATGATTTATTTTTAATTGCGGATAATCAGGATTAATCTGATGCATAATATTAATGGCATCATTTTCTAGAGTAGGATTTTCTCGGTAATGTAAAGCAATAGAATATCCTTTATCCTCAATTAATAATTCAGGATATTTCTCACAAGATTTCATAATATCTTGTTTTAATTTTTTAAAATTAATCGAACTTAAATCTGGTCGAATATAATGATCTGAGCCAAAATAAATATCTAAACCATGCAAACCAGCAACAGGGATCTCAATAGGCTGTAGTAGTTTGGAAGCTGTGTCTACATCTCGACCTGTTACAGCAATAACGGGTATATTGAATTTAATAATTTTTTTTATAGTTTCTAATGTAGTGTTTGGAATAAAGCTTTTTTCAGGATTAATTTGGAATGGTGCTAACGTTCCATCAATATCCAAAAATAAGCAGTAATTTTTATCTAAAGATAAAGTTTTTATAATATCATCTGGTGTAACAAAATATGTATTTTTTTCTCTCCCATCAGATATTGTACTTTGACTGTTCATATTAGCCTTCCCAATATATTTTGTTTAATAATTAATCTTCTAACATTAAAATGAATTGATGAGTCATTTCTTTTAATAAAAAAACATAAGTATTAACATTAATTACATTGCATAATGGATTTATAGGCGAAGTGTGGATTATGTTGTTTTTTGAGTGGCTTCAATGTTTAGATAATTAAAGTTTTGTATATTTAATATGAATAATGCAGGTCTTGTTTATCAATATATTTCAGAATATTAAATCCTCATAAATCATTGATTTTGCTTTTTGAAATTCAATTTTTATATTGATTTTAAAAGATATTTTAAAACGATAATATTATATAATCCTTATAAAGTTGGCTTTGGACAGGCATATGAAGTTACAAAATAAAATTTTATTAATTACTGGTTGGGGAGTAGGCGTGGAACCTTTGCAATCTCTAAAATTGCATTTGGAAAAAAAGGGTTTTGAAACTCAACTTATTAATATTTTTAATGTTTTAGAGTGTAACTTTCAAGCACAGCTTGATTTAGTGGCTGAAGTTGATGTGGTAATCGGTTGGTCTTTAGGTGGGCAGTTAGCGACTAAACTGGTTGATATTTTTTACAAGCAAACAGGGCAAACAAAAACTTTAATTACGCTCGCTTCAAACCCTTGTTTCGTTGCCAATGACAATTGGCAAACAGCAATGTCTACTGATGTATTTAGTCAATTTAAAGCGTCTTTTTTACAGAACCCGCAAGCCACTTTAAAGCGCTTTTATTATTTAATTACACTTGGCTCATCTCAAGCTAAACAAGATTGGATAAGCGTACAAAATATAGCAAGCCCGCCTTCAAATGAACTTTTATTAGAAGGTTTACAAATGCTTGAACAATTAAATCTGGTAAGTAACGTAAAAAACTATCTGGGACCACAGCTTCATCTGTTTGCGGAACAAGATAATGTCATTCCTTGCAAAATTATGGAAAATTTTAAAGATATAGTGACAAAAAATATAAGTTACAAGCTACTAAAAGATGCTACACATGCTTTTCCCTACCTACAGGTCAAAAGAACAATTGAAGAAATCTGCCAATTTTTAACAATTCATCAGCAAAGTTAATAAGCTTTGATTGATATCGCAATTTTCTTTCATTCTTAACAGGTTTAACATGTGTTCAATGAAAGATTTGAACGCTGTAAAAGGGTAAATAGGATGACCGATAATTTTGATTTAGAACATATTTGGCATCCTTATACTTCAATGACCCAACCTTTACCCACATTTAAAGTGAAACGTGCCTATGGGGCAACGATTGAACTAGATGATGGTAAAACTTTAATTGATGGTATGTCGTCTTGGTGGTGTGCAATTCACGGCTATAACCACCCTGAACTCAATCAGGCAGTGACAGATCAATTACAGAACATGTCACATATCATGTTTGGTGGGCTAACTCATGATCCTGCAATTGAACTTGGGAAAATTCTTTTAAAAATTACACCGCCAAGTCTCGATAAAATTTTTTATGCAGATTCAGGGTCGGTTGCTGTTGAAGTGGCTTTGAAAATGGCTGTGCAATTTTGGACAGCACAAGGTCAACCACAAAAAACAAATTTTATTACTACGCGTTCTGGTTATCACGGTGATACATGGAATGCGATGTCAGTCTGTGATCCTGTTACAGGTATGCATCAGATTTTTGGCACAAGCTTACCAAACCGTCTTTTCGTAGCTGCGCCTCAAACCAAATTTCATGAAGATTGGAATCCTCAAGATATTGCTGAGCTAGAACAGGCTATTCAGCAAAATCATGAAAATCTTGCTGCACTCATTATCGAACCAATTGTTCAAGGTGCAGGGGGCATGCGTTTTTATCATCCTGAATATTTACGTCAGGCTAAAGCGCTTTGTGAAAAATATCATCTGTTATTAATTTTTGATGAAATCGCTACTGGTTTTGGTCGTACGGGTAAGCTCTTTGCGTGGGAACATGCACAAGTTGAGCCAGACATTATGTGCATAGGTAAAGGATTAACAGGCGGCTATATGACTTTGTCTGCGACTTTAACTACAAAGTATGTTGCAGAAACGATTAGTCGCGGTGAGGCTGGGGTATTTATGCACGGTCCAACCTTTATGGCCAATCCGCTTGCTTGCGCTGTT
>NZ_JZFB01000006.1:45132-53286 GCF_001188385.1 Acinetobacter sp. V2 | reverse complement strand
AAGCCAATATTAAGCGAATTGAGCAACAACTTAGCCAATATTTAACGCCTTTAAGTCAGCTTGATTATGTTGCTGATGTACGAGTGCTAGGTGCAATTGGGGTAGTAGAACTTACCTTTAATGTCGATATGAAAACTTTACAGCAACAATTTGTAGATCGTGGAATTTGGATTCGTCCTTTTGGCAAACTGGTTTATGTGATGCCACCGTATGTCATCACTCAACAAAAGCTAAGTGATTTGCTTGAACAATTGGTTGACGTTGTTAAAACGTTACAGGGAGCACATTAAGATGTCATTGCTTGATCATTTTGCTAACGAGCTAGATGAGTTAAAACAACAAGGTAATTTCAGACAATTTACCCAAAATGTGCAGCATGGGCGTTTTATTACAATTCAAAATAAAACAATGCTCAACTTAGCTTCAAATGATTATCTTGGACTGGCGGCTGATTTAAATCTTCGCCAAGAGTTTTTAGATAGCTTGCCGTTAGAGCGGAGCTATTTTAGTTCTTCATCGGCCCGTTTATTGACAGGTAACTTTGATGAATATGAACAGTTGGAAAATAGCCTAAGTAGAGCATTTGGTGGTCGGTCGGCTCTGCTATTTAATAGTGGCTATCACATGAATATTGGTATTTTGCCTGCTGTTGCTGATAGTAAAACTTTAATTTTGGCAGATAAGTTAGTCCATGCGAGCATGATTGACGGTATACGTCTATCTGGTGCGCAGTATGTGCGTTATCGACATAATGATTTACAGCACTTAGAACAACTTCTGCAAAAGTATCATGATGATGACAAGATTGAACGAATCATTGTGGTCACAGAAAGTATTTTTAGTATGGATGGTGATGAAACGGATTTAGCCGCATTAGTCCAGCTTAAAAAACGTTTTGCTAAAACCATGCTATATGTCGATGAAGCACACTCAATTGGTGCTCGTGGTCAGCAAGGCTTAGGATGTGCTGAACAATATAATGTGATTCAGGAAATTGATTTTCTAGTTGGTACCTTCGGTAAAGCATTAGCAGCAGTTGGTGGTTACATTATTTGCGATCCAATTATTAAAGACTATCTTATTAATAAAATGCGTCCGCTTATTTTTACGACCTCTCAACCTCCTATTATTGTAGCTTGGGTAAACTTTATATTCCAAAAAGTATTAGTTGCTCAACCTCAGCGTGAACACTTAAAAAATATTAGCCAATATCTTCAACAAGCCGTTGTACAAAAGGGTTATGTAAGCCCGTCGACTAGTCATATTGTTCCAGTTATTGTTGGAGAAAGTCAGGCTGCGATCGATAAGGCAAAACACGTTCAAGAAAGCGGCTTTTATGCCATGCCTGTACGCCCACCAACAGTACCTAAAAATAGTGCGCGTTTGCGTATTTCTTTAACGTCAATGGTACAGCAACATGAGCTTGAAGAATTGGTGAGTTTTCTGTGAGTTTGAATAAAAACTTGGTTGCCCAGCGTTTTGCCAAAGCTGGGCAAAGCTATTCAGAGCATGCAATTGTTCAAAAACAAATTTGTCAAAATTTAACGGGCTTACTAAAGCAGTTTTGCCCAAGTACGATGTCACGTGTTTTTGAAATCGGTTGTGGTTCTGGCAATTTAACTCGTCTTATTACTGCATCTTTTCAGATTGAAGAGTTAATTTTGAATGATCTGTATGCAGATGTGCAGCAGCACTTCAATCATCAAGAAAATCTGAAATGGTTGATTGGGGATATTGAAACTTTAGAGTTTCCCCAGCAGCTCGATATGATTGTTTCAGGTTCTGCTTTGCAATGGATGCAGGATTTACCGCGTTTACTCGAACGTTGTAATGGGGCTTTAGTTGATCAAGGCTGGTTATGCTTCTCAACATTCGGCTCTCAGAATTTAATGGAAATTAAAGAGCTGACAGGCCAAGGCTTAAGTTATTGGTCATTTGAAAGTTGGAATAGTGCCTTAACTCATGCTGGTTTTGAGATTTTGCATTTGTCAGAGTCGGAAACTCAGCTCTATTTTGATTCGCCTAAAGCCGTGTTACAGCATTTAAAAGCAACAGGAGTAACGGCAACTGCTCAGCATCGTTGGACTAAGCAAACTCTACAACAGTTTTATCAAGATTATGATCGGTTTAAGTACGCTGAGGGATATTCCCTAACATACCATCCGATTTATTGTATTGCCCGGAGAGTGAAGTAAATGAGTGGCCAGATCTATTTTGTGAGTGGGATTGATACCGACATTGGTAAAACCTACGCTACAGGTTTTTTAGCAAAATTATGGACTGAGCAGGGTAAAAAAGTGATTACCCAAAAACTCATTCAGACGGGTAATGCTGATATTTCTGAAGATATTGAAAAGCATCGTGAAATTATGGGGCAGGGCTGGTTTCAAGAAGATCATGACAAGCTAACTATGCCTGAAATTTTTAGCTATCCTGCTTCGCCTCATCTTGCAACACGCCTAGATAACCGAGAAATTGATTTTCAAAAAATTGAAAATGCGACGCAAACATTGGCAGAGCGTTTTGAAATTGTATTGTTAGAAGGTGCGGGCGGCTTAATGGTGCCACTAACTACCAGTCTGCTTAGCATTGATTATGTTGCTCAGCACCAGTTCCCAGTTATTTTGGTAACATCAGGCCGTTTAGGAAGTATTAACCATACTTTACTTAGTCTTGAAGCACTTAAGTCTCGTGGCCTTAAATTAAAAGCTTTGGTCTATAACTTAAAAGATGAATCAAAAGATCCATTAATTTCTCAAGATACTTCAAACTATCTGAAAGACTATTTAGCAGTTCATTTCCCTCAAGCTGAATGGATTGAACTGGAAAAAATGAATTAAATTAAAAAAGATATAAAAAAACCGCTCTGATTTGAGCGGTTTTTTTATATCATTAAATCTTAGAACTTCTTAGAACCACGGTTAAAACCAGTCGATTTACGTTGGTTACCCGTGTTAGCCGGAGCTTCTTTTTCTTCATCACGACGTTGTTGGCGTAAGTAACCGCCACGACGAGCAGCCATTGGCTTTTCAGTCATACGGTCAGTACGACGTTTTGCCATACCAAATAAACCTGTACCTTGACGTGGTTTTAACTCAACAGATTTTGCTAGATTATCGATATCAGTTTTATCGAGTTCCATCCAGCGGCCAGTACGTAATTCGCGTGGTAAAATAACTGTACCGTAGCGCGTACGCAATAAGCGGCTTACTTTAAGTTCTTGTGATTCAAAAATACGACGAACCTCACGGTTACGGCCTTCTTTCACCACAACTTGGTACCAGCGGTTAATACCTTCACCGCCAATTTCCGAGAAAGATTCAAATTTAGCAGGGCCATCTTCAAGTTCTACGCCATTTACCATGTTTTGGCGTATTTTAGGTGTTACTTCACCCATAACTCGAACAGCATATTCACGTTCAACTTCATTTGACGGGTGCATTAAGCGGTTAGCAAGCTCACCATCATTTGTAAATAGTAATAAGCCAGTACTGTTAATATCTAGACGACCTACCATTACCCAGCGGTCATTCGCGATTTGTGGCAAATGATCAAATACAGTCGGGCGTTTTTCAGGATCATTACGTGAACAGATTTCGCCTTCTGGCTTATAGTAAATCAATACACGGCGACGAATTTCGTCTTCAATTTGAAACTGAACTTTACGGCCATCAATGCGTAATTCATCGCCTGGTTCAATGCGCTCACCCACTTGGGCAACACGACCGTTTACACTCACGCGTCCTGCGGCAATAACCTCTTCCATATATCGGCGGGAACCTAATCCGATTCGCGCTAATACTTTTTGCAATTTTTCACTCATGACAGCACAACCTTAGACATAATGATCAACAGTCCACCTCTTTATGATTTCGGTGCATTTGCATCGAGAGCCATAAAGGCTTCCTTGGCGTTCTGTAGGGGAGGCAATTGGCCTAGCGATGCTAGACCAAAAGCATTCAGAAACTGAGGCGTTGTAATTAGCAACGCGGGTCTTCCGGGTAAATCTCTAAAACCGGCTTCTTTAATCCAGTTCCAGTCAAATAGTGTTCTAAGAATCTGACTATTATTAGACACACCACGAATTTGTTCAATATCAGCGCGGGTAACCGGTTGATGATAAGCAATGACAGCCAGGGTTTCTAGTAATGAAGGCGACAGTTTTGTTGGTCGCTCTGGCCAAATTTGAGCAATAATACTACGATATTTAGATCGTACCTGAAAGCGAAACCCTTGCGCTGTTTCAATCAACTCAATAGATCGGCCATGTTGTAATAGCGCGAGCTGTTGTAAAAGTTGACGAAGCTGTTGTTTATTGTATTGATTATTAAATGCTTCTTTTAAACGGGCAATTGAAACGGGCGCTTCACTGGCAAAAATAATAGCTTCAAGTTGTAATAAGACTTCGTGATGGATGTCAGCTAATGACAAATCCGTATTATTTTGTTCAAAGCTCATATTGAAGATCCTTGAATTGCTAACGGAGCTTCAATACCTGAGGCAATAATTTTAATTCGCTGTTGTCGAGTTAACTCTAAAACAGCCATAAATGTCACAACCATTCCCATGCGACCTTGCAGAGGATTGAGTAATTCTTTAAAACTTAACACGTCACCAGACTCTAATTTCTCTTCAATATATGCAATGCGTTCTTCTAGTAAGACAGGCTCTTGAGCTACAACATGCGTAATAGGTTCTGGTCGGTTAAACACACAGAACAATGCGTCATGCAATGCTGAAATATCATAGCCTTCATAAACAGGAGCAATATGACCTAAGCTCACATTTGCGCTGAATGTATCACGCTCAAGAATTGGCATTTGACCCAAACATTCAGCCGCTTGCTTGATACGTAGATAGGTTTCAAGTCGGTCAATAAGTTCTTGTTTAGGGTCTTTTTCAATACTGATGATTGTTGGCTTTGGTAAAAGCAGGCGAGACTTTAAATCTGCCAATAAAGCGGCCATCACCATATAATCAGCGGTTAACTCAATATTTAAGGATTTCATACTATCCATATAAGTTAAATATTGAGTTGCTATAGGCGCAATATCGACGTGAATTAAATCAAAACCGTTTTTTTGAATCAGATAAATTAAAAAATCTAGGGGACCTTCAAACTGTTCGAGCAAAATCTCAAATGCAGCAGGAGGAATATAGAGATCTTCAGGAATCTTGTCATGCCACTCATCTAAAACACGGATGTGTGGAGCGTCTTCCATGGATTGATGAAGTGATTGATTCATTACGATTATAAGCCACGCGAATTTTCAAAAGCATGAGACTTGTTATTCAAGTCAAAGAGAGCTGTAAACAGAAGAACAGCAGATAGTGAAAATCATTCTAAATGAATTGTGCCTTTTAATAAATTACTTAACGACTAAAGTGTAAAAAAAATCCAAAATAAATAAAGAGTATTTTTTTGAGTGATAATACTTTTTTTAAAACTATTGGTAAAATTGTAAGTGCTTATTCAAAAGCACTTACATCGCCAATACCACGACGGATAATTTCAGGATGCTCACCCGATAAGTCAACAATACTTGTGCTTGTTAAAGTACCGAAACCACCATCAATAAATACATCGATTCGTTTATCTAGCTGATTTTCTATATCGTAAGGATCATCTAGAGGGTCTTCTTGGCCCGGTAAAATTAATGTACTCGTAAGTAGGGGCTCACCAAGCTCTTGTAATAAAGCCTGACAAATTGGATTACTTGGAATACGTAAGCCAATCGTTTTCTTTTTAGGATGCATTAACCTACGAGGAACTTCACTTGTTGCAGGTAAAATGAATGTCGTTATAGCAGGGGTATTCGCTTTCAATAAACGATATGTCGCATTATCAACTTTTGCATACGTTGCAATATCTGATAAGTCACAGCACATAATGGCATATTGATGTTTAGGTCCTAAACCACGAATCTGCGCAATACGTTCCATGGCATTTTTATTACCGATTTGACATCCAATCGCGTAGGCTGCATCGGTAGGATAAACCACAACATCTCCGGCACGAATGCGTTCAACCGCTTGGCTAATAAGGCGTTGCTGTGGATTTTCAGGATGTACATGTAAATGCATCATATTTTAGAGACTCCATCACGCCAGTGTTAAAATAATTATTAGGCTTTTTAAACAGCCTATGCAAGTAATTAACGTGGTTTTTTTGTCAATTAATCAAGGAGTTCACGTTTAAATTCATTTAATTGTAATGCTAGGCCTGAACGTGTACATTGGCAAATAAAACCAATAAATGCTGCTGCATCACGTGGCAACTTGGCTTCACCTGAAAAGTAACGTTGTACTTGAGCATAGACATTATCTTTAAATATTTTGCCATCTCCGCCATCACCTGTCAGGTTATCAAGCGAGACTCTAAATTTTCTACCAAAAGACTGTGCAAACAACCATTCAATTGCCTGAGGCTTAATTTCTACTTGTTCAAATAGACTTTGCTGTTCTTGCGTACGGCCATCGGGAGCGTACCAATATCCTAGATCCGGTAATAGACGTCTTTTTTCACCTGCAATAGACCAATGACTAATTTCATGCAAGGCACTATTAAAGAAACCATGGGCAAATTGAATCTTGGCAGGTTCCATATTTGTTGCAGGGAAATATTCTGGTTCAAAATCTCCACGAACTAATGTCACATTATGGTGGGAAAACCAGTGATTAAAGTGTAAAATAAGCCAATCGACTTGCTCAGACTCCGATTTTGAGCTTGACCATGGTGAGAGTTGCACTATGTCAGGTACAAGAGTGTTCTGATGAGTTGAATGGGTGCAAACGAGTAATGAAGTGTTAACTTCAGGTTGCGGCTGCAACAGGTGCATTGCTTAATTTACCCCGAGTTCTGTCTAAAGAAGTGCAAAATTGTATCTTAATCTTTGACAGAGTACCGATGAATTTGTAGAATTGCCGCCTTAATTATGTCAGCAAATACCTTTCCGGCACAGATTGAGCCGTTTAAATGGGCTGAACAAGGCTTTACATGGTCAGGTCAACTGCCCCTGTCTCGCTTTGCTCGTATCGCTCGTGAAGCTGTTGGATCAATTGATAACCAATTGATCAACATAGACTGTAAGCTATCAATGGATGCATATCATCGCATTGTGTGGATGGATGGTCATATGGACACGATAGTTCCAATGGAGTGCCAACGTTGTTTGGAACCTGTTGAAATGCCTCTTGTCTTAGACTTTCATATTGCATTAGTGGATGATGAGTCACTGATAGAGCGCTTGGATGAGGATGCTGATTTCATCGTTTTAGGTGAAAGTGAGTCTTCGACGAAAGGTGATTATGATACGCCAGCCTCGATTAACTTGCTCGCATTACTAGAAGATGAACTGTTATTGTTGATGCCTTTATCTCCCAAGCATGATGCTTGTGAAAATAAACATCAACCTACCATTCAAAATGTTGTTGAAGAAAAACGGGATAACCCGTTTGATGTTTTGGCAGGTTTGAAGGGTAAACTTAACTCATAATTTGTGATATAATTGTGAGATAAGACAACTGAATTTGTTCTGATCCATTTTTTCGATCTTTGTAAGGAGCCATCATGGCCGTTCAGCAAAACCGTAAAAGTCGCTCTCGCCGTGACATGCGCCGTTCACATGACGCTTTAACCGAGAATGCATTAACAGTAGACCAAGCAACTGGTGAAACTCATCGTCGTCACCACGTGACTAAAGACGGTTTCTACCGTGGTCGTCAATTATTCGCTAAAGCAGCTGATGCTGAATAATTGTATGATATGCATTAAGCGTGATGCTTAAGTATAGAAAAAATGGGAGCGAAAGCTCCCTTTTTTTGTTGTTTTTCGCAATTATAAAAATATAAATAACATGTTAAATTTCCGCTCCAGAAATGAGTGAAAACCCAAAAAAGGATTTCTTATGTCTGCTAAACGTCTTGAACAAGTAGCTTTAGCCACAAAAACTGCGTTTGTGTTTCCAGGTCAAGGTTCACAAAAAGTCGGTATGCTTGCTGAACTAGCAGAACAGTTTAGTGGGGTTGGGCAAACCTTTGCGGAAGCTTCAGATGCGCTTGGATTCGATCTGTGGCATATTGCGCAAAGTGGTGAAGGTCTCAACCAAACAGAAAATACCCAACCTGTGTTATTAACTGCCAGTATCGCTTTAT
>NZ_JZFB01000006.1:35079-45090 GCF_001188385.1 Acinetobacter sp. V2 | reverse complement strand
CCTTGCAGGGCATTCTCTAGGTGAATACAGCGCTTTGGTTGCTGCAGGATCTATGAGCTTGGCAGATGCAGTGAAACTCGTGAATTTGCGTGGCAAACTCATGCAAAGCGCTGTTCCTCAAGGGGAAGGTGCTATGGCTGCAATCCTTGGTTTGGCTGATGAAAAAGTGGTTGAACTTTGCCAAATCGTGAATGCAGAAGGTCAAGGCTCAGTAGAAGCTGCAAACTATAATTCACAAGGCCAAGTCGTAATTGCCGGAAGTACAGCATCTGTACAACAAGTAATGGCTTTGGCAAAAGAGCAGTCTGCTAAGGCAATTGCTTTACCTGTGTCAGTTCCTTCGCATTGTTCATTGATGAAGCCTGCTGCTGAAAAATTTGCAGAAGCTTTGGAACAAACTGCCATTGAGCTGCCTACCATACCTGTAATACAAAATGTCAACGCGGGAATAGCTACCGATGTTGCTCAATTGCGTCAGGCGTTGACTGCTCAATTGTACCAATCTGTACAATGGACAGACACGATGCAGTTCTTACAAGACCAAGGTATTCACTACGTTGTTGAGTGTGGCCCTGGTACAGTATTGAGTAATCTCGCGAAGCGTTTACCAAATATAGAAAAAGCTTTTGCGATTGATAGCAAGAGTAAAATGGAAGATGCCCTAAATGCTGTTTTAGTGGCAGAAGGAAAAATTGCATGACACAAGAACGCAAAGTTGCATTAGTAACGGGCGCGAGTCGGGGCATTGGCGCTGCAATTGCCCAGCAACTTATTCAAGACGGTTATTTTGTTGTAGGTACTGCGACATCTGAATCTGGTGCACAAAAGTTAAGTGAAAGCTTTGGTGAGCAAGGTGCAGGTTTAGCTCTCGATGTGCGTAATCTCGATGAGATTGAAGCAGTCGTTTCTCATATTGAACAGAACTATGGCCCTGTGCTTGTTTTGGTTAATAATGCGGGTATCACGAAAGACAATCTATTGCTACGCATGTCAGAAGATGATTGGGATGACATTCTCAACATTCACCTTAAAGCTGTATATCGTTTATCTAAACGTGTGCTTAAAGGTATGACAAAAGCGCGCTTTGGCCGCATTATTAATATTAGTTCTGTTGTTGCGCATTTTGCAAACCCAGGCCAAGCGAACTACTCTGCTGCAAAAGCAGGTATTGAAGCGTTTAGCCGTAGTCTTGCAAAAGAGATGGGTAGCCGCCAAATCACTGTGAACAGTGTGGCACCAGGTTTCATCGCAACAGAAATGACAGATGCACTTAGTGAAGACATTCGCAAAAAAATGAGTGATCAAGTGGCTTTAAATCGCTTAGGTGAGCCACAAGATATCGCAAATGCGGTGAGTTTCCTTGCAAGTGATAAAGCAGGTTACATTACCGGTACGGTATTACATGTAAATGGTGGTTTATACATGGCCTAAGGCTGATGTATAAACTTTTAAAAATTTTTATATTCAATTAAACTAGTGGCAAATCAAACGCCACAAGCAATGAGGAGAATTCCTGTGAGCGATATCGAACTACGCGTTAAACAAGCGGTTGCAGAACAACTTGGTCTTAAAGCTGAAGAGATTAAAAACGAAGCATCTTTTATGGATGACTTAGGTGCTGACTCTTTAGATTTAGTTGAGCTTGTAATGTCTTTCGAAAATGACTTCGACATCACTATCCCTGATGAAGATTCTAACGAAATCACTACAGTTCAATCTGCAATTGACTATGTAACTAAAAAACTTGGTTAATTCGCGTATTGCTGAATAAAAAGAAGGCCACCGTAAGGTGGCTTTTTTTATTTGATAAAAAAATTAAGAGATACATATTTTTACAAGATCAACCTCAATTGATAGCAGAGGCATAACTTTTTTGAAGTATAACAATAAAGGTCAGTTTAATGACTTTACTATAAACAATAATATGAGGACTAAAAGATGGGTCTTTTTGATTTTGTAAAAGGTATTGGTAAGAAAAATACCGCTCCTGCAGAACCACAACCAGCTCCGGCAACACCAGCAGAACCTTCTGCACAAGAAGTTGCAAATAAATTATTAGGTTTAATTAAAAGTTTAGGCTTAGGGGTAGAGGGCTTATCTGTAACCTATAATGGTGGTACAGATACGGCAATTATTAAAGGGCAGGTAAAAAGCCAAGCAGATAAAGAGAAAATTATTCTTATTGTTGGAAACATTGATCATGTGGCACAAGTAGATGACCAGATGACTGTTGCAACTCCTGAACCAGAAAGTAAGTTCTATACAGTGAAATCTGGTGACAACCTTTCAAAAATTGCGAAAGAGTTTTACGGTGATGCAAATCAGTATCCAAAAATCTTTGAAGCAAATAAACCAATGCTAAAAGATCCAGATGAGATCTTCCCTGGACAGGTTTTACGTATTCCTCAATAATTGAGGGTAATAAAAAAGGCGCTGTTGGCGCCTTTTTTTCTTTTTAAAATCTTTTTGGTATTTTTTGCCCATTTGGCACTGGAGTGTCAGCATTCTTTAAAACACCGAATAACCATGTTTCAGCATGCTGAACTGCAATTTTTAAAGAATCACCTAAAGCTAAACGACCAGCAATAAAACTAGCTAAAGAACAACCTGATCCATGATATTCGCCTTCAAGACGGGGGCAGCTACTACTCGCTGCAAGTTCACCATTAATATATAAACTATTTTTAATATGATCTGGTGTATCTTCGTGTCCACCTTTAACTAATACCGCTTTAGCACCCATTTCAAAAAGTTTTTTGGTTGCTTGGTCTAAGTCATCTGTACCCGTTAATGCACGTAATTCGACTGTGTTGGGAGTAATAATAGTGGCTAGGGGAATAAGCTCAACAAATGCTTTAACAAGAGTCGCTTGATCACCTAAAGAGCCACCACTGTTTGCCACTAAAACTGGATCAAGTACATATTGATAGTCAGGGTGTGCGCGAAGAAATTCAGCTAGAGCAGCAATATTATCTGTAGTGCCAAGCATGCCTGACTTAACGCATTTAATTGGTAAATCACCAACAACGGCATTGGCTTGAGCTAATAATAGTTCTTTTGAGGTTGCTTCGAAGCCAAATACTTGTTGTGAGTTCTGAATGGTAAGCGCTGTACATGCAATTGCTGCATGAGCACCACTTTGTCCAATCGCTTCAATATCAGCTTGTAAACCTGCACCACCTGAAGGGTCTAAACCCGAGAAACAAAGTACGGTTGGACGCACGGTTATTTCCTTTTCAATTTAAATTTACGTTAGTATAAGAGAGTTTGATTAAACTCTCGACCAATTGAATTAAATACTTTACTGGGTTAGTGATTGAATGGCTATAAAACATATTTTGATTGATTTAGATGGAACCCTAACAGACCCAAAAGTTGGTATCCATACTTCAATTCGCTATGCAATGGAAAAACTAGGCTATCCATTGGCTGCCGATTTAAATATTGACTGGACCATTGGCCCACCCTTAAAACCTTCACTCGCAAAATTGTTGGCTACTCAAGATGATGCGTTAGCTGAGCAAGCTCTACTTGCTTATCGTGAGCGTTTCTCGGTGATTGGTTTATTTGAAAATGAAGTATATCCTTCTGTTGTACAGACACTTAAAGCGTTAAAAGAAGAAGGGTATCGTTTATTTGTTGCCACTGCTAAACCAACGATTTATGCAAAACGTATTTTGGATCATTTTGAATTAAGCCAATATTTTGTACATATTTATGGTAGTGAACTGACAGGTGAGCGCACCAATAAAGCTGAACTCATTCATTATATTCTTGAGCATGAGCAACTAAGCCCAGAAGAATGCTTAATGGTAGGTGACCGTCAATATGATGTTTTAGGTGCACGTCATAATGGTATTGAGGCAGTCGCAGTAACTTATGGTTATGGAACAGCAGAGGAACTTGCTCAAGCACAGCCAAAAGCAATGATTAATCAATTCTCTGAACTCTTGGACTATGTTGAAGAAGTGGCAGCACAAAAGAAAGTTTCTTAAATATAAGTAAGTTTTAATTTAAAGGTTTGGCTTTGATATAAAGCCAAACCTTTTTTTATTTAAACACCGTGTTGTTGGCGGTATTGAACAAGTTCTTCAATCGTAATCACAGTTAAATGATGAGTTTGCGCATAAGCCAAAACTTGAATGCCTGATGCCATAGTGCCATCTGGGTTAGTCAATTCACATAACACACCAGCAGGTTTTAAACCGGCTAGTCGTGCGAGATCAATTGTTCCCTCAGTATGACCACGTCGTGTAAGCACTCCACCATTACGTGCACGTAATGGAAAAACGTGGCCTGGACGATTAAGATCGCTTGGGACAGCACCATCTTTAATTGCAGTTTGAATAGTAGTAACACGGTCTTTAGCAGAAACACCTGTCGTAACACCTTGAGCAGCTTCAATGGTTACTGTGAAAGCGGTATGAAACTGGCTCGAGTTTTGAGAAACCATTGGTGGTAGTTCTAGATGGTCTGCTAGCTCTTCTGTAAGGCATAAACATACGATACCCGAGCCATCACGAATCATGCGTGCCATTGTTTCTACCGTTAACGTTTCGGCTGCAATAATGAGATCAGCTTCATTTTCACGGTCAAAGTCATCCATAACCAAGACTGGTTTGCCTTTACGGATATCTTCTAATGCTTGTTGAATGCGCTGCTCAGCAGGAGAGAGGGCTGAGAAAAAAAGTTCTGGTTGAATTAAGCTAGACATAATGAAACGCTCTCGTAAAAATACGGTTGAACATTTCAGGACTGATGTAAAAACAGGCTGGCACTGAAATAAAATGGATTTATCCCAGTTCGTCGTCTTCTTTCATCCGGACTATACCGTCGGCTTTGGAGTTTCACCAAATCTGCTCAAATTACACAATTTAAGCTCGTGGGCTTGTTAATTTATTTATAAAAATTAACTTTACCACCGGTGGGGAATTACACCCCGCCCTGAAGCGATGGGTTTTATTATAGCGCGCTTGGCAAAATTGGCTAGATGCTTTTGTAGAATGCTAAGTCTCATTATGAATAAGTATTTTCATAAACAGAATTAAGCTTTTTAACAAGAGCTTACTTGTTGATATGAAAATGGAATGCTATGTTTTTTATAGAAAATTATAAATAAAATAGGTGTTTCATGCAGATAAGAGACTATTATCCTCTAACAAATAGCTCATTTATTCAGCATCTCCATATTTTCAGTTATGTATTTATGGCGGTAAGTATTCTTTATTTAATTGCTGCTAACTGGTTGATGCTTCCAGATAGCATTCAACTCGCTATCCCACCTCTTATATTACTTGTGACAGCATGGTTCAGTGTAAAAGATACCTTAACTGAAGGTGTTAGGCAGACCTTACACAGTATTTGTGGCTTGATGATAGGCTTAAGCTTGGCCGTTATCGGACAGGTTTATCAAACTGGTGCAGACAGTTATTTGCTTTTTTTAATTTGGACATTGCTTTTACTACCATGGCTATATCGACCGAATATTGGAATTTTTGGTCTAATTTGTATAACCAGCCAGCTCACACTTTTTTTATTTTTTAAACAGACTTTTTGGTCAGAAAAGTTTCCATATTTATATCTGTTTGCTCTAAATTTATTAAGCCTGGTCGAGTTTGGGGTGTGTATAAAGAAGTATCGTGCTTTAAGATTTGTTTTTATCGCTTGGTTTGCCGTTATTTCAATCATTGGAATGATCCAATATTTATCGAATGAAAATATTCTTTATCTGATCTCGGCTTTCTTTTCAGGACTCATCGCTTTTTATTATTTCTTCAAAAAAGATGATCAGTTATGTGCCAGTTTAATGGCTGCTGTTCTCGGTGTAACCGCAACAATATGGCTTGTAGATGGGATTAATAACTTATTTAAAGATTCTAATGAGTTCATCTTTTTATTGATTGCGGGCATTATTTTTATTTGGTTTGCATTGATTAGTTATCTTTTAATAAAAATTTTTCGTCAAAGCCGCTTTTATGTCATTCCATTGGCAATTGGTGCTTGGCTTGCAGGTCTAGCACTTGCGGCTTTTACACTAGTGTTTTGGGAGGCCATTTCTTTAGTCATTGGAATTATTTTTGTTGGATTAGCTTTTATTCTTTTAAAGAAATCAGAAAGTTATTTCTTTCGACAATTTGCTTATTGTTTATTTATCAGTGGGCAGACCGCTTTCTTATTTCATCTTGGTTCAGAAACAGATCAAATTCTATGGGTTTTGATTGCGCAGATTTTTATTCTATGTATCAGTTATTTTCTTAAACCGCATTGGTTTTTCATTTTAATCCAAATGCTTGTTACATATGGCATCGCTTTTATCTACTTGCTGCAATTAGACCATTCATTGTGGTCAATACATTCTAATCAGACCTATTTAAATTTAACTTTGCTCAGTTACTTGGTTTTTAGTTTGGTGCTGTTGCCTAAGTGCAAATCAATAGCACTATATGAGCGTAGTATTTTTTTATGCGTGCTTGTAGTAATTCTAGTAGCTTCTTTTTTTGATGCTTTTATGGGGCTCGTTCCAGAAAGCTCGATGGAACAGCAACTATGGGTTTTGTATTTGCTACCTAGTATATGGTTGCTATGTTTTAGTATTTTTCATTTATATCGACAACTTCATGGAGTCACTTTTTTTGCCTTTTTAATTTTTGGTATCTTACTTATTACACTTGGTTATTTTGAAATTTTTATCCTGTTCATTATTTTAACGTGGGCATTAAAAAAGAAAGATTATATTGTTTATGGATTTAGCTTGGCTGTATTAGTTTTAGTGTTCTGGCAGCTCTACTACAACTTACAAATAACTTTTCTAGCCAAGAGTGCCTCAATTTTTATTTCTGGTGCTGTTCTCTTGGCTCTGTCATGGTTACTTCATCGTGAAAATAAAGATGATCTTGTTGAAGGAGAGAAAGAATGAAAAAGTATTTTTCTCTTATTCTTGCATTAGTCACCATATTAATCTTTGTAGGATTAGTCGCAAAAAACGAATGGCATTTGCATCATAGTAAAAGTATTTTTATTGAACTTAAACCAGTCGATCCTCGTTCAATTTTACAAGGTGACTATATGGCACTGGCTTATGAGTTAAATTTACAATCTCTTAAAGCTCTTGCAGGAAATGAGAGTGAAGCTCTAGATCGGGTAATTTTTAATCATTCTTCTGTTCCAGCAAAAGTTATTTTGGATTCACAAAATCGAGTAGTTCGTACAATTTTAGATACTAACAATTCATTTGCTGGGCAAAGTTTAATTTTAAAAAATCCTGAAAATCGTTTACAGGCTTTATATCCCGCTTCACGAAGTTTCTTGTTTGCTGAAGGTCTAGCTCAATGCTATCAGAAAGCAAAGTATGCTGAATTTAAGGTAAATACAAAAGGAGAGGCGATCCTGTTTGATTTGCGAGGAGAGGGTCTTCAACCATTGAATTGCAAACAACAAAAGAACTGGTGGGAAGGAACGATTTAGGATTGATAAAATTATAAAAGCCCGTCAATGCGGGCTTTTTTATTCTTAGAAGAAATTAGGCAACTTGAACAGGGATACAATTCGCTGTGTGGTTGACTGTATTATTTGGGTTTGCATAGACCAAACGTGGTTTATGAATGTTTGCTTCAGCTTCAGTAAAATCACCAAATGTAGCAATAATGACTAGATCACCAACGTCTGCTTGATGTGCAGCACCGCCGTTTACTGAAATAATTCCAGAGTTATCTTCACCACGAATTGCATAAGTCGTGAAGCGTTTGCCATTGGTTACATTCCAAACATGAATTTCTTCATATTCACGAATACCAGCTAAGTCCATCAATACGCCATCAATTGCACAAGAACCTTCATAGTGAAGTTCAGCATGGGTTACAACTGCACGGTGAATTTTGCATTTTAATAAACGAGATAGCATGGCTAGCGTCTCCTGAGTAGACCTAAGATGTAGATCTTATGGTGAAATCTTTAGCTTTTGCGGTTGGCAAAGTGGCTGATGCGCATTTTGCTCCTAAAAAAGCAAGATAGCAAGCATGATTGTTCAACAATTTAATTGGGTTTATAAGCATTAATTTGATTCATGGCCTGTGGAACTTGTCCTTGAACAAGTAGTTTCACTTTAGAAAGGGCATGATCAATTGCTGCATCCATCAGACTTTGTTCACTACTTGGTGCTTTTCCAAGTACGTGACCTGAAACTCTTTCTTTTGAGCCAGGATGTCCGATACCAATACGTAACCGATGAAAATTTGGACCAATATGAGGGACAATGTCACGTAAACCGTTATGACCACCATGTCCACCGCCTGTTTTAAGACGAATTACACCAGGGTTCATATCAAGTTCATCATGAGCAATTAAAATTGCTTCGGGAGCAATTTGATAAAATTTTGCAAATGGAACTACACTTTGTCCAGAACGGTTCATAAATGTAGTGGGTAGAAGTAGACGGACATCGTGTCCTTCTATATTACCACGTCCACTGATTCCGTGAAATTTCGGATCATTTTTTAATGTAATGCCATATTTATTAGCAAGCTGTTCAATGAACCAAAAGCCTGCATTATGGCGGGTTTGGGCATATTCTGAACCAGGATTGCCCAAACCAACAATTAGCGAAATATTTGACACTAATCTACGCCTTTCAACACTTATGCGCGTTTGAAGTCAGCGTGCATAGGAGTGTTTTTAGATGGGTGACGTTGTAACGCTTGGATTTTAACGTTTTCAACTTTGTCGCCCACTTTGATTTCTACAACTTCTTCAAAGAAAGCATTGTTTTCTAAAGCTTTTACAAGCTCACGAAGTTCTAAAGTAATAGCTACAGGCTCAGCATTGCCACCATAAATGATAGCTGGAATTAATGCTTCGTGACGAAGGCGGCGGCTCGCACCTTTCCCTTGTTTGTCTTCAGCACGCGCTTGAGCGTTTAATACGAAGTTTGCCATGAGTAAATCCTCATTAAAGTTTAAATATACTAAACTTGCGACCAGTTTAGTGATAGAAAACCCCAGCCAAGGCCAGGGTTTATAAAAGCTGCGGTATTATAAACTATCGAACATCGCACTGATAGATTCTTCGTTATTAATACGACGAATCGTTTCAGCAACCATGCTAGCAACAGAAACCTGACGGATTTTGCCCAAGGTTAATGCTTCATCAGAAAGAGGAATGGTGTCAGTGACAACCAATTCATCAATAACTGAATTACGTAAGTTTTCAATAGCCTTGCCAGAAAGTACAGGGTGAGTTGCGTATGCAACTACACGGCGTGCACCAAATTGCTTAAGCGCATCAGCTGCTTTGCACAATGTACCGGCAGTATCAACCATGTCATCTACGATAACGCAATCACGATCTTTTACGTCACCAATTAAGTGCATAACTTGCGACTCATTGGCTTTTTGACGACGTTTGTCAATAATTGCTAAATCGATGTCACCCATCTGTTTGGCAACGGCACGAGCACGTACTACACCACCAACGTCAGGAGAAACCACCATAAGGTTGTCATGCTGTTGTTGACGTAAGTCAGCAAGCAAAGCAGGAGTACCGTAGATGTTGTCGACTGGAATATCGAAGAAACCCTGAATTTGGTCAGCATGTAAGTCAATCATTACGACACGATCAATACCAACAGTGGTAAGCATGTCTGCAACAACTTTAGCTGTAATCGGTACACGTGCAGAACGTGGACGACGGTCTTGGCGAGCATAACCAAAATAAGGGATAACAGCGGTAATACGACCAGCACTTGCACGACGCAAAGCATCTGCCATAACCAAGATTTCCATAAGGTTATCATTGGTAGGGGCACAAGTAGGCTGAACGATAAATACGTCTTTACCACGAACATTTTCAGTAATTTCTACTGAAATTTCTCCATCAGAAAAGTGACCGACTGATGCAGCACCTAGAGGGATATGTAAGTGACTTACGACTTTTTGAGCGAACTGTGGATGAGCATTTCCACTAAAAACGACAAGATTGGGCATGAAGCACCCTTGGCGGTTGGTATGTAATTAAATA
>NZ_JZFB01000006.1:30903-34692 GCF_001188385.1 Acinetobacter sp. V2 | reverse complement strand
ATCAAAACCCGGTGCCTTACCACTTGGCGACGCCCCTAACTTGTAACCTTAAAATGATTAAGAGGAGATTCTTTTAAACTATTTACCAAGTAAGATTTACAAGGTGAATGGTTAAGAATTTCATCAATATTCATTTCATTCGTTACTTCAATAAAAACACAAGCACCTGTACCTGTAAGCTTTGCTTGACCAAACTGGTCTAAATATCGCATTGCTTCTTCTACTTCAGGGTATAACTGCCGAGCTAATGGCTCAAAGTTATTTCCAAAATTAGAAGGTTCTAACTGATAGGCGCAAAATTTAGTGGTCTTAGAGTCTCTTGTCAATGTTTTTTGTGAAAAAAGCAATTGAGTGCTGATAAAACAATCAGGTTTTAAAATAATGAACTGTTTTTGATCTAAGTCTATGAATGATAAATGTTCACCAATACCTTCAGCCCATGCATTTTTACCATAAATAAAAATAGGAACATCGGCACCAAGCTTCACGCCATAGTCCGCAAGTTGTTCTTGATTTAGTCCACATTCCCATAATTGATTTAACACAATCAGGGTTGTGGCAGCATTGGATGAACCTCCGCCCAGACCTGCACCCATTGGAATATTTTTTTCAATTTTGATGTGTAGACCACAGAATTTTTTTGCATGCGGTCTTAGTAGTTGAGCAGCCCGATAAATCAGGTTTTCTTCAGGTTTGACTTCACTCAATCCATCAATTTCGATTTGTTCATCCAAAGTCGGCGTAAATATCATCCAGTCATATAAATCAATAAGTTGGAAGATGGTTTGTAACTCATGATAACCATTTTCGCGTCGGCCTGTAATATGCAAAAACAGGTTGAGTTTAGCTGGAGAAGGAACTCGAATCATAGATTTATATAATTAGACTTAACGGTTTTGGATGACCATTGTAATACGGTTTTCTTTATCTTCAGCAAGAGCTTGCTTTAAAACCAGTTTGTTTGGCAAAGTTTGTTCGCCATCATAGCTAAAATTAACAGTCCAGCCATCTTCAATGAGTTGGTTTACACGATTTTCGCTATCTTTACTGATTTGAGCACTTAGAGTTGCGGGTTTGGCCAAAATCCAACTTGTTAAATGAGTAATTGGTGCTTGCCAACCAGTTGCACGCTCTAAAAGTTCTTCTGGAGAGGCCGCAGTAATTAATCCAGTTTTCGCACTATTTAATTTTACTTCACCAGGTTTACCCTGAATTTGGGTTTTTCCTACACCTAAAATACCGCTTAATTCAATATCAAAATTATCTTGCTGTTGAACCCATGTGAAAAAAGCACTACCAGTTTGCTGTGGTGTGCGAACTCCGATTTTACCTTGTAAATTAAAGTGTTTTTCATCTTGAACTTGCTGGGTAACCGCAGGTTTTGGTTGAGTAAAATGCTGACAACCGGTTAGAAATAATACACTTGATCCACAGATCGCTGTGCACAGTTGGGCAAATTTGCTCATATATTTAACTCTTTTTTGCAGATGTAGGTAAAATTAACGCATCAAGCTGTTGTAATTGTGGATCATTGGCATGTTTTTGTTTCAGTTGTTGTAACACAGCGCTAAATTGAGTTAATGATCCTTGCATATACAATGCCTTAGCATAGCGAACGCCAATATTTATATTGTGACTAAGTTCATAAGCTTTGCCTAAAGCCTCTGCCGCGGCTTCATAATCATTCTGCAAAAATGCGATATAACCTAGCGTATCCAGAATCGAGGCTTGTTCCGGTGCATATTCTAAAGCTTGCTCTGCATATTGACGTGCTTCTTTTAGCCGACGGTTTTGCAGGGCTAATGTATAAGCATATGCATTAAGGTAAGTTGGACTGTTAGGCTCAAGTTGCAATAATTGCTTTAATGTTTTGTCGAGTTTATCTCTGTCAGTATACGGATCAAGTAATAAAACTTCTGCGTAAATGAGTTCCGGATCATCGGGTAAATTCTTTATCGCTTCATCTAATAAATTTAATGCAGCTTTTTTATTGCCCATTTTCTTTAAGATTTCAGCTTGAGCTTGATATAAGAAACTTGCATGTTGGGGATAATTTACGCGTTCTTGAGTGAGGAACCGTAAAGCATCATGTAAATTTTCTTGTTTATCATATATTGCAATCAGATTGCGTCTGGAAACGACGTATAAGCTACCATCGACTAAACGATAGTAAGCTTTTGCGGTTTCATAATGTTGTTTACGTTCTGCATTAATGGCTAAGTAGTAATAGGCTTCATTTTGATATTTTGCAGAGTTTCGTAGATCAACAAGATATTGTTCTGCTTTGTCATATTGCTTTAAATCGATACTGGTTAAGCCTGCAATAAATAATGCTTCTTCAGCTTTAGGATTAGCTTCTATAACGTTTTCGAGCTTTTCTAACGCGAGTTGAGATTGATTGATTTGTATGAGATAGCGGATTTCAGCTAAACGAATGTCTAAATTTTTCTTATATTTACGGCTGGACTTCGCATACCATTTAAGCGCACCTTCTTGATCGCTCAGAGCAATGAGCAGGTTAGCTTTCATTAAAATAAAGCTCGTCACTTTAGGGCGTCGGCGTAATGCCTTGTTTATGTTGGTTAGAGCTGATTCTAATTGGCCATTTTGGGCTTCTAAGTTGGCGATGAGTGCTAAAATAGAAGGGTTATCTTTTTCAGCACTAGAGCGTAAAGCTGTTAATAGTACATCTCGATCTTGAGCATTTTCTGGGGCAATACTTGCTAAAATTTGTTCTAAATCAGCAGTTGGATCTATTTTTAAAATTTTATCTAATGTTTCAGCGGCAAGCTGATATTCATGTGTTTTTAAAGCAATATGTGACAAATAGAATAAAGCCGGCACATCTTTGGGCTCTTGAGCTACCCAATGTGTAGCAATATTTAAAGCGGCTTGTAAGTCATTATATTCAAGAGCAACGTCTAAAGCTCGTTGTTTAATTGAGGTAGAGTTGCTTTTAATTGCGAGCACTGTGTAATTGTGCAAAGCGTTAGGAATATCATCGTAAGCTAGAGCAAATTCAGCGACCATAGTTTGTTCTAAGGCCTGATCAAATGAATGCACGGCATAGGTCTCTTGCACAGGACGTGCATAGACATGCGAGGACATGCTACCTAACAATAAGAATGTGGTAGAATACTGTCTTATCGAAGCACCGTTAAAATTAATACGGCTATTCATTTGACGCAATTTTTATTGATCCAAAGTAATGCTTTTTATGACACCGATGTTGCACAATAGCATAAATTTAGCGAAATGATGATCTGATATGTCTTTCTTTGCATTGGGTGTCAACCATCAAACAGCTTCTGTCGAACTACGCGAAAAAATTGCTTTCAATGCAGAGCGATTAAGTCGTTTGCTTGCCGAACAAAACCAACACCAGAACTTAAAGGATTTGGTGGTCGTTTCGACGTGTAACCGCACAGAAGTGTATGCCATGGCAGAAAATGCCGAAAGCCTTCTGAAATGGTTAGCCGATGCCAATAATATTGATGTACAGCACTTAATTCATCATGTTTATCGTTACGAGAACACGCAGGCTATTACACATTTAATGCGAGTAGCGAGTGGTCTTGACTCTCTCATGTTAGGTGAGCCGCAAATTTTAGGGCAGGTTAAAAGTGCTTTAGCATTGTCTAAAGAAGCTCAAACGGTTTCTCCTGAATTAAACAGTGTTTTTGAATATGCTTTTTATGCTGCTAAACGTGTACGTTCCGAAACGGCGGTGGGTAGTCATGCGGTTTCGATGGGGTATGCAGTAGCGCAATTAGCTTTACAGGTCTTTAG
>NZ_JZFB01000006.1:25504-30861 GCF_001188385.1 Acinetobacter sp. V2 | reverse complement strand
GAAATGAATAGTTTGGTTGCTAAACATCTGGCTGAAATGGGTGTTGCCAAAATTATTATTTGTAATCGTAGCCGTGAGCGTGCTGACCAATTGGCTCAAGAGATTTCACATCAAGTTGAAGTTGAAATTATTGATTTCTCAGCATTAGCTGAAAATTTATATCGTGCTGATGTTGTGTCGAGTTGTACTGGTAGCTTATATCAAGTTATTGCTTATCAAGATGTTAAGGCTGCATTAAAGAAACGTCGCTATCAACAAATGTTAATGGTTGATTTAGCCGTGCCTCGTGATATAGATCCTAAAGTTGAAGCGCTTGATGGGGTCTATTTGTATGGTGTTGATGATTTACAAAGCGTGATTGATGAAAACCTTGCTCAACGACGTCAGGCCGCTGTTGAAGCAGAAGTCATGGTTAATCAGTTAGCTACCCAGCTTATTACGCATCAAAAAGTTAAAGAGGCGGGCAGCACAATTCATGCTTACCGCCAACATAGTGAAGAAATTAGCCAACAAGAGCTTACGCACGCATTAGAGGCTTTGCATCATGGTGAAAATGCTGAACAAGTATTACAGCAATTCGCGCATCGTTTGACGCAAAAGCTTATGCATCCGACATCTATTTTGCTACGCGAAGCTGCCAAGGCAGAAAATCCTGATTATTTAGAATGGCTACAACAGCATTTACAGGACGTCTTTGATCATGAGCGTAAGCCAAAACATTAAGACAACAGTCTTAAGCTAATTTGTTTTGTTAATTCATTGAGTTGCTGCCTTAGATTTCTTGATTCAATCAGAGAGATCGGTGACTTAAGCTTTTGACGTAAATATCTTTCTTTTAAGCCTAACGCATATTCTTGAGCTAACTTGTCAGCCACTTCAGGTGCTTGAGTTAATGCCTGGATATTGGTTCTTTGCATAATATCTGCAATTTCATGGCAATAACTGCTGCATGCACCTAAAACATAATAAGTCGCTAGCTCTTGGTCATCAGGCAACTCATCAAATATACGGTTTAAATTTGCTAATATTTTAGCCAATAACTCATCTTGAGGAATATAGGCACGTAATCCTTCAAAATGAATATAAAGGAATGGATGGTGCATCAAAATTGCGACAGCAAAGTCTTCATCTTTCGTTTGAATATTAAATGATAACGATGCATCGTGACTAACTTGTGGGGTAAAACGCTTACCTAAACCTAATTTTTCACGGAAAGATTGATTAAGTAAATAGCGGAAAGAGCCCTGTTTGGGTAATAGTTCAGTCAGTTCTCTGAGTTCACCCATGACCAAGCTTTTGCCTTCAGGGGTACTAATATCGTGTTGACCTGTTAAATGGGCAAACACAAAATCAGACAAAAGAGGGGCCTGTTGTAATAGTTTCTGGAAATTTTCAAGCCCTTCACGACGGATAAGAGAGTCCGGATCGTGGTCATTTGGTAGCACGAAAAATTTGAGTTCACGGCCATCATTGAGAAGTGGTAAAGCAATTTCTAACGTTCTGCGGGCTGCTTTTTGACCCGCAGCATCACCGTCAAAAGCAATGGTAATTCTGCTATTTTGTTTAAATAAAATATTAAGATGTTCTGTGTTACTTGCAGTCCCTAAAGTTGCGACAGCCCCTGTAATGCCATATTGCTGAAGCGCAATGACATCCATGTAGCCTTCAACCATTAACCAGTCGCTAGACTTAAGTTTTCTACCCTCATAAAGCCCGTAAAGTAGCTGATTCTTGTGAAAGACTTCTGAGTCAGGTGAGTTGATGTATTTGGGTTTGATTTCATCATTTAAGGCACGTCCACCAAAACCAACGACGCGGCCTTTAGGGTCTCGAATCGGGAAAATGACACGGTCACGTAATAAGTCAAAATCACGACCACTATCACTTGAACGAATAAGTCCAAGCTGTTTTAAACCATCAATATCATAAGGAAAAGCTTTTTCTAAGTGTTGCCAGTCTTCTGGTGCATAACCCAAGCGCCAAAACTGAATAGTCTGATTAGTTAAGCCACGTTGTTTAAAGTAGTTTTTTGCCTTTTGACTATTAGGTAATTGGTGCTCATAGAACTGAGCAACATTTTCCAGTAAGTCATATAAATTACCTTCTTGAACTGGTTCATCAAAACTAAAAGGCTGCTCAAACTGAGCAAATGGATCATCAAAAAATACAGGTTCAAGCGTGTTATAACTTTCATCAGTTGGTTGTTGTGGAGTTGGAGTTACAGGCTCCGCCGTATTTGCTTTAGCAACTGGTGGTTTCGTAACCTGACGGGTATAAGACAGCTTTTTATTTTCAGTATTATCTTTCGGTAGTTCGACTCCAGCGCTACTCGATAGCTCCTTCATGACATCTATAAAATTTCGGTTATCGATGTCCATAAGAAAACGGATCGCGTTCCCGTTAGCCTGACAACCAAAGCAGTGATAATACTGCTTGTCGCGATAGACATGGAACGATGGCGTTTTTTCTTGATGAAAAGGGCAACAGCCGGAATATGTACGTCCCGTCTTTTTCAGTTTCACACGTTGACCAATCAGATCGACAATATCTGTGCGATCTAAAATCTGATCAATCGTATGTTGTGGAATTGCCATAATTCAGATAACCGTATTAAAACTGATGAGAGAGTGAGTTAGAATATTCTGACATGATGAGGCAAGATCTACACAATAAATATTTTAATATTTTATAAAAACAAACAGGCAAGTGGTATCACTTGCCTGTTTATTGGTGCTTTTTTAAATTTGTAACTTATTGAGCAGCGTCGCTAGTACCTTGCGTTGCATCATCTGACTGAGTCTCAGTTGATACACCTGTAGAGCTAACAGCTGGAGCAACAGTTGTATTTTCTGCTGGTTGTGGCTCAGGTTTATCTAATAAACCGAAGCTTAAACGATTTGTCCAACTACGTTCTGACTTTGGAGCTTCAACAGTAGTTTTTTCTGGTTCTTCAGTTTCTTCTTTATCTGAATTACCAATTAAACCAAAGCTTACGCGATTGAGGAAACCACGTTTTGGAGCTTCTGCTTCAGCTGTGCTTTCTGGAGTTGCAGCCGTAGATTCACGACCGAAAATACCCAGAGTCGCACGGTTAATCCAGTTACCTTCTTTACGAGCAGCACGCATGTTAACTGTGCCGTCTTTTTTCACCAAGTTAGGATAATTAAGCTTTAAAACTTCAATATATTGTTGTGAAGTCGCTTTATCACCTAATTGATTATAGCTATATGCCAAAGTCGCTAATGCTTCTGGAACTTGAGGAGTTTGTGGATAGTGTTCAATTACCCATTGCGAACGTTCAGCAGCTGCGATCCAAGCTTTACGTTTAACGTTAAAACGTGCAGCAGTCATTTCATTTTCAGCAAGTTCTTGCCCAATGAACTTCATACGCTGAGCAGCATCAACAGAGTATTGGCTACTTGGGAAACGACGAATTAAATCAACAAAGTTCTGATAAGCAACTTTTAAATAACTCACATCACGATGAGATTGTTGCAGAGATGTATAGCGCATCAAACTGTCGTAGTTTTGCTCCATATTCGATACAGCACGAACATAGTAAGCATAATCTACATTTGGGTGTTGAGGATTTAAACGAATAAAACGTTCTGCTAAGGCAATCGCGCCTTCATAATCTTTTTGTTTAAATTTTGAATATAGAAGTTCAAGTTGTGCTTGTTGTGCGTATTGTCCAGTCGGATAATAAGTATCGATTGCCTCTAAAGACTTGGTCGCATCAAGATATTGACCACGGTCAAGCGACTTTTGGGCCTTTTCGAAGTAAGCTTGTTCACTAGATTGTGGGCCACTATCGACCACTTCTTTTTTACTTGGATTGCTGCTACAGCCCACAAATGCAGACGCTACACCTAAAGATAAGGCAAGCATCGTAATTTTATAACGTGGTAGCGACATAAAAACTCCTCTGTTATGTTGGGCAATGAGCTACAATTGCGCTATTAAACCACTTTTATCTCAATGATCAAATGACTTCAGCACAATCTTCAAACACAAACTTATCTGAAACCGACTTCAATTTACTTGAAGATTCTGAGGATGCAGATAACCATACTTCTGATACAACTGCAACACGTTTATCGTTGCAAGTTCAGTTAGATGAAACCTATCTGGGACAACGTATCGATCAGGTTGCGGCCTTGGTGTGGAATGAGTTTTCACGTGAAAAGCTTAAACAATGGTTGAAGGATGGCCATCTGTTGGTGAATGGTAACATTGTCAAGCCTAAGCACCGTTGTGAAGGGACAGAGCTGCTTACACTCGAAGTTGAGCTCGAAGCACAGACCACAAGTCAACCTGAAAATATTCCACTTAATATTGTTTATGAAGATGACGACATTTTAGTCATTAATAAACCAGTAGGCATGGTAGTACATCCAGGGGCAGGCAATAGTTCTGGAACTTTAGTGAATGCCTTGCTTTATCATTTCCCAAAATTGTCGGAACTTTCTCGTGCGGGTTTAGTGCATCGTATTGATAAAGATACAAGCGGTTTGTTAGTCGTTGCCAAGAGCCTTGAAGCGCAGTTTTCTTTAAGTAAACAGTTAGCAAATAAATCGGTTTACCGTGTATATGACCTAGTTGTTTATGGAAATATTATTGCTGGCGGTACTATTGATGAACCGATCAAACGTCATCCAGTTGATCGTGTGAAAATGGCGATTTTACCGGGCGGGCGTGATGCTGTGACCCATTACAATGTAAAAGAACGGTTTAAAGATTTTACTCGTGTACAAGCTCGTCTTGAAACAGGTCGAACTCATCAGATTCGTGTGCATTTTAGTTATATCGGCTATGGACTGATCGGTGATCAGATTTATATGAACCGTGTACGTGTACCAGCAGGCGCGTCTGAATTACTCATTGATACTTTACGTGGTTTTAAGCGCCAAGCATTGCATGCAGCTAAATTGGGCTTAAAACACCCTCGTACGGGTGAAGAAATGCTATTTGAAGCGCCGTGGCCTGAAGATTTTACGCATTTAGTAGATGTGTTACGTTCAGAAAACGCTGCATATTAAGGACGCGTATATGGAATTTGTTCAAGGTTTACCTCAAGGCGTATGTGTAGGACAGACACGTGTTCAACATCCTTTAGCATTAGCAACGGATCACCATGAATTATCTGGCTTTAATCTGGCTTTACATGTTAATGATGAGGCAAAACGTGTTCAGCAACATCGCATGATATTGCTAGATGAGTTTGCTAAGTTCGGTGTTAAAAAAATGACATGGATGACTCAAACACATAGTACGATTTGCCATACAGTAAATGAACAAATTCCTTTTAAGGCTTTAATTGGTGATGGTTTGGTCACTCAAACCAAAGGCCATGCTTT
>NZ_JZFB01000006.1:24620-25462 GCF_001188385.1 Acinetobacter sp. V2 | reverse complement strand
AATGCCGAAGGTACCGAAGTCGCAAATTTACATGCGGGTTGGCGTGGTTTAGCTGGTGGGATTGTTGAAAACACGATTGCCGCTATGCAGAACCCTCCAACTTGGGCATGGTTAGGAGCTGCGATTAGCCAATCTTGTTTTGAAATTGGGGCTGAAGTAAAAGCTGCTTTTTGTGATAAATATCCTGAGTTGGAAACGGCTTTTGTTGAGGGGGCTGCTCCAAATAAATTTCATGCAGATTTATATGCAATTGCACGTTTTATTTTGCAGAGTCTAGGTGTGAAGCAGGTTTTAGGCGGAGACCAATGTTCATATCAACAGAGCGATGAATATTTTTCTTATCGTCGTGATGCAAAGACTGGGCGTATGGCTACCTTTGTTTTTATCTAAGCTTTATAAAAGTACGTAAATTCACTCTCTTATTTTGTAGTCATTAAATAAAGTAAGAGAGCGTCTATTTAGCTTAAAGATATTACGATTGTGAATTGTATTGAAACGCTTCTATTTCATATTTATAGATGTAGGTTTAGCAAGCGTTAATAAAATGATAAAATAGAAAAAATCGCTCAAAATTTTAATCTTATGTCTTTGCCTGAAAAACATCTCTCAATTGTTTACCACAGTCCATATGGTCATACCGCTAAGGTGGCTTCTGCTATTGCTGCTGGTGCAGAGGTGATGGGGGTGAAAGTACACTTAATGAATATTGAGCATATTGATTGGGATGCGCTTGATGCATCACAAGGCATTATTTTCGGATCACCTACCTATATGGGGAGTATGACTGCCGATTTTAAAAAATTTATGGACAGTACTTCTAAGCGTTGGAAAGAACGTGTGTG
>NZ_JZFB01000006.1:22889-24578 GCF_001188385.1 Acinetobacter sp. V2 | reverse complement strand
CTGAGTGGCGATAAACTTGCGGTATTACAACAATTAAATATTTTTGCCATGCAACATGGCATGCTTTGGTCAGGTTTACCTTTAATGACGACAGGGCATAGTGAAAAAGATTTAAACCGATTATCGAGTTGCTTAGGTTTGATGACACAGTCAGATAATGCGCCTGTTGAAATTACTCCTCCACAAGGTGATTTAGATACAGCTAAATGGTTTGGTGAATATATTGCTGGACTGCTTTATCGAATAAGTTAAAATAAGTTTTTGATTTTATTTTAATAAATATTTAGTTCTTACTCTAATTACAAAAACGTTGTATTTTTTTTGTTCTTTTTTGATTATTTTTTACCAAATGGTTTATTTGGACAGTGATGTCCAAAACTTAATAAATAAAAAAATGGAATAATCATGAAAATTTTTTTAACAGCTCTTTGTCTAAGTTGGGCTACTTTAAGCTATGCCAATTTAGAACCAGCAAATCTTGTTCCACTCACTGATTCAGAACTTTCTAAAGTTGAAGCTCAGGCATTATTTTCATTTACATATACAGACCCAAAACAAGCTGATGCTTCGATGAATCAGCAAAATATTGGCTTTTACAAATTAGGTTTAGAGGCAAATCTTGAACTAAATGCCAATGTTAATAAGTTGCAATTAGGGTGTGGCGGAGTAAACGGTTTAGGTGGGTGTGATATTGATATTGATAACTTAAGTTTAAGTGGTTTAAGCGATACAAGTGAGGGGCGAGCTTCATCTTCTGCTGTTTTTAGTAATCCATTTATTGAATTTGCAATTAAAAATCCAGACAGCGCAGCTTTGAGAGAAATAAAAGGTTTCCGTCTAAGTGCGGAAAAGGTTGTGGGCCTATTGACTATGGGACTTGAAAATTCAGAAACACCAAATGGAATTAATAGCTTAAGTGGTTATTTAAAAATTAAAGATACCACTGGTTTAGCTTATACCGCTGCTCGTAATATGTCTTATCAAGATACAGGCAAGACTATTGATGGAACTGTGAATGCATGTATCGGAATTTGTATCCCTTTAGGATTTAATTCATCTGATTATAATTTGCAATTACAACAAACCACTGCACCTATTGTTATTAATGGACAAGTCATTTCTGGTTCACGAATGAATAATGTCATGCTGAACGGGGTAGCAAATATCGATCAGCTTAACTTCACTGGAGACTTGAAAGCTTCTATTAATGCAGCACTTGGCCTATTAAATTTACAAAAAAATGTAACAGGTAGCATTACCGGATTAAGAGCTGCATTAACTGTTGATCAAAGTCTTGGATTTATTCATAAAATTGAACTAAACAATCCTTTCTCACTTTCTTTGCAAGGCCAACAAATATTTTGGCCAGGTGCAGATGCAGCAGCGGAACGTGGCTGGTGGATGGCTTTTGATGATGAAATTGATATTGGTAACGTGACGCCAAGTAAACAAATTGAAATAACTAATGACGTTTTAAAGCAGGTGGTAGGTCCAATTAGTGGTTATTTAACTGAAAATCCAGTGAGGTGTAATCTTTTAAATTGTTTATTTGGTGAAGACTTGGCAGTTGGTGAAGTTAAATTACCCAATACGATTGTGAATTTCCCATTGAAAGATTTACAACTTAAAAATCAATCTTTTGCACCAAACTGTTACGGTAATTTAAAATTCTGCTAAATTTAAAGTGAC
>NZ_JZFB01000006.1:21028-22879 GCF_001188385.1 Acinetobacter sp. V2 | reverse complement strand
TAAAAAAACCTTTAAAGTTAACTTTAAAGGTTTTTTTATTACTTATGAAATATACGAGCTTTATCACGTTGCCAGTCACGGTCTTTTTCGGTTGCACGTTTGTCATGAAGCTGTTTACCCTTCACAAGTGCAATCTCTAGTTTGACTAAATGACCTTTCCAATAACACGCTAAAGGAACGCATGAGTAACCTTTTTGGTTAACTGCACCCATTAGATGCTCAAGCTGACGTCGGGAGAGCAATAGCTTACGAGTACGTGTCGCTTCAGGTACAACATGGGTCGAAGCCGATAATAAAGGCTGAATTTGTGAGCCAAGTAAAAATGCTTCGCCATTTTTGAAAATGACATAACTTTCCGTCAAAGTCATACGCCCAGCACGTAAGGATTTTACTTCCCAACCTTGAAGTGACATGCCTGCTTCAAATTTTTCTTCGATAAAATAATCATGACGGGCACGCTTATTTTGTGCGATTGTTCCGCCATTATGTTTCTTTACTACTGTTGCTTTCGCCATAATTCAAACTTCCACAATTATGCCTATTGTGCCGTAAACTGATGCTAAGGTGAAGTTTTTCCTGCACATGAATATTTCGCCTCATGTATAACTTTTGCTAAAATAGGTTCACAATATAATTAGAGTACTAGCGGATGTCTAAAACGCGTGTAATTTATCCTGGAACATTTGACCCCATCACGAATGGACACGTTGATTTAGTTACTAGAGCATCAAGAATGTTTGATGAGGTTGTAGTAGCAATTGCAATTGGACATCATAAAAACCCTTTGTTCAGTCTAGAAGAAAGAGTTGAACTGGCCCAAAAATCACTAAGCCACCTCTCAAATGTTGAATTTGTCGGCTTTGATGGTTTACTGGTTAATTTTTTCAGAGAGCAAAAGGCTACAGCAGTACTTCGTGGTTTAAGAGCGGTTTCTGATTTTGAATATGAATTTCAATTGGCTAATATGAACCGTCAACTCGACCCACATTTTGAAGCGGTGTTTTTAACACCTTCCGAACAGTATTCATTTATTTCTTCGACATTAATTCGGGAAATTGCTCGTTTAAAAGGGGATGTAACCAAGTTTGTTCCGCAAGCTGTGGTTGAGGCCTTTGAACGTAAACATCAACAAGGTTGGTAACGTGTCGTTATATATCACCGATGAATGCATAAACTGTGATGTTTGTGAACCAGTTTGCCCAAATGAAGCAATTTTTATGGGTGAGGTGATTTATGAAATTCATCCAGATTTGTGTACTGAGTGCGTTGGTCATCATGACCAACCGCAATGTCAGTTATTTTGTCCTGTAGATTGTATTCCTAAAGATCCTCAGCATGAGGAAACGGAAGAGCAGCTCTTAGACAAATATAAAAAATTAATTGCTCAAAAAAGCACGAGCAATTAGTAAATAAATTTGTTAATATGCGCCCCTGAGGTGAGCTGGATGGTCGCTGCTGTGGAGGTCTTCGTGACTGAAGCAGGGGAGGAAAGTCCGGGCTTCATAGGGCAGGGTGCCAGGTAACGCCTGGGCGGTGAAAGCCGACGGAAAGTGCAGCAGAGAGTAGACCGCCTCATTCGTGAGGTAAGGGTGAAAGGGTGCGGTAAGAGCGCACCGCGTGTCTGGTAACAGTTCACGGCATGGTAAACCCCACCAGAAGCAAGACCAAATAGGAATCCTGAGGTACGGCCCGTACTGGATTCGGGTAGGTCGCTTGAGCGTATGAGTGATTGTACGCCTAGAGGAATGACCATCCTCGACAGAACCCGGCTTATAGGCTCACTTCACCTAATTTATTTAAAATTTTTCTTGACGTGCATTAAAGAAACTAAGATAATGCGCGCACAGTTTT
>NZ_JZFB01000006.1:20486-20982 GCF_001188385.1 Acinetobacter sp. V2 | reverse complement strand
GGGGTCACAAGTTCAAGTCTCGTCATAGCCACCATTTTATAGACCACGCTCCTGCGTGGTCTTTTTTTATGCTCTTTTTTTGATTAAACACAGTTTGTAAAGACCGACTTTATAGTTGTGGCATTGTTTGTCTACGTCAATTTCTTCATGTTCTTATAACACTTAACAAGGATGTTGAAGACATGAAAAGGTCATTATTATTTGTAGGGATTTTAAGTTTAACAGCGGGAGTTCAAGTTTCTGCGGCTGATTTGAGTTGGGGAGATCCAACTTTAGACTCGGGTCAATTTAAAGTTTCTGGCGCGGTACGCTCCCGCTATTTGCATAAAGATTATGTGGTTGATGCAAATGAAGGTTCTCAAAATGATGACTGGCGGCTAACCGATATTAAATTAGTGTTAGGTTATGAAAATCCAGATTGGATTGCAGGGGCGGATGCTCGTTGTTATCAATATGATCGCTTATGCGATGCAATTTTTCTAAAAAAAGCATGGGT
>NZ_JZFB01000006.1:15117-20444 GCF_001188385.1 Acinetobacter sp. V2 | reverse complement strand
TTGCAACCCGTTGATTTTGGTTTTGGTGAGTTTTGGGGAAGTAGTTATTACGAAACACTTTTAAATACAGTGGGTTTAGAAGATATCGATAATTTGGGTATCAAATATAAATTTGCAGATGATAAATATAATTTGACCTTAGGATTCTATCCAACTGATGGTGGAAATTATAAGGGCACTTCAAAAGACTCAAGCCGTTACAGTGGTAATTTTGTTGAAGCTGATGATTTGACCAATGGCACCAATATTGAAGAAAAGAATATGTGGATTGCGAGAGCATCTAGAAAATTTGAACTAGATAAGTCTCAAAATTTTTCGACTGAGCTAGGTGGGTCAGTTTGGTATTCTGACTTAGAAAATAAAAGAACAAATATAGATGGACACCGTAAATCTTGGAACGTTTTTGCTCAAACGCAATATCAAGCATGGCAGTGGATGTTCTTGGCAGGTAAGCAAGATGTGACCAATGGCGATGATTTATTTCCAAATAGTTCAACGATTGGAGCATTTGATTATCCATATCAAGTCGCCAATAAAGGTAAATATTTGGTCAATGAAATTAATTACACCTTTGCTCAGCCATTCCATCAGATTGAAAATATTAAACCTTATATCTCCCATAGTCGCTTTTTTAAAGATGAGGATGGCTACAAAGACTCTGAACGTTTAATTGCAGGGGTTTATTTTAATTACAAAGCCATAGGTATTCAGGGTGAATACATTATGAGTAAAAATGATCCAATGGTGGGCGGTGGGGCCGATAGTCTTGCACAAGGTAGCAGTAATGATTGGGATAAATTATTTTATCTCTCAATTGGATATTATTTCTAAAATTTAAGAGCAATTTATTGCCCTAAGTGGATAGGCCCCACTTAGGGCTTTTTTATAGAAATACTTTTTCTGGTGGAGGTTCACGTTTGACTGCGGGTGAAATGAGTTGCCCACGGCTTAAGTTTTGTACATGTTGCAATCGATTAAGTAATTCATTTTGAATGAACAAAATGCAAGTTTGTAATTTAGACGAGCTTTTGAGTCGTGATGGATAAACGGCCCAAATATCCGCATCTTGCCAATATTCAGGCAAAATATGTTGAAGTTGGCCTGTAATTAGTTCATCTGCAACATCCCAAATTGATCGGAAAATAATACCGTGGCCTTCTATGGCAAGCTGATGAATAATCTCGCCGTTATTAGAAACAAAGCGTGGTTTGACATGAACCGAGACATCTTCAGAAGCATGCCTAAATTTCCATAGCACAGATGATTGATCACGCTCACTAATCGTCAAACAATCATGTGTTTGCAAGTCTTCAATGCTGTCTGGTACGCCATGTTTAAGTAAATAGCTTGGTGCTGCACATAAAATTCGAAAATTAGAAGCTAACTTTTTCGCAATCATGTTTGGCGCAATTTCATTACCAATTCTAATATCCAAATCAATACTGTGTTGAATCAGGTCTTTAGTATTGTCGATGGTATCAAAATGAATTTGAAGCTTTGGATAAAGCATCATTAATTTAGACAGAATTGGGGCGATATGCTTTCTGCCAAAACCAAAGCTACTAATAATATCCATACGTCCAGTGGGCGTACTAAGTGGGTTATTGACCAGTTCACAGACTTCATCAAACTCTTCAAGAATATTCGAAACTCTTTCAAGGATGAGTTTGCCATCTTCCGTCAGGCTGACATGACGCGTGCTGCGATGAAAAAGTTTGCAGCTTAACGTGTTTTCTAAAATATTAATTCGCTTGCTAATAAAAGCTGGCGATGTCCCAAGTTCCTCAGCAGATTCGACAAAACTTTTTAGTTTGGCGACTGTGCAAAAAACCTTTAAATCCGATAGGTTAGGTAGATTATTCACGATCCGTGTCCATTGGAGTGATAGTTCCGTTATTGATCATTTTTGCTTAAAACATCATGTTTAAGCCATACAAGGATATTAGTCGAAGGTGTGAAGGAAGCTTATGGCAAAAAGATATAAAGTTGCCACGATTGCAGGCGATGGCATTGGTTTAGAAGTTCTACCAGAAGGCATTAAGGTTGTAAAGGCAGCAGCAGAAAAGCATGGCATTGAGCTTCAACTCGATGCTTTCGATTGGGCAAGCTGCGATTACTACCTTGAGCACGGCAAAATGATGCCAGATGACTGGTTTGAAACTTTGCAAGGTTACGATGCAATTTATTTTGGCGCTGTAGGCTGGCCGGATAAAGTGCCTGACCATATTTCACTTTGGGGTTCGCTACTTCAGTTCCGTCGTGGTTTTGACCAATATGTGAATTTACGTCCAGTGCGCTTAATGCCAGGTGTGAAATGTCCATTAGTAGGTAAAAAACCAGGCGACATCGATTTTTACGTAGTTCGTGAAAACAGTGAAGGTGAATACTCAGCCATTGGTGGTAAAGCTTTTGAAGGAACAGACCGCGAGTTTGTTTTACAAGAAGCCGTATTTACACGTCATGGTGTAGACCGAATTTTGCGTTATGCATTTGAGTTTGCAAATCAGCGTGATGCGAAAAAAATTACCGCAGCGACTAAATCAAATGGTATTGCTGTCAGCATGCCGTACTGGGATGAACGCGTTGATGCGATGGCAAAACAATATCCACAAATTCAGGCTGATAAACAGCACGTTGATATTTTAGCGGCTCGTTTTGTTTTACAACCTGAACGTTTTGATGTGGTTGTGGCATCGAATTTATTTGGTGACATTCTTTCCGATTTAGGCCCTGCATGTACTGGAACTATTGGTTTGGCTGCTTCGGCAAATTTAAATCCAGAAAGAAAATTTCCATCATTGTTTGAACCTGTACATGGTTCAGCACCAGATATTTACGGTAAACAAATTGCCAATCCAATCGCTGCGATTTGGTCGGGTGCCATGATGTTCGAATTCTTTGGTGAAGAAGATGAACGCTGCATTCAAGCAGGTCAGGACATTATGCAGGCGATTGAGAATGTCTTAATTAATGGGCCAAAAACAGCCGATATTGGCGGTCAGGCAAAAACTTATGAGGTAGGAGATGCAATTGCATCGTGTGTAGCCCAAACTAAAATGGACGTGTTCGCTATGGAATAACGCCATCCAAAAATGGATGTATGGATATGGATAATCAAAACACAAAAATTTATACGGATAAAGTTCTTGCCGTAACCAGCTTACTGTTTGTATTTATTTCAGTTGCTGGTTTGGCAATTTATTCGCAAGAGTCGATCGAGATTGCTGCAACATGGATGCAGTGGACGACATCGGTATTTACAACACCAGTATTACTGTTTGCTTTTTTAGCCATCATTTTTACTTTTGGTTTGGCCTTTAGTAAATACGGAAAAATCAAACTAGGTGAAGGGAAACCTCAATACACTACGATGTCATGGATTTTTATGTTCATCTTGTCAGGTATTGGGTCTTCTACACTGTACTGGGGCTTTTTGGACTGGGCTTACTATTATCAAACACCGGGTTTGAGCTTACCGCCTGAGTCAGCAGAAGCATTGAAATATAGCGTAGCTTACTCGTTTTTCCACTCTGGTTTAAGTGCATGGGCAATTTATGCTTTGGCATCAATTTCTTTGTGTTACAGCTATCATGTTAGAAAAAACAAAGGGTTGAGTTTAGCTTCCGTGATTGAGGCTGTTACAGGCTTTAAATCAACCGGCGTGGTTGGTCGTTTAGTTGACCTTATGTTCCTGCTTTGTATGTTTGGTGCCTTAACGATTTCATTGGTACTCACTGCCGTGACATTTACCAATATTTTGTCTCAGCTCACAGGTATTCCAAATACCTTTATGACCAAGGTCATCATCATTTTGGGCGTTTCGGTTGTGTTTGCGCTTAGCTCTTACGTTGGTATGGACAAAGGTATGCAGCGTTTAAGCCATTTGGTGTGCTTGGGTGTTGTGTTATTTGCAATTTATGTACTTTGCTTTGGTCCAACGCAATTCATTTTGAATAATTCATTAATGAGTTTTGGATTAATGGCAACCAACTTTGTCGATATGAGTTTGTTTACCGACCCAATGGGTGATGGCAAATTTACCCGTGAATGGACTGTATTTTACTGGTTGTGGTGGATTTCATATGCACCGGGTGTGGCACTATTCGTAACGCGTGTTTCTAAAGGCCGTACCATTAAAGAAGTGATCTTTGCCATGGTGATTGGCGGTAGTGTCGGTCTTTGGTTCATCTTCGGTGTGTTTGAAAACTACAGTGTTTATAGCTTTATTCATGGGGCTGTAAATGTACCGCAAATCTTAAGCCAACAAGGTGGTGAGGTTGCGATTGGTCAATTGCTCAGTCTGTTACCTGCCGGAAAACTAATGATGTGGATTTTCCTCGGCATTATGGTGGTGTTCTTGGCAGCACATATGGATGCGGTAGGTTATGCGGTTTCAGCAACATGTACACGTGGTTTAAGTGAAGGACAAGATCCATCGCCAAATGCGCGTCTGTTCTGGTGTGTCATGCTGACTTTAGTTCCAATTGCCATGATCTTTAGTAAAGCACCTTTAGACACCATGAAAACAGCAACGATTGTGACGGCTTTACCATTCATTGTGATTATTCTGATTCAAACCTATGGCTTAGTGAAATGGCTGATTCAGGATTATGCCAAAGTCCCATCGCATTTAATTGAGCAACAAGGTTATGATGAGCAAGAAATTGGTTTAAACCAGTCTCAAGATGAACATGCAAAAAGGATGCAGCTTGAGCTTGCAAGCTCAATCAAACTGGATAGAAAAACCAGCTAGAGGGAACGGTAATGACTACACATGAACAGACCACTTATGCCTTAAGTGAAGAAATGCAAAGCCTTGTGTATTGGAGCAGCATTTATTCACCAGCAGATGTAGATATTGACTCAGTCCGTGCGGCCTATGACGCGATGTGTCGACACTACACTTTGCCACGTGATGGCAAGATTGAAGTAGAAGATCGCTTTGTTGCAAATGATGAGCATCAAGTTCCTGTTCGTGTGTATTTACCAAAAACAAATCGACCTGAGTCTGGTTGGCCATGTGTATTGTATTTACATGGCGGCGGTTGGATGGTCGGTGGGCTCGATTCACATGAGTTTATTACCAGCTATTTGTGTCAGGACTTAAATGCAGTTGTCATTAGCGTAGATTACCGCATGGCACCAGAGCATCGCTTTCCGGCAGCTTATGAAGATTGTTTAGCAGTTTATCAATGGCTTAAAAAGCATGGTTCAACTTGGCAGATCGATAGCGAAAATATCGTTCTAGCAGGTGATAGTGCTGGCGGTAATTTGGCAGCAGCCCTTGCGGTTGAACTACAACATAGCGGTTTGCAAGCTCAAGGTCT
>NZ_JZFB01000006.1:10870-15075 GCF_001188385.1 Acinetobacter sp. V2 | reverse complement strand
CCAGCCGCACAAAAGCATGCCCATGCGCCGTTATTAACAACCGAAGATATGCATTTTTATTTAAAGGAATATGCTCCGAACTCTCAAGATTGGCAGGATTTACGTCTAGCGCCTTTATTGGCAACTGATTTTTCAGATATGCCTACAAGTTTTGTGGCAGTTGCAGAGTATGACCCTTTAAGTGATGACGGCTATTTCTTTACCCAAAAATTGGAACAAGCAGGAATTTCGAGTGAGTTCCATTTAGGCAAAGGTTTATTACATGGCAGTTTACGTCTCATGCGTGACTGCCCAGAAGTTCAACAGTTATATCAAAACATGCTGAGTGCGATACGTCGCATGTTTGGCAGTGTCGAAAAGACATCAATTTAATATCGAGTCATTTGGACGAAAAGAATTTAATGGAGTAATAACATGAATGCAGTTGAAAAATTACCTGAAGATTTTTGTGCAAACCCAGATGTTGCATGGACTTTTCCTAAAGTTTTCTATACTTCATCGCAAGTTTTTGAGCATGAGAAAGAAGCGATCTTTGCTAAAAGCTGGATTTGTGTTGCACATGGTAGTGAGTTAGCACAGCCGAATGACTATATTACCCGTAAAGTAATTGGTGAAAATATTGTCATCATTCGCGGTAAAGATAGCGTTTTACGAGCTTTTTATAATGTATGTCCACACCGTGGTCACGAACTTTTAAGTGGCAGTGGTAAAGCAAAAAATGTAATTACCTGCCCATACCATGCTTGGACTTTTAAGCTAGATGGTAGTTTAGCTTTGGCACGTAACTGTGACCATGTTGAATCTTTCGATAAAGAAAACTCAAGCATGGTGCCTTTAAAAGTTGAGGAATATGCTGGCTTTGTTTTCATTAATATGGATGAAAATGCGACATGCGTAGAAGACCAACTTCCAGAATTTGCTGAGCGTTTAAATCAAGCATGTAGCGTGATTAAAGATCTGAAACTGGCGGCACGTTTTGTGACAGAAACGCCAGCAAACTGGAAAGTGATTGTTGATAACTATCTAGAGTGCTATCACTGTGGGCCTGCACATCCTGGTTTTGCCGATTCGGTACAAGTTGATAAATATTGGCATACCACACATCAAAACTGGACTTTACAGTATGGTTTTGCGCGTTCATCAGAAAAGTCATTCAAGCTTGATCCATCAATAACAGATCCTGAATTTCATGGTTTCTGGACTTGGCCTTGTACCATGTTCAACGTACCACCAGGCAGCAACTTCATGACTGTGATCTACGAGTTCCCAGTAGATGCAGAAACGACTTTGCAGCATTACGATATTTACTTCACGAACGAAGAACTCACTCAAGATCAGAAAGACTTGATTGAGTGGTATCGCAATGTATTCCGTCCTGAAGACTTGAACTTGGTCGAAAGCGTACAACGTGGTTTGAAATCACGTGGTTATCGTGGTCAAGGCCGTATTATGACTGACAAGCAACGTTCAGGAATTAGTGAACATGGTATTGCTTACTTCCAACATCTTGTAGCGCAGCATCACAAATAAAACAAATGGATTTATTCAGGTGTAAAGATGACTTACACCTGATTCTTCAGTTAGGAAGATGATATGTCGAGTTTACAAAGCACTGAATTATTTCAGCAACAAGCCTATATTAACGGGCAATGGCTAGCTGCACAGTCAAATGCAACGGTTCCAGTGATTAACCCAGCAACGGGCGAAGAAATTGGCACAATTCCCAATATGGGAGCGGTCGAGGCGACACAAGCGGTTGAGGCTGCTTATATAGCTTTGCAAAGTTGGAAAGCTTTAACTGCTCAAAACCGTGCAGATATTTTATTAGCTTGGTACAAACTGGTTCTCGATCATATCGATGAACTTGCTTTAATCATGACCATTGAACAAGGAAAACCTTTGGCAGAAGCGAAAGGTGAGGTGCGTTATGCTGCCTCATTTATTCAATGGTTTGCCGAAGAAGGCAAACGTATTTATGGTGATGTGATTCCAACCGTAAATAACCAGCAGCGTTTTATTATTAGTAAAGAACCTGTGGGTGTAGTGGCTGCCATTACGCCGTGGAATTTCCCAATCGCCATGATTACTCGTAAAGCAGCACCAGCTTTAGCAGCTGGATGTACGGTTGTCATTAAGCCAGCGAATGAAACGCCTTATTGTGCTTTAGCGATTGCGAAGCTTGCAGAAAAAGCAGGTATTCCGGCTGGTGTGATTAACGTCGTTACAGGTAAATCACAAGAAATTGGTTCGGTATTTACTTCACATGAGAAAGTGAAAAAATTGACCTTTACGGGCTCAACTCCAGTAGGGCGTTTATTGATGCAGCAGTGCTCAAGTACCATTAAAAAATTGGCGCTTGAGTTAGGTGGAAATGCTCCTCTGATTGTGTTTAATGACGCCGATTTAGATAAAGCTGTACAAGGTGCGATTTTTGCCAAGTTCCGTAATGCAGGCCAGACCTGTGTTTGTGCTAACCGCATTTATGTACACGACAATATTTATCAAGCTTTTGCCGAGAAGTTTGTTCAAGAAGTACAAAAGTTTAAAGTTGGTAATGGGCTTGAAGATTGCGTGCAAATTGGCCCATTAATTAATGAAAAAGCAGTGTTAAAAGCACAGCAGTTGATTGATGATGCGGTAAGTAAAGGAGCTAAAGTTGCTTGTGGCGGTAAACAACATGCTTTAGGACAAACCTTTTATGAGCCATCGGTTCTAACGAACGTAGACCGTACAATGGAAATTGTCCAAGAAGAAATTTTTGGTCCAGTTGCGCCGCTCATTCGCTTTACAGATGAAGCAGATGTTGTTGCTCAAGCCAATGACACCATTTTTGGTTTGGCTGCTTATGTTTATAGCGAAAATATTTCACGTTTATGGCGAGTGTCAGAACAGCTTGAATATGGAATGGTCGGTATGAATGCCACAGCAATTTCAAATGAAGTTGTACCATTCGGCGGTGTGAAGCAATCAGGTGTTGGGCGTGAAGGCTCAAAGTATGGTCTTGAAGAGTTCATGACCATTAAATATATGTGTTTAGGGCTTTAAGGATAAGCCCTAACAACAAGAATATGCGGTAAAAGAAGGATTCTAATATGGCTAGTCATTATGAAATGTTCCCGGCAGTTGTTACTCATGTGGAACAGCTAACCCCTTTAATCAAACGGTTCACGTTCAAACGTCAAGATGGGCAGAACTTTCCTCGATTTAGTGGGGGAAGCCATATTATTGTCAAAATGAATGAACAGCTTTCCAATGCGTATTCATTGATGAGTTGTACGCAAGATTTATCGACTTACCAAGTTTGTGTTCGTAAAGACGTGGAAGGTAAGGGCGGCTCGGTTTTCATGCATGATCAATGTAATGAAGGCTGTGAAATTCAGATTTCAGAACCAAAAAATTTATTTCCATTAGCTGAAACAGGCAATAAACATATTTTAATTGCAGGTGGTATTGGCATTACACCATTCTTGCCACAAATGGATGAGCTTGCAGCACGCGGTGCTGAATTTGAGCTACATTATGCCTACCGTTCACCTGAACACGCGGCTTTGTTAGATGATTTAAAACAGAAACATGCTGAGCATGTGTTTAGTTATGTTGACTCAGAAGGTTGCGCATTAAATTTGGATGAACTGATTTCATCACAACCTAAAGGTACACATGTCTATGTCTGTGGACCGAAACCTATGATTGATGCTGTGATTGATTGCTGTAATAAGCATCGTTACCGCGATGAATATATCCACTGGGAACAATTTGCTTCAACAGTTCCTGAGGATGGTGAAGCGTTTACGGTGGTACTTGCTAAGTCCAATCAGGAAATTGAAGTACAAAGTAATCAGACAATTTTACAAGCCATCGAAACATTAAATATTGATGTGGAATGTTTGTGCCGAGAAGGGGTTTGCGGTACATGTGAAACTGCCATTTTAGAAGGTGAAGCAGAGCACTTCGATCAATACTTAAGTGATGCAGAAAAGGCTTCACAAAAGAGCATGATGATTTGTGTATCAAGAGCAAAAGGAAAAAAACTAGTATTAGATCTCTAATATATTTCTTTGGTTGATCAATTGTTTAAAGTTCGGATTTGCTAAAAAATGAACAAATAATGATGATCTGAATCTTATTTGTTCATTTGGTGGAGTTTAATGGTTTTGAACTCTTGACCTGCTATACAGAACTATAGATAATGCGCACACAGTTTA
>NZ_JZFB01000006.1:9912-10824 GCF_001188385.1 Acinetobacter sp. V2 | reverse complement strand
GGGGTCACAAGTTCAAGTCTCGTCATAGCCACCATTTTAAAAAACCATGCTCATGCATGGTTTCTTTTTATCTGCTTTTTACATATTAAAATGTTTTTCAATCGTATCGAGTGTTTTTGAACTTTGATAAAAAGGAGCTAAAAGCGCTTGTAATAACGGTTCTAAAATACCGTGTTCATTAAAGGCATTCATAACCTTCGGATAAAAACGTAAAGCTTCAGTTTGTAAGTCGCTTTCGGTTAAACCAATCTCACTTAATACTTCAAATAAACTCTGGTCTTTATAAAAGTCATAAAAAACTTCGACACCATACAAAATCAGATCTTGCATAAATTGCGATTGGCGTAATTCTTTCCAGTATTCATAAATTAAAACAAAAAACTCTTCAACATCGAGAGGAGTGAGCTGCTTCATAAACTCATACATTTTTTTATGTCTAATATCTTCCCATACATGACGCACTAGGCTTTCTAAATCTTCACTCGATAAAAGACTTAATTCTGTGAGTTGCTCATGAATAAAGCTGGCAATCCAAGTTTCAAGTTTATGCTCAAGACGTTGTTGCTGTAGAAAGGAGAATTTTTTGAGTTTGTGTTGCCATTCAAAGTGATAGTCATCAACTCTAGATGCGCTTAGAAATTTTGGTAATTTTTGTTCTAAGGTTGAGGTTGCAATATATTGGCAAAGTTGTTGTACAGAAGGACTGCTTCTTAAAAACTGATTGAGATAAAGAGGAATATGTTCCATTTCTAAAAATTTGGAGAGCCACATTTCAAATTGGTGGTCAGATACCAAATCTTGTAGCTGAATTGGAGACTTCATGGCAGATAGATAAATACGCTGCGCAATTTCCCCAATAAACTCAAGTAAACCAGCACCTAGCTGCATTTCAAAAGCATAACGTTTCACAAC
>NZ_JZFB01000006.1:0-9870 GCF_001188385.1 Acinetobacter sp. V2 | reverse complement strand
ATTTCGTCAGCATGTTGCATAAACAGTTGAATGAACTGCTGGAAATAAATAGGTGAGTTTTCTATAGATAATTGTTTTTTGAAAAATTCCACTTGCTCAAGCAAAAGTGCTTGAGCAAGTGCTGTAGTTTTTGATGAGTTTTCCTGCTCAGTCATTCGCTGTCCAACCGTTGACAATCGGATAACGTCGTTCACGACTAAATGCACGAGAAGTAATTCTCGGCCCAATCGCGCCTTGACGACGTTTATATTCATTACGATCAACTAAACGGATAACTTTTTCAACTACTTCTTTATCAAAACCTTTGGCAATAATATCTGCCTGACTTAAATCTTCTTCAATGTATGCGTAAAGAATGGCATCTAATACATCATATGCTGGTAAAGAGTCTTGGTCTTTTTGGTCTGGGCGAAGTTCTGCTGAAGGTGGGCGGGTAATCACACGTTCAGGGATAACAGGAGTTTCACTTAAGCTATTACGGTATTTTGCTAATTCAAATACGATAGTTTTATAAACATCTTTTAGAACTGCAAAGCCACCAACCATATCACCGTAAAGTGTACAGTAGCCAACTGAAAGCTCAGACTTGTTGCCAGTAGCGAGTACTAAATTACCAAATTTATTTGATAAGCCCATGAGTAATGTGCCACGTGCGCGCGCTTGTAAGTTCTCTTCGGTCGCATCTGCTGGTGAGTTGCCAAAGAAAGGATACAAGGTTTGCATAAAGCTATTTACAACTGAATGTATTTCAGCAATACCGAAAGTTACGCCCATACGACGAGCTTGTTCTGCCGCATCTTCTACACTAATTTGAGAAGTATAAGTATAAGGCATCATTACGGCTTGTACTTTTTCTGCACCAATTGCATCAACAGCAATAGCAAGTGTAAGGGCAGAATCAATACCGCCAGATAAACCTAAAATTACACCAGGAAAACCTGAACGCTCTACATAGTCGCGTGTTGCCAGAACTAAACCTTGATAGATCTCTGCAAATGTTTCTAAAGCAGGAGCTGATTCTGTGACTTTAAACGCTTTGTTTTTTTGGTCAAATTCAGCGATGTAGAGGTCTTCTTTAAAGCTTGGTGCTTGTAAAGCAATTCCACCATCTTTATTGCTGACAAAACTTGTGCCATCAAAAATTAAATCATCTTGGCCGCCCACTTGGTTAACGTACACAATGTTGAGGTGAAGTTGTTTTGCAAGTTCACTCAACGTTTGTGTACGGTGCTGTGGTTTACCGACTTCGTATGGTGATGCATTTAATACAAGAACAGTATCAACATTTAATTGGCTTAACTGTTTTACGGTATTAATTGACCAGATATCTTCGCAAATCAATACGCCAAACTTATGTCCAAGATATTCAAACACCAAATGCTGATGTCCTTTTTGGAAATAACGTTTTTCATCAAAGACGCCATAGTTTGGTAAATTGTGTTTGTTAAAAACACCCAAAACTTGACCGTCTTTCATGACAGCAGCAGAATTATAACGTTGACCATCTTCTGTCTGGTTCACAAATCCGAAAACCATGACAATATCTTTAACTTCGGCAAGTTGAGCAAAAGCCTTTTGCATACGTTTATTTAAATTTGGACGTAACAATAAGTCTTCAGCTGGATAACCAATAACAGAAAGCTCGGGAAAAATAATCAGGTCAGCGTTTTGTTTTTTCGCCTGATTTACTTGCTCAATCATCTTTTTGGTGTTTGAGTCAATATTGCCAATATGCGGAGAAAACTGAGCAAGGGCAACTTTAAAACTTTTCATTCAAACCTAATCCTAGATCATAACGAATATAGATACACATAGTGTTGATTTTTATAGATATAATTTTTCAACGATGTGTATGATACGATATTAAACAATTAAAATAGTAAACAAAAATGTCAAGATCAATAATATATACCAATCACATATTTTCTGCGTAAAAATAACGAGATTTTCTGTATAGAATAGAAACAGGCTTCATTATTTTTATTGTTTGTATACTGCCTTATCACAAGCTAATTTGGAATAAGCGCGTTATATTTTTTTCAATAATTTGAATTAAATAAGAGGGATTCTATAGCTTAGGTAAGTATTTCTGATTTATAAGAATTCTCATTTACATTAAGCAAGAAATGTTACGTTCAAAGAAGGATTGATTATTTAGTTACAAATGAAGTTGAGGTGAACAGATAATATTTGGGATTTTACCAGAGCAAATATCGCGGGCAATTTCACCTTGTTGTTCAATGTTATAAGAGCTAAAAGCCTTGTGGGGAGAGTAGGTGTATTTATAGGGGTTGTAACTTTTAAAGCTCAGATAATAGGCTGATTGCAGTAAGGCACCTTTAAGTAATACATGAATACCTTTTTGATACTGCATGACATGAGTGAGTTCGTGAATAAAAATACCCTGCATAAATTTAGATTCTAGAGCATAATTTTCACTGTAATCGGAAAGATTGACATAAATATTTCCGTTTGGAGCCATAAAAATACCGTAAGACTGCCAAGGAAGGTAGCGAGTAGCAATAATTTTAGGTTGTTCACAATTGAGCATGTCGCCAAAGACCATTTGTGCTAATACTTTTTCTTGAGCAGTCAAATGTCTAATTGGGTAGTTTTTTAAGTGACGGAAAATAAAAAGCGTAAGAAGAATAAATTGTGTGCGAATTAAGCGTTTAAAGGCATTAAAAAGTAGCATAGCTTTGCCATTAAATGAGTTCATCTATTTCTTTAGCATACTATAGGTTAGATATCGCGAAATAAAGAGGTGTGGTTATTCATTAGTTTTATCGTTCTGTTTTAAAAATATAAAGCTTTAAATGGATCTAGTTTTTCTTATTGTTGTGAATAAAAGATTTCTTAGATAAGAAAAGCAAAAGCCCCAGTTAAAACTGAGGCTTTACGACAACTAAAATCACAACGGCAAATAAAATTAAGGTCGGCATTTCATTAAAGAAGCGCCAGAACTTATGTGATTTATAGTGAGCATTTCCAATAAGTTTTTTACGGTAGTAGCCACATGCCAAATGGTAGATGACTAACAAAGCGACTAAAGCGACTTTAAGGTAAAACCATGTTGCCTGATGGTAATGTCGAGTTGCATCGCCCCAATCCACAAGAAAATGAGCAGTAATTAATGTGGCAATCAGAGAAGGCCACATAATTCCACGATACAACTTACGTTCCATTACTTCAAAGCGTTGATGACTAACAGCATCTTCACTCATAGCATGATAAACATATAGACGTGGTAAGTAGAACAAAGCAGCGAACCAACAAACCACGGCAATAATATGTAATGCTTTTACCCACAAAAAAGCATCAGAAGGTGCATCCATCGATAATCCTAGGTGGGATTATGCATCCCACTTCTTGAAAATAAGGCAAGCGTTAACGCCGCCAAAGCCAAAACTGTTACTCATTACAGTATTCAATTTTGCATCACGTTTTTCAAGTACGATATCAAAAGGTTTTGCGCCTTCATCAAGTTCAGTTACATTGATGTTTGGTGCAATAAAGTCGTTTTGCATCATTAGAACAGAGTAAATAGCTTCTTGTACGCCAGCTGCACCTAAGCTATGACCTGTCATAGATTTAGTTGAGCTAAGAGGAGGCACATTGCCTTCGCCAAATGCACGTTCCATTGCTTTAAGTTCTGTAATGTCACCAGCTGGAGTAGATGTACCATGTGTATTTACATAGTCAATTTTGTCTACGCCATGTTGCTTAGCTTCTTCAAGTGCCATTAACACACAACGTGTAGCACCTTCACCGCTTGGAGCAACCATGTCTGCGCCATCGCTGTTTGCAGCATAACCAACAACTTCAGCTAAAATGTTGGCACCACGTGCTTGAGCGTGTTCAAGTGATTCAAGTACTACGAAACCGCCACCGCCAGCAATAACAAAGCCATCACGGTCTGCTGAATATGGACGAGATGCTGTTTCTGGAGTTTCATTATATTTTGAGCAAAGTGCACCCATTGCATCAAACAATAAACTTTGAGACCAATGATCTTCTTCACCACCACCAGCAAGCATAAGGTCTTGTTTGCCGAGTTGAATCAGGTTGTATGCATAACCAATTGCGTCAGCAGAAGTTGCGCAAGCACTTGTAATTGTATGAGCAATACCTTGCAGTTTGAATGCAACACCTACGTTTGCAGTAATAGTGTTTGACATGTTGCGTGGTACGAAGAAAGGTCCTACTTTACGTGCACCTTTAGTTTCTAAAAGCTCTGTCATTTCAACAACAGATGCAGTTGAACCACCACCTGAACCGCCTGCGATACCGTAACGTGGATTACCACCGATTTGCTCAGCAGTAAGACCTGCATGTTCAACAGCAGCTACAGCAGCATTGTAAGCGTACATTGCACATACGCCCATAAAGCGTTTTAACTTACGGTCAATATGATCAAAATCTTGTTCTGCAGCAGCGCTCACATGACTTTTAAAATTGAGTTCAGCATAAGTTGGGTTAAAACGTGTCCCGGAGATTCCATTTTGAAGTGAATGAGTAACTGCTTCTAAAGAGTTACCGATACATGAGTTAATACCCATACCAGTGATTACAACACGTTTCATCTACAGGTCCCTTTATGGTGATATTAAGAGTCTATGGTGATCAACAGCTATGAAAACGAATAGGAGAATATAGCTGTAAGAAAACAAGACTCATGTTTTTTCGTTGTTAACATAATAGCAGAAAGGATTTTTATTTCTTATGGCAAATCTTTATGACAATTTTACATTTAAAAAAAATAACTAAATACATAGTATGTTGCATTTAGGGTTAACTAAAATACACACATTCAAGTTGAGATAAATCCACATTCCACCTAGTATTTATGTCTAATTAGATAAATTAAAAAATCGAGGTACTTGATGACAAAATTTAATAATAATCAATCTGACAATTTGTTTTCTCAGGTCTTCGGAGTGGCTAAAAAGCTCAGTTCTACAGGATTGAGTATCTTGCAACAGAACCAATCAGGTGACGTTAGTAAGGTAATTGAACCAATTCCAACTGGGAAAACAGTTGAAGGAAAATCGAGAACAAAAAGCCCATTTGAAGTTGAGCAATATGAAAGTCCTCAACAAATGCTACGTGAACAATTGCCGAAAGTAACTCGTCAGGTCTTTGGACGACATTTTACAAAAGTAAATGGTGTAGCTACATTTCTTTCCCCAGATTGGGATGAAAAAATCTCAGGTTATTTATTTGATTGGCTGAATGACTTTAGTTCAAAAAGCACCTTAACTGAAAAAATCTTAGAAGAAGCGGGTGCTAAAGATTTATTTGAGCTCACTAAAGATACGGGCCGTTCTCAACGTTTAAGTCAGGCACTTATCGAACAAAATAAATTAATTGCGACTGTACAAGGTGCAATTACAGGCGTGTCGGGCGTGGTTGGTGCTGCTGTAGATATTCCTGTTTCACTCGTGCTCGTTTTAAGAACGATTTATCAGACTGGTAGATCACATGGTTTTGAACTTCTGGAAGTTACAGACCAAGACGTTGTCGAGTTTATCTTTAAAGAGGTTGATATTAGTCTGATTGCTGAAAAGCAAACTTTATTGATAGCTTTAAAAACATTACGAAATATGTTGGAAACGCAAGATATTCATCAATTTCAGCAAGTGTTAGGTTCAACTACCGATTTTGATACTTTAAAGAACTGGCTAGTCGATGAAGATGGAGAGTTTAAATGGGGTTGGTTAAACCGTATTCCTAAACTTTCAGCATTTGGCAAAGTTACACCAGTTGCTGGTGCTGTTTTAAGCGCAGTATATAGTTGGAAACTACAAGAAGATGTTGGGCATAAAGCACAAGCTATTTTTGGCGCTGCAAGACATTATTTAAATGAACATCCAAGTGAGCATTTATCTCCGCTACAGGCCTATTATGCTGCGGTTACGCTCATCCAGAAGGCGAGTCCTCGTCTTTTAAATGTGGGTGAAGATGGCAATATTCATGCAGCACATCATCATAAAGTAGAAAATCATGATGTCATTTCAAAAGTATCTATTGTCTTAAAGCCTACAGAAAGTAAAAAGAGTGAAGAAAAAATTCAGGAAAATGTCCATCAAGGTATCGAGCAACTTGCTGATAAACATGTTGAGGAACATGAGCATACTGAGCAAAAACCTGCTTTAACTCCTGAGGTAGATGAAGAGGAGTTGAATGATAAAAAATACTCTTAACAATACGCTTACAAATAAGAGGTTTAAAAATAAGATTTAAACTCTATTTAGATTTGTAAGTTATCCTGTCAAAGATTGATATGGTCAACATTTGGTAAGTATTGCCGTGTTGACCATTTTTGCATCTTAGCTTACAATTATGTGCCCTTAAAAAGAGGTATTTTCTTTTTAAGGTTTTTTAATAACGGGAGAATTGCCATATGGCAACAACGAATCAGTTGATCCGTAAGGGTCGTACGACTTTGGTTGAAAAATCCAAAGTTCCTGCGTTGAAGGCTTGTCCACAACGTCGTGGTGTTTGTACACGTGTTTATACAACTACACCTAAAAAACCTAACTCAGCTATGCGTAAGGTTTGCCGTGTTCGCTTAACTTCAGGTTTTGAAGTATCTAGCTACATCGGTGGTGAAGGTCATAACCTACAAGAGCACAGTGTTGTTCTTATCCGTGGTGGTCGTGTTAAAGACTTACCAGGTGTACGTTACCATACCGTTCGTGGTTCATTAGACTGTGCTGGTGTTAAAGATCGTAATCAATCACGTTCTAAATACGGTACTAAGCGTCCTAAGAAGTAATTCTAGGAAACTAGTCCAATAAGCCCTTTAGCGTTTCGCTTGTTTGAATTCTTCATAGATTTGTAATTCAAGCGACGTATAGTAAGGCCAGCGTCGTGTACATGACACTTGTACAAACTGCTGGATTATCCTGAAGTGTCATATTATTAGGTGTATTAAAATGCCAAGACGTCGCGTAGTCGCTGCTCGTGAGATCCTTCCAGATCCAAAATTTAGCAGCCAAACAATCGCTAAATTCATGAACCACGTAATGCAAGATGGTAAAAAATCTGTTGCTGAAGGTATCGTTTACGGTGCTTTAGAACGTGTTCAAGAAAAAAACAAAGTAGACCCAGTTGAATTTTTCGAGACTACTCTTGAAAAAGTTCGTCCTATGGTTGAAGTAAAAGCACGCCGTGTTGGTGGTGCTACTTATCAAGTACCTATGGAAGTACGCCCATCCCGTCGTACTGCCTTAGCTATGCGTTGGTTAGTAGATGCTGCTGCTAAGCGTTCTGAAAAAACGATGGCTTTACGTCTTGCTGGTGAGTTGCTTGATGCAGCTGAAGGTAAAGGTGCAGCAATCAAAAAACGTGAAGATGTGCACCGTATGGCTGAAGCTAACAAAGCCTTCTCTCACTACCGTTTCTAAGCGGATAAAACAGGCCTTATTCAGGAGAATATTCATGCGTACAGCAGCTCGATTCAACATTGCTCTTTATCAAAGTGGGAGCTTTGCAGGTATTTAAGTTGCCTGTTTGGATATTCGCGCGCATCAATTTAATTGGTGCGTCCTGTTTTAAATATAACATTTAGGAATGTAGACATCATGGCTCGCCAAACCCCAATTACTCGTTACCGTAACATCGGTATTTCTGCGCACATTGACGCAGGTAAAACAACTACAACTGAACGTATTTTGTTCTACACAGGTGTATCTCACAAAATTGGTGAAGTACACGACGGTGCAGCAACAATGGACTGGATGGAACAAGAGCAAGAGCGTGGTATTACAATTACCTCTGCTGCTACAACTTGTTTCTGGTCTGGTATGGGTAACCAATTCGAACAACACCGTATCAACGTAATTGACACCCCAGGACACGTAGACTTCACAATCGAAGTTGAACGTTCTATGCGTGTTCTTGACGGTGCGTGCATGGTTTACTGTGCTGTAGGTGGTGTACAACCTCAGTCTGAAACTGTATGGCGTCAAGCGAACAAATATAAAGTGCCTCGTTTAGCATTCGTGAACAAGATGGACCGTACTGGTGCAAACTTCTTCCGTGCTGTTGAGCAAGTTAAAACTCGTTTAGGTGGTAATCCTGTTCCTATCGTTGTGCCAATTGGTGCTGAAGATACGTTCCAAGGTGTTGTTGACCTTATCGAAATGAAAGCGATTATCTGGGATGAAGCATCTCAAGGTATGAAGTTTGAATATGCTGATATCCCAGCTGACCTAGTTGATACGTCTAACGAATGGCGTACAAAAATGGTTGAAGCTGCGGCTGAAGCTTCTGAAGAATTAATGGACAAGTACCTTGAAGAAGGTGATCTTTCTAAAGAAGAGATCATTGCAGGTTTACGTGCTCGTACATTAGCTTCTGAAATTCAAGTAATGCTTTGTGGTTCAGCGTTCAAAAACAAAGGTGTTCAACGTATGTTGGATGCTGTAATTGAATTCTTACCATCACCTACAGAAGTTAAAGCGATCGAAGGTATCCTTGACGACAAAGACGAAACTAAAGCGTCTCGTGAAGCATCTGACGAAGCTCCGTTCTCTGCACTTGCGTTCAAAATCATGAACGACAAATTCGTAGGTAACTTAACATTCGTACGTGTTTACTCTGGTGTTCTTAAACAAGGTGATCCGGTTTATAACCCAGTTAAATCTAAGCGTGAACGTATCGGTCGTATCGTGCAAATGCATGCGAACGAACGTCAAGATCTTGATGAAATCCGTGCAGGTGATATCGCAGCGTGTGTAGGTCTTAAAGACGTTACTACTGGTGATACATTATGTGATGAGAAAAACATCATTACTCTTGAACGTATGGAATTCCCAGAGCCAGTAATTTCATTGGCTGTTGAACCAAAAACTAAAGCAGACCAAGAAAAAATGTCTATCGCTTTAGGTCGTTTGGCTAAAGAAGATCCATCGTTCCGCGTTCGTACAGACGAAGAATCTGGTCAAACAATTATTGCTGGTATGGGTGAGCTTCACCTTGACATCATCGTTGACCGTATGAAGCGTGAATTCGGTGTTGAAGCGAACATTGGTAAACCAATGGTTGCTTACCGTGAAACGATCAAAAAGTCTGTTGAACAAGAAGGTAAGTTCGTACGTCAAACTGGTGGTAAAGGTAAGTTTGGTCACGTATATGTACGTCTTGAACCGCTTGATGTTGAAGAAGCTGGTAAAGAATACCAATTCGTTGAAGAAGTTGTTGGTGGTGTAGTACCTAAAGAATTCTTTGGCGCAGTTGACAAAGGTATTCAAGAACGTATGAAGAATGGTGTATTAGCTGGTTACCCTGTTGTGGGTATCAAAGCGACATTATTCGATGGTTCTTACCATGATGTCGACTCTGATGAATTGTCGTTCAAAATGGCTGGTTCGTACGCTTTCCGTGACGGTTTCATGAAAGCTGATCCTATCCTTCTTGAACCAATCATGAAAGTTGAAGTAGAAACTCCAGAAGACTACATGGGCGATATCATGGGTGACTTAAACCGTCGTCGTGGTATGGTTCAAGGTATGGATGATCTTCCTGGTGGAACTAAAGCAATTAAAGCAGAAGTTCCATTGGCTGAGATGTTTGGTTACGCGACTCAAATGCGTTCTATGTCTCAAGGTCGTGCGACTTATTCTATGGAATTCGCTAAATACGCTGAAACTCCACGTAACGTGGCTGAAGGCATCATCGCTAAGTTCCAGACTGGCGGTAAAAAAGGTGACGACGAGTAATCTTTCGATTACTATAAGCCCAAACTAATTCTTAGTTAAAAACCAAGCGCTCGTGCAGTGACCCTGCATGAGCAGTTTATAAAGGAAGATCATCATGGCTAAAGCCAAGTTTGAACGTAATAAGCCACACGTAAACGTGGGCACA
>NZ_JZFB01000005.1:262053-267560 GCF_001188385.1 Acinetobacter sp. V2 | reverse complement strand
AAATCAATCTATTAATTTTTGAATGAGTTATGATATAAACCAAATAATTTAAAATGATAAAGAGACTATTAGACAATGAAATTTATCCGATTAAAAATATTTGTCTTTATGCTAGCTATAATATTTGGTAGTAAACTTGTCTATGCTAATGAAGCTGTAGAAAGTTTATTCAGCACAAAAGCTTTTTTGAATATTTGTGTTAGTTCGAGAGGAAATCCAGAAATAATACATAATCAAGCAAAAAATATGGGTTTTATTCAAATGCCTAATGAGTATGCTGCACAGTTTTTAAAGAATTATGGTGGGCAGGCTTGGATGATAAACTCTTCAGAAGGAAAGTTTGTTATTACTCAACTCAATAATGGTGTATGTTCATTATTTATAAATAAAGGAAATCCAACTGAAATACAAAAGAATTTAGAAAGTTGGTTACCTCCAAAATCTACGGGCTTAACTTATAAAAAAGAAATGTCTAAAGATAAAAATTTAACTACAACAAATTATATTATTTCTAAAGATGGTAAGGCTTTAGAAACATGGGTATATACTAGTTCATCTGAAAAGAATGCTTCATTAGTTGCGGTTATTTCCCATCAAATGAATTAATGAAAAACGATTTAATGTATAGAAGAGCCAGATTTTATTAAGAGAGCTCTTCTAAATTGATTATTTCAACTGTCTGCGAGCATGTTTTAAAGCAGTGCGAAGACCTTCTTCTAGAGTAGGGTGATAGAAAGGCTTCTCTAGAATATCATTTAAAGTCAATTCTTCACCTATTATCCAGCTTAATAAATGAGCCATATGTTCTGTTGCTTCTGTAAATAATTCAGCACCAAGAAGTTTTTGGCTTTCTCTCTCTATATAAACCTCAATCGCACCTCGGTTTTTCCCAAGAACTATAGCTCTTCCTTGCCGTTCATAAGAGGCTTCACCTGTAATAAAGTCTATACCGTTATCTTTTAATTGCTTATAACTTTGCCCGACGATCGCCATTTCTGGATGACTAAATACAATTCCTAATGGAGTAAGCGTCTTAACTGAATTAACCTGTGGATAATTCAAACAGTTATATACAACCTTTTTCCCTTCATGTGCTGCCTCATGTTGCAGTGGTGTTGAGGTATATGCATCACCCACAATAAAAATTGGATATGTATCTAACTGCTTGGTTTTTGCATTTATAGGTAATAACTTAATATCTTTAAAAGAATTATCAATATTTTCTAGTTTTAAAGTATCAATTAAACTTGTACGGCCTGTTGCTACTAAAACATATTCAACTTTGAGAGTTTTCTCTGTTTCATCAAGTTGGTAAGTTAATAAAGCGTTTTCTTCACTGCATTTAACTTCACTTGGTAGAGTTTCGAATAGAATTTTTAACTCTTTGCCTAGCTCTATTTGTGCAAGTTGTTGAAGCCTAGAACTAGTAAGTACTCCAATTCGTTTACTACGAGCAAAGATTGTAGTTTCTACACCTAAACGATGCATTGCTTGAGCAATCTCAAGGGCAATTACGCCACTACCAATGACAGCGATAGATTTAGGTAGCGTTTTTAACTCAAATATTTGATCTGTTGTTATAAGCCGATTACCAAGTTCTTTCTTCCAGGTTTGATCATAATTAGGAGTTGAACCGACAGCGAGAATAAAACTTTTTGATTGGTACTGTTGCCCATTAACTTCTACAGTTTGTGAATCAATAAAATGTGCTTTACCAGAAATTTTATGTTCTGCAGGCCATTGTTCTACATCTTTTAATGTTGCTTGTGTAAAACGATCACGTAAAGTTTGTACATGCTGCATCACTTGATCTGTATTAATTTTTGCAGATACATCCAAAGCAACCTCTTGAGCATTTTGAATGTTAAACATGCGGTTTGCTGTAGAGATGAGGACTTTACTTGGCATGCAACCTACACGAGCACAAGTGGTATCCCATGGTCCATCATTTATAATTAAAATATTATTGGTATGTTTAACTGCTTCTTTATATGCGCTAATACCAGCAGTACCTGCGCCAATGATAATAATATCGAACATTGTCATTAAGCTATTTTAATAGATATTTAGAATATATAGAAAAACCCTCTTGAACAGAGGGTTTGATTCTAATTATTTAGCTTTAAAATGTAAATTTTTGCATAAAAGGTGTTTTTAAAGTGGTTGAAACAGTCCCATTTTGATTAATAGACTGACCTTCAATGCTGATACCATTAATGACATGCTTAAAGTTTAATGTAGTTCCATTCGGAGACTGTTTAAAAGTGAAAATATTTGGTCCTTCTAAATAAATACTGCCATTAAATTTTTGTGCATTCGTTGTTGGAGATTGATTCTCAACGCGACTTCCTTCAATGCCAGTAATACTTGGTAAACTCAATACTTGGCTACCACTGAGTTTCACTTGATATGTCGCATTGTTCGTATTGCCTGGGGTAGAATTCACAATAAATGAAATTGGCTCTGCAAAAGGAACATTTGGGTTATCATTAATAAGTACGTTAAAACCAGAACCACTCTGAACTACGTAAAGGTCACCATCAGTTGATGTATTATCTTTATATACACTCATTGCACCAGTAGTAACTTCTTTTTCAGTCGATTGAGCTGTATCTGGATCTTGAACAATAGTCGATGTAGTGATTTTATAATCACTTGTTGTTGAATTAATTAATACGAATCTTTTTTGCTTAGTTTGTTCAAGTCCCCATGACTGTTGGAATGGATAGGCAAAGGCTCCAGTAATTGTTACATCTTGGAAGTTCTTATCATTATTTTCATTTTGAAAAATATAAATTCTGGTATTTGATTGATAATCCTCTAAATTTGGCGATGTATTGTCATTCGCCAGTTTAATATTTTTTAAATCATCTGCCGTAATATCAAAGTCCCAGTCACTATATCCAGTGAGTAAACTTTTAATTTCTTCACCTTTAAATACATAGCAGGCGCGGTAGTCTGTAGTACTTTTAATAAAGCATTTATCACGATAGTGGTCGGAGTACTTGGTAAGATCTACTTTGCGAATATCTAAAGTTAACTTGAGTGGGCCTTGAGCGAAGGTGTCTAGTGCGTGATCAATGTAACCTTTTGATAACTTTTCATCGTTAAGATCATAGGCGCCAAACAAATATTTTCCTTCTTGCTTTACACTATTTAAAACAGAAGTAGCCATTTCTTGATCTGTTGAAGGTGTGGTTGGTGTTGTTGTAGAGCCAGAACTTGAATTTTGGTTATAGTAGCCATCACCGCCACCTCCACCACAAGCTGTCAAAAAAGCAGCCAAAGTAATCCCACATACCCCATGAGTAAGTTTCATCATTATCCCCAATTAAAATGATAAGTTATTTAAAATAATTTTTTAGATTTATAAAATAACATATATTTCATGAGGTTGCTCATTATATTTATGAGCAGTTAGCTAATTAAATTCTTGTACCCATAGTTACTCCAACCGTAGGTTTTACTTGCATTGAGGAGCATGCTGTAAGAATTAAACAGCTTAAAAGAGCGAATATAAATTTATTCATAAAAATTAATAAATGATTCAAAAAAGATTTAAATACTTTAGATCAATATTATTTTTAGTTCTGTTGAATTCGTGCAGAGATATGCAAAATAAGTTATCAAAAAACCCTACTTTAAGGAAGAAATAGGGTTTTATGGAATATTAATTTCTTAAAATTAGTCGTCTAATAAATCCATTTGTTTTGCTAATTGATATAGATTATTTGAACGGTTTCCTGTGCGGCAAAACATAAGTACAGGTTTTGGCAACTCATTGTAATGATTAGCAAAAGTACGTACATCGAGTTCCGTAATTTGTCCAGCTACAACAGGTTGATAAACATAGTCTAGACCTACTTGGCGTGCTGCTTCTTCAATTTGAGCACTTGTAGGCTGTTCTGGGCCGCCTTCCATATCTGGTCGATTATTGATAATCGATTTAAATCCTTTTTCTACAACTTGGCCAACATGTTCTGGGCCAATTTGACCTGCGAAACCAACATTATCTGACATTTCGTCACTCCAAAATTTAACAAAACCTCTTATGCTGTATCATAGCATTAAGCTTAACCTGAGATACAAGACACTCTTGTGTTGTTCTGACTGAGAAAGTTATGTCTTATAGCTAAGTTATAAATTTTAAAAACGATCATCGCGCTATTTTAAAATTGGTTATTCATATTCTATTTCAACGGAGCACATATGCACGCTTATACGGTTGAGCCTTTATATGTTCCATGTGGTCAGGAAACGATCGCAGCTGATTTTTATATTCCTAAAACAAATAAGAAATCTGCCGTAATTATTATGGCCCATGGTTTTGCTGCGTTGCGTCAATTTAAACTAATTCAATACGCTCAGCGGTTCGCTCAAGCAGGTTATGCTGTTATTTTGTTTGATTATCGATATTGGGGTGGGAGCACTGGCAAGCCTAGAGAAATGGTCTCAATCAATTCCCAATTAGAAGATTGGAAGACCGTTATTCAATATGCTTCGACCTGTAAGCTTGTAGATAACCGAAGGATTGTGTTGTGGGGAACTTCTTTAAGTGGCGGATATGCGCTAAGCCTAGCTTCTGAATTAAAGAATATTCAGGCAATCTTAGTACAAATTCCTTATGTAGATGGCGCTGAAACTGCCAAGCTCTATCCTTTGCAACGTTATCCTCAAGCATTGAAGTTATCGAGTCAGGATTATATGGGATCAAAAATGGGGCTTAATCCAAAGAGGTTGCCTGTGGTTGATCAACATAATTTATGCTTTATGCCTACAGCAGATAGTTATTATGGCTATCTATCGATTGTAAATCCTGACTATTATTGGAGTGGGGAAGTCCCAGCTCGTGTCTTTTTTAATTTGATGCGATACCGTCCAATTCAGGTTGTACGTCAGATTAATATTCCGGTTTTATTTATTGCAGCCCAAAAAGATTCACTTATTCCTATTGAGTCCAGTCGCGAAGCTGCGACAAATATTGCACCTTTTGTGAGTTATCATGAGTGGGATATGAAACATTTTGATATCTATCACGGTTCATGGTTTGAAAAAGCAGTGATAACCCAATTAGAATTTTTACATCAGCATATAGGAGTGATGTAAATGATTATTGTATGTGCATCGTGTGGTGCTAAAAACCGAGTTCCGGAAGAAAAACTTCCTGAGCAACCAAGCTGTGGGCAATGTCATCAGCCATTACTACCGCTTGCACCTATTGAACTAAATGAGCAAAATTTTAGTAACTACATCACGAATAGTGATTTACCTATTCTCATAGACTTATGGGCAGAATGGTGCGGACCCTGTAAAATGATGGCTCCACATTTTGCGCAGGTCGCAAAACAGAATCCAGGCGTTATTTTTGCCAAGATTGATACCGAAGAATCTCCTCGCTTGAGCCAAGCTTTTCATGTGAGAAGTATTCCGACACTTGTCTTAATGAATAAAACGACAGAGGTCGCGCGTATTAGCGGTGCATTACGTGCGCCTGAATTGCAGCAGTG
>NZ_JZFB01000005.1:242793-262011 GCF_001188385.1 Acinetobacter sp. V2 | reverse complement strand
GTCAGAAGCTTATACCAAACCAGAAGGAATTTTATCCTTACAAACGATTGCCATGCCAGCAGATACAAACTGGAGTGGTGATGTGTTTGGTGGATGGATTGTGTCACAAATGGACTTGGCTGGAGCAATTCACGCAGAACGTTTCAGTCGTGGCCGTTGTGCTACGATTTCCATTAATCAAATGACCTTTTTGGTTCCGGTAAAGGTTGGCTTTGTCATTAGCTGCTATACCAAAATCTTAAAAGTTGGAAATACTTCTATTCAGATGCAAATTGAAGTTTGGGATAGTCATGATGACTCTCGTGAGCCAATACGTATTACTGAAGGAGTCTTTACCTTTGTAGCAGTAGATGTAAAGGGTAATAAGCGTCAAATACCTGAAGAAGCAAGACAAAAGTTTTTAGATGCTCAATAAAACGTATAAAGCCTGAATATCAGTATTCAGGCTTTAATTTTTAATTTAGATAAAGAAATCATTTTTAGAATTAAAACATCGTATTGGTATTTTTGCTTTGCTCAGGAATATTTTGTATTACATCCCAATGCTCTACGATTTTTCCATTTTCGACACGAAATATATCAATAATCGCTCTTCCTCGATCTTTTTCATTTTCAGTCGAATGGACATGTAAAACGACAAGATTACCTTCAGCAATCGCACGTTTAATCTCATTTTTAGCTTGAGGATTCTTTTGGAATTTTTCAGTGAAGAAATTAACGAAAGGTGCTTTCCCATCTGGTACATTCGGATTGTGCTGAATATATTGTTGACCAATATAACGGTCTGCATATTCTTTGACTTTATGTTTTAAAAAGACGCCTTCATAAAAGTCGATGACTATTCTTTTGTTTTGAGCGCTTAATTTATCTATTGCTTCGGATTTAGTCGAAGTTAATTTACTGGTTTTAACGTGAGGTTCAGTCGCATGAGTCGTTATTGTTGTAAATATTAAACTGGTAAATAAAGAGGAAAGAATCAGTATTTTTTTCATTTTTAACCTCAAGATACAAAAAATAATTTTTATATCTTGAGGCAAATAAAAATCTAAAAGTACTTTAGATTAGTTATTATTTCTTACGTTTAGGTAACCATGCCCACAGCATTTGGCACTGGATTGGTTCATTGCCTGCATCATCAATGACTGTAACCGGAATCACAAGTTCACCTTTCTCATTAGCTGCAATAAACTTTTGCTGTTCAGCAGACAATGTTGCTGTAGCAGTCAAACCGCCTTCAACCACTTTTAAATAATCTACATGCAATGATTTGATTAATAAAATGCGGTTATCAGGAATATGTAAACCCGTTAGAAAACCTGTTGCAGTTTCTGCTAAAAGAGCCATAGCCGCAGCATGGACTCCTTTAATATGATTTTGCATGTTTTTCTGGTTTTCTAAACGGACAGTAACGTGGTTTGAGTCTACTTCCAGATAGCGGATATTTGCTGTACCCACCATTGGCACGATACGACCAAACGCCTTGCTCCAAAGCGTGCTCCGAATACCTTTAGGGAATTTTGAAGTCGCTTTTACCAGTTTTGATAGACGATTGGATTGAGACATGGAATTACCTTAGCTTTGAATGTCACGAAAAGAGATTAATCTTTAAAGTTATTAAACTGTAATGGCACACCAAATTGCTGTTCACGTAAAAAATTCATGACTTGTTGTAAAGTGTCACGCTTTTTATCTGTTACACGAATTTTGTCGCCTTGGATAGAAGATTGCACTTTAACGCCACTTTCTTTAATGGCTTTATTAATTTTTTTTGCAGTATCTGAGTCAAGACCGTCTTTAAGTTTAATCACTTGTACAAAATTTTTGCCTGAAGCAGCGGCTTTTTGTGGATCAAGTGCTTGTACATCAATTTTACGTTTATAAAAGTGATTTTCTAACATGTTGTAAACTTGTTCACACTGGAAATCACTTTCTGTACTGATTTTAATTTCTTTATTTTTTTCGTTTATTTCGACTGAAACATCATGACCACGGAAGTCAAAGCGTGTTGCAATCTCTTTTTGTGTGTTTTGTACAGCATGATTAACCTCAAATAACTCTAATTCAGAGACAATATCGAAAGAAGGCATAGTTTAGACCTTTACAAAGTGAAAGAATATTTGAGATGCTAAGAGGGTTTTCTTCATTTGCCAAGTGTTGTTTACATCAAAGGAGTGCACAATGATCCGTAAACAAGAAATTACAACATTTGAATTCCCAGAAAATGCTGTTATCTGGGATGTCCGTGATACTAATGCTTATGCAGAAGGGCATGTTAAAGGTGCGGTGAATCGCCCGATTAATGATTTGAATGCTGATATTTTGAACCAGGTCTCTGCGGGTCAGCCGATTTATATTTTATGTGGTGGTGGTAGCAAAGCTCCTCGTGCAGCTGAGAAACTAGAAGGATTGGATGCCTCGCGTGAATATGTCGTGCTGATGGGGGGGACACGTGCAGCTCGTGATGCTGGCTTGCCTCTAGAGCAGGGCGCATAAAAAAAAGCACCTTAGGGTGCTTTTTTATTGAAGAGAACTATTGTGGTTTGAAATATGGTTTTTTAGGTTTTACTTTTTTTTGAAATCTTTGCGGATTCAGTTTTTGTAATAAGCTGTCCGGTACTGGGCAAGCCTCTCCTAATATCTGGGCAACCAAGATCTCGCTGCATAACGGAGCAAATAGAAAGCCCTTAGAACCAAGACCAGCAAAAGTAGCAATTCGACTATTCTCAAGCATTTTTCCAACCAGAGGAAAATAATCTAAGCTTTGTGCACGGATAGATGCACGGCCTTGCCACTTTGAAGTTGATGGTAACTTTTCTGCATATGCAGGGAATACGCTGTGGATTAATTCAAAGTTATGCACATGGTCTTCGGGAAGCACATCTTGATCTTCACGATTTGGGTAAAAAGATGCACCTAAAATCATTTGTGAAGCATCAAGTTGCATGCAATACCCACCATAGCTATAAGCTTCATTTAAAGGCAGGGGAGCAAAAGAATTATTAATCCAACTCACTTGTCCGCGTATTGGTTTTAACTGTGGATAGCTTTCAAATAAAGCAGCACTTTGACGTGCACAGCACACAACAACATGGTCTGCTTCAGCAATAACCTCATTATCAGCCTGCAATTGAACTTTATTTCCAAAAGGAACCAGTGCTGTGACATGGGCAATTTTTAGAGCAATTAAAGGGTGTTGTAAAATTTCATCACGTAGTTGATGTGGTGAAACAGAACCCGCTTCGGTCAGCGAAACACTAGAATATGCAGTTTCAAGTGAGTTTGTTGAATGGGTAACAACATCAGCTGGATATTGATTTACAAGATCGAGAAGTTCATCTGCATTTTTCAATGCGATTTGTTGTATTTGAAGTGGACGGAATGCTTGAAAATTTTTATAAAAATTTAAAGCATGTTGCCAACTTAAAGTCATGAGATGTTCATGGCTTTGTTCAATCGGACATAGTTTAGGATTAAGCAATGCCAAAGGGTTTCCAGAAGCACCAGATAATGCTTCTGTTTGCTCATATAAGGTCACTTGGTGCCCGCGTGCTGCAAATGCCCACGCCGTAGTTAAACCTGCTACACCGGCCCCAATTATCGCCATATGCTGCTGTTCTTTACCCAATGACTGAACTTGGTCTAATTGTGAGGATTCATCATCAGATTGAGGTGGATTCCAGATTGCTTTGAGCATTTCCCGTTTATGCCGAAAACCACGTGGACGAGAAATACTAATACCGTGCGCCTTTAGCCCACGTTTTAAAACACCCGCGACACTAAAAGAGGAAAATGTGCTGCCATAGTCTGAAAGACGAACAATATGGTTTAAAACATTTTGTTCCCATAGCTCTGGATTACAAGAGGGTGCAAAGCCATCTAAAAACCAAGCATCTACTGCTTTAGTTTTCGCTATGCTTGGGAAAATGTCTTGTGCATCTCCTAACCATAGGTCGATGCTAAAACGCTCGTTAGGAAAAGTTAAGCGATGGCATCCAGCAATAGGGAGCGGATATTGTTCAATTAACTGCTCTGCAAGTGGTTTAAGCTCATCCCAGACATTTAAAGCACGAATAAGGTCAGCTTTACTTAAGGGAAATTTTTCAACACTAATTGCATGTAAATGACTTTGATTGTCTGGACGAACTTGTTGCCAAAGTTGCCAGAGTGCAAGAATGTTTAAACCTGTACCAAAACCGGTTTCTCCTACACTGAAATATTCAAAATCTTTTAGGTGGGCTAAGCGTTCTGATAAGTCATTACCATTTAGAAAAACATGTCGTGTTTCAAGTAAGCCATTATCTTTAGAGAAATAGACATCACCAAATTGTTTGGAAATGGGAACCTCGATACCATCGATTAATTCCCAGTCCAGTTCTGCTGTTTGGATACGGTTTGATACGTTCATTTGGTTTATAGATTGCTTCGATTTACCACTGGCGTCGACGTTTTGTATGGATATAACTAGCGATAAAGAATCCTAGCAATACGCCACCTGCTAAGGTAACCGCGCCATATAAAAACATTTGCGCACTACGCTCGCTTTGTAAAACTTGAACTTGAACAGAGAGGCTGTCGTTTTTTAACTGTAGCTCTTGGTTCTGAGCGAGTGCTTCAAGATTGGCATGTTCTAACTGTTTTAAGCGAGATGCCTGATCTTGAACTAAAGCTTTGATTTTCGCATCTTGCTGTTGTTTATTCTTTACGAGTTGTTCAGCTGTAAGTGGCTGAGCAGTAGTCGCTGTTTTTACACCAGTTGGTGCTGTAGGAGCGGGTTTAGCTGCCTGAGTTGAAGGCGCGCTTGGAGGTGGTGTTGCTGGTGTTGCAGCAGGTTCAACTGCTCCAGCAGTTGAACATATCAAACACAAGCCAAGAAAGCTTTTGATTGCAAGCTGCATGCGATTACCCTTTTGGAAATGCTTTATTGAACGGTTTTACATCAATATGGGCATAAATGCCTTCTTTGAGAAATGGTTCTTCTTTTAACCATTCATCTAATGCTTCGCGACTGTCGAATTCAACAATCATGGTGCTACCATAAAAGCCTGCTTGTGGATCATTAGGATCTTTGGGCATAGCACCCGCTGTAACAAGGCGGCCTTCGTCATCGAGTTTTTGTAGACGTTCGATATGCTGAGGGCGTACTGCTAAGCGTTTCTCTAAAGTTCCTTCGTTATCGGTACAGCTTAGAACAAAAAAAGGCATGTAATCGTATCTCTATAATCAATCAGGAACCACTTTAAGCGTCTGGTGACTTAAAATGCTTACGTAAAATAATGAACTGAATAATGATAAATGAAAACATCACAATCATGTCACCAAATGCAGTAAATTCGCCCCAATATTTTCCACCGTGAAATAAAAATGCGAAGAACACGTGTAAACAAGACATCACTACAAACATGACTGCCCAAGCGAAGTTTAGATTTTTCCAACCTTTTTCACTTAACTCTAAAATAGGATCAAATAAACGTCGTATAAGTGGCTTACGGTCTTTACCAAACCAAGGTGAAACCAAGAATGCGCCTGCAAAAACCAAATTTAAAATTGCAGCTTTCAGACGAATATAGAAATCATCACTTAGCATGAGCGTGATGCCACCAAAAATCACAGTCATAAACAATACAAACCATTGTTGTTTATCTAGACGAAATTTTTGGAAAACAAATAGGGCACCATATACCACGAGCATTGAAATAATTAGACCAGTAGTTGCTACAAGAATATTATTATTATCTGCACCGCCAGCAGACCCGATCAGTTTAAGTAAAGGATGCTGTGCGTTAGCTGGATCAACTGTTTTATATAAATAGAAGAAAATAATTAATGGAACAAAGTCCAGAAGTGCTTTCATGTTAGAGTATCTGATCAGGTTTGGTGAATGGCATAGTATAAAAGATGCAAGGCATAGATTTACATACACATAGCAATATTTCTGATGGAACTTTGTCTCCGGAATTACTGGTGCAAGCTGCTATTGATGTGAATTTGCATACTTTGGCTTTAACTGATCACGATACAATGGACGGATTGCACCGAGCTAGAATTGCTGCGCAAGGTCATGATTTAAAAATCATTTCTGGTACGGAGATTTCGAGTCAGTGGTCACGCCCAACAACTAAAAAGAGTTATGGCGTACATATTGTTGCTTTAAACATGCAAGATGAAGCACCAATTTTAGAAGCATTAGAACAACAAAAAAGAGTACGAGCGCAAAGAGCTAAAGTCATTTGTGATTTATTAGAAAAATGTATTGGTTTTCAGATCTATGAAGATGTTCTTGCCAAAGTGGAAAATCAGGCCGATCGAGTGACAAGAACTCACATTGCTAAAACACTGGTCGAGAAGAATGTAGTAACCCGTCCTCAACAAGCATTTGATCGTTTCTTAAAAGAGGGAAGACGTGCCTTTGTTAAGTTTGAAGGGTTAGGATTAAAAGAAACAATTGATGTGATTCATGAAAGTAAAGGGCTGGCGGTTTTAGCACATCCAACTCGTTATGATTTATCTGCAACTAACATTCGATATTTAATTGAATTGTTTGCAACTTCAGGTGGAGATGCGGTTGAGCTACCTCCACCTATGGAAACGTTATCTACTCGCCAAATGGTTGATCGGATGATTGAGCAATATCAATTAGCCGTATCAATTGGCAGTGATTTTCATGGTGAAAATATGCCATGGATTAAATTGGGAAATACACCTAAACCAACGGCTAATCAGCAAGGTGTTTGGGAGCGTTTTCTCTAATAGCGCTTAGAGCAAGTTATTATCTTGAGCTTGAATTGGAGGCGGCGTAGGTTTGCCTAGCGTTCCTAAAAGTTCAATTTCGATACTACGTACCATGGCATCTAAAGGTAAATCATTGCTTTGAGTACCAAAAGGCTCTTCAATTTCTGAGCTTAGTGCATCAAGTCCTAAGAATGTATATGCCAAAATTCCAACCAGTAAAGGTGTTGCTAAACCAAGCAATGAACCAAGACTAAATGGCAACATAAAACAGAAAAAATAGACAGTGCGATTGAGCAAAACTGAATAGGCAAATGGAATAGGTGTATTGGCGATTCGGTCACAGCCAGTTTGTACTACACTTAAATCTGAAACATTTTTATTCATCTGTGCATAGATGATGTCAGAGATTTCACCTTCTTTAAGTGCTTGTAATAATTCCCAGTGAATGAGGCTCAACGTGTACTGAGGAGCATTATTTTGCTGATAGAGTTGGGTGAGCGCTTGCTGACTCATACCACTGGTTTGTATTAACTCAGTTGGGTTCGCTGTCTGACGACGTAAACGATCACGTAACACATTAGCAAAAACAATCACATGTTGAATGACACGTTCACGGCGGGCCTGAGTCAAAATTCGGCAGTCACGGTCAAAATGGCGAGAAGTTGCAATTAAAACACCCCATAATTTTCGGGCTTCCCACCAACGGTCATAACATGCAGTATTTTTAAATCCTAAGAAAATAGAAAGCACGACACCAATCAGCGTAAAGCCAACCAAGGGAATTTCTGGAAAGCGATAAAGGTTGATATATTCCACGCCACCAATGATTGCTGAGATCAACATAACAAACCCTAAGGAGGGGAGAATTTTGGGTAAAATCGTCCCTCGCCAAGAGAATAAAACTTTGAAAATACTAGGTTGATCACGAACAATCATTTTATTTTAAGCATCACTATTTTTGTTTTGATCTTCTAGGCTTAGTTAAGCTTTGTCAATATTATTGAACTGATATTGTTGCGGGGTTGAGCAGTTGTTGTTCAGCAAATGAAAAGCTTCCTTCTGGAGAAATAATAAAATGATCCAAGAGGTGTATTTCGACAAGCTTGCATGCATTTTTTAGTTGTTGAGTTAAGGCAATATCTTCAGCAGAAGGCTGTGCTGAACCAAATGGATGATTGTGTGCAATAACGAGCTGACAAGCATGCTGTTGTAAGGCGTAGCGTAAGGTTTGATTGACCGAGACTGCACAATGTTGCATTGAACCAAAAAATAGCTTTTTAAAATGGAGCTTTCTTAATTCTGGGTCTAGACACAGCACGGCAAAGACTTCTTGTTTTTCACCTTTTAATTCATAGCGTAAATAATCCAAAACTAAATCAGAAGAGTGAAGACTAAGATCATTCTTCTGAAAGTGATGATCGAGATAACGTCGTCCGAGTTCTTTGACTGCCAGTAATTGAGAATATTTCGTTGCTCCAATTCCATTAAATTGAGTTAATTCGCTTAACGATGAATCAAATACTGCATTTAGACTACCAAAATGTTGAATGAGTAAACGTGATAATTCGACTGCTGAATGTTGCCTTGAACCTGAGCGAAGAAAAATCGCCAATAGCTCTGCATCAGAGAGACTTTGAGGACCTTGTTGTAATAACCGTTCTCTTGGCCGCTCTTGTTCGGGCCAATTTTTAATAGAAGTATTCATATTCCCCAGCATAATTCGCTTAAAATTTTATTTTGTTTGCCCAATCAATCTTGGGTCTGCGCGTATTTAATGCTATTGTGAGCGCCACTGCAACAGTAAGGTATCCTGTTCGTGAGCTTTGATCTAAGTGTTATTCCTCATAAAAACATCGTTTTAGCTGTTACTGGCGGAATTGCTGCCTATAAAAGTGCCATCTTAGTCCGCCGCCTCAAAGATTATGGCTTTGATGTGCGTGTAGTCATGACACATGGTGCTCAGGCATTTATTACCCCACTAACTTTTCAGGCTCTTTCTGGTAATCCTGTCCATACTGAACTTTTAGACCCTGCGGCTGAAGCTGGAATGGGACATATTGAATTAGCACGTTGGGCTGATTTATTACTGGTTGCGCCTGCAAGTTGCGATACTTTGGCAAAATTTGCGCATGGTTTAGCAGATGACTTGCTCAGTACAGTTTTTTTGGCAACAAAATCTCCTGTATGGGTTGCGCCTGCCATGAACCAGCAAATGTGGGCGGCCAAAGCTACACAACGAAATTTACAAACCTTAGTCGAAGATGGTGTGCATGTGATCATGCCAGATGCGGGTGAGCAGGCGTGTGGTGATGTTGGTTTAGGCCGAATGCCAGAGCCAGAAGAAATTGCTAAGCAAGTGGCTGGCTATTTCCATCAGGCTCAACGTGCAATTGCTGAAAAATTTGGGTTGTTGGCAGGTAAGCGAGTTGTGATTACTGCTGGGCCAACACGTGAAGCAATTGACCCTGTTCGTTATATCTCGAACCACAGTACTGGTAAAATGGGCTTTGCTTTAGCGGCTGCTTGTTACGCTGCTGGTGCACAAGTGACTCTGATTGCTGGACCTGTAAGTTTAGATACACCGAATGGGGTAAAAAGAGTAAATGTTGCCTCTGCAAGACAGATGTTAGATATCAGTATGGATTCGTTAGAAACAGGCTGTGATATCTTCATTGCAACCGCCGCAGTCGCAGACTATCGTGTAGCAGAAGTTGCTGAGCATAAAATTAAGAAGGCAGGGGATGAGTTGAACGTTTCCCTTGTAAAAAATCCGGATATTGTGGCAACTATTGCTGGTCAGGAAAAACGTCCATTTATGGTGGGCTTTGCCGCTGAAACACAGAATGTTGAAGAATATGCGGCAGGAAAACTGGTTGCTAAAAAACTCGATATGATTGCATGTAATGATGTGTCACGTGCAGATATTGGTTTTGCTTCTGATGAAAATGCGATGACGGTTTTCTTTGCTGAGAACTATCACATGAAAAAACGTGAGTTAGAAAAAGCATCTAAACAAGAAATTTCTCAACAGTTGGTTGAAGCAATTTCGGATGCATTGCGTCGTAAATAATATATTTTAAATAAAAAAACCGCGAATTAATCGCGGTTTTTTTATATGTCTTACTTTATCCAACTTAAGGAATGTCATCTTCAAATTCAGGTTTAACTTGAACGATGAAGTCCTGACGGTTAAGACCACGCCATAAGGCAAAAGCTGTACCGATATAAATTGAAGAGTAAGTACCTACAAAGATACCGACAAACATTGCAACAGAGAACCAGTGTAAGCCATCACCACCTAAGAACATCATTGCTAGAACGACTAGCATTAAGGTCATCGATGTATGAATGGTACGACGTAAAGTTTCAGTTAAAGCAATATCGACGATTTCACGAGGAGTCGCACCGCGAATTTTACGGAAATTTTCACGGATACGGTCTGACACTACAATGTTATCGTTAAGCGAGAAGCCAATAACAGCAAGTACCGCAGCTAAAACTGTAAGGTCAAATGGCCATTGGAATAATGCAAAAGCACCAATAATAATGATGATGTCGTGGAATAAAGACATTACGGCACCCATCGCGAGTTTAAACTCGAAACGGATCGTCACATAGATCAACATTAAAATGAGAGCAAGTGCAACCGCACCAGCAGAGCGAACATAAAGCTCGTTACCAACTTGACCACCTACAGAGTCAACTTTATGAACTTCTGCGGCATTGCTTGGCAGCTGTACAGCCTTAGTAATCGCGTTATTAAGATCTTCAACCTTAACTTCTTGTACTGGCATACGCACAAGTAAGTCTTTATTACTACCCAGTGTCTGTACTACAGCATCTTTAAAGCCAGCTTTGTCGAGCGCTTGAATAACGTCAGACTGGTTTGCTGGTTGAGCATAGTTAAGCTCAGCTGAAACACCACCTGTAAAGTCCAAACCGAGGTTAAGACCTTTAGTCGCAATAAAGAAAATACTCGCCAATGTAATCAGGATCGAGAAGATTGCCGCAGGTTTGGCAATCTTCATGAACGGGATGATTTTTGCATCATCCGGACGTCCATATTGTTTTGAATCTTGTTGAGTCACTTTAGTCATCATCGATCTCCTTAAATGCTCAACTTTTTCAAGTTACGGCGTTTGCCATAAATGATTTGTACAATTGCGCGAGTCACTGTAATTGCAGTAAACATCGAACATACAATACCAATCATTAATGTTACGGCGAAACCTTTGATCGGGCCTGTACCAATTGCAAACAAAATGAAAGCAACGAGGAACGTGGTTAAGTTCGAGTCAAAAATGGTGTTATAAGCTCGATCATAACCGGCCACAATGGCCTGTTTGGGCGATGCTCCCCAGAGCATTTCTTCTCGAATACGCTCACATATCAATACGTTCGCATCGACCGCCATACCAATGGTAATAACGATACCGGCAATACCTGGTAAGGTGAGGGAAGCTCCAATCCATGACATAACCGTTAAAATCATTGCCAAGTTAACAACAAGTGCAAAGTTAGCGATTAAACCGAATAGACGGAAGAAGACTACCATCCAGATTGCAACGAGCAAGAAACCAATTTGAGTTGATAAGATACCTTTATCAATGTTTTCTTGACCTAGACTTGGGCCAACTACACGCTCTTCAACAAAGTACATTGGCGCAGCCAAAGCACCAGCACGAAGCATAAGCGAAAGTTCGGAAGCCTCTTGAGTACTCATTCCATTAATTACGAAATTAGAACCTAAAACAGCCTGAATTTGAGGAGCACTTAGTACGACAGATTCTGTATATGGTGTACGAACTTCTGTTTGTGTACCAGTTTTTGGATCGGTCGTGTAGGTGATTTTCTGTTTATTTTCAATAAACAGCACGGCCATACGTTTTTTTAATGCTACACGAGTAGCATCAGCCATTAATTTGCCGCCAGCACTATCTAATTTAACAGCAACTTGTGGTTCTCCAGTTTTCTGATCGAAGTCAGGAGATGCACTTTGTATTCTTTCACCTGTTAAAATTCGGTTACGACTTAAAAGTATTTGACGACCGCTATCTAAAGACTCATAAGCAAAAACTTCTGTGCCCGGAGGTAAAGGTTGACCATTATATTTACCTGTATATGGGTCAATATATTGATCATTTGAGTCAGAAACTAAACGGAATTCGAGGTTTGCAGTACGGCCTAAAACACGTTTAGCTTCAGCTGTATCTTGCACACCCGGTAATTCAACAACAATACGGTTGCTACCCTGACTTTGTACCAATGCTTCTGCAACACCAAGTTCGTTAATACGGTTACGTAATGTTGTTAAGTTTTGGTTTACCGCATATGACTGGATTTCTTGGCGACGTACATCGGTATAAGTAAGCTTTAAAGTAGAACCTGTAGAGCTTGCTAATGCCTGTTGGGTATATTCATTCCCATTACGACGTAGAAAATCCATTGCTGCATCACGGTCAGCATTGTCAGCAAATTGAACAGTGATTACATTGTTTGTTAATGCAAGATTATTAAATTTGATCTTGTTTTCACGGAACTGACGACGCAAATCAGTGGCAGAAGTTTCCATACGTTGGGCAACGGCTTTGTCCATATCTACTTCAAGCAAGAAGTGGACACCACCACGTAAGTCCAAACCAAGTTTCATTGGTTTTGCCCCAATTTTTTGCAACCATTCCGGTGTGGTTGGTGCAAGGTTTAGGGCAACAACATATTGATCACCTAAGTCACGGCGTAATACTTCTTTTGCTTTCAACTGCGCTTCCGAAGAGCTGACACGCAAGAGGGCAGCATTATTTGTAAAAGTATTATCGTGACTTGCAATATTTGCTGTTTTTAAAATTTGCTCTGCTTTTTGCACCACACTTTGATCAATTTGGGTACCAGCTTTGGCACCGGAAATTTGAACGGCGGGCTCATCCGGATATAGACTAGGCAGTGCGTATAATGTACTGACTACCAGAACAACCAGAATCAGTAAATATTTCCATGCAGGGTAACGCATTCGCTTTCTTCTTAAATGAAAAAGTCGTGCTAAAGCACGACTGTTTTATGATTAAAGGTTATTTAGAGTGCCTTCAGGTAATACTGAAATTACGCTGGCACGCTGAATTTTTACTTCTACACCACGGCTAAGTTCAACAACTGCATAGTCACCTTCAATTTTGGTCACTTTGCCCATTAAACCACCAGCGAACACAACTTCACTACCTACACCTAAGCTTTCGATTAAAGAACGGTGCTCTTTAGCACGCTTTGCTTGAGGACGCCAAATTAAGAAATAAAAGATTGCAACGAATACAACAATCATCAAGATGTTTGGCAAAATACCTGTAGTTGGGCCAGCCGCCGGTGCTGCATGTGCAGCAGAAATTAAAAAGCTCATTTTGATTTCCTAAAGTTAAAAATATGAGTCAGATACCTGACATAATCCTAATTCGTTTTGCAATTTACCTTGTCTTGAGGTTGAGCGCAAATCGGGCTTATTCATCAACCGGACATGGTGGAACTTCTAAACCACGGCGGGCATAAAAGTCCTGAACAAATTCATCAAATGTGCCATTCTCTAATGCATCACGCATACCTTCAGTTAAACGTTGGTAATAACGTAAGTTATGAATGGTACCGAGCATAGATGCTAACATCTCTCCACATTTTTCAAGATGGAATAGATAAGCACGGGTAAAGTTCTTACAAGTGTAGCAATCGCAATGTGGATCGAGCGGACTTTGGTCATGGCGATATTTACTATTACGAATACGTACCAGACCATCAGTGACAAAATAATGACCGTTTCGCGCATTACGGGTTGGCATTACACAGTCGAACATATCGACACCGCGGCGCACCGCTTCAACGATATCTTCGGGCTTACCAACGCCCATCAAGTAACGCGGTTTGTCTTGTGGCATTTTGCTTGGTAGATAATCTAAAACTTTGATCATCTCTTCTTTAGGCTCACCTACAGATAAGCCGCCAATCGCATAACCATCAAAACCAATTTCAAGAAGACCATTTAAAGACTCATCACGTAAGTCTTCATACATACCGCCTTGAATAATGCCAAATAATGCATTCTTATTTTTAAGCTCATCATGATGATGGGTTTTACAACGTTTTGCCCAGCGTAAAGAAAGCTGCAATGATTTTTGTGCTTCTTCATGCGTTGCAGGATAAGGTGTACATTCATCAAAAATCATGACGATGTCAGAGTTCAATACCTGCTGAATTTCCATAGAAATTTCAGGCGATAAAAATACTTTTGAACCATCAATCGGCGAGCGGAAAGTAACACCTTCCTCTTTGATTTTGCGCATTGCGCCAAGACTAAAAACCTGGAAACCGCCAGAGTCAGTCAAAATTGGCTTATCCCATTTAATAAAGTTATGCAAACCGCCGTGTTCTTTAATCACTTCAAGACCCGGGCGCAAATATAAATGGAAGGTATTTCCTAAAATAATTTGTGCCTGAATGTCTTCGATATCACGCGGTAGCATACCTTTGACTGTGCCGTAAGTCCCCACTGGCATAAAAACAGGTGTTTCAACAACACCATGCTCTAAAGTTAAACGACCACGACGGGCGCGCCCCGACTGACCTAATTTTTCAAACTTCATCTAAAAATCCTGAACACGAGCAGAGGCGAAGAAACAGTTCGCTGCTAAAAAGAGAGCTATTTTCCTTGATTCTGCGATGTAGTTCTACTACTAAATGTAGCTGGTTATAAAATAGATAAAATTTCCGACAGGTTAGGGGCTGTTTTTTTTCTATTGAAAATTAGGTTTATAGTCAAAATTTTCATTAACAAGATTATCCTTAAAAGGACGAATCGCTTTCTTGGATAAAGTTAAGCTGTTAATGAGATTGTTAGGGAATACTTCAATCTGGTTGTTGAACAGCTCGACATTACGGTTAAAAATGCTAATCGCAGCACCCACATTTTCGTTTTGTTCCTGAATATCATCCATCATCTTGCTATAGAGTGAATCGGCTTTAAGCTCAGGATAGTTTTCAACAACAACATTTAAGCTGCGAATTAGTTCTTTGCTCATTTTCTCAATTTGTTGCAGCTGAGAAATATCAGTGTTATTCACATTTAAATTAAGAATTTGCTGACGTAATTCAGTGACTTTTTCTAATGTCGATTTTTCAAACTGTGTATATTGATTAAGTGTTGTCTCAAGAGCCTCTAAAGTCTTTACCTTTTGACGTTCGAAATTGGCAACCTCAGACCAAGCGCGTTTGGTCGCATTAAAATAACGTACGATGGTATTACGGATGTGAACGCCCCAGACGATCAGTACAACAAATATCCCCAGGAAAATAATTAAACCAGTCATGGTCAGTTCCTTATTGTTATTCCCTCAGTGTACTTTTGACTTCTCATTTTTAATGAGACGACAATCAAGTCATACGAGAGATTTATTTAATTAAGTTCAACATTAATTGCTGAAATTTTTCATATTGCGGCATGGTCATGGTACGCAAGTGCCCACGCAATGCTGAAACATCATGAATTTCACTTTGCTTACTTGTGGTCTGAAAAAGATTTTGCTCACCCAGATAACACAAAATTTGTTCTTCGTGATGATAAATTAAATCCCCTTTAAAGTGCTGAAAAAAATCATTTAATTTTAAAGTTAAGCTCGGGCTGACTTCTTTGGCTAACTGGTGTTGATTAACCCCAAAAATATTAAGTTCTTGGTTAATTAAAATATCGCTACTTTGCCATTTACTGCTGTAGGGAGTAAAAAAACGAGAACGTTGATTGCTAACAGCAATACCCAAAGCAGGTATTTGAAATATAAAAGCGCCCCATAAATCTTTATGAATTTCTTTTATAATTTTTTTATCGCTATTTTGGTCTTGAATAATAGGGATTTCATTAACGTAATGATATTGAAACAGCAAGACTTGATGATCGGTTACTCCATCGTTCCATGTCGTCGAAGCAAACTGAGTAATTTCGTTAGATTCAGTCCCTCGGTTAAACAGTGGGAAATACTGTTTTAGTTTACTCAGAACTAAAACTGGCTGAGCATGAATGGGAAGATAAGCTGGTAACTGCTGAAACTGTAAGCCGTAACGCAAAATCACCATGCGTTGTTCTAGATAACGAATAACTTGCGTTAAAGGTTCTTGAGATTGATAGAGTAAATAAGCCAGAAACCCTGTTAAAAAGGCACCTAAAAAGCTCCAAATATATTGAATATGTGGATGAAGAAAATAACCAAAACCTAATACTGTGATGCTGCAAATGGCGAGTAAATAGGGGAGCACATTAAAAAAGCGAAGGTTGTGATCTTCACGCCATGGATGTAAAGCATCTAAAAGATCTTGGGCTGAATGCGATTTTTGTCCAGCGTCCCAAAGTCGAGCGATATTGCGAAAAACCTGTGTATTTTTTTTACGCCTTATATGAAGAGCTTCTTGTACAGTATCGATTGGCATGGAAGTAATAAGTTCATTATCATAAAGAGCTATTTCTAGATTATCTTTTAAATTGAAAGAGATAAATACTAAATTTTTCTAAATTGAGAATTTTTCTTTAAAAAATTAATGCCTGATTTCATCGCTAAATTTCTGCAACTCACACAGCTAAATTCATTATTTTTTATTGTAAGTACTTGGGTTGGGTTAAACCTCGAATCAACTTATAAGGTTTAACCCCGCCTTAGTATTTAAACGTCTAATTTATCAACCAACATTGCATCGCCATAACTAAAGAAACGATAGCGGCTTTTAACTGCATGTTCATAGGCAGCCAAAATGTTGTCTCGATTTGAAAGTGCAGACACCAACATGAGCAGAGTAGACTCTGGCAAATGGAAGTTGGTAATTAAACGATCTACGATGCAGAACTCATAGCCCGGATAGATAAAGATTTGCGTGTCACCAGTCCAAGCCGCGATTTTACCACCATGAGCTTGAGCTGCACTTTCTAGAGCACGTGTTGCTGTTGTACCAACGGCAATCACTTTATTACCGCGTGCTTTAGTCGCCAAAATTAAATCAATGGTTTCTTGAGGTACATCACACCATTCACTGTGCATGATATGGTTGGTAATGTCATCCGTACGAACAGGCATAAACGTGCCTGCACCGACGTGTAAAGTCACAAAAGTTTTTTGAACATTTTTTTGTTCTAATTTTTCTAGAAGTGTTTCATCAAAATGCAAGCTTGCAGTAGGTGCTGCAACACTGGCAATTTTTTCGGGGTTATGGAAAACCGTTTGATAGCGTTCAGTGTCAATTTCTTCTGCTTCACGGTTAAAGTAGGGCGGAATAGGTAACTGACCGTATTGCTCAAGTACAGGCAAAATTGGCTGTGAAAACTCAACCACAAATAAATTTTCGTGACGGCCACGGACAATCACAGGAATGTTATCGGCACCGACATAAAGGTCAGCACCTGCTTTAGGTGAGTTGCTCGATTTAATATGGCAATACGCTGTGGTGTGGTTCAGCATGCGCTCAACCAAAATCTCAATCGCACCGCCTGTAGAACGTTTTCCTTTAAGTCGTGCTTTCATGACTTTAGTGTCATTGAGCACTAACAGATCACCTTCTTCGAACAGATCGATAATGTCTGTGAACATGTGATCGTGATATTGACCCTTTGAGTCTAGGTGCAACAATCGTGAAGCACTACGTGATTCAAGAGGATAACGGGCAATAAGTTCATCAGGTAATTCAAAGGAAAAGTCAGACAGTTGCATATTTAGGAAAAAACACCGCAAAAATTGGGCCTAGTATAAACTTTTTCGCTTTTTTATGGCTGTGCTTATGGCCTAAATCATGAAAAATGTTTAAGTGATCTAAAAGTGAACGATAATATTCACTTAGGGTTTGACAAGTTTTACAAACGCGCTAATATACGCAACACAAACATACTTCCTCTCCCGAGGTGGTGAAATTGGTAGACGCGGCGGACTCAAAATCCGCTGTCAGAGATGACGTGTCGGTTCGAGTCCGACCCTCGGGACCATATTCAGAATCGTAAGATTCTACGAAAACCCCTAAGCTAACGGCTTAGGGGTTTTTTGTTGGTTATAAAAAAGTGGATAGAGCTTAAGAAATTATTATTTGATCCCGAGGGTCGGACTCGAATTTCTAGCTATAAATTTTGAGCTTATAAAAATCTTTCATTTTTAAGCTCAAGAAGGTCTTGTTTAAATACCAAACACGTTTGATTAAAGCGAAATTGAGCAAGAATCTAAGCTCTTATTCAAATATTATTTTTTTACTCTGTTTTACTAGTATTCTGAACTCGCATTTCTAACATCTTACAACTCTTTACCTTCAAACATTTGTTGTATTTTCCTCAAGCATACCCACTTTATGTATCTGAAAACCTTTAATTGAAACTTCACATTTCTATTTTGAAAAGAACGTTGCTCTTTTAATGTACTGTGTTAAAGTTTGTAGTAGATCATAATGATTATAAGTACATTTTTTAAGAGCGGTTCCGACCAAAAACGACAAAATCTGTGAGGCGGGCAATGACATTCCAGCGTTTAGAACTAAATCAGGTTGAGCAGTTAAGTGCTTGTAGGATATCTCTGTTACTTGGATTAAATGCCGAGCAGAACTACATCGAGCAATTTTTCCGGTTTAGTCTTCGTCTTTTGAATTGTAAAAAAGCCTTACTGACTTTTAATCAGGAACCTTACTTTTGGCATCGTTGCCCAGAGGGCATGACGGCAATCTCGTTTAAACCTTCGAAACATTTAAAACAGTGCTTTGCTAAACAACAGATCATTAATCACTCACATCCTTCATATCAAAACTTAACCAACTATTTAAAAGAACTAAACATCGAGTGCAGTAGGGCATTGGCGGTGCATCTTTTACACCCTGATAAAACGTCTATGGGCTTTGCGGTCTTTTTCGATGACGATGCAGCTACATTTGAAGATGATGATATTCAATTGCTGCTCGATTACTGTTCGACTTTTATGCAGCAAGTCGAATTGAAGTTTAACTATGAAGAGTTAAACGAACTCTATGAACAACAAGTTGCGATTAACTCAAGTAAAACTAAATTTTTCTCGATTATTTCGCATGACTTACGAGCGCCGTTTCATGGACTACTCGGGTTTTCTGAAGTACTCGCCAAAGAGCGTGAGACTTTAGATGAGTCTAGTATTCAAAACATTGCAGATTATTTATATGACACCTCGCAATCGACCTATAACTTACTTGAAAGCTTACTGACATGGGCGATGGCAGAGGGTGGGCGTTTTGTTTATCACCCAATTAACTTTAAGCTTAGACAAGTCAGCAATATTGTTTGCGATGTACTGCACACATTAGCTTTGAAGAAAAATATTGAACTGGTCAATGATGTCCCAGATGATTTAAATATCTATGCCGATATCAATATGATGACCTCCGTAATTCAAAACTTGGTGTCAAACGCGCTGAAATTTACAGATATTGACGGCTCTGGCAAAGTTTTTATTGAAGCTAGGCAAGCTGACAAAA
>NZ_JZFB01000005.1:222901-242783 GCF_001188385.1 Acinetobacter sp. V2 | reverse complement strand
TATAGAAATAACCGTTCGAGACACTGGTTTAGGCATGACAGAAAAACAAATGACAAATTTGTTCCATCCACGTATTACAGCCAGCTTTAAAGGAACCGCGGGTGAAAAAGGTGCAGGTTTAGGTTTAAGTCTTTGTAAGCGTTTTGTCGAAATTAATCAGGGTAAAATTGATGTCAGTTCAAAAGAAGGCGTAGGAACGACATTCAAAGTTTTATTACCTTCTGCTCAAGAAAGTCATGAGGCTCATGCAGAGCATTACTCTTCAGCGGAAGCAAAATTAGTCTAATCCCTTTTCCTACCACTACTCGAACTGCTATAACTAAAAACAGAGTACGAGGAAAAGAGCTTTTTATATGAATGCGGAGCAGTTACAAAAAACATTGCGTGCGAGTCAGTACGCAGAACAAGTTTTAGGCTTGCATCAAGCTGTTTTAGAACAAGATTACCATCTAGATCAATTTACTGCACCGCTCTCGACCGAACAGATTTATCAATTTGTACAAACCACATTAGATGGAATTGGTGACGAAACATCTTGGATGCGTGGATTACGCATTTTACGAAGTCGTTTAATGTTCCGTTGGATTTGGCAAGATGCCAATCAGCTTACCGATGTTGTCACACTCACACGCGAACTTTCTGATTTTGCCGATGCCAGTATTTGTGCAGCAAAGGACTTTGCACGTGTAGCACTTGTGGCGAAACATGGTGAACCGATGAGTTACTCTGGCAAAGTTCAAGACTTGATTGTCGTTGCCATGGGTAAACTTGGTGCTCAAGAGCTTAATCTGTCGAGTGATATTGACTTGATTTTTGCTTTTGATGAACAAGGCGAAACTAATGGTCGCAAATGCATTGATGTACAGCAGTTCTGTATTTTGTGGGGACAAAAACTCATTTATTTGCTTGAGCACATTACCGCAGATGGTTTTGTATTTCGAGTTGATATGCGCTTACGCCCTTGGGGCGATGGCTCGGCACTAGCGATTAGTCATGCAGCTTTAGAAAAATACTTAAGTCAGCATGGACGTGAGTGGGAACGTTATGCATGGATTAAAGCACGTGTTGTGACTGGTGGTAAAGAAGGGCAAGACTTGTTAGAAATGACACGTCCTTTCGTATTCCGCCGCTATGTTGATTACACCGCTTTTGCCGCGATGCGCGATATGAAAGCGATGATTGAGCGTGAAGTTTTACGTCGTCATATTGAGGATGATATTAAACTCGGAGCAGGCGGAATTCGCGAAATTGAGTTTATTGTTCAGGTCTTTCAGCTGATTTACGGCGGCTCTAAACGTGAGCTACAAGACCGCCAGTGTTTAGTTAGCCTTGAACATATTGGTGAAGCAGGTTTGTTAGAAAGACAAGCTGTTTTAGAGCTTGAGGATGCTTACCTGTTTTTACGTCGTGTTGAACATGCAATTCAAGCCCTCAATGACCAACAAACTCAGCTACTACCAGAAGAGGTGGAACTCAGACAACGCATTATAGATACCTTAAGTTTTGCGAGTTGGGATGAGTTTATTGATGTTCTTAACGAGAAACGTCAAAAAGTTAAAGTTCAATTTAAGCAGCTCATTGAAGATACAAGTTCAAATGCCGCAACTGAAAATTTTGGGCAGTTAGAGCAGCAGTTAGATGAAGTGTTGGATGACAATGCGAAAAATCTGATTCATGAATTCTGGCACGGTCACGCACTCAAAAAATTACCTTCAAATGCTGTCCAGCGGTTAAAAACATTCTGGCCTCATTTAATTGAAGTGATTTTACAGTCAGAACAACCTCAAACTGCACTTTTACGCTTAATGCCGCTGATTGAATCGGTCATGCGCCGAACCGTGTACTTAGTGATGTTGATTGAAAGTAAAGGTGCATTGCAACGCTTAGTTAAAATGGCGACCGTAAGCCCGTGGATTTGTGAAGAGCTAACGCAATATCCAGTACTGCTTGATGAGTTTTTATCGATGGGCTTTGAGTTGCCAAAGCGTAAGGACTTAGAAGACTCATTACGTCAGCAATTGCTTCGCATTGAAATTGATCAAGTTGAAGACCAAATGCGAGCACTTCGACTGTTTAAAAAGAGCAATGTACTCACTGTTGCAGCAAGTGATGTATTAGCTGAAAGCCCGCTAATGAAAGTATCTGATGCATTAACCGATATTGCTGAAGTTAGTGTTAATGCAACACTTCATTTAGCTTATCAGACCGTAGCAAAGCGTCATGGTTATCCATGTGATGTTGATGGAAAACGTTGCTCACTTGACTACAAAGCCTTTGCTGTTATTGGTTATGGCAAAGTGGGTGGCATTGAACTTGGCTATGGTTCTGACTTGGATCTTGTCTTTATTCATTATCTAGATGAACAAGCAGATACGGATGGAACGAAGTCAATTAGTGGCTTTGAGTTTGCTATGCGTGTCGCTCAAAAGTTTATGTCACTCATGACCACTCAAACCCTTGATGGCCGTGTTTATGAAATTGATACGCGGTTAAGACCTTCAGGTGAGGCCGGTTTATTGGTGACAAGTCTTAAGGCCTATGAACACTATCAATTGAAAAGTGCATGGCTTTGGGAGCATCAGGCACTCGTTCGTGCGCGCTCTATTGCTGGTGATGAGGTGCTTTGCCAGAAATTTGAAATATTTCGACGCGAGATATTGACTCAATCTAGAGATGAGGCTTATGTTCGTGAGGAAGTGTTGAAAATGCGTCAGAAAATGAAAGACCACCTAGGTTCGTCTTCTGAACAAAAAAAACATGGTATTTTTCATTTAAAACAGGACGCAGGTGGTATCGTCGATATCGAATTTATGGCACAGTATGCTGTACTTGCATGGAGCGGGACGAAACCCGATCTCGCCCATTATTCTGATAATGTAAGAATATTAGAAGATGCTGCTAAAGCAGACTGCTTATCCAGTGAAGATGCCACAGCATTAATTCGAGCCTATCTTAGTGAACGTGCCGAAAGCCACCGCTTAGCCCTTGCAAATCAATCCATGCAAGTCAGCGCAGCGGACTGGCGTAGTACCCGTGCGGTCGTTTGCAATTTATGGCAAAGATTAATAGACCCAACCGCTTCGGTTGAGTTGGATAGTGAATGATTTTATAACAATTTGGAGTGTTCCATGAATTTGGCTGATCGTGATGGTTTTATTTGGCAAGATGGAAAATTAATTGATTGGCGTGATGCAAAGATTCACGTTTTAACCCATACATTACACTACAGTATGGGCGTGTTTGAGGGTGTTCGTGCTTATGAAACACCTAAAGGTACTGCCATTTTCCGTCTTCAAGACCACACAAAACGTTTGTTAAATTCAGCAAAAATTTATCAAATGAAAGTGCCGTATGATCAAGCCACGCTTGAACAAGCACAAATCGATGTTGTTCGTGAAAATAAATTAGCTTCTTGCTATTTACGTCCATTAATCTGGATCGGTTCAGAAAAACTTGGTATTGCAGCAACAAATAACACGATTCATGCCGCAGTTGCAGCATGGGCGTGGGGCGCATACCTTGGTGATGAAGCAATGGCGAATGGTATTCGTGTTAAAACTTCATCATTTACTCACCATCATCCAAACGTGACGATGTGTAAAGCAAAAGCATCTGGTAACTACACGTTATCAATTCTTGCTCACCAAGAAGTTGCACATTCTGGTTACGACGAAGCAATGTTAATGGACCCACAAGGTTATGTGTGCCAAGGTTCTGGTGAAAACGTATTCTTAATTAAAGATGGCGTTTTACACACGCCAGATATCGCTGGTGGTGCGCTTGATGGTATTACACGTCAAACAGTAATGACGATTGCTAGAGATCTTGGTTATCAAGTTGTTGAGCGTCGTATTACACGTGATGAATTCTACATTGCAGATGAAGCATTCTTCACTGGTACTGCTGCGGAAGTCACACCAATTCGTGAATATGATGACCGTCCAATCGGTACAGGTGGCCGTGGCCCAATTACTACTGAAATTCAAAAGACTTACTTTGATGCAGTTCAAGGTAGAAATCCGAAATATGAACACTGGTTAACTTACGTAAAATAAGTTAATCCGTTAACATAAAAAGGCGAACATAAGTTTCGCCTTTTTATTTTTGGCTTCGGGAGCTTTTATGCATATTGTCTATGTCTCTGATGGTAAGGCAGGGCACCGTTCACAAGCATTAGGCTTGTTTCAGGCAATGCAAAGACAACAGCCAGAAACAACTTTTGAAGAGATGCTTATTTCTGATTTGCCAATTATTTCTTTAATTCAGGCGCTTTTCTCTTCAAAAAAATCGTTATTAAAAAAAGTACCCGATTTTATATTTGGAGTAGGAAGCCACACACATTTTCGTGTCTGGTTACTCGGCAAAATTTTTAGAAAAGCCAAAACTATTATATTGATGAAGCCTAACTTACCTGTGGTTTGCTTTGATTACGCTGTTATTCCAGAACATGATGGTATCCATGCCGATAGCCATGTGATTGTCACGCGTGGTGCATTAAATCCAATTCGTAATGAAAACCGCCATCAAAAAGACCGAATTTTAATTGCTTTAGGTGGTTCATCTAAAAGACATCAATGGAACCAAAACAAAGTATTAAGCAGTGTTCAAAAAATTGTTGAGAATAATCCAAACGCTGAAATTATTTTGACAACTTCACGCCGTACGCCAGCAGAATTTATCGATACTTTAAGACAGCAAAGCTTTGCTGGGCATTTACAAATATTTCCTGTTGAGCAAACACCGCAGGGTTGGATTTTTGAAGAAATGCAAAAAGCAGAAGCTGTTTGGGTAACAGAAGACAGCGTATCTATGATTTTTGAGGCGCTTACCGCGGGTTGTCGAGTCGGTGTAATGGCAATGGACCGGTTGAAAGATGACCGGATTACCCACTCAGTTGATCAAATGTTAGAATCAAAATTAATTTCACAGCAGACTTGTGTTGTACAGTTACCACAACCTTATGCTTTTAAAGAAGCAGACCGTGTGGCAACATATCTTTTAGCGAAAAATTAAATTTTTTATTTTGAGTAAATAAATGAAAATATTGCATATTGCGAATTTTGGCTTTAATAAACAAGGCGCCCATTTTTACTGCACAGACCGTAAAATTTCTGCCGGATTAATTGAAAATGGCCATTTCGTTTATGACTTTAGTTTTCGTGACATGGCTCGAATGGGAACCATTTTTAAAACAAAAAAACTGGGTGCCAGTTGGGCCAATAAAGAAGTACTAAAGGTCGTTAATAATATTGAACCTGATCTGGTACTCATTGGACATAGTGACTTAATGAGTCCAGATGTTCTTAGGCAGATTAAAGAAGCTTATCCAAATACTAAAATTGCATTTTGGTATGTTGATCCGCTTTATCTTGAAAGCAAACTCGACTTTGTTAAAGCATTCTCGCCCTATTTAGATGCTATTTTCTGTACAACAGGTGGCGAATATCTACAAAAATTAAAACAGCCGCATTTAAGCGTAGCCTATCTGCCGAATGTAGGTCACCGTAATGTAGAAACACTACAGCAATTTTCAAATGTTAATACGGATAAGACCTTTATTTTTTGTGGCGTAGTCTATAAAGAACCTGAGCGTGAGAAGTTCTTAAAGGACTTAGCAGATGCGTTGCAACAAGGCCATGTAAACTATCAATATTATGGATGTTTTGAGCAACCTGGTGTTTACGGTAAAGCGTATTATAAAGTTCTATCTGAAACAAAAATGGGACTTAATTACTCACGCCGTAATGATGTAACTTTGTATAGTTCTGACCGTATTGTACAACTGACTGGTAATGGTTTATTGACTTTTAGCCCAAGAATTCCGGGCTTTGAGAAGCTCTACACCGAACAGGAAGTGGTTTACTTTGATGATCAGTTTGACTTGGCCAAGAAGATCCAATTCTTTGATCAAAATCCAGAGCAGGCTGAAAAAATAGCGAAAGAGGGCTGGGAGAAAACACGTAGGTCTTTCAATGCTAAACGCATCACCCAATTTATGGTTGAAGTGACATTTAAGCAGCCCCTTTCAGAAGATTATGAATGGTCACATGAGGTTTATGCATGATGTGGTTTTTGTACGTTGCGGTAGGCTTATTAGTACTTGCTGCACTGTTATATGTGCTGGGTAATTATACTTTCTGGCTTCCGTTTCGTTCGAACAAACTACCACGTATTGTGATGTTGCATCAGGTTACACCTAAAGATGCAGCCTCTGGCATGAACATGCCTCCTGAAAAGTTTGAACAACTCTTAAAGTTGTTGACGCGTAAAGGGGCTACTTTTTGCTTTGTCTCAGAGCTTGAACAATACCGTAATCAAAAAAATGTCGTTGCTTTAAGTTTTGATGATGGCTTTATGGATAATTATCTTTATGCCTATCCATTACTTAAAAAATATAATGCAAAGGCAACCATTTATTTGGCGACGCAAATTGAAGGAATTGAAAAGCTAACTCATGAGCAAATTCATGAAATGGCAAATTCTGGGTTGATTGAATTCGGTGCGCACACACAACACCATGTGAACTTACTTAAGCTTGACGATCAAACCGCTTACGATGAAATGCTTCAGTCTAAACAAGATGTTGAAGCATTAGTTGGAAAATGTCCGAGCTTTGCTTATCCATTTGGACGATTTAACGAAAAACACCAGAAAATGGCCGAAGAGATTGGCTTTAAAAATGCTGTATCGACTCGTAAAAAAATCGAAGCCTATGAAGCTATTAATCAATTTAATATTCCACGTGTCAGCACGCATGGTGCCATGAATGCTTTACAGATGCGTATCGCCCTTGCTAAAGGACGTTATAAGTTATGAATAAAATTCCATGTAGTGTCTATATTGTCACTTTAAATTGTGGTGCTTGGTTAGAGCGAACTTTGCAAAGTGTTAGTGAATTTGATGAAGTTATTATTTTAGACTCTGGCAGTACTGATAATACTTATGAAATTGCTCAGCGTTTTGAAAATACGCAAATCTCTCATCAAGACTGGCAAGGTTATGCTGGGCAAAAAAGTTTGGCTTTAGCAAAATGCCGAAATGATTGGGTACTCAATTTAGATGGTGATGAAGTCTTATCTAACGAGTTAAAACAAGAAATTGTTGAGACCATTCAGCAGAATAAACTTGATGCTTTAATCACACCGATTAATGATGTTTTTTTAGGTGTTCCCAACAGCAAACATACTAAAAAACATGCAAAGGTGCGCTTTTTTCGCAAGTCTAAAGGGCATTATGACCTTGCCAATAAAGTCCATGAAAATGTGATTGTAGATGGCGAATCTCAGCGTGCTCAACATGATATTTATCATTATGGCGAGTCGAGCATTTTCGTTAAAGTCGAAAAAAATAACCAATATTCCAATTTAAAAGCACTAGAGAAATACCAAAAAGGAAAGTCTCCAAGCGTTGCAAAATTGGTTTTGGTAATGCCAGTGACTTTCATGAAGTCCTATTTTATTCGCCGTAGTTTCTTAAATGGTTGGCGTGGTTTCGTGAATAGTATGATTAACGCGTTTTATGCTTTTCTAAAAGAAGCCAAACTATTTGAAAAGACGATGAATAAAGATAAAAAATAAGTAGGCAAGCTATGAAAACTGTTCAGGTATTGGCAACTAGTGGTGGTGTTGGTGGTTTAGAGCAGCACACTTTTAACCTTGTTAATGAGCTTGCTTTAAATCATGAAGTACATGTGATTGCACATCCTTGCTATCTAGACAAGTTTAGCCAACAAGTACATTTTCATGCGGTTGATTTTGCACGTAGCCGTTGGAATATTTTTTTACTCTGGCAACTTAAAAATCTTATCCAGCAAATTCAACCTGCTATTGTTCATGCACAAGCAGGAAAGGCGGCTGAACTGATTGCTCGAATTAAGCCATTTTTATCTGGGCCAAAGTTTGTGACAACAGTACATGGTACCAAAAAGAATAAGTCTGCTTATTTAGCGGGTGATGCCGTTATTGCAGTGAGCCAAGCACTCACGCAAGGCATTCCAGAGTCTAAAGCCCATGTGGTTTACAACGGGGTCTATCCTCAGCCCGTACTTACAGTTGAAAATAAAGAAAAGTTACTTCATTCAATTCAAAAAGATTTTGCTGAGCTAGATGCAAGCAAAAAAGTTGTTATGTGTATTGGACGTCTAGAGCCAGTAAAAAATATCAGTTTGCTGATTGAGTCGATGCAACAGATTGATGCCAATTTATGGATTATTGGTGATGGTTCACTTCGAGCAAGTTTAGAAAAACAAGTCAGTGAATTAAACATGCAAGATCGGGTCGCTTTTCTTGGGTTTAGAACTGATGCTCGAGATCTGGTGCAATTAGCAGATATCGTGGTTTTGTCATCAGATCGTGAAGGTTTTCCACTCGTCATGGTCGAAGCTTTACAGGCTGATAAAGCAATGGCTTCAACCAAAGTGAACGGTGTGATTGAGTGGTTGCCAGAGCAATATCTGGCAGAAATTGGAGATGCACAAGGTTTAGCAAAAGCGATTAAATGTGCGCTTCAATCTGAAGCTCAACACGACTTTAGCCCTTTATATGCAAAAGCCAAGGCTGAACTGACTGTACCAGCCATGGCTGAGCAGACGCTTAATATTTATAAAGGCCTGCTTAAAACTTAATTATTCTTCGGTGTAAGGCGAATAGCATCAAGTACCACGAAGTTATCTTCGACATTAATGGTATGGCAACCGTCATCTGCTTGATTCCAGTCTGGTAAAACTACTTCTAGTAATTTTTCTTCATAAGCTGTCGGGCTAAGCTGACTAATCGCTTTTAATTCGATATTACCACCATAACGTTTTAAAGAATCTTGGCTTGGTCGAACCAGTTGGCCTTTATAAATAAAAGGTTTACCCGCCATACGGAACTGCTGACTGCCCCGGCACACTGGGTTCATTGGGTGCTCTTGCCAGTTCGGATTTAAAATATCTTCGGTAAAGAATAGATCTAAACGGTCACCAAATTTCTTACAATCACGACGCGTTGAAGTAAAAAGATACCATAAGCCTTCATGATAGAAAGGTGTGCTGTCGACTGCTTCGATATTCTCGATCAGATTAGAATGCTTTTCCCATTTCAGTGGAAATTCAGTACATTTCCAAAGTTCAATCGTCTTGTTGGCAGAAGTTTCTGGGATCATGTACCAAGTGTCTTCTAACTTAAATACACAAGGATAAGAAAGGTGATAGTCGAGCTTTAAGATTGTCTCTGGTGGTGTGTAGGTGCCATCTTTAAAGACTTCTAAAACAGAAAGAAAACCTACTGGATGTTCGTCATCAACTTCTTCAAAAAAAATGAAATGACGGCCATTTTCATAAGCATAAAAGCTATCTGCAAATGTAAACTTTTTAGGGGAGTGGATCTCAAAGAGAGAATCTAGTTGCTCAAGTGTAGTAAACGGTTGTTCTAACCAGCCAAAACGCATATACCAATGAGAGTTAAAAGATTTTGCTTTTTTTGCTTGTTGGTATTTATACCATTTTTTTTGAATCAGGCGATTTAGCATTAAATTTTACACTCGATATAACTATAATTAGATAGACTATCCCTGACTCATTTTAACATTTGAATGAAATGAAAAAATATTTAATCAGTATTGAATCTGCTAATAGTGAACGTTTAAAAAAGTTGTACTCTCAAGCAACATTTTACAAGTATCGCGATGAATTTAAGCAGTTTGGGGTAATCGGTAAGAATTTAAGCGTTAGTGAATATTTTCAACAAGGTGTAGCAGGCAAGAAAAAACCGATGACGCCTGGTGAGCTTGGTTGTGCCATGTCTCATATTGCTGCACTAAAAGATTTTTTAAGCTCCGATGAAGAATATGCAATTATTTTTGAAGATGATGTGATCGAGCGTTTTGAAATTGATTTCCAAGACTTAGAAAAGCACATTCACTCTTTGAACCTAGGTCCGTGCTTTTTTCTAAGCTTGGGCGGTATTCAAATGAAAATATGCAATCGCGTTCGTGGAAAATTTTTACCCGAAGAGTTGTATAACCAGAAAATTCTAAAAGTTGATTACGACTATCTCGAAAAACTAGCCTATGCTTATGCCTATGTTGTAGATCGTAAAATGGCACAAATGTTGGTTGATTATCATCAGCCGATAAAAATTTATGATCACTGGCAAGACCTTGTTGGACGAGGTGATTTCAGTTTTTATGTCAGCTTTTTATTCGATCACCCAATCATCGAAAATAATGATGCATTAAGTTATTTAGAAAAGGAAAGAAGCTTAATTACTCCTATTTCACAAGATGACAGTGATTTGTTACGTTACCTAAGAGTTAAACTAAAGAAATATATACTTAATAAATATATAATTTAGTCGTTTTTTTAGATTTTCTTACTAATTTTATGACTAAGCAAAAAAATATTATTATCGGGTCAGCAACTGGATACAGCGCTGACCTCATTTCTTCTTTTGTATATTCTTTGGAAAAGACAGACTTTGATGGCATTTTGACTTTAATTATCTATAAAGAGCAAATGCCAGAGTTTGTTAATGCATTTTCAGATATCAAAAATTTTAAAATTGAATTTAAAGTTTCAACGATTGGGAAATTTAAATCGAAGTCAAAATACTCAGGTATTTATAAGTTTAAGTTTATAAAAAATATTCTTAAGAAAATTATTGGATTAACTGTAAATGAAGCAGTTCCTGATTCAAAAATAAAAGCACTTAAAATCACAGGCTATCCGCATGTGAGTCGCTTTTTTGAATATAAAGAAGTTGTAGAAAGTCATCCTGATGCTTCACATGTGCTACTCAGCGATGTACGAGACGTTTTTTTTCAGGGTAATCCTTTTAAAGATCTTGGCAAAGGGCTCTTTGTTGGGATGGAAAATCCAGATTATACGATAGGCACTGAGCAATATAATCAAAAATGGATTATCGATGCGTATGGAGATGATTTTTATAATAGTGTAAAAGATGAGCAGGTTTCGTGCTCGGGCGTCACAATTGGAGATATAAACTCGATTAAAGTCTATATCAATAAAATGATTGAAGAGTTCTGCAAACAGCCATATCAAAAAATGTCTGAAAGAATTTATGATCAGGCAATGCACAATAAATTATTAATTACCAATGATTTATCTTATGTAACTCGCTGTCAGCCATTTGATTCTATTATTGTAACTCTTGGATTATATCCAATAGATCAAATTACAATTAATGATCAAGGTCTTATTATCAATCATAACCAAAAGATCATTCCTATTGTCCATCAGCATGACAGACATCCGGAATTGATACAGTTATGCGATAACTATATTGGGAAATAAATTTTAGGATTATCTAAATTTTATGAGAGGAAGCGGATATTAATTTTTATCCGCATTTCCTTTTAATACCATATAAATCAGCGCAACAAAAATAAGCAATGCACCTGCTAAGCTACTTACGCAGAAATAAAGAATACGTTGATTTGTAGTGATGTTAAATAATTCATTTGCAAGGATATAGCGCATGAAAAACCACTGCGCAAGAGAGAATACAATTACGATTAAAGCATGTCGACGTACATCAGGGCGCATTGCCATAATGAATCACCAAGGGAGAAAAAGTGGTGATATTATGCCATTTGCCCACTCTCATCTCAATAGAGTCTAAATCGCCTCAATTGTGTAGAAAAATTAAAATTATGAATAAATTGTGAATTTTTATTAACATTAATAAACCTTGAATTCCATTTTTTATCTGAAATTTTCTAGTAAATTTCTGTACTTATTTGGATATATGTTTAATGCAGCCTGTTGATTTTGTAATGATTTGGGTGGACTCAACCGATACGAAATGGCAGCAACAATACATATATTATAAATCCAAAGAAACTAAAACAAAGGCGGTTGAACTTGTTGATCAATGCCGCTATCGTGACTGGAATAATCTTCATTACTGGTTTCGATCTGTTGAGAAATTTTGCCCGTGGGTTAGAAAGATCCATCTGGTGACTTGTGGTCATTTCCCTGAATTTTTAGTCAAAAACCATCCTAAGTTAAATTTGGTCACACATGATCAAATCATGGAATCAAACTGTTTACCGACATTTAACTCACATGCTATTGAAATCAATATTCATAAAATTGAGGGACTAGCAGAGCATTTTGTTTATTTTAATGATGATACCTTTATCAATAGGCCTTTAGAGCCTGAGTTCTTTTTTAGAAATGGTTTACCTTGTGATGGTGTGCGTTTACAGCCACTTATGGTCGTAGGTGAGGAGAACTTTCTAGGCGCAGTTGCCCTAACGGATGTTGCGATTATTAATAAGCATTTTGATAAGCGAAAATTACTCCATAAAAATCCCTATGCACTTTTTAACTATCGCTATTCTATGAGCAGTAATTTGGGTAATTTTTTAAGTTTATATAACCGAAAATTTTCAAGTTTTTATAGTACTCATTTACCTCAACCTTTTTTGAAATCGGTATTTGAAGAAGTTTGGAAAACTGAAGAAGCTTATTTAAAAGAAGTATCAAGTCATCGATTTAGACAGCCTTTAGACGTTAATCAGTATCTTTTTCGATTGTGGCAGTTGTGCTCATCCCGTTTTTATCCTGTCAATATATTTGAGCGTGGACAAAACTTTAACTTAAGGCTACAAAATCTTCCTGAAATTAATCAGGTTATTAAGAATGAGCAACTTCCACAAATTTGTCTAAATGACGATGAACACGTGGTCGATTTTGAAAAGCTTAAAACAGAAATCATTCAAATTTTTGATCAAAAATTTAAAACACTCTCAAGTTTTGAAAAAGAAATATCCCATTAAAATTTACTTAATAAAAAACCCTGCATAAGCAGGGTTTTTTAATTTGAAAATCTAAAAATTATTTAGATTCTTCAGCTTTTGGCTTTTCACGTAAGCGGATACCCAAGTCACGAAGCTGATTTGCTTCAACAGGAGCAGGTGCTTGAGTAAGTGGACATTCAGCAGTCTTAGTTTTAGGGAATGCAATAACGTCACGAATAGAAGTCGCGCCAGTCATTAACATTACTAAACGGTCAAGACCAAATGCCAAACCACCGTGAGGAGGAGCACCGTAACGAAGTGCATTTAATAAGAAGCTGAATTTCTCTTCTGCTTCTTCATCAGAAATACCAAGCGCTTCAAAAATCGCTTTTTGCATTTCTAATGTATAAATACGTAGAGAACCACCACCAACTTCAGTACCGTTCAATACCATGTCGTAAGCAACAGAAAGTGCTTCACCAGGATTGCTCTTCACTTCTTCTACACTTGATTTTGGTAGAGTGAATGGATGGTGAACAGAAGTCCATTTGCCATCGTCAGTTTCTTCAAACATTGGGAAATCAACAACCCAAAGTGGAGCCCACTCACAAGTTGCAAGATTCAAATCATGGCCAATCTTCACACGAAGCGCGCCCATTGCATCATTTACAACTTTAGCTTTATCAGCACCAAAGAATACGATATCGCCATCTTGCGCACCAACACGTGCCAACAATTCAAGTACGATCGGTTCAATGAATTTCACGATTGGAGATTGAAGACCTTCAATTCCTTTAGCGAGTTCATTAACTTTGATGTAAGCCAAACCTTTTGCACCATAGATGCCAACGAATTTAGTGTATTCATCGATTGCACTACGTGGCAATGACGCTGCACCTGGAACACGTAAAGCAACAATACGGCCTTTAGGGTCTTTTGCAGGACCCGCAAATACTTTGAACTCTACTTCTTGCATTAAGTCTGCAACGTCAACGAGTTTCAACGGAATACGCATATCAGGTTTGTCTGATGCATAGTCACGCATTGCATCTGCGTAAGTCATACGTTGGAATTTATCGAATTTAACGCCAAGAAGTTCATCGAACATCTTCACAGTCAGGACTTCCATTAAGTCCATAATGTCATCGTCACTCATGAACGATGTTTCAACGTCGATTTGAGTAAATTCTGGTTGACGGTCAGCACGTAAATCTTCGTCGCGGAAACATTTCGCGATTTGGTAGTAACGATCAATACCACCCACCATCAACAATTGTTTGAATAATTGTGGTGATTGTGGAAGTGCATAGAAACTGCCATTTTGTACACGACTTGGTACTAAGTAGTCACGCGCACCTTCAGGAGTTGCACGTGTCAAAATAGGTGTTTCAACGTCTAAGAAACCATTATCTTCGAAATAGTTACGAATAAGATTGGTCAGTTTAGAACGGAAGCGTAAACGATCCAACATTTCAGGACGACGAATATCTAAGAAACGATATTTCAAACGAATTTCTTCAGAAATATTGGTATTTTCATCATTTAAAGGGAATGGAGGTGTTTCTGAAGCGGCAAGAACTTCGATGTCTTTACCTAAAACTTCAATTTGACCACTCACCATGTTGGCATTTTCAGTACCTTCATAACGGCGACGAACACGACCTGTAATTTTTAATACATATTCAGAACGTGCTTTATCTGCAGTTGCAAATGCTTCTGGAGTATCTGGGTCAATAACCACTTGAACGAGGCCATCACGGTCACGCATATCAAGGAAAATAACACCGCCATGGTCACGGCGACGATGTACCCAACCGCATAGTGTAACGGTTTGGTCGATTTGGGCTTCAGTTAAAGAGCCACAGTAATGAGTTCGCATCATGATGAAAAATATCCAAACTATATTGGCTGAAAAGACGGATGCGTAAACCGCGCACCGTCAAAAAATAAGTTTTCGATTATGCCTTGTTGCATGGTTTGTCACAAGAACTAGATCAAAAAACCGCGGAAATTAACCTGAAAATGAGCAATTTGGCAGCAACTTTTCTGATTCATCCCATTCTTTGTTGCCGATCTAAAAACAAGAATAATAAGCATCCTAAGCTAAAGGTACTTAACCAACCTTGCATAAACTCATTGATAGAACGCCCTGTAAAATAATAGGTATCGGCATGCCAAACTTCATGAGGTATGTAGCGGGCATAATCCCAAAGCGAAAATAAGCCTAAGACTGTAGATAGAATAAATAGAGACCATGCAAAAAATTTAATTTTTTTACTTACTTTCCAGTGTTGTTTGTAGCGCTGGTAATAGTGAATACTTATCCAACCGAGAAAAGGTAGAGCAAGAGCAGACGAGCCAAGCTGTAAAAGACGATGCAAGGGGTAAGGATGACCAAAAAAATGAATAGTTGTGGCTAATACATCTTTAAATACAAACGTTCTAAAGTCTGAATGTGTTAAACCATCCCAAATTAGATGAGTTGCTATCCCGACAATGAGTGCAAATATAACTCCAATAAAAAATATAAAAATACCTTTTAAAGAGCTGAGGCCAAGATCATGTTGCACACCAAAAAAACGATACACCACTGGACGATAAAGAAAATACCAAACTGCACAAAAGACGAGGCCTAATGCAAGGTTGGGATAAATCAGACCTTTCCATTGGTGCGTCAGCATGCTGGACTGAACTGTAAATAAGCGGTAAAGATCGGGTGTCATACTCCCAATGGCTAACGCAGCAATCGGTAAAGTGTTTTGGCTAAGCTTAGATAAGGGAGGAGCTATAACGGCATGAGAGATGGTAAAAGGCATTAGAAATTAAAAATTACTCACATCATTTAGTTGACCAGTCTAACGAATCGTCGAATCAGAAATGTTTTTTATTGCAAAACAAACGAAATGTTATAATATAACAAAAATAAAACATATCGTGATCCGGGACACATCCAATGCAGTTTTATAAAAATATTTTGACCATATCCATTTTAGCTGTCATATCCCTTCCTTCGTTTGCAGCAGAAAGTGAAAATGTTGAAAAGTTAGAAACTATTCGAATTAAGGCTCATCCACTTGAGCAAACTTCACAAGATTTTGCTGTTGCAGATACTGTTGTTGATCAAAAGCATTTATCGCAAGGGGCTGCCACTATTGGGGATGCGCTGAGTAGTGAAGTAGGAATTTATGCTAATCAGTTTGGGGCTGGTTCGAGTCGACCAGTGATTCGTGGACAAGATGGACCACGCGTTAAAGTACTCCAAAATTCATCAGAAAATATTGATGTCTCGACCTTGTCTCCTGACCATGCGGTAACTGTAGATCCTGTGCTTGCGAAGCAAGTCGAAGTGATTCGAGGCCCTTCAACTTTACTGTTTGGTGCTGGAACAGTGGGTGGTTTAGTCAACGTTATTGATAACAAGATCCCTACGCAAATGCCTGAAAACGGTTATGAAGGACAAGTTGGCTTACGTTACAACACTGGAAGTGATGAAAAACTGGCGAGCGCTGGAGTAACTGTTGGCTTGGGTAGCCAAGTTGCTTTACGTGTTGAGGGGGTAACACGTGATGCGAATAACTATATTGCACCAAATTACATTCATGAAGGTGAAAAAGAGCGCCGTGTAGACAATACTTTTGCTCAGGGTGATTCAGTTAACGTCGGGTTATCTTGGATTTATGACCGTGGTTATACGGGTATTTCTTATAGCAACCGTCGCGATCAATATGGCTTACCGGGGCATAGTCATGAATACGAAAGTTGTAGCGCTCATTTAACAGGTACACCACATTTGCATTGTGGAGACCATGATCATGAAGAGGGTGAAGAAGCTCATGATCATGGACAAGAAGAACATGGTCACGAACATGGCGGTCCATGGATTGACTTAAAATCTGAGCGTTATGACTTTAAAACTGAGTTAAATGATCCATTTGCAGGCTTCCAAAAGTTACGTGCACAAGCGAGCTATACTGACTATCAACATGATGAAATTGAAGAGGGAGCAATTGCAACCCGATTCCAAAACAAAGGCTATGACGGGCGTGTTGAGTTAGTACATAACCCAATTGCAAGTTGGGAAGGGGTCATTGGTGCACAGTTAGGACAGCAAAAACTGAATTTAACTGGCGAAGAAGCCTTTATGGCACCGACCACTACTAAAAAGTGGAGCGTATTTGCTTTAGAACATAAACAATGGAAAGACGTACACTTTGAGCTTTCTGCACGTGCAGATCAGCAAGAAGTTGATGTAGACGATAACTCTAAACAAGATTTTGATGGGTCGGCATTTTCTTACGCAGGTGCTGCGAATTGGGAGTTTGCACCGAACTACAAACTTTCTTTTGTCGCTTCACATCAGGAACGTTTACCTTTAGCTCAAGAGTTATATGCAAATGGTGGGCACTTTGCGACAAATACTTATGAGTTAGGAAATGATCAACTCAGTAAGGAAAAATCGAATAATGTTGAGTTAGGTTTGCATTTTGATAATAACAAACTTGATTACCATCTTCATGTTTACCATAACTGGTTTGATGACTACATCTATGCGCAAACCCTTGACCGTTATAAAGACTTCCGTTTAGTTCAATATACTCAAGATAAAGCACGCTTCTATGGTGCAGAGGGTGAAATTGGTTATCAAATTACCCCAATGTACAAGATCAGTGCTTTTGGTGATTATGTGCGCGGTAAAATTGATGCAGAAGGTAATGCTCCGCGTATTCCAGCAGGACGTTTAGGTACTAAAGTCGATGCAGATTTTGGTGATGGTTTTAGTGGTTCTGCTGAGTATTATCATGTCTTTAACCAAGATAAGATCGCAGCTTACGAGACCGAAACTGAAGGCTATAACATGCTTAATCTTGGAGTGGTATATTCTGGGCAATATGGTGCAAAAACAGATTATCGTGTTTATATGAAAGCGAATAACTTGTTAGATGACACGGTTTATCAACATGCATCTTTCTTATCAAATATTCCACAAGTTGGACGCAATTTTACGGTAGGTGTTGATTTTAGTTTTTAAGGCTTTAACACGAAACTAAACTTGAAAAATCAATCCAAAAGACCTAATTTGAAAGCATCAAGTTAGGTCTTTTTTATGCGTATTTTTCAACGAATTCATCAAAAAATAAATTGGTCAGGGCGTCGTTATATGGCGATATTACTTTGCGTAGTTGCTATTGCATATATTGCATCGGCAATTTATCACACAGTAAAACCATTGCCGCAAGGGATTAACTTTAGTGGCAAGCTTAGACATGCCGATGTCAAATTTTTAGCAGATAAAACCTACCTTGATGCAAAAGGGCAACAACAGGTTGATCAGCACATCTTTGATGAAATCTTGAAAATGATTGATGAGGCAAAAACCACAGTTGTGGTCGATATGTTCTTGTTTAATTCAGAAGTGGGTGACTCAAAACTGAAGCAAAGGCCATTAATGCAAGAGTTAACCGATGCATTAGTCAGTAAAAAAAGACAAAATCGCCAAATCCAGATTGTATTAATTACTGACCCGATTAACTCAGTATATGGTGGTTTAAGCCCTGAACATTACCGCCAGTTACGTCAAGCGGGTGTTGATGTGATTGAAACCAATTTAGCTCCTTTAAGAGCTTCTAATCCGTTCTGGTCAGGCTTATGGTATATCTGCTGTCAGAATGTTGGAAATAACCCTGAGAAAGGCTGGTTACCAAATCCATTCGGTGATGAAAAAATTACACTGCGCAGTTATTTGAACTTATTTAACTTTAAGGCGAATCACCGTAAAACTGTAGTCGTCGATACCGATGCTGGTTGGAAGTCACTGGTGACTTCAGCAAATCCGCATGATGGTAGTTCTAGACACTCAAATGTTGCATTAGTTGTAACAGGAGCGACAGCGGCAGATGTTTTACAATCTGAAGCCGCGGTTGCGCGAATGTCAGGTAGTAGTTCTCCATCGCTCATTTTAGGTGACTTTGAAAAAGACGTAACCAAACCTCAAGTTCAGGTGTTAACTGAAGGGGCGATTTATCAATCTGTATTGAAATTGATTAACTCAGCTAAGCCTAAAGAGCATCTTGATTTAAGTATGTTCTATTTATCTGAACGCAAGATTATTCAGGCCCTAAAAAGCGCTCAAGATAGAGGGGTTATTGTCCGAGTTTTACTTGATCCAAATAAAGATGCATTTGGTCGACAAAAGAATGGTATTCCTAACCGACAAGTTGCTTCAGAGCTGCATGCTGCAGGCATTCCAATCCGTTGGTGTGACACACATGGTGAGCAGAACCACAGCAAAATGATTTTGAAATATAACGCCCAACAAGCTGAATTAATTGTAGGATCTGCTAATTTTACAGCCCGTAATTTAAAAAATTACAACCTTGAAACGGATATGTTGGTTATGGGTAATGTTCAAGATCAAGTTTTTAAAGATGCGCAAGATTACTTCAATACCTCTTGGTCAAACCTACAAGGTAGACAGATGAGCGTGGATTACGCGAAGTATGCAGATGAGTCTAAAGTGAAGTATTGGATTTATCGTTTTATGGAATGGTCAGGGTTGTCGACTTTCTAAGCCTAGCTTTATATAAAGCTTGAGGCTCTATCTTCACGACGGAGTCTTAATTAGTTTGATTCTAAACTTGGAGCTTATTTATTGCCGTGATTTTGTACAAAATTGGCAAATTGATTAGCGACATGGATGTCGCCGTTTCACTGTGTTGCAGGGAAGCAACATCAGTGAAACAAAGGTTTTTGTCACTTTTGACCTCTCAAAAGTGAGGCATTAGCCTATACAAAAGACATTAGAACATCACTGTAAGTAAAGGCTGTGCCATAAGTCCGATTTAAGGCGCTGGAGGAATCAACTGATCCAAAGTCTTATCATCTAACTTTTCCAACTCACTCAAATCAGTCTTAATTTTCCACTGCGACTCATCATCTACAGGATTTGGTAAACGAGCTTCAAGCCAGTCACAAACTACATCTGGGTTAAATTCAGGATGGTTACACTGAATAATCCACGATAAAAAGTCTTTCGCTTCACCGTTCATGTATGGCGGTGGAGAAACAGGGAAGAATAAAGTCGGTAGACGTTCATTCGTTGATAAATAGTTTAAAACATGTCCTAATTCTTGAACTGTTT
>NZ_JZFB01000005.1:217506-222859 GCF_001188385.1 Acinetobacter sp. V2 | reverse complement strand
CCACCAAGCATGTTCGCCGTCTGCTCCATGAGCCATGATACGGGCTTCTTGTACAGTTGGAACTTTGCAAAAAAATTGATGAAGACGTTCAAAACTGATTTCAGACACAGCAATTGACCTAGTTTGAAAAATGGTAATGGTAGCACAGATACAGATTCTTCATATTTTCTTTATAGTCATTACAAACAATATCAATCAAAGCTGTTTTATTCATGGTTTCTCCTTGACTCTCTTTTAATCTAGCTTCAGATCAAGATAAAAGGAAATAGGTCATGAAAAAGCCAATCGTTCTTGTACTTTCAACATTAATGTTGGGTATGTCAGCTACTGCGATGGCCGATACAAGTCATCGTTGGGACAATAATCATGGTAAAAACTATGATCGATATGAGCATCGTGATGACCGCCGTCATGACTACCGAAATGATCATCGCGCTCCACAGTGGTCAAATGCCGATCGCGGTAAGCACTATGGTCGATATGTAGCATTTAAGCGTGGCGATCGTGTTCCAGCAGAATACCGCAATAGTCGCTATTATGTTTCAGACTGGAGATCGCATCGTTTGTATGAGCCACCACGTGGATACCGTTGGGTTAAAACACCTAACCAATATTTACTTGTAGACTCAAAACACCAAATTTATCGTGTCCGTTAATTTTGAAATATAGAATATATAAATGGCCTCAATATTGAGGCCATTTTTTTATGCTAATTCATCATCTTGAGGCTGAGGGGGCTTTAAAGGCGTTGGTGTTTTTGCATGTTTCTCTCTCATGACTGACGGATAATTCCAAGATGCAAAACGAACAACCAAGATAGAAAGAGCTAAAATAAGAATCGAGCCCGTAATAATGACTTGGTCCATATCCGCTTTATGGTCATGTTGGATATCGGAAATGAGTAGGCGGGTTAAGGCTGTAATCGCAACATAAATAAGAAAGCGTACAGGCATATGATTGGTTTTAAAGTAAATTCCAACCATCGCCCCAAGTTCTAAGTATATAAATAATAATAAAATATCATCAATTGAAGCATACTTTTTGACTGTTAAAATTTCAAAAACAGTATTGGCTGCGGACCAAGCCACCATACATCCAATAATAAACAGGGCTAAATAGTGGAAGGCTTCTACGGCGTAATGACCAAAACGGTCAAGTATTCGCTCGTATTTTTTAGGATCAGGCATAGTAAGATCTTTTGTTTGTTTCTTAATGTTTAGAAATTAAACAAATTTCATGCCAATGGAAATAGTAAATACAAAATAAAAAAGCGCCTGAATATTCAGACGCTTTTTCATAAAGAATTTAATTAAGCTTGATTCGTAAAGTAGTCTTCACTGAAGCCCATAATTAAGTCAGAACCCGCTTTAATTTTAGCAATACGTGCATCAATATCCGGCAAGATACGATCAGCAAAGTATTGAGCTAAAGCAAGTTTGTTTTGATAGAAGTCACCAGACTTATCTTTTGCTGCTGCCGCAATTTTTGCAAACATATAAGCGAAGCTGAGTAAGCCAACTGCATGTAGATAATCAACAGCAGCAGCATTCGGGAAGTCTACGTTTTCAGCAGCTTGTTCAATAATAAACTGAGTGATTGCTTCGATTTCAGTTGCAGCATCTAAAGTTGCATCTTTAATGAAGTTCAAATCGGTGTCTAAGTCATTTGCAAAGTCACGAATTTCAGTGATGTATTCAGCAATGAACGCACCGCCACATTTAATGGTTTTACGACCAATTAAATCTTGAGACTGAACGCCGTTCGTTCCTTCGTAGATTTGAGCAATACGAAGATCACGAATACATTGTTCCATACCCCATTCACGAATATAACCGTGACCACCAAATACCATCTGAGCATCTAAAGTTGCTTGGAATGCTGTATCTGTGAGGTAAGCTTTAGCAATTGGTGTCAAAAGCGCAACGCGATTATTGGCTTTTTTCACAGCTTCAGCATCAGTTGAGAATTTAGTGATATCGAGCTGTTGACCAACATAGACTGCAAAAGCACGTGATGCTTCATTGTTTGCACGTACGTTTAACAACATACGACGTACATCGCCATGAACTAAAATGCTGTCGGCAGGTTTATTTGGTGATTGAACACCAGCTGCACTGCGACCTTGTAAGCGGTCAGTCGCATATTGCGCTGCATTTTGATAAGCAAATTCAGATGCGCCTAAACCTTGGATACCCATAGATAAACGTTCGTAGTTCATCATGACAAACATGGCAGCAAGACCTTCGTTCTCTTTACCAACAAGGTAACCTTTTGCTGCATCAAAGTTCATCACACAAGTTGCAGACGCTTTAATCCCCATTTTGTGTTCGATAGAACCTGGGCCAACGAGATTACGTTCACCTAATGAACCATCTTCGTTTACCAAATACTTTGGCACGATGAACAAAGAAATACCGCGTGAACCAGCAGGAGCATCTGGCGTTTTAGCAAGTACTAAATGAATAATGTTTTCTGCTAAATCGTTGTCACCGCCAGTGATAAAGATTTTAGTACCTGTGATGTTATAAGTACCATCTTCATTAGGTTCTGCTTTGGTTTTAATAATACCTAAGTCAGTACCTGCATGTGGCTCGGTTAAGCACATCGTGCCCGACCATTCACCTGAATAAATCTTTGGTAAGTAAGTTTCTTTTTGTTCTTGAGATGCATAGCTGTTTAAAGCCATGCCTGCACCCACAGAAAGAAGCGGGTAGAGCATAAATGATGGGTTAGTTGCAAATAACATTTCATCGGAAAGAACGGTGAGCATTTTTGGCATGCCTTGACCGCCCCATTCTTCATCGGCACCTAAGCCAATCCAACCACCTTCTGCATATTGACGGAATGCATCTTTAAAACCAGCTGGTGTGAACACCTCACCGTTTTCATAGCGAGCGCCTTCTTCATCACCAGTACGGTTTAATGGATGAGTCACGTTCTGAGCAAATTTAGCCATTTCTTCTAAAATTGCTTCAGCTGTTGCAGCATCTACATGAGCGAGTTTCTCATTAGACTGCCAAAATTGTTCTGCTTTAAATACATCATTTAAGATGAATTTCATATCAGCTAAAGGAGCATTGTAAATTGGCATAATCGTTCACCTTTTTTGTGCACATTGGCCTGTGCTAGATATCCTGTAAAACGAAATGGATATGGAATTTAAAGTGTAAATTTATCATTGATTTTATAAAAAAAGGACCGTCAAAACTGAGCAGTCCTTTTTTGTTTTTTAACATTGCATATCGCAACTAACTATGGTTAGAAAGCGAAATGTTCAGCGTCTAATGACATCAATGGATCTAGACCACCTGCAATCACATCAACATGTGAGCGAACACGTGGCAAGATTTTCTTGAAGTAGAAGCGAGCAGTTGTAACTTTCGCGTTATAGAAATCAACATCGGTCGTACCTTCTGCTAATTTCTCTTGTGCAACAAGTGCCATACGAGCCCATAGATACGCTAAAGTGATATAACCTGAGAAGTAGAGGTAATCTACAGCAGCAGCACCTACTTCATCTGGGTTTTGCATTGCGCGCATACCAATTTGCATAGTGAGATCGCCCCATTCTTTGTTAAGAGCTGCAAGCGGCTCAACAAATTCTTTCATGGCAGCGTTGTCTTTATTTGCTTCAACAAATTTGTGAACAATTTTGGTAAAGTCTTTTAGCATTGCGCCTTGAGTTTGCAATACTTTACGGCCTAACAAATCAAGTGCTTGAATTTCAGTTGTACCTTCATACAAACATGAAATACGTGTATCACGTACGATTTGTTCCATGCCATGCTCAGAAATAAAGCCATGACCACCGAAGACTTGAACACCGTGCTTAGCAGACTCAGAACCTGTTTCAGTTAAGAATGCTTTTGCAATTGGAGTCAATAAAGACAAGATGTTGTCAGCAAACTTACGCTCTTCTTCTGTTTCGCCTTTTTCAACGATGTCAGCATATTGAGCAAGTAAGTAAACAAGTGCACGACCGCCTTCAGCAAATGCTTTTTGAGTTAAAAGCATGTTACGAACAGCAGGGTGAACGATAATTGGGTCTGCATCTTTTTCTGGAGCTTTAGGACCAGAAAGCGAACGCATTGCTAAACGTTCTTTTGCGTAAGTTAACGCACCTTGGAAAGATGATTCAGACGCTGCTAAACCTTGAACCGCAGTACCAATACGTGCTGTGTTCATGAAGGTGAACATACAGTTCAAACCACGGTTTTCAGGTCCGATCAAGTAACCTTTAGCTTGGTCAAAGTTAATGACACAAGTCGCGTTACCATGAATACCCATTTTGTGCTCGATAGAACCACAACGAACCGCATTACGCTCGCCCACAGTACCATCTGCATTTACATGGAATTTAGGAACGATGAATAATGAGATACCTTTGGTACCTTTCGGCGCACCTGGTAAACGAGCAAGAACGATATGGATGATGTTCTCAGCCATGTCATGTTCACCAGCAGAGATAAAGATTTTCTCGCCAGAAATTGCATAGCTACCGTCAGCATTTGGTTCTGCTTTAGAACGGATAATACCTAAGTCAGAACCTGCATGAGATTCAGTTAAGCACATCGTACCTGTCCAAACACCTGAAACAAGGTTTGGTAAATAAGTATTTTTTTGTTCATCAGAACCATGATGTTCTAATGTACGTACAGCTCCGTGAGACAAGCCAGGGTACATACCCCAAGACCAGTTTGCTGTACCAACCATTTCAGAAATTGCAATACCTAAAGAGTTAGGTAAAGCCTGACCACCGTATTGTTCTTCTGCTGATAAAGACGGAAAGCCAAGTTCAATATATTTTTGATAAGCTTCTTTAAAGCCTGTTGGAGTGGTAACTACGCCATCATTCCAAGTACAACCTTCACGGTCGCCGACTTGGTTTAAAGGAGAAAGTTCATTTTCACAAAAGTCTGCCGCAGCTTCTAAATATTGATCAACCAATTCACGGCTTACGTTACCTTGGAAATCAGGTAATTTTGCATAGTGTTCTTCAGCATTTAATAATTCATGCAAAACGAATTGCATATCACGTAAGGGCGCTTTGTATTGTGGCATATCGGGTTCCTCAATACTGGTGAAACCAGAGTTATAATCTTAATCTATGAGAATGTGCCATGAGGCACCTTGGACTATTACATCGTGCAACAACTTGCATAACTGCACAAGCACCTCAGGACCTTTACTTTGTGACTGCAAAGTCAAGAAAAAAATGCTTAAACTAGCTAAGTGCTTTGAGTGTAAACACTTTTGGTTATGTTTATATGATACAAATAGTCAAAATCGTAAACAGTTATGTATAAACAAAAGGCGCCTATAGGCGCCTTTTGTTTTATGATTTTTAGAATTA
>NZ_JZFB01000005.1:205276-217464 GCF_001188385.1 Acinetobacter sp. V2 | reverse complement strand
GGTTGAGGGCGCTTTGGTTCAAAACGAAGGTTACAAGTACCTTCAAGTGTCTTATCTCCAACTTGAACATTTACTGCTTGTCCGTTGGCCTTACCATCACATGCTTTTTGGATTTGTTCAAAGCGAGCTTGACGTTCGGCACGGTGCTGTTCCCATGCTGCTTTTTGTTCTGGTGTGAACTCACGATGTTTCATACGGTGGTGGCCTTCACGTGGGCCATCTTGCATCATTCCACGCTCTGGCTTTGGTGGTTGAGTCGTCGATTGACACGCCGCTAAACTTCCCATTGTTACAATTGCCGCACTGAATAATGCAATTTTTGCCGTCATTTTCATATTTAAAGCCTTTTAATGTTGTGTTTACTGATGGCTTAAAGATTAGATAATAAAGATGTAGAAACAATGGAGAGTTTTTCTTTTCGTTGTTGGTTACAATGCGAAATATAGGGTAAAAATGAGAGAGTGCTTTTGAACGTTCTACGTGTTCCCATTGCATTACGGTTGTTTTTGACAGTCTTGCTCACCACATTGCTTATTGCGACTGCAAGCTTGAGTGTTTTGCACTGGACAATGCAAAAGAACTTTGCCAAATATGTGGCTGACGTTGAAATGCAGAAGCTCGACCGCCTTATAACCAATCTGGGCGATGTCTATACGGTGTACCATGATTGGGGGAATGCGATTCAGGCACAGATTTTACAAATCGAAGGAACCGCGGCTCCCGATGACTATGATCGTCTTTCGCAGTGGTGGCTTCGTCGTCAATATGATATTGCCATACAACAGCATTCTTTCGATGAACATGCCCTTATTAATATTTCACCGCAAGTTGCACCGACAAATAAAAATACTATTTTTAGCGATGAAGAGTTAAGAACGCTTGAGCAAAATTTACCTTCTCAATATCAACCCTTTGAAGGATTAAGATTCCCCTTAAGCGCAAACCAATTTCGCCCAAGTGATGATAAAAATAAATCAAAGAAAGGGAGCTTAAAAGATATTGAAACCCAAAATGGTAAAAAGCGTTTTATTGCTTTGCCTGACCGTTTGGGTTTGAGTTCCCGTTTATCTTTATATGATGCACGGCACCAGTTTGTTGTAGGTGAGCCGCCTTCTTCAGATCAGATGTCATTTCGCCCGATTATCTTAAACAATCAAGTGGTTGGATATTTAGGTTTAAAACCTGTTTTAGATAAAGAAGATGCTTTGAGTATTAATTTCTTTAGTAATCAAAAGCGCTATTTACTCTTAATTTATGCTTTAACTTTACTTTCAAGTCTAGTTGCAGCGCTATTAATGGCAACTTATTTTAAAAAGCCGATTCAGCGTTTATTAAATGCAACTAATGAATTAACGAAAGGAAATTATCAACATCAAGTTGTTATTAAACGAAATGATGAGTTGGGTGATTTATCAACTCAATTGAACCATTTAGCAGAAATTTTACATCAGCATGAAGAGTCGCGACGTCAATGGGTGGCTGATACTTCTCATGAGTTAAAAACGCCGCTGGCTGTATTACAAGCACAAATTGAAGCGATGCAAGACGGGATTCGAAAAGCGACTCCTGAACATCTAGATGCGATGATGCGTCAGGTTTCAAGCTTGAAAAAATTGACTCAAGATCTTGCAGACTTAGCACAGGCAGATGCCCAGCAGCTTAAGTGTTATTTAAGTTCTGTTAATCCATGGGAAGTGGTATTACAGGAAGTAGAAAACTTTAAACCTAAACTTGAGCAGGCTGGTCTCGAAATTCAAGTTGAAGGAACAAGTTCTCCGCTATTATTAGACCGTGATCGGTTTAAACAGATTATTGTTAATTTAATTAGTAATAGTATTCGTTACACAGAAACAGGTGGCAAAATTCATATTCATACAGCTCAAACTCCGCAGGAGTGGACTTTGTATGTTGATGACAGCCCATTTGGTTTAAACGATGAGCAGTTATCTCGTTTAGGTGAACGTTTCTATCGCGTAGATGATTCGCGTACGCGTAGTACAGGTGGAACAGGGCTTGGCTTGGCTTTGTCTTGTAAAATTGCGCAGGCGCTTGGTGGTACACTCAGTTTTGAACATTCACCGTTAGGTGGTTTACGTTGTGTGCTCACTTTTAAAAAGCAGAGTTAAATATAAAAGGAAAAATATCTCATGAAACATGTGATGTTGGTTGAAGATGAAGTCGAATTAGCGCATTTAGTGCGTGATTATCTTGAAGCTGCCGGTTTTGAAGTAAGTATGTTTCATGATGGTCAAGATGCCTATGCGAGTTTCCAACAACGTAAACCTAATTTAATGGTTCTGGACTTAATGGTTCCACGAATGGATGGTTTGACCATTTGCCGTAAAGTTCGTGAACAATCAGATTTACCGATTATTATGGTCACTGCCCGTACCGAAGAAATTGACCGTGTATTAGGTCTGAATATGGGCGCTGATGATTACGTATGTAAACCATTTAGTCCAAAAGAGTTGGTAGCTCGCGTACAAGCTGTTCTGCGCCGTTTAGAGCGTAAAGCAGAACCTGAACAAAATGATTCTTTCCGAATTGATAAAGCTCAGCAAAGAATTTGGTATCAACAAAAATCATTGAGCTTAACGCCAACCGAATTTCGCTTACTTGAGCTATTTTTAGAGCATGTAGGGCAAGTATATTCACGTGCACAATTATTAGATCATATTAATCCAGATAGTTTTGACGTTGCTGACCGTGTAATTGACAGCCATATCAAAAACTTGCGCCGAAAAATTAGTGAAGCGGCTGAAACTGGTAACCGTCATGAATGGATTCAAGCTGTTTACGGTGTAGGTTACCGCTTCGAATATCCTGAAGAGTAAAACACTAGCAAAAGTTATTCTGTGGATAACCACAATGTTATCCACAGAAAATGTGGATAGTTTTAAAGATTTTATGGATAAATAATAATCTTCGTATGATTTGGTACCAATTGCCAAATCTCATCTATATCTGCATTTCTAACCGCAATACATCCTAATGTCCAATCCTTATGGGGCATATAAGTCGAGCTAAAAGGTATAGATAAAAAGGATTTTGGAACTGATCCATGAATCATGATATCTCCACCTGTTGGTTGATTATATTGCTTGGCATAAGCAATATCTTTCGTATCGGGATAGGAAATATGCAATGATTTATAGAAAGCACTTTGTGGATTGCGCCAATCTATAGAATAGATCCCCTCAGGTGTTTTTCCATCATTTTCAAAGTGTTTATGTCCTTTTGGATTAAAGCCAAGTCGGATAGGATAACGACGAATCACATCCTGATTACTCTTGAGCAGAAGTACGCGTTGATTTTTAAACACTTCAATTGAGGTGATGGGCTTTGTCTTGATTAGATCCGAAATCTCTTCGTGTGAAAGAGCTTTATGGGATGATGTAAAAGTCGGTAAATATTTTTCATATTTATAAAAAGCGATTCCAAGTGGAACTATAAGAAGTGTAGAAATAATGATAGGTCTAATTTTCATATATTATTCTTTGATGTTTAAAAAACTCTCTTAAGTGACTTAAGAGAGTTTAGTTTTTAAAGTATTAAGAAGAACAGCTGACAGCTACGTCTGGTACGTCACTTGGTAACGGGCCTAAATCTTGTAGCTGTTCGAGCTCTGGTTGTCTTGTATATGGCTGATCAAGCAGCTTAAACAAACGGTCTACTTCACTAAAATCATCTCGTTCCGCGGCTTCAATAGCACGCTGAGCCATGTGATTACGTAAAATATAAATCGGATTTGCTTTTTGCATGTTTGCATCAAGTTCAGAAGTATCTTGATGTTCACGAATACTTTGATATTGGCTAAGAAACTCATCGAACTGTCGAATATCAAGGCAATCATCTCGTAGAGTTTTATATTCTTTATTTTGAAGTCGGATAAAGCTCTGAGTGTAATCGAGTTGTTCAGTTTGTAAGATTTTTAAAAAACTAAAACTACAATCAAGACTGTCTTTATGAAAATGGGGAAGTCCCATTTTTTGACATAAACCAGTTGTGTAATGTTCAATAAAAGTCGGTTCAAATTGTTCTAAGCAACGCGCTAACTCTTCTTTGAACTGATCCTTTTTTTCAGGTTCAGCAAGTGGAATCAAGTTGTTTAACCACGTCCATAAATTCCAATGGCCTATGCTTGGCTGATTTTGATAAGTATAACGGCCTTGATAATCTGAGTGGTTATTAATCCAGTTCGGGCGGAAGCGTTCCATAAAACCATATGGACCAAAATCGAGTGTTGAACCAGTAATATTTAAGTTATCGGTATTCATCACGCCATGAGCAAACCCAACCAATTGCCATTTCGCAATCATGATTGCAGTCCGCTCAATTACCTTTTTGGCAAAAGATAAAATAGGATTCTCAGTTTCTAGACATTCTGGATAATGCCATTCAATACATTTTTGAGTGAATTCTGACAGTAACTCGGGAGCGTATTGATTAATCCATTCAAAATGTCCTAAACGGATATGACATTCAGATGTTCTGAGTAGCATTGCGCCTAACTCTAGTTTTTCACGCTGTACACCTTGAGTAGAGGTCGTAAACCCTACCGCGTGACTAGAAGCGACGCCTAAAGCATTTAAAGCATGCCCAGCTAAATATTCGCGGACAACGGAACGCAGCACTGCACGTCCATCTCCCATTCTTGAGTAGGGTGTCGGACCTGCACCTTTGAGATGTAGGTCGATGGTTTGACCCTTTGTATTGAGTATTTGTGCAATCAGTAAGCCACGACCATCACCGAGTTGTCCTGCCCATTGTCCAAATTGGTGGCCAGCATAGACCATCGCCAGAGAAGGGAATTCAGAGAAAGTACACTGTCCGCTACAGATTTCAACCCATGCATTTTTTTCGTCTTCTGACCATTGCAGTTCATCTGCCAAAGCGGCATTGAAATGGCCTGCTTTTGCACCACGCAAAGGAGATGGCTGCTGAATATGGAATAATTTAGAAGGAAGTGAAGGGTAGAGCGGATTGAATTGCATGGGCTTGGCAAAATAGAGAGAGCGGATTTCACTATACCATAGTTAAAAAGCAGGCATAAAAATAGCTCCCGAAAGAGCTATTTTTGATCAGAATTTATTTTAGTCTGACACCACGTTGGTATTCTTTTTAACACTACGCATAAGTGTTTCTAAGCATTCACGGTGATGACTTAAACGGTGTTCAAGCAATTGAAAATCAACTTTAAGCTTGTGATCCATTCTATGAATCTTTTCAGCCATTGCTGCTTTTTTTGCTTGTAACTCTTGTTCTTTCAGTTTTGCCCAATCATTTAAAGTATGGGTAAATGCTTCGTATTCTTGTGCAATACGTTGTTTCATTTGACTAATGTCAGCATTTACATCATGACCATAGATAGCAAGATCTTGCTCGGCATATTTAAACTTCATCGCCAGTTCTGCTTTTTTAATATTAAAGCTTGGAATACGACGTAAATTTTTAGCTAAACCAAGTTTAGAACAAGACCAAATCAACCATTTTGTTGGGTCATATTGCCACCATTTCACACCATTACGATAATCGTATTGGAAGATATGGTGATAGTTGTGGTAACCCTCGCCCCAAGTGGCGATAGCTAACCAGAAATTATCACGTGCCGAGTTTTCGTCTGTATAAGGACGTTTACCGAACATATGACAAAGTGAGTTAATAAAGAAAGTCACTTGATGGCTAATGATTAAGCGTAAGAGACCACCTATGAGGACCACACCCCATAAATCGCCAGTTGCCCAACCAATTAAACCTAAAATTCCAACATGAACTGCAACTACGAGTAAAGCATAGTATTTATGCTGGAACATAACCAATTTATCATTGAGCAAGTCAGGTGCATTTTTAAAGTCTGGCTCAGATGGCGAATGATCGCGGATCATCCAACCCATATGGGCATACCAAAAACCACGCTCAATTGAATATGGATCTTCATCGACATGATCAACATGTCTGTGGTGAGTACGGTGACCAGATGCCCAGAACAAAATACTATTTTGTACGGCAAAAGTTCCACCGATCATTAAAAGAATTTTAAGCGGTAACGACGCTTCGTAAGCTCGGTGAGCCCACAGGCGGTGATAACCAGCAGTAATCCCCATACTACTTAGAGCTAAAAGAAAAAATAAGCTTACCCATGCGCTTACACTAAAATCATAATAATACGCGTAAATCGGGATTATGATTGCGGCAAGAATTGGTAAACCAATTAAGGTAATGCTAGCGGTCCAGTTAATTGGGGCTTTGAGTGGGGCGGAAGTCATATCCGGCAGCGCTCCTAGAATCCTTGTCAGACAAGGTACAAAGACAAAACGACATAGCAAAACCAATCATCAAGATATATTGCTATTCTATCCTTCATATTAGCACGTGCTTAGTGAGAATCACTAGCATTATTGTACAGATGTATTGAAAGAACGGTAACAGAATTAAACTATGTCACAGAGTTTTTCAAGTAGGAGAAGTTGTTTAATGAACGTACAACGATTGAAAAAAAAGAACAGCATTGATATTGCAAGGAAATTATCATTGAAGTGTGTCTTGGTCACAATCAGTCTTGTATTAGCCGCATGTCAAAGTGCACCCGATCAAAATACAAAAAAAGTCCAAACAAAAAAAACAGTTCATCATGTTCAAGCGCCTGTTGTAAAAAAGAGAGTAAGTCCTGATGGCATTCAAGATATTGATTGGCAGATTACTCAGATCAGTGGTCATAAGGCAAAATTCTTTATACAGTGGCCAACTCTTTCTTTAAATTCTGCTATCAAAACAGTATCAGGCCATACTGGATGTAACGCAGTTTTTGGTCGTTATACATTTGATTTTAGTCAGCAAAAACTTGACATGCAGGTAAATGCAGGACATTTAAGCTGTGATGGTGCTTTGGCTCAAGAGGCAGAGCTGGTGGATGCTTTGCAACGTATTCAACGCTTCCAACTCGTAGGCAATACGCTCTACCTGCTTGATCAGAATGGACAACGCCTTATTCAGGCACAAAAGAAATAAAAGGTGGTTTTACCACCTTTTTTATATTTATAGAGCTTGTAACATCGTGGTTGGAATATCTGTAATTAGCCCTTGTACATCTAAATCCCTAAGTCTTTTTGCTCTTTCTACATCATTCACTGTCCAGACACTAATATTTAAGTCGGCCTGCTGTGAAAGCTGAATCATTTCATCTGTTGCGAGTTGATCGTGCCAGCCAATATGACAGCAACCATATTGATGAGCGAGTTCAATTGCTGTTGCTCCAACTGGAAGCTCCACTAACAATCCACGTTTAAATTGAGAGTTTATATCGCGTAAGGCAGTTAAAATTTGAAGATCAAAGCTTGTGATGGTGACGACTTTCTCAAAACCTTGTAATTCGGCCTCAAGTTTTTGAACAATTTTTTCTGCTAAAACCATGTCTCTTACAGCTTTCACTTCCACTTCAATATGATCGAAGTTATCAAGCAGGTTTAAAACGCCTGTGAGAGTTGGTGTTGGCTCTGAATTTGGCCAATCTGGCCAATTTTGACGATGATCAAATGAGAGTGCTTGAGCCAAAGTAGATTGCTCAACAATTTGATCTACTCCAGCTGTACGTAAAAAATTATCATCATGGATCACGACCAACTCTTCGTCTTGAAGCTGACGAATATCAAATTCGACACCACGAATACCTAAATTTTTTATGTGCTGAAAACCGCCTAGTGTATTTTCAGGAGCTTCTTTGCGTGCACCACGATGACCAATAATGCGCATAATTTTCTTCTATGAAATATTTTGACTATGGTCTCTTTGAAAAGAGCAGAGACCATGTTTAATTTAATCTATTTTTAAATAATCTCATTAATATTTTTTTGCCAAAGTACTTCTTGGCCGCCCTCGGCACGTTGTAAAGCACGAGATGCAACAAACAACCAGTCAGACAGGCGGTTTAAAAGCTGGAGCGCCGTGGTTTGAATGTTTTGATCACGTGTTTGTACCGACAGTAGAGATCTTTCTGCACGGCGACAAACGGCACGGGCTTGATGGGCATAACTGCAAGTTAAAGAGCCTGATGGCAGAATAAACTCTTTAAGCATTGGTAAGTCTTCATTCATACGGTCAATTTCTTTTTCAAGAAACTCAATACAAACAGGTTCAAGTAAATTGTAGTTTGGAATACAAACCTCTCCACCCAAATCAAAAAGCCAATGCTGAACAAGGCTGAGACTTTTATCCCAATCGGCTTTGTTGGTCACTTGACTAGCTGTGATTTGAGCACGAAGTACCCCAATAATGGCATTCAGTTCATCGACATCACCAAGTGCTGCAATTCGTAAATCATCTTTAGCAACACGAGAGCCATCGCCTAAACCTGTTGTGCCTGAGTCGCCTGTGCGTGTATAGATTTTGCTTAAACGGTGTCCCATGATGGATATCCTGAACATAAAAAAGGGGATAATGTCGGTCAGAACATTACCCCGAAACTGGAGTTAAGAAAATATTTTTATAATCAGAGTGAAAAATTAATAACGGAAAGTGACCCCAACAGAAGCTTGGCGGCCACCATTCACATACCAATTGCGTGAGTTGTAAACCGTTTTATATTCAGAATCACCCACATTTTCGATATTAGTAAATACTCTAACGTTTGGATTGATATTCCAGTAAGCATTTAAATCGACAGTAGCATAGCCTGGGACTTTTTGTGGATTAGCACTATTTTGAGCATTAGAGTTAGAGCGGGCAATAAGTGAAGCACTAACACCGTAAACAGTATTTTCTAAACCTGTAGTTAAGGTGAGTGTTTGCTTAGGACGATAAGCAATCTCTAAGCCAGTTTCTTTATTTTCAGTTTTTACATAGGCATATTCAGTTGATAAAAATAGATCATCTTGTTTCCATTTAAAACCAACCTCACCACCAGAAAATTGTGCTTTGTTTAGATTTTCATAAGTACTTGTCGTTGTATTTGTTGCAACATCAAAATTTGAATTTGATGCAATTAAATTTTTTACGTCTGTTTTATATGCCGATAAATATGCTGTTAATGCAGGAGTAAACTGATGATCTAAGCCAATTTCATATGAAGTACTTTCTTCTGGTTTTAGATTGGTATTCCCATAAGTATGATAAATTCCAAAAGAACCATAATCAGCTTCGCTGTGATAATACAATTCAGTAAGTGAAGGGGCTCTAAATGCTGTTCCGATATTTGCATAGATACTGGTTGACGGTAATACAAAATAACGAACAGCCCCTTGTCCTACATTATGTGTTCCAAATTTTTCATTATCTTCGAGGCGTATGCCTAATTGCGTGCTGATTTTATCAGTTTTATATTGGTGTTGTAGATAATAGCCAGTAGAATCAATATCTTGCTTTCCATTTAAAATAGAGGCATCTTGATACTCTGTATTATCAATGCTTGCGCCAACCAAGATATTTTGTGCCTGTGTAAATTGCCACTTAACATTTAAATCACCTTCATTGCGTTTAGTGTCAGCATGATAAGGTGATGATTCACGATACTCTTGTGTATCTTTAAAATTAGAATATCTTGTATTGATAGTGATATTAGATGTCGGTTTGTATTCGACTCTGGTACTGACTAACTGATTGTCAAACTCACGTTTAGCTGTATTGCTTATGCCACCATTGTCTGAATAATTATTAGCGCCCTTATTTTGAGAAATTTCAACACTTGTATTTAAATTATTCTTATTGTCATAACCTAATTTTGCGCTATAACCTTTTTGATCATAAGCAGCTTTTAAATTGCCTGGTTGAGTGTTGAAAATATGCGTTCCATCACTTTCCATACTTTGCCCACGAATTTGAGCAAAGAACCCTTCATTGCTGACTAAATCTGTTCCAATAATTGCTTTATAAGTACTATCTTCACCATAAATACCTGTAACGAATGCAGAGTTTCTTTCAGGTGAAGATGTAATCATTTGGATCACACCGCCAATCGCATCAGTACCATATTGAACTGATGCAGGACCTTTTAAGATTTCAATGCGGTCAAGATTAGTTGTATCTAAAAGTTCAGGATAGATTGGGGAAAGGGTATTTGGAGTATTTAGACGTGCTCCATCTTTTAATAACAGTACATGATTTGGATTTGTACCACGAATCAAAAGATTAGTGCCTTGTCCAAGACCACCATTTTGTTTGATATAAATAGATGCATCTTTTTGTAAGATGTTAGATAAATTTGAAATAGGATTTTTTTCAATTTCTTCTTTTGAAATCACTGAAATACGCGCCGGAACTTCACTCGCTTTTTCAGCACTTTTTGAGGCAGTGATTACAATTGGATCAAGCTGAGTTGCATTCGTTGTATCTTCAGCAAAAATAACAGGTGAAAACCCCATCGCAATAGCGATAGCCCCTACCAGACGAGTAGGTTGAAAAGACTTAGACATAACATGCTCCATACATTCACCCCACGTGAATGATCGGGTAGATAGATGAAACAAGTAGGTCTCCGGACTTCAGCGCCATATTTATGTTATGGACATATTCACCTTCCCACATTACTGCAGTGGTGTAAGTCGATATCGACTTAAAAAATATGCTTTACAGTGTTACCGTTGCGGGGGCAGTGCCGGACTTTCACCAGCTTCCCTAAAGCATTAATTGCTTACACTTGCTTCCAATTTTACGCAGTATAAAGTGGTGATTTATTTCATACAATGTCATTTGGAGCAATTCCCAGAGAACTTTTACGCAAGGGGCAAAAATTGCATTACAATGGCGCTTATTTTAAGAAATGGTTGTAGTTTAGGCAGATCATGAGCCCATCAAACCAAAAACGTACACGCGCAAAAATCTGTGGAATTACTCGCATTCAAGATGTTCAGGCAGTTGTTGCTGCTGGAGCAGATGCGATAGGTTTTGTTTTTTTTCCGCCAAGTCCTAGACATGTGACAGTTGCAGAGGTTCAAGAATTTACAAAAGTAATTCCACCTTATGTACAAATGGTTGGTTTGTTTGTGAATGCAAGTGCCACTGAAATTCAGGATGTACTTGATTGTGTTCCCCTAGATGTATTACAACTACATGGCGATGAAACTCCAGAACAATGTCAGGAAATAGCTCGCCATTGTAAACGTCGCTGGTATAAAGCGATTCAGGTTAAACCTGATTTAGATGTAATTGCTGAAATTCAAAAATATCAGGCGGCTGGTGCCAGTGCTGTATTGCTCGATGCGTGGCATCCTGAGCTTAAAGGGGGTACAGGGCATCAGTTTGACTGGTCTAAATTCCCAAAACTTGATATTCCTTTAATCTTGGCAGGTGGTTTAACCCCTGACAATGTCATTGACGCTATTCATACTACCGGTGCTTTTGCAGTAGATGTGAGCGGAGGCGTAGAATCCGCAAAAGGTATAAAAGACCAACAACTCATTGAACGATTTATGCAAGGAGTCCAACGTGGATCAGCAAAACAATGTGATTGACTATACACAGTACCCAGATGCTGCAGGGCATTTTGGTATCCATGGCGGACGTTTTGTGTCAGAAACTTTAATGGCGGCATTAGAAGATTTAGAAAATCTCTATTCCCGCATGAAAAATGATGAACAGTTTCTGGCAGAATTCGACCGCGATCTCGCCTACTATGTAGGTCGTCCTAGTCCACTTTATTATGCTGAGCGATGGTCAAAAGAGTTAGGTGGTGCGCAAATTTATCTTAAACGTGAAGACTTGAACCATACAGGCTCACATAAGGTAAATAACACGATTGGTCAGGCGCTATTGGCAAAGCTTTCTGGTAAAAAACGTATTATTGCCGAGACTGGTGCTGGGCAACATGGCGTAGCAACAGCAACAATTGCAGCACGTTTAGGTCTTGAATGTGTTGTTTATATGGGTGCTGAAGATGTTAAGCGCCAAGCCATGAACGTTTATCGTATGCGTTTATTGGGAGCGACTGTTGTACCTGTACAAAGTGGTTCTAAAACGCTGAAAGATGCCATGAACGAAGCGATGCGTGACTGGGTAACCAACGTTGATACGACGTACTATGTAATTGGTACAGTTGCAGGTCCACATCCATATCCTCAACTTGTTCGTGACTTCCAGTCAATTATTGGCCGTGAAGCACGCAAGCAGATCTTGGAGCAAGCAGGTCGCTTACCAGATGCATTAGTTGCATGCGTGGGGGGCGGTTCAAATGCAATGGGCTTGTTCTATCCATTCTTAAA
>NZ_JZFB01000005.1:194320-205234 GCF_001188385.1 Acinetobacter sp. V2 | reverse complement strand
TTTGGTATTGAAACTGGTAAACACTCTGCGCCGTTAAATGCAGGCCATGTGGGCGTATTGCACGGTAACCGTACTTACTTAATGAGTGATGAACAGGGCCAGATTATTGAGACACATAGTATCTCAGCAGGTCTTGATTATCCGGGTGTTGGTCCTGAGCATAGCTTCTTGAAAGATATGAAGCGCGTAGAATACGTGCCGATTAATGATACAGAAGCTTTGCAAGGTTTCCGTGATTTAACCAAAATCGAAGGGATTATTCCTGCACTTGAAAGCTCGCACGCAATGGCATACGTTTCTAAGCTTGCACCAACAATGTCTAAAGATCAGATTATTATTGCAACTGTTTCAGGTCGTGGTGATAAAGATTTAATGACAGTTGCACGCATTGATGGCGTAGAAATGGTCGAGATGTAAGAGGATACAATGCCAAGTTTGTTTATGGTGATGTTAGGCGGGCGTCATGCACGTGCTAATACAGAAGTTCATGATGTAGTCATGGCTATAGGAGATACTTTGGAAGAAGTTTATCCTCAACTTAAACAGGCTTGGTTTGGTGAAGCTCAAGGATTACATATTGATGCTTGGGCCAAGCTCTCTGGTGTTAGCTCTCAAGGGCAAAAGTATCAAGTTCATTTTACAGATGCAGCACCCAAACCAGATGATTTAAAATTATATTTAATTAATCTGGGTGGATATAATGCTCGTGAATTCGGTGAACTTCACCGTTATGAGTTTGTAGTTGCACCAAATGCTGTCGTTGCAAAACAATTAGGTAAACAATTTATAGATCAACAGTGGCAAAAAGCACACACAGATCGAGTCATTGATATTGATGACTGCTTAGCTATAGATTGTGTAGCAGGGCGCTATATTCATTTAATAAAAGGCGATTTTGCTGCAACAATTTGGGAAAATACGTATTTGACCGTGGTATAGGTCATTTGAAATCTAATATTCATATGGAAGTGGGTAAATGGATTTAATTCAAGAAAATGGACAGCCTCGCTACGGGCGTTTTGAATCTGTACCGTCAACCATTCACGTACAACATTATATTTATAAAAACCCTTATGGTAAGGTCTTAAAAGGCTGGCGTAAGCAACTAAAATATAAAAAATTTAAATTCTGCGGCATTCAACATAAACACTATAGTATTGGTCTGGCAATTGCAGATATCGGTTGGGTCGGGCACGGTTTTTTCTATATTTATGATCATGAAACTCAGCAGGTCATTGAGTGGAATGCAATTCAGCCTTTGGGGCATAAAACCTATCTTGATGAACAGCCATTGTTTAATCAAAGCTATTTTTCTAAATCGCCTTATCAGTTTGATATCCAGCATGCCAATGGCGTGCGGTACATTCGAGTGACTAAATATGGTGAGATCCAACTTAGCGCTCGGATTTTTTGTGCTGGAACCGATATATTAAGCTTGTGTACACCAACAGGAATTAACGGTTGGACCTATACCCAAAAGCAGACCACGCTTGCTGTAGAAGGGATGTTTATTAATAAACAAAATCAAGTCGTCCAATTTGATGAAAAGACATTTGCATCTCTAGATGATACGTGTGGTTTTTTGCGACCTGAAACAGCTTGGTTCTGGCTTTCATGTAATTTCTGGGATGAGCAAGGGCGGCGTATTGGTTTAAATTTAGCTTCAGGTGTTAATGAAAGCTTTGGTAATGAAAATTGCTTATGGATTAACGGAGTTTTATTTCCACTGACTGATGTTTTATTTGAAAAAGTAAATGATGAGCTTTGGCAAATTAGCTCTCTAGATCAAAAACTTAATCTACAAGTGAATATTGGTTGGTGCCGATACGAAAATATTAATTTAAGAATGATTGGAAGCCAGTTCAATCAGTGGCAAGCTAAAATTAGCGGCACGATTGAGCATGAGGCAACCGATATAATCAATTGCAATGAGCAATACGGTTTACTAGAACAACATTATGCAAAATGGTAACAAGCAGGTTATAAACCTGCTTGCCAAAATGCTTCACCAGCTGCAATAGGATCATTGGTCTTTTCGAGTGTTTCAATCCAGACAGGATATTGACGAATGACCGGATGCTGACTTGGATGAAAATCTTTTTTAAACCAATCTAAATATTGGCTTTTCATGGCTGTTAATGTGCCATTTTTACCAAAGAACCAAGGTAAGCCTTTAAGGCTCATTAAGAGTCGTTCTCTAGAACTAAAACCATCACATTTCAACATGATGTTGGTGCGATAGAGTGTAAAACCAAACATGAGTACTGTTGTAAGAACCAATACAAATCGACGAGTCGATTCAGGAACTTCGCCTACTTGTTTCATGACATCAAAAGCAACATCACGATGCTCCATCTCTTCAATGGCATGCCAAGCAAACAGCGCTCGGACATACGGGTGAGCATTTTCCAAAGTTTTTCTATTGCTATAAAACGTTTCTGCCATTAATGCAGTTAAATGTTCAGCTGCTGCTGTCATTGCAATATTGTATTGCGGTGAGCGTTTGGTGAGTTCAAAACGAAAAATTCTTTTTAGTGTAGCTGTGAATTGGTCAACAGGCATACCTTGTTCTTTCATGAGCTGATTCATTTTGTCATGAGCAATACCGTGTTGAGCTTCTTGTTTAATAAAGTCCACCACTCGTTTTTGTAGTTCTGGATCTTCAATTTTGTCACGGAACATACGAACACATTCGATAAAATAACGCTCTCCATCAGGGAAGGTTAAGCTGAGTGCATCAAACATACGAGTCAAAAAAGGATCATTATTAAACCAAAAGCGAGGCGCTTCGTTTAAGTGAAAATCTAGATCTTTACGAACTACTGGCTCGACTTGATAAGAAACATGTGCGTTCATATTTTATTTCTCGCATCTAACTTGTTTATTAGTATGTCGCGGCTGGTCGGCTTTGTTTTGACAGTTATTGCCAATTTTTATACAGTTTGCGACAAGATGGCAGTAAAAAAAGGATGAGCCATGCAGGATTTTACGATTTCAAATGGGTATTTTTACCTTTGGAATACTTACTTAAAAGAAAGGGAAATGGACTGGCAGGCATTAAATCTGACGGATGTTCAGGCCCGCCAAGTTCAAAATATTTTAGCTTCGTCTATTGATGCTCAATCATCTTTAAATTTTTTTCTTGAGCTTTTAGAGCTAACCGAATCTCAGCTACAAGTTTCCAATTTAGCCTTGGAAATGGCCACTTGCATTACACCTGCCAATTTTGGAGTGTTGGGTTATATGGCATCCCGAAGTGGCAGTTTTGCCGAGGTTCTTGAATATATTATGAAGTTTCATCGTCTGGTGATTGACGGTGAGCAAGTTGTGCCTATGCAAATTGAGCAAGATGCTTCAAAAATTCGTTTGTATTGGCCATTGGTTGATGACAGCAATATCATACTTTGTGAATTGACTTTGGCCGCGATGGTGCAGCTTGCTAAACAAATAGCCCCACTACATGATTTTCTCTTGCAACAAGTTGAGTTCGTGCACCGTGCACGTGGTCCGTTAGTGCACTATCAGCGTTTCTTTCAATGCAAATTATCATTTGAAAAACCTTACTATGCATTAACTTTTGCAAGTGAGGGACTAAGTATTCGTCCTCAGCATGCAGACCCAACCTTAATGCAACTTTTAGTGAAACAGGCAGAAGAAGCATTAGCTCAGCGTAAAATACATACAGATTTAGCTCAGCAAATACATTGGATCGTCCATGAATATTTTAAGCAAAGGCAGCAGGCCCCTAAAATAGAAGATATTGCCATCGAGTTGAATATTTCAGTACGAAGTTTGCAACGTCAGCTACAGTCATTAAACACTTCATTTAAATTAATTTTAGATGCGGAGCGTATGAGACGCTGTGAGATATTACTTAACCAAAATGCCAGCCTCACTTTAATTGCTGAGCAATTGGGATATTCGGACCAGTCAGCACTTGCACGTGCCCATAAAAATTTGACAGGACAAACCCTATTAGCAAGAAAAAGACAATTACAGCTAACAAATAAAAATGCAATAAAATAGCCTTTCTGTGACGATTTTCTATTCAGATGACGATCTAATAATGGCTCGAAAATAGGAAGCTTTGATCATTGAGAAAAGTTTCAAAATATTGATAAATGTACGCCATGGGTTGTATGAATCATACAATCGAATATCGCCATAACGTTAGACCTGTTCAATGGACAAAAAATAGCGTTAAAATGCGATGTTCTTGTATTTCTACAAACAACTCCTCAATTTTAAATAATTCAAGGAAAGCACAACCCTATGTCACGTCTTGCCACCCGTTTTGAAAAGCTTAAGTCCCAACAACGTAAAGCGCTTGTATCTTATGTCATGGCGGGTGATCCACAACCGCAAGTAACAGTTCCGTTACTGCATAAAATGGTTGCGGCAGGAGTAGATGTCATTGAGCTTGGTTTACCATTTTCAGATCCAATGGCCGATGGTCCAGTAATTGCGCTTGCAGCTGAACGTGCGCTTGCGGCAGGGACTAACACATTAGATGCTCTTAATATGGTAAAGGAGTTCCGTGAACAGGATCAGGATACACCTGTTGTTTTAATGGGTTATCTAAATCCGGTTGAAGTTATTGGTTACGAGAAGTTTGTTTCTCATGCGAAAGAGTGTGGTGTAGATGGCTTATTACTGGTGGATTTACCGCCAGAAGAGTCAAAAGAGTTTGGGGCTGTGTTGAAACAACATGACATGGATCAAATCTTCTTGCTCGCACCAACTTCTACAGACCAACGCATTCAACATGTGGCAAATCAGGCAAGTGGATTTATCTACTATGTTTCACTTAAGGGTGTAACGGGAGCCGCAACACTAGATACGGCAGAAGCTGCTGCACGTATTCAAAAAATCAAAAATGCCACTGATATTCCAGTAGGTGTTGGTTTTGGTATTAGTGATGCTGCTTCAGCAAAAGCAATGGGTAGCGTTGCTGATGCGGTGATTGTAGGTAGTGCTTTCGTTAAAAATTTTGCAACGTTGGCAGCGGATGACGCTGTTGAACAGACGGTGAATAAAGTCAAGGAGCTTCGAGCAGCGCTCGATGAGTTAGTATGAATCAAGAAGTGAAATCAGGGAAAGTTCTTAGCCCTTCGACACCATGGACAAAACGTCCGGTTCCAGGTATTGAAGTCGCAAATGAGCAACAAATTCTCAAAGCAACATTTACTGAGCCAACGATTGAATGCCCTGAATGTCATGCTCTAGTGACACGTACAGCAATCTCTTTCAATGCGTATGTTTGTCCGCAGTGTGATGAACACTTACGTATGAAAGCTCGTGATCGTTTGAACTGGTTCTTCGACAATGTAGTAGCAGAATTAGGGCAAGAATTTAGCGCGAAAGATCCGTTAAAATTTGTCGACACTAAGCCATATCCAGATCGTATGCGTGAAGCGCAAACCAAAACTGGTGAAACGGAAGCCTTAATTGCCATGCAAGGTAATTTAAATGGCGTAGATATGATTGCATGTGCTTTTGAGTTCGACTTTATGGGCGGCTCTATGGGTACAGTTGTAGGCGACCGTTTTGTTCAGGCTGCTGAACTTGCTATTGAAAAACGTCAACCATTGATCTGTTTCGCAGCTTCTGGTGGTGCACGTATGCAAGAAGGTATGCTATCCCTTATGCAAATGGCACGTACTTCAGCGGCGATCCAAAAGTTAAAAGATACAGGTTTACCTTATATCGTGGTGTTAACACATCCTGTATATGGCGGTGTAACAGCTTCTTTAGCAATGTTGGGTGATATTCATATTGCTGAACCTAAAGCGATGATTGGCTTTGCTGGTAAACGTGTAATTGAGCAGACTGTACGTGAAACGCTAGAAGAACCGTTCCAACGTGCTGAATATTTGCTTGATCATGGTGTAATCGATCAGATTGTTCATCGTCATGCTTTACGTGATACTGTATCTCGACTTGTATCGAAATTGATGAACTTACCTTGAATCAACAAGCTCCACTTTCAATAGACTCTTTAGATACATGGCTCAATTATTGGAGCCATGTTCACGTTACAGGGATAGATCTTGGTCTGGAACGTGTAATTCCTGTTGCAGAAAAACTGGGTGTAACTCAGCCTACTGCTAAAGTTTTTACAGTAGCCGGAACGAATGGTAAAGGCTCAACTACAACCACACTGGCCGCGATATTAAACGCACAGGGTTATAAAGTTGGGTTATATCAGTCACCGCATATCTATCGCTTTAATGAGCGAGTCAAATTAGGTGGAGTTGAAGTCGATGATCAAAGTCTGATTGATGCTTTTGTTCAAGTCGATCAGGCTCGTCGCGATTGTGATTTAAGCTTATCTTTTTTTGAAGCAACCACTTTGGCTGCTTTTGTCATTTTTAAACAACAGCAATGTGATGTATGGGTGCTCGAAGTTGGTTTGGGCGGACGCTTAGATGTCGTCAATGTAATTGATCCCGACGTTGCAGTTATTACTAATATTGGCCTAGATCATACTGACTGGTTGGGCGATACCATCGAAAAAATTGCTTTTGAAAAAGCAGGCATTATTCGTCCACAAATTCCGGTTGTCTTTGCTGGTGAACAAATTCTACCTCAAGCAATCCAAGATAAAGCAGAAAGTACGCAAGCAGACTTATATGCCGTTAATCGTGATTATTTTTATAAACTCGCCGATGATGGACAAAACTGGTACTTTGCCTCAGAAGGAACTGCTTTAAAGCTTCCCTTAGGTCATTTAGCCATTGAAAATATTGCGGGAGCGGTTGCCGCTATTTTAAATAGCGGACTTGAAATCTCTCAGTCAGCATTAGAAAAAAGTATTCAATCTGCACATTTAGCAGGACGTTTTGAGCAGCGTCAAGTGGAGGGGAAAACGGTAATTTTTGATGCCGGACACAATCCACATGGTGTTGAATTTTTGTTAAAGCAATTGCGAAATTTCTTAGAATACAATAAACAGTACACAGAAGTTGTCGCAGTATTTTCAATGCTGGCAGATAAAGATATAAAATCAGTAGTCGATTTATTGAAACCTACTGTTTTACATTGGAAAATTGCTGAGTTGAATGTGCCGCGTGCTGCACCGATTCAGCAACTCAATGATGCCTTGCAAGGCCAGACAGTACAACAATATGGCAATATCAAAGAGGCTTTTAAATCAGCGCTTGAGCAAACAAATAACAATCAGCTGATTTTGGCCTGTGGTTCGTTTCATACTTTAGAAGCGATTTGGGAGTATTTGGAAGAATGTCAATGAATAACAAACAACGCTGGATGGGTGGTGTTGTTTTACTGGGAGGTGGTGTTTTATTGGCAGCATTACTTCTAAAAGGAAATGAGGAAATAAAACAGGTTGAAGTTCAACCACCCGCATCCACATCGCCAAAAACTCAAACTAAGCCAAAGCAAGCAACCGAAGGACAAATGGTACAACTACAGCCTCTAGCGGTTGATGTTGAAACAGAAAAACGTTTGTTAGAAGAACAGCGCCGTTCGCGTGAAAAAGCGGTTGCTGAGCAAGAAGCACGTGCAGCTGAGTTTTTAGCAATGCAGCAGCAAGCTGAAGCTGATGCTGCTCGTAAAGCCGCAGCAGAGTACGCTGCGATTAATGCACGTCGTACAGCTGCTCAAGAAAGTTCAGATAATATTCCACCAGAGTTAGTGGGTGAGGCGAAAGCTAAAAACCAGCAAACTAATGTGGCAAATAAAACAACTGATACTTCAAAAATAGATGCAGACAAAAAAGCAGCTGAAGCAAAACGCCAAGCGGAAGCTGATAAGAAAGCAGCTGAAGCAAAACGTCAGGCAGAAGCTGATAAGAAAGCAACTGAAGCAAAGCGCCAAGCAGAAGCCGATAAGAAAGCAGCTGAAGCAAAACGTCAAGCGGAAGCTGATAAGAAAGCAGCTGAAGCAAAGCGTCAGGCAGAAGCCGATAAGAAAGCAACTGAAGCGAAACACAAAGCAGAAGCTGATAAGAAAACATCAGAGGCTAAGCGTAAAGCAGAAGCTGATAAAAAAGCTGAGGCTGAAAAAGCGCGTGAATTGCTGGAAAATGGTGATAAAAAGTGGATGGTGCAAGTTGCATTGGCTGCTAACCAAGCAAATGCAGATGCAGTTGTTTCTAAATTACGAGCTAAAGGCTATAAGGTAACTACGAGTCAAACTAGTAAGGGAATCCGTATTATGGTAGGACCTGCGAAAGACCGTGATACAGCAGATGCGGCCCGTAAGAAAATTACTTCTGATTCAAGTTTAAATATGAAATCGGCTTGGGTTATTGATTGGGTGCCATTAGATCAGCGTTAATCTGATCTAAGGTTTACTCAAGATGTAGTTAAGATGGATTCGACAGTTGCTGTTGAATCCATTTTACATTTTCAGGGGTGAATAAACGGTCAATATTCTTCCAAATAATATGATAGCCATAACCACCTTGCTTCATTTCTTTAACCGCATCATCAATTGCCCAATTTTCAAAAATAATGCGATACATCGCAACGCTGGCGCCTGTACGGTCTGAACCATGGTAGCAGTGCAATAAAACACGTTGATTACTCTGTTTAGCAATTTTAATTTGCTGCATGACTTCTAATAAATCTTGTCGATTAATTGCCCATGTGTTGATAGGAATATGCACAAGATTAAAATTTTCATTTTTAAAAACTAAAGTATCTGCGTCTTTGGCCCGTAAATTAATAATCGTTCCAATTTGATGATTCTTTAATTCTGAAATCATTGCAGCACTAGGTTGTTCACTGCGAAAAACATCATTACTAATTTGATAAAAGTTATGGTTTTGAGAGACTAAAGTGCCCCAGTCTTTTGGTCGTTGCTCATGAGCAATACTTTCATGCTGCATACATCCTTGTAAATTTATACAGATGAGAAGTGTGATGAGCGATAATTTTTTCATGTTTGATACCGATTAAGCTCATAAGGATCATGAGCACAAATAATTTCAATCGTTGGCTCATGTTGAGCTAAATGCTGTAAGCGTTTGAGATTAACAAGGCGTTGCTCATTATCTTCTGCAAATGTTTTTTCCAGCACACTGAGTGATCTTAATTTATTTTTAGGGTTTAACTCTAGATGTGAGTAGTATGCATCCCCACAAAATAATAACCATTGATTTTGTTGCTTTATAGCAATACCACAATGTCCAGCTGAATGCCCCAATAGAGGCACCATTAAAATTTCATCTTGGAACAGAGGGAAGCCTTTTACTTTTTCGAGGTTAAACCAAGCTTCACCTTGCTGGTATTCAACAAAGTTCCAGTAGCGATGATCTTTATATTGATTGGTTCTATAACGAAGTTTGCCCTTAAAATTTGGAAGTTGGGCTGCGTTATATTCTGCAGCTAAAACATGCACAGTGGCATGTGGAAAATCTGAAATTCCACCTGCATGATCAAAATCAAGATGAGTGACAAAGATGTGCTGTACATCCTTCGGATTAAACCCGAGCTTTTGAATTTGCTGAATAGCACTAAACTCAAGGTTAGGCTCAATTTTACCTAAACGTTTAACTAATGAGCCTAGGCGTTGTTTCATATGTAAATAATCTTGCAAGCCAAAGCCTGTATCAATAAGCACTAAGCCTCGATCAGTTTCAACCAGAAGGCAATGGCAGACCACTTCAGCCCGAAAGCCTTTTTGTCCAAAGAGTGGGGCGCAAACTGGGCACATGCTGCCACACTTTAAATGATGAATTTTATAGATCATGATTTTTATTTTTTATACCGAATCGCTTCGAGTTATAACTGATCTGAGCACTAAAAACCATGTGTATTCAATACATAAATAAAAAAGCCATCGCGTTGGATGGCTTTTTAAGGCTGGAAAATTTACTTATTTTGCTTGAGATTTACTGCGCGATTGGCTTATTTGCAGCCTTCTGATGCCTGCCTACGCGCTTCGCTTGTCTTGCGCTTCGATTAAAGCCTTTTAAAAGGCTTTAATCTTGCTCAGGCTGTGGTGTTAGGCGTAAATAAGGTTTAACCGCTGTATAACCTTTAGGGAAGCGTTGTTTAATTTCTTCTTCATCTTTAAGTGATGGCACAATAACGACATCTTCACCTTGCTGCCAGTTCGCAGGTGTAGCGACTTTATGCTTGTCAGTTAATTGTAATGAATCCACAACGCGTAAGACTTCATTAAAATTTCGGCCCGTCGAAGCAGGGTAGGTAATGATTAAGCGAACTTTTTTATTCGGATCAATAATCACTAATGAGCGCACTGTCAGAGTTTCGCTGGCATTAGGGTGAATGAAACCATAAAGCTCAGATACTTTACGGTCTTTATCTGCAATGATTGGAAAGTTTACAGTTGTGTTTTGTGTTTCATTAATATCGTTGATCCAGCCCTTATGAGACTCTACATCGTCTACTGACAAAGCAATCGCTTTAACATTACGCTTCGTAAATTCATCTTTTAATTTTGCTGTATAACCTAACTCTGTTGTACATACTGGCGTATAGTCGGCTGGATGTGAAAATAAGATTCCCCAACTATCCCCTAAAAAATCATAAAAATTAATTGGGCCTTCACTCGATTCTTGTTGAAAATCGGGGGCAGTGTCTCCTAATCGTAGTGTCATGATCGTTCCTCAATTGCTCATAATTTGTTATTCGATTGAATGAATATGCAGCATTTACTTTATGATTAAAATTATTGTTTTTGTATTTTATTATGAAATTTTTATATAAGTGTAAATATATATGACTAAAACTCATTATTTTAAGTGCTTAATCAATGTAACTTTAAGGTAAATTTGCTAAATTAGATTTCTCGGAAGTTATGCTTAATAGATGAGCGTTAATGGTGCTTTTTAGGTGCCAGATACATTAAGGGGGACTAGATGAATGAAATACCATTCATCTAACTATCAGATTTTTTTTAGGGGTTTTGTGCAAACCCCTT
>NZ_JZFB01000005.1:187228-194310 GCF_001188385.1 Acinetobacter sp. V2 | reverse complement strand
GTACTTCAAATTTCTGGCACCATAATAAACGACTGAGAAAAAGTTTATTCATTTGACCAAGCAAGATTTAGAGAGTTTATCCATGTTGGCAAGTCTGATCGGAGGTATCTTCGGTACAAAAAATGAGCGCGAACTCAAACGAATGCGCAAAATTGTTGAGCAAATCAATGCGCTCGAGCCGACGATATCAGCTTTAAGCGATGCAGACTTATCTGCAAAAACTCCAGAATTCAAACAACGTTATAATAATGGCGAAAGTTTAGATAAATTACTTCCAGAAGCATTTGCAGTTTGTCGTGAAGCAGCCAAGCGTGTAATGGGCATGCGTCACTATGACGTTCAGCTTATTGGTGGTATTACTTTACATGAAGGCAAAATTGCCGAAATGCGTACCGGTGAAGGTAAAACCCTGATGGGTACTTTGGCGTGTTATTTAAACGCATTAAGTGGCGAAGGCGTTCATGTCATTACTGTGAACGATTATTTGGCACAGCGTGATGCTGAGTTGAACCGTCCATTATTTGAGTTTTTAGGTTTAAGTATTGGTACGATCTATTCAATGCAAGGTCCGTCTGAAAAAGCGGAAGCTTATCTTGCTGATATTACCTATGGTACCAATAACGAATTCGGTTTTGACTACTTACGTGACAACATGGTGTTTTCTTTAGCAGAAAAGAAACAACGTGGTTTGCACTATGCCATTATCGATGAAGTTGACTCAATCTTGATTGATGAAGCACGTACACCATTAATTATTTCTGGTCAAAGTGAAGACTCTTCGCATCTGTATTCTGCAATCAATACGATTCCTCCTAAATTACATCCGCAAAAAGAAGAAAAAGTTGCAGATGGTGGGCATTTCTGGATTGATGAAAAGCAGCGTTCAGTTGAAATGACCGAAATTGGTTATGAAACTGTTGAACAAGAACTTATTCAAATGGGATTGTTGGCTGAAGGTGAAAGTCTATATTCAGCAACGAATCTGAGCCTTGTTCATCATGTGTCTGCTGCTATTCGTGCACATTTCTTATTCCAACGTGATGTTCACTATATTATTCACGATGGCGAAGTCGTGATTGTTGACGAACACACTGGCCGTACAATGCCGGGTCGTCGTTGGTCAGAAGGTTTGCATCAAGCAGTTGAAGCGAAAGAAGGTTTGGAAATTCAGCCTGAAAACCAGACACTAGCGACCACAACATTCCAGAACTATTTCCGTCTATATAAAAAGCTTTCAGGTATGACAGGTACTGCTGATACTGAAGCTGCGGAAATGAAAGAAATTTATGGCCTTGATGTTGTGATTATTCCAACTCACCGCCCAATGGTACGTAATGACCAAAACGATTTAATTTATTTAAACCGTAACGGTAAATACGATGCGATTATTCAGGAAATTACGAATATTCGTGAGCAGGGTGTTGCACCGATTCTGATTGGTACAGCGACCATTGAAGCCAGTGAAATTTTATCTTCTAAGTTAATGCAAGCTGGTATTCACCACGAAGTGTTGAATGCAAAACAACATGAGCGTGAAGCTGACATTATTGCTCAGGCCGGTAGCCCGAATGCAGTAACGATTGCAACTAACATGGCTGGTCGTGGTACGGACATTATCTTGGGTGGTAACTGGAAAGCAAAACTTGCCAAACTTGAAAACCCTACTGCTGAAGATGAAGCACGTCTGAAAGCACAATGGGAACAAGACCACGAAGATGTATTGAAATCAGGTGGTTTGCACATCATTGGTTCTGAGCGTCATGAATCACGCCGTATTGATAACCAGTTACGTGGTCGTGCGGGCCGTCAGGGTGACCCTGGTGTTTCTCGTTTCTATTTGTCTCTTGAAGATGACCTTATGCGTATTTTCGCAGGTGATCGCGTAGTCGGAATGATGCGTGCGATGGGTCTGCAAGAAAATGAAGCGATTGAGCACAAAATGGTGAGTCGTTCAATTGAGAACGCTCAGCGTAAAGTTGAAGCGCGTAACTTTGATATTCGTAAAAACTTATTGAAATACGATGATGTGAATAATGAACAACGTAAGATCATTTATTCACAACGTGATGAAGTGTTAGCTGAAAATACTTTAAAAGAATACGTTGAAGAAATGCATCACGAAGTGATGAAAGGCGTGATTGCTAACTTTATTCCGCCAGAGTCAATTCATGACCAATGGGATGTTGAAGGTTTAGAAAACGCTCTACGTATTGATTTGGGTATTGAGCTACCAATTCAAGAATGGTTAGATCAAGACCGCCGTCTAGATGAAGAAGGCTTAGTTGAGCGTATTAGCGATGAAGTAATTGAACGTTATCGCCAGCGCCGCGCTCAAATGGGTGATGAATCAGCAGCAATGCTTGAACGTCACTTCGTTTTAAACTCTCTTGATCGTCATTGGAAAGATCATTTGGCTGCAATGGATTATTTGCGTCAAGGTATTCACTTACGTGGCTATGCGCAAAAGAACCCTGAACAGGAATACAAGAAAGAAGCTTTCAACCTGTTTGTAAATATGTTGGGTATTATTAAAACTGATGTTGTGACTGATTTGTCTCGTGTACATATCCCAACACCAGAAGAACTTGCAGAAATGGAAGCTCAACAGCAGCAGCAAGCTGAATCAATGAAGCTTTCTTTTGAACATGATGACGTAGATGGGTTAACTGGTGAAGTTACACTTTCTCAAGAAAGTGTGAACGAGTCCAACGATCAGCAAGCTTTCCCTGTTCCAGAAAGCCGTAATGCACCATGCCCATGTGGGTCTGGACTAAAATATAAGCAATGTCACGGTAAGATTTAATCTGCCTTAACGAAAAAAAGCAGAACAATTGTTCTGCTTTTTTTATGTTTGTAGTAAGCCTGTGAATAATGTTTGCAGTTTTAAGCATTAAATGCTATTTACTTCTCATCCAGAGTGTATGTTGGAAAGACAATGAAAAAAGTATTACAACCTTTATTTTTAACTGTTCTTGCTGTGCCTAGTTTTGTTTTCGCAGCAGAAGCAGCTTCAGCCCCTCAAACGACAACGGTTGATAAAGTACTTGCAGCAAAAGGCCCAACTTCGGCTCAAGCTGTAGTGAAGCAAGAAAATACTACAGTGATTAGCCCGCGTACAGGCATTCGCTATACGTTGGGTAACACAGGTAATCGCCCAATTATTTTACAAACGACTGCGATTGCTCCAGCAAATTCAGCAAACATTAATCGTATTGTAGCAACTAACCCTGCTTTATCTGTGAAGAGCCAAGAAAAAGCAAAAGTTGCACTCATTGGTGAAGCTGCTGTTGCTGGACCAGCTGCTGTTGCAGCAAGTAATGTAACAGCTCCTGCTGTATCAAATAGCATTGCACCTTCGAATCCAGCATCAATAAATTAAGATCATATATTTATAAAAAAGCCGGTTCAATTTTGAACCGGCTTTTTTTATATCAGAATTTCTAATTTTTAGATCTGATTATTCACATCATCGTTTTTCGTTTCACGAATGAGTAAGAAAGCGATGAGTGATAAAAGGGATGCCGCAGTAAGATAATAACCAACTGCATATAAACCATAAGTTTCAGCAAGCTTAGTTGCAATAAGTGGCGCAAATGATGCACCAAAAATGCCTGCTAAGTTAAATGTTAATGCCGAACCTGTGTAACGAACTGAAGTTGGGAAAAGTTCGGAAAGAACTGTACCAATCGGACCGTAGGTCAAGCCCATAATTGCCAAGCCAGTACATAAGAAAAGGAAGACGATTAAGGTATTTCCAGACTCTAACATGCTAGAAAAGAACAGACCGAAAATCGCAGCAGCAATACAGACACCAATAGAGGTTGTTTTACGACCAAATTTTTCTGCAAAAATAGCTGATAAAGGAATGAATGCAGCAAAGCAAAGGGTGGCAAAGAGTTGCAGTTCTAAGAACTCACCACGTGCATAGCCAAGCTTTGTGGTTCCCCAGTTTAAGGCAAATACGGTGGTAAGATAGAACACGACAAACGTACAGATTGCTGCAATCGTACCAAGAATCAGCTTACCCGTGTGTTTAGTGATAACTTCTTTAAATGGAATATTAACTTCTTTTTGTTTATCTAAAACTTTTTGGAATGCTGGAGTTTCATGAAGTTTTAAACGGATATATAAGCCCACAATCACTAATACAGCGCTTGCAATAAATGGAATACGCCAGCCCCATTGCATGAATGCTTGTTCAGGAATAGCCGCACTTAAAAGTAAGAATGATCCCGTTGCTAAAATAAAACCAATAGGCGCGCCAAGCTGTGGGAACATGCCATACCATGCTCTTTTACCTTCTGGGGCATTTTCAGTCGCGAGTAATACTGCACCGCTCCATTCACCACCTAAACCCAAGCCTTGTCCTAAACGGCATACAGCCAATAGTAAGGGTGCGAAGATTCCGATATGTGCATAGGTAGGAAGTAAACCAATACATACGGTTGAAATACCCATGGTCAGTAAAGCTGCAACCAATGTGGCTTTCCGACCAATGCGGTCTCCTAAATGCCCAAATATTGCTGCACCGATGGGACGGGCAATAAAGGCAATTGCGAAGGTTGCTAAAGATTGTAAGACTGCGGCACTGCCACTACTAGCAGGGAAAAACAGGTGAGGAAAAATAATAACGGCAGCAGTTGCATAGATATAAAAGTCGAAGAACTCAATGGTTGTACCGACTAAGCTTGCAAACAAAACCCGTGTTTTTGAATTAGTGGCTACTGCCGGAGCAGCAGTCGCAGAGGTTGAATCCATATAAAACCTTATATCAGTTAAAATTTATTTTTAATTTACTATTCCTTTTAAAGACGTATTTTTTCTAAAAGAATAGCGTGAAAGAACATCATCCATGACTCTTTCAGGATCACTGAATAAGAGTGAAAAATGAACTAAACTATGTACCAATAGATAGCAAGAAAATGTGCTCCTGCACCTAAAAGCACAAAAATGTGCCAGATCGCATGGGTATATCTTACCTTTTTTAACGCGTAAAACAATGCTCCAACCGTATAAGCTAACCCGCCAATGATTAAGAAAATCAATGCGTCTTTACTTAAATAAGTGCGCATATCATCCATTACAAACACAGCAAGCCATCCCATTAAAATATAAGCGAGCAAAGAAATTTTTTGAAAACGATGAATAAAAACTAACTTGAAAAGTGTACCAATCGCAGCAATGCTCCAGAGTGCAATCAACAGATAGTGAGCTTTTGTAGTAGGAATTGCGATGCTTAAGAACGGGGTATACGTTCCAGCAATTAAATAATAAATAGCTGTATGGTCAAGTTTCTTATACCAGTAGCGTAGATTTTGTGTTTGAGCAAAGTGATAGAGTGTGGAACTGGTGAAAACTAGAATGAGACTAAATGAGTATACCCACAAACCTACCCACTGAGCAGTTGAAAGATAAGATCCCTTTATAATTAAAAAGATAGAAGCTATGACTGCCATAATAATACCAGCCCCATGGCTGTAGGCATTAAATAGTTCTTCTTTTGGATCGTAAGTTTCCAACACAGATTTACTCATAAGTTTAATTTTTTTGATTAAAAATACGAATGTATAGAAATACAAAACAGTCGTAAAGTTATTTTATTTTTAATCCTAGACCCTTTAAACTTCTATTTTATATGAGTCTTCATTTTTAGGTATATCCGTGTCGGTTTTCTCCTTTGAGCAAGAACAGCAATTCTTTCATGAAATCAAGCAAATGCTTGACCAACAAGCTTTTGAGCGATTGATCTTGAGCCAATATAAAGGAGAGTTGGCGCAACTGGAAAAAATCACTTTCCGCGTTGTAGAGCTGCATGGTCAAAAACAGCTTTCAGCTCTATATCATCATACTACCCAAGATGTGACTAAAAATTATTCATTTGAAGAAGGTTTGCAACAGATTGAGCAATTAATCATTCAATGTAAACAAGCAAACTTATTTTCGACTACTCAAGAAATTCAACTTAAAAAAAATAAGAAAAAAGCCCTTCTAAATATGGGGAAAAAGCAGGCAGTAAATGCGACACAAACGATTCAGGCACATGATCGTGAAAAGCAGCGCTATGTACAGCAGGGCAATGCATTTTTAAAAGAGCTTGGTATTACCGATGAAAAAGGCCAAATCATTCCAAGCATGGCGCGTAAATGGAAACAAATTAATAAATTTATTGAAATCTTTGCGAGTGCTTATGAGCAAATTGATGCATCTCAGCAAGAGTTACGCATTGTAGATTTTGGTTCGGGCAAAGGTTATTTAACTTTTGCGTTATATGATTATTTGCAAGAGCAGCAAAAAACACCATTGATCACTGGAGTTGAATTGCGCCCGAATCTGGTTGAGTTTTGCCAGAATGTTGCAGACAAAGTGCATTTTAACCACTTAGACTTTTTTGAAGGTGACGTCCGTAGTTATCAACCAGAAAAACTAGACGTTATGATTGCCTTACACGCCTGTGATATTGCAACTGACTTTGCCATTCACACTGGAATTCGTTTAAATGCTTCGATGATTATGTGTGCGCCGTGTTGTCACAAAGAGTTACGCCCACAATTACATAGTCCTGAAGTTTTACAACCAATGCTACAGTTTGGTATTCATGCGGGGCAACAAGCCGAGATGCTGACTGACACTTTACGTGCGTTACTTTTAAAAGCGTATGGCTATGAAACTAAAGTTTTTGAGTTTGTATCGCTTGAGCATACCAGCAAAAACAAAATGATTTTGGCGACGAAACGCAAAAACGTTTCTGAACCTGATGCCAAGATTATGGCTCAAATCCAAGCATTGAAAGGAATGTACGGTATTAAAAAACAAACGTTGGAATTGTTGTTACAAGATCAATTGCCGATCGAAAATATTGGCTGTAAGTGCTAGGGCGGTGAGCGGATGTATAAAATTATAGAGGGTGGTTGGGAACAGCTCGAGAAAGATGCGAAATACATCCGTGAACAAGTTTTTATTCAAGAACAGGGAATTGCATCTGAAGATGAATGGGACGACTTGGATGCCACAGTTTTGCATTTTATTATTTATGAAAAAGAACAGCCTATCGCTACAGCACGTCTGTTGCCACAGCATAGCGT
>NZ_JZFB01000005.1:178915-187186 GCF_001188385.1 Acinetobacter sp. V2 | reverse complement strand
ATTGGTAAAATTTTAATGCGGCATATTATTGACTATGCACGTCGTCATAAACTGCCTTATTTAAAGCTTTCTGCGCAAACTTATGTGACAGCTTTTTACGAAGTTTTAGGTTTTCATGTGCAAGGTGAGGTTTACCAAGACTGTGGCATTCCACATATTGATATGATTTTAGAATTAACTTGAGACTTCTTTTTAGAAATCTCAAGTTGGATTTATTTCATGGCATTCCAGCTTTCAATTGCCTGTAGCCCTGTTTCTAAGCCGACTTCATAACTATAGCGAAGCTTTTTCGGGTTAGTAGTTAAACGGCCAGCCATATTTTTAAGTGGCGGTGGGCAAACTTCTAAAATTTGCTGTTCTGGATTTTCACCACGAACAAAATCGACCGAAGCGTTATAGCGAGCACAACGGCTACGTAAGCTGTTTGCAAAACCATAATGATGTTTAAACGCATATTTCGCGAGGAATTGATCGCCTCGACTACTCGCCTTAAAGTAATTTTTCGGGCGTGTGCGTAAAACCAATAGTTTTTTTACGTCACTTTGCTGAGCCGTCCAGCGAACGGGTAGGGCATCTGCAACACCCCCATCAAAATAAGGTTCACCCATAATATCGACGGGATGACGCGTTAAAACTGGAATTGAGCTAGATGCACGAAGTGCGTTTAGCAAATTATCTTTACCAGCACGGAGATATTCCGCATGACCTGTTTTGGCATGCGTCAACACCATATAAAAATCTGGATTTTTAGCGAAAAGACTCTTTTGATCAAGAGGGTGCTCTTGCTCACCAATTTCCCACATCCATTTTAAATCAAGTAAATCACCGCCTTTAAAAAAGCGTTTGTAATCGATGAATTCAGGACGAAGTGAGTGATCAACGTAAAACGTTAGAGTACGGCCTTGCTGGCCTGCCAAGTAGTTAGCCACATTGGTCGAACCAGACGATACACCAACGTATAAGTCAAAAGGATTGAACTGTTGTTGTAAAAATGAGTCAAGTACACCACTGGTAAAGGCGCCACGCATGCCTCCACCCTCTACAACCAATGCGTTGCGGGAAAGATCTGTCATTTGAAAAATATCTGATTACTGAGTTGAGTGCTTATGTTCTTGCATGTCCATTTCAGGCATATCGTCATGTTGAGCGTGTTGCTCCGTAGAGTGTTCTGCTTTTTGCTGCATTTGCTCTTGTTGTGCTTTGCGCTGTGCTCCTGGCATATAGTCAGGTTCATTACTCATTGCTAAATAGAAAAAGCCAAGGAAAATCGCACTTAAAACACCAACGATCAGAACAAATTTCCAGCCTAGAACTGCTGACTCGGAAGAATTTTTATCGGACATAAGGATTTCTCGAATGTGCTGTAGAAGCACAAAAATGAAGTCTATTTATAGCATATTTAGGGGTGAGGCTGAAATCTTAAAGGCCATAAAGAAAAACCCATATAAATAAAATATATTTATATGGGTAAGGTTTATGCAGTTTTTAAATACTCAATAAGTCTAAGTTATTGAATATTTTGTTTCTGCTCAGCTTTGGTTTTGAGCAAAGTTGGAGGTGTAAAACGTTCACCATATTTTGCAGCTAACTCTTCAGCTCGTTTTTGTGCTTTATCAGTGCCATATTGATTTAGGAATTGAATCGCTCCACCCGTCCAAGGTGCATAACCAATTCCAAAAATAGAACCGACATTGGCATCAATTACAGACTCCAATACGCCTTCTTCATAACAACGTAAGGTATCTAGTGCCTGTACAAACAGAATGCGATCAATCATATCTTGTTCAGAAATATCATGATCTTTTTGCCAACGGTTCAAGCCTTCCCAAAGGTGTTTTTTACCATTTTCCGGATAGTCATAGAAACCTGCACCAGCAGCTTTACCTTTACGGTTTAACTCATGAATCATGGTGTGAATCACTTCATCTACAGAAGTTTTAGGTAAATCTTTTCCTTCAGCTTGCAGGGCTTTACGTGCTTCACTAGCAACATGTTCGGTTAAGGTTAAAGACACTTCATCTTGAATGGCGAGTGGCCCAACAGGCATGCCTGCTTTCAGTGCTGCCATTTCAATACGTGCTGGGTGAACGCCCTCTGCAAGCAAACGCATACCTTCTTGAATGAACGTACCAAATACACGACTCGTAAAGAAACCACGGCTATCATTGACAACAATCGGTGTTTTTCCAATTTGTTGTACAAAGTCGTAGGCTTTAGCAAGAGTCTCTGCGGAGGTGTTTTTACCTTTAATAATCTCAACCAACTGCATTTTGTCGACAGGGCTAAAGAAGTGCAGACCGATAAACGCTTTATCATCCTTACTTGCTTGAGCTAAGCCTGTAATCGGCAGGGTTGATGTATTTGATGCCATTACGCCATTAAGCGCTAGATACTGCTCGGCTTCTTGAGTGACTTTCGCTTTGAGCTCTTGATTTTCAAATACCGCTTCAATAATTAAGTCACAGCCTTGAAGGTCTTGAGCTGACGCTGTAGCCGTAATGAGCGATAAAACCTGATCACGTTTTTCTGCGGTCATACGGCCTTGTGAAACACGTTTATCTAAGAGTTTTTGTGAGTAAGCTTTGCCTTTCTCCGCATTTTCAACAGATACATCTTTAAGTACAACAGGAATGCCTTTAATTGCGGTTGAATAGGCAATGCCCGCACCCATCATGCCAGCACCCAACACACCAACTTTAGTGGCTTGCCATTTTGCAACGTCGGCAGGGCGACTCGCACCAGACTTAATTGCATTTAGACCATGCCAGAAAGTGCCGATCATATTTTTAGAAATTTGACCTGTTGTAAGCTGAGTAAAGTAGCGAGACTCAATACGCAGTGCAGTATCTACATCGACTTGAGCGCCTTCAACAGCGGCAGCCATAATCGCTTCAGGGGCAGGGTAACAACCTTTGGTTTTGTCTTTTAACATGGCTGGGGCAATTGCAAGAACTTGTGCAACTGCTGGCGTTTTTGGATCACCACCTGGAATTTTATAACCCTTCACATCGAAAGGTTGTTGAGATTTTGGATTTGCTTTGATCCAAGCAATTGCTTTATCTAAAAGCTCTTGTTCATTTTCAGCAGTATCGTGAATTAAACCTAAAGATTTTGCTTTATCAACACCGAACTGTTTGCCTTCCATTAAGAAAGGAAATGCATTTTGAAGCCCAAGCAGTCGTACCATACGCACAATACCACCGCCACCCGGTAGCAAACCTAAAGTGACTTCTGGTAGGCCAAATTTGCTTTTTGGGTCATTGATTGCAATACGGTGATGGCAACTTAATGCGATTTCCCAACCACCGCCAAGTGCAGTGCCATTTAATGCTGCAACGACTGGAATGCCTAGCGTTTCAATTGTCCGTAAATGACCTTTTAGCTTTTCAACCATATTGAAAAAGTCAGTCGCATGTTCAGGTTGAACTTGAATTAGCTCATCTAGGTCGCCGCCTGCAAAGAAAGTTTTTTTAGCCGAGCGGAAAATAACGCCTGAAAGTTCTGTTTCTGCTTTAAGTTTCTGAGTCGCCTCATCGAGCGAGTCACGGAACTCGGCATTCATGGTGTTCGCAGATTGACCTGTTGAATCAAGCGTTAAAATGACAATATTGTCGGCATTTTTTTCGTATTGAATTGCACTCATCTTTTATATCCCTAATTTTTATACGCGTTCAATAATGGTGGCAATACCCATTCCACCGCCAACACAGAGCGTCGCTAAACCGCGCTTTTTATCTTGTCGTTCAAGCTCATCAAGTAGCGTGCCTAAAATCATGGCACCTGTTGCTCCTAACGGATGGCCTAAAGCAATCGCACCGCCGTTTACGTTGACTTTTTCAGCAGGGACGTTGAGCTCATTAATAAAACGCATTACAACAGCTGCAAAGGCTTCATTGACTTCAAATAGGTCAATATCATCAATCGTGAGGCCAGCTTTTTCTAAAGCTTTACGTGCAGCAGGAGCAGGGCCAGTCAGCATAATAGTTGGGTCAGTACCGACTAATGCAGTCGCCAAAACTTTAGCGCGTGGTTTTAAATTTTGTTCTTTTACTGCTTTTTCAGAAGCCAATAAAACTACAGCTGCTCCATCAACAATGCCTGATGAGTTACCCGCATGGTGAACATGAGTGATTTTTTGTGCTTCCGGATATTTTTGTAAAGCAACTGCATCAAAACCCATTTGCCCCATCATTTCAAAACTTGGGTTGAGTTTCGTTAGGCCTTCGAGTGTGGTATTTCCTTTAATAAATTCATCTTTATCTAAAATCACCACGCCTGCGTGATCTTTTACTGGTACGACTGAGTGATTGAAATAACCATTTGATTGAGCCGCTGCCGCTTTTTGTTGTGACTTTACAGCGAAATTATCTACATCTTCTCGGCTATAGCCATCTAGGGTTGCAATGAGGTCGGCCCCAATACCTTGTGGAACAAATGATGATTTAAGGTTTGTTTCTGGGTCTAGCGCCCATGGTCCACCATCGGAACCCATTGGAATGCGTGACATTGATTCAACGCCACCAGCAACCACTAAATCCTCCCAACCAGAACGGACTTTCATGGCTGCCATGTTGACTGCTTCTAAGCCTGAAGCACAAAAACGATTGATTTGAACTCCAGCAACATCATCATTCCAACCAGCTGCAATGGCTGCAGTTTTGGCGATGTCACCGCCTTGATCACCAATAGGAGTTACGCAGCCCAAAACAATGTCGTCGACTTTAGATGTATCGAGTTGATGGCGCTGCTGTAATTCATTTAATAAAGTAGTGAGTAAGGTAATTGGTTTTACTTCATAAAGAGAGCCGTCTTTTTTTCCTTTTCCGCGTGGGGTGCGAATGGCATCAATAATATAAGCCTCGCTCATAACAGTTCCTTTTTTATTGCTTAAAATTTATTTGTGTTTTGAGTGTACTGGTTTTAATAGCGAGTGCAATGACGATAAGCGCACCAGTCAGGTGATGATTTTTGCCAATAGAAATACAAAAAAGCCCAAGTTGAACTTGGGCTAAATGTGAAACTTAAATAGATTTAATAGTTAGTGATAACCGTGTAGCTGGCGATATAGGCCAGGGGTTACACCCGTCCACTTTTTAAATGCGCGGTGGAACGTACTGGTTTCACTAAAACCAACTTGTTGAGCAACGTCTTCAAGTGTTAATTCTGGGTTAAGTAATAAGTGAATTGCAGCATCTCGACGTAAGGCATCTTTTACGCCTTGATAGCTTTTACCTTCAGCAGCCAAGCGACGACGTAAGGTTTGAGGGGATAAATACAACATTGATGCAACGTCATTAAGCGTTGGCATTTCTTCACCAATCTGGCTTTTGAGTACTTCACGAATACGAGAAGTTAGCGAGTTGGTATTTTTGAATTTTACTAAAAGCTGAGCAGGTGCTGCTTTTAAGAATTCTTCTAGTGTTTTTTCATCTTGACGGATTGGCAAATCAAGATAATCCGCAGCAAAGGTGATCTCAGTACGCGGTGCATCAAACTGCATGACTGGAGCAAAAAATAATGCATCATATTCATCTGCATGCGCAGGACGTGGGTAGCTAAAATGAACACGCTCTAATGGCAAACGGCGTTCAATGAGCCATGATGCTAGACCATGCCAAATCATAAGCATACTTTCGGTAATGAAATGATCTGGATCTAAAGTTTTTGGAATGAGTGGAACTAGACGTGCTTCATGCTTGTCACGCTCTAGGCTGACAGACCATTCATCGCCAAATAATTTGTAAAATTGAGATGATAGTTCAAGGGCTTGACCCAATGTTTTTGCGTGAATAATCAACTGACACATAATGGCAAAAGTGCCCAGACGACGTGGTTGTACGTCAAATCCAACGTGTTCATCCTGTGTGACCATCCACAACATTTTTATAAAACGAGTGTATTGTTCTGGTGAGATTCGAGCTTTAGGTTGACGTAATAATTCCGCTTCAATGCCCACATGTGAAAGGAGCATTTCAACATCCATGCCAAGGCGCTTTACGCCTGTCAAAGCCGCATTCACGAAGTGGATGCTAATCGTATCGCGACTCATATTGAATCCTTCAGTCTCTTTGATGTTCACTTTAAATTGACCTAAATGACCGTCTAAAAAAATAAATTGGCGATTTACAACAGAGTAAAAGCACTTTTTACATGTTAAATTGCCGAAATGATCAAGGTAAATGGCTGAACATGACATTGTTTTAGAATATTTGCTTAACTAATATAAAAGAAAATATGAATAATAGTGGTTAAAAAAACGATGACGACAGCATTAAATGGACTTAAAGTTCTCGATTTCTCGACACTCTTACCCGGACCTTTTGCCACAATGTATTTAGCCGATATGGGGGCAGAAGTCATCCATATCGAATCTCCATCGCGTCCAGATTTAATTCGGATCATGCCACCCTATGCAAATGGGCAAGCAACGGCACATAGTTATTTAAACCGAAATAAACAGTCAATTGTTCTTGATTTAAAAGATCCGGCAAGTATTGAATTAATTAAAGCCAAAATTTCCGAGTTTGATATTGTCATAGAGCAGTTTCGACCTGATGTCATGCGCCGTCTAGGATTAGATTACTCAACACTTGCCGAAATTAATCCGCGCTTAATTTACTGCTCAATTACAGGTTATGGGCAAACAGGAAGCTATAAAGACCGAGCAGGGCATGACATTAACTATTTAGCTTTAGCCGGTATTGCTGGGTATAGTGGTCGACAAGACAGTGGTCCACCGCCGCTCGGTATTCAAGTTGCAGATATTGCAGGTGGTTCGCTTCATGCCGTTATTGCCATTTTAGCGGCGGTGGTTGAACGTGGGCGTAGTGGTATGGGGCAATATATTGATATTTCCATGACCGATTGTGTTGCTAGCTTAAATAGTATGGCTGCATCAGCCACACTTGCTGCACAAGTCGAGCAGGCTCCAGAGCATGGAATGCTCAATGGTGGTATTTTCTATGACTATTATATGACCCAAGATGGTCGTTATCTTTCAATTGGTAGTCTTGAACCACAATTTATGTCAGGGTTATCCATAGCGCTTGATCTGCCCCTACTATTACAAAAGGGCGCTTCATTAGATGCCGAAGATCGGAAAGAAGTTAAACAAGCCATTCAAGAAAAAATTAAAAGCAAAACATTTAAAGAGTGGCATGAAATTTTTGCAAACCTTGATGTGTGTGTAGAACCTGTTTTAAGTCTCACTGAGTCATTAAATTCGCCTTTAGCACAACAACGTGGATGGATTGTGGATGTTCCTTTGCAGAATAATACAGCAGATACAGAACCACAGTTGGCTTGCCCAATTAAGTTTTCAAGATCAAAAATGAGATATTCCTTTATAGGTCAAAAGCTTGGTGAAGGACAATGGTGAAGAGCGGAGTCCTTTTCTTATACAATGTGTATTAAGATTATTATTAGATTAATCAATTGATTAACATTTTGAATAATTTCTTTACATAAAATTAGCGTACCCTTTATAAACAAAGACATAAAAGGTACGTAAACATGAAAACACATAAATCCTTGATGGCTTCCTGTTTATCCGTTTTATCAATTACTCTTTTTATACAGCACGCACAAGCTGCTGCTGCATTCGACCCAAATAGTCCGTGGATGTTGGGTGATTGGAACGGTCAACGCACTGCGTTACAAGCACAAGGTTATGATTTTTCTTTTGGATATACCGGTGAATATGCCGGTATTTTAGATTCAAAAAATACATCTTCGCATGGTAGTGCTTATACGGGGCAACTTGCCTTAGGAAGTCATTTTGATTTAAACAAAATTTTAGGGTGGCAAGATACTGAAGCTCAAATCACATTAACTTATCGTGATGGGCAATCACTTTCTGAACATTCACCAGCTTTAGCGGGGCACTTAAGCTCGGTACAAGAAGTGTGGGGGCGCGAGCAAACTTGGCGTTTAACTGATTTGTGGATCAAGAAAAAATTTCTTGACCAGAAGTTAGACGTTAAAGTGGGTCGTTTTGGTGAAGGTGAAGACTTTAATAGTTTTGACTGTGATTTCCAGAACTTGGCGCTTTGTGGTTCGCAAGTTGGTAACTGGGTTGGTGATCAGTGGTATAACTGGCCAGTGAGCCAATGGGCAATGCGTGTTAAATATAACTTGCAACCTGATTTATATACCCAAGTTGGTGTATATGAATATAACCCAGAAAATTTGGACCGAGGCAAAGGTTTTAACCTAAGTACTGATGGTTCACATGGGGCAATTATTCCTGCTGAAGTGGTTTGGTCACCTAAA
>NZ_JZFB01000005.1:175934-178859 GCF_001188385.1 Acinetobacter sp. V2 | reverse complement strand
ATTACTACAGCACTGCTGATGCCGAAGAAATTACAAATAAGGCTCAAACATCTCATAAGCAAGGTGTATGGGTAACTGCAAAACAAAAATTATTCCAGCCTGCTGATCAAACAGACCGTGGTTTGACTGGATTTGTGAACCTGACGTTCCACGACTCTGATACCAACAAAATTGATAACATGCAAAATGTAGGCTTAGTCTATAAAGGTTTGCTCAATCAACGTCCTCAAGATGAATTGGCATTAGGTGTTGCGCGTATCCATATCAACGATGATTGGAACGATGTCCAAAATAAAGAATACGACACTGAATACAATACCGAGCTTTACTACGGTATTCATGCGACAAACTGGCTGACTATCCGTCCAAATGTGCAATATGTTCGTCATGTTGGTGCATTAAAAAATGGTGATAACACTTGGGTAGGCGGTATTAAATTCTCAACTGCATTCTAAGCGTAATTACTCTGAAAACGGATTGTCGAGGGCTAAATCATTGATTGAATGATCCTGACCTTCCGTTTTTTCTTTATGCCTGAGTTTTGTTTTAGATGTATTGATAGGCCGATTTTTGATGAAAAGCTTGGCCTATCTTTCCGATAAAAATGATGATTGATAAGAGGTGGTTTATGACTCAACCTACTTCAAGATCAGGTTTAACGACTTTTACCGTAATTATTATTGGGTTATTAGCGTTATTCCTGTTAATTGGAGGTATTTGGCTCGCTACATTAGGCGGTTCAATTTACTATATTATTACTGGTGTATTACTCCTGATTGTTGCATGGCAACTCTATAAGCGCGCATCTACAGCATTGTGGGTGTACGCTGCTTTAATGCTGGGTACCATTATTTGGGGTGTCTGGGAAGTTGGAACAGACTTCTGGGCGCTTGCACCTCGTTTAGATATTTTAGGTATTCTTGGTTTATGGTTATTGGTTCCAGCCGTAACTCGTGGAATCAGCAACCTTGGATCAAGTAAAGTTGCCTTATCTTCAACTCTAGCAATTGCAATCTTGTTGATGGTCTATTCGATTTTCAACGATCCGCAAGAAATTAATGGTGAAATCAAGACACCTCAACCAGAAACTGCTCAAGCAGTTCCAGGTGTAGCAGAGAGTGACTGGCCAGCGTATGGTCGTACTCAGGCAGGTGTTCGTTATTCTCCGTTAAAACAGATTAATGATCAAAACGTAAAAGATTTGAAAGTTGCTTGGACTTTACGTACTGGCGATCTTAAAACAGGTAATGATTCTGGCGAAACGACCAATCAGGTTACACCGATTAAAATCGGTAATAACATGTTTATCTGTACTGCTCACCAGCAATTAATTTCAATTGATCCTGCGACAGGTAAAGAAAAATGGCGTTTTGATCCGAAGCTTAAAACGGATAAATCGTTCCAGCATTTAACTTGCCGTGGTGTGATGTACTACGATGCAAACAACACAACTGAGTTTGCAACGAGTCTTCAAAGCAAGAAATCTGACTCTACACAATGTCCGCGTAAAGTCTTTGTTCCTGTGAATGACGGCCGTTTAGTTGCGGTGAATGCTGACACTGGTAAAGCATGTACTGACTTTGGTAAAAATGGTGAAGTGAACTTGCAAGAGTTTATGCCATATGCTTACCCAGGTGGTTACAATCCAACATCTCCTGGTATCGTGACTGGTTCAACAGTTGTTATTGCTGGTTCAGTAACCGATAACTACTCAAATAAAGAGCCATCTGGTGTAATTCGTGGATACGACGTTAACACAGGTAAACTCCTTTGGGTATTTGATACTGGCGCAGCAGATCCAAATGCAATGCCGGGCGAAGGTACGAATTTCGTTCATAACTCACCAAATGCGTGGGCTCCTTTAGCATACGATGCCAAACTTGATATCGTTTATGTTCCAACAGGTGTAGGTACTCCAGATATCTGGGGTGGCGACCGTACCGAGTTGAAAGAGCGTTATGCGAACTCGATGTTAGCGATTAATGCTTCAACTGGTAAATTAGTGTGGAACTTCCAGACAACCCATCATGACTTATGGGATATGGACGTACCATCACAACCATCTTTAGCTGATATCAAAAACAAAGCTGGCCAAACTGTTCCTGCAATCTATGTATTGACTAAAACAGGTAATGCCTTTGTTCTTGATCGCCGTAATGGTCAACCAATTGTTCCTGTAACTGAGAAACCAGTTCCACAAACAGTTAAACGTGGACCACAAACTAAAGGCGAGCATTATTCAAAAACTCAGCCATTCTCTGATTTGAACTTGGCACCGCAAGATAAATTGACTGATAAAGACATGTGGGGTGCCACTATGCTTGATCAGCTCATGTGTCGTGTATCTTTCAAACGTCTAAATTACGATGGTATTTATACGCCACCATCTGAAAACGGTACTTTAGTTTTCCCTGGTAACTTAGGTGTATTTGAATGGGGCGGTATGTCAGTTAACCCTGACCGTCAAGTTGCTGTGATGAACCCGATTGGTTTGCCATTCGTCAGTCGTTTAATTCCTGCTGATCCAAACCGTGCGCAAACTGCAAAAGGTGCGGGAACTGAGCAGGGTGTACAACCGATGTACGGCGTACCTTATGGTGTTGAAATTAGCGCATTCTTATCTCCGCTTGGTTTACCTTGTAAACAACCAGCTTGGGGCTATGTAGCTGGCGTTGATTTGAAAACTCATGAAGTGGTATGGAAAAAACGTATTGGTACAATTCGTGACAGCCTACCGAACTTGTTCCAGTTACCAGCTGTGAAAATTGGTGTGCCTGGTTTAGGTGGTTCAATTTCTACTGCCGGTAATGTCATGTTTGTTGGTGCAACTCAAGATAACTACTTACGTGCGTTTAACGTTACTAATGGTAAGAAACTTTGGGAAGCGCGTTTGCTAGCGGGTGGACAAGCAACACCAATGACTTA
>NZ_JZFB01000005.1:161848-175892 GCF_001188385.1 Acinetobacter sp. V2 | reverse complement strand
GGTCATGGTTCATTTGGTACAAAAATGGGCGATTATTTAGTGGCCTATGCCTTACCAGATAACAAATAAAAAGCTTTTATAGAAAGGGCCTGGATTTATCCGGGCTTTTTTATGTCGATTTATATTAAAGCTTATCAATAAAACCGTTATTAAATATGCAAAAAAAGCATTTTATTGATGAATGAAAGCTCGCTATGCTATCCGCCTTAATAATGAATCTACTAGCCATACGCCATGTATTTATATACCGATTTCGACCAGCAGCTGGTTAATGAACGAGTTGCTCAGTTCCGTGATCAGACTGAACGCTATTTAGCTGGCAAACTTTCTGAAGATGAATATCGTCCGTTACGTTTGCAAAATGGTTTATATGTGCAACGCTATGCGCCTATGCTGCGTATTGCTGTGCCGTATGGCTTAATGAATTCTAAGCAATTACGTAAAGTTGCTGAAGTTTCAACTGCTTATGACCGTGGTTATGCACACGTATCTACACGTCAAAACATCCAGTTGAACTGGCCTGCACTTGAAGATGTGCCAGATATTTTGGCTGAACTTGCAACTGTACAAATGCATGCCATTCAAACCAGTGGTAACTGTATTCGTAACACAACAACTGACCAATATGCAGGTGTAGTTGCTGGTGAAATTGCAGACCCACGTCCAACATGTGAATTGATTCGTCAGTGGAGTACATTCCACCCAGAATTTGCATTCTTGCCACGTAAGTTCAAAATCGCTGTTTCTGCACTTGAAGAAAAAGATCGTGCGGCAACTGCATTCCACGATATTGGTGTCTATATCGTGCGTAATGAAGCGGGCGAAATCGGCTATAAAATTATGGCTGGTGGTGGTTTAGGCCGTACTCCAATCATTGGTAGCGTTATTCGTGAGTTTTTACCACGTGAAGATTTAATTGCTTATTTAGAAGCGGTTCTACGTGTTTATAACTTGCATGGCCGTCGTGATAATAAATACAAAGCGCGTATTAAAATTCTAGTTAAAGCATTAACTCCTGAAGTGTTTGCTCAGAAAGTTGAAGCTGAATTTGAACATACACGTGAAGCATTGAAAATTCAGCCAGAAATCTTGAAAAAACTGGATGAAGAATTCACCCCGTTTGATTATCAAGATTTAGCCGATGAAGACTTTACCGCTTTATTTGCTGAGCATCCAAAATTCAAACAGTGGTTCAATATCAATACGCATGCGCATAAAGTGAAGGGCTATCGTATTGTTACGATTTCTCTAAAACGTGCAGGTATCGCACCGGGTGATATGACCACTGAAGAAATGAACTTTATTGCAGATCTTGCTGATAAATATACTTTCGGTGAACTTCGCACGACTCACGAACAAAACATTGCTTTGGCAGATGTCCCTCAAAAAGACTTGTTCGATGTATGGCAAGCGCTTGAGCAACAAAATATGGCACGTGCACATATTGGTTTTATTACCGATATTATTAGTTGCCCGGGCGGTGATTTCTGTTCACTTGCAAATGCGAAATCAATTCCAATTGCTGAAGCAATTACACGTCGTTTTGATGACTTAGATAAAGTTTATGATCTTGGTCATTTAGATCTAAATATTTCTGGTTGTATGAATGCTTGTGGTCATCACCACGTAGGTAACATCGGTATTTTAGGTGTAGATAAGAAAGGCGCTGAATTCTACCAAATTACATTAGGTGGTAATTCTGACCATGATGCATCAATCGGTGACATCTTAGGGCCATCATTTGCAGCAGATGCTGTGCCAGATGTAATCGAAGAAGTATTAAATACTTACCTTGATTTGCGTACGGAAGGTGAGCGTTTTGTTGATACATATCGCCGTGTAGGAATTCAACCATTTAAGGAGCGTGCATATGCTTAATACAGCTCTACCAGTGCTTTATAAAGATGGCACGATTGCAGATAATACTTATCAAATCATTGCTGAAGATGGTGTAGTTCCTCAAGGTGATGTTGTGGTAACAACGGCTCAACTTGATCAATTAGTTAATGTTCAAGGCAAAAAAGCTTTGTATGTGACGGTAAATGACTCCCCTGAAAATCATACTTTCCCATTAAATGAACTTGATGCAATTTTTATTGAGTTTGCAGGTTTCGGTGATGGCCGAGGTTACTCATTTGCAGCACTATTACGCCGCCAAGGTTTCCAAGGTGAGTTACGTGCAACAGGTGATGTGTTTAAGGATGTTTTAAACTACTTAAAGCGTTCTGGTTTTGATAGCTTTGTAGTAAAAGAAGGCAAAGACGTACAAGAAGCTGCGGCAGGTTTGCAAGACTTTACCAATCCGTATCAAGCTTCAACTGGTGTGCCAGAAGCGAGTTATCAAACAGGTGCTCAATAAATCCTGAAATAAAAAATCCCGCAATTTGCGGGATTTTTTTATATTGAAAATTATGTATCAAGTTGGCAGTTAACCATCCACTTTATACCAAATTGATCGGTAAACGCTCCGTATAATGCACCCCAGAAGGTTTTTTCTAGAGGCATTTCAATTTGACCGTTAACAGACAACGCATCAAAAAGTTGTTTAGCCTTTTCTTGCTCGTCCTTTTCAAGGTTAATTGCGATGTAGTGATTATTGCCTTGGGTAAAAACACTGTTAGGCGCACAGAACTGATCATTTGTATCTGATGCCATGAGTACAGTGTATTCATTGATAGGTAGAGAAACGTGAAGAACCAGATTTTTGTTCGCTTCAGATAATGTCACACCTTCTGACGGTGGCATATCACCATAGCGACTCAACATGGCGAACTCGCCACCAAAAACTGATTTATAAAAATTAAAGGCTTGCTCTGCCTGACCTTGGAAATTGAGATAGTGATTGAGTTGCATTGTTATTGTCCATTGTTGTTTTCGTTTAAAAGAATAAGTTAAAACTTAAAAGTGATTTTGTGGGTCTTTTTTTGTAGTTTTTTCATAAAAAAATCCCACCGAAGTGGGATTTTAAAATAGTTAATTTTAATTAAATAAGTTCAATCGCAACGGCTGTTGCTTCACCACCGCCAATACAAAGTGCTGCAATACCTTTTTTACCGCCAGTACGTTTCAGTGCATGAATCAGTGTAAGAATAATACGAGAACCTGTAGAACCTACTGGATGACCTAATGCACAAGCACCACCATTAATATTGACTTTTTCAGCATCAAGTTTGAAATCATCAATTGGGCACATGGTAACCATGGCAAAAGCTTCGTTAATTTCCCACAGGTCAACATCTTGAGCATTCCAGCCCGCTTTTTTAAGAACTTTTTCAATAGCGCCAACAGGAGCAATTGTAAATTCTGAAGGATGCTGAGAGTTTGAAGCTGTTGCAATAATTTTTGCCAGAGGCTGTAAACCACGTTGAGTAGCAACCTCACTTGAAGTTAATACTAATGCAGATGCACCATCTGAAATAGAGCTTGCGTTTGCTGCGGTAATTGTACCGTCTTTTGCAAAAGCTGGTTTAAGTGAAGGAATTTTGTCGATCTTTGCATTTAAAGGTTGTTCATCTTGATCAACAACGACATCGCCTTTGCGACTAGGTACGGTAACCGAAACAATTTCATCTTTGAAATAGCCTTCGGTAATTGCTGTTTGAGCACGTTTCAAAGAGCGGATTGCAAAGTCATCCATTTGCTCGCGTGTATAGCCACGAGTATTTGCCATATCTTGAGCAAAAGAACCCATTAGACGACCAGTTTCAGCATCTTCAAGTCCATCAAGAAACATATGATCTTTAATTTCACCATGGCCCATACGATAGCCGGCACGTGCTTTTGGTAAAACATAAGGTGCATTTGTCATAGACTCCATGCCGCCGGCAACAACAATTTCAGCACTGCCTGCTTTAATCATGTCGGTTGCTTGCATCACGGCTTTCATGCCAGAGCCACAAAGCTTATTAATCGTCACAGCACCTGTAGAATCAGGTAAGCCAGCTTTGCGCATTGCTTGACGAGCAGGGCCTTGTTTTAAGCCTGCAGGAAGAACACAACCCATAATGACTTCTTCGACATCAGTAGGTTGTAAACCTGCTCGTGCGATTGCTTCTTTGATCGTTACAGCACCTAGTTCAGGCGCTGTAAGTCCTGATAGTGATCCTTGAAAACCACCCATAGCAGTACGAGCACCATTAACAATTACGATATCAGTCATTGTTGTAATCTCCGATTGTTCTTTATCTCAAATTAAGAAAACATTAAAACTTAAGCAGTATATTGCAAAATGGGGTATGGCTTGGATTCTGTATTAGACTGTAGAGTTCTAACAATTTTGAAGTTCTTCTAAGCGTACATGCCCCATTTTGCTGAGAACTAATTTAACGTTTTTAAGCTGACTATAAGAACAATAAGTAAAACTGCCGTTAGACTCACGTGGAAGTCCAGTATCTCCCTGAAATACGATACTATTTAATTTTTTGCCGAATTTTTGAAATTTCAAAGAGCCATAACGATGATTAAGTTCAATATTGGTTAATATTTCTTCATCGCTTTCTCTTTGTAGATTATGATTTGTGTCTACAAAGCTTATAAGCCTTGTATCCCAATTACTATTACATATAGACAAATCAACACTTGGGCAAAGTACGACACTCTTATGTCGTAGAATTGCGTCGTATTTGGCTTTTTGTATATGAATTGTGAGTAGTTGAGGCGTGTTTTTTAATTCCATTGAAGCCATAAATTGGTGGTATAAAGGAAGGGCTAGGGTGAACATAATCATAAGAATTGCGAGCGTTATAGTGAGTTCCATCAATGTGAAACCGGGAGATTTAAACATTAAAATTCCTTAATATATAAAGAAATATTTTGATTTTATGCGTTCTATCAATGATTTATATGACTTTTTATAATGAGGAAACACAAAATTAAATAAAGGTTATCAGGACGCTAGAATACTGGTAAAATCACCCTAAGCGAAAGAAAGAAGTTGTTCATATTTGCTAGTTGAGTAAAAAATTACCGAATTACAACGGAAATTGTAAGTAATTTTGTCAATAATTTACTTGATTAAAATTATCAAGCACTTGGAAAGTCTATCAAGTGTTTGTATGATTCAAATGTGAATAGCTTAAAAATAATACTGGGGTGAAAATATCTCAGGGGCCAATAAATTTAGGCTGAGCTTGAACAACAATTGTTATCTCTGGAGGATATCCATGAAATTGAGTCGTATTGCACTTGCTATGCTTGTTGCTGCTCCATTAGCTGCTGCTAATGCTGGCGTAACTGTTACACCATTATTGCTTGGTTACACTTTCCAAGACAGCCAACACAACAATGGCGGTGACAAAGGTGAGTTAACTAACGGACCTGAACTACAAGACGATTTATTCGTTGGTGCAGCTCTTGGTATTGAGTTAACTCCATGGTTAGGTTTCGAAGCTGAATATAACCAAGTTAAAGGTGATGTAGACGGTCTTGCTGCTGGCGCTGAATACAAACAAAAACAAATCAACGGTAACTTCTATGTTACTTCTGATTTAATCACTAAAAACTATGACAGCAAAATCAAGCCATACGTATTGTTAGGTGCTGGTCACTACAAATACGAAATTCCTGACCTTTCTTATCATAACGATGAAGAAGGTACTTTAGGTAATGCTGGTTTTGGTGCTTTCTGGCGCTTAAACGATGCTTTATCTCTTCGTACAGAAGCTCGTGGTACTTATAACTTTGACGAAAAATTCTGGAACTATACAGCTCTTGCTGGTTTAAACGTAGTTCTTGGTGGTCACTTGAAGCCTGCTGCTCCTGTAGTAGAAGTTGCTCCAGTTGAACCAACTCCAGTTGCTCCACAACCACAAGAGTTAACTGAAGACCTTAACATGGAACTTCGTGTGTTCTTTGATACTAACAAATCAAACATCAAAGACCAATACAAGCCAGAAATCGCTAAAGTTGCTGAGAAGTTAACTGAATACCCTAACGCTACTGCACGTATCGAAGGTCACACAGATAACACTGGTCCACGTAAGTTAAACGAACGTTTATCTTTAGCTCGTGCTAACTCTGTTAAATCAGCTCTTGTAAACGAATACAACGTTGATGCATCTCGTTTGTCTACTCAAGGTTTCGCTTGGGATCAACCGATTGCTGACAACAAAACTAAAGAAGGTCGTGCTATGAACCGTCGTGTATTCGCGACAATCACTGGTAGCCGTACTGTAGTTGTTCAACCTGGTCAAGAAGCGGCAGCTCCTGCAGCAGCTCAATAATTTGAGTTCTTGAACAGTAAAAAAGCGACTCGTTAGAGTCGCTTTTTTTATTGAGATTTTTAAAATATTTAGTCATTTTATGTCTCCTTAATAATAATTACTTTCGATCTTGGTCTAAATTATTTACCAATCACCTTTTCTCAATTGCTGTTTAGCATCTTGTCTATCTCTACGATGTTGAGCACGAGGTTTCTCCGTTTCATGCATTCCACCTTTGTGAAGTAAAGGGGAAAGAGCCACTTGATTACGGACTTTGATTTTTGGCATTTCTTTAATTTTCATGTTTTAACCTTTAATACATAAAACTTGTTTAAGTGTGTGAACAACTTCAATGAGGTCAGCCTGATTTGCCATGACTTCATCAATATCTTTATAAGCACTTGGGATTTCATCAACAACACCACTATCTTTACGGCATTCAATACCTTGGGTTTGTTCAATAAGATCTTGCTGGTTAAAAAGATTTTTTGCCTTGCTTCGACTCATCTTGCGACCTGCTCCATGAGAGCAAGAACAAAATGATTCAGGGTTTGCTTTACCTCTGACGATATAAGAGCGTGTTCCCATTGAACCTGGAATAATGCCTAATTCATCTAAGCCTGCTCGAATTGCACCTTTTCGGGTAATCAATAAACTTTCACCGAAATGTGTTTCACGGCTTACATAATTATGATGACAATTAATAGCCTCTTTGGTCATTTGAAAAGAGGGTAGAAGGGAGCGAATCGCTTCTAAAATTAAACGCATCATTTCTTTGCGATTTTCAAAAGCATATTCTTGAGCCCACTCTACAGCGTCTACATAATCATCAAAGCTGTTTGAGCCTTCGGCAAAATAACTTAAGTCTTTATCCGGTACGTGACCAAAACGATGCTGAGCTTCTTTCTTGGCTAATTCAATAAAATAAGTACCAATAACGTTACCCAGCCCTCTGCTACCTGAATGTAGCATCACCCATACGTCTTGATTTTCATCAATACATAATTCGATAAAGTGATTGCCACCACCTAAAGTACCAAGTTGCTTTTGCCATGTTGCATCAAATTGTCGAAGCATTCGAACAAGTCCAGGATGCTTTTTGATAATGGGCTCTAAGCGTTTTTCAAGTGGAATAATGCTAGAAGCTTTTGCTTTAACTTGTTTATGCAAAGCAAATCCGACTGGTACTTTACGTTCGATTGCATCACGTAAACGACTTAAGTTATCAGGCAATTGTGAGGCCTTCAGGCTTAAGCGAATTGCATTCATTCCACAGCCAATATCTACACCTACAGCAGCTGGGATAATGGCATGTTTAGTTGGAATAACACTGCCTACAGTCGCGCCTTTTCCTACGTGAACATCTGGCATAACAGCAATATGTGAGTAGATAAATTGCAGTTGAGCCATTTTCTTGAGTTGTTCGATACTTTCACTATCTATATCTTGAGTGAAAATTTTAACGGGAACACCGTAAAGTGCTTCCTCATTTAATATTTTTTGTATGCCCATAATTTTTCTCTTATTTTTGTCCGAGCAGGCATAAAAAAACCTAGCGAATGCTAGGTCTTAAATTTGAGCATTCGGACAAGTGAAGTGAATTTGTACACTTGTCCGTGAGCTGACATCGTGCCAAATTATTTAATCTGTTTTACCTTGTAGTGTTGGCATGATGTCCTCCTTATTTAAAAGCGCCGTTGAAAATCTGAACGGCATTTTACGCTTTTTTAATCAAAGATCAAGCTTTTGATCTTTGATTTACTTTTAATTACCGATTCTTAGTCTTGCTCTGGCTTCACATTCATTTGATCATAAGCGATCAGTTTAGTTTTATTTTTCCACTTATAGCCTAACCAAATAATTAAGAATAATGGCAAACTAATATAGGTTGAAAGTAGGCCTAACCAGTCAATTTTTCCACCTAAAATGGCTTGATAGTTCTGCCCTAAGATGATGATTGAACAAAGAATAAAGGCAAACCAAGGGGCAAATGGGAAAAATTTGGCACGGTAAGCTAAATCTTCTAATTTATATCCTTGAGCAATATAGCCTTTACGGAAACGATAGTGTGAAATAGCAATGCCCAGCCAGACAATGAAACCACACATTCCTGACATATTCAGTAGCCAGTTAAAGACTTGTTTTTCACCAATAAAGGTTGTCAAGAAACAAAAAGCGGCGATAAATGTGGTGGCATATAGTGCATTCATTGGAACGCCACGACCATCAAGTTTTGCAAACCACTTTGGTGCACGACCTTCCTGAGCCATTTTAAATAACATGCGAGTTGATGAATACATGCCTGAGTTACCTGCTGACAAAATAGCAGTAAGAATGACAGCATTCATTAAACCAGCTGCAAAAGCAAAGCCAACTCTTTCATAGAGCAATGTAAACGGAGAAAGTGCAACATTTTCAGTGGTAGCAGCTTGTAATAAATTTGGGTCATCATAGGCAATTAGCGTGCCGATAATGAAGATACATAAGATATAAAATAATAAGATTCGCCAGAAAATCTGTTTGATTGCAAGTGGAATGGTTTTCTTTGGATCTTTAGATTCACCAGCAGCAACCCCCACCATTTCAGTCCCTTGGAAGGAGAATCCGGCAATCATTGCTACACCGATCATGGCCTGTAAACCACCAACAAAAGGTGCTTCTTTATAGGTCCAGTTTCCAAAAGCTGCGACACCTGGCGTTAGCATAATCTTAATGATCATGGCTAAGCCAATGATAATAAAGGCAACGATTGCGATCACTTTTACCATTGAGAACCAGAATTCGCTTTCGCCGAATCCTTTTACTGTCATGGCATTGATTGCAAAAATTACGATGAGGAACAGAGCACTCCAGTAAAAGCCTGGTATATCAGGGAACCAGAACTTCATAATAAACTGAACTGCAACAAGTTCGAATGCAACTGTAATTGCCCAGTTATACCAATAGTTCCAACCTAAAGCGAAGCCAAAGCCTTCTTCGACATAACGACTACCATATGTAAAAAAAGCTCCAGAAGTTGGATTATGGGTTGCAAGTTCACCTAAACTGGTCATTAAGAAGTAAATCATAATACCAATAAGAGAATAGGCGAGTAGTGCTCCACCTGGGCCAGCATTTGCAATGGTCGATCCAGAAGCAAGAAAGAGGCCTGTACCAATGGAACCACCAATGGCGATCATATTCAGATGACGAGCCCCAAGCTTACGCTGGAGTTTTTCAGGAGCATGTGTTTCGCTCATGGAGATTCCTTACATAGTTTGTTATGCACAGGCATATAACACCTTAAAGCCTTGAAGATCAGTTTTAATCTGGCACTGACCAAAGTGCTTCTCAATTAAGATCGGATAGTTTAAAAAACGGTTTGCTACAATCCATAGCTCACCTGATGCCTTTAAATGTTTTTTAGCGTTTTGGCAGAGTCCTTCACTTGCATCATAGTTGGTATGAATACCTTGATGGAAAGGAGGATTACTGACAATGGCATCGAGTTCTGTTGGAGCGTCTGCAATACCTATGACAGGCTGCAATCTCAACTGGTCTGAACCTATTCCATTTCGACTAAAAGTCATTTCCGTTGACCGTAAAGCGAAAGCATCAATATCTAGGGCATGAATAATATTACTTGAATTTATTTTTGCCAAATAGCAACTGATAATTCCAGCACCACACCCGAAGTCGGCAATTCTACCTGATTTCACCTGATTAAGATAAGGGAGTAAAACAGCAGTTCCGACATCTAGATGATTTTGGCTAAAAACACCGGGAAGGGCACAAATCGTAAGCTCTTGTTCATTAACCTGAACAGTATAGGTTTTAAGCCATTTTTCTAGAGGTTTAATCTGTTCTGTTTTCTCAATCTTTAAGTGCCATAGTTGACAGTGACGTGCACTATCAAGTTTTAGTACTTTGCCAAAGCTTTGTAATTGTTTGGCTGCTCTTTCTACGCCACCTTTTTTTTCACCGACTAAAAAAACCGATTGATTGGTTTTAAGATGGCTCATCACTACATGTAATATGTAATTTAAGAGTTCTTTAGATTTTGGAACAAAAATAATTGCTTGGTCGAATTCTTGTGAGGGAAACTCAACTGAGAAGTGAGCTTTTGTTCCACTATTTATAAATCCTTGATAGTCGGCATGGTTCCATGTCCAGACTGACGCATCAGTTCCAGCTGGTAATTGACTGACTAAGGCATCATTCGGTGCATTAATTAACAAGATACTACCTTTCAAATAGTCTTGCTGTCTTAATACCACTTCACTTCTAGGATCCATGTACATCTCTCATGAAGAAGAATGCCCAGTGGGAGCTGGGCAGTAATCAAAATTAAAAGTTAGTTATTTATGCGTTTCAGGAAGCACAACATTTAAAATTAATGCGGCTATACCACCTGTTGCCACGCCAGAGCTAAAAATATTTTTAAACAATTCTGGAAGATGCTCTAAAATTTGAGGAACTTGAGCAACACCCAAACCTAATGCAAGTGAGATGGCAATAATTAATAATGCTCGGCGATCAAGGTGAATAGATGAAAGAATATTAATGCCTGATGCAGCCACGGCACCGAACATAACCATAACAGCGCCGCCTAAAACTGCTTGAGGAACTGCTTGTATAACACCAGCTACCGCAGGAAATAGACCTAATAAAATAAGTAATCCAGCAATCCAGATACCTACATAGCGGCTAGCTACCCCAGTGAGTTGAATTACACCATTATTTTGAGCGAAAACAGAACTTGGGAAAGTATTAAATAATCCAGCGAGTAAAGAGTTTGCACCATTTACTAATACACCACCTTTAATACGTTTCATCCATTCAGGACCATTGACAGGTTGGTTAGAAAGTTTACTGGTTGCTGTCACATCTCCAATGGCTTCTAAAGAGGTCACCAAATAAATGAATGCCATTGGAATGAATAAGCCCCATGAGAAGCTCAAACCAAAGTGCATTGGTGTTGGAATTTGTACGAGGGGTGCATCTTTAATACTAGAGAAATCTAGATGTCCCATAAATCCAGCAAGAATGTAACCAATCACTAGCGCGATTAAAATAGCTGAGCTTTTAATCCAAACCACTCGAATACGATTTAGAACGATAATAATGGCAAGTACGGTACATGACATAATAAGGTTGTCTGCACTTGCAAAAGTATGATCTTGCATGGCTTGGTAGCCACCACCCATACTAATCAAGCCTTCTTTAATAAGCGTTAAGCCAATTAATAAAACAACAATACCTGTCACCAAAGGAGTAATTAGTCTTTTTACCCATGGAAGAATTTGCGAAACACCCATTTCAATAAAGGAGCCAGCAATTACTACACCGAAAATTGCAGCCATGACTTGGTTGACTGGTGTTCCTGCAGCCACCATTGCACTACCAATACCAATAATAGGACCAATAAAGTTAAAGCTTGTGCCTTGAACAATCAGAAGACCAGCACCAAACGGACCAACTTTTTTACATTGTAAAAATGTAGCAATACCCGAAATCACCAAAGACATGGATAAAATCATGTTAGTTTCGGTGCGTGAAACGCCTAAAGCTAAGCAAATTAAAAGGCCAGGTGTAACAATTGGTACAATAATCGCAAGCAAATGCTGGAAAGCTGCTAAAAAAGCGATCAAAGGTTTTGGTCTATCATTTAAACCATAAACAAGGTCTAAATGGTCTTGAGAGTGTTGATTGGACATGGGTGTAGGTCTGCCGCAATTTTGCAAAGTGGCGCTATTCTAATCGAGATAACTATCTTTACAAAACGAAATACAGGCTATTGGAAATTTTTTTTGTCAATGTCAATAAACTGTCACTACTAAAATCTATAATTTTTCTGTATAATTTGCCCTCAAGTTTCAGGCTTATCGAATTCTATGTCAGATATCAAAAATCTCCGCAATATTGCAATTATTGCCCACGTCGACCACGGGAAAACCACACTTGTCGATAAATTACTTCAACAATCAGGTGCTCTTGGTGATCGCGCTGGTGAGATTGAGCGTGTCATGGATTCGGGCGCTATTGAAAGTGAACGTGGTATTACCATTCTTGCAAAGAACACTGCAATTAAATGGACCGATGCTCGTACGAATACTGAATACCGTATTAATATCGTTGACACCCCGGGACACGCCGACTTCGGTGGTGAAGTTGAACGTGTAATGTCGATGGTTGACTGTGTATTGTTATTAGTTGACTCTCAAGAAGGTCCAATGCCACAAACTCGCTTTGTAACTCAAAAAGCGTTTGCTCGTGGTTTAAAACCAATCGTAATTATCAACAAAGTTGACAAGCCAAGCGCGCGTCCAGACTGGGTTATTGACCAAGTGTTTGACTTGTTCGACAACCTTGGCGGTTCTGACGAACAGCTAGACTTCCCAGTTGTTTATGCATCTGGCTTACGTGGTGTTGCTGGTCCTTCTCCAGAAGAATTGGCTGACGACATGACGCCATTATTCCAAACAATCGTTGACATTGTTGAACCACCAGCAGTTGATGCTGATGGTCCATTCCAAATGCAGATCTCTTCACTTGACTATAACAGCTTCGTAGGTGTTATCGGTGTTGGTCGTATTCAACGTGGTTCAATTGGTTTAAATACACCTGTAACTGTCATTGATAAAGACGGTAAGACACGTAACGGCCGTATCTTAAAAATTATGGGTTACCACGGTCTAGAGCGTGTTGATGTTGATTCTGCTCAAGCAGGCGATATCGTATGTATTACAGGTATTGATGAACTTCATATTTCTGACACGATTTGTGATCCGAAAAATGTTGAAGCTTTACCACCATTGTCTGTAGATGAACCTACAGTAACAATGACTTTCCAAGTAAACAACTCGCCGTTTGCAGGAAAAGAAGGTAAATTCGTTACTTCACGTAACATCCGTGAACGTTTAGACCGCGAATTAATTCACAACGTAGCATTACGTGTAGAAGACACTGACAGTCCAGACCGTTTTAAAGTATCTGGTCGTGGTGAACTTCACCTTTCAGTTTTAATTGAAAACATGCGTCGCGAAGGTTTCGAAATGGGCGTATCTCGTCCACAAGTAATCTTGAAAGAAGTTGACGGTGAAAAACAAGAACCTTACGAAAACGTTACATTTGACGTTGAAGAACAGCACCAAGGTTCTGTAATGGAACAAATGGGTAACCGTAAAGGTGAAATGACAAATATGGAAGTTGACGGTAAAGGCCGTATCCGTATTGAAGCAACTGTACCTTCACGTGGCTTAATTGGTTTCCGTTCAGAATTCTTGACTATGACTTCTGGTACAGGAATCATGACTTCAAGCTTCTCTCACTACGGTCCGATGAAACAAGGTACTGTTGCGAAGCGTCAAAACGGTGTGTTGATTTCTATGGTTCAAGGTACTTGCCTTGGCTATGCATTGTTCAGCTTGCAAGACCGTGGTCGTCTATTCGCTAAACCACAGTTAGAAGTTTACGAAGGTATGATCGTAGGGATTAACTCACGTTCAGACGATATGGTGGTTAACCCAACTAAAGCTAAACAGTTAACTAACGTACGTGCTTCTGGTACAGATGATGCTTTAACTTTAGTACCTGCAATTGAATATACGCTTGAACAAGCGCTTGAGTTCATTGAAGATGATGAATTAGTTGAAGTAACACCTAAGTCAATCCGTATCCGTAAGCGCTGGTTGACTGAAAACGAACGTAAGCGTAACAAATAAGTTATTCTTATCTTCGGATGATAAAAACCGCTGATTTCGATCAGCGGTTTTTTTAATCGTTCTATTTAAAATTAAACTAAGCTTAAAATCATATTTTTCTTATCAGAGAATATGTTGTTAAAGTGTGAGATAGTTTTCTTT
>NZ_JZFB01000005.1:155406-161806 GCF_001188385.1 Acinetobacter sp. V2 | reverse complement strand
ACTATCTAAATTGATAAGATGCCATTGAAAAAGAAAAATATGACGTGTTTCGGCCCCCGACATCTGGAGATGTTTAGATGAGTATTATTCAAGAATTTAAAGAATTTGCCATTAAAGGCAATATGATGGATTTAGCCATTGGTGTGATTATTGGTGGTGCTTTTGGCAAAATCGTAGACTCTTTAGTAAAAGATATTATCATGCCAATTATCAGTGTGATTACTGGTGGTGGTGTTGATTTTTCGCAGAAATTTATTGTGCTAGGAGCCAACCCGACCAATCTGCAATCTTTAGATGCTTTGCAAAAAGCAGGTATCAATGTTTTAACTTATGGTAATTTCCTCACCATTTTAATTAACTTCCTAATTTTGGCTTGGGTCGTTTTCTTAATGGTGAAATTATTAAATAGACTTCGCCGTGATAAGAATGAGCCAGAAGCTCCAGCTGCAACTCCTGAAGATATTCAGTTATTGCGTGAAATTCGCGATGAGTTGAAAAAGCAAGCTTAACAATATTCTGAATTAATAGGAAACGGTACCGAGAGTGCCGTTTTTTATTACTTAGTATTTTATACTGGACTAAAGATATTGATAAAATAGACAGGCTACCGATAGGCTCAACTACGTACATTGTAAAAAGGATATAAATAAATGAATCAGCTTTTTGTGTATGGCACTTTATGTCCGAATAAAGCAAATGCTCATATTTTAGAGCAGTTTGGTGGAAGCTGGGAAAAAGCTAGTGTGCAGGGTGTGATTCATATTTTAGATTGGGGACCAGATAAAGGCTTAAAAGCGCTTGAGTTAGATTCGCAAGCGGATTGGGTAGAGGGTTATTTGTTTAGTACAGAAAAACTTGCTGAAAACTGGCAAATGCTTGATGACTTTGAGGGCTTTCAATACCAGCGTGTCATCGCAGATGTGAAATTAGAGGCGGGTGAGTGTGTTAAAGCCTGGACATATCAACTGAATGCACAGGCTCAAACTTCTGAAAAAAATAATTAAAATAATGGAATCAACGTAAGCTGCCCATTCGGAATTTAACTTCTAAAAGATGATAGCCAAACTGGCTTTTGATTGGACCTTGTAACACACGTTCAGCAGCTGTAAAAACAACTTTGTCGATGACTGGCACAAGTTGTCCTTTTTTGACTTCGCCAAGTTCACCGCCACGTTTTGCCGAATTACAGGTGGAGTATTGCTTGGCAATTTTTGCGAAGTCGGCACCATTTTGTAACTTCTTTTTTAGCTGCTCAGCTAAGTCTTTATCTTTGACTAAAATATGACGGACAATTGCTGTTTGCATGTTGTCTTTCTCCAAAAAATTAAGGCTTTCTCAACTTTTTAAGTGGTTGGCACTGTGGACAAAATACGCTGGCACGCTGACCAAGTTTTAAGTTTTCTAATGTGGTTTCACAGTTAACGCACATTTCTCCAGCACGACCATAAGCAAGTAGAGTTTGCTGGAAATAACCATTTTCACCCATGGCATTGCTGTAGTCGCGTAAAGTCGAACCACCTAAATCAATTGCTGACTTTAGAATTCGTTTAATCTCGACAACCAGTTTCTCAATCTGTTGCATACTTAAATCACCAGCCGGTTGTGCTGGGTGAATGCCAACATTAAATAAGCTTTCAGTTGCATAGATATTGCCTACACCGACGACTACATGGTTATCCATGAGTGCAATTTTTATGCCGACAGCCTTATTCTTGAGTTTGGAAGCTAAATATTCTGCATGAAAGTCAGCACTTAAAGGCTCAGGTCCCAAAGTATCAATGAGTTTGCCTTGAGTTTCCGTATTAAGCCAAAGGATGCAACCGAAACGACGTGGGTCATGGTAACGTAACTGTTGATCTTCAAATTGAATAATCAGATGATCATGTTTTCTTAGTTCATCATTTGGCTCGGTCAGACGAAAACTTCCTGACATGCCTAAATGCCAGAGCATTTGATCTTGTTCAAACTCTGCCAAAATATATTTTGAACGTCGATTCAACCCAATGAGACGTTGCCCAACGAGTTTTTGAATATCATCGGGGATAGGCCAACGTAAGCTCGGATTACGTACTTCAACCCTTAGAACTTTTTGATTCAATAGAGGAAATAAACTGGTTTTGGTTGTTTCGACTTCGGGTAACTCAGGCATGCCAACTCGCAGAATTAACAGATATACTGGATTAATCAAGTATAACGTGTGGTATGTAATATTTCAGAGAATACTATGTCAGATATTTTACCATTAAGCTGGTTTCAACGTGAAACCTCGGAAGTGGCTTATGACTTAATTGGCTGCGTATTATGTAAACGACAACCTGATGGTCAAGTCATCCGTTGCACAATTAGTGAAACAGAAGCTTATTTGGGTGTTCGTGATAAAGCTTGCCACAGCTACAATGACAAGCGCACAGCACGAACAGATGTAATGTATCGCTCTGGCGGTACGATTTATGTCTACTTAATTTATGGCATGTATGAAATGCTCAATCTGATTACTCAGACAGAAGGCATCCCTGAAGGGGTCATGATTCGTTCTGCATTTTTAAGTGGTGCTTCAACAAAAAAAGAATATAAGCTTCTAGCTGGACCCGGCAAATTGACACGCTATTTGGGTATTGATCGAACTTTAAAAGGCCAGACTTTAGGTGAAGAAACGGGACTGTGGATTGAAGCAGCTTCAACGCAGCCAGAAGTGGTATTGACATCACGGATTGGAATTGATTATGCCGAAGAAGCAAAAGATTGGCCTGAACGTTATTGCTGGAAAGACCATCCATCTTTGAGTCGATAATTCTAATCTGGAAATCAATTTTTAGATATCGATGAAGAGTGTTCTAGATTTACAACAATGCAGATCGAATTCTATATCCAGACAAGACACCGCTTTTTGTTATGATAACTACAATATAAATAAAGGAAATAAGCATGTCCTTATTACGCTTAGACCGACTTCACTATTGTATTTTGATGAGTATGGGCTGCATTTCTAGCCCACTTGTTTGGGCAGAAGACCTAGCACAAGACGTGACTGTATTGCCAACGTTACATGTGGAAGCAACTCGTACCGATACAACCTATTTGCAGACGCCAGCTTCGGTTTTTCGAATAGATGCACCTCAAGTCGATACTTCTTCACAAGTAAATTTAACCGAAGTTGTGAAGGGTATACCGAGTTTACAGCTTCGCAATCGTGAAAATTATGCACAAGATTTACAGTTATCTATGCGTGGTTTTGGTGCACGTTCAACTTTTGGTGTTCGAGGCATTCGCCTGTATGTGGACGGTATTCCTGCAACAATGCCAGATGGGCAGGGTCAAACATCTAATATTGATTTAAGTAGTCTGGACCATGTAGAAGTTCTAACAGGACCTTTTTCCTCACTATATGGAAACTCATCGGGCGGGACAATTTTAACGTCTACTAAAGAAGGGCAAGGAAAAGATTCAATTGAGCTGAGTTATTCGGGAGGCAGCCACGATAAAAGCCGAGCGGGACTCGTGCTACAAGGTGGGGCAAAGGGTGCGAATGAACCAAGTTATGTTATTAGTTCATCATACTTCGATACTGATGGTTACCGAGAACATAGCGGTGCAGAAAAAGTATTAAATAATGCAAAACTCAGTTGGAATCTTGATGATGGTAGCAAAATCAACTGGATAACCAACTATGTCAAAATTCATGCAGACGACCCGCAGGGTTTAACGCATGACCAGTGGAATGCTAACCCAAAGCAACAAGTTCCATTTTTAAAGCAATTTAATGTCCGTAAAGATATTGAACAGACTCAAACGGGTGTGACTTGGTCTAAACCGATTAATGATAAAAATGAATTCTATGCCATGGCATATTTAGGTAATCGCCAAGTCACTCAATATCAATCTATACCTAAATCAACACAAGATGCCAGCATCAATCATGCAGGCGGGGTAATTGATTTTGAGCGTGATTATTATGGTGCTGATTTCCGTTGGACGGGCAAAGAGTTACTTCCAAATACTACTCTAAGTGTTGGTGTTGCACTCGATGCAATGGATGAAGATCGTAAAGGTTTTGAAAACTTTAATTTAGTAAACGGACAGCCTTCTTATGGTGTCAAAGGTAATTTGCGTCGTGATGAAGATAATACTTTGTGGAATATCGACCCATATTTACAAGCATCATGGCAGTTCTTACCAACTTGGCGTTTAGATACGGGTGTTCGTTATAGCAATGTCCATTACAAATCTAAAGATAACTATTTAAGTAATGGCGACGATAGTGGTAAGACTGATTACAGTAAAGTTTTACCTTCGGCTGCTTTAAGCTGGCAAATTTTGCCTGAACTCATGGCCTATGTGAGTTATGCCAAAGGATTTGAAACGCCAACTTTTACTGAAATGGCATATCGTCCAGATGGAGAAAGTGGTTTTAATTTTGATTTAACCGCATCCACAAGCGATACCTATGAAACAGGCTTAAAATCACAAAACCAATTTGGTGATTTTACTTTGGCAGTTTTTCAAACTAAAACCAAAGATGACATCGTTTCTGCCGGCAATTCAAATGGCCGATCAACGTTTCGTAATGCAGATAAAACCTTACGTGAAGGCGTAGAGTTTGCATGGAATAAAAAGTTGTGGCGAGATTTAACAGCGACTGCTAGCTATACATATTTGGATGCAACTTTTGATGCTGATATTCCAGCTTTGGGAAGTATTGCTCAAATTCCATCGGGTAATGCCATTCCAGGAATTGCTAAAAACCAAGCTTATGCCTCTTTAGCTTGGCAGCCATCGCATGGTCTATATGGCGGTGTAGATGTACAGTATATGGATAAAGTATACGTGAATGATACCAACAGTGACGCAGCGCCAAGCTACAGTGTAACCTCAGCTAATGTGGGTTATGCATGGGTAATGGGCGACTGGAAAGTGAATAGCTTTGCCCGTGTTGATAACCTATTTGATAAAAACTATGCAGGTTCAGTGATCGTAAATGATGGTAATGGACGTTACTTTGAACCAGCGGATGGACGTAACTGGAGTGCAGGTTTACGTGTAATTAAGCAATTCTAGGAATTTAAAATGGCAAAATTATTTGAAACGGTTAACTTTGGTTCACTACAACTGGTCAATAGAATTGTAATTGCTCCGATGTGCCAATATTCGGCAACAGATGACGGTGAAATTACCTATTGGCATGAACAGCAATGGGCAAATTATGCATTATCTGGTGCAGGACTTTGTATTGTAGAGGCGACTGCCGTACAACCTGAGGGTCGGATTAGCTATGCTGACCTTGGACTCTGGAATGATCAGCAACGTGATCAAATCAAAGCTTTGTTAGCTAAGGTTCATACACTTTCACCGATGCCATTTGGAATTCAGTTAGCACATGCGGGACGTAAAGCGTCTACTGAAAAACCATGGTTAGGCAAAGGTCAAATTGCAAAAGATCAGCCTCATGGTTGGCAAACGGTTGCACCAAGTGAAAGTACTTTTTCTGTTCATGATGCAGCGCCCCATGCTTTGACCATTGCTGAGATTAAACAGGTTCAACAAGACTTTGCAGCGGCTGCAAAACGTGCTGTAGAAGCTGGGTTTGAGTTGATTGAAGTTCATGCTGCACATGGTTATTTACTACATCAATTCTTATCGCCAATTGCCAATCAGCGTACTGATGAATATGGCGGTTCTTTAGAAAACCGTATGCGTATGACCCTTGAGGTCCTTCAGGCAATTAAACTCGCTGTACCAGAAGGTTATCCTGTTGGTGTTAGACTGTCTGCGACTGATTGGTTAGAGAGCATCGAGCACTGGGATGTTGAATCTACAGTGGGTTTATCAAAAGCTTTAGAGCAATTGGGCGCAGCCTATGTGCATGTGTCTAGTGGTGGTTTGCACGAGCATCAATCTATTACGATTGGGGCAGGTTACCAAGTTCCATTTGCTGAGCAAGTCAAAAAGCATGTGTCCATTCCAGTTATTGCTGTAGGGTTAATTACTGAGCCAGAACATGCCGAACAAATTTTGGAAAACCAGCAAGCTGATGCTATTGGTCTTGCTCGTGCAATGTTGTACGACCCAAGATGGCCTTGGCATGCTGCCGCTACTTTAGGTGCAGAAGTTAAAATTGCACCTCAGTATTTACGTTGCCAACCACATGGATTAAAGCAGCTTTTTAACTCTTTTTAATTGTATTGGGCAAAGTCATCTTTGCCCATTTTTCTTTCGCTAAGTGAGGACGGTCAGTGGTTTTTCAGGTTATTTTACCTATCTTGATATTGCTATTGATGGGCTATGTTTGTGTCCTCATCAAATTGGTAACACCTGAACAGATCAGGGCTCTTAGCGCATTTGTAATTAAAATTTCCTTACCGGCTTTTTTAATTCATTCTTTGGCAAATAAAAGCTTACAAGA
>NZ_JZFB01000005.1:154791-155367 GCF_001188385.1 Acinetobacter sp. V2 | reverse complement strand
TCTTTAATTTTATTTTTCTTGGCTTTCATTCTCTATCGAAAATATTTTAAAAATAGTTTAACCCATAGCGCCGTGATCTCGATGGGCGCATCTATGTCCAATACTGGATTTATGGGAACAGCTATTTTAACCATGTTGATAGGTAATCATGCTGCTATTTATATTTCTTTAACACTCATCATTGAAAATTTATTAATTGTGGCGCTGATGCTCATTCTGGCCGAAGCGGGTTTACATCAACAACAAAATCTTTTACCACTTTTAAAACAGACTTTTTTAAACTTACTCAAGAATCCTGTCATTATCGCGATTTTGGTTGGAATGGGATGCATTCTTTTCGATGTTAATCTTCCTACGACGCTTGATCAGTCTCTAGAGTTACTTGGACGTACAGCTTCGCCTTTGGCTTTGTTTGCAATTGGTGGGAGTTTAGTGGGTATTGGAATCACAGCAGTAAATACAGAAAGTATTTTGTTGGCGATATTTAAAGTTATCCTCATGCCATCTGTTATTTTTTCTCTCTTTTTGATCACTCCAAATGTAAGTCTTGAGATGCTTTATGCAGGAACATTAATT
>NZ_JZFB01000005.1:154541-154769 GCF_001188385.1 Acinetobacter sp. V2 | reverse complement strand
AAGCCTATGGCTTAAATGAAAAAGCATTAACACCGCTTATGATTAGTACAGTTGTTGGTTTTATTGGCGTTAGCGGGCTTATTGCTTTGTGGTGATAAAAGAAAAGCCCCCTTACGGGGCTTTTCATTGATTATTTCTTTGGTGCTGGCTGTGCGGGAGCATTTGCAGCCTGTTTACTTTTTTCTGCAATAATCTTATCAACCGAGGCTAAAGACTCTTTAGCGTTCG
>NZ_JZFB01000005.1:150330-154524 GCF_001188385.1 Acinetobacter sp. V2 | reverse complement strand
CTCAGGTAAATTTTGCGGAATGATATTGCCATTCGCCATCATGGTCGCTAAAGCCATAGACGCAGGAGCGTAGCCTTTTTGAGCAATCGATTGCAAAGCTTCGATACCTTGGCGTTTCATTAACGGATTTTTATTTTCCACACCTTGGCTAATATCATAAAGTGCTTTCACCTGAGTCGCTGGATAGTTACCTTTTCTAATTAAAGGCGCTAACTTTTGAAGAGCAATTTGATGTGACTGCGGTTTCTTCTGAGCAAATAAAATCGTCGCAATTTTCACAGTTGCATCATCAGAACCTTGAGCCGATGCTTTTTGAATATATTGACTGAATTTGTTGCTGTCTTTGGCAACCCCTAATTCACCAGTCTCATAAATTTGTGCAAGCGTGTAACTCGCTTGGGCGTAACCTTTATTTGAAGCATCTTCATAATATTTGAGGGCTTTAGAAGAGTCTTTTGCTGTACCTTGGCCCATTTGAGTCATATAACCTAAGTTATAGATGGCTTGAGCATTCCCTGTTTGTGCTAGGCGTTGCATTTCTTGAAATGCAGCAGAGTAATTTTTTGCTGCGTAGAGTTGTTCAGCTTGTTTGAAAACATCGGTTTTAGCAGCAGTCGTTGTGCTATCCGCTGCAAAAATTGATGCACTTGAAAGGGTGATTAGGCTTGCGATTAGTAATTTCTTCATTTCTTTTTAACCTTTTACTTCGTAGCTACATCATTCCATTGATGCATTAAATAGTTTCATTTCTCATCATAAATATTGATTGCTGAAAGTAAACAGCCGATTTGTATATAAAGCGCTGCACTTCGGGCAAATTGTGGAGAAAAAAGACCCACTCACATTCATATAACGGAGTGGGTAATATTATTATTTTGCTGACTGAAGTAATGCTTCAATTTGCTTGGCATCACTTGGTACACCAGAGAGTCTTTGGCCATCTTGCAAGAACAGGGTAGGTGTTCCATCAATATTTAATTTTTGACCTAAAGCGATATTTTTCTGAATTGGACTCGAGCAACTTTTGCTATTAGTCGGCAATTTGCGGTTAAGCATGTAGTTTGTCCAAGCTTCTGCTGGATTTTTTGAGCACCAGATTTGATTTGAAACTTTTTCAGCATTTGGATGCAAACTAGTAAGAGGATAAAGGAATACATATACCGTTACGTTATCAACACCAACCATATTTTGCTCTAAGCGCTGGCAATATGGGCAATCTGGGTCACTAAAGACATAGATCGTACGTTCGCCTTTACCTTTTACATATTTAATGGCCTGATTTAATGGCAAACTTTTAACGTCAATTTTGCCCAGTTCGGCAATACGTTCTTCAGTCATGTTTTTTTGTTGTTTGATGTCGACTAGGTTACCAACAAAAAAGTACTTAGCATCTTGGTTTGTATAGACAATGCGGCCGCTTGTGTACACTTCATATATGCCTTGAACAGGAGATTGATAAACACCTTTTACAGGCAAATCTGGATAATTCGTCTTAAGATTTTGTTCAAGGGCTTTAACGTCAGCATGAGCAGAACCGAAAATAGCCAGACTCAACATGAGTGTAGCAAGTTTAGTTTTCATCTTTTTTCTCTTTAATTTCAACAGGGCTAATGATGGCATATAAAACTTAAAAAATTGACGTTCTAATCTAATGAAATCATTAGTGTTTTGTATCTATAAAAAAGCCCACTAACTTAGAAGTGGGCAATTCGAGCTAATAAAATTATTATTGTGGTCTTGCAACATCGCGACTTAAAGCTTCAGGTAACTCAAGAACTTGAAGTCCCAACTCTTGTAGAGCAGCAGGTTTAGCAACAACTAACGCAAGATAACCTTGATCATTTGCAACACTATTAACGACTTCAACATCGTTATTTAATTGAGTTGCTGAAGCAGGCGCCTCACCTGTACCCTGAACCAGATGTAACCAGTGTTTTGGTTTTGCTTTAAACCAAAGACGCGCCACAATTTCCTGACCTAAGTAACAGCCCTTATCGTAATTGACACCTTCACGTTGATGTAAACGCAATTCTTGGGGCTGGAACTCATGTTCAGTTGCCTGTGTAATCCACGCTTGACCCGTCATAATGGCTTGTTTTTGCCATTCAGAAATATCAGTTTCAGTCGTATTGAACTCAGTTTGATGATTCACAACTTTTGGGAACACAGCGCCTTGTTCACTCAAGGTCATTTTCGAAAAAGCACCAAATTTTTTAATATGTTTGGCAAACTCTTCAGCTTGATCTTGAGCAACTACAATTTCAAAACTTTCAGGATTAATCTTTTTTAGCCACAAGCCAAAGTGAATACGACCTTTAAGATCACAGATCGCTGTATAGCGAGTTTCATTTTCAGCTAAACGTTCAGTATCTACAGTAACTTGGCCTTGTAAAAACTTCTGTGCATCTACACCGTTTAAAGCATATGAGGAGAAAGCGAGCAGACTCATAATTAATCTCAAATTCAATATATTTCTTTATGATTGCTGACTATTTTGCTCCATTTTTACTAAAAAATCAGCCCTAGTTTTCGTAATTTGATTTCGCCTGAAAAAAGTATTTTGTTTGAAAAAACACCAAAAATATACGTTCGGATAAATCGGAAGGTTTAAGCTAATAAGCATAATTTCGATAATTTAAAAGAAATTAAAATAAGGAGAATATGATGGCAACAGGAACAGTAAAATTTCATCGCGTGTTTAAGGCTCCAGCCGAGCGAGTTTACCGTGCATTTTTAGACCCAGATGCTTTAGTCAAGTGGTTACCGCCGCACGGCTTTACTGCCAAGGTTCATAGTTTTGATGCAAGTGTTGGTGGCTCATATAAAATGAGTTTTACCAATTTTTCGACAGGTTCAACACACGCTTTTGGTGGAACATATGTTGAATTAGTTCCAAATGAATTAATTCGATATAACGATCAATTCGACGACCCAAATTTACCAGGCACTATGCAAGTGACTATTACGTTAAAAAGCGTATTGGTAGGCACGGAAGTACATATTACGCAAGAAGGCATACCTGAAGTTATTCCTGAGGAAGCTTGTTATTTGGGATGGCAAGAATCTTTATCTTTACTAACATTGTTAATTGAAGCAGATATTCCTGACCAATAAACCTTCTAAAATTTTAATGAAATATTTAAAAAGTGAGTGGAGCTAAATCTGCTCACTTTTCTTTTATAAGATCTATCTAAAATGTAAAACTTACACAGAGAAAGATTATGGATATACACATTAAAAGAATTTATGAAAATGCTGAGCCTAATGATGGGAAGCGAATTTTGGTTGATCGTTTATGGAGTAGGGGAATTAGTAAGGAAACTGCTCATTTAGATTTGTGGTTAAAAGAAGTGGCACCTTCAACTGAACTGCGCAAGTGGTTCCATGCAGCAACGCCAGATTATTGGGAAGAATTTAAGCAGCGTTATTTAAAAGAGCTTGAAACCAACTCCGCATTTGAAGAGCTACAACACATCGCAGTAGAACATACAGTTACGCTTTTATATTCAGCAAAAGATGTTGAAAATAACCATGCAATTATTTTGAAAGAATATTTATTAAGTAAAAACTCAAAATGAATATATAAATTTTTTTTTGGTAAAAGTCTTTTATTTAAAACTTTAAAAAATGAGTCATATCTCGCATAATATACTTTTTGAGATTTTTTTCATGTCTTTGCCAAACTGCCCAAAATGCCAATCAGAATATACTTACCAAGATGGCGACTTATTGATTTGTCCTGAATGCTCAAATGAGTGGAAAGAAGGGGATGCACTGCTTACTGAAGAACAAGAAATTATTAAAGATGCTAATGGAAATGTATTAGCTGATGGCGACAGCGTAACTGTTATTAAAGACTTAAAAATTAAAGGTTCATCTTCAGTCGTAAAAGTAGGTACGAAAGTAAAAACGATTCGTTTAGTTCCAGATGCAAGTGATGGCCACAATATCGATTGCAAAATTGATGGTATTGGTCAGATGAAGTTAAAATCTGAATTTGTAAAAAAAGCTTAAATTGTTAATTTTAATTACATTTCAGTAGAGATATGCACTTATATCTCTACTTTTTAAATTTCTAACATCATTATAATTTTATTACGAAAAAGTATAAAAAATGGGCTATTCAAAGAATGATAGCCCATTTATATTGTCATAAATAACAAATAACTTTCGTCCAGAATAATAACGAAAGTC
>NZ_JZFB01000005.1:148531-150286 GCF_001188385.1 Acinetobacter sp. V2 | reverse complement strand
ACGAAATTTCACTAGCGAGTGATGGACAATACCGCTTTATTTTAAAGGCAGGAAATGGTGAACCTATTCTAAATAGTGAGCTATATAAGGCTAAAGCTTCTGCGGTAAATGGTATTGAATCAATTCAGAAAAATAGTGGTGATGACGCACGATATGAGCGTTTAACTGCAAAGAATGGGAAACCTTATTTCAATTTAAAAGCTGCAAATCATCAAATTATTGGCACAAGTCAATTCTATGCGAGCGAAGCTTCACGTGATAAAGGAATTGAGTCTGTTAAAACCAATGGTTCATCGACAACTATTAAAGACTTAACGGTTCAGGCATAAAAATTGAGTTAAAAAAAGCAGCTTCTAAAAGCTGCTTTTTTATTTGTCTATTTATTAACGCGCTAACTTAGCTAAAAGTTCTTCTTTCGTTAAATTGCTCGCTTCAGCATCGCGACGGCCTTTATATTCAAAAGTACCAGCATCAAGACCTTTTTCACCAATCACAATACGGTGTGGAATACCCATCAATTCAAGGTCAGAGAACTTAACGCCCGGACGTTCGTTACGGTCGTCAAGCAACACATCAAAACCTTGAGCTTGAAGTTCTGCATAAAGTGCTTCTGCTGCTTCAAGAGTGCGTAGTGATTTGTGCGCATTCATCGGAACAATTGCAATTTCAAAAGGTGCAATGGCTTGTGGCCACATAATACCTTTGTCATCGTAGTTTTGTTCAATTGCAGCTGCAACAACACGAGTTACGCCAATACCGTAGCATCCCATGGTTACTGTAAATGGTTTACCATCTTCACCTAGAACTTTACAGCCTAAAGCTTCAGAGTATTTAGTACCAAGCTGGAAAATATGACCTACTTCAATACCGCGTTTAATTTGTAGTGTGCCTTTACCGTCTGGAGATGGATCACCTTCAACGACATTACGCAAATCAAAAACTTCAGTAATTTGCGCATCACGTTCCCAGTTTACGCCCACAGCATGTTTATCAGCTTCATTTGCACCAGCAATGAAATCTGAAAGAACAGATGCAGCGCGGTCAACAATTACAGTTAAGCCTTTTTCGACTAAACCTTGTGGACCTGTAAAGCCAGCAGTTAAACCAAATGCTTGAAGTTGAGCTTCAGTTGCAAAAGTAAGAGGTGCAGCCACTAAAGGATGCTTCTCAGCTTTAATCTCATTCAGTTCGTGGTCACCGCGTACAAATAGAGCAACAACAGGAACATTACCTTTTTCGTCAGCAACACCTTGAACCAATAAAGCTTTAACCGATTGCTTTGGATCAGCATTTAAGAACTGACATACATCATCAATCGTTTTTTGGTTTGGTGTTTCAACCAATTTAAATTCTTGTGTCGGTGCTGCACGTTCACCCACTAAAACAGCCTCAGCCATTTCAACGTTTGCTGCATAATCAGATTCAGTTGAAAATGCGATGTCATCTTCACCACTAGCAGCCAATACGTGGAATTCGTGTGAAGCTGAACCACCAATAGAACCTGTGTCGGCTTGTACTGGACGGAAATCTAAACCTAAACGAGTGAAAATACGGCTATAGGTGTCGTACATCACGTCATAAGTTTCTTGTAACGACTCTTGAGTTGCATGGAAAGAATAAGCATCTTTCATGATGAACTCACGTGAACGCATTACACCAAAACGTGGACGAATTTCATCACGGAATTTGGTTTGAATTTGATAGAAATTTACAGGAAGCTGCTTATAACTTTTAAGTTCGTTACGCGCCATATCT
>NZ_JZFB01000005.1:147275-148489 GCF_001188385.1 Acinetobacter sp. V2 | reverse complement strand
TGGTATGACGATCTTTAAAGCGTAATAATTCAGGACCATATTGTTCATATCGACCCGATTCTTCCCAAAGACTTGCGGGTTGAGTCACGGGCATGCATACTTCCATTGCGCCTGAGCGGTTCATTTCTTCACGAACAATCGCATCTACTTTTTTAAGCACACGTGTTCCCATCGGCAGCCATGTATATAAACCAGATGCCAATTTACGAATCATCCCCGCACGTAACATGAGCTGGTGTGAAATCACTTCAGCATCATTTGGGGTTTCTCTCAACGTTGCAAATAAAAAGCGGCTTGCGCGCATGGAAAAAGTCCTAAAAGTTAAGCGTTATAAAAACGCAGATTATACGATAATCGCTGCATTATGACATGAATCGTCGAGTTTGACGCAGCATAAAGTTTTTCAAGTCATCTAGATAAGTGAAAATGACGGGTACAACCACAAGAGTCAATAGGGTAGAGGTAATTACTCCCCCAATCACAGCGTGAGCCATTGGTGCGCTTTGCTCACCGCCCTCACCAAGACCTAAAGCTAGAGGAACCATCCCCATCACCATGGCACTTGTTGTCATTAAAATTGGACGTAAACGTGTTTTGCCTGCTTGTAAAATAGCATCGTAACGGCTTGTCCCCTGATCCATTGCTTTCTTAATAAAGTCGATAAGCAAAATCGCATTTTTAGTGACGAGCCCCATCAACATAATAATGCCAATAATTGAAAACAGGTTTAGGGTACTTTTGAATAAGAATAAGGCAAGAAAAACACCAATGAGTGACAAGGGTAAAGAGGTCATAATTGCAGCAGGATGAATAAAGCTATTAAACTGAGAACCTAAAACAATATAGATAAACACAATTGAGAGGGTAATGGCTGTTAATGCATATCCAGCAGATTCAGCCATGTCAGCATTAGCCCCTTGGGTATCAAATGTATATCCAGCAGGTAGTTTAAAAGCCTTTTGCATTTTATCGATGTCTTGACCAATGTCACCACTAGGTCGTCCTGAGGTATTTGCCTCAATCAATACTTCACGCTCAAGATCACGTCGGTTAATTTGTGAAGCACCGAGCTTTTCTTCGGTTGTTGCAACTGCGCTAAGTGGAACTAATATATTTTGCCCAGTCGCATTGGTCTTATTAGAGTTGAGATATAGGTTCTGCACATCTTGTGGAAGCATACGTTTATTTTCATTTAAACGTACATTCACATCATA
>NZ_JZFB01000005.1:131622-147233 GCF_001188385.1 Acinetobacter sp. V2 | reverse complement strand
CCCGCAATTAATGGGCGAATAGCGTTGGCAATCTGAGAAACGGATAAACCTAAGTCACTTGCCAGTACACGATTAATGTGGACACCCAGAGTCGGTTTAGGTTCTTTCAATGAACTTTCTAAATCAACTACACCTTTAATTTTTTCCATTTCAGCAATAAAACGATCTGAAATTTTCTGTAGCTCATTTAGGTCAGATCCTTTAATAGAGATCATGATTGGCTTTTGCCCGCCAGAGACAGAATCTTGCGCTGCTGCAACAGAAGTCACTCGAATACCCGCTACACTTTGCAAACGATCACGGAACTCATTGTTGAGTGTATTTAAATCTGAGCTACGTTCTTGTTTTGGCTTTAAGGTCACGCCTAACCCTGCATGGTTCTTACCAGAGTCTACTTCACTGTTGACCACGCCATAAGTAGAAATCACATCGGGGAACTGCCTAATAATTTTATCAACTTGATGTAATTTCGCTTGGGTATATTCCAAGGATGCATCTACAGGAGTTTCAAACTGAATACGAACTTCACCTTTATCTGGGGTAGGTACAAATTCGGTCCCAATTAGTTTAGACAGTCCTAGTGCAGCAAATAGTGAAACAATTGCAATAATGACTGTGATGAAACGGAAACGTAAAGCCAGCTTTAAGAGCTTTTCATAAACATGAGTCAGTCGATCTAACACATTAGAAATATGGTTAAAAAAGCGTTGTAGCCAATTATCTTTTTTCTTAACCGGATCTTTCCAGTGAGCAGAAAGCATCGGATCGAGCGTAAAACTAATAAACATTGAAATTAAAACGGCTGTACTCACCGTTACGCCAAACTGATAAAAGAAACGTCCAATCAACCCGCCCATGAAGGCAACAGGTAAAAATACGGCTACAATGGTAAGCGTGGTTGCGAGTACAGCTAAACCAATTTCTTTCGTGCCTTCTAGGGCAGCAGTCACATGATCTTTGCCAAGTTCAGTATGTCTTACGATGTTTTCCCGAACCACAATCGCATCATCAATTAAGAGACCAATACTGAGTGATAGGGCTAATAACGTCATCATATTAATGCTGAAACCAAAAGCCCAAATGAACGTTAAGGTTCCTAGCAAAGTAATTGGTAAGGTTAAGCCTGTAATGACGGTAGAGCGGAAAGAGCCTAAAAATAATAGAACAATTAAAACTGCTAAGGCAGCACCTTCAATAATGGTACGTGTCACATCTTTAATTGAAGCGCGAATTCCTTTGGAGCTATCGGCCACAACTTTGTAGTTTAAACCCGCAGGCATTTGTGTTTTTAATTTCTCTAAAGTTTGGTAGGTTTTATCAACAACCTGAATTACATTGGCATCAGAACTCTTTAAAATATCGACAGAGACCGCTGTTCTTCCATTATAAAATGCGCTTGATTGTAGTTCGGCTTGAGTATCTTCAATCGTTGCAACTTGCTTTAGAAAAATTGGTGAACCATTTTTATTGGCAATCACCAAATCACCAAAAGCAAGTGGATGAATGACCTTTGATTGAATCTGTACAACTAGTTCAGAATTCTTTTGTTGTAAGGTTCCCGCAGGAACTTCAATATTTTCATTTTTTAGCGTATTGATGACCTGATCAATACCAATCCCGTAACTTTGCAATTGCTCAGGAAGAATTTTTATTCGTATTTGCCGTTTGGCATCCCCCAATAAATTCACATTACCGATGCCAGACACGGTTTTAAGCTGCGGCACGATACGTTTATCTACATATGAACTTAGTTGAGCCAAACTCATGTTGTTTGATTCAAATACAACTGACATGATCGGGCTAGAAGAAGGGTCGTAGCGTTGTACAATCGGTGTATCAATTTCATCACGAAATTGGGCTGTGACCGGAGCAATTTTGTCACGAACATCTTGTGCTGCAAGGGCCGATGAAGTGTCGAGATTAAACTCAGCCACAATCATCGAAAAGCCTTCACTTGAGCGTGAAGTGATTTGTTTAATCCCTGAAATTGTATTGATCTGATCTTCGAGTTTTTTTGTAATATCTGATTCGACAGCTTCAGGTGAAGCACCAGCATATTGCGTAGTCACTACTACGAATGGGAAATCGACGTTCGGAAACTCTTCCACCGTCATACGTTTCCAAGAAGCTAACCCGAGTACCATTAAGCTGATCATCATCATAATAGTAAAAACGGGATATTTCACACTGATTCGAGTAAACCACATATGCTATTTGCTACCTTATTTATTTTTTTCGGTTGTAACCGTCACTTTTTTATTAATGTCGGAATCTTCAAATTGAATACGGCTCACTAGATCTGCGCGTTGTAGGCCATCAACTAAAGCAATATTGTCGTTATAGCGCTGTTCAATCACACGAATTTTAACTTTTTGAATGGTGTGATTACGTACCACCCATACAAAAGGATCATGCTGCATATTTTGAATGCTATCTAAATGAATCGTTTGGCCTTGCTGAGTGTCATTGCTGAGAATATTTCCATTAATGAAAGCCCCAATGCTTAACGAATCAATTTTTTCTTTAGGAACGGCAAAAAATTCGATTTGTCGGCTGTCTTGATCTGCAACAGGTGAAATACGTGTAAGCGTCGCATTTAACTGTTTAGAATTTCCCTGAATCTGATATTGAATACTACTACCCACTTTAAGAGCAGACTGCTGCTCAATTGGTAACTTGGCTTGTATTTCAAGTTGGTCTGGATTTACGATTTCAAATAATGTTTGACCAACTGATACAGTTTGACCAGGTTCGACTTGTCGTTTAGTAATGACGCCTGAAATTGGGCTGGTAATAATGCCGTCTTGATCAGCCTTACGAGCAATATCAACATTCGCTTGTTGGGCCTTTACACTTTCAAGTTGTCCTTTATAGTCAACCTGACTCTGTTCAAACTCGACACGAGCAATAAACCCTTGATTAAAAAGTCGTTGCTTTCGGTTCATTAAATTGCGTGCAAGTTCAGCTTGTGACTGAGCTGATGCGAGGTTGGCGCGCGCTTGTGCTAATCGTGCAACATTGTCTTGATTATTCAATCTCACTAAAACTTGGCCTTTTTGTACCTGTTGACCAACATTTGTAGTTACAGTCGTCGCCGTGGCGCTCACTTGAGCCTGAATTGAACTTTGCTGAACCGCACGAATGGTTCCCGTAAATGCAGTTTGAGAGTCAAGTACTCCTTCTTTAACTGCAATCAGGTCTTGAGGAATGAGTTCAATTTTTGCTGGAGCTGATGCCGTTGTTTTAGTCGTTTCTTGCTGATTACATGCAGCTAAAATCAAACATAAACTAATAATACTCAGTTTAAAAATAGTGGAAGGGGTGAGATGCATCTTGTGCATACAGCATCATCCTATAATTCAAATTTTATTTTGCCCCTATTCTTGATAAACCTTTACAGTTATTCAAGCTTTTTTAAACGTTCGATAATGTTTTCATACTCACTATTGGTACGTTTATAAGTCTTGGAAAGTGTTTCAAGTGTTTGTTTGACTCTGTAAATATTATTTAGATTGTTTTCAATCAAAGTCTTATGTCGCTCAGGAATGATTTCTCGCTTTCTGAAATATTCCATTTCTTGACGCTTAAATAAAATTTTGTCTTGTTGTAACTGGTCGAGTTGTTCCTCTTGATAGTTAATTTGCTTCTTTATAGCAAGTAATGCTTGATCTCTTTTAAGCATGGCTGTCTTACTATTGCTATACGCATTTTTTAATTTGATATCTAGTTCTCTATGCCGTGCCGATAATGCTCGTTGTCCTGATTGATTTAAATCAGCCTCGGCACTATAAGAGTGATTTCTTTTAATCACTTGCATATTTTGATCTAGAACTTCATACCCGTAACGAATGTGAGCAGGAGTGACTGATGTACTAATGTTAGCCGTACCGTGTTGATCATAATAACGATACCAGACCACTTTCGGAGTATCCGCTAGAGCCAAGGTTGTTGAAAAACAGAGCGAACCGAAGGAAATAATGCCTATAGATACAGACAAGCAGTTCCTATAAAAGGCATATTTCATCCGATTATTCATTGAATATCCCCAAAAAAAGAAAGCTAAATTGCTTATTTTTAAATAATTAATCTTTAATATATTAGTTATTATTTAGCTGAATAAAAATATAGTCATTATAAAAAAAATGATAATTTTAATTAAAGTGTGATGAGGTTAAAAGTTATTGTTTATAAATGAGAAAGTAGACAAAAATGCCTCATTGAAAATAGACTGTGAGATATGTTAAAAATGCGTATAAATGCGTAAAAACAAATTTAAGTTAAATTGCATTTATATTTTATATTTATGGGGATGGAAGATTAAATGGAAGATGCATTCCAAAATCTGAAAGTAATGGTAATTGATGACTCAAAAACCATTCGCCGAACAGCCGAAACTTTATTACAGCGAGAAGGCTGTGAAGTGATTACTGCGGTGGATGGATTTGAAGCTTTGTCCAAAATTGCAGAGGCAAATCCAGATATTGTTTTTGTCGATATCATGATGCCTCGTTTAGACGGTTATCAAACTTGCGCTTTGATTAAAAACTCTCAAAATTATCAGAACATTCCCGTTATCATGCTCTCTAGTAAAGATGGTTTATTTGATCAGGCAAAAGGGCGTGTGGTAGGTTCAGATGAATACTTGACGAAACCTTTTAGCAAAGACGAATTGTTAAACGCGATTCGTAATCATGTAAGTTCATAATTAAGTAATTTAAGGGCAAAGAAATGGCACGTATTCTTATTGTTGATGATTCACCAACAGAAACTTATCGTTTTAGAGAAATTCTAACCAAGCACGGCTATGATGTACTTGAAGCATCTAATGGTGCAGATGGTGTAACTTTAGCAAAAGCAGAACAGCCTGACTTAGTGTTAATGGATGTTGTTATGCCTGGTGTAAATGGTTTTCAGGCAACACGTCAGATTACCCGCGATGAAGACACTAAGCATATTCCTGTTGTTATTGTGAGTACTAAAGATCAGGCAACTGACCGAGTATGGGGCAAGCGTCAAGGTGCGATCGATTATCTGATTAAACCTATTGAAGAAAAGCAATTGATTGATGTAATTAAACAATTTCTAAATTAACTCATCCATCCATAAAAACATAAATAACGGGATTATCTGCCCGTTTTATAGGATCGAGTATGGCAGCGAATGGATTTATCGAGTTACTTCGTTTGTCTAAACGGGGTAATAAGAATTACGCTTCAGTTCAAAATGAAGCACAGCGATGGTCAGGGATTGCTTTTGAAATGAGAGGGCAATACTTCGTCGCACCACTTGGGGAAGTGTCAGAAGTTATCTATCCACCGAAATATACGCCAGTTCCAAACGCTCAAAGTTGGGTAAAAGGTTTAGCGAACATTCGGGGAAGGTTACTTTCAGTTTCTGATTTGGCTCATTTTATTTCAGGGCAACGAAGTACATTTTCGTCTGCCCAAAAAGTGTTATGTATTAGCCATCACGACCAGTATGTGGGGTTGGTTGTGGATCAGGTCTTGGGGATTCAGCACTTTAATAAAAAAAGTTTTTTTTCTCAAAGCTTAGACTTAGAGGAAAACCTAAAAGATTATTGCCAAGGTTATTTTCACCAACATAACCAGCATTGGCATGTCTTTTTATTTAGTCGTTTATTGCAAAACCCACATTACATGAATGCATCGACAAAATTTATAAACTAATTTTTTACGCTGTGAAAAACAGAGTATTTTCTGGGGAGAAGCTATGGGCTTTAAGCTTAAAAAGAAAGGCGGCAATCGTGTTGCGTCCGAAAAATCGGGTCTCAATTTTATTGCAAAAATCCAGTCAGGAATTGAGCAATACGCCAGTTTATTTGGGGAAAGTGAAAAGTCCAAGCCTATCCTTTATGTAGCGTTGTTATGTTTGGTATTTGCTTTAACTTCGCTCGTTTATTTATTTTATAGCGTACCTCGACATAACGAATTAACACGTAGTTTGGGTGAGTTGCGTTTATTATCACAAACGATTTCTAGACAGGCTACTGAAGCAACGGCTTCTGGTTCACCTAAAGCTATGAAAGAGTTAGCTGAATCAAATAAACTTTTTGCAGAAAATATCAAAGATGTTGAAAATATTCATGGTACATCTTCAAAAGAATACAAAAAGGTTGCGGTTCTGTGGAAAGCTTTGTCTTATGACATTGACTTAATCTCGTCACATCAAGACGTAATTAATCAGTTATATAACATGAATATCTCGATTAGTGATTCTATTCCAGAGATTCAGGCTGAATATAACTTGATGGTTGATAAGATGGTTCGCGAAAAAGCACCAAGTAGTCAGGTGATTATTGCTAAGAACCAAGTATTTATTGCGGAACGTATTTTACGCTCTATTAACACTGTTTTGGTTGGTACAGAAAATTCTCAGACCTCAGCACATGACTTTGGTGTGGATATTGAGACGTTTGGTGTGTATTTAAATGCACAGCTAAACGGAAATGCTGAATTAGGTGTTGCTAGAGTTGAATCTCCGGAAGTACGTGAGTCTTTGGAAGGTATTAAATCTGAATATGATAAAGTTTTAAAATCTGCAGCGGCGTCAGTTCTTAAACATACAGATCAGATTGTAAACGTACGTCAGTCATCAGGCGAGATCTTATCGGAATCTGATGAAATGTTATCTGTATTGGGTGATCTTTCTAAGCAAACACAATATGGTTGGAAAGCCTTTGCTTTAGTTGCACTTCTTACATTATCACTTCTTGGTTTAATTAGTTCAGTCTTAAAGCTTTTATCACTTCGTAGTAAAGCAGATAAACAACGTGTAGCTACCTTGCAAGAAGAATATGACCGTAACCAAAACGCGATTTTACGTTTACTAGATGAAATCGCCGACTTGGCAGATGGTGACTTGCGTTCATATGCAACGGTATCTGAAGACTTTACGGGAGCGATTGCCGACTCGATTAACTTTGCGATTGACCAATTACGTGATCTTGTATCCCGAATTCATGAAACTTCTCAGGAAGTTGCTCGCTATACGCATGATACACAGAATATTACTAACCAGTTGGCAGAAGCATCAGAGCATCAGGCACAAGAGATTGCTGGCGCATCAACCGCAATGAATGAAATGGCGCAGTCAATTGACCAAGTATCTTCAAATGCATCGGAATCTACCGAAGTAGCAGAACGTTCGGTACAAATTGCTTCTAATGGTGCACAAGTGGTAAACCGTTCAATTGAAGGTATGGACACGATTCGTGAACAGATTCAGGAAACCTCTAAACGTATTAAGCGTTTGGGTGAGTCTTCACAAGAAATTGGTAACATCGTATCGTTAATTAATGACATTGCGGACCAAACAAATATTCTTGCATTAAATGCAGCAATTCAAGCATCTATGGCAGGTGAGGCTGGACGTGGTTTTGCCGTGGTTGCAGATGAAGTACAGCGTCTTGCAGAACGTTCAGCATCGGCAACTAAACAGATCGAAACTCTGGTTAAAACAATTCAGACCGATACTAACGAAGCTGTTATTTCAATGGAACAGACAACAACTGAGGTTGTACGCGGAGCGAACTTGGCAAAAGATGCGGGTATTGCCTTGGACGAGATTCAAAAAGTATCTGGTGACTTGGCAAACTTAATGGCCAGCATTTCTGATGCAGCAAAACTTCAGTCTGCATCTGCGAGTCATATTGCGACAACGATGACCGTCGTACAAGAAATTACTTCGCAAACCACAACTGCAACATTCGATACAGCACGTTCGGTTTCTGAATTAGCAAATATGGCAGAGTCATTACGTGAATCGGTAACGGACTTTAAATTACCTGATTAAATTGGGGACGAGGATAGCTGTTTCTATAATAGCTATCCTTTTAAAAAGTATTAACAACGCTAGGTAAATATTGGGGACACAGCTATTTATCTGGCGTTGACTCTGTCGTTTTTCTCCATTTAGGAGACAAGCAAAAGAAGCCTTTGCTATGAAAGAAATATTAAAAACTTTAACTGAAGCAATGATGCTACCGGAAGATAGCTATTCTCAACAAGATACTGAATTTCTTGATATCTTCATTGAAGAAATTGAAGAAATTTTTGTTGAATTGCAATCTTTGATTCATGAATGGATGCAATCTAAAAATGTTGCTACGCTGACTGAGATCCGTCGCCATTTTCATACCTTGAAAGGTTCAGGGCGAATGATTGCAGCGAAATCCTCTGCTGAGCTTGCTTGGACTGTAGAAGATACGCTTAATCGGATCATCAATGAGAGTCTCACATTAACTCCTAACATCCAACAATATGTTCAGTTGGTATTTAAGTTCTATTTCTTTAAATTAGTAGATGACTTTAAATCTAAAAAGGAACATGCAGTAGATTTTAGACCTCTTATTTTATTGGGACAACAATTACAACAACAGCAAAGTTTAGAGCCTGCTTTAGAAGAACTTTTATTATTGTCTGATACTCTCACTGCGGAAACTAAGACTGGTTTAGAGGTGAATGATTTAGAGCAGGCGTCAGATAATTTAATCCTAGAAACCGCGATAGAAAGTGAACATAATCTTGCTGAAACCTTAGTTTTATTTATGGAAGAAGCGGAAGAGCACTTAGCGACCATTGATCAATTTTTAGAACAAGAAATACATCAGCACGAAAGTTATAATGCGCTCATCCGTGCATTACATACATTGCGCGGTAGCTCGGCAATGGCTCAGGTAGAAGCAATTTTTGATGCTAGTACGAAGGTTGAGCATTTATTCAAAATCTTATTACAAGAAGAACTTTCTTCTCATTCAGAAGAGATATTACTACTCCATGATTACAGACAGTTTATTCGAAATTGTTTAGATCTATTAGCTGCACACTGCTCTAATGACCAATTAGATTCTGACCTGAAACAATTCAATCAGGTTTGGGATGCGTATATGGAGCAGCATGGGGAGCATTCAAGCCCACTCATGCCTCCACATGGTCTGGTATCTCAGCTGTTACAGCTCAATGTTTCAGAATTACTTGATGCAGAGTTGGATTTTGAGAAGGGAATTCGTTCTGAGTTTCCTCACTATCTTGAACGATTAAGTGAACAGGCTGACTTGTTACTGCAACATACTCAGTCTCAGGCAATGGTTGGTTTATATGAATATACGAACCAACTGAAAGATAGCTATGATGTATTGCTTGATCGACCTGATTTATTGCAATCAGATTATGTTTTTGAAATTTATCAGAAAGCACATCAACAATTAATTCAGTTATTTGACGCATTAGCTGCGGGTCAACGAGTTAGTATTATTGAGCAACACCAAAATGTTTTGGAAGAGCTAAAACTATATACCCAACATATTCCGAGCCTTAATTCTGAACCATTAGATAATCAGGATGTTATTGAGTCATTATTTAATGTTGATGTAGAACAAACATTACATGAATCTCCGGCATCTATCGAAAGTGTATTAACTGATCATTTAACAATGAGTCAGAGTATGTATTTAGATCGCCAGTTCATGACTACTGAGCACGTAAATCGTTATTTTGATCCAGAACTGTTAGATATTTTTCTTGAAGAAGCCGATGAGTTGCTTGAAGGAATGGATACAGATCTTAATATTTGGGTTAATGATCAAGAGAACTTTGCTGCTCTTAATAATCTGATGCGTTATTTGCATACCTTAAAAGGTGGGGCAAATATGATTCAGGCAAATTATATTGGTTTAATTGCACATGAATTAGAAAGTATCTATGAGCGCATAATTCAAAGACAGTTGGTTGCTTCATCTGCTCTTATTGATTTTATCCGTCTGGTTCAAGATGATTTAGCTGACCGTTTACAAATAGTACGTGAGCAGCATCTAGATTATGCGGCTTCTCATACTATTCAAGCGCTTAAGAGTGCCGGTAAGGTATATGAGTCACTTGGCTCTGTTGTTGAAGAGATGCAAGCAGAGTCTGAAACAGATGTTATATCAGAATTAAATGTTGAAGTATTACAGCAAGAAGCTATACACGATACTGCGTTAAATCTCGATGAGTTAACTTCTAATTTTGAGCAGATTGTTGAGTCTAATACTCGACTTGTTGAGCACACAGAATTACAAATTTTTGATGCAGAAGGCTATACAGACAGTATTCAAGATCAGGATATTGATTCTGTTGTCGAGCAGACATTTATGGAGGAAGCGGCCGAGCTGTTAGAGATGGCCGATCATCTGTTAAAGCAGTGGTTTGAGCAGCGTACCAATCGTAGTATCTTGCTTCAGCTACAAAGAGCAGTTCACAGTTTGAAGGGTGGTTCCCGTATGTTGGGACTAGAAACTGTGCAAGCAATTGCTTATCAACTTGAGAATGCTTTTGAAAAATTTGCGCTTTATCATTTTAGTTCAAATATTTATGACAACCTATTAGAGAGTGCAATTGTCTGGTTAAAAGAGGCAATTTTTAAGCAAAATTATCAACATTTCGATGGATTACAGCACAGTCTAGAAAATATTCAGTTTATTGAAACGGCAATTCAAATTCCGAGTAAATTGACTAGAACTGATCTATTTGGCACGGAACCTGTAATGAGTTTTGTGCAAGGTGATGGTACAGAACCACCGCCAATGATGGGTGCATGGGAACAAACCCAGCATCTTGAACAAAACAATGAGATGATTCGTGTTTCAGCAGATTTAATCGAGAAAATGATTGATTTATCTGGTGAAAATTCGATTAACCGTTCACGAATTGAAATGGATCTAAGTCAGTTTGGTCATACGCTCGTGGAAATGGAATTAGCCATTCAACGACTTGCAGATCAGTTACGTCGAATGGAAGGCGAATTAGAAACTCAGATTATTGCAAAACACGGTATTGAGCATTCTCGTTATACAGAATTTGATCCTCTAGAGATGGATCAATATTCTTCATTGAATCAATTATCGAAATCACTTGCCGAATCTGCATCGGACTTAGTCGATTTCAAAAATACATTATCCGAAAAAATCAGAGATACCGAAAGTTTATTGGTACAGCAATCACGTATTCAGGCTGAAATCCAAGAAGGTCTAATGCGAACTCGTTTAGTACCATTCTCTCGATTGCTACCTCGTTTACAACGAATTGTGAGACAGACTTCTACTGCGTTAGATCGACCAGCAGAGCTTTTTGTTAATAATACTGAAGGTGAGCTAGACCGGACAATGCTAGAGCGTTTGGTTACACCGCTTGAGCACATGCTTCGAAATGCAATTGACCATGGTCTAGAAGATCGTGTGCAACGTGAACAAGCACAAAAACCAGAAACTGGACGTATTGAACTAAATATTCACCGTCAAGGTACGGATGTTGTTGTTACGTTTAAAGATGATGGTCGAGGTATTGATATTGAGAAGGTCCGTCAAAAGGCTCTCTTGTCTGGTTTGATTAATTCTGAACAAGTCTTAGAACATCAAGATATTTTGCAGTTGATTTTCCATCCAGGGTTAAGTACAGCCGATCAAGTCACTCAGATTTCAGGTCGTGGTGTAGGACTTGATGTTGTACAAAGTGATATTAAAGCTTTGGGCGGACATGTGAGTGTTGACTCTGTTTATGGGCAAGGAACAATCTTTACCATACGTGTTCCAACCACAGTAGCTGTTAGTGATGCCTTGATGGTTAAAGTTGCTGATCAACAATTTGCAATTCCGTTGGCTCAAATCGATCGAATTGTTCGAGTTTCACCAACTTCATTAGAACAGTATTTTGGAAGTGCACAAGAGTTCTTTGAATTTGAAAATAAACGCTATCCATTACGCTATTTATCTGAGTTTGTTGGTAATCAGCCGATTCCACGTTTAAGTGGGATGATGTATTCGCTACCAGTATTAATGATTAAGGCCAATAATGGGCAAACCATTGCATTATTGGTTGATCAACTTATTGGTTCACGTGCGCAGATTGTAGTTAAGCCAATCGGGCAGCAGTTCTCTAGTATTGGTGCGATTGCAGGCGCAACTATTTTAGGTGATGGTCAAGTTTGTCTAATTTTAGATGGACAAAATATTGCTCGCCAAATTCAGTCTACTCGTCGACATAAGTTGCTCAATGAGACTATCTATAGACAACGCGAGTCTGACGAACGCCGTCTCATTATGATTGTAGATGACTCTGTTACAGTCCGTAAGGTAACGACTCGTTTACTCGAACGCCAAGGCTATGACGTAGTCACAGCTAAAGATGGTATTGATGCAATTGAGCAGTTGGAAAATATTAAACCAGATCTGATGTTGCTTGATATTGAAATGCCGCGAATGGATGGTTTTGAGGTACTTAACCTCGTACGACATCATGATCTACATCAACATATGCCAGTCATTATGATTACATCAAGAACTGGTGAAAAACACCGTGAACGAGCATTTGCTTTAGGGGTTAGCCAATACATGGGTAAACCTTTCCAAGAAGAAGACTTACTTCACAATATTGATGCTTTTTTCACGACACGTGAAGAGGAACTTGCCTAATGAAGAGTCAGATAAGTACATCATTAATTAATGAAATGGATCAGCAAGAACTTCAGCATTTAATTACTGTTTCAACTGGTTTTATTGATGCATATATTATTGAATGTGATCAGCAAGTGCCGATGCTATTGCCACAAAACATCGTGTTATCAGCGATGGATGTCAAAAATGGCATTAAGTATATTGAATGGCATGACGTAAAGCTTCCGGTCTATTCATTGCACAATGAAATTGACTCGCGAGCGGTGGCATTGGTTATTGAAAGTGAAGATATCAGCCAACGTTTTGCACTCATCTGCAAATCGATGCCAGCTTCAGTTCGTTTACGTATTTCTGAAGTCGTAGATGAAAATGAAGATATACAAGATACTTTGCAGCACCCAAGTGTATTTAAATATGTGCGTATGGAGAATCAACGCTACCACGTACCTAATTTGCAATATATCCAAAACTCGCTTCATCTATAAAAAAAGGAACTCATTTGAGTTCCTTTTTAATTTCTATTTAGCTAATAAATTTTCTAAAATTTGCTCATAAATATCAGTCAGGGGATCGAGGTCATGCACGTCAACATGTTCATTAATTTGATGAATTGTTGCGTTAAGAACCCCTAATTCCAATACCTGTGCACCTGTCGGAGCAATAAAACGACCGTCAGAAGTACCACCACTTGTTGAAAGCTCAGTTTCAGTGCCAGTTACATTTAAAATAGCAGTTTGAGCGGCATTAACGAGTTCACCGATTGGAGTCAGGAAAGGTAAACCAGACAAATTCCAAACGATTTCATATTTTAAACCGTGTTTATCTAAAATCTCATGAACACGTTGTTTAAGCTGTTCAGCTGTCACTTCTGTTGAATAACGGAAGTTAAAAGTAACTTCTAAAGTACCCGGAATTACGTTGGTTGCACCAGTTCCAGCATGAATATTTGAAATCTGAAATGATGTTGCTGGGAAATATTCATTTCCATTATCCCAAACAGTTTGGCATAGCTCTGTTAAAGCAGGTGATGCTTCATGAATTGGGTTAAGTGCTAAATGTGGATAAGCAACATGGCCTTGTTTACCTTGGACCTTTAATACTGCATTAAGCGAACCACGACGCCCATTTTTAACAATATCACCTAATTTATGAGTACTTGAGGGTTCACCTACCAAACACCATTTAATTTTTTCGTTACGTTCTTCAAGAGTTTCAATAACCTTGACCGTACCATTAACAGCAGGGCCTTCCTCATCTGAAGTAATCAGAAATGCGATAGAACCCTTATGGTTTGGATGTTTTGCTACAAAACGCTCAGATGCGACAACCATAGCTGCCAAAGCTGTTTTCATATCTGCCGAACCGCGACCATATAATTTTCCATCGCGGATTTCAGGTGCAAATGGATCTGAATTCCAAGCTTCTAATTTACCTGTCGGAACGACATCAGTATGACCTGCAAAACAAAATACAGGCTCTTCAGTTCCACGACGTGCCCAGAGATTATCTACATCACCAAAACGCATTGGTTCAATATGAAAACCAACTTGGCGTAAGCGGTCTGCCATGATGGTCTGACAAGTATGATCAACTGGAGTAACAGAAGGTTGTTGTAAAAGTTCTAGGCTAAGCGAGAGAGTATCTGAATGGTTCATACCGGAAATTGCGTGCTGATCAGGTGAAATATAGTCCGATATAATAGGCGAATCTCTACGTGATGGGTATGTAAAAATAAAAAAACCTTATCGGAACGATAAGGTTTTTTAGTGATAACTCTAACTTACATTTTATCTTGTGTTTTTTCAGCAGTATTCGTTACAGCATCACCTGCTTTAGAAACATCTTTACCAAAACCCTTAAACGTATTACAGCCTGTTAAAACAACAGCAATCATGACAGAAGCAGCTAAAACTTTTTTCATCATTTTCTCCGTTTAAATTTAATAATGAAGTAAATTTAGATTAAAAAACAAACGGAAAAAGAAACATGACTGTTTAATAGTAAAAACGTTATAAAATGTTTCTAGAATCTTAAATTTATTGTTAATTATTTAAATTTCTGGAAGTTGGACTGAAATTTTAAATATGAAGGGTGTCTAAACATATAAAACAGAACCTCCTGACCATTTTTACAATATAAGCCATCTGTCCACCAATGTGCTGGGGCGGAACTAGGTTGTTTATTTGGACACAGCCATTCGTGTCTTTCTAATCGATAAAAAGAAGAATGAGGAATTGTGGTGCCCCAATACCCTAAACGACGCTGTAAATTTATCCATTCAGGTAGCGGCTGTTGTAAATTTAAATCTAGAGGAAGATAAAGCTGACCCTTTAAAACCGAAAAACGTTGTTGAATTTCGAAGTTTAATGCTTCCGGAAACTGAAATTGTTTGTTCGTAAAATGATAAAGCTTTTTGCTTAAAGTATCCTGACGGTTTAAGCCAATCCATTGTTCTAAATGTAAATCTGCTTCACCGAGATAATATTTTAAGGCTACCTCCCAATGTTCAATTTCTTGAGTTTCTTTATTTAAAAGTAAAAAATCTAGTTCTCCTAAAGTTTTTGCTCCCTCAATTTTTTGAATACTATGTCCTAAGAGTTGATAAGGGTGATACTGATCCTCTTGCAACCAAAACCAGAGTAGATGCTCAAAGCGTAAACCTAAGCGTGTACTTTTAAGCTGGGATAAAAACTGAATTAAAGGCTCTGGAGTTTGGTCAAGCTCTTTCAAACGCGGTAAATAATTTTGAAAATGAACTTCCCAAAACTCACTTGTATGTAGCTTAAAAAGATGTTGTATACATAAACTTTTTGGTATTTGACAAAGTAAATTTGGGCTAGCAATACAAAAAGCGAGCTGTCGAACTATAGGGTGTTGAAATTGAAGCCATGGCTCGAAATAGGACGTTTTAACTGAGGCAATATTCATACATTTAATACTCGAAGTAATTCATCCTAATTTCATAACAGATCAACAAAAAATATTAGAAAAACACTTTATACTAACGCTAACAGCAGGTTAAGGTTTATATATGCGAACATTGTTCTGGCGCTCTTTAGTCGTGATTTTTATCACGCTAGGCATTATTGGAGCAATTTTACCAGGTATGCCAACAACAGTGTTTTTGATTCTGGCTGCTTGGGCTGCGTCAAAAGGCTGGCCACAA
>NZ_JZFB01000005.1:130484-131306 GCF_001188385.1 Acinetobacter sp. V2 | reverse complement strand
ACTGCGCGTAGATAAAAGAAGATTGATAATCTTTTATTTCTAGTGCAAGACAAGCCCTTACAACAATTTTTTAATTAAACTCAATGTATTTGAGTTGATATAAGAGAATAAGTCCAATGTCTCAATTTAAGCTCGAAGATGCTGATGTTCTTATCGATTTAGTGAACCAAACATTAACTTTGCCTAAACATAATAAGTTTTATGTCATTTCTACAGGAAAGAATGGAATCGGTGAGCAGGAAAACACGGGTAGAACACCACGCGGATGGCATAGAGTAGCAAAGAAAATTGGTGCCGAGTCCCCACAAAATGCAGTTTTTATTGCACGTAAGCCAACGGGGGAGGTTTATAGCACTGAGTTAGCTACCCAATATCCTGAACGAGACTGGATACTTTCCCGTATTCTTTGGTTAGATGGCCTAGAAGAAGGTTTTAATAAAGGCGAAGGTCACGACACCATGGAGCGTTACATTTACATTCATGGAACGCCAGACACGCAACCAATGGGGGTGCCAATGTCACATGGCTGCGTTCGAATGCGTAATGAAGAAATCATTGAGCTATTTGATTTAGTTGCTGAAGATGCATTAGTTTATTTATCCGAACAATCTTTAACCTGAGAGCAAGTTTTATCTAATCTTGATGAGCTGTGTAAATGTGGTAAATATTGAAATAAGTGTTTAAATAAAATACAAAAAATTGTTTTTTACTTAATAATGACTTATTTTTAATCATTCATTCGCATTTTTTTAAAAAGAAGTCGAAAAGCGTTTGACACCTGTTAAAGATTCTCTATAATGCACCTCACAAACGATGAAGACG
>NZ_JZFB01000005.1:119552-129822 GCF_001188385.1 Acinetobacter sp. V2 | reverse complement strand
GCAGAATGTCGGCGGTTCGATCCCGTCAGCGCCCACCATTATTTCTTTCAGAAAATTTAATTTCCTAAATTAATTCTTCCATAAATATCTTATGCTTGCATGTAAACTTATTTACTATGTGATTAAGTATGGGTTCAAATTTTCTATTCTAAAAAAATAAAGTTTTACTCCTTTAAGTTATTTTTCTATTGATTTCAATTTTTTAACTTTAGTACTTCTATACTTATGCCTTCGATGGGTTCCTGATCCTCATTAAATTTGTTTCATTTGAGACTAAATATAAGAATTTAATCTGCAATTTATTATTTTCAGCTTAGATCGACTTTATATTTGTACTGATTGCTAATATTTTGGCAAATAAAAAAACTGCTATTTTTTTGAATAGCAGTTTTTCGACTAAATTACTTTTAATATTCGTTTAGAAGCCATCCACTCGCATACGCGAAATATTCACGTAACCATGCATTATAGCGAGTAGCTAATGGTGTTTCGGCTGCTACTCCATAAACTTGGGTATAGCCCTGTTTTTTTGCAATTGCTTCTGCTCTAGGAATATGAAAATCACTTGTAACAATAGCAATTGGTTGGTTTAAGTTAATGTGCTGCTGTGCTAATAGTGGTTGACTATTTTTCAAATTAAGCTCAGTGCTGGTACTTTTATCTTCAAGAATCATCCGTTCTTTTGCAATATGATACTTTTGCTGAAGATAACGAGACATCACTAATGCTTCGCTTTCTTTTTCTGAAAAATCTAAACCACCTGTTAAAACAACTTTTGCTTGCTGTTGTTTAAGCGCTAAAGGGGCGGCTGTATCTAAACGTTTTGCAAGAATTGTAGATGGTTGACCATTTTCGACACCGCTTCCTAAGACAATAATTGCTTTTACTGGAGGAATATTATCTGAAGTATCTTTATTTTCTTTAATAAAGCTAAAAAAATAGCCTAAGCCAGTTAGCCATATCCAGAAGCATAGCCACCCAAAACGCCAAAGCGTGTGTAAGCGATAATGATAGAAGAAAAAGCGCTCTAAGTGATAATAAAATAAAGAATAAAGGCAGAAGAAAGCACCTAAAATGAAAGGAATAATTGTGCCTACATTAATTTTATTGAGACAAATTAAAACTAATCCATCTAGAAATAAAATCGAACCAATGATTGCTAGGAAAATACGGATCCACTTACTGACTTGCATTGTGCTTAGAGTTGCAATTTAAATTGCAGACAGTGTATGCAAAATCATTCTGAATGCAATAAAAAACCGAGTAAAGCATTTAAGCTATTACTCGGTTTTTGTTTTTATTGGTCTTTAATAGACATCACGGCGGTAACGGCCTTGTTGTCTTAGCTCATCTACTTGTTCTTCACCCAGAATTTCGATAAGTGCTTGATCAACTCCGCTTGCCATACCATCAATACTACCGCATACATACAGAACAGCACCGCGTTCTATCCAGCTTACTAATTCTGCTGCATTCTGACGGATTACATCCTGAACATACACACGTTTTTCTTGATCTCTTGAAAATGCTAAATCAAGGCGTTTTAACATTCCTGTTGTTTGCCATGCCTCAATAGTTGATGAATAGAAGAAATCACATGCTCTTTGACGCTCACCAAAGATTAACCAGTTTTCAGTGTAATCATGACGAGTACGGGTGTGTAATAGGCTCATTAAGCCAGCAATACCTGTTCCGTTACCAATACAAATAATAGGACGGTTGTCATCAATAAGATGGAATGATTCATTGGTACGAATACGTAAAGCAATTTCATTATTAACTTGCGTATGTTGAGTGAGCCAGCCCGAACCTAAACCTAGGTTACCAGATGCGTCATATTGTTGACGAACAACCAAACGAAGCACTTGCTGAGAAGGAATACTCGCAATCGAATACTCTCGCGTTGGTAAGTTAGGGAGCTGCTCTAATAAATGGTCCAGATTCGCAAAGGGTTCAATTTCGCCCGTTAAATCTTTATTCCAAAGTGCTTTTTCGATTGGAATCTGTAATGAGTCAACTTTTGTATTTTTAAGAATATGATGCTTCTGCAAAAAGTCGTGAATACGTTCAGGGCTATTACCTGGTTGAATTTCAGCAATATCACCTGCTTGCCATAGTGCTTCGTGCTTTGCATTAAGCTCAATATTATAAGCAGGTTGACCTAAGCTATTTGGATTGAGTAGGTCACGTTGTTGCAGTACCCATGTATCAAATACTTTTTCTAAGTTTACCGCATGCAAATCTAATTTAGTTGCTTTCGCGAGTGCCTGATTCCAGTTTTGAATATCCGATAAGTTTGCATTATCAACTTCAATTGTACTAAAGAGGGCATGAGCACCATTAGTTTTAAGCCAGAGGTCTACCTCATGTCCAAAGCTACAATAAGTATCAGGATATTCTTTAGAACCTAATGCCAAAACAGCATAGTTGATGTGTTTAAGATCTAGATTTGCTTTTAAAAGCTTTTTAGCAAAGCTTGTGGCGAGATCTGGTGCATCACCAGTACCATAAGTACTGATTACAAATAGAACCTGCTCATGCTGCTCTAAATCAGACTGTGTGAGCTGCTGTACAGGTTTAACCTGAACAGGTTGATGAGCTTCTTGTAAACTTGTTGCCGTACTCCAAGCGAGTTGTTCGGCTACACCTGTTTGAGTTGCATAGGTAATAAGCCAAGGTTTCGCATTTGGATCAATGTATTGTCCAGCTAAAGACTGACGAGCCGCCTGCGTTAATTTTTTCTGTTTACGGCGTTTAAGATAAAGCATCCATCCTGTGACCAAGAACAAAGGCATGGCTAATGAAGCAAGCATTGCAACAAATTGATAAATTGGTCCAAAGAAACTACCACGATGCACCGGTAACATGCTGCTCATGATCTTTTGATTAAGCTTTTTATCTTCGTAAAGCTCCATCTTTTCGATATTACCAGTTTGATAATTATAGATGGCTTGGTTACGTGCACGCTCATGTTGTGGCGTAGCATCGACAAAGCTTAACTCAACTTTTCCATCATCTTTTTTCGGTAAGTTCAATGTTAGTGTCGAATAATCGCGCCCGACCTGACTATTGAAGCCACTCCATGTTTGATTAAGTGCTGTAATGAGCTGAGTATTATCTAATTGAGGCTCTGATTTTTTATCCTTATTACGGTCAGATTGTTTACCTTGTTGCATTCCGCGATTTTGAGGAGTGGCACCATGACCTTGTGGTTTAGGTTGTTCAACTCCCATCACTTTGAACATGCCACTACGCCACCAGTCATAAGACCAATATAGACCTGTACAAGCGAAAAGAAGATAAAAAACAATGACCCACGTACCCACAACAGCATGTAGGTCCCAAATAAAATTTCGGCCTTTGAGTTTCGGCTTCACAGCGAGCCATTGACGAGCAGAATGCTTTTTAGGCCAGCGTAAATATAGCCCACTGAGTACGAAGTAAATTAACATCAGTGCGCATGCACCAGTAATTTGTTTGCCAACTTCACCAGCTGTTAAATTACGATGAATTTGTTGTATCAATATCAACAGTTTTCGGCCTTTAACATCGGGCAGAACTTGAGCGTTATATGGATTAACCATCATATTGTAGCCACGACGTTCACCTTCTTTTTCAATATTCACAACAGAAGAAGAGGTGGGGTCCTTGGCAATCGTAATGCTATTAATTTTAATTTCAGGCTGAGTTGTATTGAAATGTTGATATAGCTGAGCAGGAGTTAATTTTGGAGTGTTTTCAGCTTGAACAACATAACTATCAGAATTCACCCATTTTAAAATTTGTTGATCATAAGAATAAATTGCACCTGTTACACCCATAATAGATAAGATGAGGCCAGCAGTAATACCCAGAAACCAATGAATTTGAAATAAAATTTTTTTAAACATGGTCGAAAATGTAAATATGATGGAGATCTTGTAACGAAGTATAGCCGAAGATTGAGTAGATAATATGGATTTTGGAGATAATATTAATTTTCATTATCATTTATTTTTACTTTAATAAAAAACCTCCATCAGGAGGCTTTTTATAGAATCTAAAATTACAAGGTTTTTGGTTCGCCTACAGATTCTTTTAAGTGGGTACGAATCGTATTGAAAGAAAAGTTCTTAGAATCCATGCGCTTAGGTAAAATATAAGCACCTTGCTGCTCTTGACCTTTTGGATCTTTTACTTTGAAATTGACCAAAATGAAATCAGGTGCGTTGTACCATTCGTAGATATTTTTCCATCCAATTGTACCAACGCCTTCTTGAAGGCCCATTTGCTGACGCATCACGATGCCATGAGGCTGTACACCTAAACGAATACCTTTGATTTCCTGTACCGGAAATTCATTCATTTTGCGTTTAACGTACCATTCTAATCCGTATTTACGACCTAGGTAGTAAAGTACTACAGCGACAATAGCAACCCAGCAAAAAACAGTAGAGTAGTTCTTAATAAAAATAAGACCTAATATAGCTAGGGCTAAAACGACACCCATAATTGCCCAAATTTTTGTGCTGATTTTATTAGTGCTGCGCCAGATAAGAAGCTGTGCATTACGTTGCTCAGCTTCTGACACGTCATATGGAACAGGCTGAAGCGTATAAGCGTATAAAGTTTTCGCGGTCATAGTGCAAATAACAAATTGTAAACTGTTTTAAGTTTAGCACTAATTGGCATAAGTCAGGAAAGGATATTATGCCAATTTAATACTAAATTCCGAGGCAAATTTATAATGATGCAAGCTCACTAGCATCATTATCAAGATCATGACTTAGCCGTTGTTTTAACATACTAAATCGGTTCAATACACCAAGCATGAGCGAGAGCTGTTGTAAAATAATGAGTGATTTTTGGTCGTCTTCATCATTTTGGCTTAAACGTTGACGTATCGTTTGGAGCATATTTTGTGCTGTAAGATCAGGCATTTCGTCTCTTAATAGCGCCCCTTGAATATCATCAAGGGCTTGGTCTAATAGTTTAAGGACAGCTTGATCCTGAATGTTTTCTCGATGTGCTCCAAGTGCTGCGATATAACTTAAAAATGTATGGTTTAAACATAAAAATTCAAAAATATCGGATTTACGAGTCGGGTCAAAGTCTGGTTCAGTTGCTAAAGTTGAAATAAGTGAAGCAACTTCAGCATCTGTATTATGTGCAGCTCGACGTACAATTCGGTAATTTAGCGCATGATTACGGCCTTCATGATATTGTTTGACGACTTCAGCTAAATAATTACATTGGGCTTGTAGTGAGCGTCTGATGTTGCGAGGCAAACGTCGAAACTTCCAGTCAGGCCAAATAAAGGTCACCCCAAACCAAGCTAAAGCACATCCCATTAAAGTATCTACAAATCGAGGAATGGCAGCAGCCATTGCTGAACCATCTAGATTAAAGTTAATTAATGCCAAAATGGTGATAAAGGCAGTTGCCTGTGCATATTGTTTACTGCGTAATTCAAAAAACAGGACTCCACTTAATATCAACATGAATAGTTGTCCTTCTGTCGAAGGAATTAAGAAGATAATCGCAAGTCCAACGACAATACCCACTAACGTCCCAACAATTCGTAAACGTAAGCGGCGCTTGGTCGCGTTAAAGTTGGGTTGGCTTACAAATAGAGCTGTAAGCATAATCCAATAGCCATATTCAATATGGGTCATTTGAATAAAGACATATCCGATAAACAAAACAATCGAGACGCGAATCGCGTGGCGGAATAGCACTGATTCAGGAGTTAAGTTCTGTTTTATTCGGATGACAATATCATTCCATCCTTGTAAATCATCATCTTTCAGCTGGTTCTCGGCTTGTTTTACTTTATCAGATTGAATGTGTTGTTCAGTTTCCAAGTTGAGTAACTGGGAATCGATAGACTTTAAATTTTGGTATAAAGCGAAAAGAGCATTTACCCATAAAAGGTCATAATGCTGATCGCGTCTTAGCTTCTCTAAAGATAGTCTTAAGTTCTCAAAACTCTGCTTGAAGCGTTTGTTATGGTTATAAGGTTTGCGTTGCAAAATACATTCATTTAACTCTTGGCAAGCTTTACCTTGAACAGCCAAAATTCGTTGGAATCTAAATAAAATATCACTGTGCTGAAAAATTTTCGCTAATTTTTGATAGTCAATATGGGCTGAGTCAGCACGTTCATGAATATCTTGAGCAACAAAATAATAATGTAAGCTTCGGCGTGTATCTTTTTGTCCACGGTCACCTTTTAAACGAGTCAGTAAAGCTGTTTTTAAGTCATTAAAAATCGTAATTAATTTACCATTTTCTAACGACAGCTCAATCATACTTTGCTGATAGCTGGCAGGAGTCATATCTACATCAAACAAATTTGATTTTGCGAAAAGAAAATCACCTAGGGATGCATAAGATGCAGCCAGTTTGTCTTGTAGTTGTCGAACCGGAAATAATAAAAAGCTAATAGTAGCAATGAGGCCATACCATGCAGCACCTGCAACTAAAAGGGCCGGTTGAATATACCAGTGATCAAAAAGATGAACACCTAGCATGGTATAGACTGAAACAACTAAACAGCCATAAGAGATGGTTGCGTAACGACGTCCTAATGAACCGAGTAAAATCCAGCCAATACATGATGCAATTAACCCTAAAGCAAAAGCCATTGGGTAGGGGAAAAGTAGTTGTACGGAAGCAGCGGTAACGAAGAACCCAATATAAGTATAAATCAGGTTCATGATTCGCACGGAAAAGCGATCATCAATATCGCTTAAACCTGCTGCGACTACACCTAAAGTGAGTGGAATGGTTGCTAATTGATAGCCTAAAAAATAAGGCACGAAAGCAGTTCCTGAAAAGGCTATCAGCATTCGTACGTTATACATAAATGTTGTGTTATAAGTCGCTCTTTTTAGGCGTTTAAACCAAGATTTCAAAGGAAGTCCTTGCTGATCAACCTGAGTGATAAAGGATTTGTGTATTTCTACACCAATGTTGCACAAATCATACGATAGACAGTGTAAGCTTGTCTGTATGCAAATGATTGAAAAATGAAATATCGTTATGTCTGAACAAACAGCCCAGCGTCAATACTCTATTGGCTGGATTATGCTGCTCGCTTTGCTTACGGCTTTAGGGCCATTATCCATCGATATGTACTTACCTGCTTTGCCACAAATGGCTCATGATTTTGGGGTAAGTACGCAAATGGTGGCAAATACATTACCAGCTTACTTTTTTGGTTTAGCTGTTGGGCAATTGGTTTATGGTCCTCTAAGCGACCGTATTGGTAGAAAAAAACCACTTTACTTTGGCCTCGCACTTTACGCAGTCGCAAGCTTATTTTGCGTATTGGCGACAAATGAATGGGGCTTGATTGCTGCTCGTATTTTGCAAGCTTTAGGTGGCTGTGTGGGTGTGGTTATGGCTCGTGCAGCAATACGCGATAAACTAGACGTTCAAGGCTCGGCACAAGCTTTTTCAAGCATGATGATTGTAATGGGACTTGCACCAATTTTGGCACCTATGATTGGAGCATGGATTTTAATCTGGTTTCCTTGGCAAGCTATTTTTATTGCCCTTTCAATTGTCGGCGTCATATGTTGGTTGTGTGTACATTTCTTCTTTAAAGAGACATTAGCAACTGATAAAAGGCTTAAGCTTTCACCATATCAAGTAGTGACCCTCTATGGGGCTATTTTCAAAGATACGAGCTTCCGTTTACCTATGTTTGCAGGGTGTTTAACAGGAGCAGCACTATTTTGTTATATCAGCTCAGCACCAGCAGTGTTTATGGATCAGTACGGACTTAATCAGCAAGAGTTTGCTTATGTATTTGGACTGAATGCTTTTGGCATTATGTTGATGTCATCTTTAAACAAGCACTTAACAACACGTGTTGAAATCACTAAACGTTTAAGAGCTGGTTCAATGGTACAAGTAACAGGAGCAAGCATTGTATTAATTGCTGGTTTAATTCCTGCGGCACCTTTATGGCTTGTAATGTTAGGGCTATTTTTAGCGATTTCAGGGATTGGTTTAACAGGACCAAATGCAATGGCGTTGGCAATGTCCAAACAAGGCGCTCGCGCAGGGACAGCGAGTGCAATCATGGGAAGTATGCAATTCGCTTGTGGCCTGTTAGGTGGTGTATTACTTAATTTCCTTATTTGGTCTGCGTCGCTCAATATGGGCGTGATGATGGTGTTATTTACACTAAGCGGTTTTATTGTCGTATTAAAAGCGACGAAACAGGTAACAATAAAGCCATTCTCATAGTTTTAAGAGAATGGCTACTTATATATTATTCGTCTAGAAAAACTGCGAAATTTTCAACGGGTTCTCTAGGGGTTATAAAGGTATTTACAATGTGGTTGGGATCAGCATGGCCTAACGCAATTGCACATACGAGCTCTTCTTCATCTGATGCACCCAAGATATCTAAAACAACAGGGTGAAAATGGTTCCAAGCTGCTTGTGGGCATGTATCTAAACCACGTGCCTTAGCAGCAACCATCACGTTCTGGATCATCATTGCGATATCCATTTTAGACCCGATTCCCATCGTTTTATTGACAGTAAAGAAAAGGCCGACTGGAGCATCGAACAGTTTGAAATTACGTAACTGTTGTTCTGCCATTTTTTCTTTTTCACCTTTTTTAATTTCGAGTAGACCATAGAGTCCCCAACCATTTTCACGGCGGCGATCAATAAACGGCGATATCCATTTCTCAGGATAATAGGCAAAGGTTTCTTTATATTTTTCTGCAAGTTCTGGTTTTTTTGAAACTTCAATTTGTGCTGCACAAACACGCTTTACCATTTCATCACGCTTGTTGCCTGTTACCACATAGACTTTCCATGGTTGAGTATTTGTTCCAGAAGGTGCTCGACTTGCGACTTGTAATATATCCTTAATGACTTCTGACTCAATTGGAGTATTTAAAAAAGCGCGGACAGAATGTCGAGAAGTGATAGCTTCATCAACGAGACGAACTTGTTCCAGATTCATGAGTACTCCTACATCTTTTTCGTAAATATTTCATACTTTTTGAAGTTTACTTTCATACTTTGAAAGTACTTCATTTATAAGCAAAAAATATTAGAAAAGAGATATGCTTACAGGTATGATAATTTAATTAGTCTAGACATATTGTCTGATTAATCATAATTCGAATATGCCACTTTAGATTTAAATAGACAAAATAGTGTGATTTTGTCGGTTATAAAAATAAAAGCATAACGGTGAGTGGGTGAAAAATATTCAATTGAAATAAAGGTATAATATGTTTAAAAACAGTACAAAACGGATAGTTTTATATAAAATATGACCATTTTTTATATAAAATTTTAATGAAAAATATACACAAAACTTTAAATTTCTGCATAATACCGACTTTTTTACGCAGGTATGATTTCTCCATACTCACGTTAGGAAATAGTGGCTGCAAACAAAATCCTTTTACAAAAAGGATTTAGATGCAGAAATGGAGAAATACACGAGGTATAGGAGCTTTACATGAGTTTACCACTCATCAACAAGCAGTTCATGAAACAAGGATTGGCGATTACCATTGCAACCATGAAAATGAACGTAACTCAAGCAGCTACTGGGCCACAAAAAATACAACAGCTTAGTACAGGTCTAAACGCACTCTTCTTTGATCATGGAGAAAAGGGCGCAGATAGTCGCATTATGGCGATGGCTCGTTACAGTCTTTGAAATTTATATCCAGTTTAGACATTTGTTCAAAAGTATATGTAAATATGCTTATTGGCTTAAATCCAGATTTTGTAAAACTCGCTTAACTGATGGGAATCATTAGACGAGTTTATTTAGCGGTGGTCATTTGTTAGTTTCCAAGTTTGTAGCTGAGTCGATGCATACTGTTTTTCCGAAAGCGGAAAAGTTCAGTAGCGCAATGATATTATTTTATCTGAAGGTCGCTTTCTCTCATGCAACCTTCAAAGGCTTAGTGTTGGGCATGATGTTGCTTAAACTTGTGACGGTAATTGCTATTCAATTGACATTAAAAGTTTTTTCTTGAATTTACTGAAAAGTCCCGGTTTCTAGGGGCTTTTTTGTTTATTGCAGTATTTTGGCATGTGCTTTTAGCACATTAGCAAGGAACGTAAGCGGACCGAGTATGAATGAACAACTCAATGCCACACTGATGTCGTGGGTAAAATTTTTTAATGACCCTTTATGGGACTTTTTGGTTATTTTCTTGCTAGCTGTAGGTATTTTTTATACGGTCTTAACAGGAGCTGTGCAAATTCGCATGTTCTTGCAAAGTATCCGCGTGATGAA
>NZ_JZFB01000005.1:115891-119506 GCF_001188385.1 Acinetobacter sp. V2 | reverse complement strand
CCTTTTCAGGCGTTTGTAACTGGCCTTGCGAGCCGTGTTGGGGTAGGTAATATTGCTGGTGTAGCAATTGCTATCGCAATTGGCGGTCCTGGTGCAGTTTTCTGGATGTGGGTAACTGCTGTTCTTGGTATGAGCTCTGCTTTTATTGAGTCTACGCTTGCTCAGCTATTTAAAGTTAGAGATAGTAAAAGTAAACAGTTCCGTGGTGGACCAGCCTACTATATTACTCAAGGTTTGCGCAGTAAAACCTTTGGTGTGGTCTTCGCACTTGCATTGATCTTTACCTACGGTTTCGTATTCAACTCAGTTCAAATCAATGCGATTGCTAATGCATCTTCACATGCTTGGGGTTGGGATAAAGCCAACGTTATTGCTCATTTAGGTGGCGTTGATCTAGAAATTTCATGGGTTGGTATTGCACTTGTCGTTATGGTTGCATTGGCAATTTTTGGTGGTATTAAGCGTATCGCTAAATTTGCTGAGATGTTTGTACCTTTAAAAGCAGGTCTTTACCTATCTGTTGCTCTCTATATTGCAATCAGTAACTATGCGATTTTGCCTGATATTTTAAAGCTGATTGTGACTGAAGCTTTCAATTTTAATTCTGCAGCAGGTGGTTTCTTTGGTGCGGCAGTATCAATGGCAATGATGCAAGGGATTAAGCGTGGCTTGTTCTCTAACGAAGCTGGTATGGGTTCTGCACCAAACGCAGCGGCTGCGTCTGATGTAAAACATCCTGTAAACCAAGGTTTGGTACAAATGCTCGGTGTATTTGTAGATACTTTCATTGTATGTACAAGTACTGCAATCATTATTTTGGTTTCTGGTGTTTACCAAGATGCAGGTTTTGTTGGTGTTGAATTAACTCAACGTGCTTTAGAAACTCAAGTTGGGCATTGGGGATCAGACTTCCTTGCTGTTCTATTATTCTTGTTCTGTTATTCAGCTGTACTAGGTAACTATGCCTATGCAGAAGGTAATGTGCAGTTTATTAATAACAACCCGAAAGTCATGTTCATCTTCCGTATTTTTGTATTGGTGATGGTGTACTTCGGTGCAATTGGTAGTGTTCCACTTGTTTGGTCTATGGCTGACTTGTTTATGGGTATCATGGCAACCATTAACTTGATTGCAATTTTACTGTTAACACCGATGGCACGCACATTGTTGAAAGATTACCGTGAACAATTGAAAAAAGGTATTAAAGAGCCTGAGTTTAAAATTGATAAATATCCGGAATTGAAGAAAAAAGTTGATTCAGATATCTGGTAAGTTACAAAAGGCCTCTTATAAATAAGGGGCCTTTTTCATAAGGGGGATAAATAAAATACTTGAGTCTAAATTTTAAACATGACAAATTAAATAAATTCAATACAGCTTTTAACGAGACTAACAACTAAAATTGCAATCCGAACTTAAACCTCATAGTGCGAAGATAGGCCATGAAACAGCTTAAATTGTGGGTTCTCGGACTCTCTATGGTGTTGGCAGGATGCCAGACCACTACACACTTATCTGCTGCGCTAAAATCACCAACAGCAGAGGCTTATGCTCGCTCTGTTGATCAGCCATTTGCACGAATTAAAAAACAGCAAAAACGTCCTGTGGTTGCGCTCGTATTGGGTAGTGGAGGAGCACGAGGTTATGCTCATATTGGTGTCATTGAGGTTTTGGAACAACATGGTATCCGACCAGATTTTATTGTAGGTACCAGTGCGGGTAGTATTGTTGGAGCACTTTATGCCAGTGGTAAAAGTCCTGCTCAATTACGTGATACTGCTTTAAAAATGAAAGCTGGTGATGTGCGTGATATTAGTATCGGACTAAAAGGTTTTTTTGATGGTAAAAAAGTAGAAAACTACGTTAACCAGCAAGTAAACAACATGCCACTCGAAAAAATGAAAATCCCAATGTATGTGGTTGCAACCGAATTAAAGCATGGCACTAAAACCGTATTTAACTATGGTAATACTGGGCAAGCGGTAAGAGCATCTGCTTCGATTCCAAGTATGTTTGTACCTACTAAAATTGGAAAATCAGAATATGTAGATGGCGGGTTAGTGAGCCCTGTACCAGTTGAAGTCGCACGAGATTTAGGCGCTGATGTCATTATTGCCGTTGATATTTTAGCTCAGCCGATTTACACAGAAACATCGAATGTTTGGGGACTGTTTAACCAGAATATTAATATTATGCAAGGTCGTTTGGCGGCAGAAGAATTACAATATGCGGATGTTGTTATTCAGCCAGATTTAAGAGAAAAAGCGCATATTTTTGATGTGAAAGGCCGTGAAGCCACCATGAAATCTGGCATCGATGCAGCCAATGCCAAACTTTCCGATATTCAGTTTGCTATTGATGAAAAAATAGCTGAACAGAATATGTCTACTGAAGGATTAAGTGCACAAACTCAATAATTTGACGTTAATTATTTGAAAATTAATTAAAAAGCCTGAATAGGGCTTTTTTTATGTGAGTTTAAATCCTTAATTTTTGGAATAAAAATTTTTGTATATTAGGTATATGTTGGATATGCTGAAAACTCTGATGACCAATATAAAATATTGATGTCATTTTTAAAAAATAATTGATTTGTAATGTATTGAGGCTGACTAGATAAATGATACAGCAACAGGTTAAAAATGGTTTTCCAACATTAGATGATGTTCATGCTGCCGCAGAGCGTTTAGAAGGTTTAGTCGTAAAAACTCCTTTTGTTTTCTCAGAAACCATTTCTAAAACCTTAGGGGCTGAGATGTGGCTGAAATTTGAAAACTTACAATTTACAGCTTCTTTTAAAGAACGGGGTGCACTGAATAAACTGTTGTGTTTATCTGACCAAGAAAAACAACATGGTGTTATTGCAGCTTCGGCAGGAAATCATGCGCAAGGCGTAGCGTATCATGCTCAGCGTACAGGCGTAACAGCAACTATTGTAATGCCGAAATCGACACCTAATGTAAAAGTACAACGAGTGCGTGAATATGGGGCACGAGTCATTTTACATGGACAAGACTTTTCAGAAGCTGCTGCTGAAATGCACCGTGTTGCACAAGAAGAATCTTTAACAATTATTCATCCATTTGACGATGCAGAAATTATTGCAGGTCAGGGAACCATTGCACTCGAAATGCTTGCAGCTGTTCCCGAACTAGACATTTTAGTTGTGCCAATTGGTGGTGGTGGTCTAATTTCTGGTATTGCGATTGCTGCTAAAGCTATCAATCCCAAAATTAAAGTGATTGGGGTGCAATCGGTTGTATATCCAAGTATGGCGAAACTTCTATGCAATTATCAGCATGCCGTTTCAATGGGCTCTACAGTTGCAGAAGGTATTGCGGTAAAAACTCCGGGCGAGCTTACAACTCAAGTTGCTAAACAATATGTTGATGACATTGTTGTTGTTACTGAAGACATGATTGAAGAGGCAATTGCGCTGTTACTCAATATTGAGAAAACAGTATGTGAAGGGGCTGGTGCAACAGGTATTGCTGCAATTATGTCTCGTCCTGATCTATTTTTAGGTCATAAGCTGGGTGTAGTGCTGTCTGGTGGCAATATTGATACACGCGTTATGGTCTCTGTATTGCAACGTCATTTAACGCGTACAGGGCG
>NZ_JZFB01000005.1:111352-115846 GCF_001188385.1 Acinetobacter sp. V2 | reverse complement strand
GCTTTAGCCCGTTTAACTGCAATTATTGCTGAGCAAGGCGGTAATATTTATGAATTGCGTCATGAACGCTTTGCAGCGACAAGCCGTGCCAAAGAAAGCGCCGTGAGTGTTGATGTTGAGCTCAAAAGCGCTTCTGACTTAGATTTGCTGATTCAGGCAATGCAGTTGGAAGGTTATATTGTTCGTAAAGAAGAGATTTAATCTCCGATATTGCTGTGTTATAAAAGCCGTATATGGCTCTATCAAGAGTCATATACAAGGTAATTTAAATGGATTAAATTGCTAAAAAGGGATTAATTTACAAAAAAACGATCAAATCCTTCAATGAAACGGGAAAAATTGACAATTCTCTAAACTTTGCCCTTCACAATTTTAAGGTTTAGGTTTTAGTATTCTTTTCATTGTAAATTTGAAGAAATATAAGGATATCCACGCTTAATGTTCAAATCATTCTTTCCATCACCACGGTATTTTTTTATATCTGTGGTTGTTTGGATCGCACTCAATATGGTGCTCTGGTACTCAGGTGGAAACACGTGGGGAACTTTTATCGGGTTTGCTAAGGGCTATCATGATGCACAACTCCCTGTGGGTGTGAGTCGTTTTTGGTCTCCAACTTTCTTATGGTTTTATCTCTGGTTTTTAGTCTCTACTGCACTTTTTGCTGGCTTTTGGAAGACAATTTCTCATAATCCATGGCAGCGTTGGTCTATATGGGGCTCTGCATTTATTTTATTTAACATCTGGTTTGGTGTTCAGGTCAGTGTTGCGATTAATGCATGGTATGTACCATTTTGGGACTTAATTCAAAAAATGCTTTCGAGTGGAGGTGGGGACCTCTCGGCACTATATAGTGAGACAATGGTCTTTCTTTATATTGCTATGGTTGCTGTGACTCTTGCTGTAATTAATGCTTTTTTCACAAGCCATTATGTATTCCGTTGGCGTACAGCAATGAATGAATACTACACAGAACATTGGGAACAACTGCGTCATATTGAAGGTGCTTCGCAGCGTGTGCAAGAAGACACCATGCGCTTTGCAACTATTATGGAAGACTTAGGTGTTGAACTGGTAAAAGCAGTCATGATTTTAATTGCCTTTTTACCTATTTTATTTCAACTGTCTAAACATGTTCCCGTTTTACCAATTGTTGGTGAACTAGAACATTCTCTAGTATGGGCCGCAATTGTATGGGCTGCTTTTGGTACGATTCTTTTAATGGTCGTTGGTATTAAATTACCGGGACTACAGTTTAATAATCAAAAAGTAGAAGCAGCTTATCGTAAAGAATTGGTCTATGGTGAAGACCATGCAGACCGCGCAAAACCGGCTACGTTACGTGAGTTATTTAGTAAAGTCCGTAAAAACTACTTCCGACTCTATTTCCATTATGCTTATTTTAACTTGGTAGCAACTTGGTATAAGCAGTTAGACATTTTATATAGTCTAGTCGTTTTATTCCCTGCAATTGCAAGTGGGAAGATGACGTTAGGTTTGATTAACCAAATTGGCGGTGTATTCGATAAGGTTCGTGAATCCTTCCAATATTTAATTAGTTCATGGAAAACAATTATTGAATTACTTTCGATTTATAAGCGTTTAAAAGCTTTTGAATCGATACTACATAAATAAAAGAAAGCCCGCGAAAGCGGGTTTTTTTATAGATGTAAAAATTTAATGAGTTGAGTTGTAAAAATTAAGGATAGGTCCTACTAAAGACTGTTGAGATTTATCTAAGGTGACTTGAATCTCTTTATAGTTAAAAGTGTCTTCATCATCATATTTAGCAATACCATGCGTTTTATTGTTCACTTGTGGAATTTGATAACTAAAAAAAGCCACTTTCTTAGAAGGATGAACAATATTGATTAGTTTTTTAGGGTCTTTATAACCACCGAATTCATTTTCAAGACTTTCTTTTAACAGCTCAGGAAAATAAAGCGTTGCATTTGGTAGTCCACAGCCAACACAGAATGAAGAATCATAGAGTTCTATTGCTTGTTTTTGATCTGCACTCATTATTAGAGCAAAACCAGTCCCGTTAGCACCTGCATTTGCTTGCATATCTTGCCAATTTCTTGGAACGAGCACTAAACCTGTTTCAGGTAATGCAAGAAGCTTGAGTTGTTTTGCATGCTGAGCATCGAGTTTAAAATTAAAATGGCAGCTTTTAGGTGTACAGGTTTCAAAGTCTTTAAGTAAACCATTCTCTGTTGGGCTTTGTGCTGTAACACCATAAAACGGCACTGTAACGCCGTTTAAAAACTTTGCCTTTCCTAGAGCGTAGAACTGATTATCTGCTTTGCGGGTTGCAGCAGAGTTATAAAACTTTGGAAAATGGGGAGTAAAGCTTTTTACTTCTGCATAAGCAGTTGAAGTTAGACTGATCAATGCTGTGCATAATAGAAAATTTAATTTTTTCATTTTTAGAAAGTAATCAATTTAAATCTTATATAAATCTAACATATTCTTTTAAACTGTAAGGTAATTCAAAATTTAAAACTGTTTTTAACTTCATAATAAAACAGACCAGCAGAGACATGAAAAAATGAAAAAAATCCTTTCAATGTGCTGTTTATCAGTCATCAGTTCTTATGGTTTTGCTCAAGACATAAAAGGTATTTCATTTTCACACCAAGAATGGGAAATCTCTTGTAGCAATACGGGTACATGTAAAGCCGCAGGCTATCAAAATGAAGACAATGGTGATAATCCAGCATCGCTTTTATTGGTACGTAAAGCAGGGCCAAAACAAGCTGTGCAAGCCGAATTTGCTTTATCAGACTATGAGCAAAGTTTGCCAGCCAATCAGCTTAAAAATATTCATTTTTATGTAAATGGCAAAGATTTAGGCACTGTAACTATAGATGGTACCGATTTGCCATTGATGGGGAAATTGAATAATTCACAAGTCAACGCTGTACTACAACAGTCTAAACAGAAACCTGAAATTGTATTTAAAAATGCTCAGCATGAATGGAAAATTTCCGATGCAGGAATGACCGCTGTGCTATTAAAAATGGATGATTTTCAGAAGCGTATTGGGACTGTCGGTGCTTTGGTTAAAAAGGGCATTGCCAATGAAACTAAAGTACTTATGCCGGAGCCAAAACTACTTGTTAAACGCATTAAAACTACAGACAAACCTTATTTAACGCTACAACCTAAAAGCAAGCAGTATCAAGCAATACACCGTAGCTTGATAGCAGCTAATCCGAATCCTAAAGAAGACTTTTGTGAAGGAATTTATGGCGGTAATAGTGATGGAGCTGAGCCACAAGAAATCGAGCTATATAAACTAACCAATAAGAAAGTTTTGGCGACTACGTTGTGTTGGAGAGGTGCTTATAACGAAGGGTATGGGGCATGGGTGCTCGATGAGTCTTTGACTGGTAAAGCAACGTTTGTGACAGAAACAGCTTCTGATTTCGATAGCGGTATTATTAGTAGTGCTCAAAAAGGAAGAGGCATAGGCGATTGTTGGGCAAGTGAAGAATGGGTCTGGGACGGCAAGAGTTTTGTACAGACTAAGGATATGTGGACAGGGATGTGCAAAGGCTTGGCAGCAGGTGGGGTGTGGGAGCTTGATCGAATTGAAGCTATTGTAAAATAGCCATTTTGTTGAAAAGAAATATCATTAGGAAAATAAAAAAATGATCAAAAGTAAAATAGAGATAGCTTTCTTGGTTATAGCAGGAATGTTTGCTTGTTTTGCCAAGCCTGCTTTTGCTGCGCCCTTAAGTATTTTAGAGTTTAAAAAAACACAATTAAGTCAGAATGAGCAGGAGCAACTTTGCATACAAGTTAAAAAGCTTTGCGAGCATCCGGATCAATGGCGGGTTTTAAAAACAGCAGATCGGCAGTTATGGCTTCTGTCGGGTGGAGATATTATTCAATTTAACGACTCTGCAAAGGGACTCAAACTATCGAAACAGTGGCATGTAAATCTCTCTACTCAAAAGGAGGGTACATCTGATGGGCAGTTTATCTTTCCTAAGCTTTTTCCCATGACCCAAAATCGTTATGCAATTGCTGTAATTGATTCATTTTCTGAAATGTACTCAGGAGGTGGTGCGAATATTGAACGAGCTAGTTTTTATGAGTTAACAGAGTCTGGAACGACACATCAATTTATTGCGAATTATCCATTTAGTTTTAATCGGATGATTAGAGCATGTTTTTCTGAGCAAGATTATGAAAGTTCTCAAGGCAAATGCCATGATGAAGATAGTCTCAGTCTAGATATTCGTCCGATTAAACCTATGTTGTGGCAATTTCGCTATCGTTATAGTTTAAGCGTATCACCTGCCTCAGATTCAGGTGAAAAATCTTATCAGGGTAGTAGAAACTTAAATATTGATTTAAATAAAGCACCAGAACAGCCAAATATTCCAGAAGCATGGAATTATGCGGGAATGGGCTAATTATTAAAGTAATTGTTAAATTTGAAGAAATAGGCGATTTACAGAGTCATAACAGGTAACACCACTA
>NZ_JZFB01000005.1:109573-111310 GCF_001188385.1 Acinetobacter sp. V2 | reverse complement strand
CCCATGTCACGTCAAGTTTATGCGATTGCCCGCCGTAAGTTTTCACATTTGAGCCGTTCAGTTTGTATGGCAGTTGCTGTACTGGGTACAACCCAAATTGCGATGGCTGGTCCAACGGTTGATCAGTTAAGTGACTGTTTAGTTAAGGCTACAACGGCTTCAGACAAGACCACGGTGCTTCAATGGACATTTACGGCTTTAGCTGCCCATCCTGATTTAAAAGCATTTAGTAATGTAACGCCTGAGCAAAAGGATCAGTTAGATCAGAAACTGGCGCAGGTTTTACAACGTGTGATTGTGGAGCAATGTTCTACCCAAACTAAAGCTGTGATTCAGGCTGAAGGTGTGAAGGCCGTTGGAGAGGCTTTTCAGCAGTTAGGTCAAAGTGCTGGTGAAGATATTGTTAAAGACCCCGCAGTTAAACAGCAGTTGCAGGGCACATTGCGCTATATCGATTTAAATAAATTGGTGACGACGTTTTTAACACCAGAGATTTGGAATAAATTGGGAATCACAAGATAAAAAATCTAGTTTTCTATTTTATTAATAAAGCCTGCTATTTAATCAGCAGGCTTTATTTTAATTGGGATGAAAAGGTCTATTTAGATCGTAATCGTAGCGCCTAAAACTTTCACGAATTGTGCTAACCAAGCTGGATGTGCCGGCCAAGCAGGTGCAGTTACCAAATGACCATCTGTAACTGCTTCAGTCACAGCAATATCTGCATATTGTCCACCTGCCAATTTTACTTCGGCAGCACATGCTGGATAAGCTGAGCAGAGGCGACCTTGTAATACATCTGCCGCAGCGAGTAACTGAGCGCCATGGCATACGGCTGCAATTGGTTTTTTCACTCTATCGAACTCACGTACAATTTCGACAACACGTTCATTCATACGTAAGTACTCTGGTGCTCGGCCACCCGGAATAACTAGACCTACATAGTCTTCGGTATTAATGGCATCAAAATCATAGTTAATCGCAAAGTTGTGGCCACGTTTTTCGCTATAAGTTTGCTCGCCTTCAAAATCATGAATAGCCGTTGCAATATGGTCGCCGTTCTTTTTATTTGGGCAAACAGCATGCACGGTATAACCTAAACCAGTTAAGAACTGAAAAGGAACCATAGTTTCATAGTCTTCTGCATAGTCACCGACTAACATTAAAATCTTTTTAGACATGATTTTATCTCTCTTTTTAAAATATAAGTTATCTAAATTATTAATTTAAATTAGCACAGTCACTGAGTAATTTTTTAGGAAAAAGTGCATTCTTTAGTCGAAAGGTGCTTTAGAAGGATATAAAAAAGCCCCGATAAATCGAGGCTTTTTGTTAATTTGACTAGTCAAATTAACCAATCAACTTCTTCATTAATTCATTTACTTGAGCAGGGTTAGCTTTACCCTTAGAAGCTTTCATGACTTGACCTACAAGACCGTTAAAGGCTTTTTCTTTACCAGACTTGTACTCTTCAACCATTTTTTCATTGGCTGCAAGTACTTCTTTAATGATTGCTTCAATTGCACCAGTGTCAGTTTCTTGCTTTAAGCCTTTTTCCGCAATAATGTCATCGGCAGATTTACCTTCCGATTCCCACATAAAGCCAAAGACTTGTTTAGCAATCTTACCGCTAATGGTGTTGTCAATAATACGTGCGATCATGCCGCCAAGCTGTTCAGCAGAAACAGGTGAGTCAGCCAAATCTAGGCCCGCTTTGTTTAATGCGCCTGAGAATTC
>NZ_JZFB01000005.1:96185-109531 GCF_001188385.1 Acinetobacter sp. V2 | reverse complement strand
CCGCCCGCAGCAGCCACAACAGCTTCAAAGAAGTCTGCCATTTCGCGTGAGAGCGTAAGTACATGTGCATCGTATTCAGTTACAGCAAAGTCTGCGATAAAGCGTGCACGGCGTGCCGCAGGTAATTCTGGAAGTGCAGCACGAGCAGCTTCAATTTGCTCATCTGCAATAATTACTGGTAACAAGTCTGGATCTGGGAAGTAGCGGTAATCATTCGCTTCTTCTTTCGAACGCATTGAACGAGTTTCCATTTTGTTTGGATCGAACAAACGAGTTTCTTGGTCGATACTTCCACCGTATTCCAAAATTTCCATTTGGCGTTCAATTTCAACATTGATCGCTTGCTCAATGAAACGGAATGAGTTGAGGTTTTTCAGCTCACAGCGTGTACCAAACGGTTGTCCCGGACGACGTAAAGACACGTTACAGTCTGCACGGAATGAACCTTCAGCCATGTTACCGTCAGAAATACCTAACCAACGCACAAGTGTGTGGATTGATTTGATATATGCCACTGCTTCTTCAACTGAGCGCATGTCTGGCTCAGAAACGATTTCAAGTAAAGGTGTACCAGCACGGTTTAAGTCAATCCCAGACATGCCTTCAAATTGGTCATGAATAGATTTACCCGCATCTTCTTCAAGGTGAGCACGAGTTACACCAATGCGTTTTGTTGTGCCATCTTCAAGTTGAATGTCGATATGACCCAAGCCCACAATTGGATTATCCATTTGGCTAATTTGATAGCCTTTTGGCGAGTCAGGGTAGAAGTAGTTTTTACGTGCAAACACAGATGCTTGGTCGATGTATGCATCGATACCCAAACCAAAGCGGATGGCAAGATCAACTACTTTTTCATTTAAAACAGGGAGTACACCCGGCATAGCCAAGTCTACAAGGCTCGCTTGTGTATTTGGGTCTTGACCAAATTCAGTCGATGAACCTGAGAAAATTTTAGAATTGGTTGCAAGCTGAGTGTGAATCTCGATACCAATAACGACTTCCCAACCGTCAATCAATTTCAACTTTTGAGCTTCAGCCATTATGCATTCTCCTCAGCAATTGCCGCACGTTGAGTATGGAAATCGGTATTTTGTTGGTATTGATGAACAATCGACAACAGTTGTGATTCTGACCAGTAGTTACCAATTAATTGTAAGCCTACAGGTAAACTGTCTTTATCAAAACCAACAGGAGCATTAATTGCTGGTAAGCCTGCTAAGTTCACTGCAAGTGTATAGATATCGCCTAAATACATTTCAGTTGGACTTAAGTTCGCACCAATTTTATAAGCAGTTGTTGGTGCAGAAGGAGCCGCAATTACGTCTACATTTTCAAATGCTTTTAAGAAGTCTTGTTGAATTAAACGACGTACTTTTTGAGCTTTTACATAGTAAGCATCGTAATAACCCGCAGAAAGCGCGTATGTACCAATCAAAATACGACGTTGCACTTCTGGACCGAAACCTTCTGAACGAGAGCGTTTGTAAAGATCCATCAAGTCTGCTGGGTTTTCACAGCGGTAGCCGTAACGAACACCATCGTAACGAGACAAGTTAGAAGATGCTTCTGCTGGCGCAATCAGGTAATACGTTGGTACATAAGCTTCAGTCATGTTGAGGTCAATCTCAACAAGCGTTGCACCCATTTCTTCAAGCTTCTTCAAAGACTCTTCAACACGAGCTTTTACGTCTGCATCTAAGCCTGCAACGTTAAAGTACTGTTTAGGAATACCAATACGTAAGCCTTTTACAGATGTGCCATTTAAGTTCGCAACGTAGTCATCAACTTCTTTTTTAACCGAAGTCGAGTCTTTTGCATCGTGACCTGCAATTACATTCATAAGGTAAGCACAGTCTTCAGCAGAGCGTGCCATCGGACCCGCTTGGTCTAAAGATGATGCATAAGCAATGATCCCGAAGCGAGATACACGACCATAGGTTGGTTTTAAGCCTGTTAAGCCACAGAAAGAAGCAGGTTGGCGAATTGAACCACCTGTATCTGTACCCGTAGCGAAAGGCGCTAAATCAGCCGCTACAGCCGCAGCAGAACCACCTGATGAACCACCAGGAACGTGGTCAAGTGCCCATGGGTTGCTAGTTGCGCCAACATATGAGCTTTCAGAAGTTGAACCCATCGCAAACTCGTCCATGTTCACTTTACCTAAAGTGACAAGACCAGCAGCTTTTGTTTTTTCAACAACAGTTGCATCGTAAGGAGAGATGAAGTTGTCTAGAATTTTTGAACCAGCAGTTGTTTTAATGCCTTTGGTACAAAAGATATCTTTATGAGCAAGTGGAATACCCGTTAGAGCAGTTGCATTACCTGCTTTTAAAGCAGCATCGGCAGCATCAGCTTCCGCGAGCGCCTGTTCAGGTGTAACCGTCACATAGCTTTTTACCAGTGGGTCAATTTTAGCAATACGTTGCAAATAATGTTCAGTCAGTTCGCGAGATGAAAACTTAGCTTGGCTTAAGCCCTCAGCAAGTTCACGAATTGATAAGCGATGTAAATCAGTCATGAGTAAAATTTCTTTACATTCAAAATAGGGAAGATGGGTTAATTGAGTAAAAGTTATTCAATCACGCGAGGAACAAGATACAAACCATCTTGAGTTGCAGGCGCAACTGCTTGGTATTCATCTCGATGATTGCTTTCCGTTACCACATCAGCACGTAAAGGTTGAGGATTGTCAAAAGGACTTTTCAAAGGTTCTACGCCTTCCGTATCAATGCCTTTTAAGGTTTCCATCATGCCTAAAATTTTATTTAGACTTTGAGCATATTCAGCAGATTGCGTATCATTGAGCGACAATCGAGCAAGATTGGCGATTGCTGAAACTGTTTGTGCATTTAAATCTGCTGAATGCTGTGCATCCGATGTAGACATAACATCACCTAATCAGTATTAAAAATTTTCAAAATATCGTGCGTTATAATAAGCGATTGACTTGTTCAAATCATCACATTTAGTTTAAAGTTGCCACCTTGCATCCACATGAAAGTTTAACTGAGAACGAACCGTGATTCTAAAACGACTAATTGGCTTGTTTTCGCCGGATCTAGCCATTGATTTAGGTACAGCAAATACACTTATTTATGCACCAGGCCGCGGCATTATATTAAATGAACCAACAGTTGTGGCAATTCGTCACAGTGGTTCACAAAAAATTGTTGCTGCTGTAGGTCTAGATGCTAAGCAAATGCTGGGCCGTACGCCTGCGAATATTTCTGCAATTCGTCCAATGAAAGACGGTGTAATTGCGGATTTTGAAGTGACTGAAACCATGTTGAATCAGTTTATTGGTAAAGTTCACGAAAAACGTTTGTTCCCACCTGCACCTCGTGTAGTTGTATGTGTACCATGTAAATCAACTTTGGTCGAGCGTCGTGCGATTCGCGAAGCAGTATTTAATGCTGGTGCCCGTGATGTTCGTCTCATTGAAGAACCTATGGCTGCTGCAATTGGCGCAGGTATGCCAGTTGAACAAGCATGTGGTTCTATGGTTGTGGATGTTGGTGGTGGTACAACTGAAATTGCAATTATTTCATTGCAAGGTTGTGTCTATGCTGACTCTTTACGCATCGGTGGCGATGTTTTTGATGAGCAAATCATCAATTATGTTCGTAAAGCTCACGGTTGTGTAATTGGTGAAACCACTGCTGAAATTATTAAAAAAGAAGTAGGTATGGCTGTTTCTGATGGCACAACATTAGAAATTGAAGTACGTGGTCGTAACCTTGCAGAAGGTGTGCCTCGCGCAATTACTGTAACTTCTGACGAAATTACTCAAGCAATCTCTGATCCATTACAAAATATTGTAAGCGCAGTAAAATCTGCACTTGAGCAAACTCCTCCAGAACTTTCTTCTGATATTGCCGAGCGCGGTATTGTGTTGACAGGTGGTGGTGCATTACTTCGTAACCTCGATAAATTATTAGCTCAAGAAACTGGTTTACCAGTTGTGGTTGCTGAAGATCCTCTTACTTGCGTGACCCGTGGTGGTGGTAAAGTATTGGAATTCTTCGACAACCCGAACCATGACATGCTTTTTGTTGGTTAAGTTTAAGGATTAGGCGGTGCAACCGAATATTTTTTCAAGACAGCCGCCATCTTTCCGCTCGTTCATTATTGCGGTCATTACATGCTTGGTTGTGCTGTTTTTTGATTGGCGCATGCCGTATGTAATTCAGCCAGCAAGGGATGTCTTGTACGCTGCATATAACCCAATTTATGCATTGGCCAGTTATCCAGTACTGTCGAGAGAATGGCTGAATCAACAAACAAAATCTGAAGCACAACTGCGTCGTGAAAATACTGCGATGCAGGCTGAGCTTTTACAAGCTCAGGTTCGTTTACAGAAGCTTTCTGAACTGTCAGCTGAAAACACCCGTTTGCGAGGTCTTCTTGATACTCCATTAATTATTGATGGACGTATGGAGATTGCTGAAGTGATTGGGACAGATGCAGACCCATTACGTCATATCATCATTGTTAACCGTGGCTCTATGGACCATCTTAAGGTCGGTCAAACGGTTCTGGATGATAAGGGGATTATGGGACAGATCATTAATGTATACCCTCATAGCTCACGTGTAATGTTGTTATCAGATAAAGAACATTCACTTTCAGTACGTCTTGAACGCACTGGAATGCGGGCGATTGTTTCTGGTACTGGTGATTTGGGTCGTTTGAAAATGGAATATGTCCCGACGAGTGCGAATATTCAAGTGGGTGATAAAGTGTTTAGCTCAGGTTTGGGTGAACATTTCCCAGCAGGGTACGCAGTGGGTACAGTTGCCAAAATAAGACGTCATAATTCGGGCGAGTTTGCAGAAATTGATGTTACACCAGCCGCACAATTAGCAACAGGTCATCATGTGGTCGTACTTTTCTCTGATTCTTTAGCGAAGGAGCAACCATATGCCGATCGCTAAATTGAAACGAGAAAAAAGAAACGATCCATTATGGGGAATTATCCTCTCTGTAATTGTCGGCTCAGTGCTCATGGTTTACCCGCTATCCTACGATATTTCAGGCTGGCGCCCATTATTCATGTTAATGATTATGCTATTTTGGGTAGTATGTCAGCCAACATGGTGTGGGGTCTGGTTTGCATTTGGAATGGGAATTTTTACAGACCTTTTGCTTGATGCGCCTTTAGGTCTCAATGCTTTAAGTTTTGTAATTGTGACTTTTCTTACCCGTTTTTTAATTCGTGAGCGCCGTATTTTAACCTTTGGTAATTTATGGACAATTGCAACTCTGGTCATTATTGCTCATTTAGCGTTTATGTGGGTAACGCAGACCATGGGTGGAATTCATTTTTCGATTGCTAGACATTGGCAACCATTGATGACAAGTATCATCACTTGGCCAATCGTCTATTATTGTTTGGCAAAATGGCGCATATAGTCTTAGCATCTAGCTCTCCTCGTCGGAAGGAGCTATTGCAGCAACTGGGTTTAGATTTTGAAATCTATAGTCCAGATATTGATGAGTCCGTTCATGAAAATGAGCTGGTTCACCATTATGTTGAACGGTTAGCTAGAGAAAAAGCACAAACTGTATTGAAGCTTTTTCCAGACGCAATCGTTATTGCTGCTGATACAAGTCTTGGGCTTGATGGCCAAATTATTGGTAAGCCTGAATCGAAAAATCATGCTTTTGAAATCTGGAAACAATTATCTGGACGTTGGCATGATGTGTTTTCTGGATTATGTATTGCTACGCAGCAAAAAATGTTAAGTCAGGTGGTGCAAACACAAGTTGAGTTTCAGCCTCTGACTACGCAAGATATGGAAGATTATTGGGCTACAGGTGAGCCTGTGGGGAAGGCCGGTGGATATGCAATTCAAGGAATTGCTTCTCAATATATTCCCCAAATTCAAGGAAGTTATAGTAATGTGGTAGGACTTCCTTTATACGAATTTGCACAGTTATTAAAAAGAGTAAAGACATAAGAGGTTGTTATCATTCTTAATTGAATAGCATTGTCGATGAACACTAGGCAAAGTTAACAGCTTCTCTGACTCTTTAATAAAAATTTTATAATGCTTTGAGTTTATGTATGTCAGAAGAATTACTTATTAATGTCACGCCTATGGAGTGTCGGGTGGCATTAATCGAAAATGGAACTGTTAATGAGCTGTATGTCGAACGTACAGTCAAACGTGGGCTAGTCGGCAATATTTACAAAGGTAAAGTCGTGCGGGTGCTTCCGGGCATGCAAGCTGCCTTCGTTGATATTGGTTTGTCTCGAACAGCCTTTTTACATATCAATGATATGGTTTGGCCTCGTTCACAGCCTACCCCAAATGTTTTTGAACTCTTACATCCCGGGCAAACGCTTACTGTCCAAGTAATGAAAGATATGTTGGGAACAAAAGGCGCGCGTCTGAGTACTGACCTTTCAATCCCTTCTCGTTATCTGGTTCTCATGCCATATGGAAATCATATTGGTGTATCTCAGCGTATTGAGTCTGAAGAAGAGCGAGAGCGACTACGTAATATTATCGAAGGTATTCAATCTGAACATAATTTGCCGGGTAGCGTGATTGTACGTACAGCTGCTGAAGGTGTAGATGAGGCAGAAATTGCACAGGATATGTGCTATCTGAGTAAATTATGGGAATACATTCAACGTAAACAAATTGATGTTGCTGTTCCTTCCTTAATTTTTGAAGAGCTTCCATTACCTCAACGTATTATTCGAGATTTGGCTAGCGACGAAACTGCAAAGATTTATGTCGATTCGCGAGAGATTCACGCGAAGCTTCTTGAGTTTGTAGAAGAATTTGTTCCGAATATGCAGAGTCGACTCATTCATTATCCGGGCGAGCGACCACTATTTGATCTTTATAACGTCGAAGAAGATATTCAAAAAGCCTTACAAACCCGCGTAGCTTTGAAGTCAGGCGGCTATCTGATGATCGATCAGACTGAAGCCATGACAACGATTGATGTTAATACGGGTTCATATGTCGGTGGTCGTAGTCTTGAGGACACTGTTTTTAAAACTAATATGGAAGCGACTCAAGTTATCGCGCGTCAACTTAGACTGCGTAATTTGGGTGGTATTCTCATCATTGATTTTATTGACATGCAAGAGGCAATTCACCGTGAAGAGGTGATGCGTCAGTTTGAAAAAATGCTTGAGCGCGATCATGCCAAGACCAAAATTACTCAAGTGTCAGAACTTGGGCTGGTCGAAATGACGCGTAAACGCACACGTGAATCGTTAGAACATTTGCTGTGTGAGTCGTGTCCAACCTGTCAAGGACGTGGTTTTGTCAAAACAGCAGAGACAGTGTGTTACGAAATATTTCGTGAGATATTACGATATACCCGTGCATTTGAATCAACGAGTGGCTTTACTGTTGTTGCCCATCCTTCTGTGATTGACCGATTATTAACAGCAGAAGCGCCAGCAGTGGCAGATTTAGAGCATTTCATCAACCGTGTCATTAAATTTCAGGTCGAAAATTTATATACGCAAGAGCAATACGATATCATTTTAAGTTAAAGTTGTAACAAGATATCGCTTAATCCTTGTTACAACTGAAATTTTACTTTCATTCATGAATTTTAAATACTACTTACATACAGTAGCCGTAGACGTTCTCCCTATTTAACGTCTTAGCAAACAATAAGAGGTATAACCCATGAATGTAAGTGAAAACTTAATTAGCAACGGTCTTAAACATGTTTTAGAAAGCACGCCAGTAAATAGCTGCTATATGTTGAATGACCAAGGTAAAGAAGTACCGATCACAACTGCAATGATTCGTTCAGTATGTCATCAGTTGCTTAACCAGTGCCGCACAATCAAAAAATAAGGGGCCAATTTAAAGCCCCTTAGTTTTCTAACTTGCTGAATGATGTTTCAGCTGTTTCTCTGCAATAATTTCTTCAAACCGTTGAATCTCATCTTCTAAGTGAGTCAAAAGGTTTTGCATTTTTGGCAAAGCATTTCGACAAGCTGTTAATCCAACTTCAAGCTTATCTAAATAACTTGTCATGGTAATGTTTAGTGCTTGTCCATCCATGACAATTGAAGCAGGGTAGAGTGCGTCTAATTTCGCGCCATTCCAATAAAGCGGCTCACGTGGTCCTGGTACGTTGGAAATGACTAAATTGAACGCCTGACGCTTAGGAAGCATTCCTGACATGATGTTTAATCCTGCCGGACCATAAACAACCGCACTATAGTTTAAAATTTCATTCGCAGTCATACGGCTAAAACGTTGCTTTGAATTCTGCATGCTGCGACGAATGATTTCTAGACGTTCTAACGGCTGATCTTTATGAGTCCCTAAATTTGCCAGAATCATGGTAATTCGGTTACTCATGTCAGAATCATCGGTACGTAATGAAGCTGGCACCATGGCAATAAGTGGTTTTTTAGGTAAGCTATTTTGACTAATCAAATATTCACGTAAAGCACCAGAACATACTGCGAGTACAACATCGTTAATTGTCACACCCAGTACTTTTGAAATTTTTCTAAGGCGGCTCAGTTCAAAGGATTGGGCAGCAAAGCGACGTGAAGCACTCACTCTTTGGTTCAAAATCGATACGGGTGCCTGAAAAGTAGAAACATAATCAGGATTTTTGCCCATTTCTTTAAATATAGTCTGAGATAACTCTTGCATGACTTTAGGAGCTATATCGAGCTGAGACTTGATACCACCTAAAATACTCTTAATTTTACTTGTACTTGGTGTAGGTACTTTTAGGCGCTTAGTTCTTTTGCTCTCAACACACCATAAAGGAACAACATGTTTCTCTTCAGGTGTTTTTGAAAGTGATTTCTCGATCAAACGCATACCAGCAACGCCGTCGACCATTGCATGATGGATTTTAAAATACATGGCAAAACGATTGCCTTCGATTCCTTCAATAATATCGCAAGTCCAAAGGGGCTTTGCACGATCAATTAATGAACTATGTTGCTGTGAAATATAAACAAGAAGTTCACGAATACGGCCGGGATGAGGCAGAGCAATGTGGCGAAAGTGATGATCAATATCAAATTCTTCATCCTCATCCCAAAATAGACCATTTAAACGGTTATTGAAGGGCGGAATAGGAATACTTTTTGAACGTTTAATATCTTCTACTAAATCATGTACAAAAGTTTCAGGTGCATTTTCAGGAATTTCAAATAAAAATAATCCACCGACATGCATGGGTTGCTGTCTTTTTTCAAGTGACAGAAAAATGAAATCAATTGGGTGTAATGGACGCATAAATCATTGTGCCTCATGCATTTTTCTAAGAAGCCCTTATCTGAGCTCTTATTAGAATTATAGAACCGTAAAATTAAGTATATAGCGTTTAGAGTAGATAAAATATGACTTTGTGTACGGAACATGACATAAAAAAAACCACTGATTTAGCAGTGGTTTTTTGATAACAAATTACTTTTTCATATTACCTGCGTGTAATCCACACTCTTTTTGAGTCGCTTCTTCCCACCACCAGCGTCCTTCACGCTCATGTTGGTTCGGTAATACAGCACGTGTACATGGTTCACAGCCAATAGAAACAAAACCACGTTCGTGAAGAGGGTTATATGGAATCTCCATCATACGGATGTAGCTCCATACTTCAGCACTTGTCCAGTTTGCTAAGGGATTATATTTAATAAGTTGCTTACCTGGACCAGAGAAACCTGCATCAGCTTGTACTACTGGAATTTCTGTACGTGTACCAGGGCTTTGATCTTTACGTTGGCCCGTAATCCAGCCATCTAAAGTCGCAAGTTTTTTACGCAAAGGCTGAACTTTTCGGATACCACAACATTCTTGGTGTCCATCTGTAAAAAAGCTGAATAAACCTTTTTCGTTTACCATGTTTTGAACAGCTTCAGATTCAGGGAAACAAATTTCGATATTGATATTGTAGTGTTTACGGACAGTTTCAATAAATTGATAAGTTTCGGCATGCAGTCGACCAGTGTCGAGACTAAAAACACGGAACGGCTTACCCAAACGTGAAGCAATATCAATTAAGACAACATCTTCTGCTCCCGAAAAAGAAATTGCGATTTCACCTTGCTGGCTTAAGGCAAGCTCTAAAATTTCTCGCGGGCTTTTGGTCGCATATTCGGCTGCAAGAGCATCTACGATATCAATAGTCGGAATAACGGTCATGTGTGTTCCTGGCAAAAGGCTTGGGCGCATTGAGTTATGAAAAATATTCTAATGGATAGTGAATAAAGTGCTTAGCACTTTAATTTCGATCCTTATGAATAAAATTGATTTGATCAATAACAACGCAAAACTGAAAATCTTAGTGGTATGATACAGCAATTTTTAACCAACGTTGGAAGCATTCATGGAAATCGTATGCCTAGATCTTGAAGGGGTTTTAGTTCCTGAAATCTGGATCAATTTTGCAAAAAAAACAGGGATTAAAGAACTCGAAGCAACAACTCGTGATATTCCGGATTATGATGTTTTAATGACTCAGCGTCTTAATATCTTAAAACAACACGGTTTAGGCTTAAATGATATTCAAGAAGTCATTGCCGAGATGGGGCCATTACCTGGTGCAAAAGAGTTTGTTGAGTGGGTGAGCACTCATTTTCAACTTGTGATCTTGTCAGATACTTTCTATGAATTTGCGCATCCTTTAATGAAGCAATTAGGATGGCCAACAATTTTCTGTCATAAATTAGAGACAGATGAAGAAGGAATGATTACAGCTTATAAATTGCGTCAACCAGATCAAAAACGTGAGTCGGTTAAAGCACTACATGGATTAAATTTCCGTGTAATCGCAGCGGGTGATTCTTATAACGACACAACGATGCTTGGAGAGGCTGACCACGGTTTCTTATTTGATGCACCTGCAAACGTGATTGCTGAGTTCCCGCAGTTTCCAGCTATCCACGGATATGATGCCTTGAAAGAAGCAATCCGTTCAGTTTCAAAGCGTAGCATTCCAGCGTAATAGATAAATAATAAAAAAGGCGCTTTAAGCGCCTTTTTTATATGAATGAGTTTTGAAACTTAGAATTTATAGCCAAGTTTTAAACCATAAGCGATTGCGTTGTTGTCAGAGAACTCCGCAACATATTCATCACCACCAGCTTGTGCACCAGTTTGAGCCTTAGCATCGCCTAACCAGAAGTATTTTACGCCGCCAGCAATAAACGTTTGTGGGGTAGGGCTATATTGAAGACCTAAACCTACGTTCCAGTAACCTTCTGTTGGACCTAGAGTTGTGATTGGGTCACCTGCACCAGAGTCCCAACCTACAGAAACGTTACCAGCCCATCTGTCATTAAGTTTGCGGCCAACACCTGTAGTCACTGTCCATTGGTCATCTGAATAGCTAACTAAATCAAAACCATTTGGACGGTTGACAATCGGGCCTACAACTTTTGATAGTTGTCCAAATTTGTATGGTTGAACAGAGAAATCTTTCCAGTTCACCCAACGTATGTTAGCAAAGGCAACTGTGTCAGCCATGATTCCCGTTTGGAAATCAAAGTTAACTGATTGAGGTGTAGTAATTGTGGTATCTGCTGAGCTATTTTTAATTGCTTCACCAGCTGCAGCTTGCCCTAGTAATGAAAGAGCAGGAAGTGTAGGCAAGTTTTCACGAATATTGACATCGTGGTCAATTTCAGAGCGATATGTTAAAGATGCTTTTAATGCAATTTCAGGAATTTGATAAGCGAAACCTGCTAACCAACCTGCACCACCTGTTTCTTTAATATCTGCGTCATAGCCATTGTAGATACTGTAAGCTTGACCACGGAGGTTGATATTTCCTTTAATGGTTTGATATACACCGCCCGCATAGAAGTTCCAATTTTGATTTGGTTGAAAACCAAAAACCATTGCAAGGTTCTGGGTATCAACTTTAACCTTGGTGGCACCTTTACCAAGCAAACCATTGACTTGAGCTAGACCAGCATCAACCTTTGCAGCAACACCTTGTTTAACACCCGCATCGATAACAGCTTTAGTAGTTGCATCATTATTATAAGCATTTAAAGTGGCAGCAAATTGTGCTTTTCCAGCAGCAGAGGTTAAGTCAACTCCTTGGGCTTGCAGAGCCGCACCCACACGTTGGTCGGCAGTTAATCCATTAAATGTTGTATCAATAGTGCTGGTACGAATAGCATCTAATTTTTCAGGAGCTAAAATTGTATTGGTGCTATCTGATACAAATACGTTTTTCCCAGAATATTCAGCATCTGCACCAAATGGTTGATCGTATAGTATACCAAATGAGAATTTATCATTAAGTTGCAATTTTAATGCAGCATTTGGGAAATAATAATCATTACCCATATCGCTAATATCACGGCGCGTTGCACTTGTACCAGCTTCTTTACCTGCTACATCAGGGTCTAAAACAGAAATACCAGCTTCAAAGTAATTATTAGGCTGCAAAAATGCAGACATTGATTGTCCAGAGCGATCCAATGCTGCTGCAAAAACCCCAGTTGCAGGCAGCGTTGCTAAAATCATTGCAGTGCTCAGATGTTTTAATTTCATTTTAATCTTTCCTTGAACTTCAAGACATTTTTTTAAAAGTAACAGAGTTAAACCGTTTAAACTGTGTTGCCTTCAAAGCTTCTAATTACAACTTATAAAAGCTTTGATAACTCCATGTAACAAAAATAGCATAATTACAATAAGAGTAAATCTGTTATATGAACTGAGGAGTACTCACTTTTTATACAAATAGTACCAATAATGAATGAAATATGAAGGAATATTTTTAGTAATAAATTATTTTAATTCATTGATATTTATATTTTTTACCTATTATTAGTGATGTTCGTTTTAGTGACATTTTTGTCACAAATCCAAGAAAAATGGTCAAAGATTTTTTTGTAAAAATATGAATTAATCGATTATGAAATGAGTAGTAGTTGTCATTTTTAGTTGATAAGTCTAGTTTCTCTACATCTGTATATTATTGATTAACTTTTATATTCTTAATTTTATAAAAAAGTTTACCTTAGTTTTTTTTACCGTTTGATCTATTTTTTAGCGTTTTTGCCTCTCTGTTCGGGAGTAACTATGAGAGAGAATAGCCAAAAGTATAAAGATAGATTCGGCTATTTAATTTTTAGAGCTAAAACACAGCATTAGAGTGGATATAGTTTTTCATCAAATTGTTCAAGCTTAGGAAATTTTAGTGGTTCAAGCTGGTCCAAGTGAGAGAGATAAATCTCATAGTCTTCGAGAAGGGTTTCTCGTGCTTCTTGGCTAATATAAGGTACGTGATAAGCAATGAATGGTGGTAAAACTTCAAAACCGGCATATGCCAAAGTACCACGTTGAATCGGTGATAAATAATTTTCAATTGGGCCGTGA
>NZ_JZFB01000005.1:66483-96117 GCF_001188385.1 Acinetobacter sp. V2 | reverse complement strand
CCTGCCATGCCGCCGTGGTTATAAAACCGCTTACCGCCATAAAACAAGCCAGAGACGAACACACGATCAATCCAGCCCTTTAAAATTGCTGGAACAGATGTCCAATAAAGTGGGAAATTTAAAATAACTAAATCAGCTTTTTTTACTTTTTCAATTTCTGCTTGAATATCTGGAGCTAGAAGTTGATTTTTGCTGGCATTTCTTTGTTCGAGGGCATAGTTAAAATAATCAGGTTGGTTAAGCTCTAGGAAATCCTCTTTGGACGCAACAGGGTTAAATTGCATCGTATATAAATCTGAAATCTCTACTGTGTGCCCCAATTTTTCTAAGGTTTGTTTAGCTGTACTTTTTAGAGCAGCAGTAAAAGACTGTGGTTCTGGATGAGCATGGACAATCAGAATGTTCATAAGGTGACCTGTATTCTTTTCAGAAATTGTGCTGTCTAGTGCAATTCAGCGGATTTTGTTTTGAATAACTATGCATCAATTTAAAAGCATGGCATAGTTCATGAACTGACAGTTTTTACCATTTCGCGCCATTTTATTTTGCTCAATGGGTTGCTCATGAATCCAGAATTACCCGGAACTTATATTAATTTAATCGTCGAGACTGTTAAGCGGTGGGGTGTCTCTGGTGAGCAACTTTTAGATGGAAGTGGAATAACCTTAGATCAATTAAAAAAGCCCTACTGGTATGTTGAGTTCAACATCTTAAATGAGCTTATTGAACGGGCCATCGAGTTATGCAAAGAGCCAGCATTAGCTGGGTATTTAGCTTTAAACATGACAGCTTCATGTTATGGTTCAGTCGGAATGGCCGCCATAGTTTCTCCAAACTTAGGGGAAGCGCTGAAAATTCTTGAACAGTTCATTGGCTCACGTTGTAAGGTCTTTAAACCGGAATTAAAACAAGAAAATAATGACGCATGTTGGTCAATTCATCAGCCCGTTAATACATTTCAGTTGAGCTCAAATGCCAACATTTTTTTGTTAGTTGGTTTTGTTCAAATTGCAAAAAAATTAACAGGACTTTCTCATTTAGGAAAAGTTGAATTACAAATGCAAGAACCGATAGGTTTTTCACAAATAGGTCATAAACTGGCTGTCACTTGTTTATTTAATCAAAAGTGTAATCGTTGGATATTTCCAAAAGAGTATTTAGCACAGCCTGTATTAACGGCGGACCCAATGCTAGCGCCGTTGTTAAATGCACAATGCAAGCGAGATATAGAGAAATTAAAGTTAAAAAGTGGCTGGAAAGGGCGAGTCAAACAAGTTGCTGAAAAATTGCTTTTGAATGGGGAGATTGAGGCATTGAAAGTCGGGCAAGTTGCTCAAATCATGAATATGTCAGAGCGAACCCTGCAACGCTATTTAGCTCTTGATCACACTAGTTTTACCTTTTTAGTAGACTCACTGAAAAAAGAGCAGGCCCAGAAACTTTTAGCTCAAAATAATATGTCGATTGAAAAAGTCGCTTTAATGCTAGGTTATGCCGATACTTCTCACTTTACCCGTGCATTTAAGCGCTGGATGGGTGTTACGCCTAAATATTTCCAAACCAAACATAAGATGGATGATTTAAGTTAAAAGGCCATAAATTTAAATTCATGGCCTTTGATTTATCATTTGAGTTAATTAAGTAGATTGTTCTGGCTTAGATGAGAGTGATTCAATTACTTCAAAATAGCTAGGTGGTGCTGGAACATGGCCTCGGTCTCTCAATAGGCGATGCATGCGCGGCAATTTGAAGTAGGGTACCGAAGCCATTAAATGGTGTTCCATGTGGTAATTGACATGAATAGGGGCCACAAAGCTTCTAGCAATCCAACCTGCACGTGTTGTACGGGTATTCGTTAAAGCGGTATTGCTCGTTTGCATCCCTGCGTGTTCGGCCATGGAGCGAATTCTTAAAAATAATGGGAAGGGTGTTAAATAAGCTAAAGGCCATAACCAATAAAACCGTTGTTGACCAAAAGCTTTTAAAACCCCATAAAGAGCTACATTGGTTGCAATAGCTCCGCTACTGTTTTTTATAAGACTTTCAGCATAGTCAATGAAGTCTTTATTACTTCGGTCTAGCCAGACTTGATCATTTGCAACCGTCCATTTCATTAAATCGAGATCCATTAACACTCGACCAAAGCTAAACTTTAATCCGGTCATACCCGTTAAGTCGCGTAAGAATTTACGAGCAAGAGATTTTTTACTAACAGGAAAACCAGAAACTAAAGAAAGGTCTGGGTCATCTGGAGTAGACGTTTTTGCATGATGACGAACATGATGTACGCGATATTTTTGTAGATCATTCCAGATCGGACGGGCGCATAGCCACTCACCGACAAAGTCATTTATTTTTTTATTTTTGAACAAGCTTTTATGCGATGCATCATGCATCAAAATCGCTAGGCATAACTGGCGACCAGCCAATATTGCTAAAGCAAGCATACAAGCAAGTAATTTGCCCCAGCTAGGTAAGTAATCCCACATCATGATTAAACTGGCAAATGTTCCGCCAATAACAGCCCACGTACTTGCAACAGCCCAAGCACCATATGCATCTGAGGGTTGTGTGAGTTCCTGTATTTCTTCTCTACTAAAGAGATCGGTCACACTGACTTGTGCATTCATTTTTATTCTCCCAAATCAGATTTTGGTATCCATATTTTATATTACTAATATAAACATAAAATTTTAAAATGTGTAATATTTGTTTGTAAAAAAATAAATCGCTCTTTAATGGGCTAATTCATTTTCATAAAGTTTCTGCCAAAGTTTTTGTCCAATCGAATCGAGCTGCTGTACATTCTGAGCAAACTGATTACGGGCATGTTCGTTAACAAATGGAGGGGGCAGCAGAGGATCGTTCATGAGTAAGGTAATCGTTTCACGTCCTAATAACAAAGCTTGGGTAGCAGCCTCATTTAAGGGTAAATTTTTATAATTCAAAAGCCATTCTTGGATATCTTGACTATACATCTCATAATTTTCTTCAAGCTGCTTGGTATCCCATAAAGAGGGAATTAACGAAACTGTTTTTGAGTCAAATTTTTGAATAATAGAAATTTTGGCTTCATTTTCAAGGCCAGCTAAAGTGAGTTCTTCACATGTTTTTTCAAAACTATAGGCTAAATTGTCTGGGCGTATATAAATACCAGTTTCGAACTCTCTAAAGCCAAATTGATGTAAAGCGTGTTCTCTCTTTTTTAAAGCAGTCCGATCTATACGCCCTAATGTCCCCGTAAATACTGCCAGATAATTCTGTTGCCATTCTTTGGTCTGTTTAATGCCATTTTTACGATTCAAAATGACTTTTGCCCAGTCTTTGGTGGATGGCGAAAGTTGATAAATGCCGCGCTCGACGCTTTCTATCATGCCTTCATTTAATAGCCGCGTCGTAGCAACACGAATACCGTTGTCACTCATATTAAAAAGTTTGGCTGCAATCAATATTTGTTTAATGGTGAGCTGAGGATAAGCTGAGGAAAGAAATAAATCGATAATAAGATGACGTGCATTAATTTTGGTATTTTTCATTCAGATAGAATTTTTGATATGAGTTGCATGTAAGAAAAATAATATCATGTTTTTGTAATGTCTTTTTAAGATCATTTTTAGAGTCAATAAGCGTAAAAATCTTTAGCTATAGAATGAGAAATTTGTAGTTCTTAACCAAGTTTATCTTTTTACGATAGTTAACCTAAGATTGTCATGATGATGTGATACATTATTCCCCTTTAAATAAACCGCCTTTTGCTAAGGGCAATAACCACAAATGCTAGAAATGATCTGATATTGGGCATGAACTAGGCCAAAATTATGGTTTATACATGATATAAAACAAATTTTTAGACTTTTCTGGTGATTAACTTTTTGAGCAAGTGATGGAAAATTTTGAAGTTATAAAAGCACTGTTTTTAGGCTTTGTCGAAGGCTTAACTGAATTTTTACCAATCTCGAGTACAGGCCATTTAATTTTATTTGGTCATATTATCGATTTCCATTCAGACGGCGGTCGTGTATTTGAGGTCGTAATCCAGTTAGGTGCTATTTTGGCAGTGTGCTGGTTATACCGACAAAAAATTGTTAACTTGATTAAAGGCTTCTTTAGTGGTGATGTGGAATCACGTCATTTTGCTATCAGTGTGCTTATTGCTTTCTTCCCAGCAGTTATTATTGGGGTTTTGGCAGTAGACTTTATTAAAAGTGTTTTATTCAGCCCAATTGTGGTGGCGATTGCTTTAATTGTCGGTGCTCTTATTATTTTCTGGGTTGAATCTAGACAATTTGAACATAAGACACTCGATGCAACCAAAATTACTTTTAAACAAGCGCTTTTAGTTGGACTTGCTCAGTGTGTTGCCATGATTCCGGGAACTTCACGTTCAGGCGCAACAATTGTAGGGGGAATGTTTGCGGGCTTATCACGTAAGGCTGCTACAGAATTCTCTTTCTTCCTTGCTATGCCAACCATGTTGGGTGCTGCAACTTTTGACTTGGTTAAAAATGCTGACGTACTGACTGCCGATAATATGATTAATATTGGGGTAGGTTTCGTTGCTGCTTTTATTGCTGCATTGTTTGTTGTAAAAGCATTGGTTCTGTTTGTAGAGCGTCATACCTTACGGGTATTTGCTTGGTATCGAATTGCACTCGGTGTAATCATTTTGATTGCAGCAATGTTCTTTAATTTATCGGCTTAAATAATCTGATGAAGTGAAAAACCTAGAATGTTCTAGGTTTTTTTATGCCTAAAAATTGATTTGAATTGCCTATTTATACAAAGTAAACGTAAGACAGATGTTTTCATTTTAGGTTCATTGTTATATTGATTATTAGATTACTTCTCACAATAAAATTATGCCGCAAAATCATCTTACAGAACATTTGGTCGATGCATTTTTGCACTTGGCTCCAGCAGAAGGTCTCTATCCTACTTTTATCTCTAACATCACTTTGATGCGTGTAGATCATTCCACACCACCTGTTGCTGTGCTGCAAGAACCCTCAATTGTTTTAGTGATACAGGGATTAAAGCGAGGATATATTGGTAAAGAAATCTTTCAATTTCAACAAGGGCAGTGCTTATTTATTTCAATTGCAATACCGTTTGATTGCGATACTGTTGTTGAAAATAATGAACCCATGTTAGCGATTGCAATAAAATTTGAACCACAAATGATGGCTGATCTCATTACTAAAATGGATAAACAGCAACAAGTGGTTACTGAAGAAGATGCTCATTCAGAAGATTTAAAATTAAGCTGTGGACTTAGAGTGATCGACATGAATGTCACCATTTCAGAGGTTGCTCTCAGATTACTCAATTTACTTCGCTCTAAACAAGATACTTTTATATTAGGTGAGCAAGTTAAAAGAGAATTGGTTTATCGTGTGGTGCAGGCCTCAGGTGGCAATCTAGTCGAGAGTTTGTCCGTTATAGCAAGTAGAAATGGCGTGATTTACACCATTTGTGAAATTATTCAGCGTGATTATTATCATAACTTAACGGTTCAAGAGCTGGCGAAACAAGCAGGCATGAGCATCTCGCTTTTTCATCAAACTTTTAAAAAGGTGACGAATTATTCGCCCTTACAGTACATCAAAATTACTCGGCTACATAAGGCTCGTGAGTTAATCATGAACAATAAAATGGGTGTAGCAGAAGCAGCCTATGAAGTGGGGTATGTCAGTGCTTCACAATTTAGCCGAGAATTTAAGCGACTGTTTGGCGTTCCACCCAAGTCCTCAATTATTTAACGTAGATTAGTATTTTGAAATATAAATCAAACATGGAGCATTTTATGACCCTTCCAACAACCATGAAAATTATTGAAATTACGGCTCCTGGTGGACCTGAGGTTCTAAAAGTTCAAGATGCTAGTCTTCCAGTACCTCAAGCAGATGAAGTCTTAATTGAGGTAAAGGCTGCTGGAATTAACCGTCCTGACGTTTTGCAGCGTATGGGATTATATCCAATGCCTAAAGGTGTTACTCAAATACCGGGACTTGAAGTCGCTGGTGTCGTGGTTTCTGTAGGTGAACAAGTCGATCAATTCAAGGTTGGTGATAAAGTTTGTGCTCTAACAAATGGCGGTGGTTATGCTGAGTACTGTGCGGTAACTGCAACTCAAGTATTGCCAATACCTGAAAATTTATCATTTACTCAAGCTGCTGCTATTCCGGAAACATTTTTTACGGTTTGGGCAAATTTATTTGATATTGGCCGTTTAAAGAAAGATGAAACCGCACTGATTCATGGTGGGGCAAGTGGTATTGGAACCACAGCTTTAGCGATTTGCCAAGCTTTAGGAATTAAAACTTTTGCGACCGTTGGTAGTGAAGATAAAGTTGAAGCACTCTCGAGTTTCACCACAGCAATTAACTATAAAACCCAAGATTTTGAGCAAGAAATTTTGAAACATACTCAAGACCAAGGTGTTGATGTTATTTTAGACATTGTGGGTGGTTCTTATTTCACGAAAAATTTAAATCTATTAAAACGTGATGGCCGACTTGTCATTATTGGTTTTATGGGTGGTCGAATCGCAAAAGAATTTGATTTACAAAAACTGATTTTAAAACGTGCCACAATTACGGGTTCAACGATGCGAGCACGTAATAGCCAAGAAAAAGCCGAGATTGCACAATCTTTGCATGAGCATGTATGGCCGCTCTTGGCACAAGGTAAATGTTTACCGCAAATCTATAAAACGTATGCTTTTTCAGATGTACAAAGTGCTCACTCATGTATGGAACAAGGTGATCATATTGGAAAGATCGTTTTAGAAATGAATGCGTAACGCTGTAATCATTAAAGTTTGGGTGAACGACAGGTTCGCCTAAACTGAATTTTATAATTCTAAATTCTGCCTATTTCTCTATAAAAATTGCCAAATTCTATTGGCAGATTGCACCAGTTCTATAACTTCACCTATAAATTGAGTAAGAAATAACAATTGGTTCTTACCTTATTATTTCTTTCCATACTGATGAAAAAGGATAGTAATAATGAATACCGCAAATATTGATGATAAAAATCCTACTCCAGATTTAGCTGAAGATAATGCCTTTTTCCCATCACCTTATTCACTAAGTCAATATACTGCTCCTAAAACCGATTACGACGGCACGACTTATTCAACGCCGTATGCGGGCAATAAAAAAGTTTTAATGATTGCAACTGATGAGCGTTACATCCAGATGCAAAACGGTAAGTTCTTTTCAACAGGTAACCATCCTGTAGAAATGCTTTTACCGATGTTTCATTTAGATAATGCAGGCTTTGAAATTGATGTTGCGACACTTTCAGGGAACCCTGCCAAACTTGAAATGTGGGCGATGCCAAAGCAAGAACAAGTTGTATTAGACACCTTCCAGAAATATGCAGATAAATTAAAAAATCCATTAAAGCTAACTGATATTTTAGAAAACGCAGTGGGGGAAAACTCACCATATGCGGCTGTATTTATTCCGGGTGGGCATGGCGTATTAGCTAAAATCCCACATAGCCTTGAGGTGAAAAAAGTTCTTAAATGGGCGGTTGAACAAGATAAATTTATTATTACATTATGTCATGGTCCAGCTTCATTACTTGCTGCGGCAGTAGATGAACAGCCAGAAAACTATATTTTTAAAGGCTATCAAATTTGTGTATTCCCTGATTCATTAGATAAAGGAGCAAATATTGATATTGGTTATATGCCTGGAGCTTTACCTTGGCTAGTAGGTGAAAACCTTGAAAAACTCGGTGTAGAAATTTTAAATAAGGGCATTACAGGTCAATGTCATAGAGACCGTAAATTGCTAACTGGTGATAGTCCGCTTGCTTCTAATAATTTAGGAAAACTTGCAGCTGAAACATTGTTGGCTGAAGTGAAGGATTAAGTAAACAGTTTTTATAGAAATAGGGCTTATATTTATTAAGTCCTATTTTTTTATAATAAATAATGTGTTAGGTGTAAATTTGAAATGATAAATGATGTAAAATCAGCATAATAAGTAAGAATAGGAGAATATTAAAATGATAAAAATAGAAGATATAAATCTACTTGAGCAAGGGTATAAGTTGGTATTTGATTTAAGGTCATCTTCTTCAATATTGATGGATGAAAATTATATCAAAAATATACAGCAAACTACGTTGGATAAGGGAACAACTATGGGTCTTAAGGGCGACAATGGTTTATATGCAACAGCTGAATGGTGGGGAAATATCAAAAATGGCAATATAGAAACTTATTGTGTGAAAGGAGTAATAGTTGGGATTAATGAGGAAAATCCTTTTTTAGAGGAGAATACAATGATTACAATTAAAGTAAATGGAACGAATAAAGAAATTTTTCAAGATATAGTTTTTACGAGTGAAAGAGAAAAAACTATTAATGAAGAGCTTTACAAAGCTGGAAATGAGATAGTATCCATTTATATTCTTGATAAATTAAAAGAGGAAGATACTTGGAATTGGATAGTAGAAGAGAAATTGGGTGTTTCTCCATTACTTAATAGAGTTTACATTAAGGGTGGAGGTTAAAATTATTTTATATTAATGGATTGTGGGATTTTAATATGGGTGAGGATGAAATTAATATTGTAGCCTATAATTATGTGGGTTATATTAAATTAAATAAAGATATTATTTTTCCTGCTGATGGTAATGAAAATGATATTATTTATAACCAAAGTGGAGTTAATAGGAGAGTTTTTCGGGATACGTTAGCTTTCCCGAAGTTGAAAAGAATACTTTATTTTATATGAAAGCTTTTTTACTTACTCTTACTGTAGATATACCTTGTAAGGAAGAAATTCATTCTTTAATTAAAATATTTTCATATTGTGAAAAACACTCTTCATTAATTGAAAAATTATCATTAGGGTTGAAATCTAATTCAAAAGGTTTTGTTTTTAATGGGCTTAAAGAAATAATAGGTGATTTTTACTTGTTAGAAAAAATTGATGACTTATTTTTCTATGATGGGAGAGAGGAATCGTACAATAATTTTTTGAAAATTATAAATAATTTAGATGGTTATAAAATATAAAATAGATAAGGATTAAATAAAATGATAGAGAATTGCGCATTGATTAATCAAGGATGTAAATAGATGTTTGAATGTGGTAGTAAGTATCACTGAATATAAAGTTTAAGATTAAGGGCTTCTCACATGAAATTAAAGAAAATTTACTTTTATCTGCTTGAAAGGCATAAGAAAAAGATAGTTTTTTTAATTTTATTTTTTACTTTAGTGAGTGTTTCCATTCAAGTTAAAGTGGGTTTGATTGACTATGGATACTTTTTTGTCATTTTCCTGAGTTGCTATGCTTGTATATATATGTGGTGCAATGGAATATTTGCAGAAACTTTACCAATCACTGAATCGAGTAATAATGGAGAAGTCATAGCGAGGTGGATGATGATTTTTTCAAGTACATTTTTTCATGTTTATTTTTTAATTAATCCATTGTTAAATAAATAGTTTTTGTAAATAATGAAGTGTTAATATGAATAAACTAGATTTAAGTGTTAAGGTGGTTCAGAGCAGGGATTCGTTAGAGATAAATCATATCGCCTTTGAAAATTCAGCCTTTATATGGCTTCGGGATAAATCAGATTTAAAGTTATTCGTTGATCAAGGCGCCTTACTTGTACCATCTGAATTAGAAAAATCTATTTACTCTTCTGGATTTTATCTAATATTTACAGATGTCTCTGGTATAGCTGATGATGGCGGTTGGGATTATATCAAGGTTACTCATGAGAACAACCTAGTTTACTGGGAAGTGTAATTTAATAATGGCTGGGTTGAGTTAGTTTTTGACCTAACTGTGTATCAAAAAGAGCTTTTTGAAACTATGAATCAACTAAAAATATTGCCACCAAATATTATTGTACAGCCTAGTCAGATTATATTTCCAGAATAATAGTAAATTAAATCTGGGCATCTACCCAGTTTTTAGTTATTAACAATATGTATAAAGGTTAATTGGGAAATTATAGTAAATATATAGGCTATAACTAAATTTTTAAATTGTTAAGGTAAATTGTGATCAAGAATATTTAATAAATATAAATAGATGTTTGAATATGGTAATAAGTATCACTGAATATAAATTTTAAGATTAAGGGCTTCTTATATGAAATTAAAGAAAATTTACTTTTATCTGCTTAAAAGGCATAAAAAAGAGATAATTTTTTTAATTTTATTTTTAACTTTATTAAGTATTTTTATGCAAGTTAAGATGGGATTAATTGACTATGGATACTTTTTTGCTAGTTTTTTAAGTTGTTATGTTTGTATCTCTACTTGGTGTAATGGATTATTTTCTGAAACTTTTCCCATTACAGAATCAAGTACTAATGGAGAGGTTATAGGGAGATGGATGATAATTTTTTCAAGTACATTTTTTCATTTTTATATGATGCTTAATCCATTATTAGGTAAATAATTTTAATAAAGGATGAATTGTTAATATGAATAAATTAGATTTGAGTCTTAAGGTGGTTCAGGACAAAGATTCGTTAGAGCTAAGTCATATCGCCTTTGAAAATTCAGCCTTTATATGGGCTAAGGATAAATCTGATTTAATATTTATGATTTTCAGTATGTTAATAATAAGCCATTTTTTTATATAATATTGAACAGCAAGGTGATTTTTCTGTAGGAATATTTAGAGGTAGATTGCCTAACATTATAAAAAAACGTTGTGCTGGAGGCAGCTGGTAATGGGGAATTTGTATAGCTTACTATTTATACCAGTGTTAGTAGCATGCTCTGGTACAGTTGATTTACTTGTTTCGGGTAATGCTAATAATGGAATTATATTTCAGCTATCTAAAAGTGATGCCAAAAAGCTTGATAGTGGTTTTCGATTTTATGTGATGGATAATAGTACTGTTCCTGCTGGTACGTTGAAAGAAACAGTATGGGAGATTACGATAAGCAGGGAAATAAGTTGGTTTAATTTTAAAAATGATTATGCCTATAAATGGACTTATGGAGTTAAACCAAGTGGATTTAAAGAGATTGTAAAACCCAAGCAGCTAAAGTTAAATACTCAATATTATTATTCGATTGATGGTGGGGCAGGCTATCATGGTTCAGGTTGTTTTTATTTAAATGAGAACAAAATGGTTGTAAATATTAAGAGCTGTTGAATCGGGTATTGTTCAGAACTCTGGTCTTATAATTTATCATCTATAGGCATCACTGCGCTATGCTTGTGCTTATGGGTTAATATAATGTGGGAACTAACCAGTTCTAAATTTTTATATAAAAAGATGTGAAATAAAAGCATTTTTAAAATAAAGTTATGAGGTTTTATTTGTATAAAGGAAATAATATGAGGCCTTTTTTAGTATGTTTGATTGTTTTTCTTAGTGGTTGTAGAGCTGTAGAAATTAATAAGGAGTATTATTTTTAGCAAGGTTTTAATGCATCAACTGTTGTAAATCTAACTAATTATGTCTATATAATTAAAGAGTTACAAAAATATGAAAATGTGGATATATATATTCCTTTATTGCTTGTTGCGCAAGATATGAAGAGGATATCAGAAAAAGATTTAACTCTTTATGATAAAAAGAATTTATGTCAAGTTAAATATTTTATAGATAATAGATATTTAAATGATCAAAGAAAGATTCAAAAAGATCTCTTGGAAACTAAAAAATGGCTTTTAAATCTAAATTACTGTGGTTAAATTTATATATGAAAGTTTAAAATTGGAACAGTGTCTTAAGAGTATTTTAATATTAAAGGAACTGTATGAAAAATTATATTATAAATTTATCTGATGACTTTTGTGAATATGCTTGGGAAATTGAGTTGAAGGGATGTCTTGAGGTAGATATACAGATATTTGATAAACTATATACATTTAATTTTTATGATCCTATTAGATTGAAACAAACTATTGAAGATGATTTGAGATCAAATCAATATTTTTTTTATGAAAATATGGTTGTATTGCCAAAAGTAAATTTAAGGAATATTGAAAAATTTATAGAAGGTATAATTAATACTCCTTATCTATTATCTTTTTCTACAAAAATAATTTAATAAAAGGATAAGAGGTAGGAAGTGAAAGAAACTTATCTTTTAATATATACAAGATATAAATTCCTAATATTTTCTGTATATACATTAATTTCTGCTTTTGGATTATTTTTGCAATATATCAACGAAGTTTTATCTATATCTTCTGTTTTAGTTATATTTTCATCAACTTTTTTTTGCTTATATGCTTGGTTTAATGGAGCTTTTACCTTTGTATTTGCTATAGATGTTAATAGTAGTACAGGCGAGGTTTATAGAAGATGGTGTGTAATTCTTTTTAGCTCTTTGTTCTATGTGTATACTTTAATTGATCCTTTTCTATAATCATTACTAGCATATCTATTTGGTAGATTATATGTGCGCCCTGCGGGACTCGAACCCACGTCGGTCGCTTAGGAGGCAACTGCTCTATCCAGTTAAGCTAAGGGCGCATAATTTTATGATTATAAACAAAAAAGCTATTGCGAAGGCAATGGCTTTTTTACGTTTTAGTTATTAAAACTTTTGCCATAGTGGGCAATAAAGATAAAGTTGAATCATTCAACGGTTTCGAACACTTATGACTTGTAGACAAACAGTTTAGAAAGCTAAAAAATCACAAAAAATTCATGTTGATCTTTCTATGATCTGAAGCAAAACACGAAAAGGTTTGAGGCAAGCAATCGGGTAGGTGAAGTTATTCCTAGAAGGTTGTTTGTTAAAAATCAGATTTGGCTATCATATAATTCAAAAGGGCATAACATGAAAAAAATTGATGAACAGGACTTATCTAGAATTATTGAAATGGCATGGGAAGATCGCACTCCATTTGAAGCAATTGAGCGAGAATATGGCTTAAGTGAAAGCGAAGTGATTCGTTTAATGAGATACAACCTGAAAACCAATAGTTTTAAGCTATGGCGCAAACGTATGGCAGGGCGTAAAACTAAGCATCAGCAATTACGTTCACCAGAAATTGAACGGGCTTACTGTTCTCGTCAGTATAAATATGCATAACATCTAATTTTATTGTCGATGAAATTTTAATTTTATAGCGCTTAATTTTCTGATTATGAACTAAAAAGCCCCTATCGAAATAGGGGCTTTTTAGTGTTTAGGTACGAAATATAATATTATTGTTTTTTAGAATTCAATAATTTAAATAGTACAAACATGAGAACGATCCAGATAGGAATCATCATCACAGATTCTTTGAACCCTTGGCTCCACATAATGTAGAGAACAACTGCAATAAAGCCTAAAACCAAATAGTTACTAAATGGTGCCCAAAGTGCAGGGAAGTGAGTTGTTTCACCTTTTGCTTTCATTGCTGATCTAAATTTGAGGTGAGTCAAACTAATCATTGCCCAGTTCAATACTAATGCACCAACGACGATATACATTAAGTGACTTAATGCATCTTCGGGTACAAAGTAGTTCAACAGTACACAACCAAAAATTAATAATGCAGAAAGTAATACGGCTGGAACAGGTACACCTTGTTTGTTTACTTTTTTGAAAACTTTTGGAGCATTACCTTGTTGAGCTAGACCGTATAACATACGGCTGTTTGCAAACATACCACTGTTATAAACAGATAATGCAGCAGTTAAAATAATAAAGTTAAGAAGATGTGCAGCCCAACCAATTCCCATTTGGCTAAAAATCATGACGAATGGGCTTTTGTCGAGACCACCAAGATCTAACTGGTTCCATGGTACTAATGAAAGCAAAATTGTTAGTGAACCGATATAGAAAATCAATATACGGAAAACAACTTGGTTGATTGCTTTTGGAATAGTTTTTTTCGGATCTTTTGCTTCTGCTGCTGCCATACCAATTAGCTCAATGCCGCCAAAAGCGAACATTAAGAAAGCTAACATATAGAACAGACCACTAAAGCCATTTGGAAAAAATCCACCATGTGTCCACAGGTTACTAAATGAAATGCTTGAACCCACATCTGCTGTAAACAACAAATAAAGGCCAAAAATAATCATCGAGATGACCGCAGTTACTTTAATAATGGCGAGCCAAAATTCAGATTCACCATAAAATTTAACATTGGTTAAGTTTACGGCTGTAATAACGACAAAGAAAAATAAGACAGAAGTCCACGCTGGAATATGAGGCCACCAATAATTAATATATTTGGCAACAGCGGTGAGTTCACTCATCGCAACCAGAACATAGAGTATCCAATAATTCCATCCAGCTAAAAATCCGGGAAATTTCCCCCAATATTTATAAGCAAAATGGCTGAACGATCCTGCAACAGGTTCTTCAACAATCATTTCTCCCAAGTGGCGCATAATCAAAAACGCGATTAAGCCACCAATGGCATATCCTAAAATAATGGATGGTCCCGCAGATTGAATCACTTGCGCCGAGCCTAAAAATAATCCGGTACCAATTGCTCCACCCATAGCAATTAATTGGATATGTCGATTTTTTAGTCCTCGTTGCAGTGTAGAAGATTCGTTGGTCAAAGGTCTTCACTCACAATGAATAAGTAAATTATTCTAATAGATGGAGTTATTTTAGCCTAGACTACAAATTAATAAGCTGTGACTGAAAAGTAATATTAAAATATATTTAAAATCATTGGTTTACTTTTAATATTTCAATATAGAGTGAAAAGTGCTCTAAAAAATATAATTTCATATAGACTTTTTTTCTTAGATTTTGCTTAGATTAAGTCATTGCAAGCATATTGCTAAATTCTCAAAATAAGCCTGCGTCAATACGATTGATGTATAAAAGCATAACGCTATCTCTAGATCACAAAACGATTTAAGATGAAGCGGATGACTAAACAAGTCTGTTTGTTTCGAGATATAAAAACACAATAGTAAGGATAACAGTTGATATGAGCTCAGTACCGCAAATTAAAATTCCAGCAACTTACATGCGTGGTGGAACCAGTAAAGGTGTATTTTTTAAACTTGATGATTTGCCGGAAAGAGCTCAGGTGGCAGGTCAAGCAAGAGATCAACTCTTACTACGTGTCATTGGTAGCCCAGATCCTTATGGTAAACAAATTGATGGGATGGGTGGTGCAACATCAAGTACCAGTAAAACCGTTATTCTCGCTAAAAGTTCTCAGCCAGATCATGATGTCGACTATTTGTTTGGACAGGTTTCAATAGATCAGGCATTTGTGGACTGGAGCGGTAACTGTGGTAATTTAACAGCTGCGGTTGGCTCATTTGCGATTTCAAATGGTTTGGTTGATGCAGACCGTATTCCAGAAAATGGTCTATGCACGGTTCGAATCTGGCAAAAAAATATTCAAAAAACCATTATTGCTCATGTGCCTATTACCAATGGTCAAGTTCAAGAAACCGGAGACTTTGAACTGGATGGGGTGACTTTCCCTGCCGCTGAAGTTCAAATTGAGTTCTTAGACCCAGCCGATGATGGTGAAGAGGGCGGTGATATGTTCCCGACAGGAAACGTCGTTGATGAATTAGATGTACCTGATATTGGTCGTTTCCAAGCGACTTTTATTAATGCCGGAATTCCAACCATTTTCTTAAATGCAGAAGATTTGGGTTACCAAGGTACAGAATTACAAGATCATATTAATAGTGATGCAACTGCGCTGGCACGTTTTGAAAAAATTCGTGCGTATGGTGCGGTACAGATGGGTTTAATTAAAGATATTTCAGAAGCGGCTGCACGTCAGCACACACCAAAAATTGCTTTTGTTTCTAAACCTAAAAACTACACCGCTTCAAGTGGTAAGTCAGTTTCAGAGAGTGATGTCGATTTACTGGTTCGCGCTTTGTCGATGGGTAAATTACACCATGCAATGATGGGAACTGCAGCAGTTGCGATTGGTACTGCGGCTGCCATTCCGGGAACGTTAGTAAACCTTGCTGCTGGTGGTGGCGAACGTGAAGCGGTACGTTTTGGTCATCCATCTGGAACATTACGTGTTGGTGCTCAAGCGGAACTTATTAACGATCAATGGGTCGTGAAAAAAGCCATTATGAGCCGTAGTGCACGTGTGTTAATGGAAGGCTGGGTACGCGTCCCAGGTGACAGCTTCTAAAAGTCGTTAAGTAAGAAAAAGCCTCTCAATCATGTAGAGGCTTTTTTACAGTTGCCTTCAAAAACTCATCACGCACTTTTCACAGTGAATCGTGTATGATGTAGCGCATGAATGCTTCATTACATTCAATAAAATTTCTCTACTGATTTTATCGAGGCGACTGTGTCATCACTCTCTCAAGTTAATGCGGATGTTTTAAAACAAGCTCAACAACGTATTCAACAAGATTTATTGACGACACTGGCCGCGTTCTCAATTCCAGAGCCCTTAAAAAGTGCAGTACACCATGCAGTCATGCTTGGTGGAAAACGTGTGCGTCCGGCTTTGTGTTATGCCACCGCTTCTTTACAACCAAATCCAAATTTTGCTGCTGCTCGTCGTGCGGCGGTTGCTGTAGAGTTAATTCATTGTTATTCGCTAGCGCACGATGACTTGCCTTGTATGGATAATGATTTATTGCGCCGTGGTCAGCCGACATGTCATGTTGCATTTGGTGAAGATACTGCTTTACTCGCAGGCGATATTTTACAATCAATGGCTTTTGAAGTTTTAGGAAGCCGTTTGTTCGATGAACAAGGGCAGGGTACTGATGCTGCAATTGTATTAAAACAAATTCAAATTTTAGCAACAGCCACCTCTAAAATGGTTTGTGGGCAAGTATTAGACCTACAAGCTGAAGCTAAGCAAATTGCTCAAGACGAACTTGAAAATATTCATCGTAATAAAACTGGTGCGCTTATTCAGGCTGCAATTATGATGGGTGCAGTCACTATCTTTTCTGGAACAGATCAAGCAATTCCAAAATTGCGCCAATATGGGCAGACCATTGGACTAGCTTTTCAAGTGTTAGATGATATTCTCGATATTACTTCGAGTACCGAAGCTTTGGGCAAAACTGCTGGTAAAGATGAGCAAGTTCAAAAATCGACATATCCAGCTTTAATGGGGCTCGAACAAGCACAGATCTATGCTAAAGAATTGCATGATCAAGCTTTTGAAGCCCTAGCTTATTTTGGTGAAAATGCAAAAGAATTAGTAGATATCTCACAATTCCTTTTAGCACGTACTAACTAATAAAAAATCAAATCAATAATCCTGCTTATATTCATATTCAATGAATAAAGGAGATAAGAATGAATGGTGAACAACTCCATCAAAAAGCAATTGAAATTGCAAGTAATCTTCCTTTTAGCCAACACGCTCATCCATTTGGCCCAGAGTATGAAGTTTTTAAGATTTTAGAAAAAATATTCATGCTGACAGCGGAAGTAGCTGGCGTCAAAATGATTAATCTCAAATGTGACCCTTATAAAAGTCAGGAATATCAGGAGCTTTATTCATTTATTATTCCGGGTTACCACATGAATAAAAAGCACTGGATTTCCATTACTCCGCATAAAAACTTAACTCGTGATTTACTTCAAGACTTGATTCGCGACTCTTATGACTTGGTCGTAAAAAAGCTGCCTTTGAAAGATCAGAAAAGATTAAACAACCAATAATACTCAATATAAAACGGCGACATGATTGTCGCCGTTTTTATTTCAATAATTTCTTTCAAGCAATTAAATTAATTATGCTTTCCCATAATGCCGCGAATTGTGTTTAAAACATCGGCAGGTAAAACTACGGTTTTAGCATTACTTGATTTCGCTAACTCTTGCATCGATTTAATGTACTGTTCACCTAGCAAGTAAGCCACAGGGGTTTCTTTATCACCGACTGCACTTGTTACCATTTCAATCGCTTTTTGTGAAGCTTCAGCTAAAACAACTTGTGCTTCTGCATCACGACGAGATGCTTCTAAGCGACCGTCAGCTTCTAAAATGGCAGCTTGTTTTTCACCATCTGCTCTCGTTACTGTAGCACGACGTTGACGTTCTGCCGCAGCTTGAGCTTCCATGGCAGCTTGCATTGTTGTAGATGGCTGAATATCTTGAATCTCAACCGTTTTTAAGGTGATGCCCCAATCCGAAATATCATCAGAAATTGCAGCTTTCAACTTAGCCTTAATATGATCACGTGAAGACAATGCATCATCTAGATCCATCTCACCGACAATAGAACGCAGTGAGGTTTGTACAAGGTTTTGAATCGCCCATGTATAGTTTTCAATACCGTAAACTGCTTTTTCTGGTGTGGTTAAATTAATATATGCCACAGCATTCATGAGTAATACGGCATTGTCACGTGTAATGACTTCTTGCGATGGAATATCTAACACAATGTCTTTCGTGGTAATTTTATAAGCTACATCATCGATGTAAGGGATCACAAAATTAAGTCCCGGATTAAGGGTGGTGTGATATTTACCTAAACGTTGGACAATCCATTTGTAGCCCTGAGGAACAATACGAACCCCTTTAAAAATGGTAATAGCCACAAAAGCCAAAAAGGCTAAAACAATAATAGTACCGACTGGCATGAAAATACCCTCTCTTTATCTTTAATGTTTATGAAGTACCATGGGTTTGAACAATTAAGTCATTACCCGAAATATCAATAACTCTAACACGATCGCCTACTTTAACAGGAGTAGTGCTCCGACAATTCCACTCATCGGCTCCTAAAATAGGCATTGGAAAGCGAACAATAATTTGATCATGGTCTAGACCGGTTTGAATCACCATTCCAATTTGACCAATCGTTGCTTCACGGGGTAATCCCGCTTTTGTTTTATCAATTGATAAGGGTTTAATAAATTTGAACCAAAGAATGGTGCATAGCACGGATAGTATTATCCACAATACAATTTGTGTTGTGAGGCTAATATCTGGAAATAACCAATAGAGAATGCACACCATAATGGCGGCAATACCAAACCAGAGTGCGGCAAAGGCAGGTAGAATCAGTTCAGAAAGAATAAGTAAGATACCCAATACAAACCAGTGCCAAGGTTGTACAACAAACTCCATAAATCTGCTCTTTTATATATCTTTATGATGGGTAAAAGTGACTAATATCACTTTTACCACTGTAGCAGATGATAGGAAATGTGGATAGAAAAAAACCACTTCAATTAGAATTTAGAACGTGGCGCGGGCTTAAATGCTGCTGGAGATTTTTTGAAAGTTGCAATCGCACTTTCAATTTGGCGAATTTGAGCTTGAGCAGCTTTTTCACCTTCCAAAATTGCCTGATTACTTGATTTGAGGTCAAGTGTACCTAAATGACCCACTTTAGGCTGAATCACAACATTGGCTTGCTTGAGTTCTTCATTAATACTTTGTTGGCCCATAATATTAATGGTTTGATCTAGTAATCCCCACATATTGGCTGGGCGATTACCTGCTGGACGCGCTGAAATATCAACGGCAATCACAATATCTGCACCCATATCACGAGCTGTTTTAACAGGAATTGGGCTAACTAATCCGCCATCAATGTATTTTTGATTGCCGATTGTGGCTGGCACGAACACATTTGGAATACTGCAAGAGGCGCGTACTGCTTGGCCTGCATTACCTTTAATAAAGTCTGCCTTTTGACCATTATCAAGACGAGTTGCCACAGCCGCAAAACGGATTGGGAATTTCTCAATCGGCTTATTGCCAACATTACGGTTAACGTAGTCTTGTAACTTTTGCCCGAGAATAATGCCTTGACGGTTAAGCGTTAAATCACGGATATCAGACTCTTGTAATTTCAGAGCCAGACTTTGCAATTGATAAGGTGTTTGTCCACTTGCGTAGATACTTCCAACAAAGCTACCTGCGCTGGTACCCGTTACAATTTTAGGCTTAATTCCATGAGACTCTAAAACCTTGATTACACCAATATGTGAAAATCCTTTTGCTCCACCGCCACCTAAAGCAAGTGCAATCACAGGTTCACGGGCTTTAATTGAGGTAGTCGGCGTTGGTGTTTTGCTAAATTTATCACAGCCAAAGAGTGCTAGAGAGATAAATCCAATACTGGCAAATTGAGCAATTTTCATCTTTAAAAATAATCTATGTCGAGATAAATTAAGAAGGGCCATAAGACCAGATTCGCTCAATTTTTGCTAGGTTTTTTTCACTAGATTTTGTAAAGGTTCGGCAAGCCAATTGCGATTTTTGGGTGAAATTTTTCCTTTATAACGCTCAAAAATCTTGGTGAGATCTTCATCATAGTTGCCACTCGGGTCTAAGTGACCTAAGCAGTGAATCTTCTTACGGTCATAATCAAAAGAAAATATCACAATGGGAATATTGGCTTTTGCGGCAATATGGTAAAAACCACTTTTCATTTTTTTTGCTTTTTTACGTGTGCCTTCAGGCGCCATCCCAATCCAGATCTTGTCATATTTTTGAATGGTTGCAACCACTTGTTCAGTAAGTCCATTGGCTGTATCACGTTTAACAGGAATGACTCCAGCCCAGTCTAATGCCCGCTTAAACGGTGGTTTAAAAAGGGCATCTTTACCTAATACTGTAATTTGGATACCTAATCCGAAAATCGCAAGAAAGCCATACCATCCATCAATATTGGAAGTATGAGGGGAAATAATCGCTACTGCTTTTGGTAAATTAGGAACTTCGCCTTCAATTGTCCAACCTTGCGCTAAAAAAAGTTTCTTAAATAGTGCCCGGCTTAAAGCAGTACCACGTTGGGGTACCAAATCAGGTAAATTAGGGAAATGTTGATCCATATTTTTTTAAATTTTAACTTGTCCTAGTTTTATCTTAATCTTTTGAAATATATGCTTCATTGGCAAAATGTAAGAACAACATGACATTTGATGTTATTCCTCATTAAAGAAATAAAAAGTAGGTATATATGTTTCGGCAGCAAAATCTTTATCTTCTGCTATTTTCCTTATATTGGGCACAAGGGCTGCCTGTCGGTTTTATGACCCATGCTTTACCTGTTATTTTAAGGGCACAAGGTGTGTCACTCGCTCATATTGGTGGTTTTGGTCTATTAATGTTGCCTTGGTCAATTAAGATCTTTTGGGCGCCGTGGGTTGATCGACATGCTCTTTCCCGTTTGGGGCACTATCGTAGTTGGATTTTACCTACTCAGTTTTTGACGGTAGGTGTACTGTGTATTTTGTCTTTTTTCCCCATTCAGGCTTTAGACCAGCCTCTTTATTTATTTTCTTTTTTTATTTCGCTTCTTTTAATGAACTTAACAGGAGCAACACAAGATATTGCGACCGATGCTTTGGCCGTCAATTTGTTAAAGCATGACCAGCAACATTGGGGAAATACATTTCAGGTGATTGGTTCCCGACTCGGTTTTATTGTCGGTGGAGGTGCCGTACTCTGGTGTTTAGACTGGTTAACATGGCAACCCACTTTCCTGTTATTAGCAGCCTTGGTGTTTTTAAATACGTTACCTGTTTTATTATTTAAAGAACCTAAACATGCAACTTATTCAGGTCAGCAACTTAAACCTAGCCAGCAAAATTTAGTCATAAAGATTAAAGCCTACTTGAGTTATTTCTCTCAAAATAAAGAGCTTCGTTCTTGGCTAGTTGTACTTATTACTTTTAAAGTAGCAGATGGTTTAGCTGGACCATTACTTAAACCTTTAATGGTCGATATGGGGCTAAGTTTTACTCAAATTGGCGTTTATATCACCATGCTCGGTGCAGTAGCAGCACTGGCAGGGGCAGCCATAGCTGGTGGAGTGCTTAAATACTTCTCTAGACCCACCACTTTAATTATTTTTTCAGTATTTAAAATCATGAGTTTAGCGGCCTATGCCTATTTAGCTTATGCTTACGAACAGAAAATTCAACTCAATGTCTGGGCGATTTATACAGTCAATGCTTTAGAGGATGCATTCTCGGCAATGTTGTTGGTGGTTATGTTGACCTTAGTTATGCACTACAGTCGAAAAGAATATGCAGGTACAGATTTCACCTTTCAGGTTTCAGTCATGGCGACTGTGAGTGGGGGGCTTTATAGCTTGAGTGGTGTGTTTGGAGATGCTTTCGGTTATTTCCATTATTTGATAGCTATTGTCATTATTGGCACTGTTACTTTGCTCCCTATTTCTCTCTGGAAACATGCAAAACTACAAGAAAAATAATGTTAACTAAATGAAATAAAGAAATTTAATATCGATTAAGGAGTGATCTAGTCATTATCTACTACCTTTGTCTATGTTTTTAAAAATGTATGTTTTTAGCTATTTAAATGCTCAATTAATTGTGCCATCTTGTTTGGGTAGCAAATGGAAGCTAACTGGAGTAAAAATGGATTTCGTTAACAAGAAAAATCATGTGAATCAATTAAAATGGGTAGAAAAATGTTCAAGTAGATTGGATATTAGCCTAAAGTCTAAAAAAGAATAATGAAATAACGATTTAATCATTCTATAAGATAAGAGAGTTGTGTAGGATTCGTTACAACATGAAGTTAAGGTAAAAATCTGTAAGTCAAAGTAAGTTTTTTATGTCTTTGGTTATTGGTTTTGGTCTTGCATAACGTTGAAATTGGTTTTGGTTGCGGTAATAAAATTAATGTAACCAAAGTGGAGGAGAGTTGATTTTTTAGCCCCTTAATTTAATGGCGTAAATCAACTTGGCATGGATAGGCAACATAAAATATATTTTTTGGAGTTTTTGATGGATCTATTCCTTAATCGTAAATCTTTCGTTGTTAAAAGTTTAGCTCTTACAGTTACAGCTTTAATGATGAGTGGGGCACATGCTGCGACTTCCGACAAAGCGGAAATTCAACAGCTTCGTAAAGAAGTTGAGGCTTTAAAAGCTTTAATTCAACAACAAAGCCAAGTGCAGCAACAACAACAGCAAGTACAGCAACAACAGCAAGTTCAACTCGCTGAAGTGAAAGCACAACCAGTTGCTGCACCAGTTTCGCCGTTAGCAGGATTTAAATCTAAAGCTGGCGCTGATGTGAACCTATATGGTTTTGTTCGTGGTGACGCTAACTATATTATTGAAGGTGCGGATAACGACTTCGGTGATGTAAGTAAGTCAGACGGCAAAACGCATGATAAATTACGTGCGACTGCTAAAACGACACGCCTTGGTTTAGATTTTAATACGCCTGTAGGAGACGATAAAGTAGGTGGTAAAATCGAAGTCGATTTTGCTGGCTCAACATCAGACTCAAATGGCTCATTGCGTATTCGTCATGCTTATTTAACATATAACAACTGGTTGTTTGGTCAAACAACTTCAAACTTCCTGTCTAACCATGCACCAGAAATGATCGACTTCTCGACAAACATTGGTGGTGGTACTAAACGTGTTCCGCAAGTACGTTATAACTACAAGTTAGGTCCGACTACGCAACTATTTGTTTCTGCTGAAAAAGGTGATAGCACTACTTCGGTAACAGGCGATAGTATTAAATATAGCCTACCTGCATTAACTGCTAAAATCACTCAAGGCTATGCAGACGGCAGAGGTTCTGCTTCAGCTCGTGCATTAGTTGAAAATTATAAATCACAGCTTGCTGATGATGATAAAATTGGATGGGGTGTTGCTGTAGGTACTGATTTTAAAGTGTCTGATCCTTTAAAACTCTTTGCTGATGCATCATATGTTGTTGGTGATAATAGTTACTTATATGGTAGTAACACTCCTTATGCAGTAGAAGGTAACTCTATTGAGCAGAATAAATTTGTAGCAGTACAAGTGGGTGGAACTTATAAGATTTTACCTAACTTACGTTCTACTCTAGCATATGGTGCTCAATTCGCTGATGACGGTACTGATTTTGCAAGATTAAATGCTTCTGCAAATGAAAAAGTTCAACAAGCATGGCTTAACGTGATTTATACACCAGTTAAACCGATTGACTTAGGTGTTGAATACGTTAATGGTAAGCGTGATACATTTGATGGTAAGTCTTACAAAGATAACCGTGTTGGTTTAATGGCTAAATATAGTTTCTAAGAACAATATTTAGTTAAAAATCAAAAAAGACGAGGTTAAATTTAACCTCGTCTTTTTATTAGAAAAATTTTGAAATAAGTGTTTTTTAAGATTTATGTATTAGATCATTTTTTATTTAAGTCATTTTTAAGTTTCAATTTCTACAGTAAAGCATCATAAAAAGATTGTAGTTCCCCCAAGATGCTGAATTTTTTTTCTACCTTAAAAAATAAACAGATTTCACTGTTTATGTTTAATTTCATTATAGCCATTTGGTTAGGTGCAGTTTTAAATATTGGTTTTTATAACAAAGTACATCTTTTGACTCCATATTTTGGAGTTAAGGCTATTCTATTTTTAGCTGCTACAGTACTTATTGTTGTTGCTGCGTATTATGCGCTTTTACAAATTTTAAACTGGAAATGGACGGCCAAACTTTTTGCAATTTTGCTGGTTTTCATTGGTGGTTTTAGCTCTTATTTTGTAAATACGTTAGGTGTAATCATCTCGCCTGATCAGATTCAAAATATGATACAAACAGATGTATCTGAAGTTTCTGATTTAGTTTCATTGCGCTTTGGACTTTGGACAGTTTTCTTCGTTGTTTTACCTATTATTTTAATTACTCAAGTAAAACTTAAAAAAGAAAAATTATCCCATTTGTTGTTGAAAAAAGTCGGTTCAATTATCGCTTCTTTTGCAATTGTTGGTATTTTGCTTTTTACATATTACGTGGATTTTGCAGCCATTTTTCGTGAACATCGTGATTTAAAAGGCATGATTTCTCCTCAAAACACTATTTCTTCTTTGATGTCTTATTATCATAAGAAGGCGCCTAAGAAGAACTTACCATTAATACATTATGGTGAAGATGCTCATCAGGTTCAGTCAGTACAAAAGAGCCTGCCTAAATTAATGGTGCTGGTTGTCGGTGAGACAGCGCGTGCGGAAAGTTTTTCACTCAATGGTTATGCCAAAAACACGAATCCAGAGCTTTCTAAACAAGATATTTTGAATTTTTCTCAAGTAAGTTCATGTGGTACAGCAACAGCTGTTTCAGTTCCATGCATGTTCTCTGGCATGCCACGTGTTGACTATGATGAGCAATTAGCAAGTCATCGTGAAGGATTGCTTGATATTGCAAAGCGTGCGGGTTATCAGGTGACTTGGATTGATAACAATTCTGGTTGTAAAGGCGCATGTGATCGTGTTGAACAATATCAAATTCCAGAAAAGTTAAAGCAAAAATGGTGTAAAGATGGCGAATGCTTTGATGATATTTTAATTGATAGCTTAAATGAGTATTTAGCCACTATTCCTAAAGAAGATACGCGTCCACGTTTAATTGTTTTACATCAAGTCGGCAGTCATGGTCCAGCTTATTACAAGCGTGCACCTGATGGATATCAACCATTTAAACCGACTTGTGATACTAATGCGATACAGGGCTGTTCTCAAACAGAGTTATTAAATAGTTATGATGACACAATTGTGTATACAGATCATGTGTTAAGTCAGATGATTAATAATTTAAAAGAAGTATCGAAATATCAAACAGGTTTATGGTATTTATCTGATCATGGTGAATCAACTGGCGAACATGGTTTATATTTACATGGTTCACCTTATGCAATCGCACCGAGTCAACAAACACATGTACCAATGATTATGTGGTTCTCTGATAAATGGAAGCAGCACAATCTTGCACAAGTGAGTTGTTTAGGCCAACAAACTAAAGAAAAGTTAAGTCAGGATAATTTGTTCCCAAGCTTATTAAGTTTGTTAGATGTAAAAACTCAGGTCATCAACCCTCAACTGGATATGCTGCACTCTTGTGCCCATGTGAATTAAAGCGAGCCTAGAACATGACAAAAATCTTGATGATTGAAGATGATTTTATGATTGCAGAGTCAACAATAACGTTGCTGCAATATCATCAATTTGAGGTGGAGTGGGTCAATAATGGCTTAGATGGTCTGGCTCAATTGGCCAAAAATAAGTTTGATATCATTTTATTAGACTTAGGTTTGCCCATGATGGATGGCATGCAGGTTTTAAAGCAAATCCGTCAAAGAGCTGTCACTCCAGTTTTAATTATTTCGGCACGAGACCAGTTACAAAACCGTGTAGATGGATTAAATCACGGGGCAGATGATTATTTAATTAAGCCATACGAGTTCGATGAGTTACTTGCCCGTATTCATGCACTATTGCGTCGTACAGGAGTAGAAGCTCAGCTTACGAACCATGAGCAACTTTTACAAAATGGCGATCTGGTTTTAAATGTTGAACAACATATTGCAACCTTTAAAGGTCAGCGGATTGATTTGTCGAACCGTGAATGGGCGATTCTTATTCCTTTAATGAGCCACCCAAATAAAATTTTTTCTAAAGCAAATCTTGAAGATAAGTTATATGATTTCGATAGTGAAGTGACCAGTAATACGATTGAAGTATATGTGCATCACTTGAGAGCTAAACTTGGAAAAGACTTTATTCGAACTATTCGAGGGTTGGGTTACCGTTTAGGATAATCCTCGCTTCAAATTTGGAACTTTATAAAAGTGCATTATTCATTAAAGAAACGACTGATTTGGGGCACCTCAATTTTCAGTGTCATCTTAGGTTGTATATTAATTTTTAGTGCCTATAAGGTTGCACTTCAAGAAGTTGATGAAATTTTAGATACGCAAATGCGTTACCTAGCAGAACGAACAGCTGAGTATCCATTGAAAACGGTAAGCAGTGAGTTTGATTTTCATAAGACTTATCATGAAGAAGATCTATTTGTAGATATTTGGGCTTATAAAGATCAGGCCCATTTATCTCATCATTTACATCTGCTGGTTGCACCAGTGACACAAGCTGGTTTTTATTCGCATAAAACCAGCCAAGGTGTAGTACGAACTTATATTTTACCTTTAAAAGATTACCAGATTCAGGTCAGTCAACAAGAGCGGGTTCGTGAAGCTTTTGCTTGGGAACTTGCTGGAAGTATGTTCATTCCATATTTAATTATTTTGCCATTTGCAATTTTTGCTTTGGCTGCAATTATTCGTCGAGGGCTAAAGCCAATAGATGACTTTAAAAATGAACTAACTCATCGTGATTCGGAAGAGCTGACACCCATTGAAGTTGCAGACTACCCTCAAGAGTTATTGCCAACTATTGATGAAATGAACCGTTTATTTGAGCGCATATCAAAGGCTCAAATGGAACAAAAACAGTTTATTGCAGATGCTGCACATGAACTTCGAACACCAGTTACAGCTCTAAATTTACAAACTAAAATTCTAATTAGTCAGCTTCCCGAGCACGAGTCTTTGCAAAATCTGAGTAAAGGATTAGCGCGTATTCAGCATTTGGTCACACAGCTTTTAGCTTTGGCTAAGCAAGATGTCTCTTTAAGTGTAATTGAACCAACCAAAACTTTTCAGCTTAATGATGTCGCTTTAAATTGTGTTGAACAACTGGTTAATTTAGCTATGCAAAAAGATATTGACCTAGGTTTTGTCCGTAACGAACCGATTGAAATGCATAGTATTGAGCCAACAGTACACTCAATTATTTTTAACTTAATTGATAATGCAATCAAATACACGCCTCATGAAGGAATGATTAATATTTCAGTCTTTACTGCTACAGATGGTGATGCGTGTATACAAATTGAAGATAGCGGTGCAGGGATTGACCCAGAACATTACGATAAAGTTTTAAAACGTTTTTATCGTGTGCACCACCACCTTGAAGTGGGGAGTGGTTTAGGTTTATCAATCGTTGACCGAGCGACTCAACGTTTAGGTGGCACTTTGACGCTAGATCGAAGTATGGAGCTTGGCGGACTCTCTGTTTTAGTTAAATTGCCTAAAGCTCTACATATTCATGAAGCAAGAACTTGATTTAAGCAAGTTCTTGTTTGATTCGTTTCTCAAACTCAAAGCGGTGAATACATATTTTATAAAATAAGATATTCACTGCCCAAACGACCCAGCCTGTCCATAAATTGTGGCTAAGGAAATGGGCGCCACGCATCATTTGTCCCCAGCCCATTAGAAAGCCTAAGATGATGCCCGCGATAAGATAAAAATAGGCACGTTTAGGTTGCTCAAGGCGATAAACAAAAAAGCCTGTCATTAAAATAAAGCCTGCACTTGCATGACCACCTGGAAAGCAATGACCATGGGTAGCGGTAAAGTCCCATACATAACTTAAAGCAGTTGGATGAACCATATTCCAAGGGCAAGCGTGAGCAGATTGTGATTTTAATAGGCCAACTACACCGCTACCAATCATGCTCACAAAAAACATATAGCCATATTGCCAGCGATAAAGCTTCAATTTTTCTACTTTAAATGATGCAATCCACAGAAATAAAAAGATCACATAAACAGTGGTAATGATTTGTTTTACGATTTCATGGTTAACTCTGACAAGGTACCAATTGTCCCGATTAAAGAAATGACCCGTTGAATCCATCCAAGGTTGGATGAAATACATATCAATTTTCCCACCCACTGGAAATATAAATAAAAGTATAAAAAAACTAAGGGCAAGAAAAATAAGCTGAAGTTGAAAAAATTGTTTTTGTTGGTTCATTGCCATGCAACATCAATTTGAGTGTGAGTTGAAGGCATTACATAAAATAAAACTTAAATTGTTCTTAAACTAAACAAAATTTAATGTTGAAATAAAGTTAAGACTTAAAAAATAATATTGATGATTCATAGATATATATTATTTATTTAAAGAATTTTAATTAATTTTAGTAGTAAGGAATTTTAAGAAAATGATAAGCAGGACATTTTGATCCTGCTTATCAACTGTTGAATTAGAACATGCCTTCTTCAGAATTTGCAGAAATTTTATGAATAGATAAATCTGCACCTCTAAACTCATCTTCTTGAGATAAACGAATGCCAATAGTTGCTTTGAGTAAGCCGTAAACAATAAAGCCGCCAGCGAGCGCAATAGCAATCGCAAGTACTGTGCCAATGAGCTGAGAAGCAAAAGATACACCGCCTAAACCACCAAGCCATTTTTGGCCGAATAGACCTACTGCAATACCACCAAATGCGCCGCATACGCCGTGTAAAGGCCATACACCCAACACATCATCAACCTTGAGCTTGTTTTGTGTGTAGGTGAATAGATACACGAACATTGCACCAGCCGCACCACCAATAACCAGCGCACTGACTGGATGAACAATGTCAGAACCCGCACAGATTGCAACTAAACCCGCAAGTGGACCGTTATGTAAGAAACCAGGGTCATTTTTCCCAATCGCATTTGCTGTAATTGTTCCGCCGACCATAGCCATGAGTGAGTTAATTGCAACCAGACCTGAAATTGCATCAACACGTTGCGCGCTCATCACGTTAAAGCCAAACCAGCCTACAATTAAAATCCATGAACCGAGCGCTAAAAATGGAATAGAAGAAGGCGGATGAGCACTTACACGACCATCCTTCTTATAACGACCAGACCGTGCACCCAATAAAATCACGGCAGCAAGCGCAATCCAACCACCCATAGCATGCACCACGACTGAACCCGCAAAGTCGTGAAAGGCTGCACCAAAAGTTGCTTCTAACCATTTTTGCAGACCGTAGTTACCATTCCAGACCATGCCTTCGAAAAATGGATAAACCAGTGCAACTAAAGCGAGTGTTGCAATTGCTTGTGAACGCATTTTTGCACGTTCAGCAA
>NZ_JZFB01000005.1:60827-66440 GCF_001188385.1 Acinetobacter sp. V2 | reverse complement strand
CAGTAAAAAGAAACAACGCATTAAGTTGTAGCCATGATCACTTGCGAGGCTTGTACCATCATGGAAGAAGTGCTGACCATAGGAAATGTAGTAGCCAACAAAGAAGTAAGCGATTGCAGAGAGGGCAAAGTCAGTCAGAATTTTACTAAGTGCGTTCACCTGATTTTTATGGCGAACCGTACCAAGTTCCAAGAATGCAAAACCTGCGTGCATGGCAAGAACCAAAACAGCACCAAGTAATAAGAAAAATAGATCTACATTTTGCATAGCATGCTCGAAAAAAGTGCTAAATTCCATTTTGGAACAAATCTGGGTCTGTAAATTGCACCAAAATAGATTTAAGGAATCTAAAAACCTAAGTTTGTCGAAACAAACTCAATTGCATAAAAGTGAATATGCAATAAGTGCACCAATTTGAATTGAAAAAGTGGTTTTTGGCGATAAATGGTGCGTTGATTTGGTTGAGATAGGGCAGTTATGGCGCTTTTTACGTTACAAGTCATCTAATGCGCTTATAAATTGACCTGAAAAAGTTCGTTATCAAATTCCTAAAAATTATTCGTTATCATTTAATGATTTGACCAAACCTCTTGAGCAACTTCTATAAATGCTTTCACAGCAGGACTCATATGCTTTTTATTTTTCACTGCCAGTCCAATAGAACGTTTAAGGTTCGGTTTAAAAGGGCGTTTAACTACGTTTGGATAAAGTGAGAGTAACTCTTTGGTGATGACCATATCAGACACAATGGACACCCCTAATTGGTTGTGAACCATGCTGACGATACTCAAAATTTGTGACACATAAAATTTAATGTCTGGTTTCACATTAAAGTTTTTTAAAATTAATTCGACCTGATATCGACTGCCAGCCATTGTCATGATGAAAGGGCAATTTTCTAGCTGTGCTGGATCAATATAGAGCTGTTGCGCGAGCGGGTAGTGGCTCGGAATTAGGGCAACAAAACGATCTTCAATTAAGGGAAACGTATCAAAACGCTCATCTGGCATAATCAAAAAACCGACCTCAATACGCCGTTCTAATAACCACTGAGCAACTTCTTTATCTTCACCTTCATCAATATAAATTTCGATTTTAGGATAGCGTTGCCGAAAGCTTTCTAAAATTTCAGGCAATAAATAAATGGATGATGAAGCCCCAAAAGAGCCAATACGTAATGTGCCTTCGTTTAAACCATGGATGGCAGCCACTTCTTTTTCTAAGGTATCGGAAATACTCAATAGCTCTTTTACATGGGTCAATAACTGCTGACCTGTCGTGGTGAGCTCAATATCGCTTTGAGTTCTTGAAATCAGGTTAATGCCCCATTGTTGTTCTAATGATTTAAGCGCATGGGAAACTGCCGACTGTGAAATTCCCAGCTTTTCTGCTGTAGCAGTAAAGCTTTTTAGTTCAGCAATGAGTGCGAAAATTTCAAGCTGGGTAAATGTCATGTTGTACTTATTATGAGTAAAAACTCATTTTATCATGAGTTTTCATTATCTTTAATATATGAGTAAGCCAAGGTCATTGCCAAAACAGTAAGCCTCAACAAAACTCGAGTAAAGAAATGAATAGCATTGTTTTATCTCTTTTTCCTTTAGTTGCATTAATTGCATCGGGATACTTATTTAAAAAATATCGTTTTTTTAGCGATGAGTTTTGGGTTGGGGCAGAGAAGCTCAATTACTATATTTTATTTCCTGCTTTGCTTTTTAGTACACTATCAACCGCAAAAATTGACTTACAAAGCTTGAGTACAGCCATTATTGCGATGTTGATTGTGGTTTTGGCAGTCACCGCCTTTTTATATATCCTCCGAATGTTTTGGCACATACCGCCTGCACGTTTTGGTGTGCATGTACAAAGTATGGTTCGCTTTAATACCTATATTGGTTTGGCTTTAGTCACTTCGCTTTTTAAAAGTGAAGGAATGGCAATTCTGGCAATTTTATTGGCGCTTTGCATTCCACTTGTAAATATTATTTCTGTGCTTGCTTTAACCTCTAAAGAACAAATGGCAATTAAACCTGTTTTGATTGCACTTCTTAAAAACCCTTTAATTGCATCGTGTGTGGTTGGGGCAGCAGTCAATGCGCTTCATATCCCGATTTGGGAAGGCTTTACCCAGTTTATTAAGCTTTTTTCAGTGTCGAGTTTGCCACTAGGTTTGTTATGTGTTGGCGCAGCTTTACAGTTTATGCAAATTAAAAAAGACATTGTGGTATTGGCAGCAGACACATTTGCGCGACTTTTAGCAGTGCCTGCCTTGGCTTACGTGGTCTGCATGTGGTTTGGTTTACCAAGCTTACAAACACACATTTTAGTTATTTTCTTTGCGTTGCCGACGGCTTCTGCTTCATACATTTTAACCAAAGTTTTGGGTGGTGATAGTCAGCTCATGGCAGCCGTGATTAGCTTTCAAACGTTATGTGCCGCTGTAACCTTGCCATTAGTGATTTGGTGGATTTCTTAAAATATAAAGTTTGGGCAAGTCACATTCTATTTTCAAAAAATGAATAGGCTGATTCTGACTTAAAGAATGCTTAGCTACCTTCCTCCTCTGATTATTGCTACACTTTTTTCTTTTTCGGGTGGATGAGTATGTCCTTTGATCTCAAAGTGAGCTTGCAGCAAAGGTCTGAGCCGTCTGCACAGCAGAAAAAACTGAATCGCCTGATTGATAAAATAGAACAGCAAAAAGTTAGCCTGAGCACATGGCAAAATGCACAAGCCGGGATTCAACAGCACATACGACAAAAACTGATGCCTGTATATAACGATTTACATACAGTGCTATTTCAACAGTTAGAGCAACTTTGGAATATGCTGCATAGCCATGAGTTTTCCAAAGTAGATATGCAACAACTAGATGAAAAAATTGCCCAGCTTGCACAAATGTTGAAGCGCTCCAAAATGCTATCTGCTGAACAGTTAGAGTTAGTGAGGCAAATCGATACCTTTTATCAGCAACATGCGGGGGAGTCGCTAAAAAAGAAAAAAAAAGCTCATTCAATAAAAGTTGAAAACGAAGAAAGTGCAGAGTTAGGAGAAGACTTTGAACAGTATGCTGCTGAGCAACAACAAGCGCGGGAACAAGCCAAACAACAAAGACAGCAACAGAAACGTGAACAAGCTGAGCAAATGGCAGCGCAGTCACTCAAAACAGTTTATTTAAAAATTGCCGCGATGATTCACCCTGACCGTGAGCAAGATGAAACAAAAAAAGAAGAAAAAACTGAATTGTTTCAACAGGCAAGTCAGGCCTATGAAAAACAGGATTTGTTTTATTTACTCAAACTCCAGTTACAACTTGAACAGAATAAAGGGCTAGGTGCTAAAGAGCTATCTGCTGAGCAGTTGCGGTTTTATAAACTGGCTTTAGATGCACAAAGCCAGCAGCTTGAAAGTCAAATAGCTGAAATTTTGGACTCTTTTCAGTTAGCCAAGAATGTAAAAGCAGAGCATGTACACATTAGTGATGTTTATAAAGCTGTAGATGCAGACTGTGTTGAATTAAAGCAGCAGTTAAAGTGCGAAAAGGAGCGTTTAAAGCATATGAAAAAGGTGAGTGGGGTCGAGATGTTATTGGGGAGTGGGGTTCTATAATTTATTAGGTAATCCTACCGAGATAGCTAGCTGATGAAAGTAATGATTAGCTTTTAGGATTTTCCCAACTTGGTGGTTGTTTTTGCCAGTAACACCGGATAAATTCGATTAAAGCTTTTACTTTTGGGGAAATATGTCTTTTTGATGGATATACAGCATAGATCGAGTGTTGTAGTGGTGCAATATCCTCCAAGACTGGTACAAGTGTTCCCTGATAAATATCATTGGTAACAAGATAAGCGCCCACTTGGATAATACCAAAATTATTTAGTGCCGCATCGCGTAGTGATTCAACATCATATAAGCGAATTCTACCTTGTGCTACATAGTCAATATTGTTCCCTTCAATATAAAAACGCCAAGGTGTTTGATGGCCTTGATGTAAATAAATAAGATTTTGATGTTGCTGTAGATCTTCTATTTTGTATGGTTTGCCTTTTTCTCTCAGATAACTAGGGCTAGCACAAGTGATTAACCAATGGCTGGCTAATTTTTGTTGTACTAGATTACTGCTCACATGTTGCCCAAATCGTATGGCAACGTCTATGCCATCATGTATTAAATCTTGAAACTCATCAGAAAAAATTACTTCAATCTCGATTTCAGAATATACATTTAAAAAATCTAATATGATTGGCATCATATAAATTCGACCAAAAGCAACAGGTACTGTAAGACGTAAACGTCCCTTCAGCTTTTGAGTACGTGTCATAATTAAGGTTTCAGTTTCTTCAACTTCTTGTAATATGCGTTGTGCGTATTCATAGAATAGATGCCCCTCGTCACTTAAGCTCAAGGTGCGTGTAGTACGATAAATTAAACGGGTGTGGAACTTATATTCTAGGCGTTGAATACATTTACCTATTGCTGAGCGTGACAAATTAAAAGAATCAGCTGCAGCGGTAAAGCTCCCAGTTTCTACGACACGTACAAAAATTAAAAGGTCAGATAAATTAGTCATCTCTGATATAGCGAGATTAACCACTTTTATTCCCCATTGCTGGCACTCAAATGGAGTTTATCAAGTACAGGGGGGTAAGTATATTTTAGTACAACATTATATTTGATGTACCCCGCTCAATATGAAAACCCCCATTCTAAATGAACAAAAATCTCAAACTGGTTTGCAAGCTTGGTTAGCAGTTATCGCTGTCGCTTTGGCGATTTTTATTGTAGTTAGTGTAGAAATGCTACCTATTGGATTATTAACACCTATTGCAAAAAGTATGAAACAACAATTAGGAAGCATGAGTATTATTGTTTCTACTCCATCTTTAGTTGCCGCAATTACTGCGCCATTTGTCATTTTAGTATTTAACCGCATTACTCGTCGTAAATTAATCCTTTTATTTATGTTGTTATTGTTTATTTCAACATTAGTTTTTGCAATAGCTAACGCATTTCATTGGTTGTTGTTGGCCCGAGTATTATTTGGAATTTCTATGGGGGGAATCTGGTCCCTAGCAGGAAGTATTGCAGTTCGTTTAGTTCCAACTGCACAAGTTGGTCTCGCCACTTCACTTATTTTTAGTGGTATTGCAGCAGCTTCGGTATTGGGTGTGCCTATGGGAGTTTATCTAGGAGATTTATTTGGATGGAGGTTGGCATTTATTGGTATAGCTATGTTAGTTGCAATAGTATTTTTAATGCTATTTTGGTCATTACCACCTCTTACAGTTCAACAAACGAGTACATGGAGAGATGCTTTAGTTGTATTGAAAAAAACGAATATTGTCGTTGGGCTAGGGATGACCTTATTTATCGTTACAGGGCATTTTTCAGCATATACTTTTATACGTCCGCTACTACAAGAAATGGCCCATTTCTCTGATTCTTCTATTGGAGCTTTATTACTAATTTATGGTGTTTCTGGAATTATAGGTAATTTTATTTTAGGATTTAGTATTCAAAAATTTCTTTGGCAAACATTGTTTATCATTGCTTTATTATTGGGTAGTACATTATTTTTATTTATGTTTTTCGGTGATTCTAAGTTTTTTAGTC
>NZ_JZFB01000005.1:58496-60785 GCF_001188385.1 Acinetobacter sp. V2 | reverse complement strand
TTCTATATCATTAATGACTTGGATGATTCGTTCAGCCCCTATGCATATTGAATTAGCATCTGCACTTAATATTACTATGTTTAATTTATCAATAGGATTAGGAGCTTTTTTAGGTGGGCTAATTTATGATACCTCTGGAAGCGGATTGAATCTATTTTTTGGAAGTGTATTAGCTTGTATTGCGGCCATTTTAATATTTATTAATCACAATAAAAATCCCCTCAAGTGAAGGGGTTTTTTGAATCAAACTACTGTATTACAGCGTAGCAATCTGCTTCCTATTCGCTTTAACTTTCTCTAACTGAGCAGCAATCTTCGCTTTTTCACCCTTAACAATTCCTGTTGGTGCTTTAGATACAAAGCCTTCATTTGCAAGTTTGCCCGCGATTTGGTCGGTAGCTTCTAAAATAAGAAATCGTTGAGGTTATATTCTTTATAAAATATAGTGTGAAAATTATAAAAATTAAAAGATCGGATTTATGAATGAAAAATTTATTCAATTATCAAAAGAACTTAAACATAGACCTATTTTAGAGAAGGCTTTAGGTTATTTTCCTAACTTACCTTTAATTGCTATAGATTGCGGCTGTGGCGCTGGCAATGAATCTGCTTATCTACTCTCAAAGGGATTTAATGTTCATGCTTTTGATATTTCAATTGATGCACAAAGAGTCTGTGCTGAGCGATTTAAAGATAACTCTAAATTTAGTTTCTATCATGAATCTTTTGAAGACTTTAATTTTCCATCTGCAAGCTTAATTATTGCTTCATCAAGTTTATTCTTTTGCGACCCAAGTTATTTTTATAGTGTAATTAAACGAATTATAAATGCACTTCCTGAAGACGGACTTCTGGTAGTTGATTTATTGGGGACTCAAGATGAATGGGTTACTAGAGAACCTAAAAAATTTATAGGTTTTACTTACCAAGATATAGTCGATTTGTTTTTATACGAATTTAATTTATTGTTTCATAAAGAAATTAATGAAAATCTACCTTTGTTGAATGGTTGCATAAAATCATGGCATCTCCATATGCTGATTCTACAAAAAAAGTAATTTTTAAATATAGAAAAACCCAGAACCTGTTTGCACAGATTCTGGGTTCATTTAACTAAAAAGCTTAAAGCGCAGCAATCTGCTCCATATTTGCTTTAACTTTCTCTAACTGAGCAGCAAACTCAGCAAGCTTCGCTTTTTCACCTTCAACAACCGCTGCTGGTGCTTTAGAAACAAAGCCTTCGTTTGCAAGTTTGCCTGCAATTTGGTCGTGTTGCTTTTGGATTTTATCCAAGTCTTTTTGCAAACGAGCAAGCTCAGCTTTAGGGTCAATTAAGCCTTTCATTGGTACAAATACCGATGCATGGCTTACAACGCTAGAGCAAGATAAAGGTGGCTCTTGATCTTTATTCAAGAACTCAATGCTTTCAACTTTAGCTAGTGCTTTGAACAATGCTTCAATACGAATAATTTGTTCACGTTCAGCGTCAGATGTGTTTTGAAGTAATACTGGCAACAAGCGCGCATTACCTAAGCCTAACTCACCGCGAATGTTACGTACTGCGCCAATCAAACCTTGAAGCCATTGCATATCTGCTTCAGCTTGTTCATTGATTTTTGCCTGCTCTGGAATAGGGTATTGAGCAGTCATAATCGTTGGGCCGCCTTGACCAAGCATTGGTGCAAGAGTCTGCCAGATTTCCTCTGTCAAATACGGCATTAATGGATGAGCTAAGCGTAAAGAAGCTTCCATTACTGCAAGCAATACACGGCGTACTTCAGCTTTACGCTCTTCAGAAACTTCTGCATCGTTTAGAACGGGTTTAGTTAACTCAACGTACCAGTCACAATATTCATTCCAAATAAAGTCGTAAATCGCTTGAGCAGCAAGGTCTAAACGATACGTTGCAAACGCTTGATGTACAGCAGCTTCTGCTTTTTGCAGACGGCTCATAATCCATTGTTCTGGCAACTCCCATAGATCAGGGCGCGCTTGTTGACCAACAGTTTGGCCTTCAACATTCATAAGAACGAAACGAGTTGCATTCCAGATTTTGTTACAGAAGTTACGGTAGCCTTCAACACGTTTTAAGTCGAACTTGATGTCACGACCAGTGTTTGCAAGCGCACAGAACGTGAAACGAACTGCGTCAGTACCATAAGCATTAATGCCTTCTGGGAACTCTTTGCGCGTTGATTTTTCAATCTTCGCTGCATCTTTCGGGTTCATTAAGCCAGTCGTACGTTTTGCAACTAAACTTTCTAAATCAATACCGTCAATCAAGTCTAA
>NZ_JZFB01000005.1:47592-58460 GCF_001188385.1 Acinetobacter sp. V2 | reverse complement strand
CCAAGCCGTGAACGTAAACAGTCTTAAATGGAACTTGAGATGAACCATCTTCATTTTTCATGAAGTGCAGGGTCATCATGATCATGCGGGCAACCCAGAAGAAAATGATGTCAAAACCAGTCACCAACACATCTGTTGGGTGGAAGGTTTTTAGGAAATCATTTGCAGCGTCTTTTTGTGCGTCGCCAGTCCAACCTAATGTTGAGAATGTCCAAAGTGCAGATGAGAACCATGTATCAAGAACATCTTCGTCTTGTTTGAGTTCAACGTCAGCGGCGATGTTATTTTTCGCACGTACTTCTTCTTCGTTACGACCTACATAGATGTTGCCATTTGCATCGTACCAAGCTGGAATACGGTGACCCCACCAAAGTTGACGTGAAATACACCAGTCTTGAATGTCACGCATCCATGCCATGTACATGTTGCTGTACTGCTCTGGAACAAACTTAATACGGCCATCTTGAACTGCTTCAATTGCAGGCTCAGCAAGCGGAGCAATTTTTACGTACCATTGGTCAGTCAGTAACGGCTCAATGATCACGCCAGAACGGTCACCGCGTGGAGCTTTTAAGTCATACGGTTGGATTTGATCTAACCAGCCTTCAGCTTCCGCTTCAGCAACTAACTTCTTACGTGCTGCAAAACGTTCTAAACCAGCATATTCCGCAGGTGCAGTAATGGTTTTAGAAATTTGTTCGCCAGCTTTTGCAATATATTCAAACTCAGCCAAAACTTCGGCATTTTTGTTGAAGATATTAATGATTGGCAAGCTATTGCGTTTACCTAGGTCATAGTCATTGAAGTCATGAGCAGGGGTAATTTTTACACAGCCAGTACCGAAGTCTTTTTCAACGTAGTCGTCAGCAACGATCGGAATTAAACGACCAGTAATTGGCAATACAATGTTTTTACCAACGAGGTGTGCATAACGCTCATCTTCAGGATGAACAGCAACCGCCGTATCACCAAGTAATGTTTCAGGACGTGTTGTTGCAACGACTAAATAGTCTTTGCCGTTTTGAGTTTTAACTGATTTGTCTTCAAAGAAATATTTAAAGTGCCAAAGTGAGCCTTTTTCTTCTTTGCTTTCTACTTCAAGGTCAGAAAGTGCTGTTTGAAGTTTAGGGTCCCAGTTTACAAGGCGCTTACCACGGTAAATTAAACCGTCTTCGTGCAAACGAACGAATACTTCTTTAACTGCGTTAGATAAACCTTCGTCCATCGTGAAGCGTTCACGTGACCAGTCTACAGATGAACCTAAGCGACGAATTTGTTTCGTAATTGTGCCGCCAGATTGTTCTTTCCATTCCCAAACTTTTTCGATGAACTTATCACGACCCAAGTCATGACGAGTCACACCTTGTAAGCCAAGTTGACGCTCAACAACCATTTGCGTTGCAATACCCGCATGGTCAGTACCCGGTTGCCACAAAGTGTTTTTACCCATCATACGGTTATAACGGGTGAGGGCATCCATAATGGCATTGTTAAAGCCATGGCCCATGTGCAAACTACCTGTGACGTTTGGTGGTGGAATCATGATACAGAATGATTCACCGTGACCAGAAGGTTTGAAGTAACCTTGTTCTTCCCACGTTTGGTACCACTTCTTTTCGATCTCGGTTGGATCGTATGTGGTCGCAATATTTTGAGCGGTTTGAGCGTCAGTCATAGTAGCTTAGATCGAATATGCATAAAAAATTGCACCTATTGTAGCAAAAAAATGCCTCGAAATTAATGTGCTGAAAACAGATAAACGGTTTTGTATTTTTTTCAAAAAACGGTAGATTTATGAAAGATGGATCACAATTTAATCGTGTAGACGCACGGCACAAAAATTACAAACGAATTGAAAAAGGATGTTGCTCATGAGTTATGAAGTTTTTTTGAAAATTTCCGATTCAACTTATACACAATTTGAGACCATTCGACAGAAACTGCATGATGGGGTAAGTCAAAGTCAGGCAAAACCTTTAGGCGATGTACTCTCTGATCTTTCTTGTGAAATTATTGAGCAGGTTTTTTCTGTGCTTTTACAGTCAGGAAGTGCAACCATGTCTCCAAAACAACAAGCTGAGTCTGAAAAAGTTATTCAGCAGGTCTTAGAGACTTTTCGAAAATATATGCCTTGGTCAGTTTCATTCTTTGGAAATGAGCGTCTTTTGCCTTTAGTCGATTACATGACATCTCTAATGAAAGAACAGGGGCAACAAGTTTATATTACCTACCCAGTTACCCTGCAACTCGTACAACAAGCTCAAAACCTTACCCAGCAAATTCGTAACGGTAATATGCAAAGTATTGCAGCAGCTTTTGAAACATTAATACAAATTGTAGATTTAGGCGTAACAAGCCTAGTACGTGAGCCTAAAAAGCGTTTAAAATTTAATTTAGTTGTCGATAAAACTCTTAACGGAGTGATCAACATGACGACGCATTTGGGCTATAAACGTTTGGAAAAGTTAGGTACACAGGTCGATCAGACCACAGCAACTCATTATATCAACCACTTTTTGGCCTTCATGCATCAAGCAGCATAATTTAAAAAGATAATAGGAACATAAAGCATGGCCAAACTTGATACTTTGCAAAATAAAGTGGTATGGATTACGGGAGCATCTTCTGGTCTGGGTAAGGCCTTAGCCGGTGAATTGGCTTTGCAAGGGGCCGAAGTGATTTTGACCTCGCGTCGTTTTGAAGAATTAGAAGAAGTTCGGGTTGGCTTGTTAAACGCTGACCGTCATTTGTCGGTGGTTGCTGATATTACTGATGAAAAACAAGTAAACGAAGCTTATAAGCAGATTTTAAAAGCGAAAGGGCGAATTGACTGGCTCATCAATAATGCAGGTTTAAGCCAACGTGCTTTAATTAAAGATACGACAATGGCAACCGAACGGGCCATTATGGAAGTCGACTATTTCTCTCAAGTGGCATTAACCAAAACTGTACTGCCGACCATGCTAAAACAAAAGTCTGGCCGAGTTGTATTTGTGTCGAGTGTAGCGGGTTTATTAGGCACTCAGTACCGTGCAAGCTACTCTGCTGCTAAGGCGGCAATTCACATGTGGGCAAATAGTTTACGTGCTGAAGTCTCCGATCAAGGTGTTGAAGTTTCAGTTATTTTCCCAGGCTTCGTAAAAACTAACGTTTCGTTCAATGCGCTAAATGGTGCTGGGCAACCTCAAGGTCATCAAGATGAGGCTATCGAGAATGGTTTAGAGGCAGATGTATTTGCAGAACAATCCGTAAAAGCATTAATGCAGGGGCAAGAATATATTGTTGTTGGTGGAGCTAAAGAAAAACTGGGTGTGATGGTTTCTCGGATGTCACCAAAACTTCTTTATAAAATGATTCGGAAAACAAAAGTAAAATAAAAAAGTGATTTCGCCGTGCTAAATTGATGGAAAAACCCGCATAGAAGGTTCACCATGGATCAAGATTATCACCGTATTTTAGACGTCATTACGCGTTTTCAATTGGTCTTTGACCAGAAAAATTGGGACGCTTTTGATGAGTTATTGGCAGATCAACTTGAGGTGGACTATTTCCAGTTTAGGGGAGAGCCTTTATGTGTCGTGTCTTGTCATGAATATAAAGGTTCTCGGCAACAGGCGCTGTCGCATCTAAGATTACAACATAACTTAAGCAATCCACTTATCCGTATTGAACAAGATCAAGCATGGTTAGAATGTAATTATCAAATTTATCGTTTTTCGGAAAATGATTATTTTCATTCGTTTGGTCGTTATTATTTTACTTTGGCAAAACAACAAGAGAGTTGGAAAATTACCGGAATTTGCCAACACTTAACTAAAAATATTGGCAATCCGCGCATTCATTTTTCTGCTATGGGGCAGTGCTAGTCTTTTACTGCTGTACCGTATGCAAATACTTCGACCATTCCTCCCTGCATACCAAGTTCGGTTGTACTCAGCCGAACTCCCATAATATGGTTAGCTCCTGCGGTATGGGCTTGTTGTTTTAAGCGAACAATGGCTTCACGGCGAGCCCGCTCAACTACACTCTCATAACTGGTAAGTCTTCCGCCCAAAACATTCTTAATGGATGCCAATACATATTTAAAGTAGTCATGAGAAATCACGACATTACTACTAATAAAATGGCCTTGCTGATCACTCGTTGCAAAACGATTGGTATCAATTCTGATATGGGCAAATTGTTGTTCTTTTTCTAAAAGTTCTTTCAAATGTTTTTGTTCAATATGGCGGCCAAAACCCCAACCAATACTGAAAAGAATCAGAAAAATAACAAGCTGAAAAATAAGATTGTCCATTTTCTACCTATGCACTAAATGGATCTGGTAGATTAGGTGCTTGAGGTTGAACAAACACAGCTGTGCCATATACGAATAATTCAGAAGCACCTTGGGCAATATTTGAAGTTGAAAAACGAATACCAACAATTGCATTTGCACCAAGTTGCTGAGCTTTGGCAATCATGCGATCCATAGCTTCTTGGCGGGATTCTTCTAATAATTCGGTATAACCTGTAAGTTCACCACCTACAATATTTTTTAAACTTGCCATCAAATCACGGCCAACATGCTTACTACGGACTGTACTTCCATAAACAACATCAAGTTGCTTTACAATCTGGTGGCCCGGAACACTTTCTAAATTACTCAGTAACATTGTTTTTTATCAATCTAAATTCTTAAGGTTTCAAGATAAAAAATATTCACATCAGATGCAATAAAAAAGCCCACCGAAGTGAGCTTTTATAAATTAAGTTATTTAAAACTTATTGTTTTTTAAGTTCAGCACTTGATGGTTGATTAACCACTGTATCTGAAGTATTTGCTTTTAAACCACCGCCTAGAGTTTTGTATAACTCGATTTGGTTGTTTAAGTTAGCTTGTTGAAGCAACAATAAACCTTGTTCTGCTGAATAAGATGAACGCTGTGCATCAAGAACCGTCAAGTAACTATCAATACCAGCACGGAAGCGGGCATTTGACAGTGTGTAGTTGCGATTAGTCGCTTCTACTAGACGTTGTTGAGCTGTTAAACGCTCACCAATATTGGCACGAGTTGCAAGCGCATCATTAACTTCGCGGAACGCAGACTGAACTGATTTTTCATAATCAGACAATGCAATTTTCTGATCGGTTTCAGAAATTTTCACATTGGCTTTACGTGTACCCCAGTCAAAGATTGGTAAGTCTAAGCTTGGACCAATTGACCAAACAAAACCACCAGACTTAAATAGATCACTTAAGTCAGTTGATGCATAACCTGCAGAACCCGTTAAGCTAATTGTTGGGAATAAACGTGCTTTTGCAGCACCAATATTCGCACCAGCAGCGCTTAAGTTATATTCAGCAGCTTTTACATCTGGACGGTTGTTAAGCAAGTCACTCGGTAAACCAGCTGTATATACATTTTGTTGAGTAATGCGTTTTACAGGTTGGTTTGGCAACAAGTTTTGTGGAACTGATTGGCCCACTAACAAGTTCAACAAGTTTTGTGCTTGAGCAATCTGTGTTTTGTAGTTCGCTACATCATTACGCGCAGTTTCTACAGAAATCTGTGCCTGACGTAGTGGAACTTCACTGTCGATGCCCACATCAAAACGTTTTTTGTTGAGATTGTAAGAGTCTTGTTGTGCTTTAAGCGTTTGCTCTGCAAGTCTTAAATTCGCTGTTGCAAAAGAATAGTTTAACCATGCTTGAGCAACTTGGCTGATCAGACTGATTTGAGTCGAATCACGTGCACTTTGCGTTGAAAGATAACTATCTAGTGCAGCATCTTTTAAGCTACGTACACGGCCCCAAAAATCGAGTTCATAGGCAGTTACACCCAAACCTACTTGATAAGTAGAGTAGGGGTTATTCGGATCACGGCTTTGAGAAACCTGACGAATTGCACTACCACTTGCTCCGATTGTTGGAAGCTGGTTGTTTTGCGTAATTCGATATTGCTGTTGGGCACGTTCAATATTGAGCGTTGCTGTACGTAAGTCTCGGTTGTTGGCAAGCGCCAAATCAATCACACCGAGCAAACGAGAGTCAGCAAAGAACTGTTTGTAACCCTGTTCAGCAATAGACGTACCAGAAGCGCTGTTATATGCATAGCTTTCTGGAATATCGGTTTTCACGACTGGTTCTGGGCCGCGCATGCTTTGACAAGCTGACAAAGCAAGCGCAAGTGCAGATACCGCAATGCTACGACCTGAAATAGACCATACTTTTTGCATCACGATTTATGCTCCTGAGTGTTTATGGTTTTTGGTTTGTACTTAAAGATACTACGAATCCACACATAGAATACAGGGATAAAGAAGATACCTAAGAACGTTGCACTGAGTACGCCACCGAGTACACCGAAACCAACTGAGTGCTGACTTCCTGCACCAGCACCTGTTGAAAGGGCAAGTGGAAGTACACCGAAACCGAAGGCAAGGGTAGTCATGATAATTGGACGTAAACGCATTTTTGAAGCATGTAAAGTTGCCTCAAGTAGGTCTTCACCTTTTTCCTGCAACTCTTTTGCGAACTCAACGATCAAGATCGCATTTTTTGCAGAAAGACCAATGACTGCGATCATTGCTACCTGGAAGTAAATGTTATTTGAGAGATTTGGATCTCCTTTAATAATCATACCCAAGTAAGTCAATACGATTGCACCAATAATACCAAGTGGTACTACAAGTAAAACCGAGAACGGAATAGACCAGCTTTCGTACAATGCAGCTAAGCAAAGGAAAACGATTAACAATGAAAGCGCATATAAGAATGGAGCTTGAGCACCAGACTCACGTTCTTCAAGTGATAAACCTGTCCATTCATAGTCGAAACCTTGTAAGCCCATAGATGGTAACTTAGCAATAATTTCTTCCATGGCTTTCATAGAGTCACCAGAGCTCACGCCAGGTGCAGGTGTACCTTGAATGTTAACCGATGACACGCCGTTATAACGTTCAAGACGAGGAGAACCATATGTCCATTTGCCTGTAGCAAATGCAGAGAACGGTACCATTTCGCCTTTGCTATTACGTACATACCACTTGTTTAAGTCTTCAGGCATCATACGGCTATCCGAATCACCTTGAACATAAACTTTTTTCACACGACCACGGTCAACGAAGTCGTTAATGTATGAGCCACCCCATGCAATACGCATAGTGTTGTTAATGTCAGCAATGCTAACGCCCATAGCACCAGCTTGAGCCTGATCTACATCAATTTGATACTGAGGTGTATCTTCTTGACCATTAGGACGTACCCCTACAAGACGTTTATCTTGTGAAGCCAAACCTAAGATCGTATTACGTGCTGCAATAAGTTTCTCATGGCCTTGACCACTTGAATCTTTAAGTTGCAAGTTAAATCCAGCTGTTACACCGAGTTCAGGCATTGCAGGAAGCTGTAATGGCATAATGTAAGATGCGTCTTTGACGATCATATTTAATGCCATACCGCGCTGAATTAACGCACCGATTTGAGATTCTGGTGAAGTACGTTCACTCCAGTCTTTCAACTTAACGAAGCCAATACCAGCATTTTGACCAACACCCGTGAATGAGAAGCCCGAAACGGTGAAAATAGATTCCACAGTATCTTTTTCATTCATGAAGAAGTTTGTCATGGTGTCAATCACTTTACCCGTACGGTCAAGCGTTGCGTTTGGTGGTAATTGAACAAGTGTCATGACCACACCCTGATCTTCTTCTGGTAAGAATGAAGATGGGAGTTTCTGGAACAAGAACACTAGTAGGCCAATCACTACAGCGTAAAGTACGCCAGAGAAAATTTTGCCTTTAAGCATGCGGCTAACACCATTTTGGTAGCTATGCGACATGCGGTCAAAACCGTTGTTAAATCCTCTGAAGAAACGAGCAAAAATATTATTGCTTGGTTCTTTGTTAGGATCATGCTGTTTTAAAATGGTTGCACAAAGTGCAGGAGTGAAAGTTAACGCTACAATTAACGATAGAACCATTGCTGTTACAAGGGTAATCGAGAATTGACGGTAAATTACACCTGTTGTACCACCAAAGAATGCCATTGGTACGAATACCGCTGTCAATACGCTTGTGATACCAATTAACGCACCAGAAATCTGTTGCATTGATCGTGAAGTCGCCGTGACCGGATCGGTATGCTCTTCACTCATCACACGCTCAACGTTTTCCACTACAACAATGGCGTCATCGACCAGAAGACCAATTGCCAATACCATAGCGAACATGGTTAAGGTGTTAATTGAGAAACCAAAGATATTAATAACAGCAAATGTACCTAATACAACAACAGGTACAGCAAGTGTTGGAATAATCGTTGCACGCCAGTTCTGCAAGAACAAGAACATAACAATGAACACTAAAATTACCGCTTCAATTAATGTGTGTACAACACTTTCAATTGAAAGACGAATAAATGGAGTCGTGTCATAAGCCAGTTTATCTGCAAGGCCTGTTGGATAGTTCTTACGCAATTCAGCTAAACGGTGTTCAACAGCGTCAGCGGTGTCAAGTGCGTTAGCACCAGTTGCAATTTTAATTGCGAGACCGCCAGCAGGTTTACCATTAAACTTCGAATCGAACTGGTAGTTATCAGAACCTAACTCTACACGAGCAACATCTTTTAAACGAACCTCAGCACCTGATGCTGTGTTCTTTAAGAAGATATTTTTAAATTGTTCAGGTGTTTGTAACAAGCTTTGCGCATTTACTGTTGCGTTAAGCACTTGACCTTGAACCGCTGGTGCACCACCTAACTGACCTACAGCAACTTGTGAGTTTTGCGCTTGTAAAGCAGTCGCAATATCACTTGGTGTTAACTGATAGTTGGTAAGTTTTGCAGGGTCGAGCCAGATACGCATTGCGTATGAACCACCAAAGACTTGTACCTCACCAACACCAGCAACACGGCTAAGTGGTTCTTTAATTGACGAGTTTACGTAATCTTTAATGTCTGAGTCTGACAGGGTATTGTCTGGTGAATAGAATGCAATAACTTGCAAGAAGCTTGCACCAGATTTAGTAACCGTCACACCTTGGCGTTGAACGTCTTCAGGTAAAAGCGCTGTTGCAGATTGCAGTTTGTTTTGAACCTGAACCTGTGCAATATCCGGATCAATACCTTGTTCAAAGTTTAATTGAATAGAAGCCTGACCGTTACCCGCACTGTTAGATGAAATATAACGTAAACCATCTAGACCATTCATTTGTTGTTCAATGATCTGGGTTACAGTATTTTCAACAGTCTCAGCCGATGCACCAGGATAAGTTGCAGCAATTGTAACTGTCGGTGGTGCAATCGTCGGATACTGTGCAATAGGCATTTTAGTTAGCGTGAGAATACCCGCCAACATAATGACTAATGCAATCACCCACGCAAAAATGGGGCGATGAATAAAAAATTGTGCCATTCAATCTACCCCTTATGCATTAGATGCTTTCTGTTCTGCTTGAGGTTTACCTGATTGAGCCGGTTTTGTAGCATTTGGAGCTGCACCTTGAGGATTCGCTGGTTGAGCTTGGTAAGGTTTTGCTGACACTTCTTGCCCTTCTTTAACTTTGGCAACACCATCAACAATCACTTTTTCACCAGCTTTGAGACCATTAGTCACAATCCAGTTTTGTCCTTGAACACCAGAAGTTTCAACAGGACGACTCTCAACAGCGCCTTTAGCATTAACAAGCATTACTACAGCTTGACCTGTCGGTAAACGCGTAATTGCGGCTTGAGGAATCAGATAAGCATTTGGAACTACACCTTGAACAATCTGCGCAGTTGTATACATACCCGGAAGTAACAGATGGTTCGGGTTCGAGAATACGGCACGTAAAGTAATCGTTCCTGTATCCTGATTTACAGAAGCATCAGAGAAAGCAAGTTGTCCTTCGATTGGATAAGTCGAACCATCTTCAAGCTTCAACTTCACTTTCGTGTTGTTACTGTTGTTTAAACTGCCTTTGCTGAGTTGTTGGCGTAAACGTAATAACTCGGCACTAGACTGGTTAATATCAACATAGATTGGATCTAACTGTTGAATCGTCACTAAAGGATCAGTTTGGTTTGCCGTAACTAAAGCACCAGCTGTTACAGAAGAACGTCCAGACTGACCAGAAATTGGTGAGCGAATTGTAGAATAACCAAGATCTACATTTGCATTCGTTACTTGAGCTTTTGCAGCAGAAACTTGTGCTTCAGCAACATTAACCTGACCAAGTAAGTCGTCATATTCTTGTTTAGATACAGCATTACTCGAAACAAGTTGCTTATAACGGTTTAGCTTGGTACGTAGTGAAGCTAGATTTGCCTGTTGTTGTAAAAGAGATGCTTTTGCATTTTCAAGCGTTGCACGGTTTGTTCGAGAGTCCAGTTCATAAAGAGCCTGACCTTCACGCACATAACTTCCTTCAGCAAACAAGCGTTTTAAAATTACACCACTTGTTTGAGGACGAACTTCAGAAATTTGATATGCTGAAGTACGGCCAGAAAGCTCAACGCTTTGTTCAACACTTTGTGGTTGAGCAACAATAACACCTACCTCAGCAGGCGGCATTTTCTGAGCAGCAGCAGCTTGCTGTTTCTCATCGGAGCCTTTGCCACAACCAACAAGTGCGATACTTGTTGCTAATGCGCAAGCAGTAAGGGCAGGAGCCCAAAGCTTAGCCGACATCATTGTTCCACCTCGTTAGATAAAATCTAAAAATATATTTGTTTTTTACTTAACCTACTTTGTGTTTGTAATAACCAGAGCCAAAGCAGTGCAATCCAAATAAAACCTATGCCCCAACCGGCGAGTACATCTGTTGGAAAATGAACTCCAGCATATATTCTTGAAAGCCCCATGCAGATAAACCAAAGGCAAGAAATCAAAATGATATAAGGAGAG
>NZ_JZFB01000005.1:39964-47550 GCF_001188385.1 Acinetobacter sp. V2 | reverse complement strand
AAGCCAGTGTTGATGCATAAACACTGTGTGCACTTGGGAACGATGCACCATAACTTTCGACAATATGATATACCTGTGGAGGTCTTGGGCGATCAACACACCACTTGAGCAGCCAACCCATGGTGATACTGCCAAGAACTCCCACGCTAATGAAAATAACAGTAATATATTTTTTATACCATGCCTGATATATACACACCAGAAAGGATAAAAAAAGTACAAAAGGCATACCGCCTATCCGTGCTAGGAAGATCGTAATAGAGTTAAGATAATCTGAACGATATTCACTCAATATTTGAACGCTGAGAAGATCCAAAGACTGAAGTCTTGGTACAAAAAGACCAAGAACACCTAATCCTAAAAAAATACAACCAATAAAAAGCAACAAATAGGGCATATAAATACCTTTGCTTATTCAAGCAGTGTCCACTACTGAAAGCCGTTAAAAGTGTACTTGCCAGTACACTTTTTTTCAAGCCTGATAGATCATCGTAAATTCATTTTGAAAAATTTTTAACATTTGGAAAAACAATCACAACAAAATTGACGGAATTCACATTTTGTGTACAAAGCAAAATTCTTAATGTTCTATCTTTTTTCCATTATTTGTAGTCGTATTTTCTTCAAGTTCTAGCGGCTGTTTTGGGGGCCAGAAAAAATCGCTTGGGCGAGTCAGAAAATGGGTCATAACGAGTTTGGCTAAAGGTTTCCATTGTTCGAAGCGAACACGACGTGCACGTAGAGCCACAATAATCGTTAAGGTGAAACTCACGAATAAGTTAGTGAGACCAATACACAACACACCTAGAAAGGACACGATAATCAGTCCGATGTCTGGGCTACCATTAATGGTCATTAAACCTTGAATAAAGTTAGCCGAAGCAAAGGCAATATGACGAATATCTAAAGGTAAACCTAAAATAAACCCTATGGTACCCATGCTTCCTAACATAATCCCGAATAAGAAGTTACCCGCTAAAGCTCCTAAGTTGCGCTCAATATATTCAGCAAAACGGTTGAGGCGATCTTGCCCAAACCAGTTTGCTAAGCGGCGATGCGCTCTTAGGCGTGGACCGACTTTTCGGTAAACAGCCAGGTTATCGAAGTATCCAGCAATGAGACCCGACAAAAATAAACAGACTCCGGCAATCGCTGCATGAGGAACTGCTAATGAAGTGAAGGGGTTTAAGCTGTGCAACAAATACGTTGCTTTAGTATGAGTTAACAAGGGCTCATCAAGATAGAACTGCCAAGCAAAAGTAATGAGTGCGGCAGTAGGAATCGCAATTGAAATATTGCCTAAAATAGCAATGAATTGTGTTCGAATAATATTAATAATCAGGGCTGCTAACTCTGCAATTTGAGCTGTTTTAGAGCCTTTGCGCTGTTGCACAGTGGCTGCGAGGGCCGCAGCTGTCATTGCAGGTTGTTTGGTTGCAACTGTGAAATGCAGTACATGAATCAGAATGAATCCTAGAGAATAATTCATACTGAAAGTAAAGGCCTGCATGAGCGGAGCCATTGTCATTCTTGCTGCAAGAATTTTTAAAGATGCCATACAGGCAATAATGACGCCCGCTCCAGCAGCAGCTTTATACATGCCCCAAAAGCCTTTGGTATCAGTACTTACATAATGTTCACCTGTTCGGCTGGCATTTTCAGTTACTTGAAAGGCAATAAGTTCACTTGTTGTACTTAATAAAGAGCGAACACTTTTTTCACTATAGTGCGCCTTGGTTAAATCGGAAATTAGATGTCCTAAAGAGACATATTTTCCTTTAGTGTTATCTACAACCAAATAAAGCAGTAATTCAATGCGATCAAGGCATTGCTCAAGTAATGACAATAAATAAGTCAAACTTAAGCTGACCCCAATTCTTTTGGTAGCACGGCGAATTTTTAAAACGACATCCCGACACTGTTCCAACATAACAAATGCTTGTGAAGCATCTGGAGGAGAGGTCACCGCAATTTCATGTTCAAAAAGTTCTTGTTTTTTGTATTTCTCGATAAATTCAACAATTTCACGGTTTTGAACTAAAAATGGTGATTCATATTCAGTTAATTCCGGTTGAGCATTAATAAATTCGGGGTAAAGACCAATTCCACTAATTCGATAAGATAAAACGGTAATCGCTTTAATCATTTCACTTTGAATGACAAGCTTTTCATCTACATTACTTTGGCTTTGTCCAATAAGCCCAAATAGATTTGCCCAATCTTCCTCATCAATATTATTGAGCCAAATTTTGTCACTTTCTAAATAGAAAATTCTACCAATCAATATTTTGAGTTGGCTTGCATCTTCGATTAACGGTAAAAAATGTGCTCCGAGCCTTTGACCTAGCTGGTTCCAGAAACCATCTAAAGACAAAATTCCGCTATCAGCATATAAGCTGACTTGTTTATAGCGATTAATTAGACGTAATAAAAAAGTTTGTAGCAGGAAGGGAGCTGTGGGTGTGCGTAATAGGCTTTCAATTAAAGCCTGAATTTTTTGCTTTATCTCATCCGTATTTTGAGGATCGGATGGACGAATCGCATTGACTAACTCAATGAGTAGATTTTCGTCAATGACAGCTTGAGAATCCTCAAGCTGTTTCTGTATTTTTAAAAAAAGATCTGAAAAATTTATATGCATAGGCAAAATAATATCTATTGTATTCGATGTAACGCAAGCTGAGTTAAGTTAATCAAAGCCTGACGATACGGTGTATCAGGTAGGTTTGATAAGGCTTGCAGTGCTGCTTCTGTTTCTTCTTGGGCACGTTGGTGACAATAATCTAAAGCACCAGACTTCTGTACAATTTCTATGACCTGAGATAATTGGTCCACTCCACCAGTTGCAATGCTGCGACGAATAATCGCATGCTCTTCACCTGTTGAGTATGCTAATGCAGAAATTAACGGTAAAGTTGGCTTACCTTCCATTAAATCATCACCAATATTTTTACCTAATGTTTCAGCATCTGAAGTGTAGTCTAAAATATCATCAATAATTTGGAATGCATTACCAAAATGACCGGCAAACAATCTTAATGGTTCACGATACGCCTCTTGTCCAGCCAGAATAGCAGCGCCTTCTGTAGCCAACTCAAACAGGCGAGACGTTTTACCATGAATAATTTTTAAATATGTTTCTTCTGTTGTATCGGGTTGATGCTGTGATTGCAGTTGTAATACTTCACCCTCAGCAATTTCACATGTACCTGTTGAAAAGTCTTTCAATAAAGTCATGTTATTTAAATCGACCAGTAAATCAAACGCACGTGCAATAAGGAAGTCACCGACTAAAACGGCTGTTTGATTATTCCATGTCGCATTTGCTGTAGGTCGACCACGACGAAGCCCAGATTCATCTACCACATCATCATGAACCAATGTCGCGGTATGTAACATTTCAATGATTGCAGCCAGACGTTGTGCATTTTGCATGTTGTCTAAACCACAAGCGCGAGCCGCCAGTAAACACATAATCGGACGCATACGCTTTCCGCCAGCTTCAACCACATGTTTGCTGACAGACATGACTAAACCGACTTTTGAGCTAATTCCTTCATTAATCAAGTGATCCATCGCAGCAAAGTCTGAGGCAACAGGCGCAAGAATGTCTTGCTTGAAATCGATGACCATATGAAGAAAAACCCCGTATTGGTAGATAAGTGGCGTTAGTGTAACAATTAAAGGTGTGTTGCACAGATAAACAAGTGGCTGATATTAATCATTTCTATTGTCTTTATGCGTTCTTTGTTCTTTATTTAAGCAAAACATGATATTTCCGGCAAAACAATAAATTTAATGACATCAGCATTAATACAACTTGTTCTTGTCGCAATTTGTGTCTGGAACTGTATTTTAATTTTCATTCAGAATCAATGAAAACTGCTAAATTCCAATCTAAGCTGTCTATTGATTTTGTAAAAAGAGGAGAATAGGAGTCACTGATAAATAGAAAATACTTGTCGTTTGATCAAATTTCACTTAAAATCTGTCGCCTTATATAACCCCAGTGGCGAGCGTTTTAAGATCGATATATCCCTTATCGGCACGACGACACGGGCTAATTGGAGTACATTATGTACGCAGTAATCCAAAGCGGTGGTAAACAGCACCGTGTAGTTGAGGGTGAAACCCTTAAAGTTGAATTATTGAAAGCTGAATCTGGCGCGACTATTACATTTGATGATGTATTAATGGTTGTAAACGGTGACAGCATTCAAATCGGTGCTCCAGTTGTAGCTGGCGCTAAAGTAACTGCAGAAGTGGTTGGCCATGGTCGTCACGACAAAATCCGCATTATCAAAATGCGTCGTCGTAAACACTACCGTAAACAACAAGGTCACCGTCAATGGTTCACTGAGTTGAAAATTACTGGTATTTCAGGCTAATCACGAGGAGTAAGAGACATGGCAACTAAAAAAGCCGGTGGATCGACGAAGAACGGTCGTGATTCAAACCCAAAAATGTTAGGTGTTAAAGTTTACGGCGGTCAAGCTGTAACTGCTGGTAACATCATCGTTCGTCAACGTGGTACTGAGTTCCACGCTGGTGCAAATGTTGGTATGGGCCGTGACCATACTTTATTTGCTACTGCTGACGGCGTAGTAAAATTCGAAGTGAAAGGTCAATTTGGCCGTCGCTACGTAAAAGTTGAAACTGTATAAGTTTTAGCTTCAAAAAAAGCCCACATTTTGTGGGCTTTTTTTATGGAATTTAATCTGGTGTATCTTCATCATGATGAATGAAATTCTACAAACAACATGAATAACATAACAAAATATCTTATTTTCTCAATGATTAGCACAGAGTTTGTCGGTTAATATGAGTCTTGAATTAAGAGCTTGCTAAGTTTCATAACTTTGGAAGATGGCAAGTTGTCTTACAGCAACTAAAAAGGTGATGACATGAATATGCTTCGTAAAACTATGTGTGCTATTACACTCAGCGCGTCAGTGCTTGCTCCTGTAATGAGTACTACAGTGTTTGCTGCGCCTGTAGCAGCACCGGAGCAACAGGCAATTGGAAACCTGGTTAATCAGTTATCAGGATTACAGCGTTTGACTGCCGATTTTGAACAAACAACTAAAGCCAATACAAAAACTGTGGCACAGAAAAAGAGTTTAAGTGCACAGCATATGAACCAGACATTCAAAGGCTCAATGAAAGTTGAACGTCCGGGGAAATTTTATTGGGAAACAGTAAGTCCTGCCAAACAAACGATTGTAACAAGCGGGAAAACAGTTTGGATCTATGATCCAGATTTACAACAAGCGGTCCGCCAAAGCTTAGATGATCAGGTTGCAGATACACCAGCATTATTACTCTCTGGTAATACCAATCAAATCATGAAATCTTATCGTGTAACGCAACCCGATAAATCAAAACTTTATTTCACATTATTCCCTAAAAAAGAAGATGGTGCTTTCCAAAGCTTAACGATTAGTTTTGGAGCAAATAAAGCGCCTACGCTTATGGTGTTACAAGACTCATTAGGTCAGACTACTTATGTGCGCTTTAAGAACATGAAAGTAAATGCTTCAATTCCAGCATCTGTCTTTAACTTTACGCCACCAAAAGGCACAGATATTATTGATCAATAATTAAAGCCTCTTCAAAAAAAGCTACCTTTCACGGTAGCTTTTTTTATATAAGAGAGATAGATACATTTTTTAACCCCACCTCGATCGGACGCTTTGTATAGTGATAGAGGTAAATTCATGGGGATTATTATGCGACTTTACGATAAAAAAATTATTTGTATTCTTCCATTAATGGCTGCAATGGCAATTGTGAGTGGTTGCCAACCAAAGTCGACAGCCAAAGAAGAGCAGGCTGCTTCGACTGCAAAAGTTAAAGAAACTAAAGAGGCTGGTGTTCCTGTAATTCAGGCAAAAGTAATCCCGGTAAAATTGCCAAAATCAAAAGTTTGTTTAGAAGATGGTTGTACTGAGTATGATTTTCAAACAGTACAAACCAATCAGAAGTGGATTAATGATTACTTCACTAATCGAATAAAGAAAGCAGATCCGAATGCTTTTGCAAATTTGGCTGATCAGCCAGTCGAAGTACCTGAAGGCGAGCCTCGTTCGAGTCAAAGTGCAATTTATGTTCGCTATTTAGGGCAAAATTATAATCTTGCAACCTTTGCATTACAGACCTATTCGTATTCTGTTGGTGCAGCACATGGCATGTCACATCAAGAGTTCGTGACTTTTGATTTATTAAATAAAAAACATATTACTGTTGCCGAACTCATTCAGCCAGATGTCGAAAAACAATTAGTTGATGCACTTTTTGATGCGAATACAAATTGGCTTCAAGAGCACAATATCAGTCGTGAAAAACTGCAATTAAGTGATAATTTCTACTATGGCGCAAATGGGATTGTTTTTGTCTATCCAATTTATGAGTTGGCTTCTTATGCGGAAGGAATGTCTGAATTAACACTGCCGTATTTTGAAGCGAGTAAATTCATTAAACCTGAGTATTTACCGAGTGTGCCAAACTATAAGTTCTAAAATAGGTGATCTATTCTAACAATTGTGTGAAACCTATTCGTTATGAAGATGATCACTATATTTTTTAGTGTGAAGGCCTTACACTATAGCCAGTTTTTTACCCATATTATGATTGATTATGATCGACCCTAAGTTACTCAGAAATAATATTGAAGCTGTTAATGCAGCTTTGGCAAAACGTGGTGTTCAATTAGATGTTCAAGAATGGGCTTCTTTAGAAACTCGCCGTAAAGACTTGCAATCAAAAACTGAAAAATTGCAGGCAGAGCGTAATGCCGGTGCAAAACAAGTGGGTCAGATTAAAAAATCCGGTGGTGATGCTTCTGAAATCATGGCGCGTATGCAAGCGATTGGTGATGAAATCAAAGCTGCTGAAGTGGCTTTGTCAGAGCTCCAAAACGAGATTGAACAAAAAGCGCTTAGCATCCCTAACTTACCAGATGAGTCTGTTCCTGCTGGTAAAGATGAAGGTGATAACGTTGAAATTTCAAAATGGGGTACGCCTCGTCAGTTTGATTTTGAAATCAAAGATCATACTGACTTAGGTGAGTGGATGGGCGGTTTAGAGTTCGAAACTGCGACTAAATTGACTGGTTCACGTTTTAGTGTGTTGAAAGGTTCTTTAGCGCGCCTACAACGTGCTTTAACGCAGTTCATGCTTGATACCCATACTTTAAAGAATGGTTATACAGAAGCTTATGTGCCTTATTTGGTAAATGCTGATTCACTTCGTGGTACTGGTCAGTTACCAAAATTTGAAGAAGATTTATTCAAACTTCAAGGTGAAAAAGAATATTACCTCATTCCTACAGCAGAAGTTCCTGTTACTAACTTCGTTCGCGATGAGATTATTGATACCGAGCGCTTGCCATTAAAATATGCAGCGCATACACCGTGTTTCCGTAGTGAAGCTGGTTCTTATGGTCGCGATACCCGTGGTTTAATTCGTCAGCATCAATTTGATAAAGTTGAGATGGTGCAAATCGTTAAACCTGAAACTTCTATGCAGGCACTTGAAGACCTTACTGCGCATGCTGAGGGCATTTTGCAGGCACTTGGTTTGCCATA
>NZ_JZFB01000005.1:36239-39907 GCF_001188385.1 Acinetobacter sp. V2 | reverse complement strand
GCGACTAAAACTTACGACTTAGAAGTTTGGGTTCCAAGCCAAAATACTTATCGTGAAATCTCAAGCTGCTCTAATATGGGTGATTTTCAGGCACGCCGCATGAAAGCACGCTACAGAATGGATCAAAAGAAGACTGAATTAGTGCACACACTAAATGGTTCAGGTCTTGCAGTTGGACGTACTTTGCTTGCGGTAATGGAAAATTATCAACGTGAAGACGGTTCTATTGAGATTCCAGAAGTATTACGCCCATATATGGGTGGTTTAACCTTTATTGACTAAGCTTTGCATCTAAATTGTGCATGGTTTTTGCTTAACCCAAATCAGATGATTAATGTAGAGGTTTAAGGTGGATATTTTTCCAATCTCTTTAAAGTTGCAACAGCAACGTTGTCTGATTGTGGGTGGTGGGCATATTGCTTTGCGCAAAGCAAATCTTTTAGCCAAAGCTGGAGCCGTAATTGATATTATTGCTCCAGCAATTGAAGATCAGCTTTTAGAGTTGGTTCAGGCGAGTGGAGGACAGTATTTTGCTGAGACCTTTGCCGAAATTTTTTTAAATACACCTTATAGATTAGTCATTGCTGCGACTAATGATGCGCAAGTGAACAAAGCTGTTTTTGAGCAATGTGAAGCGCGTAATTTACTGGTAAATAGTGTAGATGATATTCCACACTGTCGCTTTATGGTTCCAGCAATTATTGACCGTTCTCCATTGATCATTTCTGTTGCCTCAAATGGCGCATCGCCCGTTTTATCTAGACAACTTCGTACTCAAATAGAAACGATTGTTCCACATGGCATGGGGAAACTTGCTGAGTTTTCTGGTCAATGGCGTAAGCAAGTAAAAGAAAAGATTAGTAACCCAGACGAGCGTCGAATCTTTTGGGAAAACTTATATGCTAGCCCATTAAAAGAACAAGTTTTTAATGACAATTTAGAAGTTGCAAATGATTTGATTCAGCAAGCCTTAACAGAATGGACAGCACCTAAAGGTGAAGTTTATTTGGTGGGGGCTGGACCGGGTGATCCAGAGTTGCTGACATTAAAAGCATTGCGTCTTATGCAGCAAGCAGATGTTGTGATTTATGATCGTTTGGTGTCTGCACCGATCTTAGAGCTTTGCCGCCGCGATGCGACCAAAATTTATGTAGGTAAAGCTCGTTCAAATCACTCTGTTCCCCAAGATGGTATCAATGCTTTACTGGTTGAATATGCTCAAAAAGGAAAGCGTGTTTGTCGTCTAAAAGGTGGTGATCCGTTTATCTTTGGGCGTGGTGGTGAAGAGATTCAAGAGCTGGTTGAGGCAAATGTCACTTTCCAAGTTGTACCGGGGATAACCGCAGCATCAGGTTGTTCAGCTTATGCAGGAATTCCATTAACTCATCGTGACTATGCACAAAGTGTACGTTTCTTGACTGGGCATTTAAAGGAAGGTTCCCCTGAACTCCCTTGGAATGAACTAGTTTATGAAAATCAAACTTTAGTCCTCTATATGGGGTTAGTTGGTTTAGAACGCATTTGTGAGCAACTTATTGCTCATGGTCAACGTGCTGATATGCCTGTAGCTTTAATATCTAAAGGAACCACACCAGAACAGAAAGTTATTGTTGGAACATTAGCTGATATTGCAACTAAAGTTTCTGAACATCATATCGTAGCGCCGACTTTAACTATTATTGGTGAAGTGGTGAATTTACGTGAACAGTTAAAATGGCAATAAATTTATCTGAATTTATTGCTGGTTATTAAAGTCGAGAAAATTTGTGATTCATGTTGTCCTATACGAGCCTGAAATTCCTGCCAATACAGGCAATATCATTCGTTTATGTGCTAATACAGGCGCACAGTTGCACTTGGTTAAACCTCTAGGTTTTGAGTTAGATGATAAAAAGCTCAAGCGAGCAGGCCTTGATTATCATGAATGGGCGCGTATGCAGATTTGGGACAACATTGAACTGTGTCTTGCAGACTTAAAAGCTAAAGGTGTTGAGCATGTTTTTCCACTCACCACTAAAGGCTCAGCGACTCCACATACAGTCGATTTGAATCGGCCTGTGGCTTTACTGATGGGGCCAGAAACACGTGGTTTGCCTGAGCATGTTCGCTTAATGTTTCCACAACAACAGTGGATCCGTTTGCCAATGGCTGAAAACTCAAGAAGTTTAAATTTATCTAATGCAACCGCAGTGATTGTTTATGAGGCATGGCGTCAGCAGGGCTTTAAAAACTTAGGATAAGTTATCTAATTTTAAGTAAGAATAAGGCCACAGTTGTGGCCTTATTTGTTTTTAGATGTCTTATTTAGGGAAAATTACACCACTTGCCAAATCATAATTTGTTGGTGAGTTGGTATAGACCGATCCAAGTCGAACTGCAAAGAACCAACCTAATTTACCTTGGTCTTGAATTCGATTTTCAACGAGATATGGCTCATCTGTTTCGGATGCAGCATCTTCAATAAATACTTTATATTCAATAGGTCCTGTATTTTCACTATCACGCTCAAATAGATAACCATCAATATTAAAGAAGCCTAGATTATTGTTCGCATCCACCAATCTATAACCTTCAGCTGCCTGCTCTTTAAGAAGTTTTTCAAGTTTTATTGCATCTTCCTTGTTAAACGGAATATGTTGTGGAACTTCAAAATAACGATATGCATAGGTTCCGTTATGTGTACTGCTATTTACACAAGTCGGCACATAGAAGGTTCCATTCGTTGTGCCGTTATTGGTGAATGAGGTGTTTGCGTAAATTAGTTTACAACCTTGTGCACCAAGTTCATTGAAGGCATTCAAAATACTCGTGCGAGAGGTATTGGTTAAGAAGCGATTAGAGTAAGTATAAGTTGCTGGTTTCTTATCATTTTTAACAAATAAATATTTATCTGTATTCGAAGTTACTTCTCCAAATGAGAGTTTATATATATAGCCTAAGCTACCTTGTTTATTTAACTCATTTACCCATAGTAAATAACGGTTTGCCACTGAATTGGTTTTAACATCAACTGTTTTATAGGTGTATGTATCAGTGGTTTTATTGTTTTTGACATATAAATTTTTATATAGGGCAAAGCTACTATCAGGATTATCCAAACTGACTGATGGTGTGAGAAGGGCGTAGCCTTGGCGTCCTTGATCGTTAAGTTGAGTTAATAGATCTGCCCAAGATTCTTTATTGTCCGCTAGTCTATAACTTGCTGTTGCAAATACTTGTGTCGGCTTTTGCATGCTTGCTGATGGTGTTGTTTTTGTGAAGCAAGTAGTTGTTAAATCAAAGTTTGCTTGCTGCAAATAATTATGTATCGCATTTGGTTCATCCGTAGGGACTAAGCAGAATTGGTTTGCATTTTTAAACCCTAGAATAGCTGGCTGTTTCTGAGTTAGCTTTCCTGCTACTACAAGCTGCCAATCTACTTTGTTATAGCTTGAGGTTTGTATTGTCTGAGGTGCTCCAATATTTGAAACCAGACTAAAATCTTCAGCTTGGCGGTAACTTGCAACAATGTTACCTGTACAGTTCGATTCGTTCTCATAACGTATTGTTTCACTAGCAAATCGAACGCTGTTATCAGAAACCTTAATGACGTTCATTTTTAGAGCAGAACCGTTAATACAAACTCCTTTGCCCGCTAACCAACTTCCAACAAAGCGATCCGCTACACT
>NZ_JZFB01000005.1:10834-36165 GCF_001188385.1 Acinetobacter sp. V2 | reverse complement strand
TGTTGGTGTTGGTGTTGGTGTTGGTGTTGGTGTTGGTGTCGGTGTTGGTGTCGGTGTTGGTGTCGGTGTTGAATCATTATCGTCAGACCCACACCCACTCAAAGCTATAAAAATCAAAGCAATGCTGCTTCCTTTTACTATGTTATTCATCACATGAACCCTTTTTTTATTAAAAATGTGAAAATTTAACATTTTTAAAATAGATCAATTATAATGCAGTTGTAAAGATCAAATTTGAAAAAAGGTTCAACATGGCAGCTTATAATCAAATTGAAATATTCGAACAAAGCCAAAAATGGTTTGACCAGTTGCCATTAGAATGGAAAAACTGGCTTGAAGAAAATTTAGAAAAAGGGTGTGGAATTGAACAGTTAGTCGATGTATTAAAAGCAAATGGATTTGAGCCAAGATTTGAAATGAATGATTTGAAATTTCAGACTTTATCGGATCATGATCAAGAGTGGATAATTGAACAAGTTTTAAATAAGGTCACGTCTGCGGAAATAGTAAAAATATTAATAGAGCAGGGGCATGATGGTTTAAAAGTAAAAGAGTATTTAAATAATTTAGAAAATAATCAGTTATATAAAATTTTGAAGAAAAAGCATCATCAACTTAAAAAACGTGAATGGCTAATAGAAACTGTAGATCAATTGGCACAGCTAAACTCTGGCTATAGTGAAGAAATTCCTTCAATTACTGCTCCACAGTTCTCTGGTTTTATAAAGGATTACTATAGTCAACATCGCCCTGTGATTTTAAAAGAAGGAATAGAACATTGGCCAGCTTTGCATAAATGGTCTCCGCAATATTTTGCTTCTAAATTTGGCCATCATTCAGTTGAAGTTCAGATGAATAGAAATTTAGATGAACAGTTTGAAAGACATTCTCCATTACTAAAACAGAAAATGAAGATGTCTGAGTTTGTATCAAAAGTTATGGCAGTTGATGCTAGTAATGATTTTTATATGACTGCAAATAATGCGACTAACAGCCATCAGATGCTTCAAGAACTATTTTTAGATATAGGTGATTTTGCAGAAGGTTATTGTGACTTGGCTCTAAAAGATGAGCGTAGTTTTTTATGGTTTGGACCTAAAGGAACATTTACGCCATTACATCATGATTTAACGAATAATATGTTAGTTCAAATTTATGGGCGCAAAAAAGTAACTTTAATTCCTGCCTTGCAAGTTCCTCATCTATATAACGATCATTGGGTGTTTAGCGAATTAAGTAATGCAAATAAAATTGATTTTGAAAAATATCCTTTAGCAAGATCAATCACTCCAGTGGAATGTATTTTGAATGCTGGGGAAGCTTTGTTTATCCCAATTGGTTGGTGGCATAGTGTAGAAAGTTTGGATGTCTCAATCAGTATTTCTTTTACCCATTTTAATGCGCCAAATCATTATGTTGATCGGTTTCCAAAAGAGGTCTAAGAATGAAAATTGCATCTTAAACCGTTCAGTGTGACAATTGCTCGGCCCATACTGTTTTTCAAATATGAAGGAAAATTGTTACCCTATGACCACACTCCAAACGAACAATGCAGAACTTAATCAGAAGCAGGTATTAATGTTAATGGAATACCTGACGCAATGGTTAATTCGTTCAGGAGTGGGATATAACGACTTTGTGACTGCTTTGAAACCTGTTTTCTATCAACAGGCTTTAACTGAGCTAGAGCGTATAGAACAAAAGCCAACTGATTCAGCGGTCAGTTTACTTTCAGGGTTACATCGCAAAGATGTGAATGCATTTAAAAAGGCGATGCAGGCTGGGCAGCCTTTAACAGAAGCAAAAGTAGCAGAGCCAGTAAGTGTTCCTGCTCGGGTGATTGGCTTGTGGCTTGCAGAGGGATTGGCAGAAAAAATTCCTTTTATTAGCGAAGATCAGATTAGCTTTGAAAGTTTGGTAAAGAAAGTTTCAACCGAAAAACACCCAAGATCTATTTTGAACGAACTTGAGCGTCTGAACATTGTGAAAGAACAAGATGGCCTTGTGGTGTTGCAGCAGCGTAGTTTTATGCCTGATGTTGAGCAATTCGAGGTTCGAAAATTATTAACGAATAACTTAGAGGCACATTTAGCTGCCGGAGTTCATAATTTATTTCAGCCAGAGAAAGAACCCTATTTAGAACAAGCAATTTTTGCTGATGAACTAACAGATGAATCGATTACTTTACTCAAAGAAGCAAGTTTACGCTTGTGGGAAGATCTATCATTACAAGTACTCAAGTTAGCCATTGAACGTTGTGCACTCGATGAAGGAAAAGAGGGTGCAACCAAAACTTTCCGTTTCGGAGCTTATCAATATGATGAAAATAACTTATAAAAAATTAATAATATCCATGAGTTTCATTTTGATGGGTGGTCTTTTGACTGCTTGCGGAGAGGATTTATTCGCAGGTGGTGCCAGTTTAGGTGGATCGGGAAATCCGACTAAACCCGGTAAACCAGGTGATTATGAAACACCTGCCGATGGTGAGAAAGGTGATTCAAAAGATAATGAAATTTGGTTACCCGCACCTGTTGAAGATGACTGTAATGGCTTGCATCGTAAATTACAATTCTTAAATAATGTAACGCGTGAACCCATCGAAAAAGAAACGGTTTTTAAATATGCACAGCAGTTAACTCTAAACGGGACTCTGGCTTTGCAGATTACTCAAACTAATAAGGGATTAGAGAAAATACAAGAACAACAACCTGCATGTTATGTACCTTTAGAACTCTATTTATTTGGTAATACTAAACGTTCTTATCCAGAAAATGAGTGTAAAGAGACTCAAACTTACGAATATCAGCCTAATGAAACCAAAACTTTCATTGTCAATTATCCTGCATTTGAAGTCATGAATGGTACTTGGAAATATGGTCTAGAAAGTACCTATTTCAAAAATGAGCAGGAGTTAAAACAATGCGAACCGTTAACTATTCAATTTAAAATAAGTGCGCCACCTGAATCGATTAAAATTAATTAAGTTGAGCTGCCTTAAAGCTAAGAACAAAGCTTAACCGTAAGATTCAATAAAATTTTAAAGGATTTATGGGTTAAGCTTGCTCTAGCACTTTTTCATCATAAGTCATTTGAGCTGCTAAAACTTGCTCAATATTGGTTTCGGCCCATTCCTTCAATTGGAATGCCATTGAAGCTACATTTTGCCCTAAAGCAGTAAGTGAGTAATCAACACGAATTGGGGATGTATTTTGAATTTTACGCTCAATAAAACCATCTCTCTCTAACATTTTTAACTTCTGTGATAAGACCTTAGGGGAGATACCTTGAATATTCTTTTTGAGCAAATTGAAGTGCTGAGTTTCTTCCTCAAGAACATTTAAAATCAATAAAACCCATTTATCTGCAATTTTTTCAAAAAATAAACGAGCAGGGCAATGTTGTTGAAAAATATTATATTTTAGACATTCATTCATACCATTTACCTATAATTTCTTGAAAAATTACCCTAGTTACCAACTAGTAACTAATTGACACCTAGTTTCTAAAATATATCATAAAGTGGAATTTAATAAAACAAAGGTTTGCTCCCATGTCTAACACTAATATCGCGGTTGTATATTTCTCTGGTTATGGTCACACTAAAGTCGTGGCTGAAACGTTTGCAAACGAAATTAATGCTCAGCTCATCCAAATTGATCAAGAGGGAAATATTACTGATCAAGATTGGCAGACATTAAATGATGCGAAGGGGATTGTTTTTGGTGCACCTACTTATATGGGTACAGCGCCATGGCAGTTTAAAAAGTTTGCTGATGCAACTTCAAAAGTGTGGTTTACACGTGGTTGGCAAGATAAAGTATTTGCAGGTTTTACAAACAGCGCGAGCTTAAATGGTGATAAGCAAGTAACTCTTATTCAACTGCAAACTTTAGCATCACAGCATGGTGGCATTTGGGTGAGTCTTGGTTTATCACCAGCAAATACGAAAGCTGCAACACGCGAAGATGTAAACAACTTAGGCGGTTCGGTAGGGCTTTTAGTTCAATCGCCTTCGGATGCAAGTGTGGAAGAAGTTCCGACAGGTGATCTTGAAACAGCAAAACTTTATGCTCAACGTGTACAAGGTATTGTAAATAAAATTTTTGGTTAATTTGACCATAAAAAAGGCGCTTTAAGCGCCTTTTTTATTACTCATGTTCATTATGCTGTGGAGCATTATATTTAAAGCCTTTGGTTTTATAGGCTAAATAACCTACACCAATAACGGCCCAAGCTAAGCCAATTTGTAAGGCAAGCTTATCAATCTCTAACCACATCATAAACACACTGGCAAAACCAAGCGTTGGTATAGCAATATAATTAATGATGTCTTTAAGCGTTTTATTCTTGCCATCTCTTAATGCATAGCGAGAAACTACAGAGAAATTAACAAAACTAAAAGCAGTTAAAGCACCAAAACTAATCAAGTTAACAATATGTTCAAGATCTAAAAAGCCAGCAGATAAAGCAACCACACCAACAATAAGGATGTTGTAAGTTGGAGTATGCAATTTTGGACTGATATGACCAAATAATTTCTTGTTGATAACTCCATCTCGTCCCATCACATACATTAAGCGTGATACACCCGCATGTGCAGAAATACCTGATGCCATCACAGCGACTACAGCAAAATATAAAACCAAAGTTTTAAACATCAAACTACCAATCGCAGCGACCATCACAGGTTGTGATTCATCTAAAGGATTGAAGTAAGTGTTTGGGTTGCTTGGGAAATATAATTGGATGAAGTAAGTACTTACAATGAAAATAATACCTGCAAGTAATGCTGTAGAAAAAATAGCTTTTGGTAGCGTTTTTTCTGCATCTTTTGTTTCTTCAGCAAGAGACGATAAAGCATCAAATCCGGTAAAAGAGAAGCAGAGTACAGTCGCGCCAGCAATTAAAGAACTGACAGATGTCATATCGTTCCAAAAAGGAGTTAATGACCACAATGCCGCTTTATCTGGATTTAAAGTTCCATCTGCATATACACCTTGAGTAAGTAAGATATATACTTGATAAACAAAATAAAAAATTACGCCAAGCTGAATAACAACAATCGTACTGTTAAAACGTGCAACGAACCGTGCACCAAATAAATTAATAACAGTCATAAGCGTTGTTAAACCAATCACCCATAACCAGTTATTTACTTCTGGAAAAAGAGCTCTTAGATAAATATCTGCCAAGATAATATTAACAAGCGGTGACAGTAGATAGTCTAACCAAGAAGACCAACCCACCATAAAGCCAACATTAGGGTGAATTGATTTTTGAGCGTACGTATAGGCCGACCCAGAAGAAGGGTAGCGCTTAATCATATGCCCATAACTGATCGATGTTAATAAGATTGCGACTAATGCAAAAATGTAGGAAGTTGGTACATGACCACCACTTCGTTCTGATACTAAACCAAAAGTATCAAATAACGTTAATGGCTGAATGTAAGCTAAACCAATAATAACAATATGCCAAAGTACAAGATTCTTTTGAAGCTTGCCTGTTGGTTTAGTCCCAGATAAATTTGTCAACGGCGTTATCCTCATAATCGTTGATCAAGGATCAGCTTGGTGTTAAGGATCGTTTGAGACGAACGATCCCCCCTACAGAAAAAGATAAAGTGCGCCAATCTATCCTAAATTGATATAAATTGTCAGTACTTTCATCTATTTTTTAGCAATTTTTTTGCCATATGTTTCAAATAAAATAATCAATAAAAAGGCTTAGTGATAAAAAAGGTCTGATTCAATATATAAATCAGACCTTTATGGAATTTCTTGGAGTTTAACTTATCGAATTACCAAGCTTTTTCTAAGATATCTCGGATATCTTTTAAGCTTGCTTCTTTCGGGTTGTAAATAATTGAGCCATCATTTAGTGCTTTTTCTGCAACTTCATCAAGCTGTGCTTCAGTTACTTTACCTGTTTCACGTAGAGTGCGTGGTAACTTTGTTAAAGTAAATAGGCGATCACGCATTGCTAAGATAGTTGTAATTGCTCTATCTGCACGCTGGGTTGCAGGCGTTTGTGCATAAATATCTGCACCAGCAAGTGGTAATAGCAACTCACCAATTTTCTGACCATTTACTTGTTTATTATATTCAAGTACATAAGGTAAGAATAAATTCATGCATAGACCGTGGGGTAGGTGAGCAACAGCACCTAAAGCATGTCCTAAAGAGTGAACTAAGCCGACCATTGAATTAGAAAATGCAATACCCGCCATTGTAGAAGCTTGAGCTAACTCTAAACGGCCTTGTGAGTCATTTGGGTTTTCTAAGACATTAAAGAGATTTTCACTAATCTTTTTAATTCCGGCACTTGCATAAGCATCGCTCAATGGATTGGCAGCCATACATGTATAGGCTTCAACACAATGCGTTAATGCATCCATACCAGTCATTGCAGTTAAATGAGGCGGTAATGTAAGCGTCATGCGCGGATCCAAAATCGCTGCATGTGGCATTAAATAATAAGAAGCAAATGCTAACTTAACATTCTTTTGAGTATCTGAAACCACGGCAACCATTGTTACTTCAGAACCAGTACCAGAAGTTGTTGGAATCACAAAAAATGGTTTTAATGGTTTCGGTAAGTTATGAGCACCTGCATATTGCAATAAGTCATTTCCACCTTCAGAAACTAAAATATTAGTTGCTTTAGAAGTATCTATAACTGAGCCACCACCTACAGCAATGATCGCATCACATTTGTTTGCACGATAAGCTTCTGCTGCAAGACGAACGACCTCTAAACTCGAGTCGGGTGGAACATCATCAAAAACATGGCCAATGACAGCATCAGTTGTACTAAATGCAGCTTCAATCGGATTTAATAAGCCATTTGCGCGTACACCCTTATCTGTAATGATAAGAGGGCGTTTTGCACCCAAAGTTGCAAGCTCAAACGGAATATGTTCTAGCGCAGCATTACCAGCAATGACTTTTACAGGACAAAAGAATTCGTAATATGGTTTGGCCATGTTATGCGCTCCGCTTGAAATAGGACTTGGCTACTTTTAGGTAAATATTTGCAGCCTCGTTGAATTTTTCTTTTAGGCTAAGTTCGGTTGGGTATTCTTTGACTGCTAGTGAAGCAACCAATTTAGGTAAAATAAGAGCTTCCATTTTATTTAGGCAGCGTACTAAGCGGATAGCAGCAGATACATCACCATCGGCAATCATTCGGTCATTGGCAAATGCTTGAGCAGTACTTTCTTGAAAAGAAAACACCAAAAAGGCATGAGTGACGTGTTTGAATGTAATCGTTAAGTCTGGTTTTCTTTCAGCTCTTTGAAGTAGTTCTAACTGTTTGTCTTCTGTCACTCGAGCAAAAAATGCTGGTCCATTCGGGAAAACATTCATTGAAAGTACAAAGTGAACAGGAAATTTAGATACTTCCTCTTGTATTTCAGTGTCCACTTGACTTGCCATGACCAAGCCACGACCAATAACATCCATCATGAGCTTAACGTAGGCAAGTTGCAGAGTCGGCTTTACCGCTTTTGTCGAAATCACTCGCGTATCCCTTGTTAAAATTATGCGAAAGCAAATTTAGAGTAATTACTCTAATCCATTTTTATTTCATCGCAAAGCGATTTATTCATATTTGACTTTAGGGTCATTAAAGTACCCAGTACTATTAATATACTCAATAAAGTCCTGACAAAGTTGACCAAATGATGGATAAGGAGTCACTAAATCTTGTATACGTACCATTTCTAAGCCTGCATAGCCGCAAGGATTGATGGTCTGGAATCCATCTAATGCGCAGTCTAAGTTTAATGCTAATCCATGATAACTTCGGCCACGACGAATTTTAAAACCTAAAGAACCAATCTTACGACCATCTACATATACCCCAGGTGCATCGGGTTTGGCATAAGCTTCAATTCCATATTTTTTTAAAACATCTATCATAAATTGTTCAGCAAAACTGACCAATGTACGTACGTTCCATTTTAACCGATTAAGATCAAACATGAAGTAAGCAACCAGTTGACCTGGTCCATGCCAAGTCACTTGCCCGCCACGATCAGTTTGTACGACTGGAATATTTGATGAAATTAGGATGTGTTCTGGTTTACCAGCTTGACCTTGTGTTAAGACATTATGATGTTGAAGTAACCATAACTCATCAGGCGTATCTTGATCACGCTCGTTTGTTAAGAGTTTCATGGTTTCGAACTTGCTTTGATAATCTTGTAAATCGTTCCATTGGCGAATGATCAAGTTGGGTTTATCAAGGCTCATCACAATATCTTCCTATAAGTTGGTTTCTGCGGCACCCAGTTAATATCTGCAAGATAGAAGCCGAAAACCCTGTAATTTTAAAGGATTTTATAATAGGGTTTCTAAATATTTGTATTGTTTTTTCACTGTTTGATAGCTTAAAAATTTCTCAAAAAAAATACCACAGTAAGAGTGTCTGACTGTGGTATTGATTGAAGAACTTAAAATTAAAGCGCAGTTCTAATCTGCGGGCAAGCAGCCAAGTCAGCATAAAGTGCATGAACTTGTTCTAATTCTTCAAAGCGCAATTGTGCTGTTAAAGAATGATACTTGCCGGTGCGAGATTCTTGAACTTTTAATGTTGAGTGGTCGAAGTCTGGGAAATGTTTCACCAAAATGTCGACTACAGCAACACGTAATTCTTCACCCGCATCGCCAATAAGTTTAATTGGATAATCCATCGGAAATACCCAAAGATGTTCTTGTAGTTCGCGAGATGGAGTGCGGTCTAACATAAGTTACCTCATGATTTGAAACGCCTGCATTATCGCAGGCGTTTATAGCTCTTTCTATTAAATGGGGCTTGATTTTGAAATTTCAAGCCTTCAAAACTTAGTCATTTTCCAAGAAAGAACGTAAGTGTTCAGAACGAGAAGGGTGGCGTAATTTACGCAATGCTTTCGCTTCAATCTGACGAATACGTTCACGTGTTACGTCAAACTGCTTGCCCACTTCTTCTAGTGTGTGATCGGTTGGCATATCAATACCAAAACGCATCTTCAATACTTTTGCTTCACGTTCAGTTAAGTTTTCCAATACTTCGCGTGTTGCTTCTTTTAAGCCTTCTGAAGTCGCAGCATCAATTGGAGAAGTGATGTTTTGATCTTCAATGAAATCACCAAGATGCGAATCTTCATCATCACCAATAGGTGTTTCCATTGAAATTGGTTCTTTGGCAATCTTAAGTACCTTACGAACCTTGACTTCGTCCATTTCTAAACGTTCACCTAATTCTTCAGGTGTTGGTTCACGCCCCATTTCTTGTAACAATTGACGAGATACACGGTTGATCTTGTTAATCGTTTCAATCATATGTACTGGAATACGAATTGTACGAGCCTGATCGGCAATCGAACGGGTAATCGCCTGACGAATCCACCAAGTTGCATAAGTCGAGAATTTATAACCACGACGATATTCAAACTTGTCTACCGCTTTCATCAAACCAATGTTCCCTTCTTGAATCAAGTCAAGGAACTGTAAACCACGGTTGGTATATTTCTTCGCAATCGAAATTACCAAACGAAGGTTGGCTTCTACCATTTCTTTCTTAGCACGGCGTGCTTTCGCTTCGCCAATCGCCATACGCTTAGAAATATCTTTAATTTCAGCAACGCTTAAACTAAGTTCTTTCTCAATATCTGCAATTTTTTGCTGGAATGCTAAAACATCCGGACGAACTTTTTCTAAATGCGCCTTGATTTCAGCAGGAGCTTTAGCAATCTGTTCATCTAACCAAGCTGGATTAGATTCTTGCTTAGGGAAAGATGTACGGAATTGAGTACGGTCCATACGGCCACGACGTACTGCATAACGCATGATTTCACGTTCATTGGCACGAATTTGTTCATGTGTGCCACGAATCATTTCAGAAATGATATCGAATAAACGTGGTGTAAATTTAAACATCATGAACACAGTAGCTAACGCTTCTAAAGCTTCGTCTGCTTCAGGGCTGTTACGGCCATGTTTCTCAATAATACCTTTTGTTTTAGTCCATGCAGACTCAAGTTCATTAAAACGAATCTTTGCAACTTCAGGATCTGGACCAGACTCACCTTCAGAATCATCGTCGCTTTCTGACTCTTCATCTTCTTCGTCATCGTCAAGCTTAACTTCTTTTGCTGGTGTAGCTGGCGCATCATCTTCTTCAAGTTCTGTTTCTTCTTCTAGAACTTCAGGAATATCTTCGTCAGTTTCCGGGTCAAGATAGCCAGATAAAATATCGGCAAGGCGACGTTCGCCAGTCAAGAAATCATTATATTCTTTTAATACAACTTCAACAGCATTTGGCCAGTACGCAATTGAGTTAAGGACATCACGGATCCCTTCTTCAATACGTTTTGCAATGCTGATTTCACCTTCACGGGTTAACAGTTCCACTGTACCCATTTCACGCATGTACATACGTACAGGATCTGTCGTACGTCCAGGCTCATTTTCAACCGATGCAAGTACGGCAGCAGCTTCTTCTTCAGCAACTTCATCGGCTGTGTCAGTTGACTCACCGAACATGGTATCGTCAGATTCAGGTGCACGCTCGTGTACAGGAATACCAACGTCTTGAAGCATTTGAATAATGTCTTCAATCTGTTCGCTTTCAGTAATCGAGTCCGGCAGATGATCGTTAACCTCAGCGTAAGTTAAGTAACCTTGTTCTTTGCCTCGGCTAATCAGAGCCGCTACTTGAGAAGTAGGGGAATGCATATCGCTCATCTTTGCTTACTCTTCGTTGAATCTGTGGCAGTGAAAAACCGTGCATGATAGCACAATTTGCTTGAAATGTTTTGGGTTTGATCGGTAACCGTTAAATAAAAAATATCTTTGAATTCACGTCTGTTTTTTGAATATTGGGCTAAAATCATTTTTTTCAAGCTTAAATCATCGAAAAGATCATAGAATTTTTTTCTTGATCAAAAAAATAGTTGAGTTTTATAAATACACAATTTTTCGGGCGAAAAAAAGTACAAATATGCAGTTTAATGAAAAAAATATAAATAAAACTTGACATGATTCTGTAAGAGAGATAAATAGCGCCTAGACCCATTCACATTTTTTCATTAGAGGTAGTTTTAGTGTCTTCTACAGATTTTGAACTAGATGATAACTACGGTGATGATGATGATGTCGGTTTTGATGAGTCATCAGGCAAAATCACTGCGAAAGAATCATTAGAAAAACGTAGATTAATTGATGATCTATTGGCTCAACGCCGTTTAGAGCGTGAGTTGAAAGATTTTGATTATGATTTAGACGATGATGATCTTGATGATGAAGACTAATCAAATCTGAATAGGGCATCGTCAGCTTAAATGCTATGCTATCGTAGATTTCTTTTTTATAGTCAGGTAACACAATGAGTGCGTTAGATTTAGACCAATTAAGTGAATATCTAGATGGAGACCACAATGAGTATGGTCTAGATTTCGCTGCAACTCATGGTTTTCTGTGTGCAATTGCAGTAGGCCCTCAGTTTGACCGTTGGTTAGATGAGCTGTTTGATAATAACCATAAAAAGGTTCCTGCTGAAATTATTCAGCAAATCAAGGCGTGGTTAGAGTCAATTCGACAAGACTTAGCAAATGAGAATGGAATTGTATTTCCATTTGAAATTGAAGAAGCTGACGTTGAATCTAGCTTAGGCGACTGGAGTGTGGGATTTGTTGATGCAATGTTCTTAAATGAAGAGGCATGGTTTGCCCCTGAACATGAAGAACAATTAATTGATTTAACTTTACCAATGATGGTATTTAGTGGAATTGATGAAGAAGATCCGCAGATGGAATCTTTCCGTCGCAATGGACAGTTAATGGATGAACTGGCAGAAGAAATTCCAGATAATTTGAATGAATTATACTTGATGTATCATACTCCAAATTAATTTATTAGAAGAAATAATAAATAACGTCCTTTCTAGGGCGTTTTTTATTACCTGAATTTTTTAATAGGTAATTGAGTATAATAATATTTTTACATTAATTTTATTTATATATAATATTTATTGTTATTTTAAAAATTGTGCTTTTAATAGAGTTTAATTTACCTATCATCATGTATTAGTCCATGATCGATATAAAAATCTTTAGTGTTATAACAATGCGATTTAATATGAATATAATTTGTAAAATTAGTGGCTTGCTCTCAGTAATATTGCTTACAGCTTGTGGTGGTGAAAATAGTAACAGTGTTAGTGAAGCGAAAACTTCACAATCTAATCAAAATGAAGTTACTTATAAATTAATCTCTGGTACAGCATTTTCAACTTCTGCTTTGAATGGTGCAAATGTAACAGCAATTTGTAAAGATGGAATCGGTTTTAAAAATACTGTAAATGTTAATACCCAAGGTAAATGGCAAGGTGAAGTAGACAATAGTAAGTTTCCTTGTCGTTTACAGGTAAAAGCTAATGGACAAAGCTACTATAGTTATGTTGAGCGTGAGGGTAATGTAAATATTAATCCGCTTACGGATATGGTCGTTGCGTATGCCAGTAACCAAGTTCCTGCAACGTGGTATCAATCTGGAACCATGGCTACAGAAAAGTTAAATTCTGCAAATTCTGCTTTGGTAACTGAACTTATTAAAAAGGGGTACGGTGTTAATAATGATGTGGATCTATTTAATGCTGAGATGAAAGTAAATAGCCCTATTCATCAAGCTATTCAAGAGTTGTTGGAAGCTATTAAGAATAATGAAAACATTAAAGACTATGATGCACTGTTAATGTTAATTAAAGATGGAAATTTATCTCAATTACCTAAGAAAGTTGATATTTTGAATAACTCAATACCAATGATTTTTAATTTTAATACGAATGCCTGTCAAATGCTTCCTGCATTAGAGAATATGCAGCAATACAATAAATGTTCAGATAAGGTTATTAATAATTTCATTGAAAGTAATTTGGTGGCTGCCGACTCAGATGAAAAGTGTGTTTTGGTAAAACAAGGTAATAAAGTGAGTTTAACCAAAGGGAATCAAACAGTATCAGCATTATTAGATCAAGAACAAGAAGATGGCATGAGCTTTACTTTTGATGAGGGTGAGTTAGAGATTGTAGATATTGTAATTAATACAGGACCTTATACAGATATTAATACCTATAGTCAGATTGGATTAGACTTTTCTAATGATGGGAAGTTAAGAGCTGTTGTTGGGAAATCTCCAACTGTTGCACCAATGAATTGTGTAAGTATGGAGTTTAAGAAAATTATGGAGCAGTATAAATAATATTGATTTTTAATAGATTCACTAGGTGGAAGAGGAGGATCATTTGATCCTCCTCTTTTTATTACAAGCGTTTACGCTTTGCAGCTGCAATTTGCGACTGGCGCATACGGAAGCCAGCTTTTTGTTTTTCAGTTGTCTTGTCGATGCAATACACACATGAAACACCATGTTCATAACTTGTTAAAGCTGACTCTTCTGGAGTTAATGGCCAACCACAAGCGTGACATTTAATATTTACGCCTTCCTCGACGCCATGAGTTACAGCAGTACGTCCGTCAAATACGAAACATTCGCCTTCCCATAAACTTTCATCGGCAGGGGTTTCTTCTAGGTATTTAAGAATACCGCCTTTGAGGTGATAAACCTCTTGGAAGCCTTCTTGAAGAAGTAAAGATGTTGATTTTTCACAGCGAATACCGCCTGTACAGAACATCGCAATTTTTTTGTCTTTATGTTGCTCTAGCTCTTTTTTGACATATTCTGGGAATTCGCGGAATGTCTCAGTTTTCGGGTCGATTGCACCTTTGAAAGTACCCGCCTTATATTCATAGTCATTACGCGTGTCGATTAAAATTACATCATCACGTGCAATTAAATCATTCCATTCTTTTGGATCAAGGTAGTGGCCCACTAAGTCGCGGGGTTTAACCTCAACACCTAAAGTCACAATTTCTTCTTTAAGTTTAATTTTCATTTTACGGAAAGGTTTGTCAGAGCTATGGGATTCTTTGTATTCCATAGAAGCAAAACCTTCATTAAGCAAAAATTGATAGAGACTATCAATTGCTACACGATCGCCCGCAACAGTACCATTAATTCCTTCACCTGCTACAATCAGAGTTCCACACAGGTTAATTGTTTTCACTAAGTCTAATAGACGTTGCTGAAGATCTGCAGGATCTTGAACTTCTTTAAATTGATATAGTGCTGCAACAACCCAACCTGCGGTCGCTTGCTGTTCTACAGGTGCAAGCTGTTCTACAGTAGCGTTCATGGAAAACTCCAAATGTATTAAGATATAAATTTAAGGCGCATATTTTAGCGCGAAAATGTGTAATAAGCGAGAAAACCATAAAAAGTATATGGTTTATTTAAGGAGTTTGTTTTGAGTAATGATCATCGAATGCTCTCTCTCACCCCATGTGCAGGGCGTTGTTCAACAGTTTTTGGTGATCAGGTTTGCCGTGGTTGTCGCCGTTTTAACCATGAAGTGATTCAATGGAATACGTATACAGCAGAGCAACGCTTGGCTGTGTGGAAGCGCTTAGATGATCAGTTGAATCAAATTCTAGTACCTATGTTGCCTCATGCAAACTTGCAGCATGTAGAAGGATTTATTTTAAGTAAGCGTGTTCGGTTGATGGAAGGGGCGAGTAAAGGCCGCAAGCTTTATCATGCTTTGAAAATATGTGAAAAAAATAAGCATCTGGCAACAGAAAGTGGTTTGGGTATTTCAGAGCCTCAAGTCAAAACAATATGGGTTGAATTTGAAAGACGTGTTCTAGCTTTGGCTAAAGCGAGTTATGAGTTGGCTTGGTTAAGAGCTGATGGAATTAGTCATCATTTATTAAGTGTATTTGATGAAGAATAAGTTTTTAAATTGAATTGAAAATACCACAATAAAAAAGCTGCCAGAAGGCAGCTTTTTTATCATTAATTTTCTTTCGAATATTAACGTTTGATGTCGCGCTGAGTCGGGCCAGTGTAAAGCTGACGAGGACGACCGATTTTGTATGGTGCGCTGTGCATTTCTAACCAGTGGCTGATCCAACCTACTGTACGTGCAAGAGCAAAGATTACTGTAAACATTTCTGTTGGGATACCAATCGCTTTAAGGATGATACCTGAGTAGAAGTCTACGTTAGGGTAAAGTTTACGTTCAACAAAGTACGGGTCGTTCAATGCAATACGTTCAAGTTCCATAGCAAGCGCTAATTGAGGATCATTGATATTTAATGCTTCAAGAACTTCGTCACAAGTTTGTTTCATGACTTTAGCACGTGGGTCGAAGTTTTTGTACACACGGTGACCGAAGCCCATGAGTTTAACTTCTTTACGTTTTACTTTTTCCATGAACTCAGCAACGTTTTCTACACTGCCGATTTCATCAAGCATCTTAAGAACAGCTTCGTTTGCACCACCGTGAGCAGGTCCCCAAAGCGCAGAAATACCTGAAGAGATACATGCGTATGGGTTTGCACCAGTAGAACCAGCAAGACGTACTGTAGATGTCGAAGCATTTTGTTCGTGATCAGCGTGAAGCGTGAAGATACGATCCATTGCACGAGCAAGAACAGGATTTACTTTGTAATCACGGTCAGCAGGAGTAGCAAACATCATGTGTAAGAAGTTTTCCGCGTAATTTAAGTCATTACGTGGATAGATGAATGGTTGACCTACTGTGTATTTGTAACTCCAAGCAGCAAGCGTTGGAATTTTTGCAATTAGACGAATCGCAGTGATTTCACGGTGATTGATGTCTTCAATGTCAAGGTTGTTGTGATAGAACGCAGATAATGCACCAACAACACCAACCATGATCGCCATAGGATGAGCATCACGACGGAAACCATTGAAGAAACGGCTAACTTGGTCGTGAACCATAGTGTGAGCACGAACTTTGGCATCAAATTCTGTTTTTTGTTCAGCAGTTGGGAGCTCGCCATTTAATAATAAATAACAAGTTTCAAGATAGTCTGCTTGAGTTGCTAACTGGTCGATTGGGTAACCGCGGTGTAATAAAATACCTTTGTCACCATCAATGAACGTAATTTTAGACTCGCATGCAGCTGTCGCCATAAAACCAGGATCGAAAGTAAAATGACCTTCTTTCAATATGCTGCTGACATCAATTACATCTGGACCTAAAGTGCCACTGTAGATTGGTAAACCAATTTCTTTGCCATCAAGATGTAATACGGCTTTTTTGCCATTTGCTTCAGACATTCAATAGATCTCCTGTCCTGGTGAATGTTGATCTGACTCGAAATCCTAATGTTCTCATGTGCGAATCAGACGGTGTCAAAATTTGCTATAAGATTAGTGAGTACTGAAATTTTGTCAATTATACTTATGGATAAAAAATAACGTTCTCACAGAGAGTTAGTCATCAAGACCCGAGCAAAAAAGTCAGTAAAATCACTGCATCGGGATGGTATAATAAGTCAATTCAACAACAACGTGCAGAAAAAAAATGAAGTATGAGTACAATTGTAAGCAAATTTTTAAATTAAGATGAGGAATGGTAAGTCGGTAGAAAATGCCAATCCAATTAAAAAAATCATAAAACTCATGGTGTAATTTAAAATTTCTAATCAAAAAAAACTCTATTTTTATTTAGTTGTAACAAAGAATGTTGATGTTTTTTTAAGTTTAATTGTATAAAAAATAGCTAATTGAACAGCTTTAAAATAATTAAAAATTTTATTTTCAATAAAAATTGCTTTCTCAAATGTATTTTAGATTGACTGATTTGTATTGAATTCAACTAACTTCACTTAGTTGAATTGTAGCTTTTATTGAAAATATGAGCAGTTACTAACATTTTTCTATTTATATGATGAATTTATAACTTTATCTTTAGTCTAAAATTTGCTTATTTAAAAGAAATTTCAGAAAAAATGAAATTAAATAAAAAGTTATTTTAAACAATAACATGATGAAACTCTGCATGCCATTTTAATAGGGTTAATAGGGTGATATCATTGTTAATGATTCTTATTTAATTGTTTTTTGCTTAAATGGGAAAGTGGATTGTTTGTATTTTGATACTTCGCGTTTTATAATTCAGTGTCGTTTATAGGTTAGGCATGAGCTGTGCTTGCCTAACAATGCCAGCTTTCCTTGGAATTAATTCAACAAACTCCGGTCGGAGTTTCTACCTACAGGATGCCCGCTGTGAAAAGCAACAGACCTGTCAATTTGTCCATGGGTCAGGTGTTAGCGGTAAATTTACGCTCACCCGTGGCTATTGCATCAATTTTACACCGTTTATCAGGTGTCATCGTTTTCTTATTAGTACCAGTTCTATTATGGATTTTAGATAAATCATTATCTTCACCAGAAGGATTTGACTACGTTAAAAATGTCGTGTTTGGAAATATCCTTGTACGTTTTATCGTTTGGGTATTTGTAGCCGGCTTGTTATTCCACTTTATTGCTGGAGTAAAGCACTTACTTGCAGATTTAGGTTTTGCTGAAGAACTGCAAAGTGGTCGTATAGCAGCGACAATTTCATTGATCTTATCTGTGGTAGCTATTATCGCAGCCTTTATATGGATTATGTTCTAATGAAAAGTGCTACAGGTTTAACTGGTTCAGGTTCTCGTGATTGGTTTATCCAGCGTGTAAGTGCGGTTGTACTTGCAGCCTATACTGTTGTTCTTTTGGGTTGGATTCTCTGTAAAGGTGGATTTGACTATCAACAATGGGCTGGTTTCATGATGACATTACCAATGAAGATTTTCTCTTTATTGGCAATTTTATCGCTTATCGCACACGCATGGATTGGTATGTGGCAAGTTTTTACTGACTATGTCACTACTCGTCAAATGGGTCCTTCAGCGAAAGGTTTACGCCTTGTACTGACGACGGCTGTCATTATTGCAGTGTTTGTGTACGCAATCTGGGGTATCCAGATTTTCTGGGCGAATTGATAGGAAGACATCATGGGCGCGATAACCCCTAAAGAAGATTATTCAAATATTCAAAACCTCACTTTCGATGCAGTTATCGTTGGTGGTGGTGGTTCTGGTATGCGTGCATCTTACCAACTTGCTCAAGCAGGTTTGAAAGTTGCAGTACTCACTAAAGTTTTCCCGACACGTTCGCACACTGTAGCTGCTCAAGGCGGTATCGGTGCGTCGTTAGGTAATATGCAAGAAGATAACTGGCATTTCCATTTTTACGATACAGTAAAAGGTTCTGACTGGTTAGGTGACCAAGACGCAATTGAATTTATGTGTCGTGAAGCACCAAAAGTTGTGTATGAACTTGAACACATGGGTATGCCGTTTGACCGTAACGCTGATGGTACAATTTACCAACGTCCGTTCGGTGGTCACTCTGCGAACTATGGTGATAAACCAGTTCCACGTGCTTGTGCTGCTGCGGACCGTACAGGTCATGCATTATTGCACACGCTTTATCAAAGCAACGTGAAAATGGGTACTCAATTCTTCGTTGAGTGGATCGCTCTTGATTTGATTCGTAACGAAGCTGGTGATGTTCTTGGTGTAACAGCAATTGACCAAGAAACTGGTAACATTTCAGTATTCCAAGCAAAAGCGACATTATTTGCTACTGGTGGTGCTGGTCGTGTTTACCGTGCATCAACAAATGCTTATATCAACACTGGTGACGGTCTTGGTATGGCTGCTCGTGCTGGTATTCCATTACAAGATATGGAATTCTGGCAATTCCACCCAACGGGTGTTGCGGGCGCTGGTGTATTGTTGACTGAAGGTTGTCGTGGTGAAGGAGCAATCCTTCGTAATAAAGACGGCGAACCGTTCATGGAACGTTATGCACCGACTTTAAAAGACTTGGCTCCACGTGACTTCGTTTCACGTTCTATGGACCAAGAGATTAAAGAAGGTCGTGGTTGTGGTCCAAAAGGTGATTATATCTTACTTGATATGACTCACTTGGGTGCTGATACAATCATGAAGCGTTTACCATCTGTATTTGAGATTGGTAAAAAATTCGCGAACGTTGACATTACAAAAGAAGCGATTCCTGTAGTACCAACAATCCATTATCAAATGGGTGGTATTCCTACGAATATGCATGGTCAAGTGTGCTTACCTGAAGCGGGTACAGACAACTACACTAAACCTGTAAAAGGTTTCTATGCAATTGGCGAATGTTCTTGTGTATCAGTACATGGTGCAAACCGTTTAGGTACTAACTCACTTCTTGACTTGGTTGTATTTGGTAAGGCTGCTGGTGAGCACATTATCGATTACGTAACTAAGCATCATGGTGATGAATATGCGCCACTTCCAACAAACGTATTAGAGCAAACTTTGGATCGCGTACGTAAGTTGGATGACTCAACTTCTGGTGAAAATGCTCAAGAAGTTGCTGATGCAATTCGTGATATCGTTCAAGATCACGCTGGTGTATTCCGTACTCAAGCATTGCTTGATAAGGGTGTAAAAGAGATCCTTGCTCTTGAGCCACGTGTACGTAATATCCACTTAAAAGATAAATCTAGAGTATTTAACACTGCACGTGTTGAAGCGCTTGAAGTTGAAAACTTGTATGAAGTTGCAAAAGCAACTCTGATTTCAGCTGCTGCGCGTAAAGAGTGTCGTGGTGCGCATACTGTAGTTGATTATGAATTACCAGCTGATCACCCAACTTATTCATACGGTCGCCGTGATGATGAGTGGATGAAACATACGTTATGGTATTCATCAGATAACCGTTTGGAATATAAGCCAGTGCGCTTCAAACCGTTGACTGTTGATGCAATTCCGCCAGCACCACGTACATTCTAATCGGGAGTATAAAGATGAGTAGAGGTACTCGTACATTCGAAATCTACCGCTATGATCCTGATAAGGATAAAGCGCCGTACATGCAAACTTTTAAGCTTGAATTGACTGACAAGCACCGTATGTTGCTTGATGCATTGCTTGCATTGAAAGTTCAAGACGAAACGTTAACATTCCGTCGCTCTTGCCGTGAAGGTATTTGTGGTTCGGATGGTGTGAATATCAATGGTAAAAATGGTTTAGCTTGTTTAGAAAACCTAAATGATTTACCAGAGAAAATCGTAATTCGTCCATTACCAGGTTTGCCGGTAGTTAAAGATTTGGTTGTTGATATGAACCAATTCTATGATCAATATGACAAGATTCAGCCATTTTTGATCAATAACCAACCAGCTCCACCTAAAGAGCGTTTACAATCTCCTGAAGAGCGTGAACACTTAAACGGTTTATATGAATGTATTCTTTGTGCATGTTGTTCAACTTCATGCCCATCATTCTGGTGGAACCCTGACAAGTTCTTGGGTCCTTCAGCATTGTTGAATGCATACCGTTTTATTATTGATTCTCGTGATACTGCTACTGCAGACCGTTTGTCTCGTCTTGACGATCCATTCAGTTTGTTCCGTTGTAAAGGTATCATGAACTGTGTGTCAGTATGTCCTAAAGGTCTAAACCCTACAAAAGCAATCGGTCATATCCGTAATATGCTATTAGATCAAGCGGGTTAATTCTGCACAAATAGAGAACGCACATCCTTGATGTGCGTTTTTTTTTAACTTTATAATGTAAACTTTAGACTTTGGTCGAAAAAGATGAGGTTTTTATATATTACACCATATATTAAAAGATAAAATCGCATATGTATTTCGCCAATTTATAGGTGGTATGTGTCAAAAAAATCAATCGTTCGTTAAGAACATGATACGATTTGCCACAAAGTTATAGGTGAAAAAAGCGTATACTAGTGAAATTAATTTAAGTAGCACAATCTTAGATCTGTGCTTAATTTTTATGGTTAAAGTCATTTTAGAAAAGTTAATTTTAAAGTTAATTTTTCTAAAAAGATTTGCAAAAAATTGCTCGGTTTTAATCGAGTATAAGGTGAGTGATGATGCCATTGAGGGTGTTGTGATTCATTAATTACCTATGGAGTTTCCTCTCTAGGTAGTATGACGCCCCATGGTCTTAAAGACCTGTTGGGTAAGTAATGCCTTTTTTACCAATTTGGCATTATGCATCATGGGTGTGCTTAAAAGGCAGCCTGTAATATTTTTTGCAATAGGAAATGGGTCCACAAATGCAAGAAGTTGCTGACGCATTGCGTCTTGACACTGAACTTTCCGCTGATAGTGCAGCGTATATTGAAGAACTTTACGAGCAGTACCTGTCTTCCCCAACCTCTGTAGCTGAGGACTGGCGCCAATATTTCGATAAATATCCAAAGGGTGACCAACCACACGGCGCTGTGCGTGAGCAATTCCTATTACTAGGACGTAATGCTAATCGTGTTCAACCTGTTGTACAAAGTACGGTAAGTACTGAGCATGAACGTCGTCAAATTGGCGTTTTACAACTTATTGCTGCTTATCGTAATCGCGGACATCAAAAAGCTAAGTTAGATCCATTAGGTCTTGCTAAGCGTGAAGAGATTCCAGATTTAGAGCTTTCAGCTCACGGTTTAACCAAATCAGATCTAGACACAGTATTCAATACCGGTAATCTTGAGATCGGTAAGAGCGAAGCGACGCTTGCTGAAATGATTGAAGCAATGGAAGCAATCTATTGTGGTTCAATCGGTGTTGAATATATGCATATCGTGGACACAAAAGAAAAGCGTTGGATTCAACAACGTCTTGAAAGTGTTCGTGGTCAGCTTAATTTTACAAATGATCAAAAGAAAGGGTTCCTGGAGCGTTTAACCGCTGCAGAAGGACTTGAAAAATACCTAGGCAATAAATACGTTGGTGCTAAGCGCTTTGGTGTAGAAGGTGGTGAATCTTTTATTCCTATGGTGAATGAAATCATTCAACGTGCTGGTGCTGTTGGTTGTAAAGAAGTTGTTATTGGTATGCCACACCGTGGCCGTTTAAACCTTCTTGTTAATATTATGGGTAAAAACCCTGCAGACTTGTTTGGCGAGTTTGAAGGTAAAGCTATTCATAAGAAAGGTTCTGGCGACGTTAAATACCATCAAGGTTTCTCAAGTAATGTAATGACTCCTGGTGGCGAAGTTCACTTGGCATTAGCATTTAACCCATCTCACTTGGAAATCGTTGGTCCTGTAGTTGAAGGTTCTGTGCGTGCACGTCAAGTGCGTCGTAGAGACATCGGCGGTGATGATGTATTACCAGTGATTGTTCATGGTGATGCTGCATTTGCAGGTCAAGGTGTGAACATGGAAACCTTCCAGATGTCACAAACTCGTGGCTATACGGTTGGTGGTACAGTACACATTATCGTGAACAACCAAGTTGGTTTTACAACTTCTGATCCACGGGATGCGCGTTCTACTGAATATTGTACTGACGTTGCAAAAATGATTCAGACGCCAATTTTCCATGTGAATGGCGATGATCCTGAAGCAGTAATCTTTGCTACTCAATTAGCACATGATTTCCGTCACGAATTCCGTAAAGACGTAGTACTTGACTTGTTCTGTTACCGTCGTCGTGGTCATAACGAAGCAGATGAGCCGTCTGGTACACAGCCATTGATGTATCAAGTGATTGCTAAAAAAGCAACAACTCGTACACTCTATGCAGATCAACTTGTTCAAAACAAAGTAATTGATCGTGCTGAAGCAGACCAAATGGTTGAAGATTACCGTGCAGATTTAGAAGCCGGAAACCATGTAGCAAATGCTTTGGTGCTTGAACCAAATACAAAAATGTTTGTTGATTGGACACCTTATTTGGGTCATGACTATACAGACGATTGGGATACTTCATTTGACTTAAATCGCTTAAAAGAATTAGGCGAGGGCATGAGCAAGCTTCCGGAAGGATTTGTTATGCAGCGTCAAGTGCAAAAAGTAATTGAAGATCGTGTGAAAATGCAAACTGGTGAAACTGCATTGAACTGGGGTGCTGCTGAAACTTTAGCTTACGCAACCTTGATCGATGAAGATTACCTTGTTCGTATTACTGGTGAAGACGTTGGGCGTGGTACATTCTCGCACCGTCATGCAAAATTGCATAATCAGGTAGATGGCTCAACGTATATTCCGCTTTGTCACGTTAAAGAAAACCAGCCTCGTTTTGCAATTTACGATTCTTTATTATCTGAAGAAGCTGTTCTTGCATTTGAATATGGTTACGCAACTACAATTCCTAAGAGCTTAATTATTTGGGAAGCACAATTTGGTGACTTCGTAAACTGTGCTCAGGTTGTAATTGACCAGTTCATTGCTTCTGGCGAGACTAAGTGGGAACGAGTTTGTGGTTTAACAATGTTGTTACCACACGGTTTCGAAGGTCAAGGTCCAGAGCATTCATCAGCTCGTTTAGAACGTTTCTTACAGTTATGTGCTGAAGATAACATGCAAGTGATCACTCCAACGACACCTGCACAGATTTTCCATGCATTACGTCGTCAAGCTGTACGCCCAATTCGTAAGCCATTGATCGTAATGTCACCGAAATCTTTACTTCGTCATAAACTTGCTACTTCTACTTTAGAAGAGCTTGCAAATGGTTCATTCCAAACTGTAATTGATGAAATCGACCAAATTAACAAGTCAGATGTAACTCGTCTTGTACTTTGTGGTGGTAAAGTTTATTACGACTTACTCGAAAAACGTCGTGAACAAAACTTAACTAACGTCGCAATTGTACGTATTGAACAGTTATATCCATACCCAGAACAACGTCTTGCGGAAATCTTAGCTGCATATCCAAACGTGAAAGAACTTGTTTGGGCACAAGAAGAACCGAAGAACCAAGGCGCTTGGTTATTTATCGCACCGCGTTTATACGACGATATCTTAAAATCTGGCAAACAAATCCGTATCAGTTTTGCAGGTCGTGAAGCTTCTGCTGCACCAGCTTGTGGCTCACCGTACTTGCATGCAAAACAACAAGCTCAGCTAATTAATGATGCATTGGCAATCGAAGCTGAACAATCAGGAGATTCTCAATAATGGCAACCGAAATTAAAGCACCGGTATTCCCAGAGTCTGTTGCAGATGGAACCATCGCAACTTGGCACAAAAAGGTGGGTGAACCTGTATCACGTGACGAAGTGATCTGTGATATTGAAACCGACAAAGTTGTTTTAGAAGTGGTTGCTCCTGCAGATGGTAGCTTAGTTGCAATCATTAAAGGTGAAGGCGATACAGTTCTTTCTGACGAAGTGATTGCTCAGTTTGAAGCTGGTGCTGGTGCAGCCGCTGCTCCTGCGGTAGAGCAAGCAGTTGCTCAAACTCAAGCTGGTGCAGCTCCTGTTGTTGAGCGCACTGAAGCTGTATCTGGTCAAGCTCCTGCAGTTCGTAAAGCTTTGTCTGAAACTGGTATTGCTGCTGCTGACGTACAAGGTACTGGTCGCGGTGGTCGTATCACTAAAGAAGATGTAGCAAACCATCAAGCTAAACCAGCTGCTAACGTTACTCCGTTAAGCGTAGCTGTTGGTGAGCGCATCGAAAAACGCGTTCCAATGACTCGTTTACGTAAGCGTGTAGCTGAGCGTCTTCTTTCTGCAACTCAAGAAACTGCAATGTTAACTACATTTAACGAAGTTAACATGAAGCCAATCATGGAATTGCGTAAGCAATATAAAGATGCGTTTGAAAAACGCCATGGCGCTCGTTTGGGCTTCATGTCATTCTTTGTTAAAGCTGTAACTGAAGCACTTAAACGCTATCCTGCGGTAAATGCGTCAATTGATGGCGACGATATTGTTTATCACGGTTACTATGACATCGGTGTTGCTGTATCTTCTGATCGTGGTCTTGTTGTACCAGTATTACGTGATACTGATCGTATGAGCTACGCAGAAGTTGAAGCAGGTATTGGTGCGTATGCTGCTAAAGCACGTGACGGTAAATTATCTATCGAAGAAATGACTGGTGGTACTTTCACTATTACTAACGGTGGTACTTTCGGTTCATTACTTTCAACTCCAATTTTGAATCAGCCGCAAACTGGTATCTTGGGTATGCACAAAATCCAAGAGCGTCCTATGGCTGTAAATGGTCAAGTTGAAATCTTGCCAATGATGTATTTAGCGCTTTCTTATGACCACCGTATGATCGATGGTAAAGAAGCAGTAGGTTTCTTGGTAGCAATCAAAGAATTGTTAGAAGAGCCAGCTAAACTCATCCTTGATCTTTAATTTCTTCGAATAATATTACCGAGATAGAGTGATCCTCTATCTCGGACCATGGAGATAAACAATGTCTCAACAATTTGATCTTGTTGTTATTGGCGGTGGTCCTGGTGGTTATGAAGCTGCAATTCGTGCTGCTCAACTAGGTTTTAAAGTCGCTTGTATCGAAAAACGTATTCACAACGGTAAGCCATCTTTAGGTGGTACATGCTTAAACGTAGGTTGTATCCCTTCTAAAGCATTACTTGACTCTTCACATCGT
>NZ_JZFB01000005.1:4698-10792 GCF_001188385.1 Acinetobacter sp. V2 | reverse complement strand
CTACAGGTGAAGTGAATTTTGATCTTGCTAAGCTTCTTGCTCGTAAAGACAAAATTGTTGACCAATTAACTGGTGGTATCGATCAATTGCTTAAAGGCAATGGTATTGAGTGGTTAAAAGGTACTGGTAAATTACTTGCTGGTAAAAAAGTTGAGTTTGTTTCACACGAAGGTGAGACTCAAGTTTTAGAACCTAAATATGTAATTCTTGCGTCTGGTTCTGTACCTGTAAATATTCCAGTAGCTCCTGTAGATCAAGATATTATTGTTGATTCAACTGGCGCATTAAACTTCCCAGAAGTACCTAAACGTTTAGGTGTTATTGGTGCCGGCGTAATCGGTTTAGAACTTGGTTCAGTTTGGCGTCGTCTTGGTGCTGAAGTTGTTGTGTTTGAAGCAATGGATGCATTTTTACCAATGGCTGATAAAGCTTTGGCAAAAGACTACCAAAAACTTTTAACTAAGCAAGGTCTTGATATTCGTATTGGCGCTAAAGTTGCTGGTACTGAAGTTAATGGTCGTGAAGTGACTGTTAAATACACTCAAGGTGGCGAAGAAAAAACTCAGACTTTTGACAAATTAATCGTTTGTGTAGGCCGTAAAGCTTATGCAGAAGGTTTATTGGCTGATGATTCAGGCATTAAATTGACTGAACGTGGTCTAGTTGAAGTAAATGATCACTGTGCAACTTCTGTAGAAGGTGTATATGCGATTGGTGACTTGGTTCGCGGTCCAATGCTTGCTCATAAAGCAATGGAAGAAGGTGTAATGGCTGTTGAACGTATTCACGGTCATGCAGCTCAAGTGAACTACGACACAATCATTTCTGTTATCTATACACATCCGGAAGCGGCATGGGTTGGTTTAACTGAAGAACAAGCTAAAGAAAAAGGTCATGAAGTTAAAACTGGTCAATTCGGTTTTGCTGTAAATGGTCGTGCTTTAGCTGCGGGTGAAGGTGCTGGGTTTGTTAAGTTTGTTGCTGATGCAAAAACTGACCGTTTATTAGGTATGCATGTCATTGGACCTGCTGCATCTGATATCGTACACCAAGGTATGATCGCTCTTGAATTTGTATCTTCTGTTGAAGATCTTCAGTTAATGACATTTGGTCATCCAACATTCTCTGAAGTTGTTCATGAAGCTGCACTTGCTGTAGATGGTCGTGCAATTCACGCGATTCAACGTAAGCGTAAATAAAATAAAGAGCGGTTCTCCGCTCTTTTTCACATTTGATGGTGTGATTAAAAAAACATCAAGGTGATAGAGGTAGACAGCAATTTGCATATACAACATGAGAATGTTGCGCAAATTGAAGACAACAAACAAAGTTAAGTAGGTAACTAAATGAACTTACATGAGTATCAAGCTAAAGCGTTATTGAAAGAATATGGTATGCCGGTACAAGAAGGTATCTTGGCAACCAATGCAGACGAAGCAGTTGCTGCATTCGAACAGCTTGGTGGTAAATTCGCTGTAATGAAAGCGCAAGTTCATGCTGGTGGTCGTGGTAAGGCTGGTGGCGTTAAAGTTGCAAAATCTAAAGAAGATGTTATCGAGTTTGCAAATAACATTATTGGTACTCGTCTTGTAACGTATCAAACAGATGCAAATGGTCAACCAGTAAACAGCATTATTGTTGCTGAAGACGTATACCCAGTTGAGCGTGAGCTTTACTTGGGTGCGGTTGTAGACCGTTCTAGCCGTCGTATTACTTTCATGGCTTCTACAGAAGGTGGTGTAGAAATCGAGAAAGTTGCAGAAGAAACTCCAGAAAAAATTATCAAAGTTGAAGTTGATCCATTAGTTGGCTTACAACCATTCCAAGCACGCGAAGTTGCGTTTGCTTTAGGTTTGAAAGACAAGCAAATCAGCCAATTTGTTAAAATTATGGCTGCTGCTTACCAAGCATTTGTAGAAAATGACTTTGCATTATTCGAAATTAACCCACTTTCAGTTCGTGAAAATGGCGATATTTTATGTGTAGATGCAAAAGTTGGTATCGACTCTAACGCGCTTTACCGTTTACCTAAAGTTGCTGCTTTACGTGATAAATCTCAAGAGAATGAGCGTGAATTAAAAGCATCTGAATTTGATCTTAACTATGTTGCTTTAGAAGGTAACATCGGTTGTATGGTTAACGGTGCTGGTCTTGCAATGGCAACTATGGACATCATTAAACTTTATGGTGGTCAGCCTGCAAACTTCCTTGACGTTGGTGGCGGTGCAACTAAAGAGCGCGTAATCGAAGCGTTCAAAATCATCCTTGCTGATACATCTGTACAAGGTGTTTTAATTAACATCTTCGGTGGTATCGTACGTTGTGACATGATTGCTGAAGCGATTATTGCAGCGGTTCAAGAAGTAAACGTAACTGTTCCAGTTGTTGTTCGTTTAGAAGGTAACAACGCTGAGTTAGGTGCTAAATTACTTGATGAATCTGGTTTGAAATTAATTTCTGCGAACGGCTTGTCTGATGCCGCAGAAAAAGTTGTAGCTGCAGTTAAAGCGTAAGGGGAGTATCAATCATGAGCGTATTAATTAATAAAGACACTAAAGTATTGGTACAAGGTTTTACTGGTAAAAACGGTACTTTCCACTCTGCACAAGCTTTAGACTACGGTACAAAAGTTGTTGGTGGTGTTACTCCAGGTAAAGGTGGTACTACTCACCTTGACCTACCAGTATTCAACACAATGAAAGAAGCTGTACGTGAAACAAATGCAGATGCATCTGTAATTTATGTACCAGCTCCATTCGTTTTAGATTCTATCGTTGAAGCGGTTGATTCAGGTGTTGGCCTAATCGTTGTGATCACTGAAGGTGTTCCAACAATCGACATGCTTAAAGCAAAACGCTACTTAGAAACCAACGGTAACGGTACTCGTTTAGTTGGTCCTAACTGCCCAGGCGTGATCACTCCAGGCGAATGTAAGATTGGTATTATGCCTGGTCACATTCACCAACCAGGTCGTATTGGTATCATCTCACGTTCAGGTACATTGACTTATGAAGCTGTTGCTCAAACAACTAAGCTTGGTTTAGGTCAGTCTACTTGTATCGGTATTGGTGGTGACCCAATCCCAGGTATGAACCAAATCGAAGCTCTTCAATTGTTCCAAGATGATCCAGATACTGATGCAATCATCATGATCGGTGAGATCGGTGGTACAGCGGAAGAAGAAGCTGCTGAATTCATCAAATCTAACGTGACTAAGCCTGTAGTAGGTTACATTGCTGGTGTAACTGCACCTAAAGGTAAGCGTATGGGTCACGCTGGTGCGATCATTTCTGGTGGTCAAGGTACTGCTGAAGAGAAATTCGCTGCATTTGAACGCGCGGGAATGGCTTACACTCGTAGCCCAGCTGAGCTTGGTTCAACAATGTTGCAAGTTTTAAAAGAGAAAGGTTTAGCTTAATCGCTTTATCCTGAATCTTAAAAACACCGCATCTGAAAATGATGCGGTGTTTTTTTTATCTATTAAATAAAATAAGTAATCAATAAAACAAAATATTTAAGCAAAAAAATACGCAATGATTGGGGTGATCATTGCGTAGAACAACGAATCTGTAAAAACAGTTTCGGTTTAAGGAGAAATGTCGTGAGGTTTATATCATGTAACCTACATGATGAATAATAGAGATAGTTAAGAAATTCTTCATCGCTATTAGCGTTAATAAGTGTTACTTCACGTTAATAGGGTAAAAGCATGTGAATAGTCGTCAATACATTAGTAATTCTAAAAAATTACGCTATGAATAAAATAAGCATAAAAAAAGCCCCGAAGGGCTTTTAGTTTTAAAGGAATTAGAATTTAAATAATCCTAAACCATCTTTAACTTCATCTAAGGTTTGTTGAGTAATAAGACGACACTTATCTGTACCTTGACGTAAAACATCCATGATGTAGTCAGGATCTTTAGCAAGTTCTTCACGACGTTCACGGATAGGACTAATCAATTCTTTCAAAACACCTTCAAGGCGTTTTTTAACAGTTCCATCACCTAAACCACCACGACGATAGTGTGCTTTTAACTCTTCAACTTCTTCTTTATTTGGATCAAATGCATCTAAGTAAGTAAATACAATATTTCCTTCAACCTGACCTGGATCTTCAATGCGAAGATGATTTGGGTCGGTATACATTGCATTTACAGCTTTTTTAATGTCTTTATCAGAAGCATTTAAAACAATGGTATTACCTAATGATTTAGACATTTTTGCCTTACCATCAAAACCAGGTAAGCGTGCCATATTTGAAAGCAAAGCTTTACATTCAGGTAAAAGGTCTTGGCCAATCTGACGGTTTACTCGACGTACGATTTCATTGGTTTGTTCAATCATTGGAATTTGATCTTCACCCACTGGAACCACAGTCGCTTTAAAAGCAGTAATGTCTGCCGCTTGTGCAACAGGGTAGCAGAGGAAACCAGCCGGAATGTCACGCTCAAAACCGCGCATTTGAATCTCAGACTTAATGGTCGGGTTACGCTCTAAGCGAGCAACCGTCACGAAGTTAAGATAGAGCATAGTAAGCTCATTTAGTGCTGGTAAGCATGATTGTACGCAAATCGTGGTTTTTGTTGGATCAATGCCTACAGCTAAATAATCTAGAGCAACTTCCAAAATATTGCGACGGACTTTATCTGGGTTATCTGCATTGTCTGTTAGGGCTTGTGCATCTGCTAACAAGAGATGTTGATGATGGCTATCCTGTAAACCTACACGAGAACGCAAAGAACCGACAAAATGCCCAAGATGAAGTTGTCCGGTTGGGCGGTCGCCTGTCAAAATAATTGGTCGCTGATCAACATTACTCATTATTTATTCCACTGTCTTATTGGCTTAATCAGGGGTAGTAAGCCCTGCAATATAAAAGATTGGCATTATTGTACGGGAAATAAAAAAAATTCGTCAGCGATTGGTTAAACTTTTCTTAAAATAATATTGTGAATTTATTCAGTAAAATTACAGAAATTGAAAAAAATCATCTTACAATAGCCTAATAAATACAAACTTGGATAAGAAATGGCAAGTGGCTTACTTTTATTACTAGATGATATTGCAACAATTTTAGATGATGTTGCTTTAATGAGCAAAATGGCAGCAAAGAAAACTGCTGGTGTTTTAGGCGATGATTTGGCTTTAAATGCGCAACAAGTTACAGGTGTGCGTGCAGATCGCGAAATACCTATTGTTTGGAAAGTGGCTAAAGGTTCATTTGTTAATAAACTTATTTTAGTTCCTTTGGCTTTGTTGATTAGTGTGGTTGCGCCTTGGCTGATTAATCCACTATTAATGTTGGGAGGTTTATTTTTGTGTTATGAGGGGGTGGAGAAAGTTCTTCATACCATGATGCATAAAAAGCCATCTACATCAGAAGAAGCAAAAGCAGAATTTGATAGTGAAGAATTAGATTTAGCAAATTTTGAAAAAGAAAAAGTAAAAGGAGCCGTTCGAACAGATTTTATTTTATCGGCTGAAATTGTTGTTATTTCTTTAGGTACCGTAGCTACAGCCAGTTTAATGACTAAGGTAAGCGTACTTAGTATTATTGCTGTTGTTATGACAATTGGCGTTTATGGCTTAGTCGGCATGATTGTTAAGATTGATGATTTGGGATTATATTTAACTAAGCAGACTACCTCATTTAAGCAAACTATAGGTCGAGGCTTATTAGCTTTTGCACCTATTTTAATGAAATTACTTTCAATCGTAGGCACCATTGCAATGTTCTTAGTTGGTGGCGGGATTATTAATCATACGATTCCGTTACTTCATCACTTAACTGAAAACACAGTGGACCATGTAGAAACAATACCAGCGGTAGGTAATATTATTGGTGCTTTAACACCGACACTGATTAACTTTGGAATAGGACTGGTTGCGGGTGCAATTGTTCTATTAATTGTAAGCTTAATACAAAAAATGTGGCCAAAAAAAGCATCGGGTTCATGATGCCATTCTAAAATAAGAGGGAAATTATGCGCTGGAAAGGTCGTCGAATTAGTACCAATGTTGAAGACCGTCGAGGTGGTGGCGGTGTTAGAGCAGGTGGTATCAGCATTATTGGTTTGGTTGTTGCATTTGTTGA
>NZ_JZFB01000005.1:2557-4688 GCF_001188385.1 Acinetobacter sp. V2 | reverse complement strand
GGTATCAGCATTATTGGTTTGGTTGTTGCATTTGTTGCATGGAAGTTTTTTGGGGTTGATCCACAACAAGCTTATCAGGCAACTCAGCAAGTCACTGCATCACAGCAGTCAAATGCAACTGCACCAGAAAGTTTAACACCCGAGCAAAAAGAGGCCTCTGATTTTGTTGGAACTGTTTTGGCTGATACAGAGGATACATGGACTCCTATATTTAAACAGTTAGGTAAAACATATACGCCACCAAGATTGGTGTTATTTAGTGGAATGATTCAATCTGGATGCGGTACTGCTCAATCTGCAATGGGACCATTTTATTGTCCGGCAGATCAGAAGGTTTATATCGATACAGAATTCTTTAAAGATATGCGCCAGCAAATGGGAATTTCTGGTGAACAAAACCAATCTGAACTTTCTAGACAAGATCAGGCAGGCGATTTTGCTCAAGCTTATGTGGTTGCACATGAGGTAGGGCACCATGTTCAAACCTTGCTTGGTATTTCCTCACAAGTTCAACAAGCTCGTGCACAAGCGAGCCAAAGAGAAGGTAATCAATTATCAGTTCGTCAAGAATTGCAAGCCGATTGCTTAGCGGGGATTTGGGCGAGTCATAATCAGCAACGTACTCAATTTTTAGAGCAAGGTGATATTGAAGAAGCGATGGATGCTGCTCAAAAAATTGGAGATGATTATTTGCAGAAACGCTCTACTGGTCAGGTTGTTCCAGATAGCTTTACACATGGTAGTAGTGAACAGCGAATGCACTGGTTTCAGGTTGGTTTAAAAACTGGCGATATTAACCAATGCGATACTTTTAACAATCCAGTTTAATCTTTCCTAGGATGAGTCTTGTTAAACATGTTTAAGAAGCTCATCCGTTTTTTTAGATCATAACTATAAATAATGTTAAGAAATTTAACAGAGTGATAGATTGTTCAATCAATTCGTTAAACTTGTGTCCTAATTTCTGTTTTTTATGATTATGGCATTCTTATGCCAGTTTTTTATTAAGTTTGGTCGATCTAACAAAGTTTCTCTTATTTGGTCGTTGACCCAGAAGAAGGGTATTCATGGGTAATTTTTTTCTACTACAAGCATTTACAGTGGTTTTTGCGTTATCAATCGCAACCACGATCTTCAATAAGCGCATTTTAGGCTTTCCTCAGGCTATTGGTGTGCCGCTGGTCTCAGCAATTTTTGTCTTTATCTTGCAATGGGGCGCAAGCCTGTTAAACGGTAATCAGTTTATTACCATTAATATTCATAATATTGAAGAAGCCGTGCGCCATATCGATTTTTATGATTTTTTAATTAATGGTGTCATCTGTTTTATTTTAACTTCTTCGGCACTTAAATTTAAAATTTCTGATTTAAAAAGTTACTGGAAACAAATTAGTATTTTGGCCACGATTGCATTGGTCATTTGCGCCGTTTTATTTGGTGGATTGCTCTATGGGTTCCAACTACTGGTTGGATATCATGTGCCAATTCTGGTGCTTTTACTTTTAGGTGCAGCTTTAGGAGCAACAGACCCTATTGGTATTAAAGGTGTGCTTAGTTCGATTCGTGCACCGCATCATTTAATTGTTAAGCTGGAAGGTGAGTCACTCTTTAATGATGCAATGTGTATTGCATTGTTTATGACTTTGCTTAATGTTTTACAGGGTGAACATTTCTCGTTGATGGCGACACTAGAAGCTCTACTCTATGAAATTGTTGTTGCGGTCGGGATTGGTTGGGCATTTGGGGTAGGGGTGTTGCGTCTATTACGTGGTAAACACGAAATGGAGTCCCTGATTTTGACAACAGCTTTGCTTGCGAGTGGAGCATATTTAGTGGCTTTGTTTGCCCATGCATCAGCACCGATTGCCTGTGTAATAGGTGGTTTAATTGTTGGAAACAAATGGAAAGAAATACGAGAAGAGCGAGAGATTCAAGAGGTTAATCATTTTTGGCATACCGTAGAAGGGATCATCAACTCATTCCTATTTACTTTAATTGGTCTAGAGTTATTTATTCTTGATTTAAACTTTAGCCTAATTTTAGGCGGTATTGTTGCGTTCTTTATTCTACATATCTCTCGTTTTGCAGCCAACTTCATGGCTTTTGCCTTTTTCCCGAATATGCGGAAAAT
>NZ_JZFB01000005.1:724-2515 GCF_001188385.1 Acinetobacter sp. V2 | reverse complement strand
GGTGTACGAGGGGGGATTTCACTTGCATTGATTTTGGCGGTTGCCAATATTCCTGCATTAAGTCCTTATAGCAGTATCCTGATTGGCTATACTTTTATTAGTGTGTTGTTATCAGGCATCGTATGTGGTCTAGGCTTACCAGCTGTGATGAATGCTTTCTATTACAATCCCAATGAAGAAACCGAAGGTTTAAAAGGTCTCTATCAACGATTGTGTCATAAGATGAATCGAAGAGGCTTTCAATATATTGTTGGAGAGGATGCACTGGGTAGAGAAACAATTACCGTTTTTAATCCAGATATTCTGGTTGACCAAAAAACAGAAGATGGAATTGCAACAATGCATGACCCGAATAAGTTACAAGAAGTAAAACGTTTTGAGAGTCCGGATAATTTCTAAATATTTGTAGTTTTAAATTTTATAAAAGATTTACAAATTAGGTTTTAGTGTAATAGTGAAATATTACCTAAAGCCTTTTTTTTCTATATATATCATTAATAATATATTTTATTTTATTAAGATATTAATAATTGTTATATGAATATTTTAATTAAATGACATTTCAACAAATGGTAAATATAAAAAAAGAAATTTGTTTTATATATAAAACATTTAAAGAAATTTTCTCTTAAATTAACACAAGATAAACTCAAAGAAGACTTATATATAATTTCTATTAATTAAAATTTTTTCTTTAGGTACTTTAGTATTTGTTTTTTTTATTTTAAAGTGGTTAATGTAAAAATGATCACATTACTTAATGTTTTTAAGTTGTAGGTCAAAAACTTTAAAACATTAAGTAAAAAGAATTATACAAAAAATCATTTAAATCAATAATATAAAAGGAATACAGATATGCCTGAAATACAAATTATTGCCAAGGATAGTCACGACACCTTGTCAACCATCAAGGGAACTTCCGCATCGCTTACAGAAGCATCGGTTGTATTGGTAAAAGTGGCTGCCAGTGATGTATTGGTAGTGAATAGGGAGGGAACCAATGCAGTCATTCGCCTTAAAAATGGCGAGACAATTGTTATTGAAGGCTTTTTTAGTGGAACAGCTGAGCCTAAAGATAACAGCCTTGTTTTTCAAGACGAAAATGGACAGTTAATCTGGGCAAAATTCAAAGATGCTGAAAATGATGCAGACGCGGACGCTGATGCGGATGCTGATGCCGACAGTGATGTTGAGCCACAAGCACTCGTAGCTGAAGATTTACCAGCTGCTTTACCAGCAGAGGCACCACAAGAGTTGGTGTCTGATGTCATTTATCAGCCTATTTCTTCAATTGAACCATTGCTTTATCACGATGGTGGCATAAACCCATGGTTGTGGGCTATCCCATTAGTTGCGGGTGGTATTATCGCAGCAGCATCGAACCATGATAGTAATAATGACTCTTCAACACCTACCGATACGACTCCACCAAATACAGATGGGGTAACTTTCTCTGTTAATTCAGTTACATCTGATAATGTACTTAATGCCTCAGAGGCAGCAGGTAATGTCACGATTACTGGTATTTTGAAAAATATTCCAGCAGATGCAGCAAATACAGTGGTTACTGTTGTAATCAATGGTCAAGAGTACACTGCAATTGTAGACAAGGTTGCAGGTACTTGGAGTGTAAGCGTACCGGGTAGCGGTTTAAAAGCAGATCCAGATCAAACTATTGATGCTACTGTAACTTTTACAGATTCAGCAGGTAATAGCAGCACTGTTAAAGATACGCAAACTTATACAGTAGATACCACAGCGCCAAATGCACCAGTAATTGATCCGGTTAAC
>NZ_JZFB01000005.1:0-273 GCF_001188385.1 Acinetobacter sp. V2 | reverse complement strand
GATACCACTGCACCGAATGTGCCAGTAATTGACCCGGTGAATGGGACAGACCCAATTACAGGTACGGCAGAACCTGGTTCAACAGTAACAGTGACTTATCCTGACGGTAGTACTGCAACTGTAGTTGCAGGACCGGATGGTAGCTGGACTGTTCCAAATCCAGGCTTAAATAATGGTGACACGGTAACAGCTGTTACAACAGATCCTGCTGGCAATACATCAGGACCTGCAACAGGTGTTGTGGATGCGCTTGCACCGACAGTCGCTCTTAAC
>NZ_JZFB01000004.1:352149-364613 GCF_001188385.1 Acinetobacter sp. V2 | reverse complement strand
CCTGCCATATTTTGAAATAAAAAGCTTGATGCTGGCTTAGTTGTTCATATAATAAGTCGCGAGTTCTACGACGAGTACAAAAATGTCGAATGATAAATCGCGTGACGCATTGAGCGACGCGCCAATTCCTCAAAGAAATAATTCTGCTGAAGTTGTTCGTTCTGGTTCGCCTCTAGATATTGTTCTATGGGTGATTGCAATTGCATTCTTGCTTTTAGCTACTATGGTGAATCAGTATTTACCAGCGTATTGGGCACCTGCAAATAATATTTGGGTGCGCGTTGGGGCAATTTTTGCTTGTATCGTTGTGGCTTTAGGTTTATTATACGCCACCCATCAAGGTAAAGGCTTCGTTCGTTTGCTAAAAGATGCACGAGTCGAATTGCGTCGAGTAACTTGGCCAACAAAACAAGAAACAGTCACTACATCGTGGCAGGTTCTATTGGTTGTAGTTGTTGCATCATTGGTTTTATGGTGCTTTGACTATGGTTTGGGTTGGTTAATTAAGTTGATTATCGGGTAAAAGAGCTATGAAACGTTGGTACATTATTCATGCCTACTCTGGCTATGAAAAACAAGTGTTGCGTTCGCTTACAGAACGAATCCAGCGTAGCGCTGTTGCTGATAGCTTTGGTGATGTCCTTGTTCCTACCGAAGAAGTGGTAGAAATGAAGGATGGTAAGAAACGTAAATCTGAGCGTAAATTCTTTCCTGGCTATGTATTAGTCGAAATGGAAATGAATGATGATACTTGGCATATCGTTAAAGAATGTCCAAAGGTTCTAGGTTTCATTGGTGGTACACCTGAAAAACCAGCACCAATCACTCAGCGCGAAGCAGATGCGATTCTTGCGCGTGTACGTAATACAGGTGAAGCACCACGTCCTAAGACGATGTTTGAACCTGGTGAAGAATTACTTGTTATTGACGGTCCATTCACAGACTTTAAAGGTGTGGTGGAAGAAGTTCAATACGAAAAGTCACGTTTAACGTTGACGATTAATGTATTTAATCGACCAACTCAGGTTGAACTCGAATTTCGCCAAGTCGAAAAAACGATTTAATCTTAATTGGTTGAAAAGCGCCCGATTTTATCGGGCATTGTTGTTGTAACAGTAGTGTTGCGTAAAGATTGGGGAGCCTAGCGGCGTTCGTACCCAGAGGTATTTTAAAATGGCTAAGAAGATTGACGGCTATATCAAGCTGCAAGTTCCAGCTGGTAAAGCAAATCCATCTCCACCAATTGGTCCTGCATTAGGTCAACGTGGTGTAAACATCATGGCATTCTGTAAGGAATTCAATGCTGCTACACAAAAAGTTGAACCAGGTCTTCCAATTCCTGTAGTGATTACTGTGTACAACGACAAGTCGTTCACATTCATCATGAAAACTCCTCCAGCTTCTATTCTTCTTAAGAAAGCTGCTGGTATCCAAAAGGGTTCATCTGTACCAAACAAAACTAAAGTTGGTAAGTTGACTCGTGCTCAGTTAGAAGAAATTGCGACTACTAAAGAACCAGATTTAACTGGTGCTGATTTAGACGCACGTGTACGTACCATTGCTGGTTCTGCGCGTTCTATGGGCTTGGAAGTGGAGCTATAAGACATGGCAAAGTTAACTAAACGTCAAAAAGCCATTGCTGCTGCTGTTGAAGCAAACAAAGTTTACACTTTGGAAGAAGCAGTGCAAGTTCTTAACAGCCTACCTGCTGCGAAATTCAAAGAATCTTTGGATGTAGCTGTAAATCTTGGTGTAGACCCACGTAAATCTGATCAGGTTGTTCGTGGTGCGACTACATTACCTGCTGGTACTGGTAAAACTGTACGTGTAGCTGTATTTGCTCAAGGCGCGCAAGCAGAAGCTGCTAAAGAAGCTGGTGCTGATGTTGTAGGTTTTGATGACCTTGCTGAAAGCATCCAAGGTGGAAACCTTGACTTTGATGTTGTAATCGCTGCTCCTGACGCTATGCGTGTTGTTGGTAAGCTCGGTACAATTCTTGGTCCACGTGGTTTAATGCCAAACCCTAAAGTTGGTACTGTAACTCCTGACGTAGCGAATGCTGTTAAAAACGCTAAATCTGGTCAGGCTCGTTACCGTGTAGACAAAGCGGGTATTATCCATGCTGCGATCGGTCAATTAGGCTTTGAAGCTGCTGCTATCCGTCAAAACGTTGAAACCTTAGTTGCTGACTTGAAAAAGTTAAAACCTGCAACTTCTAAAGGTGTATACATCAAAAAGATCACTTTGAGCTCAACTATGGGTCCTGGTCTTACTGTTGATGTAAGCAACGTTTCTAACTAAGTTTAAAACTTGGTCAAGAATTTTAAAGTCCTGATTGAGGGCAGGGTATAAAAATCATAGGTTTTTATACCCATTCAAAGTATTGCTTTGTTTCCTCACTCATCAGGCGGACTTTGAATTGATAAATGTAAATTTATCAGCGTCAAAGACCACAGGCGAAGAGACTTCTTTTGAATATCTTCTTAATAGCCCAGCCTGCGTAGACGCGGTGGTGTGATTTATTCCTCCTCCGCGTGCAAGTCAAATCCTTATTGACTTGCGAATTGGGAGTGTACTTTTTTGAGTACATAAATCACCGTTAGGAGGTTTTACAATGGCTCTTCTTATTGAAAGCAAAAAACAGATCGTTGCTGAAGTGGCTCAAACTGCTTCTACAGCGTTCGCTGCCGTTGTTGCTGACTATCAAGGTTTAACCGTTGAGCAATTAACTACTCTTCGTGTTGAAGCTCGTAAACTAGGTGTTGCTACACGCGTTGTACGTAACACTTTGGCTAAACGTGCTCTTCAAGATACGCAATTTGCAATCTTGAATGACAACCTTGTTGGCCCAACAATCTTAGCATTCTCAACTTCTGAAGACGATATGGGTGCAGCTGCACGCTTGTTTGAAGAATTTGCTAAAACTAACAAAGCATTTGAATTAAAAGCTGCTGCATTTGACGGCAAACTTTATCAAGGTGCTGATGTTAGCGTTATCGCAAACCTTCCAAACCAAGAAAAAGCGCTTACTATGCTCGCATCTGTTCTTCAAGCTCCTATTTCGAAATTGGGTCGCTTACTTACAGCGCTTCAAGAGAAAAACGAGTCAGAAGCTGCTTAAGCTTAAATCTACTTCCACACCATTCAATACCCATTTGGAGTTAATCTCATGGCTTTAACAAACGAAGAAATCCTAAACGCAGTTGCTGAAAAAACTGTTCTTGAACTTGTTGAACTTATTTCTGCTTTTGAAGAAAAATTCAACGTATCTGCTGCTGCTGTAGCTGTAGCTGCTGCTCCTGCTGCTGCTGCTGCTGAAGAACAATCTGAATTCAACGTTGAGTTGACTTCTTTTGGTGCTAACAAAGTAGCTGTAATTAAAGCAGTTCGTGAAGCAACTGGCCTTGGTCTTAAAGAAGCTAAAGACCTAGTTGAAGGTGCTCCACAAGTTCTTAAAGAAGGCGTTTCTAAAGAAGAAGGCGAAGAACTTAAGAAGAAACTTGAAGAAGCTGGTGCTACAGTTACACTTAAGTAATTGTAAAAGGAGTCGGTTTTTAAATCGGCTCCATAAAATGGCTGATGGCTCTTGGGTCATCAGCCTTTTTGCGTTACAATAATCGGCTCGATTTTTGTTTGTTCTGTACAATAACTGTTATATTTCAGAAGAATCAAAGTAATTTCAAATGCTTACCAATATTTTTCTTTTTAAAAAATATTGTTAAGCGTTTTAATACCACTAAAAATTGCAGCATTTGTAAACAGTGGTGGCCATATCGGCCTGTGTAATTCCTTCTGAGCCCGTTCTGCAGGCGGGCTTGGTTTACTTTCCGAGGACTCCAGATGGCATACTCATATACCGAAAAGAAACGGATCCGTAAGAATTTTGGTAAATTGCCCCAAGTAATGGAAGCACCGTACTTACTTTCGATTCAGGTCGATTCGTATAGAACGTTCTTGCAAGGTGGCAAATCTCCAAAAAACCGCGAAGATATCGGTCTCCAAGCCGCATTTCGTTCAGTTTTTCCTATAGAAAGTTATTCTGGCAATGCTGCTTTAGAATTTGTTGAGTATAGCCTTGGTAAGCCTGAGTTTGATGTGCGTGAATGTATTTTACGTGGTTCGACTTATGCGGCACCAATGCGCGTAAAAATTCGTTTGATTATTAAAGATCGCGAAACTAAATCTATTAAAGACGTACGTGAACAAGAAGTCTACATGGGTGAAATGCCACTCATGACAGATAACGGTACCTTTGTTATCAATGGTACTGAGCGTGTAATTGTATCTCAATTACATCGTTCACCTGGTGTGTTCTTCGATCACGATAAAGGCAAAACACATTCAAGTGGTAAAGTACTTTATTCTGCACGTATTATTCCTTACCGTGGTTCATGGTTAGATTTCGAATTTGATGCTAAAGATTTAGTTTACGTACGTATTGACCGTCGTCGTAAATTATTAGCAACTGTTGTGTTGCGTGCATTAGGTTATAACAATGAACAAATCTTGAATTTGTTCTATGAGAAAGTGCCTGTATATCTTGATATGGGTAGCTATCAAATTGACCTCGTTCCAGATCGTCTGCGTGGCGAAATGGCGCAATTTGATATTGCTGACAATGACGGTAAAATCATTGTTGAACAAGGTAAACGTATTAATGCACGTCACGTACGTCAAATGGAAGCTTCTGGTTTAGCTAAGCTATCAGTTCCTGATGAGTACTTGTATGAGCGTATCACTGCTGAAGACATTACTTTACGTAATGGTGATGTGATTGCTGCAAATACATTGTTAAGCCATGAAGTTATGGTGAAACTAGCAGAAGGCGGCGTTAAACAATTCAATATCTTGTTTACGAACGATATTGACCGTGGTTCATTTGTTGCTGACTCATTACGTGCTGACACAACATCTGGTCGTGAAGAAGCATTAGTTGAAATCTATAAAGTAATGCGTCCAGGCGAGCCACCAACAAAAGAAGCTGCTGAAAACTTATTTAATAACTTATTCTTCTCTTCTGAACGTTATGACTTATCTCCAGTAGGTCGTATGAAGTTCAACCGTCGTTTGGGTCGCCCATACGAAGTTGGTACTGACCAGAAGTCACGTGAAGTAGAAGGTATTTTATCGCACGAAGATATCATCGATGTATTACGTACATTAGTTGAAATCCGTAACGGTAAAGGTGAAGTCGACGATATCGATCACTTAGGTAACCGTCGTGTACGTTCTGTTGGTGAAATGACTGAAAACCAATTCCGTGTTGGTTTAGTTCGTGTTGAACGTGCTGTTAAAGAGCGTTTAAGCCAAGCAGAAACAGATAATTTGTCTCCGCAAGATCTCATTAACGCAAAACCAGTTGCAGCTGCAATCAAAGAATTCTTTGGTTCAAGTCAATTGTCTCAGTTTATGGATCAAAACAACCCATTATCTGAAATTACACATAAACGTCGTGTTTCAGCGCTTGGACCTGGTGGTTTAACGCGTGAACGTGCGGGCTTTGAAGTACGTGACGTACATCAAACTCACTATGGTCGTGTATGTCCAATTGAAACGCCTGAAGGTCCAAACATTGGTTTGATCAACTCGCTTTCTGTTTATGCAAAAGCAAATGATTTTGGTTTCTTGGAAACACCTTACCGTAAAGTGGTAGATGGCCGAGTAACTGATGCTGTTGAATACCTTTCTGCTATTGAAGAAGTAGGTACTGTTATTGCACAGGCCGATTCTGCTGTAGATAAAGATGGTAACTTAACAGAAGAGTTTGTTTCTGTTCGTCATCAAGGTGAATTCGTACGTATTCCACCTGAAAAAGTGACGCATATGGATGTATCTGCACAGCAGGTTGTATCTGTAGCTGCATCGCTTATTCCATTCCTTGAACACGATGACGCGAACCGTGCATTAATGGGTTCAAACATGCAACGTCAGGCGGTTCCTACTCTACGTGCGGATAAACCGCTTGTAGGTACAGGTATGGAAGCGAACGTAGCACGTGACTCTGGTGTATGTGTGATCGCAAACCGTGGTGGTGCGATTGAATATGTAGATGCTTCTCGTATCGTTATTCGTGTAAACGAAGATGAAATGATTGCAGGTGAGGCTGGTGTAGATATTTACAACCTCATTAAATATACACGTTCTAACCAAAACACTTGTATTAACCAAAATATTATCGTGAATTTGGGCGACAAAGTTGCTCGCGGTGACATTTTGGCAGACGGTCCGTCAACAGATATGGGTGAGCTTGCGCTTGGTCAAAACATGCGTGTAGCGTTCATGACGTGGAATGGTTACAACTACGAAGACTCGATCTTGTTATCTGAGCGTGTACTTCAAGAAGACCGTTTAACTTCTATTCATATTCAAGAATTATCATGTGTAGCACGTGATACTAAGTTAGGTGCAGAAGAAATTACTGCCGATATTCCTAACGTAGGTGAAGCTGCACTTTCTAAACTTGATGAATCAGGTATCGTTTATATCGGTGCTGAAGTTACTGCTGGTGACATCCTTGTTGGTAAAGTAACGCCTAAAGGTGAAACTCAGTTAACTCCTGAAGAAAAATTGCTTCGTGCAATCTTCGGTGAGAAAGCAGCTGACGTTAAAGACTCATCTTTACGTGTTCCATCTGGTACTAAAGGTACAGTTATCGATGTTCAAGTCTTCACTCGTGATGGCTTAGAGAAAGATGATCGTGCGTTAGCAATTGAAAAAGCACAGCTTGACTCTTACCGTAAAGACTTGAAAGAAGAATACAAGATCTTTGAAGAAGCAGCTCGTGAGCGTGTAATTCGTTTGCTTAAAGGCCAAGAATCTAACGGTGGTGGTTCGACTAAACGTGGCGACAAACTTGTTGAAGATATGTTGTCTGGTTTAGAGCTTGTTGACTTACTTGAAATCCAACCTACAGACGAAGCAATTGCTGAACGTTTATCTCAAATTCAAGTGTTCTTGAAAGAGAAGAGCGCAGAAATTGATGAGAAGTTTGCAGAGAAGAAACGTAAGCTTTCGACTGGTGATGAGTTAACAACAGGCGTTCTGAAAGTTGTTAAAGTTTACCTAGCAGTTAAACGTCGCATTCAGCCTGGTGATAAAATGGCTGGTCGTCACGGTAACAAAGGTGTTGTATCTAACATTTTACCTGTTGAAGACATGCCACACGATGCGAACGGTGTACCAGTAGATATCGTATTGAACCCATTGGGTGTACCATCTCGTATGAACGTGGGTCAGATTCTTGAGACTCACTTGGGTATGGCGGCTAAAGGGCTTGGCGATAAAATCGAAAAAATGTTGAAAGAACAGCGTACAGTTTTAGAACTTCGCGAATTCTTAGACAAGATTTATAACAAAGTCGGTGGCGAGCAAGAAGATCTTGATAGCTTAACTGATGCTGAAGTTTTAGCTCTTTCTGGCAACTTACGTGCTGGTGTGCCTTTAGCTACTCCTGTATTTGACGGTGCTGAAGAAAGCCAAATTAAAGACTTACTTGAATTAGCTGACATTTCACGTACTGGTCAAACAGTATTGTTTGATGGTCGTACGGGTGAACAGTTTGATCGTCCTGTAACTGTAGGTTACATGTACATGCTCAAATTGAACCACTTGGTTGATGACAAAATGCATGCGCGTTCAACTGGTTCTTACTCACTTGTTACACAACAACCGCTTGGTGGTAAAGCACAGTTCGGTGGTCAGCGTTTCGGTGAGATGGAGGTCTGGGCACTCGAAGCTTACGGCGCAGCATATACTCTTCAAGAGATGTTAACTGTTAAGTCGGATGACGTTGAAGGTCGTACACGCATCTATAAGAATATTGTAGATGGTAACCATTATATGGATCCGGGTATGCCTGAATCGTTCAACGTATTGACCAAAGAGATCCGTTCTTTAGGTATCAACATTGAACTGAAAAATGGTGACTAAGTCGTAAGACTCACGATTTTTTAGGAAAAAACAATATTTGTGACCCAGTCGGGTAAGCGTTGCTTCCCGACACACGGAGAAAAAAATTGAAAGACTTGCTCGATATCATGCGTAAGAAAACGGACTCAGATGGTCATGCACCAATTGAGTTTGACCGTATCCGTATTGGTCTTGCGTCACCAGAAATGATTAAGTCATGGTCTCATGGTGAAGTTAAAAAACCTGAGACAATTAACTACCGTACTTTTAAACCAGAACGTGACGGTTTGTTCTGTGCCAAAATTTTTGGTCCAGTAAAAGATTACGAATGCTTGTGTGGTAAATACAAGCGTATGAAATACAAAGGCGTCATTTGTGAAAAATGTGGCGTTGAAGTAACTACAGCGAAAGTTCGTCGTGAACGTATGGGTCACATTGAACTCGCTTCTCCAGTTGCACATATCTGGTTCTTAAAATCGTTACCATCTCGTATCGGTTTATTACTTGATATGACGCTTCGTGATATCGAACGCGTATTGTATTTCGAATCATACGTTGTAACTGATCCTGGTATGACTCCGTTTGAAAAGTATCAACTTTTAACAGACGAAGAATACTTCAATGCACTTGAAGAGCACGGTGATGAATTCACTGCGAAAATGGGTGCAGAAGCGATTCAGGACTTATTAAAAGACATCGATCTTGAAGCTGAAATCGCACGTTTACGTGAAGAAATTCCTCAAACAACTTCTGAAACGAAGTTGAAAAAAGCGTCTAAACGCTTGAAATTGATGGAAGCATTCAACGATTCAAACAACAAGCCAGAATGGATGGTGATGAATGTACTTCCTGTACTTCCACCTGATTTACGTCCATTAGTTCCACTTGAAGGTGGTCGTTTCGCGACTTCTGACTTGAACGATTTATATCGTCGTGTCATTAACCGTAACAACCGTTTGAAGCGTCTTCTTGATCTTGCAGCACCAGACATTATTGTACGTAACGAAAAACGTATGTTACAAGAGTCTGTAGATGCATTACTTGATAACGGTCGTCGTGGTCGTGCAATTACCGGTTCTAACAAACGTCCATTAAAATCTTTGGCAGATATGATCAAAGGTAAACAAGGTCGTTTCCGTCAGAACTTACTTGGTAAGCGTGTTGACTATTCTGGTCGTTCGGTAATTACTGTAGGTCCTACTTTACGTCTTCACCAATGTGGTCTTCCGAAGAAAATGGCACTTGAATTATTCAAGCCATTTATTTTTGCGAAACTACAAGCTTCAGGTCAAGCAACAACCATTAAAGCTGCGAAGAAAATGGTTGAGCGCGAGACTCCAGAGGTTTGGGACGTTCTTGCTTCTGTAATTCGTCAACATCCAGTAATGTTGAACCGTGCGCCAACACTTCACCGTTTAGGTCTTCAAGCATTTGAACCTATTCTTATTGAAGGTAAGGCAATCCGTCTTCACCCACTCGTTTGTGCTGCGTTTAACGCCGACTTCGATGGTGACCAAATGGCGGTACACGTTCCATTAACACTTGAAGCACAGTTAGAAGCTCGTGCATTGATGATGTCAACAAACAACATCTTGTCACCAGCGAATGGTGAGCCGATCATCGTTCCTTCTCAGGACGTTGTCTTGGGTCTTTACTACATCACGCGTGATGCAGTAAATGCTAAAGGCGAAGGCATGGTGTTTGCTGATACTCACGAAGTAAACCGTGCACTTGCAACTGGTCAGGTTGCGATCCATGCTCGTGTTAAAGTACGTGTGCATCAAACTGTTATCAATGAAAATGGTGAACGTGAACACGGAACTATTATTGTTGATACGACACCAGGTCGTTGTTTGCTTTGGGAAGTTGTTCCACAAGGCTTAAGCTTTGACATGATCAACCTTGAGATGACTAAAAAGAATATCTCGAAGTTAATCAACTCTTGCTACCGTAAACTTGGTTTGAAAGATACTGTTATCTTTGCTGACCAATTAATGTACTTGGGCTTCCGTCAAGCGACTCGTTCAGGTGTATCTGTAGGTATGGAAGACATGTTAATTCCACCTACTAAGCACACAATTATTGATAAAGCAGAAACAGAAGTTCGTGAAATCGAACAACAGTTCGAACAAGGTTTCGTAACTGCTGGTGAGCGTTATAACAAAGTTGTCGATATCTGGGCGCGTACAAACGACCAAGTTGCTAAAGCGATGATGGATAACTTGTCTTATACACTTGTGAAAAACAAACAAGGTGAAGACGAGAAACAAAAATCATTCAACAGCATCTATATGATGTCTGACTCTGGTGCCCGTGGTAGTGCGGCGCAGATTCGTCAGCTTGCTGGTATGCGTGGCTTGATGGCAAAACCGGATGGTTCGATTATCGAAACACCGATTAAAGCGAACTTCCGTGAAGGTTTAACAGTACTTCAGTACTTTATTTCAACACACGGTGCGCGTAAAGGTTTGGCCGATACAGCATTGAAAACTGCGAACTCTGGTTACTTGACTCGTCGTCTTGTAGACGTAGCGCAAGATTTGGTAATTACCGAACCTGACTGTGGTACAGCTGGTGGTTTGGTGATGACTCCATTCATTCAAGGTGGTGATGTCATTGAGCCATTACGTGACCGCGTATTAGGTCGTGTAACTGCTGAAGACGTACGTCGTGCATCTGATGATGAAGTTGTATTACCTCGTGGTACGTTAATTGACGAAAAAATCGCAGCTCATCTTGAAGAAGCGGGTGTGGATGAAGTCAAAGTACGTTCAGTAATTGCTTGTGAATCTGCTTTTGGTGTATGTGCTAGATGTTATGGCCGTGACCTTGCACGTGGTCACTTGGTTAACCCAGGTGAATCAGTTGGTGTAATGGCAGCACAATCTATTGGTGAACCAGGTACACAGTTAACGATGCGTACGTTCCACGTTGGTGGTGCTGCGAGCCGAACTTCTGCTGCAAACAGTGTTCAAGTACGTAACAAAGGTACTGTACGTTTCCATAACGTGAAAACTGTACAACATGCAAAAGGCCACTTGGTTTCAGTTTCACGTTCAGGTGAAATTGGTATTGCCGATGACTTAGGTCGTGAGCGCGAGCGTTATAAACTTCCTTACGGTGCAAGCATCTTGTTGAAAGATGGTGAAGCTGTAGAAGCTGGCGGCATCGTAGCGACTTGGGATCCGCATACACATCCATTAGTAACAGAAGTTGCTGGTAAAGCGCGTTTCAGTCAAATCGCTGATGGTGTAACTGCAACATCTAAAACTGATGATGCAACTGGTATGACTACTGTTGAAATCTTGCCTGTAACAGCTCGTCCTGCTTCTGGTAAAGATTTACGTCCTGCAATCGTGTTGGATACAACAGATGGCGGCGAACAGTTCTATTTCTTGCCACAAAACACAATCGTAACTGTTCGCGATGGCGAAACGATTGGTGTCGGTGACGTAATTGGTCGTGTACCACAAGAAACATCACGTACTCGTGATATTACCGGTGGTCTTCCGCGTGTAGCTGACTTATTCGAAGCACGTAAACCGAAAGAACATGCAATTCTTGCTGAAGTTTCAGGTGTTGTAAGCTTCGGTAAAGAAACTAAGGGTAAAAACCGTTTAGTAATTACCCCAGATGATGGTTCTGAGATTTACGAAGAATTGATTCCAAAATGGCGTCAAATCAACGTGTTCGAAGGCGAGCATGTGAACCGTGGTGAAACAGTTTCTGATGGTCCACAAAACCCGCACGACATCTTACGTTTGAAAGGTGAAGTTGCATTAACTAACTACATCGTGAACGAAGTTCAAGACGTATACCGTCTCCAAGGTGTAAAAATCAACGACAAACATATTGAAGTTATCGTACGTCAAATGTTGCGTAAAGTTGATATCACTGATGGTGGCGATACTAGCTTCATCAAAGGCGAGCAAGTGGATTACATCCGCGTTGTTCAAGAGAACCAAGCTGTCTTGGCTCAGAACAAGTTCCCTGCGAAGTTTGAACGTCAATTGATGGGTATTACGAAAGCATCGCTTTCTACAGACTCGTTCATCTCTGCTGCATCGTTCCAGGAAACAACTCGTGTGTTAACTGAAGCTGCTGTAACAGGTAAAGAAGATGATTTACGTGGCTTGAAAGAAAACGTTGTTGTGGGTCGCTTGATTCCAGCTGGTACTGGTCTTGCATACCACTTAGAACGTCGTCGTCAAGAAGCAGAAGCTGCTGAACATGAGCTTCACAATGACTTCAGCGAAGTAGACCAAGCATTTAGCCAAGCATTAAACTCAGAACAATTCTAAGTTTAGACTGGCACTAAAAAAGGCACCTCAGGGTGCCTTTTTTTATTTATATTTATTTATAACAATTAAAAGTGGTAATTACATAAACATATTAAAGAGCCATTATTTTATTACTTAAGCGGGATAAACGCTCCACAAAAACAGATTAGGCTACATGCTTATGAAGACTGGAGTAAATCTAATGAAAAAAATGATGATGATTGTGAGTGTCGGCCTGATGTCAACAACTTTGTTTGTTGGTTGCCAGAATGCGAG
>NZ_JZFB01000004.1:339059-352107 GCF_001188385.1 Acinetobacter sp. V2 | reverse complement strand
GGTGCAGGTGGTGCTGTAGGTAAACATGTGGGTGGTAATATTGGCGCAGGTTTAGGAGCGGCTCTCGGTGCCGGCGTAGCAGCTAATGCAAAAGGATCTAGTAGTAAAACCGTGCGTAATAGTGCAATTGGTGCCGGTGTTGGTGCGGTGTTAGGTGGCGCAATCATTGGTGGCGATGCTGGTGCTGCTACAGGTGGTGCACTGGGCGGCAGTGCGGGCGCAGCTTATGAAGAGAAGAAAGGGAAGTATTAAAAGTATTCCTAATAATGTTTAAACCTAGAAGTCTTTAACCTGTTAGAGACTTCTTTTTTATGTCTTTTTTATAATTAAAATTTTGTTTGATGATTATAAATAGATGAGCTTTACAAAATATCAATCGATTAGGACAGATGAATAACACAATCTGATCAAATTCCTCATAAAAGAGGATTATTCTTTTTATTAGAACAGGTAGTAGGAGTATGGCCATGAAAAAAACAATAGGATTAGTTTCTGCTTTAATGTTGTCTACGCTTATGATTACGGGTTGTCAAAATATGAGTCCGTCTGACCAGCGTATTGGTGCAGCAGCAGCAGGTGGAGCACTAGGTGGTGGCTTAGGTAATCATGTAGGCGGTGGTGTTGGTGCAGGCTTAGGTGCAGCAGTAGGTGCTGGTGTTGGTTCAAATAGCCAAGGCGGTAGTAAACAAACTACGACTAAGAGTGCGATCGGAGCTGGTATTGGTTCTGTCGTAGGTAAAGCAATATTGGGTGGTGACTCTGGTGCTGCAATTGGCGGTGCGATCGGTGGTGGTGCTGGTGCAGCGATTGAAGAAAAAAGATAAGACCCTATTGATTGAATAAAATAAGCGCTTTTTAGCGCTTATTTTCATTGCGGGAAAGGTTTTGCTTTTTTACGCCGGATATAAAGCGTTTTTTTAACTTCGGCAATTCTTACCCCCGATTCATCAAAAATATTTAGATGATAAGTTCTTAAAACAGGTTCGTAATTTTCGGCAAGCTTACGTATTTGCTCAATCTCAGCTAGATCTACTCGAATGTCTGCATGTACCGTACTTCGACCCGGAGAAAGAAAATTAATTTCAGCAGCTTTATCCCAGATAATATATTTTGATCCGAGATGATGCAGCAGAATCATCATGTAAAATGGATCAACCATTGAATAAAGACTGCCCCCAAAGTGTGTTCCGACCAAGTTTTGGTTTTTCCAAGTCAGCGGCATTTTTACACGTACATGGCAAAGTTCTAAATTCATGATTTCAATATAAATCCCTGCACCACGATAAGGTGGGTAGTGATTAAATAGAAATTTTGAAATCGTAGGATTGTTCTGAAGTCTTCTTAAAATAGCCATAATAGTCAATTTTTTTTATTGAAACAGTATTCATACTAGATAAGTATCATCTTTTTTATATTGATGGCAATGCTCTATCCGACTAACGACATGATCGATTGAAAAACAAGATAGGAAATGATTATGCAGCCAAAAGTTCATACAGTAACAACAAGTGACCAACAAACCCTTTGTGCCAAAACATGGGGCGACGAAAAAAATACACCGTTGGTTTTAGTACATGGTTATCCTGACAACCAAGAAGTATGGGAATCAATCATTGAACATTTAATCAATGACTTTTACATTGTCACTTATGATGTACGTGGGGCGGGTTTGTCGTCTATACCAAAACGTATACGCGATTACCGTTTAGAGCGGTTATCTCTAGATTTACAAGAAGTGGTTGATGAATTATTACCAAATCGTCAATTCCATATGGCTGCACACGATTGGGGTTCAATTCAATCTTGGGAGTCGGTAACTGAGCCTAAATTTAAAGGACGGTTATTATCATACACAACTATTTCTGGGCCATGTCTTGACCACGCAGCTTTATTTTTGCGTGATAAATTTAAATCTTCACCAGCTCAGATCCTAAAAATATTAACCAAATCTTGGTATATCGGTGCATTCCATCTTCCTTTGTTAGCACCAACAGTATGGTCTCTTTTTAGCCCTGAAAAATGGGGGAAAGTCCTGACTCAGCTGGAGAGAAAAAGTAATTTACCTTTAAATAATAATATTAATGCAGATGGTAAATATGGCATTAATTTATATCGAGCAAATTTTATTCCTCGTTTAACTGGCCCTCGGCAGCGTTATGCTCAATGTCCAGTCAAAGCCGTTATTTTAAAATATGATACTTTTGTGAGCCCTGAATATATTACTGAGGCTATGCCAAAGTGGGTAGAAAATTTTGAATATGTAGAGCTTGAAGCAAATCACTGGGCAATTCTAAGTGAGCCGGCAAAAATTGCGGATCATATTCGTCAGTTTATTAAGGCCCAAGCTTAATCATTGAGTGACTGCATAAAACTGTTAATTCGGCGATATTTTCGGCTTCATAGGTCTGAATCTGATAGAATGTCGCCTTTTGTTTTGCTCTGAATTTATTCATGAATGCTGTCGTTATTGCGATTGCAGTGATGTTTTTATTATCACTGGCGCGCGTTTCTGTCGTACTGACTTTAGTGGTTTCTGCCATTGTAGGTGGCCTCGTAGCAGGTTTAAGCCTTTCTCAAACCGTTGATGCCTTTAACGCTGGTCTTGGCGATGGTGCTGAAGTTGCACTTGCCTATGCTGTGTTAGGGGCATTCGCTCTGGCACTTTCAAAATCTGGTTTACCTGATTTACTTGCCCATAAACTGATTGGTTTGTTGGGAATGGAAGCTGGAAAAAGCCGCGAGACGAAAGTGAAATATCTACTGTTAGGTATTTTACTTATCGCTGCTATTTTCTCTCAGAACCTTATTCCGGTTCATATTGCCTTTATTCCTGTACTCGTTCCGCCATTATTACGGGTAATGAATCATTTAAAGTTAGATCGTCGAGCAGCAGCCTGTGTGCTTACGCTAGGTTTAGTCGGAACTTATATTTTTCTTCCGGTTGGATTTGGTGCAATTTTCCTTGAACAAATTTTGATGGGGAATATCAACAAAGTTGGCGCAGCGTATGGCTTACATGTAGAGCGTGGCATGATGTCAATTGGCATGGCTATTCCAGTTCTGGGAATGGTTTTAGGTACTTTGGTTGCTGTATTTATTAGCTACCGTAAACCAAGAATTTATGCTGATCGTGCTATTACACCAACTACAACGATTGATTTAGATAAACCTCTTCGTGCAACAGCGCAAGATGAAACAGCTGACTTAAAAGCAGATGCAGAAGAGTTAAAGCATGAGGCAGAGCAAGCGCCCGTAATTGCAAAGAAAACGATCTATATGGCATTGCTTGCAATTGGCCTGACACTCGCTGCACAGCTTTATTCGGGTTCAATGATTTTAGGTGGTTTAGTCGGTTTTGCTGTTCTATCTACTGCCGGAATTTTTAAGTGGCAAGATGCAGATGATGTCTTTGTACAAGGCATGCGAATGATGGCCTTGGTAGGTTTCATTATGATTTCTGCTGCGGGCTTTGCATCGGTAATGACGCATACTGGGGATATCAATCAACTGGTCAAAGGTGTGGTTGAAATCATTGGGGATAATCGAGCACTTGCAGCTTTCTTAATGCTTTGTATTGGTCTATTTGTCACGATTGGTATTGGTTCATCTTTCTCAAGTGTACCTGTATTAGCCGTTATTTATGTACCGTTATGCGTTCAGTTTGGATTTTCACCATTAGCGACGATTGCCCTTATTGGGACAGCAGCAGCATTAGGTGATGCAGGTTCGCCGGCTTCTGATTCAACTTTAGGACCAACCGCTGGTTTAGGTGTAGATGGGCAACATGACCATATATGGGATACGGTTGTACCTACATTTATTCATTTTAATATTCCGCTATTAATTTTTGGCTGGATTGCTGCAATGGTTTTATAGATTTTTTATAAAATATTAAATTATTAACCTTCTTAATGATGATCTTTAGATTTAAATTAAGAAGGTTTTTTATTGGCTAAATAAAAAGATGTATTTAAAATAAATTATATTAAAATACTCAGAATTGAAAAGTATATTAAAATAGTTGGTATTATAAAATAATCTTGATTAATAAGGTTGGAATAAAAACCAATTAAAATAGTTGGTTAATATATAATTTTATTTAAAACAGTTATTTAAAAATAAATGATAAATTAATTTTATAATGTGTATTGCATGATTTTAAAATACATGTTTATTATAAATATAAATAAGTTTGGAGATATTAAAGTGTTCAAAAAAGTTTTGGTTGTTGCATTAATGGGGATGTCTTCTTTTACTTTTGCTGGTAACTGGCAAGTTAAATTTGGTGGAAGTGTTATTGCTCCATCAGAAGACACAACAACTCCTTTAGGCGTAGTAAAAGCAGATCATGAATATGCATTTACGCCTTCGGTAGAATACTTTTTTGGTCAGTCTCCATTTTCGGCAGAGTTATTATTAGCAGCGCCTATTAATCATGACGTATTGTTAGATGGTAAAAATGTAGCGCGTATTAAACAGTTACCACCAACGATTACTGCCAAATATCATTTTAAAAATTCGACTCGTTTCACACCGTATATTGGTGTTGGTGCTACAGCATTTATTCCTTGGGATGAACAAGGAGTAGCGGTAAAAGTTAAAGAAGACTTTGGTGTGGCAGGACAAGTTGGTTTTAATTTCCAACCTGCTGATGCTAAAAACTGGGGGGTATTTGTAGATGTCCGTTATATGGATATTAGTCCTGAAGTAACAATTGATCCATCAGTTGCTAACTATAAATTTGATTTAGATATTAATCCGTTTGTTTACACTTTAGGTTATAGCTATAAATTTTAAGCATAATAATAAATAGAAAAAATATAATAATAAACCTAGACTCAGGCACCTCACATATATTTTATGTGAGGTTTTTTTATGGATTTTATTTGCACTAAAAAAAGCATAAAGCAGACAGTTTTATACATATCTTATGCCAATTTTTTTCTAAACTAATTTCTATTCATTACAAAACATGGGAATAAAATCATGAACAAAAAATTAGCGATGTGTTTGGCTGTTTTTAGTGGTATTGCCTTTACACAGAGTTTGCAAGCCGCAAGTTTCTCATGTGACGCTGCAAAAACGAAAACGGAAAAAAGTATTTGTAAAAACCGATCTTTAAATGATGCCGATGTAAAAATGGCGACGACCTATCAAATTGTTCTGCATGCTTTACCAATGGGTGGGCGGGACAGTCAAAAAGATGCTCAGCAGCAATGGCTGAAAAAAAGAAATGCTTGTGCGGCTGGTGTAAGTTGTATTAGCAAAGCTTATCAACAACGACAACAGCAGCTAGATGCAATATTGCAAGATAGAGTGTTAAGCCACGGTCCATTTTAATTAGAGTAAAAATTTTTAATATTCAGGATTGAAAAATTCTAGAAGTACTCCATTCATAAAGCATTCGAGAACAAACAGACTTCAAAATTTAAGGAGTGATTTATGAGTGAACAAGCATCACAAAATTATAGTTTCCAAGCGGAAGTTGCACAGCTTTTACATTTAGTGACGCATTCTCTCTATTCTAACCCTGAGATTTTCTTACGCGAGCTGATCTCTAATGCATCAGATGCATGCGATAAGTTGCGTTTTGAAGGAATTAATCATCCTGAATATTATGAAAATGATCCCGATTTACATGTACGAGTCATTTTAAATAAAGAAGATAAAACTTTAACGATTTCTGATAATGGTATTGGCTTAAATCAGCAAGAAGCGATTGATAACTTAGGTACGATTGCAAAATCGGGTACTAAAGATTTCATGTCAAAATTGACTGGTGATCAAAAAGCAGATGCTCAGTTGATTGGTCAATTTGGTGTTGGCTTTTACTCAGGTTTTATTGTTGCCGATAAAATTACCGTGGAATCACGCCGTGCAGGTCTAGATGCATCTGAAGGGGTGCGTTGGATTAGTGGTGGTACAGGCGAGTTTGAAGTTCAGCAAATTGATAAAGCTTCACGTGGTACCGACATTATTCTTCACTTGCGTGATGATGCGCTTGATTATTTAGAATCTTATAAAGTTAAGCAGATCGTTAATAAATACTCTGATCACATTAGCTTGCCAATTGAAATGCAAAAAGAAGTTTGGCAAGAAGAAGAGGTTGCTGAAGGTGAAGAGCCTAAAGGCGGCCAAATGGTTAAAACTGGCGAGTGGGAAGCAATTAACTCAGCCAGCGCTTTATGGACACGTAACAAGAGCGAAGTGACTGAAGAGCAGTACGTTGAGTTCTATAAAAACTTAACGCATGACTTTGAAGCACCACTGGCTTGGGCACATAACCGTGTTGAAGGTAGTACTGAATATACACAGTTACTTTATATTCCAAGTAAAGCACCGCATGACATTTTTACTCGTGAAGCCAAAGCGGGTATTAAGCTCTATGTGAAACGTGTCTTTATTATGGATGATGCGGATAATTTAATTCCAAATTATCTACGTTTTGTTCAAGGTGTGGTGGACAGTGCTGATTTACCACTGAATGTCAGCCGTGAGTTGTTGCAAGAAAGCCGTGATGTCAAAACGATTCGTGAAGGTAATGCACGCCGCGTATTAACAGTACTTGATGGCTTGGCTAAATCGGAAGATGAAAAAGACCAAGAAAAATTCAAGACGTTCTACAGTGAGTTTGGCTCAGTACTTAAAGAAGGCTTGGGCGAAGACTTTGGTAACCGCGAACGTATTTTAAAATTATTACGTTATGCGACATCAACAAATGATGAAGTAACAACTTCTTTTGCTGACTATAAGGCACGTATGAAAGAGGGCCAAAAAGCCATCTACTATGTGACTGCTGACAGCTTAGCGGCAGCGAAAAACTCACCACAGCTTGAGTTGTTCAAGAAAAAAGGTATTGAAGTATTATTAATGGCTGAACGTGTTGACGAATGGGCAATGAATTTTGTTCAAGAGTTTGACGGTACACCATTAAAGAATGTGTCTAAAGGGGCGGTTGATTTAGGTGACTTGCAAGATGCTGAAGAGAAAAAGGCACTTGAGCAAGCAGCTGAACAGTTTAAGCCTGTTGTTGAGAAACTAAGTGACTCATTGAAAGCTAAAACGCAAGAAGTGCGTGTAACAACGCGTTTAGTTGATTCTCCTGCATGTTTAGTGACAAGTGAAGGTGAATTATCACCTCAACTTATTCGTATGCTTAAACAAGCAGGGCAGGCAGTGCCAGAAATCAAACCAATTTTAGAAATTAACCCTGAACACCCATTGGTGAAGAAACTCGAAAGTTCAGAACAGTTTGATGACTTGGCGAACGTCATTTTTGATCAGGCTGTTATTGCTGAAGGTGGTTTACCGGAAGACCCAGCAGCTTATGTAAAACGTATTAATAGCTTATTGCTGAAATAATTCAGTTTAAAAAAAGCCTCTGAACTGTCAGGGGCTTTTTTTGTGGATAAAGAAAGAGTTATCCACAATTTGATAATTTTTGATTAAAAATTAGCTTCGAGATTCATTTGAACACTGAGCTGATGTTTCGAATCATCATCAATATGGTTAAAAAAGTTAAGGTCATTTTGCATAAAAAGCCAATTTCGCCATACAGGCTGGCGCCATGAAATATAAGGCCCCCAACTATTTAGCCGAATGTCATTTTTGGTATATACGCCACCACTATAGACACCGTAAGTAAGATGATTATCCTTTAAAAATTGATACTGCTGGAAAGTCCAATTTCCCCAACTATAATCTTCATTTTCACTCTTATTCACATTAAATTTATTAGCGAAAAGAGTGTTATCTTGCATTTTCTGCGTTAAGTTTAGCGTTGTTTCGGTGTAGTTCCGGCTAGTAGAGCCGTAGCGAAATACCTGTTCTGTATCCAAACTAATGTTATGCCTTAAATTCCATTTTTTCTTTGCCAAAAATTGTACATAAACATCGCTTTCTGAGTTTGAACCTAAATCAAGATTATTTTCAAAAGGCATCCAAGTTGAAATGGTTGCCCAGCTTGCACTCAGTGGATTAGTTGTCGAAACCTGAGCTGAAGAGTTCTTCTTCTTTTTCTTACCAAAGGCTTTATAAGTTGGTTCAGGCTGAGTCGCACGTTTCCATAACGTATCATTTCCAAATACAGCCATTAGTTCTTGAATTAAGGCGACATCGGGTAAAGCATCATTTGTCTCTATTTCACAAGGAGAGAGTGAAAGTGATTGTCTTTTTACTTTAGTAAAACTCGTAGAAGAATAAGGATAACGCCGTGACCGTTGGTGCTTGAACGTATTATAAAAAAATTGAGTATGCGGAATTAAAGCCAATACGCCTAAACTATAAATACAAACTAAGGCAGCTGATTTGTATTGAAATGAAAAAGAGGAGAATTGATTCATTTTTAAGGAGAAGGAATCAAAAATAAAAATTAGAACAGTACTTTAAAAGACTAAGCTTAAAATTTTATTTAAAAGTATTTTATTATTCATCACCTTGGATGAGTTCCAAGGTGATGTTTGGCAGCTTAAAAAAGAGCTTCTAAGCGCAAGAAGGTGCTGACAAAATGGTTGCGATCTTCACGGTGATCATTAAAGTAATTTACGTCTCCTTGAACAAAGAACCATTCACGTAAAACAGGTTGGCGCCATGAAACAAATGGACCCCAACTATTTAAACGCAAGTCATTGTCGTTGTAATAACCACCTGTATAAATACCATAGTTAAAACGGTTATTTGCAAAGAAACTATGTTCACGGAAGACCCTATTTTCCCAACTTAGATCATCATCTTGATCATCGGCATAAGTTAAGCTGAACTGATTTGATAAAATTGGTTGATTTGGTCTGGCATGGGTAAGTTCAAGATTGGTACGTAAGTAGTTTTCACTGTCTATGCCGTAACGATAAATTTGCTCAGCATAAAATTTAAAATCATTACGGAGTTGCCAATTTCTTGATGCTTTTAAACGAACATAAATATCATCTCCAGAACGGATACCTAAGTCAGCATCTGTTTCAAAAGGCAATTTTTTCGAGAAATCTGACCAACGCAAAGCAATAGAACTATTGTCATCTCTTGTTTGTTTACCATTTAGCTTCTTATTAGAGTCTTGATTTGGGTTTTGGTTAATATTGGCCGGACTGTTATTAAATTCGTTATCGAGAGAGTCATCACCAAATACCACACTTAGACGTTTTTCTAGCGTTGGTAATTTAATCCTGCCTCGTATTCTGGGCTTAATTTCAAAATTATCGTATTCATTCCAATAGTTATCGACCATTACGCGAATGGTTGCAGTAGCTGGTTTCTGTGGATCGACTTCTCCAAACCAGTTATCAATTTTTTCAGAAGTACGATCGGCCCAATTACGAATTTTCTTTTGCTTACGGTCAACCCACGTCTGATCTTCTGTTTGTTCGGTAGGAGGAACAATAGGTTGACTAGACTGCTCTGGAAAAATGGTTGGGGTCGCATCTACCCAACGGGGGATCTGATCTAACAGATTTTCATCTGTTGTAGCTTCGGTTTGAACTCCAGATGACAAACCTTCTACTTGTTGGTTTTGAGAGGAAGAGGTTGTTTCTGCATGAGCAATGCATACCGAACCGAATCCAAGAGTTAAAAGTGCAAAAAGCTGCCGATAAGGCATTACATGAAATGTTTTCATATCTATCTTTATGTTTTGTTGTTGTTTCCACTTTTGTTGATTTTTCTAATAAAATCAAGAGGACGACACAAAAGTTAAGTAAATTTAACTTTTTTTACATATTTGAAATAACTTAAAAAGTTTAAGCTAGTAGCGATTATTTTTAACCAAAAAAAATCCCCCAATTATGGGGGATGATAGATCAAGGAAACTTCAAATTCCGATCATTAAACACATAAAAAACAGAACATTACAGCGCGAATATTCTAAGAAGCAATCATAAACTGATTTTAAACAATTAGATAGTTCTTTTTTTAGAACGCTCTATTGCTAAAATGGTGATAAAACATACGATTTCATCACATTTTCAATTGTGTTGATTTATTTCTGTGGAATATCACATGATTCATCATTACAAACAGCTGCATCATCTTGCTCAACAGCTTCAGCATTTGCTTTCAGTTGTGCTTGCTCTAAGACTTTTAAAAAGACGTCACGTGGTTGAGCACCCGCGAGTGCAATTCGTTGATCAAATACAAAAAATGGCACACCCGTAACATTTAACTGCTCTTTAGCAATCTTTTCGTCATGACGAACAAAGTCAGATAGCTCATTGGTATCTAATACAAATTCAACTTCCGCATTATCAAGGCCAATACGAGAAGCAATTTCTTCTACAACTTCACGTTCACCAATTGCCAGACCTTCGGTCATATAAGCATGGAAAAAAGCTTCTTTTGCTTGGTTGCCTAAACCTTTGCTTTGCGCAAGGTGAATAATACGGTGTGCATTGAAACTATTGCCAGAATTCGCTTTTTGCCATTGGAAATCAATACCTTCAGAGGCAGCCATGGCCGCAATATTGCGCTCCATTTCTTCCATCTCTTCATAGGTACGGCCATATTTTTTAGCTAAACGTTCTGTATTTGATGTGTCATGTTTTGCTGGCGCATCAGGATCTAATTCGAAACTATGCCAGTGAATTTCAAGTTCAATACCTGCTTCCGCAGCTACATGTTCAAGGCGTTTTTTGCCGATATAACAGAAAGGACAAACTACATCAGACCAGACATCAACACGCATGGGAGAATCTCATAAATTTTAATTACCCATCATAATAGGGATGATGCACAAGGATTTAAAGCTTTGAGTAGCGAATACAGTGTTGCGTATTGTGAAATAAATGGCATATAAAGAAGAATAAGCTCTATTTTATAACTATAAAGAGCAAAATTATAAGAAGGGAAATAGGAGGTGTGTATGCGCCGAGTTTTGATTGCGATAGCAAGTCTGATTGTTATCACAAGCATTATTTTTTTCACCTATCAACATATCAAACAGCAACAAGCCAAAGACAGTAGTCAAATGTTTGATGTGGTCATGACTGAAAAAATGAATCAACTTTATGAACAAGCACAAGACTGGTCTAAACCCGTCGAGCTTAATATTCACGATAAACGGTTGGCAGGACACTATAAGCAAATTTCAGAATTTCTTTTAAGTTATTGGATTCAAAATATTAATGCACGAAATGCATATTTAAGAGAACTCAAAGGAGCCAAATGGGATACTTTTTTAAATGTTGATCGTCTAGATCTTGATAAAAAGCAAAAGTTTGTAGAAACCGAGAAGATGTTAGCTGATGTCCGTATAGCTTCAGATCAGTATCAAACTGAATATGAAAAAATTCATAAAACTTTCTTAGCAAAGGTTCAAGAATTATCTGTTGATGCAGAGATGAGACAACTTCTTGAAATGAAATTAGGAACTCAGCAAAAAGCTGATCAAGATCATGCAATTTTTATGATTGAGCTACAAATTTTAGATAAAGCAGAAGAAATGTTTAAGCTTCTAAAAAATTATGAATGGCAGAAGAAAGATCAGATGATTCTTTTTCATGAAAATGCTCAAGTCAAAAAGTTTAATGGGCTTTATCAAGATGTTCTAAAACTGAATGCAAAAATTGAAAAAATTAAGAAAAAGAATGTAGCTGCACTCGAAGGAGATTTAAAAGAATAAGTGTGGCATGAGCATCAAAAATTATGGATTGGTGCTCTCGGCTTTTCCTTTGGTTAAAAAAGATTGTAATAAACTTTGAGAAGTTTGTAGTTTGTTTAATTGTTCAGACACATGCATGAGTTCAGTTTGCAGTTTTTCTTGAACCACTGAGCACAGCGTAAATACGCGTTCATCTAAATCAAAACAAGGCAGCAAGGCTTGAATATCTTTTAAATGCATGCCTGCATCATTTAATATTTTAATTTTCTTAATATTTTCAATATCTTTTTGTGTATAGCTTCGATAGTTATTACTTGCTCGATGAGGCTGTATAAGTCCTAAACTTTCGTAATAACGCAGCATACGCGGGCTGACTTTTGTGAGTTCGGCAACTTTGGCAAGGTTCATAAAATGGGGTTGACCTTAACAGTGGTGTTATAGTTTAGCATGTTTGTATATTTCAAAATGGTACTTGTTCCATGATCAGAAAACTCATTTTATTGGTGTTATTCGGATTAATGTCATTTGTTGCAAATGCCAAAACACTTGAACTTCAGGAGAAGAACATGCGTCAAATATTTGTGCTCCATGGTTACTCTGCTTCTATAGATGATCATTGGTTTTTAGATTTAAAACATCAAATAGAAGACGAATATACAACGGTTACCTTAATTCCATTTCCAGATTCTGAGCATCCAGATGTGGATGCTTGGCAGAAGGTTTTAGATCAACAGATCCCTAAGGTGGATGAGAATACCTATTTTGTTGCGCACAGTTTAGGGGTGATTACGTTACTGCACTTTTTGCAAAAACATGATTACCAGAATATTGGTGGAATGATTTTAGTATCTGGATTTTCTGGTCCAATTTCAGACTTTTCTCCACTCGATGCCTATATAACAAAAAGCAAAGTCGATACGAACTATTTTAAGGACATAAAGAAAAAGCTGGTGTATTTGTCTGATAATGATGATTTGGTTCCACCAAAACTGACGATTGAATTGGCGAAAGAAATTGATGCGCCGTACATTACTGTTCCTAATGGTGGGCACTTTTTAGGTAGAGAAGGTTTTACGACGTTTCCACAAGTTGTGAATTCTTTAAAAGAGATGTTAGAGAGCAAATAAAATTTATAAGATAAATCGCACTCTATAATCTGAACACTTTTGTTCAAGTTGTAGAGTGCTTTATAGGATGCAGTTTTAATAAATAGAAGAACCGTACTTTTACATTAAAAAATTTAATTATATTTACCGTTTATCTGAGCATTACTGAATCAAATTCGACTTTGTTGTAGCCTATTTATAGATACTTTTAATTTAATCATCATCTTTTAATTAAAATAGGATGACTGATTTTTGGAGCAAGTTATGAACTTTCTAAAACAATCAGCCTTCATTGCTGTATTTGCTTTTATGGGTTTACCGACTGTTCAAGCAGAAGAAGTGGCTACTTTACCAA
>NZ_JZFB01000004.1:337630-339017 GCF_001188385.1 Acinetobacter sp. V2 | reverse complement strand
GGGATTTGTACCCTTCCAAGAAGATAAAAAAGTGCGTCAGGCTCTGCAACATCATGAGTATAAAACGCATTACGATATACAAAATGCTTTAGTCCCTGAAGGCATGACTACAGTAGATTATCAGCCAGTTATGGCACAGCCTGATTTATCTCAACTTTCTCCATTCTTACAACAATACATTTTAGCGGTAGCGGGTGGAATACAATCTTCTGATCCAACCAATGGTATCTTTGTAATGTTAAAAGATTTGAATATTAATCGAAGTAATGTCGATGCTTATCGTGAGGGTACGATGAAAGTAAATATTAATGACATTATAGATTTACAGAAGAAAATCGAAAATGGATTAGCTGGTCGATAAAAAAATCCCCGCATTGAGCGGGGATTTTTTTTATCTTGGTGTTAATTAAACACGTTCGATCACTGTTGCAATACCTTGACCAAGGCCGATACACATGGTCGCAAGACCGATTTGAGTATCTTGTTGTTCCATTACGTTTAACAACGTAGTGGTGATACGCGCACCAGAACAACCTAGTGGGTGACCCAAAGCAATCGCACCACCATTTAAGTTAATGATGTCTTGCTTGTCATAAATACCTAAGCCTTTCATTACTGATAAGCCTTGAGCAGCAAATGCTTCGTTTAATTCGATAGTTTGAATATCAGCCATCGTTAAGCCAGCACGTTTAAGCGCTTTTTGAGTTGCTGGAACTGGACCATAACCCATGATTGCAGCATCGCAACCTGCAACTGCCATAGAGCGAATTACAGCGCGTGGTTTTAAACCTAACGCTTGTGCACGCTCAGCAGACATAAGCAACATTGCAGAAGCACCGTCAGACAACGCTGAAGATGTAGCAGCAGTTACCGTACCGCCTTTTGGATCGAATACAGGACGTAGTGCTTTGAACGACTCAAGGTTTGCATCTGGACGAATTACTTCATCAATGTCGCAAAGGATTTTAAAGCCATTTGCATCGTGACCTTCAACACCAACGATTTCGTTTTTGAAACGACCTTCTTGAGTTGCAGCCCAAGCACGGCGGTGAGATTCAACACCAAAAGCGTCTTGCTCTTCACGGCTAATGCCGTTCATGCGACCTAACATTTCAGCAGTTAAGCCCATCATGTTAGATGCTTTTGCATAGTGTTTAGATGCTTCTGGGTTTAGGTCGATGCCGTGCATCATACCTACATGGCCCATGTGCTCTACACCACCAATAATGAAGATATCACCTTGGTTAGTTGCAATCTGTGCAGCAGCAGTATGAAGTGCTTGCATAGATGAACCACAAAGACGGTTTACAGTTTGACCTGCTACAGTTTTTGGTAAGTCAGCCAATAAGCCGATGTTACGACCAATGTTCATACCTTGTTCTAAAGT
>NZ_JZFB01000004.1:337381-337617 GCF_001188385.1 Acinetobacter sp. V2 | reverse complement strand
GTGTCAAATTGGTTACGAGCAACGAGTGCACGAACCAACTCAGCAGATAAGCTGTCAGCACGTACATTGCGGAACATACCGTTTTTGGTTTTACCCATTGCAGAACGTACGCCATCAACGATGACAACGTCACGTGGATTTAAAGTAGCCATTCACGTTGCTCCTTAACCGTAGAATTTTTTGTTGTTAGCAGCCATGTCACGCAACATTTGTGGCGCTTCATAAGCCTTACCTAA
>NZ_JZFB01000004.1:314926-337368 GCF_001188385.1 Acinetobacter sp. V2 | reverse complement strand
CCTGTCTGGTCGATATAACGACATGGACCACCACGGAATGGAGGGAAACCTACACCCATAATCATTGCCATGTCTGCTTCAGCAGCAGTTGCAACGATGTTGTCTTCTAAGCAACGAACTGTTTCGTTACAGAAAGCAAGCATCATGCGGTCAATGATTTCTTGGTTATCAAACTCGCGTTTTTCACCCGTTACGAAAGGAGCAATGATTTCATACGCTGTTGGATCAACAGTTTTTGCTTTCTTGCCTTTCTTATCGAGTTCGTATTTGTAGAAACCAACGTCATTCTTTTGACCAAGACGTTTAGCTTCGTACATTGCTTGGATTGAACCTTTGTAGTCTGGTTTCATACGGTCTGGGAAACCTTCAGCCATGACTTCTGCACCATGAACACCCGTGTCGATACCAACAACGTCGATGAGGTAAGCAGGACCCATTGGCCAACCAAACTTAGACATTACATTGTCAACTTGCTGGAAGTCTGCGCCGTCTTTTACAAGAAGGTCAAACGCACCAAAGTAAGGGAACAATACACGGTTAACCAAGAACCCTGGGCAGTCATTTACAACGATTGGTGTTTTACCCATTTTTTGAGCAAGAACTACAGTAGTTGCAATCGCTTCTTCAGAAGTCTTTTCACCACGAATGACTTCTACAAGCGGCATCATGTGAACTGGGTTGAAGAAGTGCATACCTACAAAGTTTTCAGGACGTTGTAAAGCTTTCGCTAAACGAGTAATTGAAATTGTAGACGTGTTAGACGCAATAATCGTGTTTTCACGAACATGCTTTTCAGTGTCTGCAAGAACGATTTCTTTAACTTTTGGATTTTCTGTAACCGCTTCGATCACGATGTCGACTTCTTTAAACTCATCGTAGCTTAAAGTAGGGCGGATACGTGCAAGGGTTTCACCCATTTGTGCAGGTTTCATTTTCTTACGTTCAACTTGTTTAGTTAACAAGCCGTTCGCTTCTGACATACCTAATGCAAGTTGTGGGTTACCAATATCTTTCATGATAATTGGAGTGCCTTTGCTTGCCGCTTGGTAAGCAATACCACCACCCATGATACCAGCGCCAAGTACAGCTGCTTGGTTTACTGGGTGCGCACCTTTTTCATGTTTTTTAGCAGTTTTCTTAACAACTTGGTCATTGAGGAATAAACCAATCAATGCACCAGCTTGTGGAGTAATCGCCGCTTTAGCAAAACCTTCAGCTTCTGCTTTTAATGCTTCGTCACGCGCAAGGCTTGCACCTGCTTGTAATGAATCAAGTAATAATTTTGGAGCAGGGTATTGAGCAGGATTTGCTTTAGCAAGTACAGCACCTTTTGCTGTGTTGAACGCCATCATCTGTTCAAGTGGGTTCAATTTTACAGCGTCAAGTTTTTCTTGACGTTTAGCTTTCCAGTTCAAACGACCAGAAATTGCTTGCTTAACTAAATCAGTTGCAGCTTCAAGTAATTTATCAGCAGCTACAACCGCATCTACAGCACCATCTTTTAGGGCAGCAGCCGGTTTTTTAGGAGCAGCCATTGCCATCCATTCAACCGCGTTGTCGATACCAATAAGACGGCTTAAACGTACGCTACCGCCAAAACCTGGGTAAATACCAAGTTTAATTTCTGGTAAGCCCACTTGTGCAGCTTCTGACATCACACGATAGTCACACACTAAACACATTTCAAAACCGCCGCCTAACGCCATACCGTTAATAGCAACAACTTTTGGAATCTCTAAATCTTCAAAGCTATTGAAGATTTCGTGAACAGGCATAAGCCAGTCAACAATCGCTTTTTCGCCTTGAGCGAAGTTTTCACCAAATTCGGTAATGTCTGCCCCAACAATAAATGTTGATTTGCCCGACGTAACAACTAAGCCTTTAATATCATTATTTGCTTTTACCGCAGCAATAGCAGCTTGGAAATCTTCAATTGTTGCACGGTTAAATTTATTGACCGACTCACCTTGTAAGTCAAAGCGGAATTCTGCAATTCCGTCCGAAAGCATTTGGACGGTAATGGCATTGCCAGCGTGGATCATGCCTGATCTCCTTGGTTTTGGAGGACTTCTAAGTTGATGTTATGAAGCGTGTGCACAGCTTTGGTACACATTTATGCTTCGCTAATCTTACGATAACTATATCTAAAAAAAACCTGACAAGTTGTATCAAGCCGTGACGCAAGGGTCATCAATTTTTTTTAAACAACTTTCTTGAACTATATATATGAAAAATACATTTTTATTTAAAAACTACTTTCTAGCAGGAATCTAATATGAAGTGAAAAAACTAGCAGATAATTGATTACTTTAATTTTTGAACTGGTAATAAAAAATAAGGTTCTTTGTGAATTATTAGACAGAAAGTATTGTCTATTTTTTTATCTTTGGATAAACTTTGTGTTATAAAAATGTTCAATAAAGTATGTATTATGTTAAAAAATAAATTTATGATTTTGGCTATCCTTCCTTTTATGTTGAGTGCATGTGGAGGTGGTGGTTCTAGTGATAATAATTCAGCGAATAACAATCAAAGTGGTACTTCACAAGATTCTATTGCGAATGGTACCCGTTATTATTTTATGGATTACTATTCTGATGGAAAAACAGATGAGTTAGATAAGGCTTATTTTGAAATATTTAATAAAAAATCAACAGATGGCTCTTCTAATCAAGCTTTAGGTGAGTATTTGTTAACAGAGAAAAAACTCTATTTCCCTATTGATAAAGCAATCAATGTCATGAATTTTAATTCAATGACAGATTGGAGATTTGACGTCATTGGAGATGTCAAAGAGGATTGGAAATTTCAAAAAGTTGATCTGTCTGATAAGAATATGTTTGATACAGTTTTACCTGGTTATCGAGCGCTAGGTTTTCCAGTGAGCGATGATAGTACGACTAATGGGCGTATATTTCTTAATACTTACGGACAGAGTAAATTCCCTCAAGGAAGTAGTTGTTATCGTTTCATTTCAAAAAAATCTAATCAAGAAACCTTCACATTTAATGTTGATCAAAATCACGAAATTGATCAAAGTTTTGAAGATTTTGATGCTGAAAACGCTCAGTATTTGAATTATTTGAATCAAACGACCCCATTTGGTTTTACTTATAAGGCAGTTAAGGGGACATGGCAAAATGTTCCATGGACAACGATTTATGATACTAGTCTAGGTTTTGCTGTGGGTGGTGGTGTTGCGGTGCAATATCAAGGTAAAACATATGCAGCAGATTACACGAGTAACATTGGCTGGACAGCTGATCAAGAGATTAAGCATTGGGAAATATTCTTAAAAAATACCGATGATCCTAAAAACATTCGTCTTGCTCAATTAAAAATTGCACAATTGAAATCTGGTTGTTATGTCTACAATGAAACTGCTGCAAAAGCACTTGATTCTCTGACTGCATTAAATTGGCAAGCATATTAAAAAAACTAATTTAAAAGCTGAGTTTAAGAAATCTCAAAAATGAATATTTTTGAGATTTCTATTTATTAAAAATTATACTTGCTGATCTATGTCTGAATTTTTTTTTAGAGTTTGTTATTATTCCTGCCAATTTCAAATTTCTTCGAAGTATCTTTAAAGGTACTTAAATGAGAGTAACTATATGATTAAGTGGATCATATTAGCGATTTTTATCATTTCAGCGTTGTATATTCAGCATCGTGGGAAAGTAAAGCATTCGTTTTATCGTCAGTTTTTTGACCATTCAACCTTGCTCGCACCGATTAACTTTTTAATGTACATCTTTTCAAAGGTGCCGAATCAACCTTATATCGACACCCAGCATTTTAAAGATTTAAAAGTGTTGGATGAAAATTGGGAAATGATTCGTGATGAAGCGAAAGCTTTATATGACCAAGGTGGGATCAAAGCTTCAAGTACATATAACGACTTAGGTTTTAACTCATTCTTTAAAACGGGTTGGAAGCGTTTTTACTTAAAATGGTACGAATCGAGCCATCCGTCTGCTGCTGAGCTCTGCCCTAAAACCACAGCACTTCTTAAAACATTACCGACAATTAAAGCCGCAATGTTTACAGAGCTTGCACCTGACAGTCGTTTGGTAAGACACCGTGACCCATATGCAGGTTCACTGCGTTATCACTTGGGCTTAATTACGCCAAATGATGATCGTTGTTTTATTGATGTTGATGGTGAAAGATACTCTTGGCGAGATGGTCAAAGTGTCGTGTTTGATGAAACTTATATTCACTATGCTGAAAATAAGACGGATCAAAACCGTATTATTTTCTTTGCAGATGTTGAACGACCAATGAAAGTGAAATGGATGGAACGTTTCAATCATTGGTTTGGTCGTAAAGTGATGACTGCTGCAAGTTCTCCGAATGAAACAGGTGACCAAACAGGTGGCTTAAATAAAGCTTTTGGTTATGTTTACCAAATTCGCATTAAAGCCAAGGCATTAAAAGCTAAAAACCGTAAGTTGTATTACTTCTTAAAATGGTTCTTGATGCTTGGAATTTTCTTCCTGATTTTTGTTCGACCATATATATTTTAATTAAAGCGCCCGAAAGGGCGTTTTTATTTTAAATAATGATATTCATCATGCATCATTTATTGCGTATTGAATGATCTTAAATACAAGCTCTTGATTATTTAAAGAGTCATCTAGGTCTTCTATTAACTCTTTGATAATAAATACTTCAAGAAAATAGCTGTAGCACTTATCTTTGATAATAACCTCCATCTTTTCATCATTTGATAGAGCTATTGCTTTGGATGTAATACCCCAAGGTTGTTCAGCATAGATGATGTGCTCATCAGAAATATGTTCAATATTTAATATCATTTCTTGTAGGGATAGGGGATGTTTCAATGGGATCTAACCTGTTATTTGAATTACCACAAAACTTTTATAAAGGTTCGTGATGTTAATAATTAAATTTTAATATTGAAGACTTTTAGATTAATTTAGCATAGAAAATTTTAGTTCTCTTTTTTTAAATAAAAAAGACTATGAAATAATTTGGGGAAAAGATGATAGCAGTGAGTTATCCTATCTAATTATATAGTTTTAGTTGGTCTTATATTAAGTTTTATAGAATAATTTTAATAAAACTAAAGTACATCTCATCTGAATTATTTAATATTTGCATTGCCAAAAAAAGCAAATCATTGATAATACGGATTACATTATATTAATAATTTAGGAACATAATGAAAAAGTTAATACTTTCATGTTTATGTGCATTTGGACTTTCGGCATGTAATGATTCTGATAATCAGGAACAGGATACGTCAACAACATCAACGCAGACTTTAGTGGGTTTTTCTGCGAGTCAAATCGCTGGAAATCCAATGCTTGAGAAGAAAAACTATAAGATTCAGGATAATAAAATTTATATAAGCTATCCTGATAATCATCCATTAGGTTATGAACTTAGCCAACATTATTTCACTGATCAGGGAGTGACCTTAGATCCGATTAAAACAACTGATGGCACATGGTATTTGTTAGGTTCTCAAGTCCAGTTTTCTGATACAGCTTTAAACTATCAACCTGCCAACTTAGTGAAGGGCGATAATTTATTTCTAAATCAAGATTTAGTTAAAATTGATATTTCAGGTCAACCCGTGACTAAATATTTAGGCCAGTGGATTTATGAATCATTGCCACTTAGTCAGCAGGGCTTTTTTGAAGATTATTACAAGGCATTATTAGAAGAAGATTCAGTGAAGTTTCCGAAAGGTTCCACCTGTTGGATGATTAATAAAACTTACAGTAATAAAGATTATATTGGGTTCTCTAGTGACGGTACTGCACCTTTATATACAGAATCAAATGCTACTGCGCCTGTAATGGGAACATGGCAAGGTATTAACTGGTCGCGCGATGAGTTATTATTAGCAATGAAATTTACAATAAACGATACCGAATATTCTGGACAGTACCATCATAAGTCTGGTGTTGATGAATATGTTCCACCTTATGCAGGTAAATATTGTGACTTTGTCACTGAAAATGCTGCGGATACTATGCTTAAGGCTTGGAAAGGTGAATCTTTAACCCAGTAATGATAGATAAATAAGTATTTTTATTACGCCCGAAAGGGCGTTTTTTTATGCTCACCAGTACTTAATAGATTTTGTGACTCATTTCACAGTGCTGGCAATTTGTTACAACTATTAAAAGCCAAAGACCAATTTTGATTCTACAATGGCGCGGTTTTTTCGAAGACTGGTTAGCGGAAGTAGGTTTTAAAATGGCTCATGCTCATCACGCAGTTCATGCACATGTTCATCATATCGAAGAGAGAAAAGAAGAAAGCTCTCAGGATGATTTAAAAATGAAAGTGATGTTAAGACAAACAGCTTGGACGACTGAAAAACATAAAAAAACTGATGTGAAAAGTCATCAATCTGAAGATCAAAATATTAATTTGCATAAGTTCTCAAGTAAGCTTGAAAGTATGTCTGCCAACCATAGTAAAGAGAAATGCGCCAAGAATATTCGCATTGCTTTACAAGCAGCAGGCGCAGATGTGTCTAAGCATCCGGTAGCAGCTTCAGACTGGGGACATACGCTTGAGAAGAACGGTTATAAGAAAATTAAACCTGCTTTTAATCGTCCTCAAGAAGGCGATATTTATATTATTGAGCGGACAAGTGGCCACACATATGGTCATATTGCGGGATATACAGGGAATGGCTGGTTCTCAGATTTTCGTCAAAAAACCTATGCGGTCTATAAAGAAAAAGATGTGAAATATAGCTACTATCGCCTAGATTCTTAAGCGAGTACGACATAGTCTGTCGGGGCATATCCAAATCTGTTTCCAAATTTGGCTTGTGGCACAGTAAAGCACTTGAAAACTCAGGTTGAAAACATCACATTAGGTATTCAGTATTAAGCCATGTCTGCCGATAGTGAATCAAAACGCTCGTCCCCATATTGAAAAAATTTTAGCCCACATGACCCAACTTCCAGGTGTTTATAAAATGCTAGGGAAAGAGGGCGAATTGTTATATGTTGGCAAAGCGAAAAATCTAAAGAATCGGGTATCGAGTTATTTTGTTAAAACAATTGAGCATCCTAAAACTCAGGCCTTAGTTGCCAGAATTTATGATATTGAAACTTTAGTCACTCGTTCAGAAACTGAAGCATTACTCCTTGAGCAAAATTTAATTAAACAACATCGTCCGCCTTATAACATCATGCTGCGGGACGATAAGTCATATGTCTATATTTTTGTGTCGGCAGATAAGCCCTATCCTCGACTTGCTAGTGGTCGCGGCAAAGGGAAGCACCAAATTGGTAAGTTCTTTGGACCTTATCCAAGTGCCTATAGTGCCCGTGATACTTTACTCGTTCTACAAAAGCTTTTTAATGTACGTCAGTGTGAAAATAGCTACTTTGCGCAGCGCAAGCGCCCGTGTTTGCAATATCAGATCAAACGTTGTTCTGCACCTTGTGTAGGGCTGATTTCACCCGAAGATTATAAAGAAGACATTAATAATAGTATTCGCTTTTTGCAAGGTGATACGAAAGAGCTGAATCAAGAGCTCATTGCCAAAATGGAACAAGCAGCAGCAGAACTTGAATTTGAAAAAGCTGTTTTTTATCGTGATCGACTATCTTTGCTTCGTGAAGTTCAAGCGCAACAAGCTGTGTTTAAAGTCAAAGGTGAGGCGGATATTCTGGCGATTGCTTATCAGGCTGGCGTGACGTGTGTGCAGATTATGTATGTACGCAATGGGCGAATGCTAGGTGGAAAAAGCTATTTCCCTGATATGCTTGGTGATGATCTTGGGCAAATGCTGAGTGACTTTATGGCAAACTTTTACTTTCAAGTTGCAGATGAAGTACCCAATGAATTGATTGTGAACATTGCATTGCCTGACCGTAAAGAATTAGAAGAAGCATTGGCACAGCAGTTTGGCAAAAAGGTTCAGATTAAGAGTAATGTTCGAGAAACTCGTGCCGAATGGCTAGAGTTAGCTGAAATGAATGTTCAACATGCAATTAAGGGGCAGTTGAGTAACCATTTAGAACTTAATGAACGTTTCCATCAGTTAGAGCAAGTGATTGGAAGGCCTGTCGATCGTATCGAATGTTTTGATATTAGCCATACCATGGGCGAAGCTCCAATTGCGTCGTGTGTGGTGTTTGACCAAGGTGGTGCTCGTAAGCGTGACTATCGCCAATTTGCCATTCAAGATATTACCGCAGGCGATGACTATGCCGCTATGCGTCAAGCCTTAACACGCCGTTATAAAAAAGCCATATTGCCTGATTTGCTGTTGATTGATGGTGGTAAAGGTCAGCTTCATATGGCGATGGAAGTTATGCAAGAGCTTGGGCTCGATGCTTTTATGGTAGGGGTATCGAAAGGTGAAGGGCGTAAACCGGGTCTTGAAACCCTACATTTTACAGATGGCACGAAAATCCAGTTACCAGAAGATCATAAAGCATTGCACTTGATTCAACAGGTACGTGATGAAGCCCATCGCTTCGCAATTACTAAACACCGAGCTAAACGTGATAAACGCCGTAGCACTTCAGTTTTAGAAGCGATTCCGGGATTGGGTCCAAAGCGCCGTCGAGATTTATTAACTCATTTTGGTGGGATTCAAGGTGTTTTAAAAGCCTCTGAAAAAGAGCTCACGCTTGTGCCCGGTTTTGGTGAAATGATGGCCAGAACGATTTATAAAATTCTGCATGAGTAAGAATCGTTTAAAATGCGGAGTGACAAAATAACTCGCCAATTACTAAAGGATTGACCATTCACATTCCAATCAAAATGATGAAAGATCGTCCCTAATAACACTTTTGTTTTAGGGAAAGGAATGTCTTTGCTGCAATTGTTTGAAGAAATAAAACAAAAGGAATGGATTGAAATACCCGAAGGGTGGTTGCAGGGACGAACAGTGTTTGGCGGTCTTGTTGCGGGATTGCTGATGCAAAAAGCATCCGCCAATATTCAAGATCCAAATAAAAGATTATTAAGTTGTAGTGTTACTTTTGTGGGGCCTGTACAGCAGGGGCCTGCTCAATTGACTGTTGAAATTTTAAGGGAAGGGAAATCGGTCACTACACTTGAAACCCGTTTATGGCAAGATGGCGCGGTACAAACCATTTTGGTTGCAAGCTTCGGTGTGCCTCGTACGTCGAATATTGAAGTACGGCAAGAACCTATGGTGCCAGTTTATGCACCCCCCGAAGATTTACAACCGATTTCTTTTGCTAGACAAATGCCAGAATGCTATCAACATTTTGATGTATGCTGGGCAGAAGGTCATTATCCTGTTACAGGAAGTCAGTATGCTGACTTTGGAGGATGGTCAAGGTTCTCTCCAGAGAGGCATGAAAATCGTCAAATGACATTGCCAGATTTAATTGTTTTGATGGATATTTGGCCACCTGGTGTATTGCCGATGTTTAAACAAGTTGCTCCTGCAAGTTCTTTAACTTGGCACATTACCTATGTCCATCCATTTCCATATCAATTATGTGACTGGTTTAAATATAAAGTGGTGACTGAATATGCTGGTGAAGGTTATTCCACGGAATATGCCCATCTTTGGGACCAAAATGATCATTTAATTGCAATTTTACGGCAAACTGTTACGGTATTTACCTAAGCAGTCCACTTCCTCGATTCGTATATTTCGTATAAAGTGGCTGTTACAGATAGATACAATATTGAAGAATGTATTTTTGTCTGTTACAAGATGCATGAAGACTAAATTGGCGGTGTTTATGACCACAGGGCGAATCCTGAATATCCCAAATATCCTAACGTTGGCGCGTATCGCGCTTATTCCTGTATTTTTGGTGATTGCGTATTGGCCGCCTGCAATGGGTATTGGTGAGCAAGCAGGAAATATGAGTCGTCATATTATCTTGACGGCTATTTTTGTGTTGGCTGCTATTACCGATTGGTTTGATGGCTATTTGGCACGAACTTTAAACCAGACTTCAGCATTTGGCCGTTTTTTAGATCCAGTTGCAGATAAGCTCATGGTGGCGGCAGCACTTATTGTTTTGGTGCAGTGGAATCCAACCATTTCAATGGCTTTTGCGGCAATTGTCATTATTTCACGGGAAATTACAGTTTCTGCTTTACGTGAGTGGATGGCAGAACTTGGCGCAAGAACGAGTGTAGCTGTATCGACAGTAGGCAAATATAAAACAGCTTTTCAGATGATTGCCATTAGTGTGTTCTTACTCAATTGGCAGCCTTTAGAAATGTTGGCTTATGCGTTGTTATATACAGCGGTGATTTTAACTTTATGGTCAATGTTTATTTACCTTAAAGCAGCTTGGCCATATTTAAAGCAACCTTAAGCTCAGATTGAATGATTAAGCCTTTCTATAATGAAAGGCTTTTTTATTTTCAAAGTGCAAGAATCGGGTCGTCATGGGGCTTTAGCTACTTTAATGTAAGATATAAGTGCTAAGGAGGTGACACATGCAAATGCTTTCTTCTCGGCAATTTGCTGTAATTGCCAATGTAATTGAATATTTATATGAACATTTAGATCAGCAACCGAGTCTGGACGATGTTGCGAGCCATATGAATTTAAGTTCAGGTTATATCCAACGTCAGTTTCAGGAATGGGTGGGGATTAGCCCGAAAAAATTTGTCCAATATATGAGTTTGCAGCAGGCTAAATATTATTTGCTGCAAAAGCGAAGCTTATTAGAAACTGCTTTAAACACAGGTTTGTCGGGTACTGGTCGTTTACATGATCTGTTTATTCAGCTCGAAGGGATGACACCTGGTGAGTATAAACAGCAAGGCGAAGGCGTTATTCTTAATTATTCGGTTGAGACAAGCCCCTTCGGTGAGTTGTTGGTGGTAAGTAGTGAAAAGGGCATATGTTCTATACGATTTATCGAAACTCACGACAATATTGAAGATTTAATTAAGCAGTATTTTCCAAAAGCTCAATTGAAAAATCAGTCACCGATTTGGCATCAACAAGTTGCAGAGTGGTTCGAACAAGACTTTTCAGAACACTTACAGCAGAAACTTCCTCTTAATTTGGCTGGAACACCATTCCAGCTGCAAGTCTGGGAAGCGTTATTGACTATTCCAGAAGGTCAATTACGAACCTATCAAGATATTGCTGAGCAAATTGGTAAACCTAAAGCAGTCAGAGCCGTTGCTACAGCAATTGGACAAAATCCGATTGCATATTTGATCCCCTGTCATCGAGTGATCCGCGCAACGGGAATGGTCGGAGAATATCATTGGAAAAAGGGGCGTAAATTGGCATTGTTAGCTTGGGAGATGTCAAAGCAACATGGAGAGACCGTATGACCTTGGATTTATTTTCTCCAGAGCCTTGTGAGAATTTATTACTCTACGATGGTGAAGTTCAGGACTATGGTTGTATTTTAAGCCCTGAAGAAGCTGAACAATATTTTCATTATCTTTACCAGCACCTCGCGTGGAAACATGACGAGGCTAAGTTGTATGGCAAGCACTTTATTACAGCTCGAAAAGTTGCATGGTATGGAGATGATTACTATCAATATAAATATTCAGGTGTCGCACGTGATTCTTTGCCATGGGACAAAGCACTAGCCAAACTAAAACAACAGGTAGAGCAAATACTTTCAGAGAAATTTAATTCTTGCTTAGCAAATCTCTATGAAGATGGAACTCAAGGTATGGCTTGGCACAGTGATTCGGATGTGTCTTTGGCAAAAACCACAACAATCGCTTCTTTAAGCTTTGGTGCTACCCGCAAATTTTCTTTTAGACATATTCAAAGTAAAGAGAAAGTTGAATTGTGGCTCCAACCAGGTCAACTCATTGTGATGCGTGGGGAGACGCAACAATATTGGCAACACCGTTTAAATCGTTCAACAAAAATTTTACAGCCGCGTATTAATCTTACTTTCCGGCAATTTCAGTTCTTATAAAAATTGGACAAGAAAAAAGCCCATGATGGCAACATGAGCTTATTCCTCTGAGGGGGATGCCTCTATTGATGAGCTGCTGATGAAAAGAATCACCAATAGGAGCTAAAATCATAATATGAGAATATTATGAGATATTCAATATTTTAAAGTGTAAGAAAAGGTTAAATTATCATAAGGTGGGGTTTTAGATTTCACCTTTTTCAGATAGCTCCATAAAACGTTGCTCAATAAGTGCTGCATTTTCTTGTAAAATTTCGATGAGCTTTTCAACATTTAAAAAATCAAAACGATTTTTAGAGGCAACTAAAGTTAAAGCTAAAGGCACTTCTTTGTTCGAAAAACGTACTGGAACGGCAAGCCCAGAAACATTTGGGTCAATCTCACCTTGTGAGAAATAGAAGCCTTGTTTTTTAATTTTTCGCATACGCTGAATAAAGCTCGGTTCATCTTCAGCAAAACCTGATTGTTTTAATTCTTGTTGATAACGATGATAGTAATCTTGCATCCGTTGTTTACTTAAATGCGAAACCATCGTTTTTGGAGATGACCCAACGTAAATCGGTCTTGGGCAGCCTCGACCATACGAGAGTAGTTCAGTGTCTTTAAATATTTCATGATGAATGTCGATGCAATAGTCATCATTTAAATAGGTAAGCAAGCAGCATAGTTCGGTGCGCTCTACAATATTTCGCATAAACGGTGTGCTGATTTGAACTAATGGGTCTGTTGTGCGAGATATATAGTCAAGAACTGCAATTTTTGAGCCTAAGGTATAATCGCCAGATGTCCCATTAATGCGTTTTAATAGATCAGTAGACACTAGTTCTTTGAGGTAACGGTAACTGGTTGGTTTAGACAAGCCAAGTTCTTCGCAAATAATATCGACATTAATGACTGGACGCGAAACTGAAAATAGGTCCAGTACGGTTAAAATTTTGCCAAAACTTGAAATTGCCATAGTGTCTTGTTCGTATCCTTTAACAATGAGTCATCTTTGAGTTTTTATAACAGAAAAAAAGAAAATTTGTCTCAATTCTAAAATAAATGCCTGATTTGAGTATTTTACTCTGACAAAGAGAAAACTTCTCTTGGCTAATACATCATATACGATAATTAAAAAACATATCAAATTATCAAATAGAGATATTTTAGTTGACTAAATTGCTTTATTTTGAAAAAATTGCCAAACAAAATATCTAATCGAGAAATTAGTCGGTTCTAGGCGAATTTCTTGATACCTCTTCTTTCCAAAGTTTGGCCGTTTAAATAGCGCCCAAATTGAAATCATCTGGGCCAATCAGGCAGGATGTGGAAAAATCATTGTATTGAAGGATGCTCCTCATCTCATTTGCTTTTAGGCAAATGGCAAAGTTTTGTTGTCTCTAGAAAGACAATTGAACATTGAAGGGCATGCTCATCAGTTCAAATCTGTATTTGAGATGAGTTCATGTTATTAAAGCAAATACTGGCGTTTCGCCCGAGTAGGCTTGATCTGATCTTTGCAATAAAAACATTTATTGCCGGAATGTTGGCGTTATTTGTTTCATTTGAATTAGATCTGATTAACCCGATGTGGTCGATTGGTACAGTCCTGATTATTGCCAATCCTTATTCAGGGATGGTGTCCTCTAAGTGTGTCTATCGTGTTATAGGAACGATGGGTGGGGCAGTAGTTGCCTTAACGCTAACGCCACATCTCATTAATACACCTTGGTTGTTTACCGTGGTGTTGTCGTTGTGGGTAGGTTTTGCACTTTATGTGTCTTTACTTGACCGGACTCCACGCAGTTATGCTTTTATGCTGGCGGGTTACTCGACAGCCATGATTGTCTTTAATGCGATTACGTATATTGATCAATACAATATTTTTGATATTGCTTTAGCTCGGGTCATTGAGATTTCGATTGGGGTGATTTCAAGTGCTGTGGTTTCTGCCACGATTCTTCCAATGCACATTGGTTCTGCGATTAAGCAGCGCGTCATCAAAACGCTTAAAGATACAGAAAATCTGTTTGCTAATTTATTAACTGCTGATCCTCAGCAGAACAATACTCAACTTTTAGCCACTATTACTCGTGATACCACAGATATTCATGCTTTGGCAGTACATTTGAGTTATGAGAAGGGTGAATTGCATGGCATGACCAAGCCCTTGCAGGAAATGCTTCACCAAATCTCAATGGTCGTTGCGAATCTGGTCGCTTTATCTGAACGTATTAAGCAGCTTCAAGAACTTCGGTTTATCGAAACTCATTCAGAAAAACTGCAACAACTTTCAGCTCATGTTGTTCATTTTCTAGAGCAAAAAGATTTAATTATTGATGAAAATATTTTGCAGTTACCAGATGAGTTTGAAAGTGATTTCTTGAGTTTGATGGAATCGGCTTCCACACATCAGCAAGTTTTGGTCGCAGCTATGAAAATGGATGTACGTCATTTCATTAGCAATGTTTTAGCGGTTAAAGTCTTGTGGCAAAGAATTCAGCAAGGTAATAAAGAAATCCCTGACAACATTACGCCAATGACCACTAAATACCCAAGTTTACACCGTGACCATGGTGTGGCTATTCGAGGTGGCATTAGTGCAGTCCTTATTACATTTATTGTGACTGGGGTCTGGATTATTTCAGGCTGGAAAGCTGGATTTATGATGGCGCAAATGGGCGCAGTAACAGCCTGTATTTTAACGGCCTTAGATAACCCTGTTCCGGTTTTGCGTATTTTTATCTGGGGCAGTATTGCTTCAGCAGTTTTAGTCTTCGTTTATGCATTTGGTATTTTCCCTCATGTCACCACATTCTGGGAACTTGGACTGGTTTTATTACCGATGTTCCTGTTTGCTGTATCTATGATGGCCAACCAAATGCTTATGCCAGTAGGCATGGTCTTGGGTATTAATACCATGATGGGCCTGAATCTACATAATGCTTATAGCATGGATGCGGTGTCTTATCTTGATGGTTCTTTTGCCATGATTTTAGGTGTCTTAGTGTCTTTAGTTGTTATCGACGTTGTTCGTGCAATGTCTCCAGACACGAGTGCCAGCCGTATTCTGGCCTTGCATTATCGTGCCATGAGACAAGCGATCTATTTGCCTTATGGTCTTGATTTTAAAGTTCACCTACGCAGTATGCTGGACCGAATTGGAATTCTTAACAGTAAAGTAGTGCAATCTAATGAGATTAAAACCTCAATTCATCAAGCATTGATTGAGTCGAGTAGTATTGTTGATTTAAGTAGATTACAAGAACTGGCAAATCAGTCTCCCCAAAATTCGGAACTGGCTCATCACATCGGAAATTTGCAACAAAATCTAGATGAACTGTTTAGAGCCAAAGAAAATGACGTAGATAATACGGTGGCTTTGGTTGAGCAAATCCATCACGGTTTATTTGAATTAAAACAGCTTGCTTCAAATATTGAAGATATGACGATGCGACAAAGATTACTCATTTCACTTAACAATATTGCTTATAGCATGTGTCATGTTTCATCAGATCAAATGAATGAGAGCAGTACCTTGAGAGGAGCGACAGCAAATGGGTGAGTTTAATGTTTATGGTATTTACGTGCCTTCTTTGCTCGTTCAAGCCCTCTTAGCATATATATGTTTTCGTGGGTTAAGTCCTTTGACCAACAAGTGGATTGCACAAGGCTGGATTGCATTACCTAGTATTTTCAATTTGTGCTTTTACCTTTTATTGCTTTTGGTAATACATCAAATTTTTGTTGGGGTGGGTGCATAGAGATGATTGCGAAATTAAAGATTGAGTTAGGTGAGTGAAATGAATCAGGTGGATTTGAAAAAGGTCATCCGTCCAGTAATTTTGATTGTCGCATTAATGGTGGCGGTCTATACCATTGTGCATTTGTGGAACTACTATAATGCAGCGCCGTGGACACGCGATGGTCGAGTGCGTGGTGATGTTATTCAAGTATCTTCGGATGTCGCTGGCCTTGTCACAGAAGTATTAGTTCAAGATAACCAGACTGTGAAAAAAGGTCAGGTGCTCTTTAAAATTGATGTTTCTCGTCGAGCTTTAGATGTAGAGCAGGCCAAATCGGATTTAGCAAAAGCAAACGCTGCCTTTGCTCAAGCGCAGGCGGGTTTGGCACAAGCAAAAGCGAACTTGATTAAATCGGCCAGTAATATCAAATTGGCCGAGAAAAATGCTGGTCGTTACTCGAACCTAATGGATGGCGCTATCTCTAAACAAGAACAAGACCAGGTGTTTGCCACACGTGATCAATCCCTTGCAGAGCATGAGCAACTCCAAGCAGCAATTCAGCAGGCGGAAGCAACTGTTAAACAACAACAGGCCCTCATTGAGGTTGCAACGAGCAATTTGCATTTGGCCGAGCTTAATATGCATCGTGCCGCAGTCATTGCTCCAGCTGATGGTACATTATCTAACTTTGATATGCGCCCAGGTAACTATGTTCAAGTTGGACAGGCTGTTGCAGCATTACTTGATCGTAAACAGCTCTATGTAGTGGGCTATTTTGAAGAGACGAAGTTAAATCGTATTCATGTAGGCGATCAGGCTACTGTGCAATTAATGGGTGATAACCAGAAAATTAAAGGTCATGTACAAGGTATTGCATCGGGTATTGAAGATCGTGAGCGCTCAAGCAGTTCTAAGCTTCTTGCTAATGTAAATCCAACTTTTAGTTGGGTTCGTTTAGCACAGCGCGTACCTGTGAAGATTGTATTAGATGAAACACCGAAGAATGAACTTGCTTTTGTTTCTGGACGAACTGCGACTGTACATATCGTTGAAAAATAAAATCGAAATGATTTAATTAAAAAAAGCATGTAGTTTTAATTACATGCTTTTTTGTTTTATGGCGTTAATCCAACTGGATTTCGATACCAACTCTGAATGAGTAGTGCAGCAGCAAAACTATCAGCCGAGAGCTTTTTTGCTCGACCTTGTTCTTGGTAAAAGCCTAGCTCTTCTCTTGCTTCACGTGTAGTTAAGCGCTCATCTACCATCAACGTTTCTATGTTGGTTTGATGACGTAAACGTCTCGCAAATTTGCGGGCACGTGTAGAGAGTTCTGACTCACTATCATCCATATTTAACGGCAGGCCAACCAAAAATAAATTCGGTTGCCATTCTTTCACAATTTTTAAGAGTTGATCCCAATTTGGAATGCCATCTTTCATAACAAATAGAGGGAGAGGGTTGGCACTTTCAATTGAAGACTGACCAATCGCCATTCCCATTTTTTGAGTACCAAAGTCAAAAGCCATAATCGATTTTGATTGTGTTTCGGTCATTAAGCGTGTCCGATTTCAGATGCTAGCCATGCACGATCTACACCAATTTTTTTATAAGCTGCATCCCAACGGTCGTCATAAGGCAGGTTAAAAATCAGATCCATATCGGCATCACAAATGAGCCAGTCACCACGCGTAATTTCGTCTTCTAACTGATTTTTGCTCCAGCTCGCATAGCCTAAAGCGATCTGATATCGACCTACGCCTTCATTATGGGCAATCGCATCAAGAATATCTTTACTGGTGGTAATACAAACATTTTCACCTACAGCAATAGATGAATGCCATGTTGGTTGTCCAGTATGAAGAACAAATCCAGCTTCAGGACGTAATGGCCCACCTTGTAAAACCGCATGTGGATTTACATTGTCTGCTTCAATGTCGAGATCATTGAGTAATTCTTTAATTTGAATACCAGAAGGACGATTAATAATAATGCCTTGAGCACCTTCTTCATCATGACGGGCAAGATAAATTACAGTGTTTGCGAAAAAGTCATCTGCCATTTCTGGCGGGGCAATCAGACAACGGTGAGTCAGATATTGTTTGGTCACCTAAGCGGTTCTCCCTCAAAAAATGTCACTAGAGGGCCTCTCGACCCTTTTATCTATATAGGTTCTTTTTATCAACATACAAGAGTTAATCGGATTTCGCCAATCTTTTTCTCTCATTTTCTTTATTAATTTGAAGAAGCCTGAAATTTAAGTTGGCGTAATTGTTTTGCGTGCTGCAAGGTTGTTTCATTAATTTCAACCCCACCTGACATGCGAGCTAACTCAAAAATGATTTGATTTTCATCAAGTTCTACAATTGTACTGCTGGCTGGGTCAGTTTGTTGTTTTTTAACTAATAAATGCTGATCAGATTGTGCAGCAACTTGTGCTTGGTGAGTAATACATAAGAGCTGGACATGTTGTGCTAAGTCAGCAAGTAAACGTCCTACAACTTCTGCGGTGCCACCACTAATCCCGACATCAATCTCATCAAATACCAAAACTTCAGATTCAGTTTTTTCTGCATTCATGACTTGCATTACGAGAGCAATACGAGAAAGTTCGCCACCTGAGGCTACTCGTGCCAATGGTTGTGGAGGAATACCTTTATTGGCAGTAAATAAAAGTTGAATAAAGCTTAAACCCTCTGCACCTGGTTGCTCTAATGGTTCGAACTTAAACTCGAAGTGTGCCTCTGGTAGGGCTAAAGGTTTCACTTGTTCAGTTAATTGTTTCGCAAGCGGGGCGGCAGCTTCACGACGAATATTGTCTAAATGCTGAGCTTTTTCTAAAAACTCCTCATGCGATTTTTCAACTTGTTCTGCCAATGTTTCTGGATCTTCAAGTTGATGCAATTGCTCAAGCTCACTTTGCCAAGTTTCGTATTCTTCTTTAAGCGTTTCCGGTTGAGTGCGATATTTACGTGCCAGACGATGGAAAACTTCCAATTTGGAATTTAGTTCTTCCATTCGCTCAGGATCAAAACTTTGACGATCTATAAATTGACGCAAGTTTGCCGTTGCATCGTCTATTTCACTTTGAGCATTCAGTAAAGAATTATAGATCTCAGAAAGTTGTTCGCTGCGCCCCGCATGGGACTCTAATCTGCGAATAATCGAAGATATTTCTTGAGTAATGTTCTGCTCAGCTTCATCTAAGACATTTAAGCTAAAGCTACAGTCTTGCATGATATGTTCATGATGGCTAAGTCGATCAAACTCTTGCTCAATTTCTTTATAATCGGTTTGAATGACCTCTTCGAGTTCTTCAATTTGATGCTCTAAAGTACCAATCCGTTGTAGGCGGGTTGCTTGTGCGTCTAGGGCTGCTTGGTGCAAACGGATGGTACGTTGCCATGAGCTATAGGCTTCACGGACATCATTCGCTTCAACGTAAAAATTGTTATAACGATCTAGCCAATGCTTTGGATAAGGCGGTTCAAGCAGCTGCTGCTGGCTGTGCTGACTATAGAGTTGAACCAGCAAACGGCCTAGCTCTTTAAGTTCAGATAGACTGCTCGGGCGCCCATTAACCCATGCCTTACTACGGCCAGTTGCAAAAATAACACGACGTAAATGAATTTCCCCAGAATCATCATCTAGCTCGTGGTCTTGGAGCCATTTTGCCTCAGGGCTATTATTCTGATAGGTGAAAACCGCGGTAATATCCGCTTTGTCCGAACCATAACGGACATAATTTGTATCTGTACGTTCCCCGAGGCAGGCAGAGAGTGCATCCAGTAATAATGATTTTCCGGCACCTGTTTCGCCTGTTAGAACATTAAATCCCTGTTCTATATCAATAGCTAAATGATCAGCTAATGCAAAATTAATTAAAGTTAAATGTGTGAGCATAAACGCATCCAACGCGCCAAATTATGGGTTAAAGATAGAGAAGTTTTGAATTTGCTACAAGTGATCTATTATTCTAACTGAAATTATAGAACAGCAAGATTGCGGATATTTACAATGAAAAAAACATTCAGCTTACCGAAACCACCAATAGGGATGGTCAATCGTCATAAAAAAAACAATCCTGCAGAAATGAATAAAATTTTAAATCAACATTTTAATGCATTTAAACAAGCAGCTGCACAAGGTGATTATGCCAAAGCTTATCAACATGTTAAACAAGCTGTTAGCTTAGTTCCTAAGCATCCAGGAGCTTTATCTGACTTGGCTTATACTGAATTGCGCTTAGGGCGTTATAACGAGGCCTATCAACATTATTTACAAGCGATTCAGGTGAGTGGAACTAACGTAAATACAAACTTATATGATGGACTCGCAGAGGTTTGTCATCATTTAAATAAAAAAGAAGAAACGATCAAATTTGGACGCTTAGCAATTACAACAAAAAAAGAGCTAGCGAAGAGCGAACCTGTTTTATCGATTCCAGATCATGCACCACCAACATTTAGTGCAAACCCTGAAGAAAATATTATTGCCTTCTCATTATTTGGCGCAAATCCTCGCTATTGTGAAACCTCTATTTTAAATACTCAGCTAGCCAAACAGATTTATCCAGAATGGACGTGTCGATTTTATGTTGATGATAGTGTGCCAGTACTGGTGCAACAGCGGTTAAAAGAAAAGGGCGCGCAAGTCATCCAAGTTACAGATTCTCAAAAACAACTATCTGGACTGTTTTGGCGCTTTTTTGTGATGGATGATCCTACAATTAAGCGCTTTTTAATACGTGATGCTGACTCAATTGTGTCGTACCGCGAAAAGGCTGCTGTAGATGCATGGCTCAAGAGTGATAAATGGTTTCATTTAATGCGCGATAATTATTCTCATACTGAGTTAATTTTGGCTGGAATGTGGGGCGGGTGTACAGGGATTTTTCATAATATTGAAGCACATATCAGAGATTATGTTGCCACCGGACGTTATCTGGATAATCGGGTGATGGATCAGCATTATTTGCGCTACTGTATTTGGCCGACTTTAAAACAAAGTGTGCTTATACACGATAGTCAGCAATTCGATTCAGATGCTATCGATTTTCCAGCTTATGATCTGGCGTTAATGCAAAGCGACAGTGAAAATTTTCATGTAGGAATGAATGACGGTTCACCGGTAATTGCTACAGCAGTTGTCCATCCAACGGCGCAAAAAGTGTGTTGGATACTCCTAGATGAAAATCAGGTCGAAGTTTGCAGATACGATGCAATTGTGTCGAATAGTCGAAATATTGAGATTAACTTACCTTATGCTTTTGCCAAAAAAATTCAGGCACAGCAGTGGAAATTACAAGTCTATCCGTATGAAAACTGATTGATTAGTTATTTAGGCACAATTAAACTACATTCATCATAATTTATATAAATACGGCATTATCTGGAGAATCTGCATGAGTTCAACCCAATTTGATCATGTAACGGTCATCAAAAAATCAAACGTTTATTTTGGTGGAGCATGTATCAGCCATACCGTGCAATTTGAAGATGGAACTAAAAAAACATTAGGTGTTATTTTGCCGACTGAGCAAGCTTTAACTTTTGAAACGCATGTTCCTGAGCGTATGGAAATTATTTCAGGCGAATGTCGCGTAACAATTGCAGACAGCACTGAAAGTGAATTGTTCCGTGCAGGCCAATCATTTTATGTACCGGGCAACAGTCTTTTTAAAATCGAAACTGACGAAGTACTCGATTATGTATGCCATTTAGAAGGCTAAGAAATTCCTGTTCAAATCGGGTACACTATGCCCAAAGAAATCCTGTGAAGTTGGCTTTGCAGGATTTTTATTTTTTTGCTCAAACGTTGTTAGAGGTCATGCATGGCAAAACAGGAATATTATTATGGCGTTCATTCAGTGGAGTCATTGTTAGAACTTGAGCCGGAGCGTGTGCTAACCCTGTTTACTTTAAAAGGACGGGATGATCAGCGTTTGCAAAAGATTTTGCAATTGGCAGAGCCTTTTGGAATCAGTGTACAAAAAGCAAGCCGTGATAGTCTTGAGAAACTTGCAGGTCTACCATTTCATCAAGGTGTAGTTGCCGCAGTGCGTCCACATCCTGTCTTGAATGAGCAAGATCTTGATCAAATTTTAAGAGAAACTCCCGATGCTTTGTTGTTGGCATTGGATCAGGTGACAGACCCGCATAACTTAGGGGCTTGCATCCGTACCGCTGCTGCGATGGGCGTGCAAGCTGTTATTGTGCCTCGTGATCGTTCGGCTAGTTTGACGCCAACTGCTCGTAAGGTTGCAGCGGGTGGAGCCGAGAAAGTTAAATTTATTCAAGTCACAAATTTAGCTCGTACATTGGCTCATCTTAAAGAAACAACTCATGTACGCGTAATTGGCACTATGCTTGATGAAAGTGCATTGCCACTTCAAAAATGTGATTTTTCTGGCGCAGTTGTGATTGTAATGGGAGCTGAAGACACTGGTTTGCGTCCTATTACACAGGCGCAGTGTGATCATAAAGTTTATATTCCGATGTCAGGTAATCTACAAAGTCTAAATGTCAGCGTAGCGACAGGTATGGCACTTTATGAGGCTTGCCGTCAGCGTTCTGAGGTATAATCTCGCTGCCTTTCTAGTTTTTAAGTCATCTTGATATGTCTCCCCGTAAGCAAGGTTATTTCTTTGTATTGGTGACCATGTGCATTTGGGGCGGGTTTACGCTTTTTGCCCGTTTAAATGCACAGTGGCATATCAGTGCTTGGGACATTGCCGCACTGCGTTTCGCTATAGCCTTCCTAATTTTAATGCCCATTTTAATCTATAAAAAAGATCTCGCTTTTTTAT
>NZ_JZFB01000004.1:308175-314884 GCF_001188385.1 Acinetobacter sp. V2 | reverse complement strand
CATTTATTGTCTCACCGTCTATACCGCTTTTCTCTATGCTCCCGCTGCGCATGCTGCAATTTTCTTAAATGGTTGTATCCCAATTTGTACTGCGTTTGCAGCATATATTTTATTTAGGCAGCCGTTTGATAAGCATACATGGGTGAGTCTGGTAATTATGATTACTGCCTTGACTCTCATGAGCGTATTGATGTTGCAAGGTAATGCTTCTGCTTTTGGCGTGGGTGATTTACTTCTTTTTATTAGTGCGATTTGGTGGGGTATTTTCACTGTATTACTTAAACAGTGGAAACTTTCTGCATGGCACTCTATGGCAAGTGTTGCGATTTGGTCTGCAATTATTTACTTGCCCATCTATGCTCTATTTTTACCAAAGCATTTTATGGAAGTTAGTCCTGTCCATTTAGCGATACAGGGCATTTTCCACGGTGTATTTGTGGTTATTATTGCAACTCTGACTTATGTGGCAGCGATTCAGCGACTTGGTGCTTTTAAAACAGGAAGTATTGTGACTTTGGCGCCGTTTATTGCTGCCATTTTAGCGGTACCTTTACTCGGTGAAGCATTAAGCCCATCTATTGTTGTGGGCTTGGTCGGAATGGGAATGGGCGCCTTACAACCTTGGCGATGGTTCCGACCAGATAGCTTGGCACAAAAAATTAAGCAGCAAAATAAATCAAATTAGTTTGTACGCTTCAAATAGCTTTGATGTAACGGCTCTAATTGCTGATGTAAATGTTCGAGTAATCCGTCATTAAACACAATGTCATTGGCAAGTTCGCGTTTACGCTCGCGTGGCATTTGCGCTGCAATAATTTTCTGAATTTGTTCTTGGTTTTGCCCATCGCGTTGGCTTGCACGCTGAATTTGAGTTTGTTCACTCGCATCAACTAATAAGGTGTGGTTTACCAATTCATGCTGGTTGGTTTCAAAAAGTAGGGGTGAAACTAGAATCACATAAGGACTTTTTGGGTTTTGCAACTGCTGAATAATAGATTGGCGAATGGCTGGATGCGTGATTTTTTCGAGTGTTTGTCTTGCTTCAGGATTTTGAAAAATATATTCGCGTAGGGCACGACGATCGAGATTACCATCGGATTGAAGCACCCAGTCTCCAAAAGTTTGTTGGATTTTTTGCAGGGCAGGTTGGCCTTTCTCAACCACTTCGCGAGCAACGATGTCGGCATCGACGACTTGTATTCCTTGGGATTCAAACCATTGTGTTGCAGCAGATTTTCCGCTACCAATACCACCTGTGACTCCCAGAATAAAAGCCATCTTAACCTCCCAAATAGATTTTCATAATCTGGTCACCCCATAAAAAGGCAACCCAACCCGCAATGGCAATGTATGGCCCAAAGGCAAAGGGCTGATTGTCATTGCGTAATTTTAATAAAATGATGCCAATAATTGCACCGAGTAAAGATGACAATAGCACAATTAATGGCAGCATCAATGGCCCCATCCACGCGCCTAAGGCTGCAAGCAATTTAAAGTCGCCGTAGCCCATACCTTCTTTGCCTGTAATCACTTTAAATAAGTAATACACAATCCAAAGACATAAAAAGCCAATCAGATAACCCCAAATGGCTGAGTTAGGCGAGGTGTAAATATTAAAGGTGTTAATGCCTAGACCAAGCGCAGCCAAAGGTAGGGTAAAACGGTCGGGTAACAGCTGAGTATCAAAGTCTATAAAGGTGAGGGCAATCAGGACCCAAGTCAGGACTAGGCCGAAAAGCATTTGTACGGTTGGACCAAACACCAGGACTACAACCAGTGAACATACCATTGTTAATAGTTCAACCGCTGGATAGCGAATACTGATTGGGTGACCACAATGACCACATTTACCTTTTAAAATCAACCAACTGATGACAGGAATATTTTGATACCACCGGATGGGCTGATGGCACTCTGGACATGATGAAGCAGGCTTACTTAATGTCAGTTTTTCATGATCAATGATTGGTTGTTCAGGGTCGAGTAGCATTTGACATTCTTGCTGCCAATCTTGTTCCATCATTTTTGGGGTGCGATAAATCACCACATTAAGAAAGCTACCAATACATAGGCTCAATAATGCAACTGCAATATAAAGTGCAGTTAAGTTTTGAATAAAATAAGCAATAATTTCTTGCATTATACAACTGAGCCCATTTGGAAAATTGGAAGATACATAGCAATCACTAGACCGCCTACAAGTACCCCTAAAATTGCCATAATTAAAGGTTCCATCATTGAAGTTAAGCCATCAACGGCATTATCAACTTCATTTTCATAGTACGTTGCAACTTTATCGAGCATGCTGTCTAGTGCACCAGATTCTTCACCAATTGCGACCATTTGTATAGCCATAGATGGAAAACGATTTGAAACGCGCATCGCGAATTGGAGTTGTTGACCTGTAGCAACATCTTCACGAATTTTCATGACGGCTTGTTCGTAAATGACATTGTTGGTTGCACCAGCCGTTGATTCAAGCGCATCAATGAGAGGAACACCAGCTGCAAAAGTTGTTGCTAAAGTACGGCTGTAACGGGCAATAATCGCCTTATAAACCAGATCACCAAAGATAGGTAGTTTCAGGGTAAGTTTGTCTAAACCATCACGGAATTTTTTACTGCGCTTTTTAGCTTCCAGAAATGCGGCAATGATTGCACCGATCACAATAATCAGAATGAACCAGTATTCCTGCATCCATTTCGACATATTTACGACCATTTGTGTAAAAGCAGGTAGATCTGCGCCAAAGGAAGAAAACAGATCTTGGAAGACGGGAACTACTTTAACCATCAAAATAATGGTAACAACCACAGCAACCACAATAACCGTTGCTGGATATTTCATAGCTTTCTTAATTTTCTGCTTAAGCAATTCACTCTTTTCTTTGTAAATTGCCACGCGGTCCAGCATGGTTTCAAGCGCACCAGACTGTTCGCCAGACTCTACAAGCGAGCAAAACAGTTTATCGAAGTGCTGAGGATACTTTCTTAGAGCTGACGCAAAAGTACTACCACCTTCAACTTCACCTTTAATACCGAGTACCACCTCGCGCATAGCTGGGTTTTCTAGACCTTCTGCCACAATTTCAAAACCTTGTACCAGTGGAACACCAGCTTTCATCATGGTTGCAAGTTGTCGCGTGAAAATCGTGATATCGAGCGTCGATACCTTTTTCTTAAATAAACCTTCAAGAATATTTTTACGCTTTTCTCGAATATTACGGACAGTTACACCTTGTTTACGTAGGGTGACTTTAGCTAAAGCCATATTTTTAGCTGGAAGTTCCCCCTTAATTTTTACGCCTTTACGGTCAACCCCATCATAAGCAAAAGTCGGCATCAATTGTGCCTTTTTGACAGTCATGACATTATCCTTATTTTAAATTGTCTTTTATTCACTGGTTACGCGATTGACTTCTTGTAAAGAAGTAACACCTTGCATAACTTTCTTTAAACCTGAGCGACGTAGATTATTAAACCCCAGTTTTTCAGAAGCGGCAGCGATTTCTAAAGCATTGCCATCTTCCATAATAATCTTGGAAATCTCAGGTGTGACTTTCATTACTTCATAAATACCAACTCGACCTTTGTAACCCTCACGACATTCTGGACAACCGACTGGTTGAAAAACTTGAAAATCGGGATGTGTCAGATCTTGTTCGGTAAAACCCATTTCCAATAGGCTTTGTTTAGGAATGTCAGTAGGTACTTTACATTGAGAACATAGTCGACGTGCCAAACGCTGAGCAATGACCAGATTGACCGATGTTGCAATATTGAAAGACGGAACCCCCATATTGCGTAGACGAGTCAGTGTTTCAGGAGCACTATTGGTATGTAGCGTGGACATCACCATATGGCCTGTCTGAGCAGCTTTAATCGCGATTTCCGCTGTTTCTAAATCACGAATCTCACCGACCATAATAATGTCAGGGTCCTGACGTAAAAATGACTTAAGTGCAGCTGAAAAAGTCAGACCTACCTTAGGGTTCACGTTAACCTGATTAATGCCTTCAAGGTTAATTTCGACTGGATCTTCGGCAGTAGAAATATTAGAACTTTCAGTATTTAAGATATTGAGGCCTGTATATAAAGATACAGTCTTACCAGAACCAGTTGGACCTGTGATTAAAAGCATACCTTGTGGCTTATCTAATGCTTCCATAAAGAGCGCTTTTTGCTCTTCTTCATATCCTAGAGCATCAATTCCCAGCATGGCACTCGATGGATCGAGAATACGTAGAACTAGCTTTTCACCAAATAAGGTCGGAAGAGAGTTCACACGAAAATCAATTGCTTTAGATTTTGATAGCTTGAGCTTGATACGACCATCTTGAGGGACACGCTTTTCAGAAATGTCCATTTGAGACATCACTTTTAAACGTGAAGCCAAACGATTAGCCAGCTGCAAAGGCGGATTTGCAATTTGACGCAAAACGCCATCGACCCGATAACGGACCCGATACGATTTTTCATAAGGTTCAAAATGTAAATCAGAAGCCCCCATACGAATCGCATCAATTAATAACTTGTTAACATATTTAACAATAGGTGCTTCATCGCCTTGCGGAGTATCCTCATCCTCTTCTGGAGCAGTTGAGGTATCAAGATCTATATCTAGATCAAACTCTTCATCACTAAACTCGAAATTACTTTCTTCAGTAAATTGCTGTACCAGAATTTTCTCGAGTTTATGGTGCTCGACAATAACCGGCTCAACCATAAGCTTACTGTTGAAGCGAATAGCATCAATAGCATCAATATTGCTGGGATTACTGGTTGCAACATATAAAATCTGTCCTCTTTGTACGAGAGGCAAGATCCGATGTTTTAAAATCAGTTTCTGGTCGACCAAATCTTTAGGAATCTGGCTAGTATCGTAAACGTCCAGATCAAAATATGGTTCAGCAAATTCAATAGAAATTGTCTCAGCTAATAAAGAAGGGGAGAGATTAACCTCTTCAATCAGGTACGCAACAGTATCCTGTTTAGCTCTTTTTGCTGCATCTAATGCTGCTTGCATGGTCGCTGCCGACACATGTTTTTCTTCGACTAATCGTCGAAAAAACCCCGAAAATTTTGGAGATGTATGTATGACTGACATCTGCCTACCTGTGCTCATATGTTTATAATTGGTATATAAAAAATTATACTTTTGTTATCTAAAATTACTACCTGAGAAAATGATGCTCTCGTCTTGATCCATATATTAAAGCTTGAACCAGTCGAAGTTTTTATTCATTAATTTTTAAAACGTGGAGCTTTAGTCTTCATAAAGTTTTATGACTGTTTTCAAATAGTAGAAAAGATATGAGCAAAGCCGTTAAAGAAAAGTATCTGAAATTTGTAGAAATGCGTGTAGAATGTGCTGCATTTTTGATGAAAGGTGAGCCGTATGTCGGGTTCGACGATTACGCCTTGGGTAGTTGGCAACTGGAAAATGAACCCAATGCGTGCCAATGCCAAACAACTTATAGAAGAATTTAAACAACTATTGCAACAAAACGAAATTGCAGATGAAAGCTGCCATGTCGGAGTTGCTCCGGTTTCTATTGCACTTGCAATGGTACAAATACAATTGCAAGATGCTGCAAAAACAGTATATACAGTTGCACAAGATGTATCGCGTGTAGCAGGTACAGGTGCCTATACTGGTGAAGTCAGTGCAGAATTATTAAAAGATAGCCAAATTAATTTTGTATTGGTGGGTCACTCTGAACGCCGTGATTTGTTAGGTGATAACGTTGAAATTTTGAAAGCAAAACTCCAAAATTCTTTAAATGCAGGCTTAACTGTCATTTATTGTGTGGGTGAAAGTCTCGAACAACGTGAACAAGATTTGGCAGAACAGGTTGTATTGCAACAAATCTGTGATATAGCTCCTGTAGTGACTGCAGAGCAATGGCAAAAGCAAATTGTAATTGCTTATGAGCCAATCTGGGCAATTGGTACAGGTAAAACTGCTTCACCACAAGATGCGCAGGCAATGCATGCTAAAATCCGTGAAGGTTTAAGTCAGATTACTTCTGCGGGTCCAGACATTGCGATTTTATATGGCGGTAGTGTAAAAGCTGAGAATGCAGTCGAGTTGGCAGCATGTCCAGATATTAATGGCGCGTTGGTTGGAGGTGCTTCGTTAAATGCAGCATCTTTTTATCAAATCGTACATGCCTTTGCACAAAGTAAATAACGAGGATAGGGTATGCACTCTTTTGTACTGATCGTACATATTATTTTAGCGGTACTGATGATTGGCTTGATTCTAGTCCAACACGGTAAAGGTGCGGATGCTGGTGCTTCTTTCGGCGGCGGCGGAGCAGCAACTGTATTTGGCGCATCGGGTTCAGCTAATTTCCTTACTCGCCTTACTGCTATTTTAACGGCACTGTTTTTTGTGACGAGTTTAACCTTGGCTGTTTTTGCGAAAAAACAGACTACTGAGGCATATAGTTTGAAATCTGTACAAACAACAGCACCAATTCAAACAACATCGCCTGAAACTTCACCAAATGCACCAAAAACGGGTCAATAATTCGAAATAGGGCTTTCCTTTTATAATTGGAAGGACTAGAATGCGTCCCACAAGCTGCGGTGGTGGTGGAATTGGTAGACACGCTACCTTGAGGTGGTAGTGCCTTCGGGCGTGGGGGTTCAAGTCCCCCCTTCCGCACCAACTTTGAACCAGAAAGTTGAGTGCAAGCAGTTTT
>NZ_JZFB01000004.1:295119-307986 GCF_001188385.1 Acinetobacter sp. V2 | reverse complement strand
CCCGAAGGTCGTTGGTTCAAATCCAGCTCCCGCTACCAAGTTTCTTAAAAGAGGCTCACAGACAAGTGGGCCTTTTTGCACAGTGGACTATTGTTTTCTGTGCTACATAGGGGCGATTAACGCCCTTTTTTATTGGTTATCGTATCGCTATCGTGTAGTTTCGACATCAATTGGTCAAATAGTCATGCTTCACTATAGTAGGTCTGTGTCGGTTAAAACAACCGATTGAATCGCACGAGAATGACGAGAGTAAATGAAATTATCAAATAAATCCCAAGCATTGCATGACTTAATTGTTCCTGCAGTACAAGCATGTGGTGTCGACCTTTGGGGAATCGAGTTTCTCCCACAAGGTAAACGTTCATTATTGCGTATTTATATCGACAAAGCGGTAAGTGAAGAAGATGCTGAGCCAGTACTTAATGAAGATGGTGAAGTAGAACTAGGCCGTGGTATTGGTGTACAAGATTGTGTGCGTGTAACACAACAAGTTGGCGCAATGCTGGATGTCCATGATCCAATTTCAGGTGAGTATTCATTAGAAGTTTCTTCACCAGGTTGGGATCGTCCATTTTTTCAACTAGAACAGTTACAAGGCTACATCGGACAACAAATTGCTTTGCGTTTGATTGCAGCAGTAGAAAACCGTCGTAAATTTCAAGCAAAGCTTATTGCAGTAGATCTTGAAAATGAAGAAATTCAGGTTGAAGTTGATGGGAAGCACGTGCTTGAGATCGACAGCAACAATATCGATAAAGCAAACTTGATCTATCAAGATTAAATTTATTAAATTTTATAAGAAATCGGTAGGTGACTTATGGGCCGCGAAATTCTTACCGTTGTTGAAACGGTTAGTAATGAAAAAGGTGTTAGTCGTGAAGCGATCTTCGAGGCTTTAGAACAAGCTCTAGTTGCTGCAACGAAGAAAAGATTTTACGAAGGTACGCATGCTGAAGAAGCTCAACTTCGTGTAGAAATTGATCGTAAAACTGGTGATTACAGCACATTCCGTCAATGGACTGTTGTAGCAGATGAAGATCATGAAATGCCGGCTTGCCAAGATGCGATTTCTGACCTTGACCCATCTAAATGGTCAATTGGTGATGTTCGTGAACTCGAAGTAGAATCTATTGAGTTTGGTCGTATCGCTGCACAAATTGCAAAACAAGTTATCGTACAAAAAATTCGTGAAGCTGAGCGTGCTTTAGTTGCTGATGCATACGAGTCTAAAGTTGGTGAGTTAATTTACGGTGAAGTGAAAAAACAAACCAAAGACGGCTTTATTATTGATTTAGGTGACAACGCTGAAGCTTATCTTGCGCGTGAAGAAATGATTCCTAAAGAAATTCTTCGCCCGAAACAACGTATGAACGCTATTTTATACAATGTGAACCGTGAAGGTCGTGGCGCTCAGTTGTTGTTATCACGCGCTAAGCCTGAAATGTTAATTGCTTTAATGAAAAAAGAAATTCCTGAGATTTCTGAAGAAATTATTGAAATTAAAGCAGCGGCACGTCAACCAGGCGTTCGTGCTAAAATTGCAGTGAAAACAAATGACCATCGTATTGACCCTGTAGGTGCATGTATTGGTATGCGTGGTACGCGTATTCAAGCGGTACAACAAGAGTTAAACGGTGAACGTATTGATGTAGTGGTCTGGTCTGATGATCCAGCTCAGTACATTGCAAGTGCATTAGAACCAGCTGATGTTTCAGGCATCGTGCTTGATGAAGATGCAAGAAGTGCCGATATTATTTTTGCAACCAGCGATCAATTGGCTCGCGCGATTGGCTCACAAGGCCAAAATGTTCGCTTGGCTTCTGATTTAACTGGCTACAAACTCGACATGATGCTTGAAGAAGAGTATCGTGCTCGTCAGCAAAATGAAGCTCAGCAATATCTTGATATGTTTGTATCACGTCTCGATATTGAAGAAGATTTAGCAATGGCGTTGGTGGAAATGGGCTTTACCTCTTTAGAAGAGATTGCTTATGTTCCAGCTGAAACTTTTGACGAAATTGAGCTTGATGCTGAATTGGTTGAGTTATTGCAAAGTCGTGCAAAAGAAGCAGCACTTACTGATGCTTTGAAACAGCAAGAAAATATTCAAGAACCGAGCGCAGACCTTCTCACTATGGAAGGCATGACTTCTGAGATCGCTTACTCGCTTGCCGCTCGCGGTATTATTACTGTCGATGATTTGGCAGATCAAGCTACTGATGATATCTCTGATATTGAAGGACTTGATCATGAAAAAGCAGGTCAATTGATCATGAAAGCTCGCGAATCATGGTTTAACTAGGAGATGAAATATGACGGACAAGTCGATTAAAGAGTTAGCTCTCAGTGTAGAACGTCCTGTTGAGAAGCTCCTAGAACAGGCTCGTGAAGCAGGTTTGCCTCAACGTACAGCAGACGACATTATTACCACTGAACAACAGGATACTTTAGTCAATCATTTGAAAAAAGTGCATGGTCAGGAAAGTGGTAACACAGGAAAAATTGCGTTGAAACGTAAAACAACCAGTACCGCTAAAGTTGCAAGTACTTCAGGTAAAGCAAAAACAATTAACGTAGAAGTACGTAAAAAACAGGTTTTTGCTAAACCAAACCCTGAACAAATTGCAGCTGAAGCTAAAGCACGTGCAGAAGCTGAAGCTAAAGCACGTGTAGAACAGCAAACGCGTGACACTGCACAGCAAAACGCGCGTCTTCAAACAGAGCAAAAAGCAAAAGCAACTTTAGATGCAATGCGTGCTGCTCATCAACAAGATAGCGCTGCTCAGACAGCTCCTAAAGCTGCTGTAGTAGTGAAAAAACGTGGTGGTGGTACAGTAAAACCTGCACCAAAACCAGCAGAAACATTAGAGCAAAAGAAAGCTCGTGAAGCACAAACAGCTCAGTTGAAAGCAACTGAAGAAGCTGCGCGTCGTAAAGCGGCTGAAGAAGCTCAGCAACGTACACTTGAACAAATGCGCAAAATGGCGTCTAAGTATTCAAGTGACGAAGCTACTACCACAATTCGTGTAATTGATGATTCTCCACTTGCTTCAGGTCTAGTAGGCCAAGCTTATGAAGATTCTTTCAAGCAAGAAGACCGTGAAATTAAACGCGGTGGCGCAACCACTAACCCTCGTGCGGGTAAAAAAGGTGGTCGTCGTGGTCAAGAAGAGCAAAGCTTTGTTAACCATAACAAACGTGGTTTAAAATCAAGCCAAGCTAATAAGCATGGATTTGAAAAACCAGTTAAAAAGCAAGTTTATGATGTAGAAATCGGTTCAAGCATTGTTGTTGCCGATCTTGCTCAAAAAATGGCGATTAAAGTACGTGAAGTTATCAAAACACTTATGAAAATGGGTGAGTTGGTTAATCAGGAACAAGCTATTGACCAAGATACAGCAGCACTTGTTGTTGAAGAAATGGGCCATAACCCTGTTTTAGTTTCTGATACTCAAGCGGAAGATAACTTGCTTGAAGCGGCTGAAGAAGCTCGCGGTGAGCAAACAACTCGTCCGCCAGTTGTTACCATTATGGGTCACGTTGACCATGGTAAAACATCATTGCTTGACCGTATCCGTCGTTCGAAAGTAGCGGCAGGTGAAGCAGGTGGTATTACCCAGCATATTGGTGCATATCACGTTGAAACAGACAAAGGAATCATTACATTCCTTGATACACCGGGACATGCTGCATTTACTTCAATGCGTGCACGTGGTGCTAAAGCAACGGATATCGTGGTATTAGTTGTTGCGGCAGATGACGGTGTAATGCCACAAACTGCAGAAGCAATTGACCATGCGCGTGCAGCAGGAACTCCAATTATTGTTGCAATCAACAAAATGGATAAAGAATCTGCTGATCCAGACCGTGTGTTAAATGAATTAACAACGAAACAAATCGTTCCAGAAGAATGGGGTGGTGATGTTCCGATTGCTAAAGTTTCTGCACACAGTGGACAAGGTATTGATGAACTCCTTGATTTAATTCTTATTCAATCAGAATTGATGGAATTAAAAGCATCTGCTGAAGGTGCTGCACAAGGTGTTGTTATTGAAGCGCGTGTTGATAAAGGCCGTGGTGCAGTAACTTCTATTCTTGTTCAAAACGGTACATTAAACATTGGTGACCTTGTTCTTGCAGGTTCGTCATATGGTCGTGTCCGTGCAATGTCTGATGAAAATGGTAAGCCGATTAAATCAGCAGGACCATCTATTCCAGTAGAAATTCTGGGTCTTCCAGATGCTCCAATGGCAGGTGATGAAGTTCTTGTTGTAAATGACGAGAAGAAAGCGCGTGAAGTTGCTGATGCTCGTGCTGACCGTGAACGTCAAAAACGTATTGATCGTCAAAGCGCAATGCGTCTTGAAAATATCATGTCGTCAATGGGCAAAAAAGATGTTCCTACAGTGAACGTTGTTTTAAGAACAGACGTACGTGGTACTTTAGAAGCATTGAATGCAGCTTTACATGAATTATCTACTGATGAAGTAAAAGTTCGTGTAATTAGTTCGGGTGTTGGCGCGATTACTGAGTCTGATGTGATTCTTGCTGAATCTTCAGAAGCTGTATTGTTAGGCTTTAACGTTCGTGCTGATACGACTGCTCGTCAGAGAAGTGACCAAGACGGTATCGATATTCGTTACTACAGCATCATCTATGAATTAATTGATGATGTGAAAGATGCCATGAGCGGTAAACTTGCTCCTGAACATCGTGAAACTATCTTGGGTGTTGCTGAAGTACGTGAAGTATTCCACTCAAGTAAGTTTGGTGCAGCAGCAGGCTGTATGGTACTTGAAGGTGTATTGCATCGTAATAAACCGATTCGCGTATTACGTGATGACGTGGTTGTGTTCCAAGGTGAGCTTGAATCTCTTCGTCGCTATAAAGAAGTGGTTGAAGAAGTTCGTGCCGGTATGGAATGTGGTCTTGCGGTGAAAGGTTATAAAGACATCAAAGTGAAAGATAAAATTGAAGTCTATGATGTTCAATTGATTAAACGGAGTCTTTAATGGCGGGTAGCCAACGCTTAAAGCGCATGGCGGATTCAGTTCAACGCGAGTTGTCTGAGCTGATTCGTCAAGAGCTTAAAGATCCTCGCTTAGGTGGTCTAGTGACCATCTCTGCGGTGAAAGTTAGTGCAGACATGGGTTATGCTGAAGTTTATGTCACCGTAATGGGACGTGAGCTTGGCGATGAGCAAAGTGAAGCAGCAAATAAAGAAACTTTAGATGTATTAAATAAAGCTTCTGGTTTCTTGCGTCATGAATTGAGCCGTCGTATCAAGACACGTATTACGCCAAGATTGCGTTTCCATTATGACAAGACGAATGCTTATGGTAACTATATGTTTGGTCTGATCGAGAAAGCGGTAAATGATTTACCGAAACGCGATTCAGACGAAGAACAGTAATATAAAAAATAAAAAAGCCACCTTCGGGTGGCTTTTTTATTGGTGGGTTTTTTCTAGTCTTTAGGAGGGTCCATAGGCGGCTTATTTTGCGAGAAACGCTGTCCAATTTTATAACGGTCCCACGGCAAGGGACGTTCAATTGACTCAGGAACTTCTCCACTCAATGAGCGCAAACGTAAATGTAGCGCAGCTTGAGCAATTAAATTTGCTGAAACCGGTGCGGTAATAAAAGCTAAAAGTGTGATCAGTAGCTCGGCAAAACCAAAGCGGCCTTGAAAAGCAAAAAAGATCATAGATGCAATCAAAAAGCTGCCTAATCCTAACGTACTCGATTTTGTGGGTGCATGTAAGCGCATGAATAAGTCAGGCAAGCGCACCATGCCAATCGAGCCGACTAACATAAAGAAAGCACCAAAAACCAGAAAGACCGAAACAATAATTTCCATTACAAACTGCATTTTGATCTCTCCTTAATCGATTACATGACCAGTTGTGAAGTAACGTGCTAAGGCTGCTGTAGATACGAAACCTAGCATTGCAACCAGTAGGGCTCCTTCAAATAAAGAGGTCGTCATCCAATAAATGCCTAAAACAACAATGAGGCACGTTGCATTTAAGAAGAGAGTATCGAGTGCTAAAAGCCGATCTACAATTGATGGGCCTATGACCAATCTGAAGAGGCAAAGTAGCATAGAGATAGTAATGGCAATTGAGCTAATACCTAGAGCATAGGGTAGGATGGTCATGCACTTGCCTCCGTTTTGCTTTTTACATCAAAAATTTCCATAAGTGGAATTTCATAACGTTGTTTGATGTCTTCAATATCAGATTCGGTATTATCCGTGCTCAAAGCATGAACCAGAATATCTCCACGTTCCTGATCAATGCCCGCAGAAACCGTACCAGGTGTTGTCGTGATGATCATTGCCAGTAAAGTATTAACTTGCTCATGTTCCGTTTCTAATGGCACACGATACCATTTAGGATGTAAATTTTTGGTGGGTCCTAAAACGAGTTTTGCCACTCGAAAGTTAGAAATAACAATATCCCAAAGAACCACAAAGCATAATTTAATAGCTGGTTTCCAGTGAATATGCGGTGTACGGGTGATAAACGGTTTAACTAAACGAGGAATAATTAAACCCAACAGTACTGCCGTCAGAATGTCACTAGCATCAAGACTATGTGACAGCATCAGCCAAAATAAAATGATAAGAACGGAAACAAATGGATGTGGAAACCAGCGTTCAAGCAAATGAGATAACTGCATTTTTATGGCTCCATAGGTTTCAATTGACTATCATCAACAATGGTAGGCGTTTGTAGTTTGTCCTGTTGCTGAATTTGTCGAAGTTTATATTCCGAAATATGTTCACCATTGAAGGTATCTTTCGAAATAATATCTGGAACGAGGTAAGCATTATGATCTTCAACCTCACCACCATATTTAGTTTCTGGTAGGTAAGCTGGATCAAATGGTTGCACGCTAATGACTTCACCATTTTTATCCATTTTAAGAATAGTGCGTTGGTAAAGTGCGTGGTCTTGAATCTGCTGGGCAGTACTTAATGTGTAATGCTGAATAGGTGCAGCAAAGACGACATAAGCGATTAAGCCAGCAAGTAACACATAAATCACTTGATCATTACGTGGTGGTGCTCGTTCTGGTAATGCTCGATAAAGAATATAAGCCGGATGAATTGGATCTTCCTCTGGTGGTGTTGCTCGCCAGAACAAGATAAAACCAACTCGTGTTAGAGCAATAATACTTAATAGGCTCACAACAAGCACAACACCAATGATCCAACCTTGGTAGCTGGCTTCGACTGTCGCTTGTAAAATAAATACCTTTCCAAGAAAACCACTAAAAGGTGGTAAACCCGCGAGCATCATGGCAATCAAGAAATAAGTCACCATAGCCGCTTTTTCTTGTTTGATTCTTGGGGCAACTTTTAAATGATCTTTAAAATCTCCACGTTGTGAAGTTATCCATCCACAAAATAGATAAAAAGCCGCGCCAATTAGCGTACTGTGCACTAAGTAATACAAAGCGCCAGACCATGCTTGTGTATTTGACATGGCAATTGCTGTGAGCAATGTACCAATTGAAGAAAGTACCATAAAGCCGACAAAGCGACGTAAACGATCTGCTCCAATTGCTGCAATCACACCGTAAAGTGAAGTAATCAAACCAATCGGAAGTAACCAGCTTTTTAAAATTTCTTGGCTAAGCGCGTCGTCAAATACGGTTCCATTTACACGCAAAATCGAATAGATCCCGACCTTGGTCATAATGGTGAAAATTGCAGCCACAGGTGTACTTGCAACAGCATAAGTTTTTGGTAGCCAAAAACCTACGGGAAGCATCGCTGCTTTAATGCCAAACACTACAAATAAAAGTAGGGCACCTGCTACAGCTAATTTGTGTTGATCTGCTTCAAGTGTCGGAATAAGGCGTGAAACATCAGCCATGTTGAGGCTACCCACACTGCCATAAATCATACCAAGGCCGATTAAGAATAGGGCAGAGGCTAGAAGATTGATAATGACATAGTGAACGCCAAGCTGAAAACGTGGTTTGCCTTGCCCATGTAAAAGCAAAACATACGAAGCCATCAACAAGATTTCAAAAAAGACGAAAAGGTTAAATAAATCGCCTGTTAAAAATGCTCCGCAGATACCCATTAATAAGAAATGCACCATGGCATGGAAATAACGACCACGGGTATCCCAATTGTCGCTTGCATACCATAAAACTGGAACGACTAATGCATAGGTCAGTACCAGCATAAAAGCAGAAAGACGATCTAATACAAGCACAATACCAAACGGTGCTGACCATTCACTCAGCTGGTAAGTGGTAATTTGACCTGTGCTTGCAAAGCTTAAATATACAATTGCAGTAATTAATCCAGCAATTGCAGAAACAAGACTAATGCCACGACGCCATGGTTGTCGCCAGTCATCTTTTAAAGCACCTGCACCTGGGTTGCCTAGCAGTAATAAGATAAAAGCAGTAAATGCCGGAATGAGAATGCTAAAAATCGGCGCATGTTCTTGCCAGAAAGATAAAAAATCAAACATTACGGCTCATCCTCACGTGGGTCGTATGTTGGAGAGATGTCTTCTTTAGCATCAACATGATCACTACCTGATTCATAACGGCTACGCAGTGCCAGTTGTACAATAAAAGCGGTGGTTGCAAAACCGATCACAATGGCTGTTAATACCAGCGCTTGAGGAAGGGGATCGGTTATTTTTGTTGTCTCAGTTAAAATTGCGGGTGAGCTAATTTGTAATCGGCCCATCGCAAATAAAAATAGGTTTACAGCATAGCCAATTACAGCTAATCCAAGCACGACAGGGAAAGTACGAGCACGTAAAATCAGATAAATACCTGTGGCAACAAGTAAACCAATCGCAGAAGCCAATAAGAATTCTAAACTGATCATGATGATTCCTCCCGATGTGGTACTACAGGACCAGACATACTTGAGTGGCGAGAGTCTCCCAATACCGAGATGAGCAACATCGTTGCACCAACTACGGTGATATAAACCCCTAAGTCAAAACTCGCAGCCGAAGCCAAATGTAGTTTTCCTAAAATTGGTAATTCAACATACACGTGCGCGCTAGTCAGGAATGGGCGTAACCAGAACCATGCAGCTACACCAGTAAGCCCAGCAATGGTTAAACCTGAACCAATCCACACTTCGTAAAGACGACCTGATTTTGCTTTAAGTAATTGCTCTGTCTGGTCTTGGCCTAGCGCAATATATTGGATGATTAACGCCATTGAGGTGATTAGACCTGCAATAAAGCCACCACCTGGATAGTTATGGCCTCGCATAAAGATATAAACACTCACGACAAGCGCCAATGGCAATACCCAAGAGGCTGTAATACGGAACATGAGCGGAGATGGATTAAAACGGTAGGTGAGACCTTGGGTTATGGTTGTACCATGTACACGCATACCATCCATGAGGCAAAGTGAACCAATAGCAGCAATGCCCAGCACCGTAATTTCACCAAAGGTATCGAAACCACGGAAGTCAACTAAAATGACATTTACAATATTTGAGCCACCACCAAGTGGTAAAGACTGCTGCGCAAAGAACCATGAAATCGAATTATGATCACGGGTTAAAATCAGCCACGCAATCCAGCCTATTCCTAAGCCTCCAACAATCGCTAAAGCAGCATCTCTTAAACGTCTAGAGCGAAGAGATTCATAAGGTGTTAACTGTGGAAGTAAAGATAAACTCATTAGTAACAGAACAGTGGTTACAACATCCACGGTAATTTGAGTCAGTGCCAAATCCGGCGCTGACATGGTGACAAACACCATCGTTACCACTAAACCAATTGCACCACTAATAAGGACTGCTTTAATACGCTCATGATGGAACCACAGCATCATCCAGCAACCTGAGAACAGGGTTAGCCAGAGAACAATGGCAATCCATGGGGCATGAGTAAGTTCACGTGTGCCTGTAGTGAGCCCTTGATTAAGTAGCGGCATAGTGACCATGATGACGCTAAAAGCAATGATCAAAAACAAGTAACTTTGCAATGAGCCATTTTCAGTTTTTTGCTTGATTTTTCGGCTAGTGAGCAACAGATGTTTTAAAAATAAATCAAATAAAATGCGGCCTTGTAATCTACCAAGACGTGGGTCAAGGTCAATTTTACGAATCATGCCATCTTTTGCCAAAGCAAAATAGAACAGTGAGCCGCCCACTAAAGCAATAATACTCATCACAAGAGGAGCATTGAATCCGTGCCAGATTGCAAGATGAGTTCCTGCAAACTCTGGTTGCATCAAGCTTGCTCTGGTTACGCTATTTACTAGTGGTTCTACCAACAAAGAAGGTAAAACGCCGACTAGGATACATAGCACAGCAAGAAGAAGGGCTGGTGCGCGCATGCCCATTGGTGGTTCATGTGCATTTTTATTTGGCACTTGTTTACCAATCGGACCATCAAAAAACACGCCGTGCACTAAACGAATTGAATAACTCACTGCAAAAATACCCGCAAGCGTTGCAATGATGCTGGCAAAGATAACTGCTGAACCTGAAAGATTCGCCAATAGCTCGGTAAAGAACATCTCTTTAGAAATAAAGCCATTGGTGAGTGGTACACCTGCCATAGAGGCAGCGGTGATCATGGTTAATGTGGCAGTGAAAGGGAGTAATTGCCAAATACCACTGAGTTTTCGAAGATCACGTGTCCCCGTTTCATGGTCAATGATCCCTGCAATCATAAAGAGTGCAGCTTTAAATGTTGCATGGTTAATAATATGAAAAATAGCAGCAGCAACTGCTAAAGGTGAACCGATACCAAGTAAACAAACAATAAGCCCTAAATGACTAATCGTTGAATAGGCTAATAGCCCTTTTAAATCTTCTTTAAAAATGGCAAAACATGCTGCCATACAAAGTGTAAACAGGCCGATGAATGTCACAATATTGTGATAGATCGCAGCGCCTACAAAAATTGGTAGTAAGCGGGCAAGTAGAAAAATACCCGCTTTTACCATGGTCGCAGAGTGTAGGTAGGCAGACACCGGTGTTGGTGCAGCCATTGCGTTTGGTAACCAAAAATGAAATGGAAACTGAGCACTCTTCGTAAATGCACCAAGCAAAATAAGCAATAGCATTGGAATAAATAGAGCATGGGCTTGAATGGTGTCTTTCATACCCATGATTTCACTAATTTCATAGGTTCCGGTGATTTGTCCTAATAAAATAAATCCACCCAATAATGCCAAACCGCCCATCCCTGTAATGGTGAGCGCCATTCGAGAGCCGCGTTGAGCAGCTTCATAATGGCTCCAGTAACCCACTAACAAGAAAGATGAAATACTGGTGAGCTCCCAAAAGACTAATAAAATAATAAGATTATTAGAGAGCGAAATACCCAGCATTGCTGCCATAAACAGCATGAGTAAAGCATAGAGTTTGCTTAAAGAATTTTTAGGGCCAAGATAGTAATAGGCGTATATGTAAATGAGGGTACCGATACCGGTAATAAGTAAAGAGAATAGTAAACCAAGAGCATCGAGTCTGAAGCTTAGATTAATTCCTAATTGAGGTAACCAATCCCAGCTTTGTTGAATGCTTGCACCACCAAGCACAGTTTTAGCTTGAGTCAGTAATAAACCAAAACTGGTTAAACTGACTCCAATTGCCCCTAAAGCCGTTACTCCACGCGAGAACCGTTGAAGCAATGAAACAAGGGTGGTGCCTAATATTAACGGTAATAAGATAATTATCGGTAGCACACTCGTATCCATATGTGATTTAGGCCGAAACCTAAAGGTGAATTTTTAATTTCAGAATAGATAGGAATTCAAAGAGAGTTCCAAGACTTTGTTATTCTGAAAACCCAACCAAATTAGAAAATAAAGCGAGAAACAAGTTGTATTGCGCAACTTGAAGAATAAAAACGCAAAATGAAATTTATTGTACACTAAAAAAGCAGTAAAAATCTGATGTTATTACATGTAGTAACAACATCTAGTTATTTTTAAAGCTAAAAAACCTGACTTAACCATATATTTTGTGACTCTGCTTTTTAATTATAAAAAGAGAGCCGATTGATTATAAAATTTAAACAGAAGGGCTTTCTTCTGGTGTGTCTCCTGCATGAATCATGCGTAGCAATTCGTTTTTTTGTTGTTCATTTAAACCCTGAATTTGCTGAAATAAAACATCAACCTGTGCTGGAGAGGGAGTAGGGTCTATTAAGCTTGGAAGCTGCGTTTCAATATGTGGAACTAATGACTCGCTTCTTTGGAGTAATGTATAGATGTGTTCAAGCTGTTGTTTGGTGGTATTTAAATCAAGATGGCTAATTTTACCATGCTCTAATTTTAAACATTGATAAGCCGAGGCATGTTCCAATAGCTCTTCACGACTTCCAGTTGCAATAATTTGTAAGCGTGGAAATGCCTGATGGAGTTTGTTTAAAATTTCTGAACAATGCTGTGCATCGAGTTGCGCGTCAATTTGATCAATGAGTAAAATTCCTTCACCTTCAAGGCAAGGATTTAGGCTTAACGGATTGAGTAAACAGAGCCTGCGGGCAATATCGCCTACTAAAGCAATCCATGTTTTTGTGGTGTTGGAAAGTTGCTGAAAAGGCAGGGTTTGGCCATCATAATCAGCCATAAGTTGAAGCCTAGGCTGATATTGCAAATATAAGTCTTTGAGCTCTGGCAAAACAATATTTAATGCATTTTTAAGAGCGTAGAGGTTAGGTGCGGTGAGCTGTTTAGGTTGCCCAGATAACTCTTTTTGAAGCTCATTTAATAGTTCTGTCTGATCTTGTGGATCTGATTGCTTAGATTTAATGCGTTGTACTAAATGTGCAGCTTGAGCATTTTCGATATCGCTAATTTCACGTAACCATTCAAAAAAACGAGTGAAGGTTGTGAACGGAACTGG
>NZ_JZFB01000004.1:294598-295077 GCF_001188385.1 Acinetobacter sp. V2 | reverse complement strand
AAATTTTTATTGAGCAGATTAATATCATTTACAAATCGCTCGGCTGGGTAGTAAGCGATTAAGGGTAACCCTTGTAATGGATCTTTTTTGATGACTTGTTGATAAAGGGCCATAGTCTGGTCAAGTTGCTGAGTTTCAACTTGGCTGATTCCAATGCCACTTGAATTTAGGGTTTTAAAAAGTTTCCAGCTACACAGCGAAGAATCTACCTCTTGTGCAGAAGTACTTTCTGGTAAAGAGCCAATTTCTGGTGGAACTTGAAGGGTCACTTCGATTTTTGACTGTAGACGCGATTGAGTAATGTCTTGGTCAGGCATAACAATACCGGGGCTACGTAAATCTTTAAAACGGGCAGGGAACCAAGTTAGAGCATGGTAAGTATGTTTGAGCAACATACTTTTACCCGTTGCTTGTTCACCTAAAATTAAGGTAATCGGCTGTTTTTCATATTGAAACTGTATTTTAAGATCGTGAAACAG
>NZ_JZFB01000004.1:268359-294555 GCF_001188385.1 Acinetobacter sp. V2 | reverse complement strand
TCACCTAATTATGAGCGCTTCAACCAACCGATTGACGAAGACTTAAAGGCGCCCTTAGTTTTAATTGTTGTATCAGATCATAAAGATGATGGATATTTAGACTTACTTTAGCACGAGTACAGGCAACGTAAAGTAATCTTAATTCTTCATCACTAATCTTGTGTTCTAAACCATTAATTTTAAATTGATAGTCATCTTCAATATGAACGCGATTCCATTCTAGCCCTTTCGCTTTATGAGCTGTGGAGATCACATAATCAGCTTGCTCAAGTGGAGTAATCTTTGCAAGTGCTTTTTTTAGCGGGTCAGTGCCGTGATCATCAACCAGTTTAACCAATGGCTTAATGTCACTTCCTTCATTGGTTTCACAGTACTCATGTACATCGTGCCATGAGTTAAACCATGCCAATTCAGGAACGTCAGTAACTCGTTTTCCTTGCTTTAAGAGGCTTGCGGCGTCTACAAAACGGTTTAGTTTTTGATGATCCGCCTGCAAACTCACTTTATCGCCGTGAACTAAGCCTGCCAGTAAAAGTTCCATTGCACGAGCATTGGTACGGCATAAAATCGCATCACGCATTTTTGTATGCGGTTTATTCACTACGCTTGATTTCTGGTTTGGATTACCAAGCAAGGGAACAGTTTCATTTAAACCGCCAAGCAGTGCATTGGCTACATCGGCAATCGTTTCGCCAAAACGAAAAGAAGTGGTTAACCGAGATTCCGGCAAGGGCAATTGTTGCATGGCATTAATTGCACCACGCCAAGCGTAGATTTGTTGATGTGCATCACCGACATAAATAACTTGAGTATTTTTTTGGCGAAGCAAAATGCCTAGCATTAGTGGGTCAGCATCTTGTGCTTCATCAAACAATACGTAGTCAGTAGGAATGTTTGGCTCAGACAATGCCCAAAGTTTGAGGTAAATATCATGCCCAATACCAGCTTGATGGTTTTGGTCAATCGATTCTAACCAACGTCGTTCCACAGCAGGGTAAAGGTGATTTTGTAATTCGATAATATCGTCTGGATGCAACCAGTTGGGCGCCTGAATATGTCGAGGTGCCGGATATTGGGAGCTTGTTGAACAGAAATAGCTCACAGCATTTGCGACAAGGCTCGCTAGGCGACTTGGCATTAAGACATATTTCTCGTAACGCCCACCCATCATACGTCGTAGCGTAATAGGTTCTAGTCGATATTCTTTAGCAATAAAACTTGGGCTTAGTCGTGGTAGACGTAATTTATCGGTTACACCGCGGGGTACGCTACGAAAAGCGAGCGAGTGAAAAGTACGGCAGTCTACATTACGATGGAATTTGTTTTGTGCTTCACCAGCAATAGCTTTGTTAAATGCTAGATACATACCACGGCGTTCAGGCATGGCATCGCTAATCATTTGTAAAGTGGTGGTTTTACCTGTGCCCGCATAGGCAATCACTTTAAATGACTGCCCAAGACGTGCGTTATCTATGGCAATCGCTTGCTCATAGGTGGCTTTAGGTTTTTCAATATTCGACACTGAGTGATTTTAAACCTTGTTGCGGTTAGCTTTTTCAACTAAACCAGATAAACCCTGACGACGAGCTAATTCGTCAATAATAAGTTGTGGATTAAGATCGAAATAACCCAACATCACAATAGTATGGAACCACAAATCTGCTGTTTCATAAACGAGATCATTTAAGTGAGCTTCTGAATCCTGTGCGGCAAAATCTTTAGCAGCAATAATTGCTTCTACGCTTTCTTCACCCACTTTTTCTAAGATTTTATTGATACCTTTTTTGTAGAGGCTTGCAACATATGAAGTATCAGCTTCAGCTTGCTTACGCTCTTGCATCAATTGCCCTAAGTGAGCAAGTACATCGACTTGTTCTGTGGTGTGAGCATGATCGTGGCTTTCAGTTTTAGCTTTGTCACCATAAATTGCAGTAGGGTCTTTTAATTGTGCATCGACAATTTCCCAACCCTGTGGTGTGAGTTTACGATAGAAACAAGACTCACGACCCGTATGGCATGCAATACCACCGTGTTGTTCAATTTGTAGAATAATTACGTCGCCGTCACAGTCCAGACGAATTTCATAAACTGTTTGGAAATGGCCTGATTCTTCACCCTTGTGCCAAAGTTTTTGGCGAGAGCGAGAGAAATAAACAGCCTGATTTTTTTCTGCTGTGAGCGCGAGTGCTTCACGGTTCATCCACGCCACCATCAAAATACGTCCGGTTTGATGATGTTGAGCAATGGCAGGGATAAGACCTTGTTCGTTAAATTTTACTTCATCGAGCCATTGCGTGTTATTCATGAGGAATCACCAAAGAAATATGAACTATAAATTGATTTCAATCAGATGCTAAAAAATAGCTTGTATAGTGTACGGCATCAACGTCGCTTTGCGGAAAAATTCTTTGCGCTTTTTGTCTTTGCCAGAGTAATGAACAACTTGTAACGCTTACCAGTCGGTATCTTATTCAAGTGGCTAAGACTTGAGGATATTTGAAATCTCAATCAAATTTTGATCTGGATCGCGAATATAAACTGAAAGAATAGGATGCATTGCACCCGTACGTTCAACGGGGCCTTCTTCAATTGTAATATTTAATTGATTAAAGTGCGCAATCACTTCGGAAATGGGAGTTTCTGAAATAAAACACAGGTCGGCAGATCCAGGAGTCGGCTGTAATGCCTTAGGTTCGAACTCGTTACCTTGCTGGTGTAAATTTATTTTTTGATTTCCAAACTGTAGAGCCTTTCTATCACCTTTAAAAGTGATGACCTCAAACCCTAATACGGTTTGATAGAAATTACATGTAGTTTCAATATTCGAGACAGTTAAAACAAGATGATCAAGATGGCTAATTTTCATATGTTATTCACTATCATTTAGTTGGGTTAATAGTCAGACAGAGATTCACTTTTTAAATTAAAAGTGCTGCTTTCTTTAGGTAATTGAGCGACTTGATCATAATCAATTTGCTGAAATGGACCAGTCTTTAAACCTGAAATTGTGATTGCCATTTCCTTTCGAAAATAGGGGATTTGATACATCCAAGGAAAAACTAAATCTCTTAAGCCTCCAGCCCACCAATGATCAGATTGATAAAGTGGTGTTAATAAACGACTGAGAAATTGATAAAACTGAGTAGATGAACGGCGGAGCTGGTGGTAGCGCTGCCAGAGCAGGGGCCAATCAATAGTTTGACTCTTTTGGGCATGTTGCAATGATTGCGAAAAAGCCCAAGCATCTAATAATGCCATATTTGCACCTTGCCCCAACTGTGGGCTCATTGCATGAGCTGCATCTCCAATCACACCAATTCTGCCTTGACCAAATTGAGTCATGACGACATCACGGTAATTTGCAGATAGCCATTTAGGTTGAGTTGGACTGTTATACAAAATCTCTTTGAGCCATTCTGCAACTTTGGGCCATCGCTCTGAGACTTGCTTTAACCAAGTTTGTTTAGCTTGCTCATCTTGTAAAAAGCTTTGTAATTGCGGGGTAGGTAAGCTCCAGAAGATACTTGAAAGGCGCTGCTTAGGTTCTGTTGGAATCGCTCCTGTAGGAAGAATTCCCATCATAATCTTCGAGCGATCATAAAATTGATGCAGAATTTCAGAATCGAGTACTTGGCACTCAGGCACGATACTCCACGCCGCACCCCAAGGATAGGCTTGGTCAACTTTTACCCATGCTTTGGGGCGTAATTGGCTCCGAGCACCATTTGCAATAAGGACGGCATCAAAGCAAGCATCAAACTTTTGATTTTGATGAGTTCCGAATAGTCGAACTTCATTGTTATGTTCTTCAAAACTCTCAACAGAATGGTTCATACGCCAAGTAATTTGGCTCGAATACTCACTAAGCTTTTGGGTTAGTACATGGCATAAAGTAGCTCGGTGTATACCTAAACCATAGAGATTTGTAGATGCTTCGTGATAGTGGCTGTCGACTAAAAGACGCTTGTTGGGAAGTTGCCCCTCTAACCCTGTTACTTTTGCTCCTAATGTTAGAGCCTTATCGAGCACCCCTAAATGTTCAAATACTGCTAAGCCTGCAGGTTGTAGTAATAAACCTGCACCTACTGGAGATAACTCATCAACTTGTTCAAAAATAGTAACGTTATTACCTTCACGGGCGAGCAAAATCGCAGTGGCTAAACCTGCGGTACCGGCACCGATAATCGCAAAATGAGAAGTTTTCATTGTTTGTTCTTTTGATGCATTTATGAATGCTAATTTAGCAATCAACGAATAAGCGATCTATATTTTTTTAAATTAAAGTTTAGTCATAAAAAAATCCCTTGCGCGGGCAAGGGATTTAAAACTTATTTCAAGATGCGCCAAAGCGCTAATAAACTGCTTAGCACAATTAAAATAATTGAAACAAACCAAGGGCTAATAATCGCAATAGTCAGTAAAATCAGCATGCTACTACCGAACATCCAACTGCGGCGTTGTTGATGTTCCATTTGCAAACGAAGTTGCTGCATTTCGCGTAACTGACGGTCTTGCCAAGCAGACTGATTTTTTAAACCATTTAAACTATCAACAATTAAGCTTGGGAAATCTTGAGCACCTAAAAGCAGGTCAGGTAGTTGCTGTCCTAACTCTTTTATATTTTTGACTGGGTTCATGTTGGCCTTGACCCATTCAGTCAAAATTGGTTTTGCCAATTTCCAGATGTCGAGCTGCGGGTAAAGATCGGTCCCTAGGCCTTCGACATGCACTAAAGTCTTTAGCAACAACATGAGTTGTGGTGGAATCTCTAAATGGAATCGACGAGCAATATCCATCACTTGAATCAAGATGCCAGCAAAATCAAGTTGATCCATTGGTTTAGACACCATTGGGCCAACGGTGCGACGCATTTCACGCGATAGCGCATCTTGGTCTGTACCCGGTGGAATCCAACCAGCTTGATGCACAATTTGAATGAGCTGCATAAAGTTGCTGTTCATTACAGCAAGCAACATGCGGGCAATGGTCATCTGGTCATGCTTAGATAACTCACCCATAATTGCACAGTCGAGTGCAATAAAGCGTGGATTGCTTGGGTTAATTGTTTCTACAAAGACATTGCCGGGGTGCATGTCGGCATGGAAAAAGTTATCGCGGAATACTTGCGTAAAGAAAATGGTTAATCCTTTTTCTGCAAGTTGTGCGCGGTCCATGCCGAGACGGTCAAAGGTTGCCGTATCTGAAATAGGAACACCTGTAATGCGCTCTGCCACCATGACATCTTTGGTGTCCATGTAGACTTCAGGCACATACATCATGGTTGAGCCAGTAAAATAATGGCGCATACGACGAGTGTTATCTGCTTCAATACTCAAGTCCAGCTCATTTAAGATAATCTGGCGGTAGTCTTGAATAATTTCAGAGAGATGTAAGGCACGAGCAGCTTCAAGGCGACTTTCTAGTGTATTGCCTAACCATGCCAAAATCTCAAAGTCTTGCAAAATTTGGTTGCGAATGTCGGGGCGAGTCACTTTAACAACAACTTCTCGACCATCGTGCAAAGCAGCAGTATGAACTTGTGCAATTGAAGCAGCTGCTAATGGCTGATCATCAAATCGTGCAAACAAGGTATTTACGTCAGCTTTTAATGATTCTTGAATACGTTGTTTGGCAACATTGCTATCAAAAGGTTTTACCTGATCTTGAAGTAATACCAATTGAGCGAGTATTTCAGGTGGAATCAAATCACGTCGAGTTGACAGTAATTGTCCAAGCTTAATTGCAAGCGGTCCCATCTCTTCCAAAGCTTCTTTGAGCTTTAAAGGATTTTTACGTTCGCGACTAGACCATGCAGCTGGGTGCATTTTAATAACACTTAATGCACGTTGAGCTTTAACTGGTAATTCATCCGCAGGGAACAACGTATCGAGTCTATAGTGCGCTGCAATACGCCAAAGTTCGAGTAAACGTGAAACGTGCGGAATCATATACAGTCTTACCTAGTCTTGAGAGGGTTGTAGTTGTGTGTTGAGTTGCTGCAATCTTGCTTCTAGACGGTCAATGTCTTGATTAAGCTTGCGAGTTGCTTGAGTTAAATCATCCATTTCCCAACGAGGGGCAAATAGACCGCTATCCTCTTTTAATGCGTCTTCTGCAAAAAATAGATGACTTTGAAGAGAGCGTTTTAAATGTTTGGGTGCAAGTTGAAGCTTGCCAATTTCGTGGGCGAGTTGAGGACCTACCCATCTTGATAAGTGCGAAGCTAAATCTGGTTCAGCTTGCTGCATAATCTTTTGAATATCCTGTAGCAGGTGGTAATCACCTTGCAATGGGATATTGCCAATCTGATCTGGATCGCTGACCAATAATTTAATCAGTTCGACGACATCTTTAACATGCAAAGTTGCTGTTGCTTCAGAAATTTTGAATTGCGCATCAAAAGGGCGTTGTTCAAAAATAGAAGGCTTTTCACTGTGCCCTGTTGCAGTAGTTTCAAGACGTACTTTTTCTTGGTCAAAGAATACATCGACAGAAAGCTGTGGGCTATCAATCACAACACGCAGCATTTTGCCCTGTAACTGATTAAGCTGAATGCGTGTAACCGCATCCAGATCGATCAGATGATGAATGATACGTTCGACTGCACCGAGTGCCAGAATCGACCACATATCGTTATCCCTTACAGTTTGAAGCCACGGTGAACGGCAACGATACCAGCAGTAAGGTTGTGATAGCCACAGTTCTGGAAGCCAGCATTTTCCATCATACCTTTTAAGGTGCGTTGGTCTGGATGCATACGAATTGATTCAGCCAAATATTTATAACTTTCTGAGTCATTCGCAACCAATTTGCCCATAATCGGTAAAGCAGTGAATGAATAGAGGTCATAAAGTTTTGAGAATGGCTCAAATACAGGCTTAGAAAACTCAAGAATAAGTAAACGACCACCTGGCTTCAACACACGGAACATAGAAGCAAGCGCTGCATCTTTATCTGTCACGTTACGTAAACCAAAGCTAATGGTGAGTAAGTCAAAGCTGTTATCTGCAAAAGGCTCTAAAGTTTCTGCATTGGCAAGTACGAAGTCAACATTGGTACAGCCTGCATCAATTAGGCGGTCGCGACCAACATTAAGCATAGATTCGTTAATGTCTGAAAGAACGACATGGCCTTGAGGACCAACTTCACGGCTAAATACTTTTGCTAAGTCACCTGTACCACCAGCAATATCTAACACGTGTTGACCACGGCGTACGCCAGACATGTTAATTGCGAAGCGTTTCCATAGGCGGTGAATACCAAATGACATTAAGTCATTCATCAAGTCATATTTGCTTGCAACCGAGTGGAATACTTCTGCAACTTTTTGAGCTTTATCTTCAGTTCTAACTGTTGAATAACCGAAGTGAGTGGTTTCACCCACGTTGCCAGTATTGCTAGCACCACGTGGTAAATTATATTTCGGTACAGAACCATTAACAGGTGTATCGGTTAAGGTTTGTTGTAAAGATTGTTGTTGCCCTTGAGGGGTACCTGACGGTAAAGGTGAGCTTAGGAATGGGCTAACTTTGTCTGAACTTTGTGCCTGCTCAGTTGGAGATGTTGGCTTTTGGTTTTCGTTAGACATATTGTCTCTCCTAGACTCAAACTCAAGTGAAACGGAATAAGTTCTGCATGATGACAGATTTTGTCTATTTTTACAGGCATCATCATGCAAATATAATGAATAAAATCTCAACTTCGTAAGGTTGATTTTTTCTCTGTGCCGACCTTATCACACTCTAAACGGATTCGGATGCCCTGAATGTACATTTTCAATAATTTGGCGTTCTTTTTCAGTAAAAGCCTTGATAAAGTTCTCGGCTGATTTTAACGGTTTCATCGCACTAAAACCATCTTGGATAAAATCATACATCAATTCGAAGTGATATTTCTGGGCAATACCTTTACACATTTTAAAAGCCGTAAACATCATAAATGAGCGCATGTATTTATCGAGTGCTGCGCCTAAATCATCAAGAAGAGCAAGCTGCTGATAACGAGCTTCTGCTTGGTCAAGCTTGATTAAGGTTAAACGCATAATCTCATCAGTGAGTACTGTATCTGCTGGATAGTCCTCAAGAAGCTGCATAGCCACTTGCTCATCAAGTTGAGTTGCAAGCACAGCCAGACTTACCGATTTAGTGCCAGTTTTAATTGCATTTTCAGGCAATACTTTTTCGGCTTTATGAGCATATTTCAATAAGCGTTCAATTTGAGCTGCAAGAGCATCAAACTCTGGACCACCATATAAACGATTTAAAAAATACTCTGACATGAGTTTGTGTTCAGGCAGATTAAAAAAGTCGTGATGCGTATCTTTCATCCGCTCTTTTAGCCATGTTTGTACATCTTGCAAACGTTGGGCAAGCACTGGATTATCGTGATAATTAAATGTTTTATATTGTTGTAAAAGATCATCAAAAGCAGCGAGTTTAGACATTTAAGGCTCTAATATTGGGCTATTTGCAAAAAATCATAAGAGGCATTGTAACCTTGTACTATGGCGAGTAGATGTAAAAAAAATGATTCATGCGTCAATTCTTAGACAGATTTTTGTCGCAATGACATAATTTGTATAGCAATTCATCATTTAACCGCCTAAGTTAAAGATCATCGAAATTAAACAATAAAAGATTAGAGCCGTGGACTATGAGTGAACAACAACCAAAATTTGAAATTCGAGATGAAGAACAGCTTTCAGTTGACTTGATTGAAGCCCAATATGCGTTAAAAGAAAGTCGGGGAAAACCCAACGCTAAAAGCACGCTCATTTTAATGAGTGGTATTGAGCTGGCAGGTAAAGGGGAAGCGGTTAAGCAGCTTCGCGAGTGGTTGGACCCTAGATATTTACGAGTCAAAGCAGATGCGCCACGTGTACTGACAGATACAGAAGCATTTTGGCAATCTTATTCGGATTTTATTCCTACCGAAGGTCAAATTGTGGTGATGTTTGGTAATTGGTATAGCGATTTGCTTGTTACAGCAACACATGTATCTGAACCTTTAGATGAGGCACGCTTTGATGCTTATGTTGAAAATATGCGAGCATTTGAACAAGATCTAAAAAATAACTATGTCGATGTCATTAAAGTCTGGTTCGATCTTTCATGGAAATCACTACAAAAACGTTTAGACAAAATTGACCCGTCTGAGCAACACTGGCATAAGCTTCATGGTCTAGATTGGCGTAATAAAAAACAATATGACACTTTGCAAAAGTTACGCCGTCGTTTTACCGACGATTGGTACATTATTGATGGCGAAGATGAAAAGCAGCGTGATCAGTTTTTTGCTCAGTACCTTTTACAGCACATGCGCCAACTTCCAGACCATGAAACCGAAGTCAAAGGAAAATGGCAGCAGGCTAAAATTCCAGAGAGTTTATTAAAGCCTTCTAATGAACCTCTTGAAAAAGCTGAATACAAAAAAGAGCTCGATAAATTAAGCAAAAAAATTGCTGATGCTATGCGTTTCGATAAACGCAATGTCGTCATTGCTTTTGAGGGAATGGATGCTGCCGGTAAAGGGGGGGCAATTAAGCGAATTGTTAAAAATCTAGACCCGCGTGAATATGATATTCACTGTATTGGAGCACCTGAACGCTTTGAAGCACGACACCCTTACTTATGGCGCTTTTGGAACCGTATTAATGAGGCCGAGAAAATCACGATCTTCGACCGGACATGGTATGGGCGTGTACTTGTTGAACGTGTTGAAGGTTTTGCTTCACCTTTAGAGTGGCAGCGTGCCTATGACGAAATTAATCGTTTTGAAAGAGATTTATTTGATAGCCAAACGATTGTGGTAAAAATTTGGCTTGCGATTAGCAAAGATGAGCAAGAGCAGCGCTTTAAGGCCAGAGAAGAGACACCGCATAAACGTTTTAAAATTACTGCAGAAGATTGGCGTAATCGTGATAAGTGGGATGATTATTTAAAAGCTGCAGCAGATATGTTTGAGCGAACCAGTACTGACTATGCACCTTGGTATATTGTTGCAACTGATGATAAATATACGGCACGTCTAGAAGTATTAAGGGCGGTTTTAAAACAGCTGAGAGCAGATTAAGCTCTCAGCCATAAGGCATAGATTAATTTACAATGGTGGTACGGCTTTTTTGCTGAATACGCTTTGCAAGATTGTAACTGTCAGTAAGATGCGTTTCTGCTATTTTTTTCATCATGAAATAGCCTAAACTAGCTGCTACAATTTGTCCGCCTAGCGGTATAAATTTAGTCACTTGTTTCGTTACGATTTTGCCAAAAAAGCCGTTAAATGTTTTTTTAACGGTCGTGCGTGCCACTACAAAGCCTGAAAATTCAAAACCACGTTTACGTAGTTCATCCCAGTGAATTGTTTTAGTTTTTGGGTCATAGACACTTACGTGTTCAGGGGCCAAACCAAAACGGGAATTGATATCTGGAATCAGGTGCGACAAAATTCCCAAATCTATCACCACGTCAAAAAAAGGAATCGGTACAATTGCCGCTCCTGCTGAGACGTAAGCTCTTTTTTTGATGAGATCATGGCACTCATCGCGAATTTGTTCCAGATTTAGGCTAGGATCAATATAGTCAGGAATCTTGTCAATTTTCATAATGTCTACCTGTATAAATTTCTTGATGGCGTCATTCAAACCAAGTGTAAGTGACACCTGAAGTTAAATTATGCTGTGTTTAAACCAACGTGACATAGTCAGATTCAGTTGTATAGTAATGAATGTTTATGATTTTGTGCATAAATTATGCAAGCAGGAAATGAAATAAATGGGGATCCATGTTATTCAAAGTCAACGTATTGATGTGTTGTTGCAAGGTGTATTAGCGTCTACATCTCAAGCTTCAACGCATCCATTACAGGTTTTGAAAACCCAGCATTTTATTGTTCCAAGTCCTGCGGTCGAGCAGTGGCTGATACAAAAACTTGCAGAACAGCAAGGCATGAGTGCCAATTATCAGTTTCACCAACGGGTACGCGGCTTCCAGTGGTATGCCTACCAGCAAGTTTTAACTGCGCATAAAGAACAGGTCCGTAAAGCGAACATTCCACGCTTGATTTTTAAATGGCGGGTTCATCAGGCTCTACACGAATTTATTCAACCTGACACGATGAGCATAGACATATCGCATCCTTTACATTCTATAGTTCAGCGTATTTATGACAGCGCAGATCGACTCGAACAAGGCATAGATAAACAATTAAAAAAACAAAAAATGTTGTATTGGGTCGCTGAGCAGGTTGCTGATTTATTTAGCAACTATATGATTTATCGTGGACAGTGCCAGCGTGGTTGTGAAAATGGTTGCACTTGTCCTGAAAATTGGTTGTCTGCTTGGGGGCAGGGTCGAGCACTCGATATTGAAAAATATATTGTACAAAAAGATGAAGAAGTGACTGCTTTTACATTGCACCAAACTGAGGAGTTAGAACGCTGGCAGCGTTGGTTGTGGCAGCAACATTTTCATGATGATTTTGTGCAGATGCAGCAAATTGATGCGTTGTTCTGGCAAGAATTAGATCATCCGGACCGTAGTAAGCGCGCTATTTCAAGATTACCTAATCAAGTGGTGATCTTTACTTTATTAGATTTACCGCCAAGCCAGTTACAGTTCTTGCGTCGTTTAGGCCAATATATTGATGTATTGATTTTGCACTATAACCCGTCACAAGAATATTGGGCCGATAGTGTCGATCCACTGTGGAAGCAGCGTTATGACTTAGGGGTAAAAGAGCGTTTTATTGCAAAAAATCCAAAGGCTACAGATGCTGAAATTAGTGATTTCTTTAATAAATTTACACTCAACTTTAATGCTGAAGCGCGTGAGTCCAGACATCCGCTTTTAACCAGATTGGGTAAACAAGCCCGCGACCACTTTTCACTATTATCGAATTTGTCTACGGGCGAAGAAGGTAAGTGGGTTGATGCTTTTGTGGATGATTTTCCAGAAAGTTTACTCGGTAAAGTTCAGTCAGATATTTTGCATTTAGTGGAACCCCAAGCTAAACAATATGAGCTTGTTCCAGACGATGACTCTATTCAGATTCATGTTTGTCATTCGACTCTACGCCAACTTGAAGTATTAAAAGAGCAATTGATTGGTTGGTTAGCTAAACCGCATGAGCAGCCGCGCCGACCAAACGATATTTTAGTTTTAGTTCCTAATTTAGCCGACATAGAGCCTTTAATTCGAAGTGTATTCCCCGCTACTGCCACTGAGCAGGGTGTGCATTTGCCCGTGAAAATCGCAGGTGTTGCATCGCTCGATGCACTGAATGCATGGCGTGCTGTAATTGGGCGTATTCAACTAATGCAGGGACGTTTTAGCTTTGATGATTTTGCTGACTGGTTAAGTTTGCATGCGACCCAGCAACGTTACGAACTTGAATATGTTCAGGTTGAGCGAATTTTAAATTTACTCGCCGATGCAGGCTTTAAACGAGGGTTTGATGCAGAACATCTCAAGCGAAGTTTATGTGAAGGGGATGACGATTATCGATATAGCTTTAAATTTGCCTTAGAGCGATTGGCTCTTGGTATTGCCGTGCCTGTGCATGCGACATTTAATCAGGTGTTGAGTTATGCCAAAGTTCAACCGGGTGACTTCGAACTGATTGGTACACTCATTCAGATTTATCAAGATTTGAATGAGCGCCGTGATTGGCTGACGCTGCATGAACAGGGGAAAGTCTACACGGTTGAATATTGGCTTCAGGTGCTGGGTAAAGATATTGTTGAATTTGAACAGGTCGGTGTTGCTGCTCTAAAAGCCGTTCGGGAAATTGTTAAAAAACAAGAGCGAATGTTGACGCTCGCAAGCTATTACGCCGAGACAGAAACAGGAACTTTGCGCAAAATTACGTTGCCTTTGCCTTATATTGTTGAAGAAATTCAACGGACATTAGAAAGTCAAAGTGCGCAAGCTGAACCGACAGGGCAAATTACCTTTGCCCAAATTGGACACATTCGGCCATTACCTTATCGTTTAATGGTCATGCTAAATCTGGATGCAGGGCAATTTCCAAACCGAGATACCCATGTGCCATTTGATTTAATGGATGCACTGCGTCAACAGTTAGGTGACCGCTCTCGGCTTGAAGATGATCAAGGTGCTTTTTTAGATGCATTATTATTAGCACAAGACAATTTATGGCTGTTTTATAACGGTTTTGATGTGAATGATGGTGAGGTGCGAGAACCATCTAGTATCCTTCAAGAGTTCCGTGAACACCTTGCCTTGATTGTGAAAGCTGAAGACGATGTACCTGAGAACGTAGTTGTTGAAGGGATTGAGATTCCATCACAGTTAAAACAACTCTATCACTTACATGACTTACAGCCCTTCGACCCGAAAGGTTTTACTGTAGAAAAAAGTGTTATCCGTTATCAAGATCACTGGTTTAAGGTCGCTTCACAAATTCAGCAAATCTCAGGAAACCGTCAACCTTGGGCGAATACGACCTATCCGCTACAAGCTCCTGATATGCTGGTTTTAGATAGCCAGCAGTGGATACAGGATGTGACGTTCCCTGCACGTTTATATTTGAAAACTTTAGGGGTGGAAAACTTAGGAAGTGTCGGAGTGCTCGACCAAAATGAACCGTTATTATTAGATGGTTTAGGGCGCTATGCGATTCGACATTTTTTACAGCAATCTGAACAGCACGCACAACCAGAAGTATTAATTGATCAGTTGCCTGTAGGTAAAGTCAAATATAGTGCATGGCAACAAGGTGTGTTTGAGCAAGAATGTTTGCTTGAACGCCTTCATCAATATGCACCAGCAGTGACACCAACGACTCAGCGTATTTGGCGAATTGCTAAACAGCTTCATATGAATATTACGGTTCCAAAGTCTGAAACTCAGGATTGGGTCAGCATGGAGCCTTCAAGTGCCCGCGCAAAAAGACGCGCGAAAGTCTGGTTGGAACACTTACTTTGGTTAGCTTATTTGAATGAGGGAAGTGCAGGAGCTGAAAAACGCCGTATTGTGGTTTTTAGCGATCAAACTGTGATTTGTAGTGGGGTTAGTTCTGAGCAAGCTCGGCAATATTTACAGCCATGGTTTAAAATCTGGCGTCATGCACAGCAACAACCCTTGGTTCTACCAGCAGCCTTATTATTAAAACCATTAGAAAAAGCCAAAGCATATCAGTGGGAAACAACAAATCAGGCAGAAAAAGCAAAACTGGATGAGAAGAGCTACACTGAGCTGTTAAAATACTGGAATGAAACAGGGTCATTTACCACAATGGATATGACTCAAAATGAAGCTTGCAAGTTGCATCGAGACTGGAGCTTTATTTTACAAGAACAAGATGCGCAAGCTTTGCTTCAACATGCTTGTGATGAGTTTGCATATGATCTGTATCATCCGGTTTTTCAATTTCAACATTCGGAGTAAGACATGAACTCAAGAGTACAGGTGTCTTATCAACCTATTATTGATATTGAATTTAGTGGCTTACACTTAATTGAAGCTTCGGCAGGTACAGGAAAAACCTATACCTTATCAAGTTTGATGGTCCGTATCTTTCTTGAAAAGTACTTGCCTCGACAAGTGATTGCGACCACTTTTACCCGTGCTGCCGCTGCTGAGTTGAAAAGTCGTATTCGCGCCCGTTTGGTCGAAACGTATCGTTACTTAGAGACCAAGCGTAGTTTTACAGAACACGAATTAATTACGCAGGCTGAGCAAGAGTCTGACTTATTACTTCAACATATTTTAAAAAGCTTTGCGACGCGTATTGCCTATGCGTGTGAACGTTTAAAATTGGTCATCGATCAGTTAGACGAGTTATTTGTCGGGACACTCGATAGCTTTAGCCAAAAACTATTACGTGAGTTTGCCTTTGAGAGTGGCAAAATTGAACGCGCTCAAATTACCGATGATGCCAAAACTTATAGCCGACAACTGATTCATGATGTTTTACGTGAATGGATACAGTCTCAACCTCAGACCGTGATTGATGCGTTGTATCTGGCAGGTGAGTTAAAAAGTGTCGATAGTTTTGTCAAACTTGTTGAAGACTCACTGAATTTTAGTTCGGCTCACTTTAAACTTCCTGAAAAACCAACCATTCAATTTGAACAACTTGCTCAGCTCAAACAGTTGGCAACAGAAATTGACTTAAGCCTTTTAGAGCCGTATTACTTGCTTGATGGCGAGCACTATAAACATGTGAGTGGTACCGTATTTCGGAATGGTGCATTTAACAAATTATTTAGTGAATGCTTACCACAGCTTTTGCAAGTTCTAACGCAAAGCGACAGCATTTTGGTTTTTGATGGGTCTTTGACTGCACAACGTGAGCTTGTTTTTAAGTTTTTAGGTCAACTTGCCGATCAGAAAGTTTTCAAGAAATGTCCTGCTGAAATTTCAGATGGTTTCTATCAACATCCTTGTATTCAACAGATTCAACAGCTATTTGGTGTGCTGAAAAACTACGCCGAGCAGTTCGACCAGCTTCATATTTTTTTAAAAGCCTATTTATGTGTTGAGGTGAAAAAACGTTTACCTCAGGTTTTACAAAATAAAGGCGAAACTACTTTTTCTCAGCAAATTCGGACACTTTCTGAAGCTTTAAAAGGTGAGCAGGGGCAGCGTTTTGCTGTATTTGTTCAGGCGCGTTATCCCTTAATTTTGGTCGATGAATTTCAGGACACCAACCAAGATCAAGACGATATGCTGGCGAGCATTTGGCGTCATCCAGAGCGCTACCAAAAAGGTTGCATGATTATGGTGGGTGACCGGAAACAGGCGATTTACGGTTTCCGCGGTGGGGATATGCTCACCTTCTTAAATGCCTATAAAGATATTCAAACTAAACATGGCCGCGAATATAAGTTAATTCATAACCATCGCTCCGTTGCTGACTTAGTTGAAGTGGTCGATGCCTTATTTCAGCGACAAATTGATTTCGGTGAAGAGGTTCAATATGACCCAATTCGAGCGGGAACTCGGCCTCATCCTGTACTGATTGAGCAGAACAATCATAATCCTCATCCTTTACGTTGGCTCATGCTCAAAGATAAAGAAACAGAGGCACAGCAAGTTGCTTGGAAGATTCGAGATCTACTCAACCAGTCACATGCTGGAGAGCTATATTTTCAAAAAGATGCTCAGACTCAAACCTTAAACGAAGATGATATTGCGGTATTGTCCCGTAATCATGATGGCCTCGATAAAGTTCAATTTGAGCTTGAGCGTTTAGGAATTCGGGTTAACAGGCCATCAAAACGAAGTGTTTTCGATTGCACAGTTGCGCAAGACGTTGGTGCTTTGTTGACTGCCATACTTCATCCTTACGATGAGGCAAAAGTGAAGCGGGCTTTGATTAGCCGTCTATTTGCTATGGATTTAAAACAACTCTTGCAGCTTGAGCAGACAGCTGAAGGGTTAAGCCAGTTTATGACTGGTTTTGACATGATTAGAGAGTTGTGGTCCGCTCAAGGCTTTTTAGTGGCATGGCAGCAATGTCTCATCCAATTTGATATATGGCAAAATTTGGTCACTGCCCAAAGTAAAGATAATGAACGGGTTGTAGTGAACTTGCGTCATTTGACTGAAATTTTGAGTCAGCACAGTGAGAAATACTCAGGCGCGCAAAACCTCTATCACTGGTATCTCAAACAGTTGGGTTCTCCTCTGGATCGTGATTGGGAGTTAGAGCGTAAATTGTCGAGTGAAGCTGGTGTTCAGCTCATGACAATTCACCAGTCAAAAGGACTGGAATTTAAGATTGTTTTCTTATTAGGTGCAGACAAGCCCTTTCGAGAAAATAATAAAACACTCAATTTTTCAACCCAAGATGTAGTCCAACCAGATTCAAGCAAGACCTTGACTCAACGTGTAGTTGCGATTGCTGATAAAACTTATTTGAATGAAGTTGAACTTAAGCAACACGAAGAACGAGCGCTTGCTGAACAGAATCGTCTTTGGTATGTCGCTTTAACGCGAGCAAGTCACCGCGTCTATGCACTTTTACAAGATCTTGATGGTAAATCAGTATCAGGTCTCGCGTTTTGGAAAAATAGGACTGAGCCTTTTCAACACCGTTGCTGTACGGATGAAATGGTTTTGGAGCAGATTCCACAGGCAATTCATTTAGCCAAACAAACAAGTATTATTGAAATACAAGCGCAACGGTTTCCTGAACAACGTTTTTATTCGAGAGGTAAAACTAGTTTCAGTTATTTGGCACAGCATTTAAAACATAAGGCTGGCACAGATTTATTGGCCAGTCAGAGCAATGATGCTGTATTAGCAGAAGATGAGTTGGACTTAATCAAAACTGCTGAAGCAATCAGTGCTCAGCCGATTGACTGGATCAAGAGTAACTTCCCGCGAGGAACGCTTGCCGGTAATTTCTTGCATGAAATCTTTGAGCATATCGATTTTCAATGTTCAGATGACTGGGTAAGTGAAATACGTCGTCGTTTTAAAAATGACTATAGTAGTCTTTGGCAAGATTTACTTAATAAATATAACGAGAGCTTCCCAGAGCAAGAAGATGCCGAGAATCTGCTTTACCAGTCAGTTGCAGAGTGGCTGAAAGATATTTTGCGAACGCCACTTTATCAAGGTTTCCGACTAAATCAGCTTCAACAAGAGCAGTATTTGTCAGAGTTTCCTTTTTATTTGGCCTTGTCAGATCGAGTTCTAGCGATGACACGTATTCAGCAGCTTTTCGCTGAGTATGGGTTGAATATGCCTGAATTACTTGAAGCACGTTCAGCACGTTACCTCAATGGTTCTATCGATTTAGTTTATTTTGATGGGCAGCGTTACCACATTGCCGATTATAAAAGTAATTACTTAGGTGATGATCTTGCAGATTATCGTAGCGATAGCATTGCCCAAAGCATGTCTTTAGCAAGTTATTGGCTACAAGCAGGTCTATATCTCGTTGCATTACATCGCTATTTGCAAGTCAAAATGCAGAATTACCAAATTGAGCAACACTTAGGTGGGGCAACTTATCTTTATTTACGTGGCATGAATGGTGAAGCTGAGCAGGGCTATTATTACTGGCAGCCTAGCATTGAGTTTATTCTGCGTCTTGATGCCATTTTAGGGTATTTTGCTGAGGATAAAATTGCATGAAAAATGCTGATAAAGTATGTAATTTTAATATTAACAAATATTTGGCATGTGGATAAGCCTGTCTATAACCATGTGGACAAGCGTGTGGAAAACTAGGTGGATAAGTGTGTGGACAATCTAAATAGCTCTGAACAGACCGATTTAAGCTGGTTAACAACGTGGAGTAACTTCTTAAATCAGGCTCCATTTACTGAGCAATCGCAAGGGCCAGAAGCCACTTGTTACTTGCAGCAGCTTATTGAAGCGAGCTTACAAGGCGATAGCTGTATCGATGTCAGTTCTGAGCAAATTGCAGCACTTGGTCAGCTTGCTATATCTGCCGATCAAGCAACCTCAAATGTTGCCCCATGCGTCTATGATGAGCAGGGGTTGGCATTATACCGATATTGGCACCTAGAGCAACGACTTGCAGAACAAATTTGTCGATTAAAGCAACAATTAATTCAACCTGTATCTTGTGATGACCACTTAGACCTACTCACAGACCCGCATCAACAGGCAGCTTTACAAATGGTTGCTCGACAGAGCCTGAGTATCATTACGGGTGGGCCAGGTACGGGTAAGACCTATACGCTTGCACGTATTATTGCTGTGCTTAGCCAAGCGATTCCGAATATTCGTGTGGCGATGGCTGCTCCAACAGGTAAAGCGGCACAGCGCATGCAAGAAGCCTTACAGAACTCGTTTAATGACCCTAAATTGCTTGAGTCTGGATTAATTAGTGAAGAACTAAGGAATCAGGGAACACAAACAATTCACCGTTTGTTGGGAATGGGACATAGCCAAACACCACGGTTTAATCAAAAACAACCACTTCCTTATGACGTGATTGTCGTGGATGAGGCTTCTATGCTGGATTTAAATCTAGCTACTCTTCTATTTGAAGCAGTGCCAGAGTCTTGTCGAATTATTTTATTAGGTGATGCAAATCAGCTCGCTTCCGTCGACGTCGGAGCGGTTCTTGCTGACTTGCAACAAATACAGGCACTCGCCGACAACAGGGTACAATTACAAACCAGTCGCCGTTTTGCTGAAGGGGCGTTGATTGGGCAGGTGGCTAAATTTATTCAGGCACAAACCTATCAACAAGATCATGCAGCGGTTTTGCAACAGTTTGAAATCGACATTGTTCAGGTTTCAGAGTTACGTTCAATTCCTTTAGAAGTTGATATGTCCGATGTGGTTCAGCTTGAGTATTTGCCGGAAGGGAATAACGCAGAAGTCGAAATTTACTATCAGAAGCTCATGCTCGGTTTCCAAAGCTATGTAAAAAGCCTAAAAAATTATTTAAAAGGAGAACGCTCGATTGAACAAGTCCAAAACATAGTAAAAGCATTTGATGACTACCGCATTTTAACGGCTGTTCGTCATGGTCCATTTGGATTACAGCAGTTAAATCAATATGCGCAGCGTTGGATACAGCAACAACTTTCAGTAGTGACAGCAGGGGGATGGTATGTGGGTCGTCCGATCATGATGACTTATAACGACTATCAGCTCGGTATTTCAAATGGTGACATTGGTCTGTGTTTTGAACACAGAACTCAACCTCAGCAGTTTGAAGTATATTTTCCAAGTTTGAATAAATGGGTCGCTGCAAATCGATTACCTAAAAGTATTCAAAGTGCATTCGCTTTAACAATTCATAAATCGCAAGGGTCTGAATTTACACACACTGCTGTCGTTTTAGATCAAGCCGCAAAGAATTTATTAAGCCAAGAGCTTATTTACACTGCGATTACACGCGCCAAAAAAGTAGTAAGCCTTTTGGTTCATCCCGAAGCTTTACTACAGTCCTTTACAGTTCGTACGACACGAAAAAGTGGTTTAGTTCAGAAAGTTAATCGATTAGTTCGTTAAGCCAAACTTAATATTTTCACCCTTGTAAGAAAAAGCTTACATAGATTCGAGATATTTGCTGCTAGAGTACACCCCACGTTTTTGAGATTATAAACGCACAACGAGCTTGGCAAGGAATGTCGGGCAAAATCGCACAATAATAATAGCTTAAGTCGAGAGACTGCGAACTTACAATGACGTAGGTGTATAAAGAGGAAACTTACAGCCGCTAAGCCTTGTAGTTTTGGGAGAGACTACAGGGCTTTTTTATATTCTCAATTTTATTTACTTCTAAAAATTATCAGAAAAGTTCGGATTTAAGCCAATATTGAGTGTAATTTCTTTTAAAAATTTATATCAATAATATCAATATATTTATCTGTAATATGATTTTTAAACAGCCATTTTTCCTGTGAATTGTTAAGTTAAATGTTATACAGAACTGTACGATAATGGGGCAAAAACCGTTATTTATTAAATATTAGACAGACCTGTACGTTTTTGCTTACATGATGATAAGAAAAATACTACTTTTCTTCATAATTGGATATGTCACAATACATCATATAAGGAAATAGAAACAAAACAACGGAAGTCAGTTAAAACAACAAGAAGGATGTGACTAGCATCTCACCAACGATAATAAAAATAGAAATAACACGATAAACAAAAACTACAGCGCAAAAAACCCAAGCAGAAATGCTTGGGTTTTTTATTTGATTTACACTAAGTTCGTTTCATGAGCGTCGCTGCCAAACAAAGATCGGCGCTGATCTCTAGGAATGCGTGGGCATTGTGTTGAAATCTGATAAAGCACATTGGCTAAAGCAGGTAGGTGAGTTCCCACGACCGATTTGCCCGTTGTTAATAGAGAAACACTAATATCTCGTTCAGGGTCGGCCCAACATAAAATGTTGGAGAATCCTAAATGACCAAAAGCTTGCCCCGTCATGGGACCAAAAAGGCCTACAGGATTACTACCTAACATTGGACCTAAGGCATAGCGCATTGGAATGAGTAAAGTACGGTCAATGTTAACGCCTGTGGTCGGCAGTGTTGCCCTGAAAATCGTTTTTTCACTAAATATTTGCTGACCGCCGTAGCTTCCGCCACTTAAAAGCATTTCAAAGAAACGTCCAGCTTGCTCTGCACTCGTATAAATGTTGCCGGCTGGGCAAATTGTGTCCATAAAACGACTATCGTTAGTCACATCAACTGCAAGTTGCAACCCTCCACCCAACACATGATTTAGATAGTGATCGGTACCAAGCCGAGGGTGTAGACCTGTTGCACAGTTTAAGGCCACTTGTGAGCGGTATTCTGGTTTTAAGCCATAATTGAAATAAGGCATTCCCATTGGCTTTTCGATAGTTTGATGTACAAACTCACGTAAATTTTGCCCAGTCACCCGTTCAATGACTTCCCCTAAAATATAACCCGCGGTAACCGCATGATAGGCAAGATGGTTACCAGCAGGAGACACAGGCTTGGCAGCATATAAACGTTTTAAAATTTCATTTTTATCAAATAGGAGTTCGGGCGTGACATCGCCATCAATATAGGGAATGCCACCACGGTGTGCTAATAAATGAAAGAGAGTCGCACGGCGCTTACCATTTACGCCGTATTCCGGAATATAGTAGCTCACAGGATCAAGTAAATTGATTTCGCCCTTTTCATCTAATAGATGAATCAGCATGGCGGTGATCATCTTCGATGCTGAAAACAGACAAACGGGCGTATCTGGAGTCGCAATCAGGGCATTCTCTTGTAGTCCCGCCGGAGAGTTCCCTTGAGCATATCCAATGCTTCTGTTCAGCAAAACTTTACCTTGTCTACGTAAGCAGAAGGTAATGAGTGGATAATTTCCAGTTTTATATAGTGCTTCTATACTGTTCCAGATTTTTTGAATCTGGCGCTCAGTCATTCCACCCTGTTCAGCAGCAACTTCATCTTGACGACGAATAACTTGCTCAATATTGTCCGGTACTGGACAAGTGTTGGTTGAAAAAATTTTCACACGTCCCTCGCGCTTCTTTCTTTTTATTCAAAGCTAGTGTGCAGGGTTAGCATGCTCGTGTCAGTGTCTAAAATGACAAGTTACTGAAAACTATTTTGCAATCCACCTATAGATACCTTAAAATAGGCAACTTGCTGTAGTGATGCACGGCAGTCAGTTGCCTCAACTGATTCATATCGTTTACTTTTTTAAGCATCTCGGAGAAATCGAATGGCTTTAACTAATGCAGACCGCGCAGAGATCATTGCTAAATTTGCTCGCGCTGAAAATGACACTGGTTCACCAGAAGTACAAGTAGCTTTATTGACTGCTCAAATCAATGATTTACAAGGTCACTTTAAAGCTCACAAACACGACCATCACAGCCGTCGTGGTTTGATCCGTATGGTTAACCAACGTCGTAAATTGCTCGACTACTTAAATGGTAAAGACCACGGTCGTTACACTGCTTTGATCGGTGCTTTAGGTTTACGTCGTTAATTCGATTTTCACTTTGTTTTCGCTATTTCGCATGTCGCAATGCTTTATCGCTGAAAAGAGAGTTTCACTTAATTTTAGGTTAAGTGATGTTTAGAAGGGGCGCTTGTGCGCTCCTTCTTTGCGTTTAATATTATTTAAAATTTTTGGCCTAGTGTGATGGCTTCTAAGCTTTGTCATTTATCTACCAACAGTTGTAGTCTGAATGCCAAACCTTAGGGGTCTCACTAGAATAAAATTAGGAAAATACAATACATGTCAATGTTTAATATCGTTCGTAAAGAATTCCAATTCGGTCAACATCAAGTCGTTTTAGAAACGGGTCGCGTTGCACGTCAAGCAAACACAGTTTTAATTACAATGGGTGGCGTAACTGTTTTAGTTGCAGTTGTTGCTCAACCTAAAGCAAAAGCGGGTCAAGACTTCTTCCCGTTAACAGTTAACTATCAAGAAAAACAATATGCAGCTGGTCGTATCCCTGGTGGTTACGGTAAGCGTGAAGGCCGTGCTTCTGAGGCTGAAACTTTAATTTCACGTCTTATTGACCGTCCAATTCGTCCATTGTTCCCAGAAGGTTACTTCAACGAAATTCAAGTAACAGCAACAGTTGTTTCTTCTGACAAAACTATGGATGCTGATATTGCAGCAATGCTTGGTACATCAGCAGCATTATCTATTGCTGGTACTCCTTTCCGTGGTCCAATCGGTGGCGCACGTGTTGGTTTAATCAACGGTGAATATGTTCTTAACCCGAACTTTGAACAGTTGAAAGAAAGTGACCTTGACCTTGTTGTTGCTGGTACAGAATCTGCTGTATTAATGGTTGAATCTGAAGCTAAAGAGCTTTCAGAAGACCAAATGCTTGGTGCTGTGCTTTTCGGTCATGACGAAATGCAAATCGCGATTCAAGCAATTAAAGAATTTGCTGCAGCTGCTGGTGCAGTTGAATCAACTTGGGTTGCTCCAAGCAAAAACGAAGCGCTTCTTGAGCAATTAAAAGCAGCTTTCGAAGCTAAAATTTCTGAAGCATATACAATTGCGGTTAAACAAGACCGTTATGCAGCACTTGATGCACTTTATGCAGAAGCTGTAGCTCAGTTCGTTCCTGAAAATGACGAAACTGGTATTGCTGACGAAGTAAATGAATTATTTGAAGACCTTAAATACCGTACAGTACGTGACAACATCTTGTCAGGTAAACCACGTATTGATGGCCGTGATACTAAAACTGTTCGTGGTATCGACGTTCAAGTTGGTGTATTAGACCGCGCTCACGGTTCTGCATTATTTACACGTGGTGAAACTCAAGCGTTGGTAACAACAACTTTGGGTAATACTCGTGATGCATTAATGGTTGATACATTGTCAGGTACCAAAACTGACAACTTCATGTTGCACTACAACTTCCCTGCATACTCTGTAGGTGAAACTGGTCGTGAGTCTGGCCCTAAGCGTCGTGAAATCGGTCATGGTCGTTTAGCACGTCGTGGTGTTCAAGCTGTTCTTCCTGCTGCTGACCGCTTCCCGTACGTAATCCGTATCGTATCTGACATTACTGAATCTAACGGTTCATCTTCAATGGCTTCTGTATGTGGTGCTTCATTATCACTTATGGATGCGGGTGTTCCACTTAAAGCACCAGTTGCTGGTATCGCAATGGGCTTAGTGAAAGAAGGCGAGCGTTTTGCAGTACTTTCTGACATCTTGGGTGATGAAGATCACTTAGGTGATATGGACTTTAAAGTAGCAGGTTCTGCAAACGGTATTACTGCGCTTCAAATGGATATCAAGATTGAAGGTATCACTGAAGAAATTATGGAAGTTGCATTAAACCAAGCATTTGCTGGTCGTATGCACATCCTAAATGAAATGAATAAAGTCATTTCACGTGCTCGTGCTGAAATCAGTGCTCATGCACCGACATTTGAAGTGATTAACATCAATCCAGACAAGATCCGTGATGTTATTGGTAAAGGTGGCGCAACGATTCGTGCCATTACTGAAGAAACTAAAGCTGCAATTGATATTGAAGACAACGGTACAGTTCGCGTATTTGGTGAAACTAAAGCTGCTGCTCGTGCTGCGATTGCAAAAATTCAAGCACTTACTGCTGAAGTTGAACCAGGTAAGATCTATGACGGTAAAGTAATCCGTATTGTAGAATTCGGTGCGTTTGTAAACATCATGCCGGGTACTGATGGTCTTCTTCACATTTCGCAAATTTCAAACGAACGTATTGCGAACGTGACTGACGTTCTTAAAGAAGGTCAAGAAGTGAAGGTACAAGTTGCTGATGTTGATAATCGTGGTCGTATTAAATTGACTATGAAAGACATCGAACAAGCATAATTGTTCTAGTGACACGAAAAAGTCCGCTTGATGCGGACTTTTTTTATGGCATGATGCAAGTAATACAAAAACAGATCGTTGTGGTATGCAGGTTTATTATTTTTATCGCCATCAAAGCGACGGCTATGTCTTTTTAAGCCGCGAACAGCATAGTGAACATGTTCTGGAGTTCTTCTGGATTGATAGTGTCAGAACGGATGTGGTTAACCATAACGAAGAATGGCAACAAGAGATTCAAAAGCTTTCAGGTGTGGTTATTAATGAGTTTCATATGCGGGATATTGCCAATATTGAACATCCCTGTGCATTTGACACACTTGAAGAATATGATCTATTAATTTTTAAGAAATTAGTTACGCCTGACGATGAAATTAAGCATGCAGAATCACAAGATAGTGTTTTTGGTTTAGCAACGACGCCGATTAGTTTTATTTTGACACCTGATGTGCTGATTAGTGTGCGCGAGCAGGGGAATAAGTCGATTGAAAACTATATTCAACGTCTCGAAAATATTTTATGTAAAACTTTAGAAGAACAAAACAAAACCCGTAAATTACCGAATTCACCCGTCGATTTATCATTACGCTTGTTAAATAGTATGGTTGATGGTTATCTTGATATCCGCTCACCATTGACGAGAAGAGTAGAGCATTGGCAACAACAACTATTGCAGGGTAATCGTCGTTTTAAACAATGGCACCAGTTGTTTCATGAGAATATGGCCTTTCAACAGGTCGAAAATTTATGTGAAGAACAAATCGAAACCCTTCAAGAGTTTCGGGATGAAATTGTAGAAAATTACCATCATGTTGTTGGTAGTCACATCCATAATTCTCAAGATATTTTACTGGTTCGTTTAAATGATTTAATGAGTCATGTGGAACGTATTCAGAAACATACTTTACGTTTACGTAGTGCAATTCAGTCAGCAATTGATTTGCATTTTTCTGCTATTGCGAACCAAACCAATGAAAACATGCGGATTCTTGCGATTATCACAGCAGTCTTTGCACCACTTACCCTTTTAACGGGCATTTATGGAATGAACTTTGAGTTTATTCCTGGTCTTAAATCACCTGTTGGTTTCTGGATTATGTTGGGTGCCATGCTGATTAGTACGATTTTTCTGTTGTACTATTTTTATCGACAGCACTTGGTTGGGCGTGGTGAAAAAAGTGTGATTGATTTACTGGCTCAACAGCATCGTCAAGATCGGATGAATTTGTTTTGGTTTTTGGAATATGAGCCGATTAAACAGACTGTGAAGGAGTTGGAGAAGATTACTCGATTAAAATAAATTTTTATTTTTATTGAATTTTTTCAAAAAATTGCTCGAGCTAATCGTCATCCACAACCTGCCCATAATTTAGAAATTATTGTTTTTGCAAAATAATGATTTAAATG
>NZ_JZFB01000004.1:267586-268317 GCF_001188385.1 Acinetobacter sp. V2 | reverse complement strand
ACTTTTGCCAAAACAAAAGTAACGTAATTAGCTGATGGAATAGACAATGAGTGCCAGTAGGACTCCGTCGTGACTATCTAATCTAATGAAAATGCTTCAACTGTTTTCTAAGTTGTTGTACTTCATCAATCAAATCTAACATCACCGCAACTGCTGCCAAACTTGCGTCAAAGTCACGTTGCAGACGATAAGCTTTACGTGCACGTGCCACATCTTCACCGATAAATTGGTGTGCTTCAGGCGTATTGTCGACAGATAAAATGTCATATTCAATTAACTGAATAATCCAGTCAGGGCTTTGACCACAAGCTTGAGCAAATTGTTGTAGATCAAATGTAGATTGTTCATCAACGACCTCCGCATTAAAGGTATGGCCGTCATATACAATTTCGCGATAATGAATGGTTGTCATGATCTTGCTCCCTAATGAGATGAACGAGGTTCGAATGAAGCAAAGGCTTCAGCCAATTGCTGATACGCTTCTTTTTCTTTTTCAGAATGTGCTGGTGGGAATACAATATTTAAAATTAAATAGAGATGGCCTGGCGTTTTATTTGGTATCCCTTTATCTTTTAAACGTAGCTGTTGTCCTTGTTTTGCATTGTGAGGTAAATTGACGTTTAAAGGTCCGGCTGGTGTTTTGACTTCAATACCTTGACCTAATGCAGCTTCCCACGGCGCTACATCTACAGTCAAATATACCTCGCTACCTTCAACATGAACGCGGTCTG
>NZ_JZFB01000004.1:264292-267544 GCF_001188385.1 Acinetobacter sp. V2 | reverse complement strand
ACCGCCATTGATGCCACTTTGTCCTTGTCCACTTAAGCGGATTTGCTGACCTTCTTTCATACCTTTTGGTATTTTTACCTGTAAGGTTTTGCGTTGAACTTCAGGTTCGCCATAAGCATTCATGGTCGGGATTTGCAGGGTAATCTGTTGTGTTGATCCGTGATAGGCAATATCAAGATCAACCTCTATGCTGGCATGTTGGTCTTCACCGCGATAACTACGCTGTTGTCTTTGGTACTGCTGCTGACCACCACCAAATCCTGCACCAAAACGTCCAAATAAATCTTCAAAACCGCTAAAGTCTGCTTGTTCACCACCTGTAAAGCCTTGGCGATAAAACTGTGCTCCATCAAAACCACCTTGTGCAGCACCTTGACCAAAGTTATTAAAACCTTGAGGATGATCTAACATCTGGTCATATTCAGCTTTTTTTTCTGCATTGCTTAACGTGTCATAGGCAACATTAATGGCCTGCATCTTTTCTTCTGCATCTTTTTCTTTGCTGATGTCAGGATGATATTTACGAGCTAGTTTCCGATAAGCTTTTTTAATTTCATCAGCAGAGGCTTTGCGTGTAACCCCTAATTCTTCATAATAATTTTTTGCCATAATGTTTTATCACGATGGAGTTGTTTATTTCATTATGAAACGATTTTTAGAGTTTTCAATAAGCTAGATTGTATAAGAGTTGTTCTATTCCCAAATGAAATTGATAGAAAAAGGTATAGGCAAATGAGCCCATACCTTTCATGATTTAGATGAAACTTTGATATAAGCCGTAAAGGGCAATAAGTAAAAGTAATAAACCGCATAGGCCTAATATTTTTGGATATAAATGACTGTTAGAGAGGCGACGGAAGAATATATAAACCAAAGATAAGGTGAGGAAGTCTAAAACAATCCATGTCAGGGTCAGTATGGTTAAACTTAAATTTAATTGAGGGGTAATAGAGACGAATTGCGGAAAGAAAGCCGAGAAAAAAATAATATCTTTAGGGTTTGAAATACCCACGAGAAAGCCTTTCTTAAAGCCACCATTTTGTGCTGAAACTGTTTGTATTGCTTCTGGATGAGGTGCTTGAATCACTTCTTTAAGAATACTAAAACCCAAATAACCAATATATAGGCAGCCTAAAATACGAATGATATTGAGATAATTATCATTAACACTCAGTACTCCCTTTAAAACGAGTACTGAAATAAAAATTAAGACAAGAGATGCTAGATTTGTACCAAAAATGGTTTCAAGTGCTTTTTTATAGCCTCCTTTAAGTCCAGCGCTTGCAACTAAAATCATTACGGGGCCAGGGGTCGCAATCATAATAATTACGCTAAAAATAAAGAGAAAATAATCAAAATAATTCATGGCGTTTTAAGCATCTATTTATAGGCTATAAAGTAGCCTTATATTATCCTATTTAAAATAAAATATTGAAAACTATCATCAAAAGTACAGACAAATAAAAAGGCGGTATATCCGCCTTTTTATAAATTTTAATAATTAACTTAAATGTTCACCAAATAATGCTAAAGCTTCTTCAGCCGTAAAGGTGTATTGAGTATTACAGAACTGACAATCCATACGAATAGGGTTCTGTTCTTCTAAAGTTTCATGAACAGCGTCTACACCAATTTGAATCAGCGCATTTGCACAGCGTTCTTTTGAACATGTACAGCCAAATTTTAGTGCTTCAATTTCTGGTAAACGAACTTCTTCTTCGTTATATAAACGATATAAAATTTCGTTTGCATCTAAATTGGTTAGCTCTTCGGCTTTTAATGTTTCGGTCAACATTGTCAAACGTGGCCATAAATCTTCATCGACCAAGTTTTGCTCTTCTTCATCATGACGTGGTAAAAGCTGAATCAGTAAACCACCAGAGCGTTTGGTTGTACTTGCTAACACAATGCGAGTTGGAATTTGTGCAGACAAATCGTAATACTGCATTAAACAGCCAGCTAAAGTTTTTTGATCAAGCGGGACAATCCCTTGATAACGCTCGCCAAATTCAGGTTCAATATTAATAAATAAAACTGGATTAACTAAAGCGCCAAGAACTGTACTACTGTCTGTTGCTTCGATGAAGCGTGGGTCCGTTTCATAATCAGCTAGAGCACGTACTTCACCCAAATGATTACATTCAGCCATTGCCCACTTAAAGGTGCCGCTAGCCTGGATTTGCAAGCTGATACGGCCTTTGATTTTTAGTGTACTTGCAAGTAATGCAGTCGCACTCAACATTTCACCTAACAGAATTTTAACCGCAGGCATATAGTCACGTTGAGCTAAGATAGTTTGTAGTGCCTCTTCTAGATGAACTACTTCCCCACGAACCGGAAAGTTCTCAATATAAAAGCGTTGGCGTAAATCAGACATAATATTCTCCAGGGCCCTAAGCAGAGTATAACTATTTCGTTTTAATCAAGCTTAGGAAATGCAGCGAAGCCGCAAGCCGGACAGGGGCAGCTTTGTGCCCATTGTCCAATTATTTAGGCAATGTGAATAAGTCCTTAATATAGCCATTTTCTGAAATCTCAAGTTATTCTAGATGATCTCTTGTAATGTCGATGCGATTTGGCTGTAAATGACGCTTTAAATTCACATCATGTTTTGATGTAGCCTGTTGCTGCGCATCACTTTCAAACAAATGTTCAAGTTCGGCTAAGGCATTACGGTGTGTTTCAAAGATCTTCTGTTCATCAGTATAAATACTTTGCTGTTGTATGAGCAATTTCTCATCATAATCCCGAAAGATTTCGATATTGTTATAGGCTTGTTCATCTGAGATACCGAGTTCTCGTAAGGCGCGATAAGCCATTCCTAATGAAGATAAATATGTTTCACGCCAAATGTATTCAACGCCTAAATCTCTTAAAAGATGTACGTGATGGCGGTCACGAGCACGAGCCAACAGCTTTAAGTTTGGATAATTTAATCTGAGATGGCGAGCGACATTCATTGAATCTTCAACATCATCAATCGCTAAAATAAATACTTTGGCTTTTTCAATACCTGCCGAACGCAATAAATCTGGCTGGGTCACATCGCCATAATAAAGCTTACCGCCGTATCGACGAACAAAGTCCACTTGATGAAGATTATTGTCGATTGCGGTAAAGCCTAAATGTTGCAGACGGGCAATACGCGCGATAATTTGTCCAAATCGACCAAAACCAGCAATGATAATCGGGTTATCTTGCTGAGGAATTTCATCGTATTCAGGTGGACGTTCCTTATTAAACAGAGGAATG
>NZ_JZFB01000004.1:252356-264250 GCF_001188385.1 Acinetobacter sp. V2 | reverse complement strand
CCATCGACAACGTCACAATAAGGGTCACTGGCTCTAATAGAGCTTGAGTTAAAATCTTCTCACTTTTTGCAAGACTCAAAATTACAAAAGCAAATTCTCCGCCTTGTGCCAAGCAAGTACCCAAAAGCAAACTATTGTTCCAGCTGTATTTTTTATAGCGGGCAATGGCAGTCAATATCAGTGTTTTGATGAGCAATAAGCCGACTGCTCCACCAATAATAAGTAAAGGCATTTCAATGAGTAGTGACAGTTGAGTGGTCATACCCACGGTCATAAAGAATAAGCCAAGTAGTAAACCTTTGAACGGTGCAATACTCGCTTCAACTTCGTGACGAAATTCTGAATCTGCTAATAATACGCCTGTGAGGAATGCGCCTAATGTGGTGCTAATTCCTAAGGTATCCATAAGCAAGACAACTGCAAGGATAATAAATAATCCTACTGCTGTAATAAGTTCAGTCGCGCCACTTTTTGCAACAAAACGGAAGAATGGACGCATCACATAGCGACTAAACAGAAACAGACCCGTAAAGGTTGCAATAATAGCTGCAAAATAAGCGATCCCGTGATGGGTTGATTCTGTTCCTGCCAATAATGGAATGATGGCAAGTAAAGGAATAGCCGCTATATCTTGAAAGAGCAAAATTGAAAAAGACTGCTGGCCATAAGTCGTGTTAAGTTGCTGCTTTTCAGTCAGAAGCTGTAATACAAAAGCGGTGGAAGATAGCGCAAGGGCAAAACCAATGACAAAGCTGACAGAAAGCTGCTGTTGAAACAGTAATAGTATGATCAGCATAAGTACGCCACCGCTAATGAGGACTTGCAGACTTCCCATTACAAAAATAGAGTCACGCATTTCCCACAACCGCTGTGGTCTTAGTTCTAAACCAATCAGGAACATCAATAAAATGACACCGAATTCGGCCAGTTCCATAATTGCTTCAGGGTCATGTGCAATATTTAAAACACTAGGACCTAGAAGTATTCCTGTAAATAAATAACCTAAAACTGTTGCTATCCCTAGGCGTTTGCCAAGAGGGACTAAAATCAGAGAAGCTCCAAGAAAGATTGTTGCTTGCAGTAGGAATGACATTCATTGCCTCGAATGTATTAGTCTCTTTTAAGTGTAAAGCCAAAAAGACTTCTTCACACCATGATATTCAAATCATCTAATTAAATTCTTGCGGATCGACATCAATTGATAGCCTGAGTTGATGCTGTCTTGGAGCATGAACCAATTGAGACCACCATTGTCTTAAGTAAAAATGTAGGCGAGCACGGTCAGCAGATAAAATTACCATGTGGGCACGGTAGCGTCCCGCTTTACGTTCCATCGGCGCTGGAATAGGTCCCCAAATATCAACAATCTCACCAGCCACTTGACGAAGTTGCTCGGCAGCTTCATTTAAAAATTGTAAGGTATAGTCACGATCCTTGGATTCTGCACGTATCAGTACTGCATAGCGATAAGGTGGCAGCAAAGCTACTTTACGTTCAGCCAGCGTTTGTTTGGCAACCGCGCGATAATCTTTTTCGATGAGTGTGGTGAGTAACGGATGATCAGGTCTTAAGGTTTGTAAATAAACATGACCTTTATGTTCTCCACGGCCTGCACGACCAGCGACTTGCACAATCAGTTGCGCTGTACGTTCTGGCGCACGGATGTCTACACTGAGTAAACCTGCATCAATATCTAAAATGGCAACTAATGTGACATGTGGAAAATGGTGACCCTTTGCCAACATTTGAGTACCGAGCAAAATTGTTGGTTTGTTTTGATGAATACGGTCATAAATTTTTTGCCAACTACCGACACGACTGGTACTGTCACGGTCAACCCGAATCACATCATAGTCTGGAAATAGTTCTTGTAAGTGCTCTTCAACCTTAGCGGTTCCTGCACCTAAAGTTTTTAAGCTTTTTTGCTGACATTCAGGGCAATGATCGGGTAAGCGATGAATGGTTCCGCAGTGATGGCAGTGTAAATAAGAATAAGGCTGAGTGTGCAACGTAAAATGCGCATCGCAATGCGGGCAATTTGCTTGCCATCCACAGCTTTCACAAACCAGTACAGGTGCATAACCACGACGGTTTAAAAAGATTAAAACCTGTTCTTTTCTAGCTAATGTATGTTTGATTTGTTCAATAAGGGGCTGGCTAATTCCATGCTGCTTTTTGACAATTTTAAGGTCTATCAAATGCATTTTAGGCAAAAGTGCATGTCCAGCACGTTTGTTGAGTTGCAGCGCAGTTAATTTGCCAGTTTCGACCAAATAATAACTATCAATACTTGGTGTTGCCGACCCTAAAAGAACAGGGCAGCTTTGTAAGTGACCGCGGTACAGTGCGACATCACGCGCATGATAACGGAAGCCTTCTTGCTGTTTATAAGACAGGTCATGTTCTTCATCTAAAATGATGAGGCCCAAACGTGGCAGTGGCGTATAGATGGCCGAACGAGTCCCTAAAATAATAGACGCTTTTCCGGTCTGTGCCTGTTGCCATGCTTGTAAGCGTTTGGAGTCATTTAAACCAGAGTGCAATAAAGCAATGTCGCAGTTAAAACGAGATTTAAAGCGAGAAATCGTTTGAGGGGTTAAGCCAATTTCAGGTACTAACACCAGTACTTGTTTACCTTGCTTTAGCACCTCGTGCATGATGTGCAGATAAACTTCAGTTTTACCACTTCCTGTTAAGCCATCTAATAAAAAGGCTTGGTATTGATGTTGTGCATTTACGACATGCTGGGTTGCTTTCTTTTGGTCTTCATTGAGCGTGAGTGGCATTTGTGCCAATTGAACAGGTGTTGGGCTAAAGTCGTGTGGTTCGAGCGTACAGTCAACCAATCCTTTCTTTTGAAGTGCCTTAAGCGTTGCTGTTTCTACACCACTTAAATTGAGAATGTTTTCTGTAGTTCCGGCAGGGTGTAATTTTAAAATTTGATATGCATCTTGTTGCTTAACAGAACGCTTTAGCAGGGCTTCAACATTGTCACAGGGAGTGATTTTCCAAAGATGGAACAAAACATCCATTGGTTTGCCCTGACGCAATAATGCGGGTAGGGCGGTTTGCATGACCTCACCAATTGGAAATTGGTAATATTGCGCGGACCATGTCAATAAACTTAAAACTTGTTCATCTAAAATTGGTTCTTCATCTAAAAGTTCAGAAATGGCTTTAAGCTGAAATTTGCCTGTAAATGGTTCATTTGGGTCTACTTTTTCTGTAATGATGCCAACTAGGTTTTGGCGCCCAAATGAAATAGCGACGCGTGAGCCTACGTGAGCCCGTTCATATTGTGCTTGGGTGAGTGTATAGTCAAAAGTATCGTACAGATGCACAGGTACGGCTACACGCACACGATAAACAACTGAATCAGGCTTTGGCGTTATGGTCATAGAGGCTCATTTCGTCAATTTTAAAAAACGGCATAGCGTCGTGAAGAGGACTTGGGTATTCTACACAGGCTATAGAACGAATATGAATGATTGCGTAGCATAGATGCAACAGCAGCGACTATTATTTTTGGAAAATTAGAACATTACCATGCCTGCATATCAATTTACTGCCATTGATGCTTCAGGGAAGCAGCAAAAAGGAGTGCTTGAAGGAGATTCAGCACGCCAGATTCGCCAACAATTACGCGATAAAGCATGGACACCAATTAGTGTTGACCCTGTTGAACAAAAAGATAAACATCAGAGTCAGGGGTTATTCCAGAAAAAGTTCAGTGCTTATGATTTGGCACTCATGACCAGACAACTTTCTGTTTTGGTTGCAGCGGCCATTCCTCTAGAAGAAGCTTTACGTGCGGTGAGCAGGCAAAGTGAAAAACCGCATGTGCAAAACCTTTTATTATCTGTCCGTTCTCGCGTTTTAGAAGGGCATTCACTCGCGCAAGGGATGCAGCAATCTGGACGGTTTCCTGACCTCTATATTGCAACAGTCGCAGCAGGTGAGCGTTCCGGACATTTAGATCTGATTTTAGATCAGCTTTCAGATTACACCGAAAACCGTTTTGCCATGCAAAAGAAAGTTCAGGGCGCCATGATTTACCCAATCATTTTAATGCTGATGTCTTTTGGTATTGTGATGGGCTTAATGACTTATGTTGTGCCAGAGATTGTAAAAACGTTTGACCAAAGTAAAGATGCCTTGCCGTGGATTACAGTTGCTTTAATGAAAGCCAGTGATTTTATCCGTCATGCTTGGGTGTTTATTATTATTTTTGCAGTTGTGGGAATTGTCGCATTCGTACGATTTTTAAAAACGACTGCTGGGCATTATGCTTTTGATCGATTAACACTCAAATTGCCATTATTCGGTAAACTGTCACGTGGTATTAATTCTGCACGATTTGCCAGTACTTTATCTATTTTGACTCGTTCAGGCGTACCTTTGGTCGATGCCTTAAAGATTGGTGCAGCAGTGACCAGTAATTGGGTCATACGCGATTCAATTGCCCATGCAGCTGAGCGTGTTACTGAAGGTGGTAACTTGGGTACACAGCTTGAGCGCAGTGGTTATTTCCCACCAATGATGGTACAAATGATTCGAAGTGGTGAGGCATCAGGCGAACTGGACCGCATGTTAGAACGTGCATCGACCATGCAAGACCGTGAGGTTACAACATTTATTTCAACCTTACTGGCATTACTTGAACCACTTATGCTGGTTCTAATGGCAAGCATTGTACTGGTTATTGTAATCGCGGTTATGCTGCCAATCGTAAATATGAACAATATGATTTAATAACTTTGATATTAGAGATAATGATGAAAGTAAAAAATATTCAAAGCGAAACAGCGATGGAACAACATAGTGAATCTACGGTTTCAAATCAGTTTGAGCCAACGTGCCATTCCGAGCATAGCTCTGCATCAAATGTTTGCTCCTCAACCGTAACTTTCGGACTTGCGGCACGTTCGAGCGGTGCTCGAATGAAACGTGTCTCAGGCTTTACCCTCATTGAAGTCATGGTCGTGATTGTAATTTTAGGCGTGTTAGCAGCGTTAATCGTACCAAATGTCATGGGGCGTAGTGAAAAAGCTAAAATTGATACCACTCAAATTACCTTAAAAGGTGTGGCTGGTGCTTTAGATCAGTACAAGCTTGATAACGGACATTTCCCAACCATGCAAGAAGGCGGGCTAGATGCTTTAGTTAATCAACCAGCAACAGCGAAAAACTGGATGCCGGGTGGCTATGTAAAAGGTGGTTATCCTAAAGATAGCTGGAAAAACGATATTCAATATGTCATTCCTGGGGCAGATGGTCGCGCTTTTGATTTGTATTCATTTGGAGCAGATGGCAAAGATGGTGGTGAGGGTAATGATGCGGATATTTATTATCAGCCTTAATTGAAAATATAATAGAGATTATCAATTCAGTTAAAAAGATAAACTGACAAATTCGAATTGATAATCTCTCTCAATCAGGAAAATATAATAAATATTTGAAAAATATAAATTAAAATTAATCATGATATTTGAGATTTATAATAAGAATTATTCCCATATTTAATAGTTACAAGAAAGTTAAAATGTAGAGAAAAATAAGCTATATATTTAAATGAAAGCTTTGCATAATAAATAAAAAGCACTTTATTCAATTAAAAAGGAGAGATTAAATGAAAGCATTTCTCATATTAGATGAACTGACTCAGTTTCATTGGGTAATGCTCAAGTCTGTCCTATTGATTTTGGGTTTGTTGCCGCTTGCTGAAGTTTCATTAAAGCTATGGCTGAGTACAGAGGGAAGTAGCCAAATTATGATTGGCTTCTTTGCATTAAGTATTGTGAGTGCATGGTTGATGGTGAGCTTCTTTACTGCATTAAAAGCGAGTGTCTGGGAAGCTAAACAAATATCTACTAAATATGAGCAATTACTGTTTAAAGCTTATCGCTATTTACCCATGGTCTTTTTATCAAGCCTAGTTGCTTATTTATCTTTGGAACTATCTATTGCTTTTTAATGATATTTTAAAACCAGATTTTTAAATAAAACGTAGACTCAACATCTACGTTTTATTTTTTAGTTAAGCAGGTTGTACCAATATTGCTGTGATTTTACGAACAACAGGTAAGACTAAAAGTAGCGTTGGAAAAGCAATTAACCAAGAAATTGCCCATGCAGACATCCAGACATAAATGGAAAATTCTTCTAGTCCTAAACTTCGTAAAGTGCTGACCATGGACACTACAAAAGTCATAATGATGGATAGAAGAAAGGGTAAAACGATAGATGTATAGCGATTTGGAAGTTTTTTAAAACTAGACAAAGATTTTGAGTTTTGCATTTTTGACTCCGTAAACCAACAAACGCCAGTGCCATTCAAAAATATAAAAATATTTTGAACAAATAGCTCCAAGCATTATTGGAGGTATGTTGGCACGTTGATTGACGTAAACGTTTACGGCTTTTTGATGAGCAGATTTAATTTAGCATGAATTTTGAAAACTGGAAATAAAAAGAGGGTGTTTCTTTATTTGTACATATTATATGCTTCAAATCAGATATTTAAGAACATGAGAAAAAGCAAATGGAACAAATCGAGTGGAATGATTTTTTAAAAGTAGAGCTTCGTGTTGGTAAAATTATTCAAGCTGAGGTTTTTGAAAAAGCGCGTAAACCTGCCTATATTTTACATGTAGATTTTGGTGAAGAACTGGGTATACGTAAATCGAGTGCTCAGATTACTAAACTTTATCAACCACAAGATTTGATTGGTAAGTTAGTTGTTGCTGTGGTGAATTTCCCTAAAAAACAAATAGGGCCTATTCAGTCAGAATGTTTGGTGACAGGGTTTCATAACGCAGATGGGGATGTCGCACTTTGTATCCCAGAGTTTGAAGTTCCTCTGGGTACAAAGCTATTATAATTTAGCGACGTGATTTAAAAGAAACGTCAACTTTACGTGGACGATAGATCCAACCTAAAATCAGCAGTAATACTGCAAATCCTAACACTGGATAATCGCCTAAACGGTTATAAAGAGTTTGACCTTGCATGGCAGGTAAATCACCTCTCAAGACAAACTCTTTATCGAGCGGTGCTTGTTCAGTGATATGACCATTTTGATCAATAAAAGCTGTTACACCAGTGTTGGTTGCACGAATAAACCAGCGACCATTTTCTTTAGCACGCATCTGCACCATCTGTAAATGTTGCCAAGGCCCAGCAGTACCCGTAAACCAAGCATCATTAGATACAGTCACTAAAAAGTCGCTGTCTTCTGCATTGCGTCGGGTAAGGTTTGGATAAGCCACTTCATAACAAATCGCAGCAGCAAGCGCATGTCCTTTAATTAAGAGAGGTTTCTGGTTACTCTCGCCACGTGAAAAACCGCTCATGCTAATATCATTTTGCATGGCTGGTAATACCCATGAGAGTAAACCTGATAGTGGAATATATTCACCAAACGGCACAAGACGCTGCTTTTTATAGAGACCGCTTGAATCACTGCCAGAAGCCATAATACTGTTGTAATACAGCGGGCTACCGACTTCATGAGATTTGGTAACATCCCAGTAAGGAATTCCAGTTACCCATGCAGTTTGGTTCTTTTTAGCTTGTGCATCCATTGCATCCAAAAACGGTTCAATGTCAGTTTGGAAGAGTGGAATTGATGATTCAGGCCATACAATTAAGTCACGACCCCATTCAGATTGAGTCAAACCTGCATAAATTTCTAATGTTCTAACTTGATATTCAGTCAGCCATTTTAAATCTTGTGGAATGTTACCTTGAATGAGTGAAACGCTAAGTGGTTTAGCAGCTTTAGGTTTTACAAACTGTATATATGATGCTCCCCATGCACCTAAAACCAATAGGGCAGATGGGATAACCCAGAAAATACGCTTACGCAGAACTTCAACTAAAGCACATGCTAATACAATGACAACGAAGGAAATCGCGTAAATACCGAATAGAGGTGCGTAACCATCGAGTAAACGTTCAGTAAAAGCGTAACCTACAAACAGCCATGGGAAACCTGTAAATACCCAAGTTTTTGCCCACTCGAAAACAATCCAGAGCGGTGCAAAAGTCAGAGGTGTTTCAGGGAAGAAACGTCGGTAAACCCAAGTCTGAAGTGCGGTAAATAAACCCATCACAAGGGCCATAACAGCAATCATACCCACGCTTAGAACAGCATTAGTGTCGCCATATACATGGATAGAAGTGTAGAGCCAAAAAGCACCTACAAACCATAAGCCGAAGCCATAGCTCCAGCCAATAGCAAATGCTTGTTTGGCCGAACGTTTATGCAGTGATGCATAGAGTAGGGCTGGAGATAAAATTGCCAACCACCACCAATAATAAGGTGCCAGTGAAAAACTGAATACGGCACCTGAAAATAAAGCAATGAGTAAAGGAAAAATTAAAGGAAGCTGTTTTTGTTGTTGCGAAGAATCTAACAGCTTTTCAAAGTATGCTCTCATTGACGTACAGCTCGAATCAGATGAATAGTGCGGGCATCTGCTTCAACGATTGTAAATAACCAATTTCCAAGCTCAACAGTTTGACCTTGTAAATCACTTACTAGACCAATCTCTTGAAGCAATAAACCGCCGACAGTTTCTACTTCATCGTCAGAAAAATCAGCATCTAAAACAGTATTGAAATGTTCGATTGGTGTAAGTGCTTGCACCATCCATGCATTTGCTACCGTATGGTCATTGTCAGGAACAATGTACTGAGCATCTTCATCAGCAGTGTCATGTTCGTCTTCAATCTCGCCAACGATTTCTTCAAGAATATCTTCGAGCGTAACAAGACCAGCCGTTGAACCATATTCATCAATCACAATAGCAATGTGAGTCTGAGTGTGTTTCAACATGCGTAGAACTTGATCGGAACGCGCACTTTCTGGAACAAATAAAGGTTGGCGCATAAGAACTCGAATATCGACTTTGGTATTCGGTTCGGTTAGAAACGGCAGTAAATCTTTTGCGAGCAAAATCCCGACAACATTATCAGGCTGATCAGAAGAGAAGACTGGAAAGCGTGAGTGAGCAGACTCGACCAATACATCAAGAATATCAAGTAACTGATCATCTTCTTGCAAACTGATCATTGCTGTTCGTGGTGTCATGACTTCACGAATTTTTGTAGCTGGAAGGTCAAGAACACCTTCAAGCATGGCAACAGTATCTGGTTCTAAAAAGCGACGTGAATTTTGGACTAATTTTAATAATTCATCACGGGTTTCTGGTGCTGTGCCTAACCATTTTCGTAAGCCGCGCATTCCCCACGACGGACTTGGTTCCTCTTGCATGATCTTTCCTAAAGACTCAATCTATCAAATGAATACTTTGAATCATACCGAAGAAAACATGCTTATGCATCTATAAAACAAGCTAAAAGACAAAACGTATATTGTTATGTAAAAGCCAGTTACAGTTAACAGCGCAGTAATTTGTTTATGCTAAAATGTGAAAATTCTATTTGTTCGAGTTTGTTATGTCAGAGCAACCCATTTCACCTACTGTACAACTCAATACGCGTGGTTTACGTTGTCCGGAACCTGTCATGATGTTGCATCAAGCCATCCGCAAATCTAAATCTGGCGATGTGGTTGAAGTGTTCGCAACAGATAATTCGACCTCATGGGATATTCCTAAATTTTGTATGCATTTAGGCCATGAGTTACTTTTGCAAGAAGAACGCTTAGATGAAAATGGTCATAAAGAATTTCATTATTTGGTGAAGAAAGGGTAATACAATAATAAGGCTTCTAATAACGACGATTAGAAGCCATTAATAATTCAAATTTAATTTGAAATGATAATTTTTTACAAATAAGAATCGTTATATAATTTATAAAATTAAGTATATAAATGACGTATAAAAATGAATGATTATTTTGTGAAACGAAGCTTATTTATTTGTCTTTGGTTTTTCTGTATTGCTGGTTTATTAAATCTAGAAACCCCTTGGTTATCTGAAACTCTTGCCACCATTATTTTAGTTACTGTTATTATTTTTGGCTCAATTCTGATGGGTTATAGAAATACATATTTTGCTCCCGAACCAAAAATAAAGATGAGTCTGATTTTGCATACAAGATTCATGGGGTTCATGTTAATTCTTGATTTATTGTTTGGGAAATCAGTTTGGTATTTCGATTTAGCGCGAAACTTTGGTTTTCTTGGTCTGTTTTTATTAGGCTCATTTATTTTCTATAAAAAGAACCTCAATTTAAACGTAGCAAAAATACCGCCTTTTCAATAAGCAGATTCCAATAAAAAAGCCCCGAATAATCGGGGCTTTTTTTGTTACATATTTGGATAGTTAGGACCACCACCGCCTTCTGGCGTTACCCATGTGATGTTTTGAGATGGGTCTTTAATGTCACAGGTCTTACAGTGAACACAGTTTGCTGCGTTAATCTGGAAGCGTTTAGAGCCATCATTATCTTCCATGATTTCGTAAACACCAGCAGGGCAGTAGCGCTGTGCAGGCTCATCCCATTTCGGTAAGTTTACGTTCACTGGAATTGATGGATCAGTAAGCTTCAAGTGAGCTGGCTGATTTTCTTCATGTACAGTGTTTGAGATAAACACAGAAGATAAACGGTCAAATGTAAGCTTGCCATCCGGTTTTGGATAGTTTGGCTTAAAGCTCGTTGCATCGACAGTTTTCAATACAGCAAAGTCTTGCTTCAAGTCATGTAAAGTGAATGGCACTTTAAAGACGTTTTGGTCGATAAAGTTAAATGCACCACCAATCCATTGACCAAATTTATGCATTGCTGGGCCAAAGTTACGAGAGTTATAAAGCTCTTCTTTTAACCAGCTGTTGTTGAATTTGTCAGTGTATGAAGTTAATTCTTTAGTGAATAAATCTTCGCCTTCAGTAACGCGCGCAATCGCAAGGTCACCGCCTTTTTCAACACCAGCAGCAATCGCTTCAAATACAGCTTCACCACATAACATGCCTGATTTCATGGCAGTGTGTGAGCCTTTGATTTTTGCAAAGTTTAAGAAACCTGCGTCATCACCAATTAAGCAACCGCCTGGGAAAGTCAATTTAGGCAATGAGTTGAAACCGCCTTTCACTACAGCACGTGCGCCGTAAGAAATACGCTTACCACCTTCTAAATACTGTTTAATCAGTGGGTGAGTTTTCCAGCGCTGCATTTCCATGAATGGATACATGTGTGGATTTTCATAAGACAAGTCCACGATCATACCCAAAGTCACTTGGTTGTTTTCAGCGTGGTATAACCACCAACCACCAGAAGAACCAGTTTCAGCCAATGGCCAACCAGCACCGTGCATCACTAAGCCCGGTTTATGTTTTGCTGGGTCAATTTCCCAAAGCTCTTTAATCCCGATACCGTAGTGCTGTGGATCAGCATCTTTATCAAGGTTGTATTTCGCAATGAGGCGTTTGCCTAAGTGACCACGGCAACCTTCAGCAAAGAGGGTGTATTTAGCGTGAAGTTCATAGCCTGGAGTAAAGTTATGCGTTGGTTCGCCATCTTTACCAATACCCATGTCACCAGTTTGAATACCTTTTACCGTACCGTCTTCATGGTAAAGCACTTCAGATGCAGCAAAACCAGGGAAGATAGAAACTTCTAGTTCTTCAGCTTTTTGACCTAACCAACGAACAACGTTACCTAACGAGATAACATAGTTACCATCATTGTGCATGGTTTTAGGAACCATCCAGTGAGGTGCTTCTTTAGAAGTGGTTTCTGAAAGTAAGAAGAATGTCTTGTCTTCAGTTACAGGTACGTTAAGAGGCGCGCCTTCTTCTTTCCAGTTCGGGAAAAGTTCATTGATGGCACGTGGCTCAAGCACAGCACCAGACAAGATATGCGCACCTACTTCAGAGCCTTTTTCAACTACACAAACAGAAAGATCAGGTAAGTTTTTTTCAATCGC
>NZ_JZFB01000004.1:248004-252310 GCF_001188385.1 Acinetobacter sp. V2 | reverse complement strand
CCTGCACCTACGATGACAACGTCAAACTCCATCGATTCACGTTCGATGTGTTCCATGTAGGACTCCTCAATACTTAAAGGTGGCAACCGTCATATTCAGAAATTCGGTGCTGCCGTGAGTGTTTTAATCCATAGGCGCAAATATGCTATTGTGCCTTTTATCGTTTTGGCTAGTATAGTTTTAAACCATGATCTAGCCAATTGGCTGAGTCGTCATATTTTTTCGTCAGCAAGGCATAAACTATGGTAAATCAAAATAATTCCCCATCGGATATGGGAAAAATACCGTTATCTGATGATAAAAACTTAATGAACATTGCACAATACTTAAAAGGTGTACAGCAAAGTCACAAAAGGTCAATTCCACCTTTAGAGCAGTGGCATCCAAAGCATTGCGGCAAAATGGATTTGACGGTTAAAGCCAATGGAGAATGGTGGCACGAAGGTCAATTAATTAAGCGCCAAGCCCTATTAGATCTATTTACCAAAGTCCTATGGAAAGAAGAAGAGAAATTCTACCTGAAAACCCCCGTAGAACAAATTGAAATTGAGGTTGAAGATGAACCTTTATTAGTCAATCAGGTCGATCAAGTTGAAATTTCAGGTGATCAATTTTTACAACTGACCACGACCAATCAAGATGTGATTTTGGTTGATGCTGAACATCCAATTTTTATGCGTGAATATGCAGGGGAGTTACGTCCTTATGTGCATGTGCGTTTTGGAATTAATGCGCTTATTCAACGTCAGTCTTTTTATCACTTAGTGAACTATGGAACACTCGTCGAAAAAGAGAATGGTGAAACCGTTTTAGAGTTAAAAAGTGGTAATTTGCTCTTGCAATTAGGCACTTGAGGTTTAAGCTTTAGGAAGTGAAATTTTCTGACACTTCAGTACAGCTATGACCGCCATACAACCTCTATTTACCGATCTAGAACCTATGCCTAAAGCATCAGCAGATGCCCCAATTGGTATTTTTGATTCGGGAATTGGGGGAATGTCAGTTGCAGCAGAAATAGCTAGATATTTGCCGAATGAACGCATTGTGTATTATGCCGACACAGCCTACGTTCCTTATGGCCCACGTTCTGATGAAGAAATTAGAGAGCTCACAGCTCGCGCAGTCGATTGGTTATACCGCCAAGGTTGTAAAATTGCGGTGGTTGCCTGTAATACAGCTTCAGCATTTAGTCTTGACCATTTACGTGAGCATTATGGTGAACACTTTCCAATCGTAGGGTTAGTTCCAGCATTAAAACCTGCCGTATTACAGACACGTTCTAAAGTGGTTGCTGTGTTGGCCACACCTGCTACTTTTCGTGGGCAACTTATTAAAGATGTTGTCGAGAAGTTTGCTGTTCCGGCGGGTGTTAAAGTGATGACCTTAACCAGCCTTGAACTTGTTCCTTGTGTAGAAGCGGGACAGCAAATGGGAGAGGCGTGTTTAACGGCATTAAAAGAGGTTTTACAGCCTGCCGCTGAGCAAGGTGCAGACTATTTAGTGCTCGGTTGTACGCATTATCCTTTCTTAAATGAAGCAATTCATCATCTTTTTGATAACCAATTCACACTGGTTGATTCTGGATTCGCAGTTGCCCGACAAACAGCCCGTATTTTAATAAAAAATGCGTTATTATGTGACCAAATAGGTCAGAATGTTGCACGTATTGAATGTTACGTCAGCGGAAATAATGCTGACGCACTGCAACCTGTTTTACAACATATGATTCCACAAGAGTTAACTTGGACACTTCATAATCTGAACTGATCTTTTAGCATCATTTAGAAAATAGTGTTTTTTATATTTATTATTTTATTTGGGGCGGTTCATGATCTTGGCTGATTTTAAGTCACATACAGATCATGAGGCGAAAGGGTATTGTTATGCTCGATACACGCTATCAGATTTTTATTTCAACGTCTGGCCGCGATATGCAGCCAGAGCGAATGGTTTTGTCTCAAACCTTGGTGGGAATGGGTTTCTTTGCTTGGGGACTAGAACATCGAACACCTTTAACAACCACACTTGCACGTCGACAGATTGATGAATGTGATTATGTAATCTTACTTCTAGGAAGTCAGTATGGAGAACAATCGATTTCTGGTGTGAGCTATCTGTCTTTAGAATATGAATACGCGTTAAGTCAGGCTAAACCTATTATTGTATTCATGCATGAACAGCCTGAAATCCGTGAAATAGATTTACAAGAAACACATCCACAACTTAAAGATAAATTTCTCGCTTTTAGAAAAAAGTTATTACACGAAGCAAAGCATATTTTTTACTTTAAAACTCCACGTGAATTGGAGTTGGCTGTCCGTTTAAATATTCCTTTAATGGTTGAGCAACATATGGGACAAGGTTGGGTTCCTGCTCATCAAGCTCAGCAGTTAGAAGATGAAATTAGACTATTAAGAAGTAAAATTTTGCATTTAGAACAGCGAGTAACAGAGCCATCAGTGCAGTTAAAGGAAGTTGCACCGCAAGATATTTTTGCATTTGAATATCAGATTCAAGCATTTCAGGATGGCAACTTTAAAGAGCTTAAACGACAACGACAAATGACGTGGTCTCAGTTGTTGAGCGTGCTGGCAAAGCGCTTTGAAACAGCTGTGCCAGAAGAGAATTTTGGAATTTGTCTGAATGAATATTTAAATCAGGCTGGCTTAGAAGATGCCCGTCAGGAATTACCTCGTGCACATGCGGTGGCTTGCGCACAGATTAATCATAAGGCACTGTTTCGAATTAAAAATCAAATGCAATCACAAGGTTGGATTGTCCCAACGCAAACTGAGCAATCATATGACCTCTGGAAACTAACCACTAAAGCTCAAAAGATATTGCTTAGTTATAAATGGAACAATCGAGGCGTTCGATTAAAAGCTTAGAGCGATTCAATTTATATATGACACTGAAAACTGTTACATTAGTGTCATAAGATGAACTGAAAGGCATTTACACATGTCGTTTGAACAAAAACCGAAAGTTACTGTCATTTTAGCGAATTTAGGCACACCAGATGAGGCGACTGTGCCTGCGGTGCGCCGTTTTTTAAAACAGTTTTTATCTGATTCACGCGTGATTGAAATACCAAAATTCATCTGGTGGATTATTTTAAATCTGTTCGTTTTACCTTTTCGTCCGAAAAGAGTAGCGCATGCGTATGCTTCGGTATGGTCAACAGACTCGCCAATGCGCGAAATTGTGTTTGAACAAACCAAACGTGTGCAGGCTTATTTAGAGCAAGAAAATAAACAGTTTGATTTAACCGTTTTACCCGCAATGACTTATGGTAATCCGGGTATTGATGCAGTTTTAGAAAAATTGGCGACGAACCCCCAAGAGCATGTCATTTTATTGCCTTTATTTCCTCAATATTCTGCAACGTCTACAGCGCCGTTATACGACGCATTTGCCAAGTGGATTCCAGCTCAGCGGAACTTGCCGGGTCTGACCATCATTAAAGACTATTATCAGCATCCTATGTTTATTCAAGCATTGGCAGAAAGCGTTTTAGCCTACCAAGAGCAGCATGGTAAACCTGAAAAACTGTTGATGTCATTTCACGGTATTCCGCAGCCTTATGCAGATAAAGGCGACCCTTATGCAGATCGTTGTCGTATTACAGCAAAGCTAGTCGCTGAAGCCTTACATTTAAAAGAGGATGAATGGGCAATTAGTTTCCAATCACGTTTTGGAAAACAAGAATGGGTGAAGCCTTATACAGACCAGCTTTTACAAGATTGGGCGAAGCAAGGTGTTAAGTCTGTTCAAGTATTAAGCCCAGCTTTTTCTGCCGATTGTTTAGAAACACTTGAAGAATTAGCTATTCAAAACGCTGAGTTATTTCAAGAAGCAGGTGGTGGTAGCTATGCTTATATTCCAGCTTTAAATAGCGATCAGGCTCATATTGATTTGCTTGCAGGTTTAGTTCAGGCTAATCTTGATGCCCTTACCCATACCTTAGCCCACCGTTAATTGCGTTTTAGCCAGAGGTTCTTATGCTGCAAGTCAAAATTGTTCCCGTTACTGCATTTGCTCAAAATTGTTCCCTTGTTTGGGACAGTGAAACGAAAGAAGCAGTTTTGATCGATGCAGGTGGCGATGCTGCGGTTTTGAAAAAAGAAGTAGAAGCCTTGGGTTTAAAAGTGAAGGCTCTGTGGCTAACTCATGGGCATTTAGATCATGCAGGAGCAGTAGGTGAGCTTGCCAAAGAATGGAGCGTTCCAGTTATTGGTCCACACAAAGAAGATCAGTTCTGGCTAGATATGATTCAGGAAGTATCAGCACGTTATGGCTTTCCGAT
>NZ_JZFB01000004.1:245614-247962 GCF_001188385.1 Acinetobacter sp. V2 | reverse complement strand
GAAGTACTAAAACTGGGTGAAGATGAGTTTGAGGTACGCTTTGCACCGGGACATACGCCAGGACATGTAGTTTTCTATAATAAAAACCATGGCTTACTTTGGACTGGCGATGTTCTGTTTAAAGGTTCGATTGGGCGAACAGACTTCCCACGTGGTAACCATGAGCAGTTGATTGAATCGATTAAACGTGAGTGTTTTAGTTTGCCAGATGATACTCAGTTTATTTCTGGACATGGTCCAATGAGTACCATTGGCTATGAAAAGCAATTTAACCCGTTTGTCGCGGGTAAAGCAGGTTAATCTTCATAATCATCTTCATTTTGACTACCCTTGTTTTGCTGAGGAGCATCTTGGGTAGGCAGTCTATATTCATCATTTGCCCAAGCGCCTAAATCAATTAATTTACAACGTTCAGAACAAAATGGACGAAATTCATTGCCTTCCCAAACACTTGGTTCACCACAACGTGGGCAGGGAAATGTACGTGACATAAAGCGATATCCTCAAAGTGAAGAGAAATAGATTAGGCAAAAGTCAGGTGACTTGTTAGACTTATGCCGATTTTTATTTAGTTTGATGTGATTATGCCGATTCGTCAATTTCAAGCACAACGTATGCAAGCGCCTCGCGATTTTACTCCAATTGAAAATACCCCGATTTGTGTAGAAATTGGAGCGGGCAAGGGCAAACATGCTTTGCTTTTTAGTGGGCAACAGCCACAGCACACGTTGTATGCAATTGAACGAACCCGAGAAAAATTCTTGGCAATGCAAAAGCAGCATGGTTTGGAACCAAGAGATAACTTGGTGCCTGTACATGCAGATGCTTTACCTTGGGTAGTGCATGCTTTGCATTCAGCTCAGGTTGAACATTTCTTTATTCTCTACCCAAATCCAGAACCACATAATCCAGCACAGCGCTGGTTAAACATGCCATTTTTTGAGTTTTTAATCTCGCGTCTGCAAACAGGTGGAACCATTACTCTCGCAAGTAATATTCCTGAATATATTGAAGAGGCAGAGCAGCAATTATTAAATGTATGGAAGCTGCCTTACAAAAAAGAAAAAATTGCTCAAACATCTGCACGTACTCATTTTGAAATTAAGTATTTAGAGCGCGGTGAGCTTTGCCAGCAGCTCATTATGACCAAGCCTGAAGGTTATCAAACTCGATTTGATGAGTTCGCGCCATTGCAAGGGCAAACACATGGCGAATAAGCGGGTTGCCATTATTGGAGCAGGCCCAGCAGGTCTTATGGCTGCTGAGGTACTAAGCCAATACGCTTATGATATTGATGTTTATGAACAAAAACCTTCAGCGGCACGCAAGTTTTTGATGGCAGGTAAAACGGGTTTAAATATTTCGCATGCCGAACCATTAGCCCAGTTCATTGACCGTTATGATCATGCAGAATGGCTCAAACCGTGGGTTGAAAAATGGGATGCAGTCTGGATTCAGAACTGGATGAAAAGCCTGGGAATTGAATCTTATGTGGGCACCTCAGGTCGCATTTTCCCTGTCGAGATGAAAGCAGCTCCTTTACTGCGTGCTTGGCTAAAACGCTTGGCAGAGCAACAAGTTAAATTCTTTTATCGGCATCGTTGTATTGATTTGCAAGGTACAACGGTGACTTTAGAAAACCAAAATAATCAAAGCACTGAAACTTTTACCCAGCAATATGATGCAGTCGTGTTGGCTTGTGGTGCGGTGTCGTGGTCACAATTAGGTAGTGATGGTGCATGGCAGCAATGGGTGGATCAATCTGATATTGAGCCTTTCCAGCCAAGTAATGCAGGGGTATTGCACGCTTGGTCAGCTTTTATGGAAAGCTGTTTTGGTGAACCTTTAAAGCGTATCAATGCGTGGGTTGAACCTAGCCAAGTTACTCATGGCGATATTGTGATTACTCACTATGGTTTAGAAAGTGGTGTCATTTATAAACTTGGACGAGCTTTACGAGAACAGCAAAAACAAGGGAAAAGCTTAAATCTATTTTTAGATTTATTGCCTGATGTAGAGTTGTCACAGTTAATTAAAAAATTGCAGGTTGGTAAAAAACAATCGCTCACTAATATCTGGCGTAAAGCAGGCTTAGACACAGCTAAAATTAACTTAATTAGAGAAGTCGTTGATAAAGCGTTATGGAGCCAACCAGAGACTATGGCTCAGCAAATTAAAGCACTTCAAATCAAGTTAGATGGCTTTAGGCCTATTGAAGAGGCGATTAGTTGTGCTGGTGGTATTAAGCAAAAAGCATTAACTGAGAATTTGAGCCTTAAACAAATCTCAGGTGTGTTTTGCTGTGGCGAAATGCTGGATTGGGATGCTCCTACGGGTGGATATTTACT
>NZ_JZFB01000004.1:244404-245572 GCF_001188385.1 Acinetobacter sp. V2 | reverse complement strand
GTGCATTTATTCTTAGAAAAATAACAGCGAATTTGGTGCTATTTTTGATATGTGAAAAGTGTTATTTTTGAGCGATCAATAATAATAGGATTTACGAGAACATGTCTCAAGCATCACCAGTTTATCAAGGAAGTTGTTTGTGCCAAGGTATTCGCTATGAAATTAAAGGCGATATCGGGGATATCATTCAATGCCATTGTCAACGTTGCCGAAAATCCAATGGAACAGCATTTGCCACGAATGCTCCTGTTAAAAGTACAGATTTTAAAATCACCCAAGGTGAAAACTTAGTTAAAAAATTCGCTGTGGAAGGTGTGTACCGCTGGTTCTGTAGCGAATGTGGTTCACCTTTGATTAGTTCGCGTGATGCTCAGCCTGAACTGTATCGTGTAAGAATTGGGACACTAGATACACCATTAGAGCAAAAACCGACAATGCATATTTTTGCTGCCTCTAAGGCAGAGTGGGAATGTATTCGTGATGATTTACCGCAATACGATGAACGTCCATGATTTTACAAAGTATGTTTAAATCAAATTCAAGATGATCTAATATACTTAAAACGGGGAGAGGGCATTCCTCCCTTGAAAAACCGCCGTATTGGCTAATGATGCCTACGTTACCCTCATGTATTTATATATCGCTGGGTACGTAGGTTATTGCGTACTCTGCTTATTTTTGGAGTACGCCATGTCATATTTTCCTTCATTATTTTTTGCTCTTTTAGCGTCTATCTAAAGGGGTGGTCTTATGTATTATTCTCTACTTTCAATTGCTTTAGGCTCAGTTCTAGGGGCGTGGTTACGTTGGTTTTTAGGTTTAAAACTTAACCCGATTTACCCGCAAATTCCACTCGGTACTGTCACTGTTAATTTGGTCGGTGGTTTTATTATTGGTTTTGCGATTGCCTACTTTTCTCAAAGTGATTTAAGCCCGAATTATAAGCTCTTTGTGATTACGGGTTTTTGTGGTGCTTTAACTACGTTTTCAACGTTCTCAATTGAGATTGTGACTTTATTGCAAAGTGGTAAGTTGGGAATGGCGATGTTGGGAATTTCCATTCATTTAATTGGATCGTTAATTTTTACGTGTTTGGGGTTGGCGACTTATTATTGGGTGGCGGGCAACTGATTTTGGCTGAGTAGATACAATCATGACTTTTTAGGTA
>NZ_JZFB01000004.1:242296-244394 GCF_001188385.1 Acinetobacter sp. V2 | reverse complement strand
TTTACCGTTTAGTTATCTAATGGGAGTAGCTAATTCTGTTACTTTGGTTTCGTCCAAAGTAACCAAAAGCATCTGTCATTCGCAGAACCTGTTCACTGTAAGCATTTATCTTAAGCGTTGCAAAAACTATCTTTTATAGAAACCACGCAGGCTGCGAATGACGTTGTCGAGTATCGAATATAAGAGATTAATCAAATAATTTAATTAATAATTAGTCATTTACTATCGTGATAGACGGCATGGATGCCGTCGTTTCGCTGTGCTACATGGATGTAGCATCAGCGTAACAAAGGGTTTTGTCACTTTTGCCCTCAAAAGTGAGGCATTGCCTATTAACAGGCTTTAGAAAATCTCATAATTTGAGGCTGTGCTAAAAAATGATTAAGCTTTTTCAGCCAAAGCCTGACCTTCAAACTTCACACCATCCCAACCATTTTGCATAAACTGACGAATATTTTGATGGTCAGTGCCCTCAGGCGTAGCCAATACAGATGCGTAGTGTTCTGCAAATAAACTTAAAGTTTGTGCTGGGTCTAAACCTTGTAACTTGGCAAAAGAGAAAACTTTCGCACTGCCTTGATTTTCAGTCGCAGCGTTATGCTGTGCGCCATTTTGAAAAGCCGTTGGAGTATGTTGGTAACGTGCTTCAATATGAGCTAAAACGTCTGAAAATTTTGCTGTGCCTGCTTGTAATTGTGCAAGTAACTCTTGTGCCATTATCTTAAACTTCCTATTAAATGAGGGTTCAAGCATAGCATCGAATAGCAACTTTGAAAGCTCGGTGAGTGCAAAAAAAAGATAAGTTGTGGGAAAAATAAGAAGAGTTTTTATACAAGTTGTGGATAAGTTCTCTTTTATACACAACATAAAAAGATCGAAAAAATACACATAAAAAAAGAAGCCTAAGTGGAGGAGATAGTCTTAGGCTTCCAATGATTTAAGTGTATTGGTCAAATCTTAACGTAAGATTAACTCTTACGATTAAAGCGAGCGAAGCGTTTATTAAAGGTTGCAACGCGGCCTTCGTTACTTGCTTGACGTACTTCACCTGTGTAGAAAGGGTGAGATGCACTTGAAATATCAAGGGTTACATAAGGATAGACTTTTCCTTGATATTCTTTGGTTTGTTTAGACTGAAGAGTACTACCAATTAAGAAGTATACGTCTGCATTGGTGTCATGGAATAACACTTGTTGATAAGCAGGATGAATATCTTTACGCATGAGAGATTGTCCTAAATTATTTTTGATTAAAGAAATGTTATAACATAACAATTGGAAAGTCAATGTAACCCCTAGAAGGCTACATTGATCAGTAAATTAAGTTAGTTAGAAGGTGGGATAAGCTCTTCAAATAGTCCATTCAAATTGTCATGAACTTTTAAGTGAATCAGGTTCCAGTAGTGTCCTGAAATGGTTCTGTTGACCATTAATGTATCTGGTGAAGGCTTAAAGACATCCCAGTACTTCAAAGATTTTTTCACAAGCAGCATGCCATCATGATGTGATGAGTTCTCGGCAAAATCATAAGTGGTGGTAAGCGGACGTAATAACACTTCAATCCAGAGTTTATAAAGATCGCTCGGGAATTTGCCTTTTTCGGCTAGTGAATGTAGCTCAAGTAACTCAGTTTCAATCAAATCGATATTTTCATGACGAGCTGCATTTACTAAGCGTTTAAAGCTATACACAATTTCATTTGAAAGTGTTTTAACACTGCCGTAGTCATAAATAATGACACTACCATCTTGGCGGAAGGCAAAGTTACCTGGGTGAGGGTCACAGTGAAAACGTTTTAAAAAGAACATTTCCTGACCTAAAGCACGAATCAAACGACGTCCAATCGTATTTCGAATTTCAATAGGCCAAGCACTGGCAGTTTCAATACTGTCACCTTGTTCGAGGCTCAAGGTTAAAATACGTCTTGAAGAATAATCTTTATAAACAGTTGGGATGATAATTTTGTCATCTAACTGGCTATGAAATGTTTTAAAAACTTCTAGGTTTTGAGCCTCAATTTCATAGTTAAGTTCTGCTGATAGACTATCTTGAATTTCTGCAAAAAGCTGATCTTGTAGCTTTTTATCAATTTTAAGTAC
>NZ_JZFB01000004.1:238907-242254 GCF_001188385.1 Acinetobacter sp. V2 | reverse complement strand
CTTTCACAGGCCTCATCAACACCCGGATATTGCACTTTCACTACAACTTGTTCGCCACTAGGTAGGGTAGCTTTGTGAACTTGGCCAATTGAAGCAGCTGCAAAAGGTTCTTGGTCAAAAGATTTAAAGGCAACATTGAGCGGTTTTCCAAGCTCACGTTCAACTTGTTGCTGAATGGCAGCAAAAGGCATGGCTGGGGCTTGGCGTTGTAACTTTGAAATTGCTTTAGCGACTTCGGGTGGGAAAATATCTTTATATTGAGATGCAATTTGGCCGACTTTCATGACGGCACCTTTCATTTCACCTAAGGTGTCGGCAATTTGTAAACCAATATCTTGAAATAACTTGGTTTTTGAAGCCAGCTTTTGCTCTTCATCTGCGGTCAAGTTTCGAATCGAGTTAGAAACGGTTTTTGTTGCAATGCTCGCGGTCATTCCTGCAAGTTTCATAAATCGTTTGCCGGGTGAACTTGCATTCTTTGCCATATCTTCGATACCTCATTGACTACAACATAATATTGCCTAGTTTTGATCATAGGTGACAAAGCTTAAAAAGCCTATATGAAATTGTTTATCTCATGTAAGAAAATTTTCGAAAAACAAAATGTTATTTTTATAGTAAAAAAAATGAAAAGCTTGTGAAAATCCATTTCATAAACAAAGCTTTAATATCTATAAAGTGTCTGTTTTTTTGGTGCTAATGTGAATGGCAGGTTAAATAAAAATAGAGATAACAAAAGTTATGACAAGTTTAAGTTCAGCCCATGGGCGGTCTCAGGCGGTTCCTTTATCTGTGTTTGAGCAGTCAAAAGATGCGCATATTATTCGTTCTGATGAAGAAGCAATTGAGGTTGCCAAACAACTTGCGCAAGAGTTCGCACACGAAGCATCCGAGCGAGACAGAGAGCGCCGTTTACCCCTAAATGAAATTCAACAGTTCTCACAAAGTGGCTTATGGGCTATTACGGTTCCCAAGCAATTTGGTGGCGCACAAGTCAAATATCGAACTTTGGCTGAGGTCATCAAAACAATTGCGAGTGTTGATCCATCTCTTGCACAGCTTCCTCAAAATCACTTGGCTTTTATTGAACATTTGCGTCTTGATGCAGGCCCAGAACAACAACAGTTCTTCTTTAACTTAGTGTTGAGAGGGATTCGTTTTGGCAATGCCTTCTCAGAAAAACATAGCAAAACGGTGGCTGATCTCACTACCACATTACGAAAGACCGAGCATGGTTATGAAATTAATGGGAAGAAGTTTTTTGCAACAGGCGCATTGCTGGCACATTGGGTTCCAATTGTCGCTGTGAATGAACAAGGGCAGCCTTATGCGGCGCTAGTTCCTCGGGAAACTTCAGGGGTGAATATTATTAATGACTGGTCTGGTTTCGGGCAAAGAACCACAGCCAGTGGGACCGTTGAACTTAATCAAGTTCCAGTACGTGAAGAGTATCTAATTCCGATTTATCAGGCTTTCGAACGTCCTACACCAGCAGGTGCAATTTCACAATTTATTCAAGCTGCTGTCGACGCTGGTATTGCACGTGGTGCAATTGAAGAAACAATTCACTATGTCAAAAATCATAGTCGTGCATGGGTCGATTCAGGTTTGGAAAAAGCGAGTGATGACCCCTATACGATTGCAAATATTGGTGATTTAAAAATAAAACTTCGTGCAGCAGAAGCAGTATTAGATTTAGCAGGAGATGCGATTGATCAAGCGATTGCCGACACGACAGAAGAATATGTAAATCAAGCGACATTACTAGTTGCTGAAGCAAAAGTACTCACTACAGAAGTTGCGATTTTAGCAGCGAATAAGCTTTTTGAGTTGTCTGGAACACGTTCTACTTTGTCAGAGCTTAATCTGGACCGCCATTGGCGTAATGCGCGTACTCACACCTTGCATGATCCAGTGCGTTGGAAATATCACATTGTCGGTAATTACTACCTCAATGGCATCTATCCACCTCGTCATGCATGGAGCTAAAGTGAAGAAAAAATAAGATTAGGAGAATAAAGATGACAATTACTCAAATTGAATTAGAAGAGCTATCGGTAGGCGCCGATTATGAAAAAGTAGCAAGTAGATTTCGTCCAGTTTTTGAAAAAATTGCCCAAGGTGCAATTCAACGGGAAAAAGAACGAATCTTGCCTTTTGAACCGATTCAGTGGTTAAAAGAACTTAAATTAGGTGCAGTACGGGTACCCGTTAAATATGGTGGAGATGGGGTATCATTGCCACAACTTTTCCAGCTTCTAGCAGAATTGGCGCAAGCAGATTCGAATATTGTGCAAGCGTTGCGTGGACACTTTGCTTTTGTCGAAGACCGTTTAGTTGCGCATAAAGAGCATTCGCAGGAAGTCTGGTTTCAGCGTTTTGTACAAGGTGATTTAGTTGGAAACGCATGGACCGAAGTTGGAAATGTACAGATTGGTGATGTCGTTACCCGAGTAACCAAAGATGCTTCGGGTAACTTGGTGGTGAATGGTGAAAAGTACTATTCGACAGGAAGTATTTTTGCTGACTGGATCGATTTATTTGCTTACGATGAAGTGAATGACCGTCATGTGATTGCTGCTATTTATCGCCATGAAACTGGGGTAAGTGTGATTGATGATTGGGATGGCTTTGGTCAAAAGACAACGGGCAGTGGTACTTTAAAAGTACATCAGGTTCATTTACCAGCTTCACACCTTATTCCATTTGACCAGCGTTTTAAATATCAGACCGCTTTTTATCAGGTTGTCCACCTTGCAACCCTAACAGGGATTGCGCATGCTGCGGTCGAAACTTTTAGCCAAGAAATACGTGAGCGAAAGCGTATTTTTAGTCATGGTAATGGTGACCTTGTTCGTCACGATCCACAAGTTTTACAGGTGGTAGGTAAAGCCTCTGCTCAAGCCTATGGAAGTCTAGCAATTACGATTAAAACAGCAGAAGCATTACAGAAGGCTTATGAAAGTCACTTTAGTGAGTTAGAGGTGAAAGAACATCAGTTTAATGTAGATGCAGAGCTTGAGTCGGCACAAGGGCAGGTGGTGATTTCTAATTTGGTATTGGATTTAACCAGCCAATTATTTAACGCTTTAGGTGCATCGGCAAGTAGTCAGGTTAAACAACTCGACCGTTTCTGGCGTAATGCACGAACAGTCTCTTCTCATAATCCGCTCATCTATAAAGAAAAGGTGATTGGCGATTGGGAAGTGAACCGTACCGATTTACCCTTTGTCTGGCAAATTGGAGCAAGCCCGCGGGCAAAGTCTGCATAAAATAAAAAAGCCGATGTTTCATCGGCTTTTTTATTAGGTCTGGCTTAAACGTTTGGTATTTAAATAAAGCCTTGA
>NZ_JZFB01000004.1:233960-238865 GCF_001188385.1 Acinetobacter sp. V2 | reverse complement strand
CCTAGCCACACACCAGCCACGCCCCAATGGGTATAACGCGCTAAATAAAGCCCAATAGGGAAAGCAATCACCCAATACGCCATGAGCGTAATCCACATTGGTGCTTGAGTATCTTGCATACCTCTTAAACAGCCTGCGGCACTTACTTGTAATGCATCCATCAGTTGATAACCCATTGCAAACCAGAGTAAATACATCGCAACAGGAGCTACGTTTAAGTCTTGAGTATAAATCGAGATAATTTGTTCACGGCATAGAGCAATAAAAGTCATGGTTAATATGGCAAAAAATATTGCTGTGCTGAGACCAATCTTTTGTACTTGGTACATTGAAGCCCAGTTCTTTTCACCATAATAAGTACCGACACGGATAGTTAAGGCAATGGCTAGTGAAAGCGGAATCATAAACAGCACAGAGGTAACGGAAATTGCGACTTGGTGTGCAGCAATAAATACTTCACCAAGAGGGCTAAGGACCAATGCACCTGTACTAAAAATACTAATCTCAAAGAACACAGCTAGACCGATTGGTAGACCAAGCTGTAAAATTCTTTTAACTAAAGCCATATTAATTTTATCAAATCGGCCAAAAATAGACGTGTTTTGATAAGCCGAAGCTTTATAAATATAGCCTGCTAATGTAATTAACATGAGCCACTGTAAAATGGATGTTGCAAAACCACAGCCAGCGCTACCTAAAGCAGGTATTGGCCCTAATCCATGCATAAAGATCATGTTAAGAGGGACCAATACAACTAAAGCTAATAGGCTAATAGCTGTGACAGGACGTGGATGGCCTAATGCTTCTGAATAGCCACGTAATGCTGCGTACATGGTCACAGCTGGCATACCCAAGCCAATTGCATGCAAGAACAAGCTTGCTTTAGGTCGCAAGCTCTCTGGTACGCCGAACACATGCAAGAAAAACGGCATAAGCTGCAAAATGAGCATTGCTAGTACACCTAAAATGACAGCAACCCACAATGACTGACGAACAACGACAGGGATCTGCTCTGTATTTCTTGCGCCTTTTGCTTCAGCGACCAAAGGTGTTGTTGCAATCATAATGCCGCTGAACAGGAGCATGATTGGAACCCATAAACCGACCCCTACAGCAATTGCTGCTAAATCGGTTGCAGATAAATGTCCAGCCATAATAGTGTCAATTAACCCGAATCCTGCTTGAGCAAACTGGGTAATTAAAATTGGTAGCATTAAGTGGAAGAGTTGTTTTAATTCAGCCCGAAAAGATGTGACATTCGACACAAAAGGTACTCTTTTTAAATATAAAAAATGAAGCTAACGCTGCAAAGTGAGTACCACACCGACAAAGATGATGACTCCACCAAGAAACCGTTGCCATGTAACAGGTGTCTTTTCTGTGCCCAACCAACCAAAATGATCAAGTAACATAGAAATAACGATTTGCCCAAAAACGACTAGCCCTGTAAAGGTTAAAAAACCAAGCTTAGGTGCAGTATAAATGCTCATGCTGATTGCATAAACCCCAAGGAATCCTCCAGTCCAAAGAAGCCATGGAATATTTGATATTTCACTTAAAGAAGGCTTCTCGGCACTTTGAAAGAAAACCATAATGGCTAAAACAATAGTACCTATGAAAAATGATAATAAAGCTGCTTGTAAGGGTGAGTGTAGTTGCTCGCGCAGTTGAGCATTAATTGCGGTCTGAAAAGCCATGGCAACACCGATTCCCATAGCTAAGGGTAAGATCAGGAAAAGTTGACTAGAGAATTTCATCATTTTTATCAGTATTTAAGAATGTTTAAATTTAGTCTAAAGCAATTAAGGTATGTTTTCATAAGCCCATTGATGCAGTCATGTTAAAATAGAAATATTGTGTAAATTGGACCTGCTCCTTGGCCGTATTAAACCCTGCTTCTGTTCCTTTATCTTTATATATCCATATGCCTTGGTGCGTGCGTAAATGTCCATATTGTGACTTTAACTCGCATGCAGTACCAGACGGAGCACTTTCGTCAGAACTTGAGCAAACCTATTTAAAAGCATTGGTCGCCGACTTTGAAACTCAACTAGAGATGGCGCAGGGACGTCCGATCCATAGTGTGTTTATTGGTGGTGGAACCCCTTCACTGATTTCGGCACAGGGTTATGTATGGTTGTTTGCAGAACTTAAGTCATTGCTTAAGTTTGAAGATGGCTGCGAAATTACCTTAGAGGCAAATCCGGGAACGGTAGAGCATGACCCATTTGCAGGGTATTTAGAGGCTGGCATTAATCGTTTGTCTATTGGTGTCCAGAGCTTTGATACTGATCATTTACAAAAGCTTGGACGTATTCATTCTGCAAACAATGCAATTGAAGCGATTCAACAAGCAAAGCAGGCTGGCTTTAAGCGAGTGAATGTAGACTTAATGCATGGTTTGCCTGAGCAAACGCTAGAGCAGGCGCTCTATGATCTCAAGCTTGCTGTAGAAAGTGGCGCAACTCATATTAGTTGGTATCAACTTACCATTGAACCGAATACCGTTTTCTTCCGTACTCAACCCGTTTTACCGCAAGATGAAATGCTTGAAGACATTCAAGAGCAGGGTGAGGCATATCTTAAGGCAAATGGTTTTATAAATTATGAAGTTTCGGCATGGCGTAAAGAGCTGCCTTCAGCACATAATTTGAATTATTGGGAGTTTGGTGATTATCTTGCGATTGGGGCAGGTGCACATGGCAAATTGACACGACCAGATGGTGTGTACCGTTTCCAAAAAACTCGTTTGCCAAAAGATTATTTAGCTAAGGTTCCAGCCGAACACTTGCAAATGAAAAAGATCGAGGCAGAAGAGCTTCCTTTTGAATTTATGATGAATGCTTTACGTCTAAATGAAGGGGTAAAAGCTGAATTATATGAACAGCGTACGGGCTTAAGCTTAGATCATTTAAATGAGGTACTCACTTCACTACGAGCTAGAAAACTATTGGTAGAGGATAGTTCTCGTTTGGCTTGTACAGAGCAGGGGCATATTTTCTTGAACTCAGTACTAGAAGAGTTCTTGTGATAAAGCAAAGTCAAAGCCGCATTATCAAATGCGGCTTTTTTGATTTTAGCGAGTGGTGTAGCCACCATTTGCAAAAATTGTTTGACCGGTAATCCACCAACCATCGGTCACTAAAAAGCGAACTAGAGGCTCAATATCTTCAATTTTGGTTAATCCACCTAAAGCTGAAGCTGATTTGTGGTAAGCCACTGCCTCGGCAGATTCCTGCCCATAAAAGAATGGTGTATCCATAGGCCCTGGAGCAACAGCAGTAACAGAAATCTGACGATCACCAAATTCTTTTGATGCAGCACGGGTATAGTGTTCAACAGGAGCTTTTAAACCCTCATAGGTTGAATAGAGCCCAGTGTAAGCTGCAAGAAGAGAAGTCACGATTGAGCAGATCTTGCCGCCGTTATTTAAATGACGACCAGCCGATTGAATAAAGAAATAGGCAATTTTTGAGTTGATATCGCTCATGCTATCAAACTCTTGTTCTGTGGTATCTAAAAACGATTTCTTTAAAACCTTTCCAACTGTATTGATGGCAATATCAATTCCGCCAAAATGTTGTTTAGTGTCTAAGAATAACTTTTCAATATTATCAATATCCGTTAAGTCTGCTTGAATTAAAACAGCGTCTACACCGAATGCTATTACATCTGCGAGCGTCTGTTCTGCATCTGCTTGAGTTTCAGCGCTATTGTAGTGAATTGCAATTTTTGCACCTTGTTCTGCAAATTTACGGCTAATAAGTCCGCCTAAGTTTTTTGCACCGCCTGTAATCAGTACAACTTTATCTTTCAGAGTATGAGTTGCCATGATGATTGTTCCTATGATGACTTGTTTTAATGTGTTTTTAGTCTAGATTGGCGGTAATTTTTGATCAATTATGCTAGTTTGGTTTAACTATTCAGAAAATACGAACAATTAAATGGATCGGTTGCAGCAATTTTTTATTTTTTCAGAAGTGGCTAAACGACAAAGCTTTAGTGAGGTAGCAAATCAGCTTGATTTACCTCGCTCTACAGTAACGAGTGCAATTCAACAATTAGAAACTCACTATGGTGTTCGGTTATTTCATCGAACTACGCGCAAAGTAAGCCTCACTCAAGATGGACAAAGAATCTTGCCTGAATGTCAAAACCTATTATTTGACTATGAACAGCTTGAACAACTCATACAAACGCAAAAGCAGCATTACCGTGGCACGCTAAAAATTTCAATGCCCAGCCGAATCGTGCATCAAGTGATTATTCCAGAACTTCCCGATTTTTATAGCCGCTATCCAGACATTCATTTACAACTAAATAGCTCAGATGACATGACTGATTTGATCGAGAAGGGAATTGATTGTGTTGTTCGGGTGGGGCAGCTAGAGAATAGTAGTTTGATCGCGAAGTTCGTTGGTAACTTGATTATGGTGAACTGTGCAAGTCCCCATTATTTAGAACAATACGGTATTCCTGAACAATTAGAAGATCTATCTCAGCACAAACTCATTAACTACGCAGGAGCCGTAGGAGAAAAACAAGGCGTATTTTTATATCAAGATGGAACAGTGATGATCGATAGTGCTTTAAGTGTAAATAATACAGAAGCCTATGTTGCTGCAGCTTGTGCTGGCTTAGGGATTATTCAACTTCCATACTACGATGTTCAGGATAAAATAGAGCAAGGAACCTTGGTTGAAGTACTAAGTGCACATACAGCTCAATCTTTGCCACTCAATATTTTGTATCCGAACCGAAGTTATATTCCTAAACGTTTAGAAATCTTTATGAATTGGGTTAAAGACATTTTATATAAGAAATGCATCGTCATCTTTTAGTCATGAAACTAAAATAAGATAACAATAAAAAAAAGCCTCTCGCAGTGAGAGGCTTTTTAGAATT
>NZ_JZFB01000004.1:225745-233817 GCF_001188385.1 Acinetobacter sp. V2 | reverse complement strand
ATTAAAAGTCCGCTGCTCTACCAACTGAGCTAACGACCCGTATCGTTTTGATGTCGCGTATTTTAGCAAGTTATTCAACTAACACAAGAGGTAAATCAAAAACATTTGCATGATTGCCTATAAAAAGCACGATTTCCTCTTGTTTAGCTAAAAAATGAACTAAAAACGGTATTTATATGCCTGAATATTGTCAAAAATTTCAGTTGTGACATCACAATAACTGTTCGTACCAGGTAATAAAGCGAGTAAACGTTCAGAAGTTTTGCTTGGATTAAACGAATCTTCCTTCAATTTATTCTTTTGATATTTAAAAGTACCTGTTGTTTCAACTTTAGCTTGCACACGTAAAAACACGGGTACTGCATAAGCAGGAAGGCATTTTTTAAATATAGTGACCATTTCGGTTAAGTCAGACTCATTTAGCTCAGCGCCATCAGCAAGTGTGATTGCTGCCATACCAGCACGACCATTGGTATTTGGGATTTCTACCCCATAAACCACCGCTTCAGCGATCTTGTCATATTCACAAACCATGTTCTCAACTTCAGTAGTAGATACATTTTCGCCTTTCCAGCGGAAGGTATCGCCTAAGCGGTCAACAAACTGAGCATGACGGAAACCAATATTACGAACAAGGTCACCCGTGTTGAAATATGAGTCACCTTTTTTAAAGACATCTTTCATAATCACAGATTTATTCTTTTCTGGATCTGTATAGCCGTCAAAAGGTGAGCGGCTGGTAATTTTACCCACTAGCAAACCAATTTCACCTGCTTTAACTTTTTTACACCAGCCCTTTTTATCACGGACAGGTTCATTTTTCTCTTTATCAAACTCAATAATGGCATATGGCGTAGGAGAGAAGCCTACTGTGTTGTCAAAGTTAAAAATATTACTAAACCCGACATTGCCTTCACTTGATGCATAAAGCTCAAGAACTTCTTGCACACCAAAACGTTGTTTGAACTTATCCCAAATGTTTGGACGCATGCCATTACCGATCATTTTGGTTACGCGGTGGGCACGGTCAATTTTTGTAGGAGGGGCATCCATTAAGTAACGGCAAAGCTCTCCTACATAGCCAATTGCAGAGGCATTAAATTTCTGAACATCTTTCCAGAACGCGCTGGTTGAATATTTACGTCGAATTGCAAGGGTAGAACTTCCCGCAATCACACCACACCAGCAAACTACGACACCTGTTGCATGGTAAAGCGGTAAAGTTACATACATCACATCATCTGGGCCAAGGTTTAAAATGTGACCATAGGTGCCATAGGCAAGTGTCCAGCGACTATGTTTGAAAATAACAGCCTTTGGTAAGCCTGTTGTGCCCGAAGTATAAATATAAAACAGGCCATCATTTCCATGAACAGATTGCGTAGTCGATGGGTTAAATTTTGGAAATTGATCAATTTCTATTGCAAGATTGGCATAACCTTGAGGTGCTGTTCCCACATTTTGACGTGTAGCCTGATCTGCAAACCAATGAAAACGGTCTTTAGGAACATTTAAGTCCTGACGAATTTCATCAATTACAGCTCGAACTTCTTCACCTGCAATTACAGCAATTGGTTTTACAAGATTGATACTATGAGCGAGGACCTTACCTACTTGAGAGGTATTAACAAGTGCAATCGTTACCCCAATTTTAGCTAAACCTACAATCGTGGCAATAAGTTCAGAACGGTTCTCAACCATTACGGCAATCACGTCGCCTTTTTGTGCGCCAAGAGATAGATAATAGTGAGAAATCTGGTTAGCCCATTCGTTTAAAGCTTCATATGAATAACGTTGATCTTCAAATAATAAAGCAATGCCTTGCGGATTTCGCTTAACAGCTTTTTCAAAAGCTACACCTAATCCCGTTGGTGTATTTGCTGTTCTTAAGTAAGCCTGTTTAAGACCATTCAGGATATGGGGTACTTTGGGGATGAAGCTAGGAAGTCTTGTTGCAACATCACCAAGCGTAATGATATCGGTCTGTGTTGTCTGGCTCATATCAATCCTATTTATTTTTCGATCAATCCAAAAAAGGTTGCGTTGGCAAAAGTACAGTGTTTTTCATGGTTCACCATGCTTTTAAAACTTTTCTTCTAGTGCAATCAACCTAATTGGTTAAAAATAACAAAAAAAACCTAGTCATCGAAATGACTAGGTTTGTTTAAATTAGCTGCAATTGAGCAAATGATTTACTCAGCTACAGGATTTGCTTTCTTTGGTGGACGACCACGAGGGCGACGAGGAGGACGACTTGGTTTGTCCTGATCTGCCTTAGAATCGTCTGATTCAACTTCTGTAGTAGCTTCTGTTGGTGCTACAGCCTGTTCTGCGGCAGCTTTTGCTCTTGCAGATGCTTTAGGCTGTTTAACAACAGGAGCTTCAACTACAGTTGTCGCTGGTGTTTCTTCTACGCTTGTTTCACTTTGAGCTACTTCAGCCACTTGATCAAGCTCAAGCGGTTGTTGTTTTGACTCAACAGATGCTTGTGTTTCAGCAGCAGCAGCAACAACCGTTTCTTCAACAGCTGGAGCTACAGGTGCAGCTTCTTCTGGTGCAGCGTGTTGTTGTTTAACTTGCTCAAAAGCTTGTTCAGCAGCAAGTTTTGCTAAACGACGACGCTCACGTGGATCATTAGCAACACGTGGTGTTTGCTCTTTTTGTGGCGTCAATGCTAGTACAGGCGCAGGCTCTGCTTCTTGTGATGGCTTGTTGCTTGGAAGCTCTGCATCACGAGTAACAGGCTTTTTGTCTTCAGCATCAGACACGACTTCTGTTGCTAGCGTACTAGCGTACTGTTCAGCAAACTTCTGCAATGCACGATTGAATGTTGGAACTAAACCAAACTGTTCAATCAATACTGTGCAGTCTTCACCATAAACATGACGAATCAAGCTACCAATCGTATATTGCGCCAACGTTGGAATTTGCGATGGGGCAATAGATGGTACCGCAGCTTTAGCACGTTTCGCGTTGCGTTGTTCACGGCGACGCATACGAGGGTCATTGCTCGCACGTTGAATTTGCGGTTGAGCTTTGTTGTCTGCAGGAGGAGTCGTCGTTTCTTCTGCTTTAGCAGGGACTGCTTCTTCTACAACTGCAACAGGTGCTGGAGCTGGCTCTTGAGCGACTTCAACAACAGGTACTGTTTCAGTGCGTTCAACAGGTTGCTCTGGAGTCAAAGCAATAATTTCGCTTTGTGCCTGATCAACATTGATTACTAAGGCTGTATTCATGACTTCATGCTTTGGAGCATCAATCAAATCAACCTTAATTTGTTTCTCATCAACAACTACTGGTGCCGCCGGTGCATTTTGATTTTCATTCAATACATTTGGATCGCGGTGGCGATTTGGACGGTTCGGACGTTGTTGATTATTACGGTCACGACGCGGCACGGCATTTTCAGTTTGTTGTCCATCATTTTGATGTTGTTGATGTGACTGATCTGGGTGCTGACGTTTTTGTTGACGTTTTAACTCACGTTGTTCTTGACGTGATAACTGTACAACTTCTTCATGAACCTGTTGTGGTTGTTGCTGTTGTTGTGGCTCTTGAGCATGGTGATGTTGTTCACGTTGCTCTTTGTGCTTACGTTTTTTGTTGTTTGGACGTTGTTGTACTTTATCGTCTTTTTCAACATTTTCACGAACTTCCTGTTTAGCAGGAGACTGTGAAATGTAAGCATTATTAGATGGAGCCGCAGCAGTTTCAGCAACTGGCGGTACTGCAACTTGTCCAAATTGGCCACGGCTTACAGCGCCAGTATTGACCATTTGTTCAATTGTCGCAGCAGCATTTTGTGCTGAACGAGATTGATCAATAGTTTTAGCTTGTTTTTGAACAAAAAGGTTCTCTAACCATGCAAGAGGGCTTGCTGCTTTTTGAGTGCTTGGCTGAGCAGCAGAAGGTTGAGCTGCTTGATTTGCTTTCTTTTGACCAGCTGCGTTATTTGCAGCAGGAGCTGCATGAGCATGGCCATGATCAGCTTCTTCTAAATGCCATTCAGAAGATTCATAACCTAACTCTTTCTCACTTGAACGAGTTGCTTCAGTACGCTCATAGCTAGATGGTGCAAATCCATCTGGATTGTACTGAATTTCATAGTGAGGTGTTTCTAAGTGCGGGTGAGGTAAAACAGTTACTCGAACACCAGAAGTTTGTTCTAAATAAACAAGGCTATGGCGTTTTTCGTTGAGTAAGAATGCTGCAATTTCAACAGGAACTTCTACTTGTACTTCACCATGACGTTCACGAAGTGCAATTTCTTCTACTTTACGCATAATTGAAAGCGAAAGTGAACGTAAGTCACGCACCATACCCGTGCCATGACAGCGTGGGCAAACATATCCAGTTGCTTCTTCAAGTGATGGGCGTAAGCGTTGACGGCTCATTTCCATTAAGCCAAAGCGAGAGAGTTGGCCAAACTGGATACGTGCACGGTCGCTTTGTGTTGCTTCACGAAGTTTTGCTTCAACCATACGTTGGTTGCGTTCTTTAGTCATATCGATGAAGTCGATAACGACTAAACCGCCAATGTCACGAAGACGAAGTTGGCGAGCAATTTCTTCCGCTGCTTCTAGGTTTGTGTTAAGTGCAGTTTCTTCAACGTCATGTCCACGAGTTGATTTCGCAGAGTTAATGTCGATTGAAACTAAAGCTTCAGTCTGGTCAATTACAATAGAACCACCAGAAGGAAGTTTTACTTCACGCTCGTAAGCAGTTTGAATTTGGCTTTCAATACCAAAATGAGCAAACAACGGCTCGTTTAAAGTATAAGTTTTAAGTTTATCTAATTGACGTGGCATAACTGCTTTAACAAAGTTATACGCTTCGTTATAAGCTTGTTCGCTATCAATTAAAATTTCTGCAACGTCATCACGCAAGTAATCGCGGATAGCACGAGTAACTACGCCAGCTTCTTGGTGAACAAGCATTGGAGACGGACCAGAACTTGCAGTGCCTTGGATTTGTGCCCAAAGGTCAAGCAAATGCTGTAAATCTAACTGTAATTCTTCTTGAGTACGGCCAATACCTGCGGTACGCACAATAACACTCATGCCGCGAGGTAAATTTAAAGAAGCTAAAATTTCTTTTAATTCTTCACGTACAGAACCTGAAATTTGACGGCTAATACCACCGCCTTTCGGGTTGTTTGGCATAAGAACCAAATAACGTCCTGCAAGTGAGATGAATGTAGAAAGGGCAGCGCCTTTGTTACCACGTTCTTCTTTTTCAACCTGAACAAGTAATTCAGTACCTTCAGTGATGAGTTCACGAATGTTTGAAGTTTGTCGCGGGTCTGCTTGGAAATAACTATTCGCAATTTCGCGCATAGACAAGAAGCCTTGACGGCCTGCGCCATATTCAACAAACACAGCTTCTAAAGAAGGTTCTACGCGGGTTACATGGCCTTTATAGATATTGGATTTTTTCTGTTCTCGGGTACGATTTTCTAAATCAAAATCGTAAAGACGATTACCAGTGATAAGTGCAACGCGGACTTCTTCTGCGTGAGTTGCATTAATCAACATACGTTTCATGGGTGTGACACCTAATAGTGACCCACACAAACATATCGCACAAACTTAAAGGTTCTGAACGAACATCGAACATGACGGATCATTTCCCAGATCTCAAAATATTTGTGGTCTGAGTCATCTGTTACCGGCTACATTTAGCCTTAACTTCGATTCTCGTCTGTGATGTAGGCAATACTGCTTCAACCTTTAAATCGGACTTCCTTAGTGCTTCACTGGCGGGTGAGCGGTACATTGGTTAATGACTTTCACTGTCATTGAGCGCGAAGTGACTTCTTTTTGGAAGTTTGATACGGAATGTTCATCGTATCGGTGCTTTCGGCAGTTCCAATGCATCAACGCTTTAGCCTGAAGGCAACATTAAGGAGCGATTTGTCTGATGTGTATCAGTTTACGTTCCATAACCAACTAGAGTTGGTAACATATTTTTTTGAACAAACTGAATTAAACGCAACAGTTTGTCATTTTGCCGATATAATAAGCCTTCGGCGTCGGCATAATTCTTTAGGACCTATCCGAGCTGATGGTGAAAGCATCATTTTGATTGAAGTTTCAATCAGGGAAATTCCCTATTAGATGTTCACTTACGGCGGTATCCGTGCGCTGACTATATCAAACCTTGCAGCATCTGCCTATGGGCTAAGCTTAGATTTCTTGTGAAAAAACTAAGCTAAACGGTCATTTATTAATCAAATTTAGCAAAATTTCAGGTTTAAATATTAGTATGAATTCTACACAGCAATGGCAAAGTGTCACTTGGTTTGAGGTGGATGAACATCAAGCAGGACAGCGAATTGATAATTTCCTGTTCTCGCGTTTAAAAGGTGTACCTAAAAGTCGTATTTATCGTTTGATTCGTGAAAGTCAGGTTCGAGTAAATAAAAAACGTGTAAAAGCTGAGACTAAACTTGAGATTGGCGACCAGATTCGCGTTGCTCCAATTCGTTACGAACAAAAAGACGAAACAGCCGCTCCTGTCAGTGACAGTGTGGCACAAGGCCTATTAAGCCGTGTGGTCTATGAAGATGAAGGTTTGTTAGTTGTAAATAAACCATCAGGTATTGCTGTCCATGGTGGTAGTGGTATGGCATATGGTTTGATTGAAGCACTACGTGCAGCGACAGGCAAAAAATATTTAGAACTTATTCATCGTATTGACCGTGATACTTCTGGTCTGGTCATGATTAGTAAAAAACGTAGCACTTTAAAACAACTACAAGATATGTTGCGTGAGCACAAAATTCGTAAAACCTATGCAGCGATTGTTAAAGGGCAAGTGAGCTTAGATAAACAGCTGATTGATGCACCTTTATTGAGATATGAGCTGGCAAATGGCGAGCGTCGTGTACGTGTGACTAAAGATGGTAAACCAAGTAAAACCGAATGGGTTGTAGCAGAGCGCTTTAAAAATGCGACTCTAGTTCATGCATCACCTTTATCTGGCCGTACTCATCAGATTCGTGTGCACGGTTTAAGCATTGGACACCCTTTGATTGGTGACGATAAATATGGACACACGACTGAGTACACTGGCCCTGAAGCACGTCGTCTATGTTTACATGCGATGCGTTTAGATATTCCTGGTTATCCACCGATTGAAGCACCTTTACCAGAAGACATGACCCAGTTATTAAAGGCTTTGAGAGTGGCAAAATGAGTCTAAAAACCGAATTAGTTATTTTCGACTGGGATGGGACTTTATATAACTCTGTTGGACAGATTGTTGCTAGCTTGCAACATGCCGCAGAACAACATGAATTGCCTTTAACAGATGAAGCAGCAAAAAGCATTATTGGTTTAGGTTTGCCCGAAGTTATGCAAACCCTATTTCCAGAAGCGCCTGAGTTACATGACTCAATTTTAAAAGCATATGGCGATCACTATATTGCAAACTCTACAAATGATGCATGGTTCGATGGTATTGCTGAGCTACTACATGATTTAAAAGCGCAAGGTTTAAAACTTGCAGTCGCAACGGGTAAAAACCGTCGTGGGCTAGATCGTGTAATCGCAAAAACCCAGAGTACTCATCTTTTTGATGTGACTCGAGCAGCCAATGAAACCAGATCGAAACCAGATCCACTCATGTTGCAAGAAATCTTAACAGTCACTGGAGTGAGTGTTGAGCGTGCAGTAATGATTGGTGATAGTAGCTATGATCTTGAGATGGCTCAGCGGTTAAACATGCCACGAATTGGTGTGGGCTATGGTGTGCATTCGATCGAAGTTCTACAACAGTTCCAGCCTTTAACGATTGCCAAAGATGTACCTGAGCTGCACAACTTTTTAAGAGAATATGCAAAGTTATCTACGGTAGATGTTGCATAATTTAGAATAATACAAGAAGGGGGAATTTATTCCCTCTTATTGTATGTCTAATAACAATAAGAAGAGAAAAATGAGTCGTTCTATTCGTCTATTAAATCTTTTACAACAACTTCGAGAAGCCCGTTATCCAATTACTGCACAAGTTCTCGCTGAACGTATGGGAATTAGTGCCCGAAGTGTCTATCGCGATATCGATAGCTTACG
>NZ_JZFB01000004.1:219381-225702 GCF_001188385.1 Acinetobacter sp. V2 | reverse complement strand
TTTCAGCTTAAAGAAGATATTGTACTGCCACCAATGACACTCAATGAAAATGAAGTCGAAGCTATTTTTCTGGCATTGTATTGGTTAAAGAGTGTGCCAGATCAATCGTTACAATCGGCATCTACATCTGTATTAGCTAAATTGAATTCTGTTTTGCCCGAGCATCGGCAATATTTATTACAGCAGACGACTTTAAGAGCATTTAACACATGGCTACCTGTAGATGAAAAACAAGTCGAACAGATACGTTTAGCCATTCGGCAGCAAGTCAAAATTTCGATGCATTATCATGATGAGCAGCAACGAAGTAGTGTTCGAACTTTGTGGCCTTTTGCCTTGGGATATTTTAATGAAAAAATTGTTTTAGCTGCATGGTGTGAGCTAAGACAGGACTTTCGGCATTTTAGAATGGACCGTATTCAACACTTGAGTTTAACCCAAGAGTTATATCCATCATTTAAACAGCAACTGTTCCAGCAGTGGTGGGCACAAGAGTCGAAGACTACTGACAAAAACTGACAAAGAGGTTTTGTAGACTAGGTTCCACGATAAACAAGGAGCCATAAAAATGAGCCTTAAACTTTATACTAACAAAGAATCACGTGGTGTTGTGGTCGACTGGCTTTTAGTCGAATTAAGTGTTGAGTGTGAACGTATTGAAGTCGAATACAAGACTGAAATGAAAACACCAGAATATCTAAAAATTAATCCTTTTGGAAAAGTGCCAGTATTGGTAGATGGCGATGTCGTTATTTATGAGCTAGGTGCAATCTGTGCTTATCTTGCTGATAAATTTTTCGATAAAGGTTTAGCTCCTGCATTAGATGATCCTAAACGTGGTTTGTACTATCGCTGGTTATTTTTGATGGCAGGCCCATGGGAAGCTGCTGGTGTTGATAAAGCTCTCGGAATAGATGTGTCTCCTGAGCAAAAAATGTTTGTGGGTTATGGTGATTACAACGATGCCTACCAAGCTTTAGTACAAGGGCTTAGTGAAGCCAATCCGTATGTGTGTGGCGAACAATTTACCGCCGCAGATGTAAGCGTTGGAGCAATGCTGTTATGGCAATTGAAAATGGGAGCGATTGAATCTCATCCTGCTATTACGCGTTATGTTGAAACCATCAAGCAACGTGAAGGCTTAAAACAAAGCACTATGGGCTCATTGTTGTAAACCTCTGCTGTTTAGAGTCACCCATTTGGGTGACTTTTTTATTTCCTAAATACAAGTTTTTAGTTAGTAAGAAAGCCAGCAGCAACGTTAATACAGATCGCCAAAATGGTGGTATTAAACCCAAAAGACAACACCGCGTGAAATAAGTTTAAAAGACGCATGTGTTTGGTGGTAATCGAAACATCGGCAGTTTGGGCAGAAGTCCCAATAATATAACTAAAATATAGAAAATCAGGATAAGTGGGCTGTTTTGTTCCCGGAAAATCTAGACCACCATTTTCTTCATTTCTAGATAAAGCCATATAAAAATCATGGGCATAATGTAGAGCAAAAACGGTATGCATAAAAAGCCATGCAGAAACAATGGTCAGTAAAGCTAAAGCCACATGACCTAACTTTGCAGAATGATCAGAAGGAAGCTGTGAGAGCTGTATTAAAATAGCAACTAGGCACATGGTTAAAGCCAATAGAACAATCAGCATAATGACCCATTTGCTTTCATCTTGTTTTTTGGCTTGCTGCTGCATTTGTGAATGATCAGCACTTTTCATGAGCTGCCAAACATGTAGTAAATATATACTAATCGAAGTATTCCAGCTGACTAATAAAATAGTTGACCATTTCCATGAGGTGAACCATGTCAATATACTCGCTGTGATAAATCCTATAAATAAAGCAATAAAGAAATGAGGGCGGTTTAGTACACTACGTCCAAGATGTTGAAATACTGCAACCATTTTCCTAATCTCCTTTTACCAAATGGTAAATATATTATTTTTTATTAAATGGTGAAAATAATATCTAGTTTTATATGGATTTTATTCCAAGATTTTAAATTGTATTTAAGAGATATTTACTTTTACCGAGTAGGTAAAATAGAACAAAAGCGCGGACTAAACTGTTTATAAAAAGTATAAAATAAATAAAAAATATTATTTACTTATACCTTTTATAAAGGTGTCCTTATTAATCATGGGCTTAAAATAAAATATAGCTTTTCTGATTAGGTGTGAGTTAAGTTTTTATCCAGATGAAATACTTTAGTGAGTTGATCAATAAATTTTTGGACGCCTAAAGATTGTGAGTTTCTACGGTAATTTACGAATAAATCCAATGTCGGTAACTCGACATCAAGAGGGCGGACTACTGTATTTTTGATGCCTAAAGGCGCAACGTAAGCAGGTAAAATTGTACAACCTAATCCAGAGCCAAGAGAGTTAATATTAAACAACATGCTATCTGCTTTTTGAACAATATTGAGGTCAATATTGTGAGTTTTGGCAAAGTCTAAAATCGTGTTATGTAATGTTTGTGACTGCTCGGCAGCAGGAATGATAAAGTCAACGCCTTGTAATGCATGAACAGGAATTCGTTCATATTGAGTAAGTGGATGATTTTTAGGAAGTAAAAAAATCAAGGGTTCAGTCAAAACAAATTGGCTTTGGATCTCATCACTATCTGTATTTTCTCGAGTAAAGGTAATGTCTAACTCACCTTTTTTTAAGGATTTAAGTTGTTCAGTATTGTTTAGATTAGATAGTTCAATGATGAGATCGGGGTGTTGTAATCGCAGATTAGGAAGAACGTAAGGAAAAATCTTCATTTCTGCAATGGGAACAAAACCGATACGGAGCAGCTGCTGTTTAGCCTTAGAAACCTGTCGTGCCAGAGCAACTGCTTTTTCAGCTTGAGCAAGGGTCAGGCGAGCATGTTCTAAAAAGACTTCACCTTCTTCGGTTAATTCAACTTTACGTTTAGTGCGATTTAAAAGTCGTACACCAACATCTTCTTCTAAATCTTTAATCTGTTGGCTAAGGGAGGGTTGTGCGGTAAAAAGTTTAAGGGCGGCTTTACTAAAATTTAATTCTTCAGCAACGGTAATGAAATATCGGAGATGGCGTAGTTCCATAAGACTAATCCAAAAAATGTCTTACTATGATTTATGTGAAGTATAAAGCATAAAGGGATATAGCGTGAAGGTACTTTAGGTATTTATAAAATAAATGGAATTTTAATTTTCATTAAACATTTAATATATAAATCTAAGTTCAAGTAATTCATAAAATATATTAATTAGGGTGGTTTAAATACATTATTTTTACTTAATCAAAGAAATATTTAAATGTTTTAAATATTAGTATAGGTGATTCTCATAATATGCAAAAATGAAGAAATATAAAATAATATTATAAAATATAAATTCTTTAAGAATGAATTGGCTTTAAGTGTTACTAAATATTTTGTTCTATAAGCTGGCAAAACGTTTGAAGTAGGAAAAGTAGGGCTCACCGAAGCAAAACCACTTAACTCACCCCCAATTTCACGTGACTAATTATTGTTATGTTATACAAGCAGTCTTAATAAGAATGGTAATTATCGACGCATAAACCCAACACATCTATGTATTTTTTATGGCAATCTAACTCAACTTATGTTGGCTGTGACCACAATAAAAGGGATATTTATATGATAAATAAGTGTAAGTGCCATAGCTTAATTTGTTTTAATTGTTAAGATAGAAACCTGAACACATCCATTCTGCCGATGCTAAAACATAGAAAAGCCCATGAAAGACAAGCCGACATTAACATATCAATTGCCGACTCAGTCCTGTTGGACGCATACATGGATAAAACCTCCTTTTTATCATCCCGAGTCAGGGCGTGAATCTGATACACGTTTTTATAACCAACAGCCTAAATCGCCGGCTAGAGGCTCAAAAGAGCTATTACGTTGGTTAGTTACACGTGAGTCTTTTACATGGAAAGTTGATATTCAAAATGAATACGATACCCGTGTAAATACGGCTGTGGCATTACCTCAAAATCGTCCTCAGGCAGATTTAGATGATTGGCAAGTTTGGTTTGTTGGGCATGCAACTGTATTGATTCAGATCGGGCCTTATAACTTTATTACCGATCCCGTATGGTGTGATTATGCAAGCCCTTCACAGGGTCGTGGACCTCGCCGTGTGTGTCCAGCAGGTTTTGCATTAGAACAATTGCCGACGATTCATGGTGTTCTACTTAGTCATAATCATTATGATCATATGGATTTGGCTACGCTTGAGTGGCTACATAAAAAATTCGCAATGCCGATTTACACTGGACTCGGGAATGGCTTTTACCTACCCAAAGAGTTTCATGTGATTGAGATGGATTGGTGGCAAGAAATTCCCTATCACGAACTAAGAATAATCTATACACCTGCACAGCATGGCTCTGGTCGTGGCCTACGTGACCAGAATAAAGCACTCTGGGGTGGCTTTTCGGTTGTAGCGAAAACAGGGCATTGTTTCTTTGCTGGTGATACGGGTTATGCGGGGCATTTTAAGCAAATCCATGCTCGTTATGGTGCACCACGTGTTGCTTTGCTTCCGATCGGAGCTTATGAACCTCGCAAGTTAATGAGTTATGTTCATATGAACCCTCAAGATGCTGTGCATGCACATTTAGATTTGCAAGCTCATCGTTCTGTTGCGATTCATTATCGAACTTTTCAGTTGACCGACGAAGACCGAGAAGATCCTGAACATGCGCTAGCTCAAGCAATTAAAGCTTCATCGAAACTTGCGAATCCTTTTTATTGCATTCGAGAAGGGCATAAATTGACTGTATAAAAGTACATCATTTTATATTTAATTAAAAAAGCCAGTTCAATTTGAACTGGCTTTTTATAGTTTAGACTTAAATTAAGCTAAGTCAAAACGATCAAGATTCGTGACTTTAGTCCATGCTGCAACAAAGTCTTGTACAAATTTTTCTTTACCATCTGCTTGAGCATAAACTTCTACCAGTGCACGCAAGATTGAATTTGAACCGAATACTAAATCATTACGTGTTGCAGTAAATTTTACGGTGCCTGTTTTACGGTCTTTACCTTCAAATACTTCACTTGTTGAATCAACAGGTGCCCATACAGTAGACATGTCGAGTAAGTTCGTGAAGAAGTCTGTGCTGAGTACGCCAACCTGCTGAGTGAATACGCCGTGTTGCGAACCATCCCAGTTCGTGCCTATAACACGTAAACCACCAACCAATGCGGTTAACTCAGGTGCAGTCAAAGTCAGTTGCTGTGCTTTATCAATTAATAATGCCTCAGTTGCTGCATTGACGCCCTCTTTTTTCCAGTTTCTAAAACCATCGGCAAGGCCGCGGAGCAATTGGAAAGATTCGACATCAGTTTGACTTTGTAATGCATCAACACGACCAGAGGCAAATGGAACGCTAATGTTGAAACCTGCCGCTTGAGCAGCTTGCTCTACACCAACGTTACCTGCTAGCACAATTAGATCAGCCAATGACAGTTGAGTTGAGGCTTTGATTTCTTCAATTTTAGTTAAAGTTTCAACAGCTTTTTGGTTTACTTCCCAATCGCGTTGCGGTGATAAGGCAATACGTGCGCCGTTTGCTCCACCACGCTTGTCTCCACCACGGAAGGTTGACGCTGAAGCCCAGCCAAGAGAAACCAACTCGCCAGCAGATAGCCCTAGTGCAATAATTTTTGCTTTTGCATCAGCAATGCTGGTAGCCGATGGTATAGCACTAGCAGCAGGTAATGGATCTTGCCAAATTAAATCTTCAGCTGGAACTTCAGGACCTAGATAACGTGCTTTTGGTCCCATATCGCGGTGAGTTAATTTGAACCATGCGCGGGCAAAAGCATTGGCAAAGGCTTGTGGGTCGTTAAGGAAGCGACGAGAGATTTTTTCAAACTCAGGATCAAAACGTAAGGTCAAATCTGTAGTCAGCATTGTTGGCTTACGTTTAATTGATGGATCGAATGGATCAGGAATGATTGCTTCAGCATCTGCTGCTACCCATTGAATTGCACCAGCAGGTGAGCGTTCTTGTACCCATTCGTATTTGAATAGGTTTTCAAAGAAGTAATTGCTCCACTGTGTTGGTGTTTGTGACCAAATGACTTCTAAACCAGAAGTGATCGCGTCTTTACCAACGCCTGTACCAAAGCTATTTGACCAGCCAAAGCCCATCTGTTCAATTGGGGCGCCTTCAGGATCAGCCTGAACATGGTCAGCAGAGGCGGCACCATGGGTTTTACCTAAGGTATGGCCGCCTGCAATCAATGCAACAATTTCTTCGTCATCCATTGCCATGTTGCCGAAAGTCGCACGAATAAATGGTGCA
>NZ_JZFB01000004.1:216511-219339 GCF_001188385.1 Acinetobacter sp. V2 | reverse complement strand
TTACATAAATTAGACCCATTTCGGTTGCAGCTAGATTACTGCCTTCCAATGCTTCTGAGTTTCGATGAGCTAACCATTCTTTTTCATCGCCCCAGTTTACATCGTTGTCTGGTTCCCAAACGTCTTCACGACCCGCACCAAAACCAAATGTACGGAAGCCAGAAGACTCAAGCGCAATGTTACCGGCAAGAATAAATAAATCTGCCCACGATATTTTTTGACCGTATTTTTGTTTAACTGGCCATAGCAAACGGCGTGCTTTATCTAAGCTCGCATTGTCAGGCCAACTATTTAATGGCGCAAAACGTTGCTGACCGCGACCAGCACCACCACGGCCATCACCCATACGATATGTACCAGCAGCATGCCATGCTAATCGAATAAATAAGCCTGTATAATTTCCCCAATCGGCTGGCCACCAATCTTGAGAATCGGTTAATACATTTTTGATATCAGCTTTGAGGGTATAGTAGTCGAGTTTTTTAAACTCTTGACGATAATTAAAATCTTTACCGAGTGGATTAGAACGTTCTGAATGTTGGTTGAGTAGGTCGACGCGTAGTTGTTTTGGCCACCAGTGTAAACTAGGCGTGCCACCACCGACCGTTACCTCTGGTTTTGATTTATGGCCTGAAAAAGGGCATTTTGATTCGTCTGACATGGTTATATTCTCTCTGGGTAATAATTATTGAGCTCTTGATAAAGTAGTAGGGCTCATTTTCCTGGACTTCTGGTTTAAAAACTCATGTTTATCAAATAAAGAAATGAGTGAACACATGGTGAGAGAAACCGTTTAAAAATTCTTTTCACTAAGATGTTGGCTCATTATTTTTTATTTAATAATGCATCAGATTCCTTTAGTTGTTATTCCTCCAATTTACTGTATGGAGGTTAAAAAACAAAAGGAAAAATAAGATGAAACCTGTAAATAACGATGCATACAATTACCTCTTCAATTGCTGAACAACTTAAGATCTTTTAATAACGCTCTTTAAATATAGTAGAAGTAGAGGTTTTATTTTTCAAATGGATTAAACTGTCAATATTGATTTAAAAAACCGATTGAAATTTGGTTTAAAAAGCAGGGTGTCAGCGAGAGTGAAAAGAAATTTTTATATTTAGTTTTATTAAGTTATTTGAAAAAAAGGAGAGCATCGCTCTCCTTTTTTTCAATATTAAACATTTACGATTCGATTTGATTTGACCATGTCGGCTAGGCCGTGAGTTTTAAAATAGTACTCAAGCCAGCTTTTCACAATGAGTGGATTATTCATTTTCATAACATCATCAAGTAATTTTTGTGCATCTGTCATAGGTACATGACAAATTGCTTTTCGTACACGCAAAATATTACTCGAACTCATCGAAAGGGTATTAAAGCCCATCGCCATAAGTAAAATTGCCGATAATGGATCACCTGCCATTTCACCACAAATACTGATTGGTTTTTTGTGGTCATGGCATTCTTTAACCAAGCGAGTTAAAGCACGTAAAATGGATGGGTGGAAATGCGAGTAAACGTTTGCCACATGTGGATTATTACGATCAACCGCAAGTAAGTATTGGGTTAAGTCGTTTGAACCGACTGAGAAGAAATCGACGAGTTCAGCAAACTCATCAATTTGTAGCAATACGCTTGGTACCTCAACCATAATTCCAATTTTAGGTTTGGTAATTTTAACTTGCTCTTCTTCTTGCACCGCAATCCAATCACGCTCAAGTAAATAAAGTACTTCTTCGACTTCACTTACTGTGGTCACCATAGGCAATAAAATATGCAAATTATTTAGACCAATACTGGCTTTGAGCATGGCGCGAATTTGTGACGAGAAAATCTCAGGATGATCAAGCGTGAAACGAATACCGCGCCAGCCTAATGCCGAGTTTTCTTCTTCGATACTGAAATACGGTAAGTCTTTATCGGCACCAATATCGAGAGTTCGCATCACCACAGGTTTATTGGCAAAGTGGCTCAACTGTTGACGATAGATTGCGCGTTGTTCCTCTTCACCTGGGAAACGTTCCCGTAACATGAATGGAATTTCGCTTCGGTATAGACCCACACCTTGCGCGCCGCGTTGTACTCCGCGGACGACATCAATCATGAGACCCGTATTCACATAAAGCTGAACAGATACACCATCTGGCGTAATCGCTTCTTTGGTCTCATATTGTTTGAGATCTTTTGCGATCTGTTCATCTTCTTTTTGAATTTCTTTATAACGTTGGCGTAAACGACGTGGAGGATTAACAAAAACACGACCCTGATAGGCATCTACGATCATTTCCGCATCATCAAGTGTGTTAACAGGCAGTTCGGTTACACCAACTACGGTTGGAATACCTAATGCACGAGCTACAATCACCATATGTGAGTTGGCTGCACCTTCGGATGTCACAATCGCTGCAATATTGTCTACCGGCAACTCTACAAGTGCCGCAGTACTAATTTCTTCACCAATTAAAATACTGTCTGGACTCAGTTCACGGTGGCTGGAGTCTTCTTCTTGCAACGAGGCTAAAATACGTCGGCCTAAATCTTTAAGATCGGAAACTCGCTCACGAAGATAGTCATCTTCCATTTGTGCAAATAGGGCAGTATGTTTTTCAATCACACGGCGTACTGCACCTTGTGCCCAATGCCCGTCACGAATAAGTTCTTTAATTTCGGCTGGCAATGCATTCTCATCGAGCATTCTTAAGAAAACACTAAATAAAGCGCGTTCTTCTGCCATTAATGAATCATGCATTTTTTCATCTAAAGAACGAATCTCTGAACGAACTGATGAAATGGCTTGATCTAGAAGTCGAAGTTCATGACTAATATC
>NZ_JZFB01000004.1:212124-216468 GCF_001188385.1 Acinetobacter sp. V2 | reverse complement strand
GGATATAAAATAATAGCGCGACCTAAAGCAACACCGCCTGCACCTGAAGCACCTTGAAAGGTTTTATAGGCAGGCCCATTACTTGGTTTCCGAAATACGTCAATATTACCCACTGCATGAGCATGAGCAATAACCCCAGAAAGCTGAGCACACAGAGTGACTAAAAATGACTCGGCTGCTTCGCTAAAATCTTGAGGAAGTTTGTTTTGTACAACCAAAACGCCCATAACCTTACGGCGATACATGACAGGTACGCCAAGGAATGAGTTATAAATTTCTTCGCCCGTTTCCGGCAAATACAAGAAACGCTCATGCTTTGGTGCGTTGTCAAGGTTAACAATTTCTTCACGTTGCCCAACCAGACCAACCAAGCCTTCACCTAACTGCAATGAGACATGGCCAACTGATTCTGGATTTAAGCCTTTAGAGGCCATCAAAACATAGCGCTGGTTGCGTTCATCGAGTAAATAAATAGAGCAAACATCCACTTTCATGGCTTCAGCAACTTGATTGACCATGATGTCTAACGATTCATGCAAACTGACGGACGCATTAACCTCTTGGACAATGCGCCGTAAAGTGTCGAGTTGCATGTTTGACATGGATGTATACTCCAGTATTTTTTTAGACTATGAATGTATTTATAACAGCACTTTTAATAAAAATCATTTGCTAGATAAATGATTTTTAGGGTAATTGTTGCATCGGCAACTGTGTACACAACTCCACCATGGCTTTACGATAAACATCACGCTTGAAGTTCACCACTTGTCCAAGGGGATACCAATAGCTAACCCACTGCCATTCATCGAATTCGGGTGGGTCGGAGAGGTTTAACTGAATATTTTTTGCATGCGCAGTTAATTTCAGTAAAAACCATTTTTGTTTCTGTCCGATACATACGGGGTCAGAGTCTGACCGAATGTACCGATGTGGCAAACGATAACGCAGCCATCCTTTGGTTTGCGCAATAATCTGGACATGTTCGGGCAATAAGCCGATTTCTTCTCTCAGTTCTCGAAAAAGTGCCTGTTCAGGAGTTTCTCCAAACTGAATGCCTCCTTGTGGAAATTGCCAAGCATTGTGACCAATGCGCTTTGCCCATAAAACCTGTCCATCATCGTTTGCCAAAATGATCCCGACATTCGGTCGGAAACCTTCTGAGTCGATCATTTGGCTACCTAAATATTGTCTATATCGTTGACTTTAATCGCGGGGACAAACACTTTTTTATGTCCAGCTCGAAAAGATCAAAGTAAAATGTTTAAATTGCTACGATCTTAACGAATTTCTATCGACTAGCGGAGATAGATTTACATTTTTTTTCTTAAATTTCAGTTTAAACGAGAATTTTCATGAAACTGGCGTTGTTTGATTTAGACCATACCTTGTTAAATACCGATTCAGACCACTCGTGGGGTGAATTTTTAGTCAATGAAGGTTTGGTTGATCCGGTTCATCATCGTCAGATGAATGATAAATTTTATGAAGATTACAAAGCAGGACAACTTGACCCATATGCTTATAATGAATTTGTCTTTGGATTTTTAACAAAGCACGACAATAATTATTTAACTGAACTTCACCAGTTGTTCATGCAGAAAGTGATTCGCCCGCAAATGCGTCCTAAAGGTTTTGATGCAATCAAAAAACATCAAGATTTAGGCCATACGATTGTCGGAATTACTGCAACAAGTGATTTTATTACTGCACCAATTTTCCGTGAATTTGGAATTAAAGAAATTTTGGCAACGAATGCTGAAGTTGCTGAGGGGAAATATACAGGTAAAGTTGCTGGTTTAGCGTGTTACCAAAAGGGCAAACTTGCACGTCTAGATGATTGGTTGGAAGGTCGTAGCGTATCAGAGTCTTGGGCTTATTCAGATTCAATCAACGATCGTTTTTTACTTGAATATGCAACGCATGCAATTGTAGTAAATCCTGATGATCGCCTTGAAAAATTGGCTCAAGAAAATAATTGGGATATTCAGGACTGGTCAATTTAATTGAAAGGCGTGAGCTTCTTGGAAAAAATAAGTTTTTAGAAGCTCTTTAATAAATTACTTAACTTTCTCTGTAGTATGCCAAATATTTGGGTCAGGGTTTTGTTGATGCCAAAGCTTAAATTGAGTCCGCCATTGTTGAAAGGGTGCCGTTAATGTAGGGCGTGGATCATCACTTAAACTATAAGCCATGCCTTCTACTAGCCATTTGGGTTTAGTCAGCATGGCGATATTTCCCCATTCTTCGGCTTGACGGTGATGAATAAGTTCATGGGTGATGTAGAAATCTTTCCAGCCACGCGGTGCAACCAATAACCCCAAATTACCAACAGCTTTAGCGGCTGCTTTTTCCATACCAAAGGTATTTGCACATTGTGGAGTTGAGCAAAAAACCATAGTGGGTTGTTGATGAAAAGCACCTACTTTATCTTGGGTCTCTTTTAATGCCTGATTATAGAGTATTTTTGTAAGAGGCTCTGTCTTTGGATCATCTACACATATCTGACCATCACACTGTAACAATGACAGGTGATGGGCGAAAACAACACGTATCGGTTTAAACCAAATAAATGTAACTAGAACTAAGACAGCTAAAGTTATGAAGCCGTATAAACCGATTTTAATTATCTTTGAATATTGATTCTTCACAATCATGAATCTTAAGTGAAAAGTATAATGATAGTAGAGTAAAGGATATATATTTACAGTATCATTTCTAATCAATATATAACTTTATTAATTAAAATAGCATGGCTAAAAACAAGCGCACTAAAAATGAAAGTAGTCCTGGTTTCTTTCAAGAGTTTATAGATCAGCTCATTACCGCTATTTTTGGTGAATTACTTATTTATATCATTGCTTTACTGTTTATGAGTGCATTTGGTGGAATTATTTTTGCTGCTATATGTTTCAGTTGGGGCGTTCTGTTTTTACTACTACCTTTTGCTGTCTTAATTTATATCCTTTTTAAAAAATATAGTCGTTAATTCAATTATTCCTGCATCATTTTAATTAGTTCTTGCATAGCTCTAGATTGAGTACGTGCAGGATGCCACACCATGCCTAATTGGCGATTCATTTCTACATCTAAATCAAGTTGCTGCATATCTTGATTCAGCAAAGTTTTTGGTAGTACTGACCAACCTAAACCAATCGACACCAACATGCGAATAGACTCAAGAGGGTTATTACTCATGGTGATTTTTGGTTTAAGCCCTTGTTTCTCAAATTCGGCTAATGTGATTTGAGCTGTGTAAGTTTGTGCAGCGGGCAATAGGCTTGGATATTCAATTAAATCTTGTAAGGTCAGATGCTCTTTTTGTGCAAGTGGGTGAAATGGTGCAGCAACAAAAACTAAAGGATCATTCCAGATTGTAATGTAGTTAAGGCGCTCATCCCCTGAAGGAGGAAGTGTTAAAAATGCTAACTCCAAATCACCAGCCAGTACTTGTTCATGGGCTTGCTCTGAATCAACAAAATGCACGTCTAAAGTAACCTGCGGAAATTGTTGAACAAAGTGTTTAAGTGGAGACGGTAAATGATGCAAGCCAATATGGTGACTCGTACCGACTTTTAAGCGGCCTTGTACCTGAGTTTGTTCATGGCTAAGCGTATGGTGAATATCCCCAAGCTCATTTAACCAGTTTTTAACTTTTGGTAATAATGAATGTGCAGCATGAGTTGCCTGTACACCTCGGCCTGCGGACTCAAATAGTTTTACACCAAAATATTCTTCTAAGCTGTGAATTCGTTTGGTAACAGCAGGTTGAGTAATAAATAATTGATCTGCTGCCACAGAGATAGACCCTGTTTCCATAACTTTTACAAAAGCTTCAAAGGCTGCAAGATTCATAATACAACTCAACTTGGAATAGAAAAATCGAGGGGCTAAAGTTGCCGAGCCAAAATCGTATCATGCTTGCAGCAAAACGAGTGAGAAAGTTGTGAATTACCGCACTAATCTTAGCCTAAGCTGTTGTTTCTTTTTCGGCTAAGGCTGATACGCGGCGATCTTTAGCTGCCCAAACTTTTTCATGGAAGAAAAAAGCAAAGGCTTGTACGGTTGGTTCTAGCATGCTTAGAGTCAAAGCCATCCAGATATTACCTGTTACAAAGTATGCGACTATCATTGCTACACTAATATGCATAATGTAATAGCTGAAGGTTTTCTTTAAGGTACGTTGATTATTTATAACGAATTTTTGGATATTAGCCATGATCATTCTCTTTAGCCACTTTGATATTTTTAGTATAGAGATGTGAGTATAAGATTAAAAATTGATTATGCAAATGATAATCATTAACAAAAACGATTTATTAAATTTGTGGTGCATCAAAGGAA
>NZ_JZFB01000004.1:205481-212082 GCF_001188385.1 Acinetobacter sp. V2 | reverse complement strand
ATAAATTAGATTTATGTGAAACTCTGGCTATAATCGAAGAAAGATTAGAATTACCCAGTCCAATGGAGCAAGACGACATGGCAGGCAAAACTTTATATGACAAATTGTGGGATGACCACGTTGTTTCACAGCGTGATGATGGCTCATGTTTACTTTATATTGACCGTCATTTATTGCATGAAGTGACTAGTCCACAAGCATTTGAAGGTTTGCAACTTGCAGGTCGTCAACCATGGCGTTTAAGTGCAAACGTTGCTACACCGGACCATAACGTTCCAACGTCTAAAAAAGAACGTGACCAAGGTATCGCAGGTATTGAAGATGATACGTCTCGTATTCAAGTTCAAACCTTAGATGACAACTGTAAAGCTTTTAATATTGTTGAATTCAGCATTAATGATATCCGTCAGGGTATTGTGCATGTCGTTGGACCTGAACAGGGCTTAACTTTACCGGGCATGACAGTCGTATGTGGTGATTCACATACAGCTACTCACGGTGCTTTCGGTTGTTTGGCGCATGGTATTGGAACATCTGAAGTTGAACATGTGTTAGCAACACAATGTTTGATCCAGAAAAAATCTAAAAACATGTTAGTACGTGTAGATGGCGTATTAGGCAAAGGCGTAACACCAAAAGATGTTGTGTTGGCAATCATTGCTAAAATTGGTACTGCTGGTGGTACAGGCTATGCAATTGAATTCGGTGGCCAAGTTTTCCGTGATATGTCGATTGAAGGACGTATGACGGTATGTAACATGGCGATTGAGGCTGGTGCTCGTGTCGGTATGGTTGCTGTTGATGATAAAACTGTTGAATACGTGAAAGGCCGTAGCTACGCACCAAAAGGTGAGCAATGGGAACAAGCAGTTGCTTACTGGGACACTTTGCATTCAGATGAAGATGCAGTGTTTGATGCAGTCGTTGAATTAAATGGTGCAGAGATCGAGCCACAAGTGTCTTGGGGAACTTCACCTGAGATGGTTATTCCGGTCACAGAAGCTGTACCAACTTTAGAACAAGCGAAAGATGACGTTCAACGTAATGACTGGACGCGTGCTTATCAATATATGGGCTTAAATGCTGGTCAAGCATTAGCTGATATTCAACTTGATCGTGTCTTTATCGGTTCTTGTACTAATTCTCGTATTGAAGATATTCGTGCTGCGGCTGAAGTGGTTAAAGGCCGTAAAGTAGCCTCTAGCATTAAGCAAGCCATGATTGTTCCGGGTTCAGGTTTAGTTAAACAACAGGCAGAAAAAGAAGGCTTGGATAAAATCTTCTTGGAAGCTGGTTTTGAATGGCGTGAACCGGGTTGTTCAATGTGTTTAGCAATGAATGCTGATAAGTTACAACCGGGTGAACACTGTGCATCAACATCAAATCGTAACTTTGAAGGTCGTCAAGGTAATGGTGGTCGCACTCACTTGGTGAGCCCGGCAATGGCGGCAGCGGCTGCAATCGCAGGTCACTTTGTTGATGTTCGTTCATTTTAATTCGGTCTGGAGCAAACCATGAAAGCTTATACAGTTGAACAAGGTATCGTTGCACCATTAGATCGTGCCAATGTTGATACAGATTTAATTATTCCAAAACAGTTTTTGAAATCAATCAAACGTACTGGTTTTGGCGATAACTTATTTGATGAACTTCGTTATTTAGATGAAGGCTATCCGGGACAAGATAACTCGGTACGTCCAAAAAATCCGGATTTCGTTTTGAACCAACCACGTTATCAAGGCGCAAATGTTTTAATTGCTCGTACTAACTTTGGCTGTGGTTCAAGTCGTGAGCATGCGCCTTGGGCATTAAATGAATACGGTTTCCGTACTGTTATTGCGCCAAGCTTTGCTGATATTTTCTTTAATAACTGTTTTAAAAATGGCATGTTACCTGTCATTTTGTCAGAAGAAATTGTTGATCAGTTATTTAAAGAGTGTGCTGCTAATGAAGGATATCAATTAACAATTGATTTAGCTGCTCAGGAAGTACGTACGCCAACAGGTGAAGCTTTTAAATTTGAAGTTGACCCATTTCGCAAGCATTGCTTGTTAAATGGTTTGGATGATATTGGTTTAACACTTCAAAATGCCGACGCAATTCGTGCTTATGAAGAAAAAACTAAACAAGTTCGTCCTTGGGTATTCCAAGAGTTAAATTAACCTTTTGGTACATTTTAAACATAGCCATGGCGTAGTGTTCAAACTCTTGCTAACATGCTAAAGCATAAAAACACCTTAAAATTATGCACTAGATGAGGATTGGGCTTGAACAATGAAGAGGAACGTTACTCATAGCTTTTTGTTGAGCCTGTGCGCAATAACACTCAGTGCTTGTCAAAGCACGTACAATGTAGTGGATACTGTCCGTATTAAGCAGGCTGAACAAGAAAATTTGGGGCAGAATGCAGCAATATATTGTTCGGGCGCGAAGAGTTGTGAATTTGAACGACTAAATGATATTACTGTAGTGGATGCGCAAACACGACGAATTAGTAATCAGGCAATTCATCAAGGAATTGTAAGATTGCATGGTTCAGTGCTTGGTCAAACCAACAGTTTATATTTATCTGTGCCCGCTAAACAATATGAAGTGGTGATCCGTTTCTATCCGATTTCTCCAGATCGGGCAGAAACATTTCATGTGATTCACCAGTTTAATGCCAACCATCGCTATACATTTAAAATGTACCGAGACAAATCTAATCGTTCGGGTAGTTTGCTCAATGTTTCTGTACCAGATCCATTATGTGTCGATTTAGATCAGGATGGGCGTGTAATTCGCCGTTTTTGTCGACCATTTGATGTAACAACAGGGCTAGGCGAGTTCCTTGAACAGAAAAAACTAACACCGCGGTAAATATAACGCTGCTTGTTTTTGGAAAATGGAAAAAGTTCATGTCTAAACAGATTTTAATTTTAGCTGGTGATGGTATTGGTCCTGAAATTGTTGGGGCAGCAGAAAAAATATTAAATACAGTAAATGAAAAATTTAATTTATCGTTAACTTGGGAACATGGTCTATTGGGTGGTGCAGCAATTGATGCGCATGGTGAACCGTATCCAGCTGTAACGAGTGAACAAGCAAAAAAAGCTGATGCAATTTTATTAGGTGCGGTAGGCGGACCAAAATGGGATGCGATTGAGCGCTCTATTCGCCCTGAACGTGGTCTTTTAAAAATTCGTAGTGAACTTAACTTGTTTGCTAACTTGCGCCCAGCAATTTTATATCCGCAATTAGCAGATGCTTCTAGCTTAAAACCTGAAATCGTTGCTGGTTTAGATATTTTAATTGTTCGTGAGTTGACTGGTGGTATCTATTTCGGTCAGCCACGTGGTATCCGTGAACTCGAAAATGGCGAAAAACAAGGCTATAACACAGACGTTTATTCTGAAAGCGAAATTAAGCGCATTGCAAAAGTGGCTTTTGAACTTGCAGGTTTACGTGGTGGTAAAGTTTGTTCAGTCGATAAAGCCAACGTTTTAGAAGTTACAGAACTTTGGAAGCAAACAGTTACTGATTTACAGCAAGCAAGTTATTCAAACATTCAGCTTTCACATATGTATGTTGACAATGCTGCAATGCAACTTGTACGTGCACCTAAACAGTTTGACGTGATTGTAACGGGTAACTTATTTGGCGATATCTTATCTGATGAAGCAGCAATGCTTACAGGTTCAATCGGTATGTTGCCATCTGCATCGTTAGATGAAAATGGTAAAGGTATGTATGAGCCTTGTCATGGTTCTGCGCCTGACATTGCGGGTCAAAATGTGGCTAACCCATTAGCAACTATTCTTTCTGTTGCAATGATGCTTCGCTATACTTTCCGTGAAGAAGCTGCTGCAAAAGCAATTGAAGACGCTGTAGGTCAAGTACTTGATCAAGGCTTGCGTACAGCAGATATTATGTCTGAAGGTATGACAAAAGTTGGTACAGCTGAGATGGGTGAGGCAGTTGTCGCTGCTCTTGCTTAAAAGCTTCTTATAAAAAACGCAGCTCACGGCTGCGTTTTTTTGTGCCTATGTTTTAGCAGGCTTTACCTTCATATTGAATAGACTCAGCAATATCATTCTTCAGCTGAAAAATAACTTTGCAGTTGAAATTCAAATCGTAAGAATTACCACCCAAATTACCTGATTGTATAGCGACAGAATTACCTCTCATGTCGACATTAGTCACCATCGGGATTGGAATGTTTAATGGACGTAAAATCGTATAGATGAGTTGATTGGATGTTTTCTGTGGAGTATTTGCGACTTGAAAACCAAGACTTCGTAGATTGATATCTTGCCGAATGGTGTTCGATGATTTGCCTAGAAAGCCCTTTAAGTATTCTTGTAAATCTATAGATTGGCGTGGATGGCTAGTACAAGCGCTCATATTCATGACGATTAAACAAAGTAGACCAATTTGACACCGAGTAGCTGTATTCATTTTTATCTCAATAAAAAATTATATTTATTATTAAAGAACAATAGGTTGGATTTGAATGCTTGTAAAGTAAAAAAGGAAGATTATGATAAATAGAAGGTAAATTTGTCTTGCGATTTATCATTATATTCAAATCGTTTTAATAATAATTTCATAGAAAACTTAAGGAAGAAAAGTATGAGAAAAATAGTTTTTGCTTTTTTATGCAGTTTTGGAATGACTGCGGTCTATGCCGATAACTGCGATAGTGCCCGAAATACTTACGATGATATTTACTGTACAAATAAAATTTATGCGAGTGCTGATGCAGATCTGAACAAGAACTATCAAGCATTGCGCGTAAAATTAAATACGACGCAAAAAAATATTCTTAAAAAATCTCAGCTCGCGTGGATACGTCAACGTGATGCAGATTGTACAGATTCAAATAGGAATAGCGTAGACGTGCAATGTCGTTTACAGACAACGCAAGAAAGAAACCATTGGCTGCAAGAAAGACTGCGTGAATGCCAAACGGTAGGATGTAAAACCAGTCGCTTAAGTGAATAAACAACGCAATAAAAAAGCCACATCATAAAGTGGCTTTTTTGCATTCACTAATTAGCGAGCACGGTACGTAATACGACCTTTAGTGAGGTCATATGGAGTCATTTCGACTTTTACACTGTCGCCAGTAAGAATACGAATATAGTGTTTACGCATTTTACCAGAAATGTGTGCAATAACTTCGTGACCGTTTTCAAGACGTACACGGAACATCGTATTAGGAAGCGTTTCGGTGACAACGCCTTCGAACTCAATGAGTTCCTCTTTATTGGCCATAGCCTACCTGATGATCAAATTGGAAAGGCGCAAATTATAGTCAATTTATTTAAAAAAAACAAGATAGACATCCTTTTGCTAAAGCATCTGGTTAAAGTATGACTAATAAAAAAAGATGTAATTTTTTTCATAAAAGAAGAGTAATTCTGTTGTCAGTTTGGTCAATCAACGCTAATCTAAAATCATAGTTATTAGGGACTGTTAATTGCGTAAAGGTCAACAGCCCTAAATATCAATGAAGTATCTACATGGAAGGGCACTGCGTGGGTCAGCTAACAGATGCATCAGTTGTATTACGCTTTGGCTATCAAGCGATTCGTCGTGCGGGTTTGCCAACAGAAGAAATATTAACCAAAGCGGGAGTTGCTTTAAATCAGGTTGATACAAATGCACGTACACCGTTAAGTGCACAGTACGCCTTTTGGACTGCCGCTCAGGAAGTCAGTAAAGATCCAGATATCGGTCTGCATTTAGGCGAGCATTTGCCTTTGTACCGTGGTCAGGTCATTGAACATCTATTTATTAGTAGTGAAACTTTTGGTGAAGGTCTAAAACGGGCCTTGGCTTATCAGCGACTCATTAGTGATGCTTTTGATGCAAAACTGGTAGTTGAAGAAGGGCGTTGTTATTTAACTAATGGTCAACAGATCGGTGCTGATAATCTTGTTAATCGTCACTTCTCTGAATGTGCAATTTCAGGCATCCTTAGATTTTTTAAATTTATTACCGAAGGGCAATTTCATCCCATCTTCATCGATTTTAATTTTAGCGAAGGTGCTTCTGAGGATGAATATTTCCGAGTGTATGGCTGCCCAGTCAGTTTAGGCCAGAAAGAGACACGTTTATATTTTGATCCAGCTATTCTAGATTTTCAGCTTTGGCAAGCAGAGCCTGAGTTATTGCAGTTGCATGAGCAGCTCGCGATTGAAAAACTACAGGAATTGGCTCGCTATGATTTAGTTGGTGAAGTTCGTCGCGCAATTGGTTCAACGTTGGAAAGTGGAGAAACAACCTTAGAAACGGTTGCTGCTCAGCTGAATATTACTCCACGTCGCTTACGTACTCAGCTAAGCGAAGCCAATACTAGTTTTCAGCAAATCTTGTCAGATTATCGTTGTCGATTAGCTAAAAAACTTTTGGCAAATACCAACGAGAGTGTTGAGCGTATTGTGTATTTAACTGGCTTCTCTGAGCCAAGTACGTTTTACCGCGCATTTAAGCGTTGGACGAATGAGACACCAGTTGAATACCGTAAACGTAAACAACACCGGTAGAAACATACAGCATTGGGCTAAGCTTACTCAGGTAAGTTTAGCCAATGTGGTCCAAGCGGTGGCTGTGGCAA
>NZ_JZFB01000004.1:187191-205437 GCF_001188385.1 Acinetobacter sp. V2 | reverse complement strand
CTCCTGCCGCTTTACGATCCTGTGCAGCAAACATTGTATCGATATGATCAATTTCATACATACCTTGACCAATTTCAAGTAAGCATCCAACAATGTTGCGAACCATATGGTGTAAAAAACCATCTGCTTCAATATCTAAAACCAAATAGCGCCCATGTTCAAATAAGCGGCAATGTTTTACATGTCGAACAGGCTGATTTGATTGGCACGCTGCTGCGCGGAAGCTTTCAAAGTTATGAGTACCTTCAAATTTACTTGCAGCTTCAATCATCTTTTTCACATCTAACTTTTGGTAAACGTGAGTAACCTGTTTATGCAGGAGTGCAGGGCGATGAGGCGTGTTATATATAATATAGCGGTAACGTCGAGCAGTCGCTTTAAAGCGGGCATGAAAACTTTCATCCATCAGCTTAATCCACTGAATGGAAATATCTTTAGGCAGCTGACTATTTGCCCCTCTTAACCACCCCATCTCTGGACGAATGGCATGAGTATCGAAGTGTGCCACCATATTTGTCGCATGTACTCCTGCATCGGTACGACCAGCACCATGGAGTGCTATAGGTTCATTTGCGACTTTGCTAAGCACACGTTCAATCGTTTCTTGTACGCTGGCAACGCCTGGCTGTTGTGTTTGCCAACCTCGATATTGAACTCCGCTAAATTCAATGCCGACTGCATAACGTTGCATGGCTTTACCTCTATTTAATGCAAATTTTCGTTCCAATGGCTGAACCATTGTTCTGGGGTTGGGTATTTTAAATAGATTTGAAGTGCTTTTGCATAAAGATCTGCATGACTATGCGCATCATTAATGACAATTTTTGCAGTTTTGGCCCAAGCACTAATTGCATAACGTTGGTCAATGCCGCCAAAGGTCACCTGTGTTGCCAAGATTGGAACGCAGCCATGAGCATACAGTTCATCTAAGGTTGCCAATAATTCAGGGTTTACTGCGATATTGCCTGTACCAAAGCCTTGTAACACCAAGAAGTGTGGTGGGGCAGGAAGTAAGTGACGTAATTGCTGTACCAAGTGCTGTGTTGCAATCGGTTGCATCATCCAGTTTAAAATCTGGAATGAAGCCGCTTTTTCAATTTGAGCATCTTGTACGATCAATTCATTTTGCTGAGGAATAAACTCAACTTCACTACTTAAACCTGAAAATGCATCGAGTTCAGTCGTATGCGTTTTTAACGCAGTTTGTGCATGGAATACTTGATGATGGAATGCAAGATACGCACCTACAGGTAGGGCAATCACTTGTTCTAATGCAAGATATAAGTTCTCAATTGCATCAGTAAATTCACGAGTATTATCCCCTTGAACATTGAGTAACGGGTATTGGCTACCAGTAATCACAATATGACAGCTTTGGCCTAAAAAGCGAGCTAGGGTTGCAGCAGCATAACTAAGAGTATCTGTACCATGAATAACGACGAAGTGCTGATAACCTTCGAGTTGGAGCTGTTGTATACGTTGAATAAGACTTAGCCAATCGGGCGCTGTACAAGCGCTGCTATCTACAATATTTGGGGCAGCAAAACAGTCAACCGTTAAGTGGGGTGGTATAACTTTTTCAAGTTGAGGCAAGAATTGGTCATATGGCATAGGCGCTAAAGGTTCACCTACACAGCCAAAAGTACCACCCATATAAAATAAGGCAATTTTTTTCATCTTTTTCAGGCACAAAAGCAGTCATCTTTGACTGCTTATGGTAAAACGATCGGCCTTAAGAAGCTATGCGATTTAGTAGGTTTTTCGCGCGTTGTTGTTGCTCTGTGTTGAATTTTTGCTCATTACTTGCCAACAGGGCGTGTGCTGCTGGGTAAGCGCCTAACTTGATGTACTGCTCTGCAAGTTGTAAGTCGAGTTCATTTTCATCTAACTGTTTTAATTCTGGAAATGCGTCTAGAAGTGGATCCTCTATTTGAGTTTGAGTCGCCTCTTCATTGACTGCCTCTATATGGTTTTGAGTTTCAGTCTCTGGTGTTGTAACTAAAGCTGGCTCATCTAACGAAAACTCAAGAGGGGTGATAGAAGTTGCTTCTAATGGCGCTTGTTCTACGAGTTTAAGTTCATCTAATGATGGAGCTTGTTCAACAGATTTTGTCTCTGAACTTGAAGGATTTAAGTCAAGGTTAAAATCTAATGCATTGACGCTATTTTCTTGATCTGCTTTTACCTCTAGTGCTTGAGTTTTTTCCTCAGTTTTATGCAGAGGCGCCAAGTCAAAAGAAAACTCTAAATCAGCTAGCTCATTTGTCTCTTGAGATGACGATACTTCTGGTACTTGCTGAGATGTTGATACTGCTGGTTCATGTACAGGTTGGCTGGTAGTTTCGGTAGCAGCGGTTTTTTCGAGTGAAAAGTTAAATTCTAAAGGTTTAACTTCAACAGCAGGTTCTTGTTTTACCGGTGTATAGTCTTTCTGCAAGTCATCAAAAGAAGCTTCAGAAGAACTTGTTGTTAACTGATCAAACTGAGCTGTAGTGTCTGGTGTATTTTTGGGTTCTTCGTATGTTTGAGCTTGAGGAAAATCGATGGTATCAGATTGGCTAGATGACTCATGTTCTGTTTTTCGTAATGTCTCATATTCTTTTTGTCTAGCTTCTGCTTGAGTCACTATTTCATTTAATACCAAGCTACGAATATGGCTAATCAGTTGTGTTATAGCAAACTCATCTTTTTGTGCAATATGAACTTCAAGTAACAATAAATAAAGCGCATGCTGAGTATTGTCTTTTTTTAACGCCTGATTGACTTGAGCTTCAGCAGCTGAATATTGCTTTTCTTGAATGAGCTGTTGAATTTTTTGACGTACAGCTTCTGGAACAGGAGTACTTTGTGGAACAGGTGGAAGAATGTCTTCTACTACATTTACTTTGCTTTTTTCACGCGAGCTTTTACTCGATTTAGAGTTCGCTTTTTTATTGGTTTTTTTGTTTACCGTTTTAGGAGAAGTGGCCTCTTGTTTCTGGCTATTCTCGCGTTTTTTAAAAATAACAGCGACCACGAGTAATATGATGAATGGAATCACATATAACATTACTTTCCCCTTAAAAAATAAATATTTGCAATATAAAGCGAGCTAACTCTGGTTTTAACTTAATGTTTTTGTTTGTGAGTTTGTTGCTGTGCTTTTAACTGCTGTTGTAACTCTGCCAAACGAGCATTCAAAAGCTGAATACGCTGGTCTTTTAAACGTAAAGTTTGATTTAGTTTGGTTACATTCCTTTGTAATGTAACGTTTTTCTCTCTTTTTGTCATAACTTTTACTGCTAACTCAGTATTGTTTTGACTTTGTTGTGTGCTCTTTTTAGCACTTCCATGTGTAGAATTTTGACTGTTTTCAGCCACGATACTCATTTCTGCTTGTTGCAATCGGTATTTAGCTTGGTCAGAAGATGATTTTGCAGTATGCGTTATTTCAGTTTTTGATTTATTTTTCTGAGTTTTAGCGACAGGAGCGTGTGTGAGTTTTAGAGAAATTCCCTGACGTAAACGGTTTACATCACCTTGAATAAAAGCATGCTGGTTTTGTTTTTGGATATCATGCATGACCTTTGCAACTGGCTGTTTGGTTTTCGCTGCAATACGATTAGCAATGCTCCATAAAGACTCATTATGTTGTACTACATATTTACTTGAAGTTACTGGTCCTTTAGATGGACTTAGGGTTTGTTTCTTTGCAGTATTTTGACTGATATTTTTGGATGGAACAGGCTTCTTTTGTCCTGCTAAATTTTTAACGGTTGTCTTTGGCGAAGTATGTGCATTTGACTTAGCAATAGTAGGTTTAGTTTGTGCCTGATCGGGCGCCGTACCTGTTACAACTTGTTGAGTTGCTAGAGCTGAAGCGTTTTCACTAAGTGAGGGTATTGAATTTGTATTTACCGCAGAGGCAGTGCCAGAGCTGATATTAAGGTTTTGTTCACTATTTGAGTTTGTTGTAGTAGGAGCCGAAGTTGATGAAGCATATTGGGTGCTTTCTGGCAGATTTAATGCAATATCCTTCTCATTAACAACAAATTGAGGAGATAAAGTACTTTCGTTATTTTCAGTCTTTTTTATCGGAGAAGGTTTAATTACAGTTTTAATATGCTGTAAACGCGTTGCAGAACCTTCACTGATTTTCACAACAATATTAAGTTCAGGATCATTAACAGGTCGGGATGAGGTGATCACAATAACCCCAGAACCTTGACCATTTTGGCGTGTATAAAAATTAAGATTTCCCGGAGGCTGATGAGTTACACCTAAAGCGCTTAAATCTTCAGGAGTCGCTAGACTCACTTGTAATGTAGCGTTGGGGTCAGCTTGTTGGAAATTCATTTCTGCATATAACAAATCCCCAGGCGCAGACTGAATTTGTATAGGGTCTAATGTAATCGCATAAAGAGAAGGCGAAGACATAATGGTGAAAATGGCAATTTTTAATTTGTTATAAACAGTCATCTCAATCCATGACCTAATAAGTCGTAAAGTCGTTCAAAATTATACAATAATGAAATGTAAATAAATTGTAAAATTTTTACAAACCAGTTACGAAAAAGCCGATCTAATGTGATCGGCTTTTTGTTTTGACTGAATAATTCAGACCAAATTATGAGCTCTTGTATTCTACTAAGATACGTAACATGCGACGTAAAGGTTCAGCAGCACCCCAAAGTAACTGATCACCTACTGTGAATGCGCCTAAATATTCTTTACCCATATTAAGTTTGCGCAAACGGCCAACAGGTACAGTTAAGGTACCAGTTACAGCTACAGGTGTAAGGTCAGTCATAGACGCTTCACGAGTGTTTGGTACAACTTTCGCCCATTGGTTTGAAGTACGAATCATATCTTCGATTTCATCAAGCGGAACATCTTTTTTCAACTTGATTGTCAGTGCTTGAGAGTGGCAACGCATTGCGCCAATACGGACACAGTGGCCATCGATCGGAACAATTTGTGAATTACCCAAGATCTTGTTGGTTTCAACCTGACCTTTCCACTCTTCTTTTGACTGACCGCTTTCGAGCTGTTTATCAATATAAGGAATTAATGATCCAGCTAATGGCACGCCAAAGTTAGCAGATGGAAAACCTTCGCCACGTTGTAACTCAGCAACTTGGCGATCGATATCCAAAATTGCAGATTTAGGATCATCTAACAATGTTTTGGTATTGTTATATAAGTAGCCCATACCAGTAATTAGCTCACGCATGTTTTGTGCGCCAGCGCCTGATGCTGCTTGATAAGTCATAGCAGTCATCCACTCCACCAAATTGTTTTGGAAAAGTGAACCTACACCCATCAACATAAGCGATACTGTACAGTTACCGCCTACGAAAGTTTTGGTGCCGTTAACCAAACCGTCTTTAATAACGTTAAGGTTTACTGGGTCAAGAACGATGATCGCATCATCTGACATACGTAAAGTAGAGGCTGCATCAATCCAGTAGCCATCCCAACCAGTCGCTTTTAACTGTGGGAAAACTTCAGACGTATAGTCACCACCTTGACAGGTAATAATGACATCCATTTGCTTCAGACTATTAATGTCTGTAGCTTCCATAAGTGCTGGGGCAGTCTTACCACCAAATGAAGGAGCTTCACCACCTGCATTACTGGTAGAGAAATAAAATGGCTCAATATGAGCAAAATCATTCTCTTCAACCATACGTTGCATAAGGACGGAACCGACCATCCCGCGCCAACCGACCAGACCTACTTTCATGTCATTTTGCCTCGGTGCGTTAAAATTGTTAGGGGGAGTTGAGTGTATCAAAAGTGTCCACAACTGCAAGCGTTACAGAAACAAAACACCATGTTTATTGAGTAGAATATCTTGTTTATGTTACATACAAAATTGATAAAGATGACAAAAAATTTAAAAACCAAATCATCTTAAAAGAGAAAATTCAATGATTTATGTCGAAGTTCTAGCTGGTCTGGTGATTTGGTTAAGTTTCTGGTCACTTATTCCTCGTGATGAGTGGTGGTTTCGTGGCGCCGATTTTCCTCGTTTGCAGATTCTATTTGTTGGTCTATTAGCCTTTGTTGGTATGCTGTTTTGGCCTGGCGAATGGAATCTATGGCGTGAAATAGTGCTTGCTGTGCTAATGGCAGCCATCGCCTATCAGCTTAAAATGGTTTTGCCTTATACCTTGCTCTGGAAAAAACAGGTTAAACAGGTCAAATCATCTCAGTTAGACCAGCAAAAGCAAATTTCCTTAATTGTATCGAATGTTCTAACCCCAAATGATAAATATCATTTACTTGTTGAGCAGATCAGGACATTAAAACCAGATTTGTTACTTACATTGGAAAGTGATAAGACTTGGGAAAATGCTTTAAAAGAAATTGAAGAGGATTATCCTTATCGCGTTCCCGTGCCTTTAAATAATTTATACGGCATGCATTTATATAGTCGATTACCTCTATCTAATACTGAAGTTAAATTTATTTTAAGTGATGAAATTCCTTCTATTCATACTACTGTGACTTTACGATCTGGTATGCCAGTTCAACTCTATTGTTTACATCCGAAGCCACCGAGTCCAACCGAGGCGAAAGATTCGACTTTACGTGATGCAGAGCTTTTAATTGTTGGCGACCAGATTAAAGACTTAGATGAAAGCTGTATTGTGATGGGAGATTTAAACGATGTAGCGTGGTCACGAACTACGCGGTTGTTCCAGCGGATTAGTGGGCTACTTGACCCACGAGTTGGGCGACATTTTATTAATACTTTTCATGCAGATTATCCATTGCTGCGTTGGTCTTTGGATCATATTTTTCATAGTACGGATTTTGGTTTAGTTAAAATGCAGCGTTTACCACATATTGGATCTGATCATTTTCCTGTATATGTCGTTTTGCAGACTGGGCGAATATTTGAACATATTCAAGAGGAATTAGAGCAAACTCAAACCGATGAAGAAGAGGCTCAAAGCGCCATACAAGAAGGGATTGCCAAGGCTGAAAAAGAAGAAAAAATTGTGACTGATGAAATTGCACAGCCTTATAAATAAAAAGAATATAAAAATTGATGTAAGCAATATCGTACAAAGATTTGAGTCTAGGGCGAATAGGCAGGGGGGGATAAAAACCTTATTCTACATTCATCGGCACACGGAAACGGGAATGGACAATCCCACGTAAGGATACACAAAGCTGATATGGAATAGCATCACGGATTAGATGTTGGAATGGAAACGATAAAAATAACGATTAACCTGAAAGCACAACCTCATTTACCCGAGTTTTGCAGGACGCAGAACTCGGGTTAATATTTTATATATACCATATTCAATTTATCGTAAAAAAAGAAATATTTTTAAGTTAATCTTAATTTTAAAATCTATCTAATGATAGATAAGCTCTCATCTATATCTAAGTAATTTTCAATGAAAATAGATACAATTTTTTTTTCAGATAAGTTTCTGTTTTTATAGATTATTGGTGAATAAATATGGGTTTTCATCTGTTTAGAGATAAATTGGGGTTGTTTAATTAGCAAATCTCAATAGAATGTGCCGATCGTTGACATGTTGGATCGTCAACAGGCATTGTTGTTTATCTCGTCAGATCGGCGAGTTGTGATTTGTTTGTGCATTTAAATTTCTGTTTGGAAATTACTGTACATATTGAGGTTTCACTCTTAGTTAGTGGTCTTCTCCCTCTCATATTTGATACTTTGCGGTGCATAAGGATTGTCTTATGAAGAATTTTAAATTTAGCCTTGCTTGGCAAATTTTAATTGCTTTAATCCTAGGGATAGTTGTCGGGGCTGTTTTACATAACCAGCCTGAAATCAAAGACAGTATTGTAACTAATGTTCTTACGCCACTTGGTAAGATTTTCATTAGCCTGATTAAAATGATTGTTATTCCAATCGTTTTCTCTACCTTAATTTTAGGTATTGCAGGTGTTGGCAGTACGAAAAGTTTAGGGCGACTTGGTTTTAAAACCATTCTCTATTTTGAAATTATTACCACTATTGCTATTTTGGTGGGCTTAGTTGCAGCGAATATCTTCCATCCAGGTTCAGGCATTGATATGTCTCAACTGGTTCAAACTGATATTTCTCAATATAAGCATACAACTGAAGAAGTTCAGTCACAGTCTCATGGCATCATGCAGACAATATTATCGCTTATCCCAACGAACATTATTAGTTCAATGGCGCATGGCGAAATGTTACCTGTGATTTTCTTTGCTGTGTTATTTGGTATTGGTTTGTCTTCATTACCAGCAACAACTAAAGACCCATTATTAAACGTATTTCATGCTGTATCGGAAACAATGTTCCGTGTAACGCACATCATCATGAAATATGCGCCAGTGGGTGTGTTTGGTTTGATTGCCGTAACTGTTGCAAACTTCGGTTTCGCTTCGCTTATCCCTTTAGGCAAATTAGTCGTGTTGGTATATGGCGCGATCTTGTTCTTTGCTTTGGTGGTACTTGGTTTAACTGCAAAAATGTTCAGCATCAATATCTTTACTTTGTTTAAGATTTTGAAAGACGAATTAATTTTGGCATATTCAACTGCAAGCTCTGAAACAGTTTTACCGCGTATTATGCAAAAGATGGAAGCTTATGGCGCGCCTAAAGCAATTTCTAGTTTTGTAATCCCAACAGGTTATTCATTTAACCTTGACGGTTCTACGCTTTACCAAAGTATCGCGGCAATCTTTATTGCACAGCTTTACGGTATTGAAATGTCAGTTAGCCAACAGGTCATTTTAGTTGTAACTTTAATGATTACTTCTAAAGGTATTGCGGGTGTTCCTGGCGTATCGTTTGTTGTGTTATTAGCAACACTAGGTAGTGTTGGTATTCCTGTAGAAGGCTTGGCATTTATTGCTGGTGTTGACCGTATCATGGATATGGCACGTACTGCGTTGAACGTTGTAGGTAATGCACTTGCAGTACTTGTGATTAGTAAATGGGAAAAACAATACGACTATGAAAAAGCAGCAGCTTATGAAGCATCGCTTAAATAAAGCTGACTTTTTATTGTTGTAATAAAAACTCGCGTTGATCGCGGGTTTTTTTATGGGGTTATTTCAGTACAGATTCATATAGCGCTAGTGTCTGATCACACATGTCTTTCAAGCTAAACATGGTAACAGGGGTAACGATTTGAGGCTGTTCAATATGATGTTTTACTATTTCTACTAAGGCTTTTTCATTTCCTACTTCAACAAGACCTTGTGGATAGACATTCGATAAAATCTCGGCCACGCCTCCACGGTTCCAGCCAATGACTGGAGTACCGACTGAAAGCGCTTCTAATGCTGTTCTACCGAATGTTTCTGCCTGATTGGATAGAGAGAGCACAATATCGCTAAAAGCGATCCATTCGCGAATATCTGAGCGATGGCCTACGAAGGTAATTTTATCTGCGAGCCCTTTGCTTTGAATAGTACTTTGCAATTCACTTAAGTAGGCTTGCTTTTTGGCATCAGCACCACCGACAACAACCGCATGTAGTTGAGGATATTGCGACTGAAGCTGTTGCATCAGTTCAATTAAACTTTCATGTCCCTTTAAACGTGTAATACGACCAGGTAAGCAAAGTAAAAACTTATTTTCAAGTTCAGGAAAGTCATTAAAAACTTGATTAAACCATTGTGCTGATGGCTGATAATTATGTGGAAACGCGGCTGGATCAATTCCTCGATAAATCCGAACAATATCTTGGGGAGGGCAGTTTTTATAATGGTCAGTGATGTATTTAACTACACTGTCTGAAACAGCAATCACTTTTTCGGCCTGAGTCATAATTGCACTATAACGATTGACAGAATAAAAGCCATGCACCGTGCTAATGAGGTGAGGGCGTTTGTTCGCAGGTATTTTTCTTAAAGCAAAGTGAGTCAGCCAAGCAGGTACACGTGAACGTACATGAACAATATCTGGTTGATGCTGTTCAATCAGCTGGCGTAATGGACGGATTTGCCACAAGCTTGAAAGCGACTTTTTATGAATGGGTAGCGTTAAATGAGTAGAGCCTTCAGCTTCGAGCTGTGAGACTAAGCGGCCACCGTTTGAAACAACCAATGATTGGTGGCCTTGTGCAACGAGCGCACGTGCAATTTCTAGTGTGCCGCGTTCTACGCCACCGCTATTGAGTTCTGGGAGAAGTTGCATCACTTTCATTGTTTTTTGCCTTTAGGTTGTAGCAAAGCGGGGTCTTACGGTTTATTCATTTAATAGGTGGAGTTTACTCCTTACTTTTGTTTTGGCAAAAGTAACAAAACCATTTGTTGGACTAACGACACATCCATGATGTCGTAGTCCAACAGGCGACATCCTTGTCGCCTTTGCACGATAGTACATACTGGTGTTTATTTAAATGTTTATAACTACAGTGTGGTGATTACAGAAGATTATTTAATAGATCTCTTCATATCCCTCAGGACGTGTCTTAAATCGACGGTGGAACCACATATATTGAGTCGGTGCGATGCGAAGTTGATTTTCAATAATTTTATTGACGCGTGTTGCATCATCAACTTCGTCTTCACTTGGCATATTGTCGACCGCAGGTTCAATCAGAACATGATATTTCGGGTTCTTAATATCCCCATGGCGATAGAAATATAAAGGCACGGCGACTGCTTTTGAGATTTTTAATAAGCGGCGATGCGCAGTTACTGTGGCAGCAGGTACGCCAAAAAATGGTGCCATAACACCTTGTTTAAGTCCAAAGTCTTGGTCGGGGCTATACCAAATTGCATCGCCATCTTTAAGGTGACGAATTAAACCACGCATATCATCATGGTCGATTTGTGCTTTATAAATCGTGCCACGGCAACGATAAATGAGCATATCGAGCAATGGGTTATTTTGAGGTCGATAGACAACATCTGGCTCAAAATACTGAGCACAAACGTAGCCGCCTGCATCAAGAAGCGTGCTGTGAGTCCCCAGTAATAAAACACCTTTGCCCTGAGCTTGGGCATTGGTAATGTGCTCTAAACCGTCAATCGTGACTCGGTTTTTAAACCAGCGTGGGCTGTACCATGCATTTAAGGTTTCAAACACGCCAAGCATCATATCGACGAAAACTTGTTGAGCTTGTTGTTGAACCTTATCGGCAGACCATTCAGGAAAGCAGACTTCTAAATTACGAATAGTGGTTTTACGGCGTGATTTTAGATATTTCCAAGCCAGATGAGCGACGCCATGCGCCAGACGCCATTGTATGGCCCAAGGTAAAATAGCCAAAAGCATTAAAAAGACAATAGCAATCCAAACACCCCAATATTTAGGTAATAAAAAGGACCATTGAAATTCACCGGGCGTATAAGGCTGCTTTTGGCTCATAACGATATAAAGAGTTCAAAAAGTTAAAACAGGCAAAAGTGTATCACGAACTGAATTTATCGTCGTAATACACTGTTCAATTGAGTGTTAAGAATGGATGCAATAAGAAGGTTGAGTTATCGGCGATTTTCTAAAAGAATTTTAACAGCGAGTCCAGCCAGTACAGTTCCCATGAGCCAGCGTTGTATATTTGCCCAAAGAGGTTTTTGTTGTAGAAAAAGGGCAATGCTACCCGCAGAAAGTACAATAAGCGCATTTACTGAAACGCTGACAAAAATTTGAATCGTACCGAGTTGAATTGATTGCCATAAAATACTGCCTTGTTGTGGATGAATAAACTGTGGCAGTAAAGATAAATACATAATGGCAATTTTCGGATTCAGCAGGTTGGTCGCAAAACCCATTAAAAAGAGTTTAGCAGGGGAATCTACTGATAAATCTTTTACATTGAAAATCGGAGCGGCATTTGGACGTAGTGCTTTCCATGCAAGCCAGAGTAAATAAATTGCACCAGCAATACGAATAGTATCGTAAGCGTAAGGAACGGCCACAATTAACGCCGTAATACCAAAAGATGCGCAAAGCATATAAAAGATAAAGCCTACAGCTACGCCACCTAAAGAGATAAATCCAGCAGTTTTCCCTTGGCAAATTGAGCGGGAAATAAGGTAAATCATATTGGGACCAGGAGTGAGTACCATCGCCAAACAAATTAGTCCAAATGCTAAAATTTGAGAAAGCTCCAGCATGCCAAAACACTCCAATATTATTATGCTGTTAGATATAACATAATTATTTTTATAAGTCCTATATTCAAGCACAAGGCTATTTTAAAATACTAAAAATATCGAAGATATAATCCATGATAGGAATGTGATTTATAAGCTTTAAGTTTTTAAAACGATATAAAAAAAGAGCCCACTTAATTTAAGAAGGCTCTTTTTTTTAGGGGCTTTTTAGGAAAGTAAAACGAATTAGTTTCCTTTGCTCATTTGTTCAAGCACGTCCCAACGTTCCAATTTTTCAAGCAGTAATTCTTCAATTTCTGCTAGGCGTTGGCTTGCTTGGGTCGCAGCATCTGCATCTTTAACAAACCATGAACCATCTGCAAGTTTCTCAGAAAGTTCTGCTTGTTCCTTTTCTAAGTTTTCAATTTCAGCGGGTAATTGTTCAAGTTCACGCTGATCTTTATAACTCAGTTTGACCTTTTTAACGGTACTTTGGGCAGCAGCTTTTTCCGCTTCAGCTTTCGCCTGAGCTTTTTTAACATCAGATTTCTGATCGACTACTTTGTCATCTGGACGTTGCTGCAAATAGTCTTGGTAGCCACCGATGTATTCTGCAATATTGCCTTTACCATCAAATACCCAAGTAGATGTTACTACGTTATCCATAAATGCACGGTCATGGCTAATGAGAAGCAATGTGCCTTTGTAATCAGATAACATTTCTTCTAGAAGCTCTAGAGTCACCATATCCAAGTCATTGGTTGGCTCATCCATTACAATTAGATTCGATGGTTTGAGTAGCAGTTTAGCCAGTAAGATTCGATTTCGTTCACCACCAGAAAGTGCTTTTACTGGAGTACGAGCACGTTCAGGTGAAAATAGGAAGTCTTGAAGGTAGCTGTAGATATGACGACGGTTGCCATTTACATCAACGAAGTCAGAGCCTTCTGAAACGTTTGCCATTACCGTTTTTTCAAGGTCTAAGGCATTACGTAATTGGTCAAAATAGGCAACTTCTAACTGTGTACCTGTTTTAACTGAACCGCCATGTTCGATTTCACCTAAAATGGCTTTAATTAACGTGGTTTTACCAACGCCGTTATCGCCTACCAAGCCAATACGATCGCCACGCATAACAAGAGTAGAGAAATCTTTGATCAGTAAGTTATCACCATAAGCGACACTTAAATGTTCGATATCAAATACTAATTTACCTGAACGATTTGCGTCTTGAGTTGCCATACTCACTTTGCCTTGTTGTGAGCGGCGTGCTTTCGATTCTTCACGTAAAGCTTTTAAAGCACGAACACGGCCTTCATTACGGGTACGACGTGCTTTAATACCTTGGCGAATCCAAGCCTCTTCTTCAGCTAACTTTTTATCAAATAAAGCATTCTGTTTTTCTTCTGCTTCCATTTGCTGAGCTTTTAGCTCTAAATAGCGAGAATAATTGCCTTCATAACCTCGTAAAATACCGCGGTCGAGTTCCACAATTCGAGTTGCAATGCTATCTACAAAAGAACGGTCATGCGAAATAAATAGAAGTGTTAAATTATTTTGATCGAGTAAGAATTTTTCTAACCATTCAATACTTTCAACATCTAAATGGTTCGTAGGTTCGTCTAGAAGTAATACGTCTGGTTGTGTTAAAAGAGCACGTGCGAGTAAGACACGGCGTTTACGTCCACCTGACAGGTCTGCTAAGTCTGCATTTGGATCAAGCCCCATTTTACTTAAAAGAGCATTTACCTTATTTTCTAATGCCCAACCATCTAGTTGGTCTAGCTTATGCTGAAGGTTACCCATGCGATCACAGGCTTCCATATCTCCTAACATACAAGCATCGGTCGCTTCATGATAAGCTCTGAGTACTTCAGAAGCTTCTCCTGCACCATCAGCCACAATGTCAGCTACTTTGCCAGAGTCCATTGGAACGTCTTGGGCTAACATTGAAACAGTTAGACCATTTTGAATGGAAACTTCACCAGAATCTGGTAATAGGCTTCCCTCGATCAGTTTAAGTAAAGTAGACTTACCTTCACCATTACGCCCAATTAAACAGACTCGTTCGCCACGTTCTAGATTAAAGTTCGCGCCATCGAGTAGGGCAGGTCCGCCAAAAGCAAGTTGGACATCCCTTAGGGTAATATAGGCCATAATGTTTTCCAGAATCTCAAATGAGGATTTAAATGACTAAACCACCATATCATGATGATCAAGCGTCATTGTCCGCACCCATTGAAGATTTGCAAGTGCGAATTACATTTTTGGATGATTTAGTTGAAGAATTAAATCAACAACTCGCTATTCAGACCCAAGAAATAGCTGATTTAAAAAAACAAATGCAATTTCTTTATCAACGTGTGGAATCATCGGATTTATCGGAAGGTATTGCACCTTTTGACCCATTAACCAATAAACCTCCTCACTATTAATAAAATGGCAAGTTCAATACTTGCCATTTTATTAGGGAATATCTTCAATTTTACTTAAAACCATGTAATACGATTTTCCCTTTTGTTGTACCGCTTTCAATTTGCTGATGAACTCGTTTTAAATTTTCAGCATTAATGGGACTTATAACCTCGGTTACGGTCGTCTTGATTTTTCCTTCGTCAACTAGCTTGCTGACTTCATTTAATAGTTCACTTTGCTTTTCCATATCTTCAGTCTGGAACATTGAGCGTGTAAACATAAACTCCCAGTGAACCGATACTGACTTCGACTTGAAAGGCTTAATATCTAACTGTGCTGGATCATCAATTAAGCCAAAATGACCTTGGGGCGCAATCAACTCTACGATATCTGATAAATGCTGATCTGTTTGAGTCGTTGAGAATACATATAAAGGTGCAGTTAAGCCTAATTGTTTGATTTGGGCTGCTAAAGGCTGCCGATGATCTAACACATGGTCAGCACCAAGTTGCTTAACCCATTCTTTAGTTTCGGCTCGTGAAGCTGTCGTAATAATCGTTAGGTTAGTCAACTTTTTAAGAAGTTGAATTGTGATTGAACCTACACCACCAGCTCCGCCAATTACTAATATTGATGTATTTTCTGGGGCAGCTTTGGGTACTTGTAACCGATCAAATAGCATTTCCCATGCTGTGATAGCAGTTAAAGGAAGAGCCGCTGCTTCAGTTGCTTCTAAAGTTTTTGGTTTATGACCCACAATACGTTCATCAACCAACTGTAACTCACTATTACTACCTTGGCGATTGAGTGCGCCTGCATACCAGACTGCATCTCCGACTTTAAATTGTGAGACTTGATCTCCAATCGCTTCAACGATGCCTATCGCATCCCAACCAAGAGTTTTCCACTGATTATTTTCTGGATTTACATTGTTGCGAATTTTTGTATCAACCGGATTAACTGAAATCGCCTGAACACGAACAAGTAAATCACGACCTTCTGCAACGGGAGTGTCGATTTCAATATCAACGAGTGCTTCTGGTGACGTAATGGGACCTACTTTTTGATATGCCACAGCTTTCATAATAAGAATTCCTCTTGTTGAGAGTTTAATCATAACGTAAGCTTAAATTTAGTGACTACAGACAAATAACGCTCATAGTGTCAAAAAGGATACTGTAAAATGGCAAAATTACGACATTCAAGTTTTGACTGCTCTCCGGGTTGTTCAGTGGAGGCAGCCATTAGTTTGATTGACGGAAAGTGGAAATGCGTCATTCTTTGGCATTTATTTAATGAAGGCACCTTACGGTTTAATGAAATTCGAAAGCGTGTTCCGAGCATTACGCAAAGAATGCTGACAAATCAGTTACGTGAGTTAGAGCAAGACGGAATTATTCATCGGGAAGTTTACCCTCAGGTCCCACCTAAAGTGGAATATTGCCTGACCGAATTAGGGCAAAGTCTTGAGCAAATTCTATTTGCTTTAAAACTGTGGGGTGATGCCCATATCGACCGATTTGGAAAGTTGACGCTTGTTAAGGATGGTCAGAACTCTTAACTATATTTGAGTGACAACATTGCAATTTGCACCGTGAAATACCGATATTTTGGGTCTTGCGATCTTATCGGGCATTATTTTTCTGATGTAACTTGCGTTTTCTGGTCAGCTTATGCAACTCTAATAAAAGAGATTAATAGGTTTTGCTATGGACAATATGGGAATTTGGGTTACCGTTATCATTGTTCTTTTCGTACTAGGCTCCATTTTTGGTTTAAGAGTGAGCCCACGTGAAAAGGCACTTGGTATTATGCGTGATAAAGCCCGAAAAATAGGGTTACATCCACGTGTAATTGTTGCACCTGAATGGACACATGTTCCAATGGCTACTGAAAAACGTGCCAGCATGGTTGCTTATTATAGTGTATTGATTCCTGATGCCCGTTTATCTTTAATGCGTGCTCGTGTTATAGACGGTAAATTAAAAGTGGTTCAGGGCGATGAGAAATTTAATGATTCTCCCATTGCATTAAAAGGGATTTATGCTATTGATATGCAGGCAAACTGTGTAGGGCTTTATTGGGATGAGGAATCAGACCTAAGAGCAACACAATTAGATGAGATGAAGGCTTATCTGTTGACCTTGGCTAAAGCCTGATTTTTAAATTTATTGGTATAGGAATAACATTTTATATGGCGAATACCTCGCGCTCTGCATCTCAAAGCACAGCATCTACTGCACCTGCTGCACATAAACGTGCCTTAGTGATTGTGGAGTCGCCTGCCAAAGCGAAAACCATCAATAAATATTTGGGTTCGCAATTCATTGTAAAGTCTTCTGTAGGTCACGTACGTGACTTGCCAACAGGCGGCAGTAAATCAACAGAGAAAAAGCCGGCTGCCCGGACTAAACTCACCGAAGCTGAAAAAGAACAAAAAGCTAGTCAGGCTTTAGTTAATCGTATGGGCGTTGATCCTGAGCATGGTTGGGAAGCTCATTACGAAGTTCTGCCTGGTAAAGAAAATGTTGTAGCTGAACTCAAAAAACTCGCCAAAGATGCCGATGCAATCTATCTCGCAACGGACTTGGATAGAGAAGGGGAAGCCATTGCTTGGCACCTAAGAGAAGTGATTGGTGGCGATGACAGCCGTTATCACCGCGTGGTATTTAACGAAATTACTAAAAATGCCATTCAAGAAGCATTTAAACAGCCAACACGTCTAGATTTAAACCGTGTAAATGCTCAGCAAGCACGCCGTTTCTTAGACCGTGTTGTGGGCTTTATGGTTTCTCCATTACTTTGGGAAAAAATTGCCCGTGGTTTATCGGCTGGACGCGTGCAGTCAGTAGCAGTGAAACTGGTTGTAGAACGTGAGCGAGAAATTCGTGCTTTTATTCCAGAAGAATATTGGCAAGTTTTTGCAGATACCCAAGCGAAAAAAGATGAGATTCGTCTTGAGGCATTTAGACAGGCTGGCAAAACTCTTAAACTGAAAAATAAAGCTGAAACTGATGCTTTATTAGATGTTTTAAAAGGTGCGGAATATAAAGTTGCACAGCGTGAAGATAAACCAACTAAGGTCAATCCAAGTGCACCTTACATTACTTCAACTCTGCAACAAGCTGCGAGTACACGTTTAGGCTTTTCTGTGAAGAAAACCATGATGTTAGCTCAGCGTTTATATGAAGCTGGTTTTATTACCTATATGCGTACTGACTCAACTTTCTTGAGTGATGATGCGGTAAGCATGGTACGTGCGCATATTGAAAGCCAATATGGTGAAAAATATTTACCGGCAAAGCCAAACCGCTATGGGAACAAAGCGGGTGCTCAAGAAGCCCATGAAGCGATTCGTCCGTCAAATGTTGCGCTTACAGGTGATCAGCTTGCAGGTGTAGAGCGTGATGCTCAACGTCTATATGATTTGATCTGGCGTCAGTTTGTTGCGTGTCAAATGACGCCAGCAGAATATTTGTCTTCTACTTTGATTGTTGAAGCGGCGAATGTTGAGCTAAAGGCGAAAGGCCGTACGCTTGTATTTGAAGGTTTCACTAAAGTACGTGGCGCGAATAAGTCAGATGACGATATTATTTTACCTGCTATTAAAGTAGGCGAAATCTTAAAATTAGAAAAGTTAGATCCAAGTCAGCACTTTACTAAACCACCTGCACGTTTTACTGAAGCATCTTTGGTTAAAGAGCTTGAAAAACGTAGTATTGGTCGTCCTTCGACTTATGCAGCTATTATTTCTACTATTCAGGAACGTGGTTACGT
>NZ_JZFB01000004.1:183366-187149 GCF_001188385.1 Acinetobacter sp. V2 | reverse complement strand
GAGATTGTGACGGATCGTCTGGATGAAAGTTTTAATAACTTGATGAACTATGCGTTTACGGCAGACCTTGAAGGACAGCTTGATAAAGTTGCAACAGGCGAGCGTAACTGGAAAGAGTTACTCGATACTTTCTACGGCGACTTTAAGAAACGTCTTACCAATGCTCAAGGCGAGCATGGCATGCGCCGTAACCAACCAGTTGAAGTACCAGCTGTACATTGCCCTGAATGCTCACGTCCAATGCAGATTCGTACGGGTACAACAGGTGTATTCTTAGGATGTTCCGGCTATAACTTGCCGCCTAAAGAGCGTTGTAAGGGTACACTGAACTTAACACCTGTTGAGTCTTTAGCTGCGTTATCTGATGATGATGGTGCTGAAACTGCTGACTTGATGTCAAAGCATCGCTGTGCAAAATGTGGCACTGCCATGGACAGCTATGTGATTGATGGTGGTCGTAAATTACACGTATGTGGTAATAACCCTGACTGCGATGGTTTTGAGCTTGAAGAAGGTGAGTTCAAGATTAAGGGGTATGATGGGCCAACGATCCCATGTGATAAATGTGATGGTGAAATGCAGCTTAAGACTGGTCGTTTTGGCCCGTATTTCGCTTGTACAAGCTGTGACAATACCCGTAAAGTCTTGAAAAGTGGTCAACCTGCACCTCCACGTGTAGAGCCAATCAAGATGGAACATTTACGTTCAGCGAAACATGATGACTTCTTTGTGTTGCGTGACGGTGCAGCTGGCTTATTCTTGGCAGCGAGTAAATTCCCGAAAATTCGTGAAACCCGTGCGCCAAAAGTTGCAGAGTTACGTAGTGTGGCAGCTCAGCTTGATCCAAAATATCAATTTATTTTACAAGCGCCAGATGTAGACCCTGAAGGTAATCCAACAATTGTGAAATTCAGTCGTAAGAATCAATCACAATATGTCGGTTCAGAAACCCCAGAAGGTAAACAAACTAAATGGAGCCTAGTTTACCAAGATGGTAAATGGGTTGAGGGCTAATCAAGTCCACCATAAAAAATGCTAGCTCAGCTAGCATTTTTTATGTCTAAAACAATAAAAGAAAATTTTAATTTTATGGGGAATAAGAATGTGGAAAAACATTCGGGTCTTATGTTTATTAATTATTTTATTGATTGTTGCTGTTCAAGCATGGCGAGATCAAAATCAAGATTGGAATCGACCAGTTGTAGTCGTTTTACATCCAGTTAATGCAGATGGTTTAGAGACAACACAGAGCTATATTCATCAGTTGAAAAATGAAGATTTTTGGGCAATTAACAGCTATTTAAGTGAGTGGTCACAGCATTATCGTGGACAATCAGGAAACTTTACAATTCGCTTAGGACAACAGTTGCAGCAACGACCGCCCGAGGTTCCTCAAAATGCTAATATTTTGCATGTTATGTGGTGGAGCTTAAAATTTCGTTTCTATGCATGGCGACAAAAACAAGCTGAAGACGGTGGAGCATCACTCAAACTTTATTTAAATTATTATGATCCCAACTATCAGAAAATTTTGATCCATTCGACTGCTTTAGAAAAAGGTCGTATTGGTAGTGTGAATTTATTTGCGACTAAAACACAAGCTTCACAAAATAAAGTTGTGATTGTTCATGAGCTATTACATGGCTTTGGGGCACAAGACAAATATGATTTAAAAACAGGACAACCTATTTACCCTTTAGGTTATGCCCAACCTGAAAAAGTGCCTCTATATCCACAAACTGATGCCGAAATCATGGGTGGTCGAACGCCTTTGTCTGAGCAGAGCAGTAAAATGCCGAATGGCTTACATGAAACAATAATAGGTTTACCTACAGCTCAAGAAATTGGCTGGGTGAAATAAAACTGTGGATAAATACTGCTTTATCCACATCAATTGTTAAGAAACGATGCAGATTTTATACAGACAAAAAATGTGAAGTGCATCACTATTATTAGGTAGATGAAATTCTAATACCTGATAATAAGAGTAGCCATGATGAAAACTGTAGGTAATGATTTAGTACGTAATCAGTTACATGCTGACCGTAAATGGTATTTGATATTGGGCTTTGTGCTTATTGGTTTTGGCCTGATTTTATTTAGTTCATTACCATTTGCGACCTTTTCTGTTGTTTTTTTATTTGGAATACTCATGATGGTCGGCGGTGTTTTGCATCTTGTCGCGGCTATGAGTGTTTTTAAAGGCGCAAGCCGATGGTTGTGGGCACTGTTTGGTGTACTGTATTTAATGGCTGGTTATTATGCGTTTTCTACTCCAGTCACTACAGCAGTAGTTCTGACAAGCCTATTATCTATAGCGCTGATCATTGCTGGTGCTATACGTACTATAAATGCAATTTTACTTAAGCCAATTACTGGATGGGGCTGGACCCTGTTTTCAGGATTATTGACGCTCGCTACAGGTATTTTAATTTTAGTTTCTAAAGATTCACCTTTTTGGGTATTAGGAATGTTCCTTGCTATTGATATTTTATTTCAGGGAATTAACTTTCTAGGTTTGGCTTCTGCTATTAAACATCTTCCTTCTAGTTCAAAAACAGTATCTTAAAAAATAATATTCAACCAAAGAGCACTTTAAGTGCTCTTTTTGTTTTTAGGATGGGCAGACCCATCTGTTGCCTGGGTCTGTTAAACTATGTTTTGGTGTTTTAGCGATATGTGTTATGAGTCTTGCAAAATTAATTAATGAACTAAATGCTCAGCAAAAAAAAGCAGCTACTACGTCTGCGCAAAACTGTTTAGTTTTGGCGGGCGCTGGTTGTGGCAAGACTAAAACCATTGTTGCTCGTGCAGCCTATTTAATTGATCAAGGTTTGCCAGCGAACCAAATCCAGATTTTAACGTTTACTCGTCGTGCTGCGAGTGAAATTGTTGCGAGAGTAGAACAACATGTGGGAGCACAGGCAAAGGGTCTGCGAGCTTCAACTTTTCATACGTTTTGTATGTATTTGCTACGCCGTAACCCACAAGCTTTTGGGTTAAATCAATTTAGTATTATTGATCGTGATGATCAGTTGCTTATGTTTCGCTTATTAAGAGGCAAAGATAAAGATAACGTCTTGCCCAAAGCCGCAGAGCTGTGTGATTTATATTCTTATGCGAGAAATACTCAAACAAAGCTTTCTGAGGCATTAATTAAACAGCTTCCAGATGCATATGAGCATAAGACTCAAATTGCAGATTTAATGAAAACCTATGAGCAGCGTAAAAGAGAGCGTAATTTTTTAGATTACGATGATATCTTGTCAATTGTGGCTGTCCATTTACAAAATTCAGAAGCATTAACGAATTGGGTAGCAGGTTTTTGTCAGGCATTGTTGGTTGATGAAATGCAAGATACCAATCCTTTGCAATGGGCTTTATTGCAACCATTGATTGGCAAAGTGAAGCTGTTTTGTGTTGGCGATGATGCCCAGTCGATTTATGGTTTTCGTGGTGCAGATTTTGAAAATATCCATTCTTTTAAAGAGCGGATACCTGACGCAGTTATTCATACGCTGGATTTAAATTATCGTTCGACTCAAGAAATCTTAGATTTATCAAACTGGTTGTTGGCGCATAGCCCAATTGATTATCAAAAACAGCTACAAGCACATCGTGGGCAAGGGCAAAAGCCTCAGCTGCATCTATTTGGTAATGAGTATGAAGAAGCAAACTGGATTGCACAGGACTTAATAACGCGACATCAGCAAGGTGCAAGCTGGTACGACCATATGGTTTTGGTCCGTTCTGGCTATAGTGCACGATATCTGGAAGGGGCTT
>NZ_JZFB01000004.1:160544-183352 GCF_001188385.1 Acinetobacter sp. V2 | reverse complement strand
AAAACTTCTTGAATCTGCACACGTGAAAGACGTGCTTAGCTTGCTACGTATTGTGAGCAATCCTCACGATGATTTGGCGTGGATGCGTTTTTTAACCTTGTGGGATGGTATTGGTGATGTTGGTGCAAGTAAGCTAGCCCAAGAGTTGATGGGAATTGTTGACGTTGAAGAGCGCTGCAATCGTTTAGAACGTCATGGGAAAGTCCCTTTACAAGCGATTTTAATTTTAAAACAGCTAGATGTATTACAGCAGCATGTTGAAGCAAGTATTGGCTTGGCACTTGATGCTTTAGGTGAACAGCTAGAGCAAAATTATAAAACTAAAGATTGGTCACGCCGATTAAAAGACTTTGATTTAGTCAAACAACTTGCACGTAAACATGCGTCTTTAGGTGAGTTCCTCGAAGAATATGTTCTTGAACCTATTTCAGTTTCTGAAATTGAGAAAGCTGCTGATCAGGATTTAGTGACTTTAATTACGATTCATTCCGCTAAAGGTGCTGAACAGAAAGTCTGCTATGTACCTCATGTATCTCCAAATCAATATCCTTATGCAAGGGCACAGGGCGATTTTGATGATGTCGAAGAAGAGCGCCGCGTATTGTATGTTGCATTAACACGTGCAGAGAATGAATTAATTTTGACCAAGCAAAATCTCAATACATGGTCAGAAGACAATTATGACGAACAAGGTCGTAAAATCGAAAGTTATTTCCTAAATGATCTTCCTGCACATTTGGTTCAGGCAAAGATTCATAGGCAAGTACCTCAGCCATTTGCTAAAAAACAATGGAACCGTTCACCTACAGTAAATTTAGGTTTTGGTATCGATCTGGATTAAACTACTGTATAAGACACTGTGATTACTTAAATATATTGGCTACTCCCTTTAATTGCCAATTAAGGTTAGAAAATGAAGATATTAGTTCGTAATTTAGATCGTGCTGTGAGTGAAACTGAAATTTTAGAGTTATTCAAAGCATTTGGTAAAGTTGAAACGTGTGTTCTTGTTACTGATAAAGACACAGGTAAATCGAAAGGTTTTGGTTTTGTTGAAATGCCTAACCCACGTGAAGCAATTAAGGCAATTAAAGGCTTAAACCTGCTTAAGGTTAAAGGTAATGGAATTCGCGTTAAAGCAGCTGAAGAATAAGTCTTCAGTGTGAAAAGACAGTTTTTAGCTCTTTCGATTGTAACGCCAAATGGCACTCGTATCGCTGAAGGTATCAAAACACTTGAAGTGCGTTCATGGGTACCTACAAAACTGCCAATCAAAGATCTATTAATTGTCGAGAACCAAAAATTTTTGGTTAAAGATACAGATGAAGAAGAGGGAGTTGCTGTCGCTTTGGTTGATGTCGACTCTATTCATGCTTGGCGAAATGATGAAATTGAACCAGCATGTGCAACTGCTTGGGACGAAGGGTATTTTGCTTGGGTTTTAAGTAATATTCGTCCTATAAAGCAGCCACTAAAAGTTTTAGCGAAACGTAAAATTTATCAAGTTGAGCTGGATTTACCATAAATAACGTTGATTTTATTAATGGAGTCGTTAAGCTAAAGAATAGCTGTTGCAATAGCGATTTTAGAACAGGAAAGTTTAGTTATGTCACGTGTTGCTCGTTATCATGCCGATCGTACCAATCAGAAGCTCTATTTTGCGCGCTTAGCGTGTCAACAGGCAGAACAGACCGATCATGTGCAGCAGATACAAGCTTACCGTGAAGCAGCTGTATTTCATTTACATGGCGCAATGTTAGCTTTCTTACAAGAACTCGTACGTTATTACCGTTTAAATGAATTGCAACCCACTTTAAAATCTATTGAAGAACATATGGCGGCAAAAGGGCAAGTTTCTCCAGAAGTGTCCGTTTTGCAACAATTGGCGAAAGATGGTTTTGTTGCAGAGCTCAAACGAGCTTACCGTATGTGTCAATATGCACCAGAGCCTAAAGAGCCGACCCCAGAAGAAGAAACTTCTTCTAATCTCATTATCAAAGTGACTCAAGGTCCTCAATCTTGGTTGCCAGATGTTAAGATTTTGCGTGAATGGCATCGCGAATTAAGCCATTTAATTGATGGTTTTCGTAATGAAATGGTCGAGTTCTAAAATTAAACTGCCCGAACGCTTGAAATTTAATCCGGGTGTGCCTATATAAATAAGACAAGAGATGCAAAGTGCAAGGGTGCTTTGCCACCATGTTGAAACATGGAGGAAATATATGTCTATACAGCAATTGAAAGAGTTATTTGGAAATCAAGAAGCCGTTTTGGAATTAGTCCAACTCGAAGGTGGCGAACTCGCCTTGCGCAATGCAGGTTCTGAGAATGAACCCTTGGTTAAAATTCAATTTAGCGATGAAGTAAAAGCAATCTTGGGTGAGCAAACTCCAGTTGTTGCTCAGCATATGATTCAGGCTGCACTGTTTGGACTGCTCGAAAAGCAGGTAAATGAATGGCAGGCTGAGGTACTAGACGAACAGCCTAAATTCTTAAGTTAAAAAAAGCGTACTCTTGAGTACGCTTTTTATATGGGTTAATGAATAGTTGACTGATGGGCAAGCTCGATCTGATTTAATATATGATGGCTCATATTCTTTGCCATTTCCTCTTTGGCATAGAACACTTCACCAATATTCTCATCTCTGATTACTGCCGCTTCTTCTTTGCTTTCTGCGCAAATTAACACCTGAATTTGAGGGTTTAATTGCTTAGCAATCGCCACAATTCGGTGAATATCTAAAATATCCATAGGTGAGATCACCAAGAGTCTTGCATGCATGATGTGTGCTTGAATTAAAACACCTGGTTCGGTTGCAACACCACTCACAGCAGCAATATTCGACTGACGTAGCTTTTCTACGATTTCACGATTCTCTTCAGCAATAACGACTTTAATATTTTCATTGATTAAATTTTCAGTAATACGTCGTCCCACACCGCCATATCCAACAATCACAACCTGATCGCGTAAGTAAGCCTGATCAACTTCATCGGGTAACATGGCTAATGGGTCACCACTACGTTCAAGAAGTCGGGCTAGGTGAGAGCGCTCACGAATCCAGCGTTGTACAGGCTCAATGGCAGAGAATATAAAAGAGTTCAGCGTTATCGAAAATAAAGCGCCAGCTAAAATCAGATTTTGTGCTTCTAAGCTTAATAAACCTAATGAGACGCCGAGAGTCGCTAAAATAAATGAGAATTCACCAATTTGGGCCAAACTCGCGCCAACTGTAAGCGCTGTATTAATTGGATAGCGAAAGAATAAAACCAAAGCCATTGCAGCAAGTGTTTTACCTACCATAATAATTGCGATAACGGCCAAAATATGGAGTGGACGTTCAACAAGAATATGTGGATCAAACAGCATACCCACAGAAACAAAAAACAGGATTGAGAAAATTTCACGTAGTGGAAGCGTTTCTTCTTCTGCGCGGTGGCTAAAGTCTGATTCTTTAACAACCATCCCTGCAAAGAAAGCCCCTAATGCCATTGAGACCCCAAAAATGGCATAAGACCCGTAAGCAATTGAAACAGCAGCTGCAACAACAGTAAGGGTGAATAACTCTCTTGAACCTAAACGAGCAACAAACTGCATAATAATAGGAACGACACGTTTACCTACAATCAGCATAAAGGCAATAAAGCCAATTACTTTTAATAAAGTGAGTCCAAGGGTTAACCAGATATTACCATCTGCACCTTCTGGTGCTTTCCCACCGAGTAAAACTGCTGTAGCTGGAAGGAGTACTAAAACAAGTACCATCACTAAATCTTCGACTAACAGCCAACCCACAGCAATTTTGCCGTTAACTGAGTCTAAAAGACCTCGGTCTCCTAAAGCTTTTAATAATACAACAGTACTCGCACACGACAGACTTAAGCCAAAAACGAGTGCAGAACCAAAACTCCATCCCCAGAGCATGGATACACCGACCCCTAATAGGGTAGCGACGGCAATTTGTAAAATCGCACCTGGTACAGCAATACGTCGAACCAGCAGCAAGTCATTTAATGAAAAGTGCATCCCTACACCAAACATCAGGAACATGACCCCGAGTTCTGCAAGCTGATTAGCAAGATGAATATCTGCTTCTATACCGGGTGTATTTGGGCTAATAATAATTCCGGCAATTAAATAGCCGATAAGAGGAGGAAGTCGTAATCGGGCTGCAAGATAACCAAAAAAGAGGGCAACACCGAAACCAACAGCAAGTAAAACAATTAAATCTACGTCATGCGGCACTAAAAACTCCTTTTACGTGAGTTAGGCTAAAGACAAGCATAAAAAATGCCAAGGCGAAATATGTGGAAAGTTTAACAAAAAAAAGCTAGCTATAAAAAAAATGCAAAAAAAAACGACTTCATTGTGAAGTCGTTTTTTTTCGAGGCTAAAATTATTTGATTTTAGCTTCTTTGAAAATCACGTGTTGACGGATTTTTGGATCAAATTTTTTGATTTCCATTTTTTCCGGCATAGTACGTTTGTTTTTAGTCGTGGTATAGAAATAACCTGTACCAGCTGTAGAAACGAGACGAATCTTATCACGCATTGTTCAGACTCCTTAGATCTTTTGACCTTGAGCACGAAGGTCTGCAACAACCTTTTCGATACCCAATTTGTCAATAATACGCATACCTTTAGTGGTTAAACGAAGACGTACAAAACGTTTTTCGCTTTCTAACCAGAAACGGTGGTGGTGCAGGTTCGGCTCGAACCGGCGCTTGGTTTTGTTGTTGGCGTGTGAGACGTTGTTACCAACGACTGGACGCTTGCCGGTAACTTGGCAAACCTTAGACATGGTGTAACTCCATTGATTCAGCCAACAGCAAATCTGTGGCCAGTCATACTAAATGTAAACGGATGAATTCATTCAAGGGGCGTTTTATACCAAAAATACGATTAAAAGACAAGCGGAATTGGTAAAAACGAGGCATGATTTAGTATAACAGATCATGCCTTGATCAGTTAGCGCAACAAGGTTTTCGAAATGAAACGATGAATGGGCTTATTGAACGGTGGAAGAATGTATTTAAGGCTATAAAGTTTTGGATTAGACATCACCGAACGTTCATGAGAAAGGCTAAAAAAGCCCTCTGGTCCGTGATATTTCCCCATACCTGATGCACCAATTCCCCCAAACGGTAAATCATCTTGAGCCACATGGGTAATCACCATGTTGATTCCGAAGTGTCCTGAATGGGTATGCTGTGCAATATAGTCAGCACGTGCCTGATCATAGTCAAAATAATACATCGCTAAAGGACGCGGGCGACTATTAATGAATTCGATGACTTCTTCTATCTGGTCATATTCTAAAATTGGTAGGATCGGACCAAAAATTTCATTTTGCATAATATCCATTGCAGTCGTTACGCCTGTAACTAAAGTCGGTGCAATTTTACGGACATCATCTAAAATTTCATTTTGAGGATTAATTTCAATAATACGAGCACCTTGATCGCGGGCATTTTCAAGATAGCCCTGAATGCGGTTGTATTGTTTGTCATTAATAATAGACGTGTAATCTTGATTATTGCGGAAATGCGGATACATACCAGCCACAATCAATTTAAAGTTTTCGATGAACTCGGCAGTTTTCCCGCGTGGCAAGAAAATATGGTCAGGTGCAACACAGGTTTGACCCGCGTTCCATAATTTCCCTACAGCAATACGTTGAGCCACATCTTTCATATCCATAGATGCATGCACAAGGGCAGGAGATTTTCCGCCTAACTCAAGAATAACAGGAACCAGATTTTGAGCTGCGGCTGCCATCACTGTTTTACCAACAGAAGTTGAGCCTGTGAAAATCATTTTGTCAAAAGGCAAATGACTAAAAGCGTCTGAAATAACGCCGCCACCATTTACTACAGCAACTAATTCTTGTGGGAACGCTTCTGCTAATGCACTTTCAAGAACTCGGCCAAAGTTAGGAGAGGCACTCGAAATTTTGATCATGGCATGGTTGCCAGCTGCCAGTGCACAAATTAATGGCCCAACTGAAAGAAGTAATGGGTAATTCCATGGTGTAATAATACCAATTACACCCATAGGTTGATATTGTACCCAACCTTTTGCTGGCTGATGTAATACACTGATATGGCGTTTTGAAGGTTTCATCCACGCTGTCAGATGTTTACTGTAATATTTGATTTGTTCCAAACTGGTGAGTAGCTCACCAATTTTTGTTTCCATAACTGCACGATTGCCATAATCAAGGTTAATTGCGTCGGCAATCTGATCTTGATATTTTACCAAGACTCTTTTAAGACGAGCTAAACGATCAATACGCTCTTTAGCAGTGGGTACCGGATGACGTAAATAAGCAAGCTTTTGTTGTTCAAGCAAATCATGTAAATGCTTAACATCATAAGGAAGCTGAGTCTCTGGATTTGTTTTTGTTTGACTGTTCATCGGTACTTACCAAATACATTGATATATTTATTTTTTAGAGTAAATACTCTAAATAGTCAAGTCAGTTTATGTGTTCAAGTCTTAACCATGTGAATTATTAAAGGTTATTAAAATGTCTCAACCTAAAGCTCTGAAGACAAAAGACCGGATTTTACAAATCAGTTTGCAGCTTTTTAACGAGCGAGGTGAACGGTCAGTTACAACCAATCATATTGCTGCGGAGTTGGGTATCAGTCCCGGAAACTTGTATTATCATTTTCGGAATAAGCATGAAATCATTAAGGAATTAATGTATCAATATCAGGCCGAGACATTGGAAGTACTTTCTTTACCTGACGACAGACCATTAACGACCAATGATAAAATTAACTATTTTCAAGTGCTCAGCGGTCAACTCTGGAGTTACCGTTTTATTCATCGTGATGTTTATCATTTAGTTGAAAGTAACGAAGACTTTAAAAAGATTTATCCGCGTTTTGCGGGGCAGGTGATGCAGCAGGGGCAAAAGATTTATCAAGCCTTTGTAGATGCAGGTCTTATGAAAATGACGGCATCGGAAATTGAAGCCCTCATTATTAACCTCTGGATTGTATTAACAAACTGGACAAACTTTTTGTATATGTCTGGTCATATTAGTGACAATAACCATTTAGAAGAAAAATGGGTTTGGCAAGCATTACGCCAAATGGTTTTCCTTGAAGGCCCTTATCTTATGGGAGAAAGCCGAGCAACTTATGAGCAGTTGCTTGAATCTCTTGGCCCTTCAGATCTGTTTGCTAGCTTATCGTCCTTAAAAGACGAATAGTTGTGCTTGTTTATTTAGGGCGCTAGAATACTCGGCCTATTAAAAGATTTATCTCAATTAAGTGATATTAACCAAATGAATATGACCACTGCCAATACAGCCCGTTTACTGATTACTTGTGAAGACAAGCCAGGGATCGTACAAGCGGTATCGAGCTTTTTGTATCACCAAGGTGCAAACATTACCGCGCTTGATCAGTATGCGACGGAAGCTCAGGGCGGACGTTATTTCATGCGTGTTGAATTTGAACTTGATCATTTACAGTCGCGTAAAGATGCATTAATTCAAACTTTTGCTGCGAACGTTGCTGAGCGTTACGGCATGCAATGGCGTCTTGCTTTCGTTAACGATGTTAAAAAAGTTGGTATTTTAGTTTCTAAAGTTGACCATGCATTGCTTGAGTTGTTATGGCGTCATGCACGCGGTTCGTTACCTTGTGAAATTACTCATGTCATTTCTAATCATGAAGACTTACGTGAATCTGTTGAAAACTTCGGTATTCCATTTACTGTAATTAAAGTCACTAAAGACAATAAAGCTGAAGCTTATGCGCAAATTGATGAAATGATGCAAGGCAATGATTTATTAGTTCTTGCACGTTACATGCAGATTTTAAGCGAAGATTTTGTTGCGAAATGGGAAATGAAAATCATCAATATTCACCATTCTTTCTTGCCAGCTTTCGTGGGTGCCAATCCATATAAGCAAGCTTATGAAAAAGGTGTGAAGTTGATTGGTGCGACAGCCCACTATGTGACTGCTGACCTTGACCAAGGTCCAATTATTGAGCAAGACGTTGAGCGTGTGAGCCACGACTATAATGTTGAGCAATTACGTGAGCTAGGTGAAGATGTAGAGCGTAATGTATTGGCTCGTGCAGTGAAATGGCATTTAGAAGATCGTATTATTGTTGATGGTAATAAGACCGTTGTTTTTTAAATAACAGTTATTCTAAAAAAGCACGCTTCTTGCGTGTTTTTTTATATTTAAAATAAAATTGAAATAATATAACATATCAATAATAAATGGGATTATCATAAAAATAGATCTGTTCATGGTGTAAATAGCTCAACTATTTAAGTTTGGCTAAACAAATTGTGAACACTGGATATCTATTGATGTAACTATGAGAAAACTAAAGTAAAGACACTCGGCAAGCATGAAGCTATGACAAAGAGTAAATGTTTTTCTCAAAAAATAGTTGCAAATGAAAACACTTCTCATTTATTATTGTGGCACTTTATTGTTCTATCCGATGTTTGAAATCGTTTCTATAAATAGAAATCTGAAATCATCATCCATTAGGTAATTAGATTCTTATGAGTCAATCTTCCGCAGCCTTAAACGCTCCCAATCCGATGAAAAAGAAAGTCATCACAGCACTAATTGCAGTTGCAATTGGTCATATCGGGGTCTTATGGGCAGTTAGCCATATTAAGCCTGCTGAATTAAAGCCAATCGATAAGAAACCTTTACAGGTACGTTTCGTAAAAATTCAAGAGCAACCTAAACCACTACCTCCTAAACCAAAGGAACCGCCTAAAAAGCCGGAACCTAAAAAAGAGGTAAAAGAAGTTAAAGTTGTTGAAAAGCCTGTGACACCACCGAAAAAAGTGGAAAAAATTCAACAGGTGAAAAAGGCTGAAACACCAAAAGAAACAGTAAAGACAGAACCTAAAGTTGAAACCAAAGTGGTAACAACGACTGTTTCTGAAAAAGTCGTTGAAAAACCAAAGCCAGTAGTACAAGAAGCACCTAAAGCTCAACCCGCTCCAGATCCATCACCAAAACGAGTTTCAATTGGTGGTTCGGGTGTACAGTGGAGTCGTTCACCACGTTTAACAGTTTCTTCAAAAGATTTACAAGGCGAAGCACGCTCTGTCATGGTACTGATTGAAGCCGATGAAAAAGGCAAGATTATTAATGTACGAGTGACGAGAAGTAGTGGTATTCCAAGTCTAGATGACAAAGTTGTCCGTGCTGTTCGCGGTGCGAAATTTAAACCTTATATGGAAAATGGTGTTGCTTATCCAATTAAAGCAGAGCAACCCTTTGATTTAACCCCTTAAATGAATTTGAGTCCCAACGGCTAACCTTAATCAGGAGTTCATATGAACTTTTCAATCTATTGGCAACATGCAGATGCAGTGAGTAAAACCCTGTATTTCATCTTATTGGCAATGTCGATTGCTACCTGGACAGTTTTCATCTTACGTTTGATGGGGACTCGCCAATTAAAGCAACAAGCTTATGCTCAACTTTCTCAGGCTATCACTTCGCTAAAAGCAAAGTTACAACCTTTAAGTTTTGAGCAGCGTAAAGCGGTTGCGGAGCAGGCTCTACTTCGTCAAATTTCTGCTGAAAAAGTCAATGCTGAAAAAGGTATTTCTGTTTTAGGAACAATTGCTTCAATTGCACCATTCGTTGGTTTGTTTGGTACGGTATGGGGTATTTTCCATGCACTTGTTGCAGTCGGTAAAAGTGGACAAGCAGGTTTGGCTCAAGTGGCTACACCAGTAGGTGAAGCGCTTATTATGACGGGCCTTGGTCTTGCAGTTGCGATTCCTGCGGTATTGGCTTATAACATTTGTGTACGTGCTAACCGTGGTCTTGCTCATGACTTACAAGATCAAGCGCACAGCTTATTAATTGATACGATGTTGCAGCAAGACTCAACTGTAAAGTCTGATGTTAAAACTGCACAGCAAAGTTATGTTGGAGGTCAAGCTTAATGGCTTTTCAATTGGGTGAAGACCACGATAGTGGCATAAATGAGATGAACCTCATTCCGCTAATCGACATTATGTTGGTGTTAATGATCATCTTTTTGGTCACAGCAACAGTTGCCAACCCATCGATTCCATTAACGCTTCCTAAAACAACTGCTGAAATTATTGATCCACCACCAAAAGCAATTACGATTAGTATTAATGCAAATGGTGAAGTGGCTTGGGATACTCAAGTAATTAGCCTTGATGAGCTTCAAAAACGTTTTCAAGAAGCAGGTCAAGGTGATGTTAAACCAACAGTTCAGCTTCGTGCAGATAAAGAGTCGAAGTACGATACTGTTGCACAGGTAATGTCTCGCGCCAGTGAAGCCGGACTGAGCGATATTGCCTTTGTCAGTGAAAACTAAAATTTAGTTTACCTAATAAAAAAGCAACCAAATCGGTTGCTTTTTTATTACTCTAATTTATTGATCTTTCATAAGATGCTGGAATTTACTATAGAGCTTAAGCAACTTAGGTGGAATCGCAAAGTTACAATAACCTTGTGAAGGATTCTTTGCATAGTAATTCTGATGATATTCTTCGGCTGGATAGAACGTCGGAACCGGAGACAATTCAGTCACAATATCAAGATCATCATCTTTTAGTGTTTGAATCGTATGTTCCGCTGCCTGCTTTTGCTCTTCATTATAATAATAAATAACAGAGCGGTATTGCGTGCCGATATCATTACCTTGACGATTTAAAGTCGTTGGATCGTGAGTCGCGAAGAATACATCGAGTAACTGGGAGTATGTTACTTGCTCTTCATCAAAATCAACCAAGATCACCTCAGCGTGTTGAGTATCTCCTTGACATACTTGCTCGTAGGTAGGGTTAGTTGTGTGCCCACCTGCGTAACCACTAGTTACTTTTTCTACACCGCGTATTTGTAAAAATACAGCTTCGACGCACCAAAAACAGCCGCCACCAAATAATGCCTGTTGCATTGTTTTTCCCTCTATTTCCTGCCTATTACAATAGGGTTTATGTATTTAAAATACAAAGTAAAGCATGTATAAAAAAGTAAAGAAAAGTGCATTACTTATTTCATTTAGCTTTAGGTAAACCTTGTCGAACGATTTGAGAGAAGTGTTCACTACTCTGATCTGAAAGCTGTTCAAAATTTTCAGTACGTGGATTGATATGGGCAATTTGATACCACTGTTTTAAACTGACATTTTGATTAAGAGCTTTAAGATCATATAAATAATTAGGTAAATAACCTGAAGCAATGAGACGATAATCTTTAGGAAGTTGATATGGGTTAATCGCTTGAACCATATCAAAAATTAGAGTCGTACAGTTACTCGTGAGCGTATTGTACCACTCTGGTTTTGTGCGTAGCTCATCTGATTTTTTAAGATATTCTAAAAATAAAGCTTTTTGTTCAGATCGTGGCATATTGATAGGAAAATTATAAACCTGCTCTTTGCGGATGTTGCTACGCGTATAGACAATATCTTTTTCATCAGAAGCAATTAGGCTCAGTTCATATTTTCTAAAAAAACCGCCGATCGCTGAAAACTCTTCAGTTTTTTCTTTGCGAATCTCGATTGAGAAGACTAGTGGTTGTTGGTGTGCAAATTCGAAGCTGACCAGTGTATGGGCAATTTGTGGTCCCATCCAGTAAGAGGCAATGATGTTTATGCCATTCAACTGGTTAAGATCAAAAGTTCGAGTTTCCCAGCGAACATCATAGGTTCCATCGGGGTGCCAGTTGAAGTTACGGACATTATGCAGAGTGACTACATCGCCGTGCTTTTCATAGCTCAGCATATTGGCAACTTCAGGATTCCAGTCACGGTCTTGACGTGCAGTAATCGAAAAATACCAAACGAGAGAGCAGGCAAATGCTAAAAGGTAAATCAGGATGTCTGTACGTCTGCTAACAAGATGGCCTTCAACATATAGGCCCGCCATACTCAGCGCAAAAGCAATCCAGATGCCAATGAGTATGCGGCTGCCTAACCAGCCAAAAGGCTGTTGAACCCAGAGTGCTACGCATACCCAAATACTAGAGAACACAATAAACAGCGTGAATAGACTATGTAACAGCCCAAAAAGTAGAGCAATAATAAATTCACGTGTTCCGATATTGTGCATAGGTATCCATTGAATTATTTTTTATAAGTGGCAAACTCGAATGAAGTTCCTGATTTTTCATCAACTTGCTGTTCACTTGCAGTTTTATGAAATTCACTCGGTATTGTTGGATAATGTGCATCACCTTGCACATCTAAGTCAACATGAGTAAGTTCAAGACGGTCTGCAATTGACAAAGTTTGCTTGAATATCTCGCCGCCACCAATGATGAACAATGCCTGCTTTTCAGTATTTTTTACATCTTCTAAAGCTGCATTTAAAGCATCTTCAATTGAATAGGCAATTTTAACACCTTCAAATTGCCAGTTAATGTCACGGGTAATGATCCAGTTCACACGGTTTGGTAGCGCACGGCCCATAGACTCAAGGGTTTTACGACCCATCACAACCACACCGCCTTGTGTGATTTCTTTAAAGTGTTTTAAGTCGGCAGAAATATGCCATGGCAACGCATTGCCTTTACCGATACAGTGGTTTTTGTCCATTGCCACAACGTGAACAACTTCTACATTTTGCCATGCCATAATCTTATTCTCTAAACCGTAACCTAATGAAATTTGAGTCGTCGTTATACTGCAACTGGTGCTTTAATTGCAGGATGCGACTCATAACCTACAATTTCAACATCTTCAAATTTGAAATCAAATAAGTCTTTTATTTCTGGATTTAGTTTCAATTGGCAGAGCGGTAAAGGTTCACGTGTCAATTGAAGTTGTGCTTGCTCAAAATGGTTGGCATAAAGATGTGTATCACCACCAGTCCATACAAAATCACCGACTCCTAAACCGCACACTTGAGCAATCATATGGGTGAGTAGAGCATAGCTCGCAATGTTAAAAGGGACACCTAAGAACACGTCTGCACTACGTTGATAAAGTTGGCATGACAATTTGTTATCTTGTACAAAAAATTGAAAAAGCGTGTGGCAAGGTGGTAAGGCTACTTGTCCAGCTTCGTTAGGGTTCCAACCAGAGATAATTAAACGACGTGAGTTTGGATTGGTTTTAATTTCATTAATTAACCATTTAATCTGGTCAAAACCATCTTGGTTATAAGTACCATCCGCATTTTTGGTTGCGCCGAAATTACGCCATTGATGACCATAGACTGGACCAAGCTCATGCTCTGGGCGGCCAAAACGAGCAGTTTGTTCTGCTGTTGCCCATTCGTCCCAAATTGAAACTTTATTATCTTTTAGATATTGGACGTTGGTGTCGCCTTTTAAAAACCAAAGTAACTCAATCACAATAGAACGAAAGTGAACTTTTTTTGTGGTGAGTAAAGGAAAACCTTTAGAGAGATCAAAACGCATTTGATGACCAAATACAGAACGGGTTCCTGTGCCTGTACGGTCGCCTTTGTCACCGCCATTATCAAGGATATGTTGTAGTAGGTCTAAATATGCACGCATAACACTCTCGAGTTCGGATTAATTCCATAAAATAAAAGGGAGACGGTTCATGGATCAATAAACCGTGGAAGATAATAGCATGCTTTGGGAATAGTAAAAACGAGCTAAACTTTATGCTTAAAAACGCTTGGCACGATTTTGATAAATTGAAACCAGGAAAAATCCCACCAGTACAAAGCCTAAAGCTTGTAACGTTACGATCCAATTGTGCTGAGGTGGCAATATCCACACCACAATAGCAACAATAATGAAAGGGTAAATTCTAAGCAGAAACTGGAAGTTAGATTTATATGAACTACGATCTGAAATTTTTGTTTGTAAATGTTGCCCGAAATGAAGTCCGAAACCTAACGCAAGGCTAAGAACAATATAAGTCGGCGATAAAGGCTGGACTTGATTGGCTACATAAATTGCAGCACAAACCGCAATAATGAAGATGAGTTTGATATGGCGCGGAGCGTTGTACCAATAAGCCAACATGAAAACCAAACCTATTTCTTAAAAAGCGATTGAGGTGAAAAAATAAAAGCAGCAAGTGCCATAAAAGCAATTCCTTGCACACCCCAGATCAGCAAGTTCGGCATCGCTTTAACAAAAATAAGGGCAAACAAAAGGGCAATAGGGATCCAAGTAAATAGACGGTAGAGTAAACCCGTCGGGTTGCTTTGAGCGAAATGCAATTTAAAGTAACGACAGATTAAAAAAATTACCCCAGTTCCAGTAAACATGAGAATCGTATCTAAAGGCAGTGGTTGGTATTGATATAGCGCAATACAAATAAGTAGCGTAATAATCAAAATCACTAGTTTTTTAAATGTTGGGACTTGCGTGTCAAACCAGAATTCCAGCATGGTATATCTTCATCTTGGGAGAGTAAAAACTGTAGCATAAAAAAAGAAAAGAGGAGCCGAAACTCCTCTAATTTAGATATTAACTATTCTTTTGTGGACCCCAGTCATAAATTTTCTTTTGATAGGCATACCACATCATCCAAAGGCCAATCAGCAACATTGGAATTGTTAGAATCTGTCCTTTTGTCATCCAGCCAAATAGAATAAAACCTTGGTCGGCATCTGGTTGGCGGAAGAATTCCATAACAAAGCGGGCAACGCCATATCCCATTAAGAATAAGGCAGAAACGGCCATACGAGGACGCGGTTTTGAACTAAACCACCACAGAACAATGAATAGAATCAAACCTTCACAAAGCGCTTGATAGATTTGTGATGGATGGCGAACTAGGTGTAACGGATCTGTTGGGAAGATCATACCGAATGGATAATTTGGGTCAGTTACCGCACGACCATATAACTCTCCACCAATAAAGTTACCAATGCGTCCGAACATTAAGCCAGTCGGTACACAAGGGGCAATAAAGTCGAGCGTTTGGAACCATGTTTTTTGGTATTTTTTACACCAAAATAGCATAGCAACCATAACACCGAGAAAGCCGCCGTGGAAACTCATGCCACCTGTCCAGACTTGGAATAACCAAATCGGATTTTCGAGGAATTTATCAAACTCATAGAAAAGGACATAGCCGACACGACCGCCCAGAACAACACCTAGGGCACCATAGAACACTAGGTCTGAAACCATTTCTGATGTCCAGCCATCACGTTGTTTGGCACGGTAGGAAGCAAGCCCCCAAGCACATAAAAATGCCAATAAATACATGAGTCCATACCAATGGACTTGAAGAGGTCCTAGATGTATTGCGACCGGATCGATATTAGGATAGGTCAGCATTGCTGCTCCTTGATCTTACGTTTTGACAGATTGTAGCGGAATGATGTGAAAAATGTTGTACATTCAATGTGTAAAGATAGGGAACAAGAATCAATGTGTATTGTGGCTTTAGCATGGCATGTTCTGGATGATATGCCCTTGTGTCTTATGTCAAATCGGGATGAGTTTTATCATCGTCCAACGGCTTTGTTGCATCAGTGGGAACATACCCCCATTGTTGCAGGACAAGATTTGCAGTCGGGTGGCACGTGGATGGGCGTTACGCCTCAAGGTCGATGGGCTGTTTTAACCAACTTCCGTGATGGACGGGATCAAAAGTCTTATGAGACTTCTCGGGGGCATTTGGTGCAGGCTTTTTTAGAATCTGATTTATTGCCGATTCGATTTGCTCAACAATTAGAACAGCAACAACAGAATTTTGCTGGCTTTAACTTGTTTATGGGAAATGCTGATCAAGCGGTTTATATGAGTAACCGTGGTGAAGCTCCGCAAGTATTGGCTAACGGTGTGTATGTGGTTTCGAATGGCTTGATGTCTGAACATTGGGAAAAAACTAAACATTTACGAACACGTTTTACACAAGAGTTTTTGCCTATGCTTCAGCATCAGACAGAAGAGTTAATTTTGCAACATGCGGCGTGGGATATTTTGGAAGATGAGCGTAAAGTCACAACTGCTTTATTACCGAATACTGGCATTCAAGCAGAGATGGAAGAGTTATTGTCATCTACCTTTATTCAAAGTCCTGTGTATGGTACACGCTGTTCGAATTTTCTAAGAATGACCAATAATGAATGGCTTTGGTTTGAAAAGACCCAACAAGGTGAGCACAGCGGTCAAATTGTAGAGCAGCAAATTCTTTTAAATCGATAGCAATAAAAAATGCCGATCAATTGATCGGCATTTTTAACCTTCTACAAATTAGCCTGCGATCACACCGCCATCTTTACGGGTAATCACAACTGTTGCTGAACGTGGGCGTGCAGTTTTATTGCTTGGGTTTTTTTGAGTTGCAGGCCAGTTACTGTCTGGTGTCGAGTAACTTTTCGAGTCTTCGCCAGGGTGTTGAACATTAATAAAAATAGCTTTGTGGTCAGGTGTCATGGCAATACCTGTAATCTCACATTGCTTTGGTCCAACCAAGAAACGTCGTAATGTTGAGTCTGTAACTTTTGCACCGACTAGCGTTTGTTGGCCATTTGACGTAGTGGCAGCAGCACCATCACCAATTTGACCTGGTAGTGCAGCAAGCATCATACAGTTAGTGACATCGGTGTAAGCCCCATCATCTGTTTGAATCCAAAGTACACCACGTGGGTCAAACCACATCCCGTCAGGAGATGACAAATCATTATTGTCTGTCAGACCCGATAAGTTGATATTTGAAGCCATAGATGCTTCTGCGCCAAATAAGTAGATATCCCATTTGAAAGTTTCAGCAGTCGTTTTGTCATCAGTTTCTTTAAAACGGATAATATGACCGTTAACGTTACCCTTTTGCTCTTTAGTGCCGTTGTAGAGGTCTGTGTAGTTACGTGGGTTTGCAGCATCGGTCGCGTAATCTTTACCACGATTTGAGTTATTGGTTAGGGTGACATAGACTTCGCCGTTTACTGGGTTAACCGTACACCATTCTGGACGGTCCATTTTGGTAGCGCCGACTGCATCACCCGCCAAACGTGCAAATGTAACAACATCTGCCTGAGATTTGAAAGGGTAAGTAGTGTTACTTTCATTTAAGCCATTTTTGCCGTAGGCAAGTTCAATCCATTGACCTGAACCATCATTATTAAATTTGGCAACATACAATTTACCCGTGTTCATATATTTGTCGCCAGCTGCATAACCACGATTTATATCTTTGACATCCCATACAGCAGTCGAGACGAATTTATAGATGTATTCACCGCGAGAGTCATCACCCATATAAAACGCTAATGGCTGACCTGCTACGGCACGACAAGCACTGTCTTCATGTGCAAAACGACCTAGCGATGTTCTTTTAACCGGATTTTGGCGACCATCAAAAGGATCAATCTCGACCATCCAGCCGAATGTATTTGGTCCGTTGCGATAGTCCTGTGTCGGCTGTACAGCTTTTACATCGGCATTCCAGCGGTCATATAAGTCTTGTGATTCAACTTGACCAATTGCTGTTTCCCAGCCGTAGCGAGAACTTACGCCTAAATAAATTTGTCGTCCTTGTTCATCAACGTTAGGGATTAACTCACCATTTTTATCTTTTAAATAAATGATCTTGCCGTCTTTATCTTTTTTAGGAGCACCTTTTTCATCTTTCTCATACTGATAAAGTTCATCTTTTTTAACTCCTAACCCATAACGTTTTAATGCAATTTTTTCTGCATCTGTACGTGCATATTCATCGCTACCTGAACGTTGGAAATAACCAATAAAGTTTTCTTCGGTAGTTAAGTATGTGCCCCAAGGCGTATAACCGTTACCGCAGTTATTATGGGTGCCACGAGTTTGACGACCAGCAGGTGAGAAACGAGTTGCAAGCAAACTAGACCCAGCAGCAACACCTGCAAAATTCATCTCTGTTGACGCTGTAATACGGCGGTTAAAAATTGATTTTTTATCAATTACTACTTTTTGAGTTGCTGCATCTTTTTTGATGTGAACAATAGAAACGCCATGCGCATTGGTCTCACGAATGACTTCATCTTCAGGGCGGCGTCCATTAACTTTTGTTGGGCCTTTTGGGTGAAGGAAGGTCTGGTTGATATATTCGTGATTCATCACCAACAAACCTTCAGCCGAAACACTTTCATCAAAGTTGTTTTTTGACGTATTTAAACCAAAGAAATGCATACCGTCATGGCAATCACCAGAACGGAACTGGAAGCTTGGACCAGATGGAATATTATTGTCGTCCCAATCACCAAAAGCAGGGTTGATTGAATCACCTAAAGCGTAAATGACATTGGCTTCATAACCTTCTGGTACAGTCACGATGTCGTTGTGGTTTTTTGCCACTGCTGTAAACGTTAATTTCTCTGGTTTTTTATTTGGATCTACAGGTGGGATTCCACCATTGTTAGAACCTGAGTCATCATTACTATCATTACAGCCTGTTAAAGTTGAGGCTAAAGTTAAAGCTACAGCACCGCTTGCTGCTTTAGTAATTAAACTACGGCGACTTACATGTTGTTCTAAAATGTCACGAAAGTGGATATTGTCAGAAGTATTATTGTCCAGTTCTTGATCTTCATGATATGGCGTCAGCTCTGTCATGGGAAATTCCTAAGTAAGTAAAGAAATAAAGAGATTGTTCTAAAAATCTTCATTAGCTTAGTTGGGTAGTGTGACGAGGCTTTGACGTTTTGATGATAGGTTTGTGAAATAATTGATTGTTTAGTCAAAAAAAAGAAACCTGCATAAGGCAGGTTTCTTCTATTTTGGTGAAAGAGATTATTTTTTCACAACAGATGGAGCAATTGGGTCGGCAGTGATATAGCCAACCGCTGCTGCAAATTTATTGCTGTAGTTTGTATTAATCGCTGTATCAATTTGCGAAAGTAAATCTGCACTGATACCAGTACGAACACCGTTAGTTTCTTTATAGAAACGATTCCATTCATCACCTGGATGTTGGAAGTTACTCATGATGTAAGTCCAACCGTTTACTTCATCGACTGCGTGTAGACCAGTTGATTCTGCACCTGCTGGTGTAGACAAGATACGAATGAGCTGTTTAGTGTCGACATTGTAAGCCCATAAGAAGTTATTTAAGTGGTTACCAGAGTCTTCACCGATAAATAACGTACGTAGCTTTTCAGAGAACTTCAAGTTGTCAGGGCTAGCAATCTGTTCTGGGTCAGCAGTGTTACCTAAGCTGTCAAAGCTAATGTCTCTACCTTTAATGAGAAGACTAGATTGGCTAGGTACCCATTCACTGTTAATTGCTACATTTGAGCTGTCTTTTTGGCCGCCTGTCAGTTTATGCTCCAAAATACCACCAGCCGTGATTTTCGGGAATTTAACGTTGTGCTCAGCAAGGTAACCGTTACCACCTTCAACCATTGAATCAACAATGTTAGCTAAAGCTGAATATGCGCGTTTATCTGCAATATTTACAGTCGTACCTTCGTTCTTGGTCAATGCCATTGAAGCACCAACGTAAGCTGCATAACGGTGTGTCTCAAGGAAAGCCGCAGCAAGTTTAGTTTTGTCGCTGTTATCTTTAAGCTTGAGATAAACACCAGTTTTGCTCAAATAAGTAAATTTAAAACCTTGAGCTTCTAATTCTGCTTTTTGAGCAGCTTGTTGTAGTTTTAAACGATCTTTCGCAGCTTTTGCTAAAACTTGTTGTTCAGGTGTACCTTTATCTCCAGCATCAATAGCATCTTTTTCTGCTGTCGTTGCATCGCTTGGATATTTGGCAATTTGTAGAACCGATTCGAAAATGTCAGTTCCTTTGATACCGCTCTTGATTAGGTTTTCAATCTCTACACTTGTTGCATGACCAAGCTTGATCCATGAGATCTGACCAGTCGTTGTATCTGTAAGTACTGTTGTATATTTTGCAACGTAAAGTGTGCCAGCAGATAGGTCTTTTTCTTTATCTGCAACGAACATGAAGAGACCACCATTGGTATAGTCGTCACCCATTAATACAGTACGGTTATCTGGGAAAACTTGCACAAGCTCATGTGAAATACGGCCTAAACAGTAGTGCTTTGTCACATGACCCGTACCATCTGCATTTACCGTAATTTCCGGTAAATGACCGTAGTTATATGGGTTGGCCGCATTTTCATCACCATACACATTTTTACTGAATGCTTTAAGTGTTGAAAGTGATTGACCTAACTTTTGGTTGAAAGCATCTGGCTCATATTCTTCACTCGATAAATGAGTTCCCCATGGTGACAAGCTTGCACCACAAGTAATCCATAAACCATGCGCACTTGAAGTGTCTACATTGTGATATTTAATTAAAGTCAAATGACCGGTTTTCGGGTCTTGATCTAAAGTAAGCACTGCAATCGGAGATGATAATTTACCGTAAGTATCACCACCATTTTGGTCTTTTGATAAATATTCAAACTGAACTACATGGAACACTGGGTTACCAGTTACACCTAATGCTTTCTTGTCTGCATCTGTGAAATCTTTGCCAGTCGCTTGTTTAAAGCTAATCAGAGAACTACCATCTGGACAGTCAGAGAAGAATTGACGTTCTTTACCTGCAACTGATTTATCAATAATTGGCTTATTATTAATGTCAACATAACCACCCGCGATAATCTTTCCGCCTTTACCATCAGGAACTTCTGTACCTGTTAAGAAGAATGGTTTGTAAGCAAGTTGGTATTCGGTTTTACTGCCATCTTCCCATGAAATAGCAAGCTTTGATGCACATGCTGTCGTTGCAATATCTGCTACAACTGAAGGAGCAGGCATTGACGTGAACGTTGCATTTTTAAAGTTAATTGGTTTTGATGGAGTTGTAATGTCTGAATCATCATTACTATCGTTACATCCTGCTAACGTTGCTGCCGTAGCCATCGCACCTAATGGAAGAAAAGGGATCCCCGTAAACCATTTTAAAATGTCGCGACGTGTTGGGTGGTTAGAAGCAGTTGTCATAATAAATCCGTAACTTTTGTGAGTATATTTGTTGAGTTGATTCTATGGACTGGAAATGACACTTTTCTTACATTTTTAAGTCACTTTGAAGACAGTTTATGGCTTTGTAGATTAAAAAGTGACCTAGACAAAAAAGCCTGAACTTAGAGGTTCAGGCTTTCTCTTAGATATCATTTTATTCAGCAGATTGAGCTTTTCTTTTCTCAAGAATTTTACCGAACAATAATCCAAGTTCGAAAAGCAACCACATCGGGATTGCCAACATCACCATAGAAATTGCATCTGGAGGGGTAATGAACATGGCTACAAAAAAACAGCCCACAATGATAAAACGTCTTTTTTCAGCAAGACTTTTTGTATTTACCACACCAATTAAAATCAGTAGAAGCGTCGCGATTGGAATTTCAAAAGTGACACCAAAAACTAAAAACAGCTTTAAGCAAAAGCTTAGGTAGCTATTAATATCGGTCATAGGTGCAACAGTTTCAGGCGATACACTAATAAAGAAATGTAAAATTGCCGGAAGTGTAATGTAGTATGCAAAGGCAACTCCAGCATAAAACAAAACGATACTACCGATGAGTAATGGCAGTGCTAAATGACGTTCTTTTTGATATAACGCTGGGCGGACAAAAGTCCATATTTCATAAAGAATAAATGGCATTGCCAGCACAAGCGCGACAAATAAATTGAGCTTAAAAGGCGCCATAAAGGTTGCAGTTACATCTGTTGCAATCATTGACGATGATGCTGGAAGTTGCAGCCTTAAAGGTTCAGATAATAATTGGTAAGTATTATTTCGAAAGGGTAATAAGCAAAAGAATAAAAATAATGTTACCCCGACAATCCTAAATAAATGACGTCTTAAAACGACCAAATGGTTCATGATTGGCATTTGGTCTAAATTTTCTTGCGTATTTACAGTCGTTGAAGGCAGTTGGTTCATACGGCAATCTTCAATTTAACGGGAGGTGTTTCTAAAGTGTCGCTTTGAGATGCCAAAGGTGTAAATTTGGCAAGAAAGGGCACTTCATAATGACCCGATACAGGGGAGTACATCGTAGACTGAGATATAGTTTCAGCTACCTCAGTTTTTTCTGAGTTGTCTGAAGTAGTCTGTTTTTGTATTTCTTCAAGTTGTTGTTGTACTTTGCGTTCTAGTGCTTCAATGCGGTTGAGTTCTTCTTGCATTTCTTTTCGAAATTCAGAAAGACGCAACTCTTGATCAATCTCATTTTGCAAATTGGTAATATAACGTTTTAGGCGAACATACCAGCGACCAGCAAAGCGTGCGGCTTCTGGTAGTTTATCTGGGCCTAAAACTAAAATTGCAATAATTGCAAAACAGAGTAGCTCTGTCATTCCTACATCAAGCATGGTGGAAAACCTTTAGCTTTTCACTGATGTGCTGTCAGGGGTTTTGACTTGGGCATCAATTGTACGTGGAGTATTAAGAGCAGCAGTTTCGTCTTCTTCACGAACTGATTTTTTAAAGTCTTTTACTGCACCGCCTACGTCTTTACCGATATTTTTTAATTTAGATGTACCGAATAATAAAATAACGACAATTGCAAAAATAACGACGTGCCAAATAGATAAACCGGCCATGATCTGATACCTCTTTTCAGTTTGCTTTATATCAACAGGTTGCCATGACAACAATGTGACATTTATATGTCATTTTTAAGACAATAACCGTCAGTCAAAATCTAAAAGGGTAGTTCTATAAAGGCTGTATTTAATTTTTATTTTGGAGAGAGCTGAGAAAGTGAAGTTTAAATTACTTGAAATGGAGAGTACATTTCACTTTGAAAAGGTGTAGCATAACAAACTGATTTTGATGGGTGAGAGGAGAAAACGTGGCGTTATTATTGCCAATATTGGCGTTTATCACTGGACTTTTACTTGCTCAGACTTCTCTTTCAGAAACGATAAAAC
>NZ_JZFB01000004.1:158544-160502 GCF_001188385.1 Acinetobacter sp. V2 | reverse complement strand
TGTGATTATTTACAACATGGTATTTTATCAGCCGGGTAGTTTGAGTTTGATGCTCTTTAGCTTCGGTTCAGCATTTCTTATTTTCTTTGCTTATTTAGCTTTATTTAAAGACAGATTATTAGCGCTTTGCGTAAGTTATACCAACATGGGCTGGCTCGGTTTTCCTTTTGCTATGGCTTTATTTGGCCCTGATGCTACGGCCCCAATTGTTGCGCTATATATTGGTATGTCTCTTTTTGGAAATGCATGGGCTGTTACGGCAGTCACTACAGCACCACAAAGTAAGCTCAGCATATTAAAAAAAGTTTTAACGTCTCCACCGTGTATTTCAATCTTTTGCGCGCTTGTGCTCAGGTTGTTAGGTGCTCAGCATATCGAGCATCCTGCCATACATTGGGTATATGAGGTTGCCAAGTTTGCAATGACGTTTGCTGGAATGTGTGTATTGGGAATGTGGTTACGTCGTACTCGAGTGCATTTAAAAGACCTAATCTACAGTACGAAAGCTCAAGCATTTAAGGTGGTGTGTGGACTTATTCTTTGTGGCTTAACTTATAGATTTCTACCGATTCCAAATATAAGTCAGCAAATTGGAGTCATGTTTTTAATGTTCTGTTTGCCACCAGCAGCCAATATTGTAGCGCTAGAAACACATTATCAAGGAACAGGAAGATCTGCGGCTTATATCGCCTCAGGGACGATTGTGAGTTGTGTGTGTATTGCGATTTATGCTGTGTTTTTGCATTTTCCACTATAATTTTTAAAGTTCTTTCCCCACATTTGCTTGTGCGAAGGCGGCATGGATGCCGCCATGTCACTGCCTTGCGCTGATTTCCAAAGCAGTGCTTTGGAAATCGCTCAGGACGTGTCATCAGTCTAACAAAAGATTTTTGCTTACTTTTCATCTTTGAAAAGTAAGATTTGCCTATACAAAGTCGAATACTCTCTAACGTGGTATTCAAAGGCTATATGGAAAAAAATTATACTAAACTCTCTCTAAATAACTGCATCGCTTGTCCACGATGACTAATCTTATTCTTGTCTTCTTTAGAAAGTTCAGCACTAGAAACTTGTAGCTCAGGTAACCAGAATAATGGGTCATAACCAAAGCCATTTTCACCGCGTGCAGCTTCTAAAATTTCGCCGTGCCAGATGCCTTGGAAAACTTGTGGCAAAGGATCTTCAGCATGCGTTACTAAAGCAAGTACACATACAAACATGCCTTCAATCACTTCACCATTTTTACGAAATGGCAAAAGATCATTTAATAATTTGGCATTGTTCGCTGCATCGTCACCGTGTTCTCCAGCATAGCGTGCTGAATAAATACCAGGTGCGCCGCCTAAGATAGGAACACAAATACCTGAGTCATCAGCCATAGCAGGTTTACCTGAAATTTGAGAGGCATGACGAGCTTTAATAATGGCATTTTCAATAAAGCTTAAGCCATCTTCAATTGCATCGGGAATATTAAGGCGACCTTGAGGAATAATTTCTACAGGTAACTTAAGCTGTTCAAAAAGTTTTTCAAACTCAGCGACTTTACCTTTGTTATTGCTGGCAAGAACTAAACTGCCCTGATCAAACCAATGTGGGGTAGACATAATAAAACCAAACTTTATAGCTAATATCGAACGTGAGTTATGTTACGTGTTTTTTAAGAGGGGATATAGAGGGAAATAAATAGAATATAAAATGGGACAACCTAAACTAAAGCCACCTTGTAGAGTATACAAGGTGGCTTTAGTCGAGTAAGGTTTTTTACGGATGAACCGTTATTATTGTGCTTGAATCCATTTATCTGCACGGTCACGCGCTGTACGGATTTGTTCTTGAGTTAAGTTCGCCGCTAGAGCAGTTTTCTTACCTTCAGATAGGCTAATCACTTTATTGTCGAGCATGCCATCACGAGTTGAAAGCTCATACCACTGGTAAGCACCTACGTAGTTTTTCTTTTG
>NZ_JZFB01000004.1:150647-158500 GCF_001188385.1 Acinetobacter sp. V2 | reverse complement strand
CCATTGCTTGCTGCTTTTTCAAAGTATTTACGAGCCATTGACTCATCTTTTCTAACACCAATACCGTCGGCGTACATACGACCCACGTTAAGTTGAGCTGGTGATAAACCTTGATCAGCTGCTGCTTTAAACCATGCGAAAGCTTGTTTTTCGTCTTTTTCTACATCTTTACCATATTGGTAGTGTGTACCAAGGTAAAATTGCGCGCCTGCTTGACCAGCTTTTGCAGCTTTCTGAAGGTCATTAACCCCCATTGTTGAAAAGCGTGCAGCCTGACTCGCAACCGATTGTGGCTGGGCGATATAATCTGCATGAGCCTGCATACTTAGCAGTCCTGCAAATAGTGTGCTAAATAATGTCTTTTTCATAGTGCACTCACTCGATAAATAGCGACTTCACCAAACAAATTAGGAACATGTTTGCTTAACAGGCTTCCCTGCTGATTTCCATTGACGGCGAGTCGATTAATAATTTGTATCTGATTTTCAGCACAGAGTGCTTCGAAATCTTTAAATGTACATAGATGAATATTGGGGGTGTTATACCACATATATGGTAAAGCATCCGATACAGGCATCATTCCTTTTAATGCAAGAAAAGAACGAGTCTTCCAATGCGCAAAGTTTGGAAAAGTAATAATTGCCTGTTTACCCACACGCACCATGTCTCTTAATAAAACATCCGGTGCATCTACAGCTTGCAAAGCCTGTGCCATAACCACATAGTCAAAAGACTGGTCGGCAAAACGGCTCAAACCGAGATTCAAATCTTGTTGAATAATATTTAACCCGCGACTGACGGCAATTGCAATCTTTTCTTGATCAATTTCTAAACCATAAGCACGAATTTGATGCTTTTGGCTCATATGAGCGAGTAATTCACCATCACCACACCCTAAATCGAGTACGCTTGAGCCGGGTTTAATCCACTTTTCTGCCAGTTGTTGATCAATACGCATTAACTTGCCTCCAGTGATGTCGATTTTAAGTGTTCTTCACCGCCTAAGAAAGCGCGCATGGTTTTGACATACAGTGGAATCGGGAATAAGAACGAGTCATGGCCTTGCTCAGCATCAATATCGAGATAACTTACTGGCTTATGATTGGTAATAAGTGCATCTACAATTTCTTGAGAGCGACTAGGGGCAAAACGCCAGTCTGTTGTAAATGAGACAATCAGGAACTGACATTTGGTTTTACCCATCGCTTCTGTTAACGAATGATTGTATTCACGTGATGGGTCAAAATAATCCAAAGCTTTGGTCATGATGAGATAAGTATTGGCATCAAAGTTACGGCTAAACTGTTCGCCTTGATAACGAAGATAGCTTTCGACTTGAAACTCAACATCAAAACCATACATAAATTTGCCAGATTTTAAATCACGGCCAAATTTTTGTTTCATGGCCTCTTCTGAAAGATAGGTGATATGACCGACCATACGAGCCAAAATCAGGCCACGTTTCGGGTAGCTATCATTTTCTAAATAACGACCATGATGGAAGTCTGGATCAGATAAGATCGACTGACGCGCAACCTCATTAAATGCAATATTTTGTGCTGAAAGCTTTGGTGCACTGGCAATAATCACACACTTTTGTAAGCGGTCAGGATAGTCTACTGACCATTGTAGTGCTTGCATGCCTCCTAATGATCCACCCACAACTGCATACCAAGCATCTACACCCAAAAGGTCAGAAAGCATGGCCTGAGTTTTGACCCAGTCGCGTACCGTTACCAACGGGAAATCCGGTCCATAAGGGCGATTATCATTTTCAGGATTTGGTGACGTTGGGCCAGTTGAGCCGCTACATCCACCAATATTATTGAGCGAAACTACAAAAAACTTATTTGTGTCGATTGCTTTACCCGGGCCAATACAGCTATCCCACCATCCAGCTTTTTTATCATCTTCATGGTGATAACCCGCTGCATGATGATGTCCGGAAAGAGCATGACAGATTAAAATGGCATTTGATTTATCTGCATTTAAAGTGCCGTAAGTTTCAACCATTAATTCAAAACGTGGCAAAACACGCCCACATTCAAGATGTAATGGTTCTTCAAATTGGAACTTTTGCGGAGTGACTAACCCCACTGAATCAGCTGGAAAAGACACGGGAACATTTCGCCTTTTAAATCTTTCAGGAATAAAAAGAAAGGATACCAAGCTAGGTATCCTTTCAAAAGAGTTTTTTTAAATTAAACAGCGGCGGCAACAACCTGATCTGTACTTAAAACGCCTTGATCAATCAAACGGTTAGTACATGCAATAATTGCTTCAATCGATGAGGTGACTGTATTGTCATGAACACCTGCACCAAATGAACCTTTACCTGTACCTTTGACTTGAAGTTCGATCAAGGTTAATGCTTTCGCATTTGCACCTGAACTAATACTACGTTCTTCATAGTTCAATACGTCAATTGGTAATTGAAGCGCATTTAAGAATGCAGAGATTGGTCCATTACCTTCACCGCGAAGTTGTTGTGTTTCACCTTCAACATCAACATCAAGTTCGATAATCTGAGTGCCATTAATGTCAGATAATCTGTAGTTTTTGACTGTGTAATGGTGGTTTTTCACATCAACATAAGTGTCTTTAAACAAGATCCAGATTTCTTTTGCATTAATTTCTGTACCATTATCATCAGCATATTGTTGAACAACCTGACTGAATTCGATTTGTAAACGGCGTGGCAATACAACGTTGTAGTTTGCTTCTAATAAGTAAGCAATACCGCCTTTACCAGACTGACTATTTACACGAATAACTGCGTCATAGTCGCGGCCCAAATCTTTCGGGTCGATTGGCAAGTAAGGCATATCCCAGATTTCTTCGTTTTTCTGGTATTCAAAGCCTTTTTTGATTGCATCCTGATGTGAACCAGAGAATGCAGTAAATACCAAGTCACCTGCATATGGATGACGAGGGTGTACAGGTAAGCCAGTACATTCTTCAACTGTTGCAATCACTTCATTAATGTTAGAGAAATCTAACTCTGGTGCTACGCCTTGGGTGTACATGTTCAATGCAATAGCTGCAACGTCAACGTTACCCGTACGTTCACCATTACCGAACACACAACCTTCAACACGGTCAGCACCCGCCATAATGGCAAGTTCTGATGCAGCAATACCACAGCCGCGGTCATTGTGACAGTGAACAGAAATGATCACGCCATCACGACGTGCCAAATTACGATGCATCCATTCAATTTGGTCTGCATAAACATTTGGCGTAGAAACTTCTACAGTAGCGGGTAAGTTTAAAATCACTTTATGGTCAGGACGTGCATCCCAAATTTCTGTGACGGCATCACAGACATCTTTAGCGACTTCTAATTCAGTTGCAGAGAAACACTCTGGGCTGTACTGGAAAATCCAGTCAGTTTGAGGATATTGCGCCGCATACTCTTTAACTTTTTGAGCAGCATTAATTGCTAATTGTTTTGCACCATTAACGTCTACATTCAACACCTTTTGACGGAAGGTTGGAGAGTTAGAGTTATAAATATGCACAATTGCGCGTTTAGCACCTGCCAAAGATTCAAAAGTACGTTCAATTAAATGATCACGTGCTTGAACCAAAACCTCAATGTATACGTCATCAGGAATATGATTTTCTTCAATCAACATGCGAGTAAAATCGAAGTCAATTTGAGACGCAGAAGGGAAACCGATTTCAATATGTTTAAAACCGATTTTTACAAGCATTTTGAACATTTTGAATTTTTGTTCCATGTTCATCGGTTCAAAAATTGCTTGGTTACCGTCACGTAAATCAGTACTCATCCAGATTGGCGCTTTTGTAATTTCTTTATTTGGCCATTGGCGATCTGGTAAATCCACTCGTTGGTACATACGGCGGTATTTTTTGCTTGGGTCAGCCAACATCATGAGAAAACTCCTTGTCTCGTAGCGCAGTTGCTTTGGATATATTTAAAAGGCAACGTCTCTACTTAATATATGGTATCTAATTCAGAAAAATTAAAGGGAATTTCAAAGTGCTGCTTTAGAAAGCAGACAAAATTTTTATACGCGCGCTTGGCGCAGCATCAGGAGTTGCGGATGATGTCTTGCTTGAGTAGGCTGGGCAAACAAGTAATTCGTTTTCATCTCTAGACCGTGAAATAATAAGTTTGATGGTTTGCTGGTAATCTTGATATTTAGATATATCACATCTAAACAATGATTACACCTTGTGCAAAATTCTTATCGTAATTTTAATCTTAGAAATTAGAAAATAATTTTCTAATTTTGCGCAGTTTTATATTTTTGAGAAAATAATTTTCATATTTTTGCCATATTGAGGTAAAAGAAATTATATGATCTCAATAAGGCAAAAATAAATGTAGTTATAGCTCTGACCACATTCGAATTAAATTATGATAAATGTTGGTGAGCTTCATGACTTCTGGATAGTTGTCGCCGTGTGTTTTACGTAATTCTCTAATACTTTCATCTAAGTTAAATAAAAGATGGCGTTTACTATCGTCGCGTACCAAACTTTGTACCCAGAAAAAAGAAGCAAAACGAGTACCTGAAGTAATGCTACTGACTTCGTGCAGGCTAGTAGACGGGTAGAGCACTACATCACCTGCGGGTAATTTGACTTCGTGATAACCATAAGTGTCTTCAATAACGAGGTCACCACCTTCATATTCTTCGGGTTCACTTAAAAATAGCGTACAAGATAAATCGGTGCGGAGCTGCTCAAAAGTACCACGGATAAGACGAATTGAGTTGTCCACGTGAAAACCGAAGCTTTCATGTTCATCATAACGATTAAAAAGCGGTGGAATAATTTTGTGGGGTAGGGCCGCAGCCTGAAACACTGGATTTTGCCAAATTGCTTTGATGACAATATCACTCAAATGATGAGTAAGCGGATCTTGTTCCGAGAGTTGCTGATTTCTTTTAACAGAAGCAGATAAGGTCCCAGCCGTCACTTTTCCACCTACCCAATTGGCTTCTTCCATAAGTTTACGAAACTCGGCAACTTGCTCTTTGCTTAAAACATTAGGGATATGATGAATCACAGCAAACACCTTTTAATATAGATACTTCATTTGTAAAAATAGCCTCGTGACGAGGCTATTTTATATGAACTTTAATTAATTCCATAAATAAATTATGGAATTTAAACTTAGTACTTAAAGTTAATCGCTAAGACAGCATTACGGCCAACACCTTCAAACGCGTAGTGAGCAGGGTGAGCACTTGTGAAGTAGCGCTTATCAGAGATATTGTTAATGTTAAGCTGTAAGTTTACGTTCTTGTTGACGTCGTATTTAGCCATAGCATTGTAAATGGTATAGGTTGGTAAATACTTGTCTTCAAGCATCGTTGTACCCGTGTTTGTATTAGTGAACACTTTGTCACGATACTCAGCACCTGCACCAACTGTTAATTTAGGCAAGATTCTATAAGTTGACCACAATGTTGCGCTATTTTTAGCTACGAAAGGAAGAGGTTTACCTTCTTGAGCAACTGCGTTGTAAGCCGCTTTTGTAAGTTCGCTGTCTAAATAGCTATAACCAGCTGAAACTTCCCACTTATCAGTCACTTTACCGTTGAAACCAACTTCAAAGCCGTCAACTTTACTTTCGCCAGCATTAGTTGACGTATTGGCGTCTATAGCGATACGAGTATTTTGCTTCTCTGTGCGGAAGATTGCAGCAGTTAAGTTTGCACGGTTATTAAATAGGTCCCACTTTGTACCTATTTCGAAAGTACGTGCTTTTTCTGGGTCTAAATCATTTGCTTGTTGCGAAGATGTAGAGAGTGCATCTGCACCGTCACCTTGGTCAACGCCAACTGGGTTAGCAGAAGTTGCAAAGCTTACATAGACACTGCCATTTTCAGTTGGTTTATAGACTAGACCAGCTTGATAAGAGAAGTAATCACTGTCGTTTTCAAATTTCTGACCAGCTGCAATGCTTACATCATTTGAGTAATTGCCGTTAGCTCCACCCACTGTTTTATAAATGTTTTTATTATATTTACGTTCAGTTTCAAATTTATCCCAACGTACGCCCAAATTTAAAAGCCATTGAGGGTTAAATTCGATGCTATCTAAAGCATATAAAGAAACAGTACGACTGCGGGTGGTATATTGATTGGTGATGCTACCTAAAGTATCGGTAAATGCTCCATTCATTGGATTATTTACTGATGTACACCAACCATTCGAAAGAGCACTGCTCGCAGGGCAGCTTGTATTGTGTACAGTTGAGGTTGTACCAGAGCCATCTGTAAAAGTGTAAACACCTTGGCTTGATTCTTGATAGCTCCACTCAGCACCTGTATTGAAAGAGTGCTTAAGTGAGCCAGTATTAAATTTCCCTTTTAACGCAAGCTGGTCACTATATGCATCAGTATCTACAATACGACTTAAAGCACGACGAACAATAGTACCATTTTTGGTTACATTACCTTTTGAGTCATCTGCGTTTGTATAGATGTAATCTGATTTAGATTTTGTATATGACATCGTATTTGACAAAGTTAAATCATCAGCAAGATCTTGCTCTAATTTAAATGTACCAATGTGGTTTTCACGCTTATCAAAATCACGCTCTTTCCAGCCATAATATGTGCCTTGTTTTACGTCAATTGGTTTTCCACCAACAGGAAGAAATGGAATACCTGCATCAGGTTCATCATTACTACGTAAATAGTAGTAGCTCAGTGTTCCACGAGTTGCGCTATCGAGGCCAAATGCAAGACTTGATGCAATACCGGCACGAGCATATTCAGCACCATTATTTGCACCAGCTTTTTCGTTTTCATGGCCCATAACCACAACACGACCAGCAACACCGTTACCAAAGTCTTTGTTAGCATCGAGTTGGATATGACGATAGTTGTCAGTACCACCTTGAACGCTACCTTGGTAAATATCACCTTCATGAGCAACTTTTGGGATTAAATTAATACTTCCACCTACACCGCCGCCGCCGCCAAGAGCAGAAGAAGAGCCTTTAATGACTTCAACTTGTTCGATGGCAAACATATCGCGATTTTGAGAAGTAGAATTACGAACACCATCAACGTAGACAGATGATTGAGCACTATAACCACGGATGTAGGGCATATCTGTAAACGGCGTACCACCTTCACCTGCACCTAACGTAATACCAGGTTCATAGCGTAAAGCTTCGAGTAGAGTATTAGAGTTTGTATCTTTTATTAATTTTTGAGAAAGAATAGAGACTGATTTTGGCGTGTCTTTAAGAGGAGCTACTAGTTTAGAGTTGGCTGACTGATCTACTTTTAAAGATTCTTCTTGAGTCGCCTGAGTATGAATCGTTGGTAATTGTGAAATTGCTTCTTGTGCCATGGCTGTTGTTGCAATCATTGATAACGAAGAAGCTATCGCAGAAGAAACAATTTTTTTACGTGTTCTAATCAAAGACATGACTTCAGGACTCTAAAACTAAAAGGTTATGCGAATAATAATAATTCTTATTTATATGTACAGTTTGTGTTAATTGGATTTGCCAATTGAATTATGAAGAAAAAGTGAATGATTGAATGATGAATTGTACTTTTATTTAGCTAATCTACTGATTCTTAGTAATTGTTTGTAAAAGCGATTAAATTTAGATTTTGATTGTAATTTTAGATTTATGAAGAATAACTAAAAAATTAGTTTTACTTAATGCTTTATGAAAAATATTTAAAGAATCATAAAATTACTGTGAAATTTACCAGAATAACGAGGCTAACTTAAATGAAGTGATCGGTTAATTTTGTATATCTTGAAAGTTGTCATATAATACAGCACTTTTAAAAAAACTGTTCCTACTCACTAATTTTTATCGAGGAAGCCATGCAAGTAACGACTGA
>NZ_JZFB01000004.1:146531-150592 GCF_001188385.1 Acinetobacter sp. V2 | reverse complement strand
CCGACGAGCCGTATTAACGAGCAATTTGAAGCTCGTTTGAAACGCACTGCCAAAACTGTGAAGATCAACGGCTTCCGTCCAGGTAAAGTACCTGAAAACGTTGTTCGCCGCGAATATGGTGCAGGCATTTATCAAGAAGTTGTAAATGACATCATTCGTGATAGCGTTTTTGAAGCAATTCAACAAGAAAAAATCAATGCGGTAGGTATGCCGAACATTGATAAAGTTGAACATAAAGAAGATGCTTTAGTTTTTGAAGCGACTGTAGAAGTTTATCCAGAAGTTGCAGTGCAAGCATTCGACGGTTTAGAAGTTGAACGTAAAACAGCTGAAATTAAAGATGCTGACGTTGATGCTATGATCGAAAACTTGCAAAAACAACGTCAAACTTGGGCTGTTACCAAGGGCATGGCGAAAAAAGACATGCAAGTGACTTTTGACTTTGAAGGCACTATCGACGGTGAAAAGTTTGAAGGCGGTTCTGCTGAAGACTTTAAACTCGTATTAGGTTCAGGTCGTATGATTCCTGGCTTTGAAGACGGCATCGTTGGTATGAAAGCTGGTGAAGAGAAAGTAATTGATGTTACTTTCCCAGAAGATTACCAAGCTGAAAACTTGGCTGGTAAAGCAGCTCAGTTCAAAATCACTGTGAAGCAAGTTGAAAAATCAAAACTTCCAGAAATTGATGCTGAATTCTTGAAAATCTTCGGTGTAACTGAAGAAGAAGGCGTTGAGAAATTAAAAGCTGACGTTCGTAAGAATATGGAACGTGAAGTTCGCAATGGTTTACGTAACCAAGTTAAACAAGCTGCTTTTGATGCACTTGTTGCTGCGAACGAAGTTGAAGTTCCAACTGCAATGGTTGCTCAAGAAATTGACCGCCAACGTCAACAAATGGTTCAACAATTCACTCAACAATTTGGTGGTGCAGGCGCGCAATCTTTTGACAAGAGCATGCTTCCTGACGAATTGTTCAAAGAACAAGCAGAGCGCTCTGTTAAGCTTGGCGTATTGGTAAGCAAAGTTTTAGCTGACGCTAAACTTGAAGTTGACCAAGCTCGCGTTGATGCTTACATCGACGACATGGCTTCTTCTTACGAAGATCCAACTGAAGTGATTGAATACTTCAAAAATGATGCTCAACAACGTGCTCAAATTGAAGCAGTTGTATTAGAAGATCAAGTTGTTGATCACATCTTAGCTGGTGCTAAAGTGACTGACAAAGCTGTATCTTATGATGACTTATTGAAAGAACAACAAGCTCGCCGTATGGGCTAATCTTTTAAGAAGTCAGAAAAAGGCGCTTTAGGCGCCTTTTTTGTTTTTCTTTATGTGGTCAATTTGAGTGCGACATTAAGTACTTAGGTATAAATAATATAATATTTCAGTGCGAACCTTTTGCAATTTGAGAAATTATCCCGCATATTGTTGCCATAGGTTAAGTCACAAAAAATTTAGGAATAAATAACGTATGTATGTTCCAACAATTGAAAATGCTTTAGTTCCTGTTGTGGTTGAACAATCTTCTCGCGGCGAACGTTCTTTTGATATTTATTCACGACTTTTACGTGAGCGCGTCATTTTTTTAACAGGTGAAGTTGAAGATAACATGGCAAATCTAATTGTTGCCCAAATGTTGTTTTTAGAAGCTGAAAATCCTGATAAAGATATCCACCTTTATATCAACTCTCCAGGTGGATCTGTGACAGCGGGCATGGCTATTTATGACACGATGCAGTTTATTAAACCTGATGTCGTAACATATTGTATGGGCCAAGCTGCTTCAATGGGTGCATTCTTATTAAATGCTGGTGCTAAAGGCAAACGCTATTGTCTAGAAAATGCCCGTGTCATGATTCACCAACCATTAGGTGGTTTCCGCGGTCAAGCATCGGATATTGAAATTCATGCGCGTGAAATTCTATTTATTAAAGAACGTTTAAACCGCTTAATGGCAGAGCATAGTGGTCAAGACTACGAAACTGTTGCTCGTGATACTGACCGTGATAACTTTATGACAGCACAGTCTGCTAAAGAATATGGTTTGGTTGATCAGGTGTTAAGTAAGCGTCCATAAGGACCTTCTTATATAAATAACTTGAGATGTTGAAAAAGATCTCCATTTAGTTATTTATGCAGTGCATCTTGCCCTAATATTTAAGATTCTATTTGTGGAGTGAATATGTCCGAACATCCTCAAGGACAAAAACATTGTTCATTTTGCGGTAAAACGCAGTCTGAAGTCGGGAAACTGATTGCAGGTGAGGACGCATATATTTGTAATGAGTGTGTGGATGTCTGCTTAGACCTTGTACAAACCAGCCAACAGGTTGAAGCAGGGGACTGGGCGAGTAAGGCATTGCCAAAACCACATGAAATACGTGCTGCGCTTGATCAATATGTAATTGGTCAAGATCTTGCCAAAAAGACATTATCTGTTGCGGTTTATAACCATTATAAACGCCTAAAAGTTGGTCATAATGGCCATGTGTCTAAAGAAGTAGAAATTGCTAAAAGTAATATTCTATTAATTGGACCTACAGGTTCGGGTAAAACTTTACTTGCGCAAACATTGGCTCGCCTTTTAGACGTTCCATTTGCAATGGCAGATGCAACGACATTAACCGAAGCTGGTTATGTCGGCGAAGATGTTGAAAATATTGTACAAAAACTTTTGCAAAAAGCGGACTACGATGTAGAGAAAGCTCAGAAGGGCATTATCTATATTGACGAGATTGACAAGATTACTCGTAAATCTGAAAACCCGTCAATTACCCGTGATGTTTCTGGTGAAGGTGTACAACAAGCATTGTTAAAAATGATTGAAGGTACAGTGGCTTCTATTCCTCCGCAAGGTGGACGTAAGCATCCGCAACAAGAGTTTATCCAAATTGACACCTCGAATATCTTGTTTATTTGTGGTGGTGCATTTTCTGGTTTGGAAAAAATTGTACAGCAGCGTCAAGAGAAAGGCGGTATTGGTTTTACAGCTGATGTTAAAAACAAAGATGAAACCAAAAAACTTGCTGAATTGTTCCGTCAGGTTGAACCAACCGACTTAGTGAAATTTGGTTTAATTCCAGAATTCATTGGTCGTTTACCAGTGATTGCGACACTTGAAGAGTTGGATGAAGAAGCATTAATGCAAATTTTGACTGAGCCAAAAAATGCATTAACTCGCCAGTATCAATATCTTTTCACTATGGAAAATGTTGATCTGATCTTTGAAGATTCTGCATTGCGTGCTATCGCGAAGAAAGCACTTGAACGCAATACGGGTGCGCGTGGTTTACGTTCTATTATGGAGAACGTGCTGCTTGAAACCATGTACGATTTACCAAGTCGCACTGACGTTGGAACAGTCATTATTAATGAAGCAGTCATTAATGGTGAAGCAGAACCTGTTTATAAAGCAGAGCGTCAACCTAAAGAAGCTGCAACACATGAAAGTGTTGCTAAGGCAGATTTAAAGGTTATTGATTCGAAGTCTGCATAGATTTCATTCATCTAAAAAGCATGAATCGCGCGAGTGATTCATGCTTTTTTTGTTTTCAATTTATGTGCGCGGTGTTAATCTTAAAAATACAAAATACGCATAGTTTTGCGTTGTAAAAAATAAATCAAAAACAAAACGCTTTGAGGGATGCCATGCGTTATTTAATCGTATCTTTGTGCTGTGCCGGACTGTTTGTGGGCTGTCAAAGTTCATCTCATTTAGAAAAAAATACGGGTGAATTGACTGCAACCTTACCTAAAGTTGATGTTGAAAAAGAACCTGGTTTATTTGATCAATATCATGTGGGTGGTTTTGCTGTAGGTGGTTGGGTTAATCAAAAATTGGGTCAGACTTTTGTTCCAGTCAAACCACAAAATCAACAAGCTGCTGTTGTTTATCTTTACCGACCAGACACGAAATGGAATCGTCAGGAAATTGCAGCGATAAATCTCTTTGTGAATGGCAAGCGCATTCCGAGTCTATTACATAATCATTATTACTGGATTGAATTGCCAGCAGGAACTTATCGTCTTTCTGCGAGCCGCCCTTTATTGGGTATTCATTT
>NZ_JZFB01000004.1:137351-146489 GCF_001188385.1 Acinetobacter sp. V2 | reverse complement strand
ACCTCTTATTATTTGAAATATGATGAAGAGAACAAAATGGACCGTGGTGAACACACTGGCCCATTTATGTTAATGCAAGACAATATTGGACGTAGAGAGATAGCATTTACTGAGCTTAAATCTTCTAGCTACAACTTTGTGGCTGAAGATGCTTCAGGAAAGATTCGACATAAACCACAGGAATTAAAGCCCGCCAAATATGATGAAAAATCAGATGTACATCTGATTAAGCCATTTAAATTATGGAATCCTTTAACTTGGTAATAGCCTACAAAAGATAAAGAAAAGTTAAGACTTTTCTTTATCTTTCATGAGTGGGGCAAGAATTTTAAGCATCTCTTCTTGCATATGATCCCGTGCTTTAGGGTCATTAAAAGTCTGTTGTCCCAACTCCATCATATATTCTGAAATTTGCCCCATAATCTGTACGTTCTTGCGCGTAATTGATTGGCCTTCAGGAGTTTTCAAAAACTTCAAATTTGCTTGAACTTCCTCTTCAGTATAAGTCTTTAGGTAAATATCCTGTAAGGCTTGTGCAGTTTTTGGGTTGCTAATGAGCTGATTGCTCGAATCTTTTAGAAGAGAACCTAACTTCTTCGCGGCCTCTTTTTCTTTTGGACCTAAAGTTTTGATACCCGTGATATTACTAACGATCTGTTCTGCCTGTTGATCATAGTAAGGCGTTAATTCATTAATTGATTCTTTAAGCAAGTAATCAATTTGGCTCATTTGCATGAGTTCTTTGACTGAACTTAATTTGGCAGGAGAAGCAAATAAGCTTGTGGTAATACAGCTTAAGCAGAGACTGATTGAAAGATTTTTAAGAATAGGGCGAATAGTCATGAAATGACCTATATTCAATATATGGCGAGAGAGAGCATTTATTAATAGCACAGATTGAAGAAGTAATTGTTACAATTCTTTTCAGATTTTAAAATAAAAAAAGAATGCAAAAAAAAGCACCGAATTCGGTGCTTTTCTTGATTAGCCTGCCGCAGCGTCGACTACTGGAATTTTTCCAATTTTCGCTTGCCAGATTTTTGGAGCTACTGCGTGAATTGAAGTACCGTTTACATCAACTGCAACAGAAACAGGCATATCTTCAACTACGAATTTGTAGATTGCTTCCATACCTAAGTCTGCAAACGCAACCACTTCAGCTTCACGAACAGCTTTAGATACGAGGTAAGCCGCACCACCAACTGCCATTAAGTAAGTTGCTTTGTTGTCTTTGATTGCTTCAATTGCTGTAGGACCACGGTCAGCTTTACCGATCATACCGAATAGGCCAGTATGTTCTAATACTTTACGTGTGAATTTATCCATACGTGTTGCAGTTGTAGGGCCAGCAGGACCAACGACTTCATCACCCACTGGATCAACAGGGCCAACGTAGTAAATAAACTTACCTTTAAGATCAACTGGTAATTCTTCACCATTGTCGATCATTTCAACCATACGTTTGTGCGCAGCATCACGACCTGTGTACATTGTTCCACTAAGAAGTAATGTATCGCCCGGTTTCCAAGAATCCATTTCTGCTTGAGTAATGGTATCGAGGTTTACGCGCTTAGATTGTGAAGAGTCCCAAGTTACTGAAGGGTAGTCTTCAAGTTTTGGTGCTTGAATATGAGCTACACCTGTACCATCAAGCTGGAAGTGAGCATGACGAGTAGCAGCACAGTTAGGAATCATACCAACTGGTTTACCAGCAGCGTGACATGGGTAGTCTTTGATTTTAATGTCAAGAACAGTCGTTAAACCACCAAGACCTTGAGCACCAATACCAAGCGCGTTTACTTTTTCAAAGATTTCGATACGAAGTTCTTCGATTTTGTTCTCTGGTCCACGGCGAAGTAATTCGTCCATGTTGATTTCTTCCATGAGTGCTTCTTTAGCAAGCATCATGGCTTTTTCAGCAGTACCACCAATACCAATACCGAGCATGCCTGGAGGACACCAGCCTGCACCCATTGTTGGAACAGTTTTAAGTACCCAGTCAACAATCGAGTCAGATGGGTTAAGCATTGCAAGTTTAGACTTGTTTTCTGAACCGCCACCTTTAGCAGCAACAGTAATATCTACTTTGTTACCTGGAACGAGTTTGTAGTGAATTACAGCAGGGGTATTATCTTTTGTATTTTTGCGACCAAATGCTGGGTCAGCAAGTACAGATGCACGAAGAACGTTGCTATTTTCAAGGTAACCTTGGCGAACACCTTCGTTTACCGCATCGTCTAAGCTCATTGTTAAATCAAATTTAACATCTAAGCCCACTTCAAGGAAAACGTTAACAATACCAGTATCTTGGCAAATTGGACGATGACCTTCCGCACACATGCGAGAGTTAATTAAAATCTGTGCAATTGCATCCTTTGCGGCTTTGTTTTCTTCGCGATCATAAGCACGGCTCATCGCTTGGATAAAGTCTTGCGGGTGATAGTACGAAATAAACTGTAGGGCGTCCTTGATCGATGTAATCAAGTCATCTTGTTTGATAATCGTTGTCATACCAGAAAATCTCTTGAGCGGGCTGTTAGCTAGCGGGCTAAATTATATGACAAAAAGACAGTGTTGTGGGAGATTGGTTGATCTTTTGACCGAAAGTCGCATAAGAAGATATTGAAGTAATTTAAATGCCAGAAATCGGAAAATTATTTATTTTTGAATGACTAAAATAAAAAAAGCCATTTGAGCGGACATCAAATGGCGAGAGGTAGTAAAGGTTAATTAAATTAATTATTTGGCAGCGGCTTGCTGTTCTGCCTGAATTGCGGTTAATGCAATGGTAAAGACGATGTCATCTACCAATGCTCCACGAGACAAGTCATTAACAGGCTTGTTTAGGCCTTGCAGCATTGGTCCAACGCTCACAACATTTGCAGCACGCTGTACTGCTTTGTAAGTGGTATTACCCGTATTTAAATCTGGGAAAATAAATACATTTGCACGGCCAGCAACGCGTGAGTCTGGTGCCTTTTGACGTCCCACACTTTCAACTGAAGCTGCATCGTATTGAAGTGGACCATCAATCAGTAAATCAGGACGACGTTGCTGAGCAATTTGAGTTGCTTGTTGTACTTTTTCAACATCTGCACCTGTTCCAGAAGTACCAGTTGAGTAGCTGATCATGGCAATACGTGGGTCAATTCCAAATGCTTTAGCCGAATCAGCCGACTGAATTGCAATTTCAGCAAGTTGCTCTGCTGTCGGGTCTGGGTTAATTGCACAGTCGCCATACACATAAACTTCATCTGGTAAAAGCATAAAGAAGATTGATGAAACCAGTGAATAATCAGGGGCTGTTTTGATGAGCTGAAATGCTGGGCGAACTGTATTTGCTGTGGTGTGTACCGCACCTGAAACTAAACCGTCGACTTGATCTAAAGCTAACATCATGGTGCCAAGCACAACAGTATCTTGAAGCTGTTCTTTTGCTTGAAGCTCGTTGAGTTTACCTTTACGTAGCTCAACCATTGGTGCAACGTATTGATCACGAATACTATCAGGGTCAACAATTGCCAATTCAGCAGGTAATTCAATACCGCGTGCTTTTGCAACATCTTGTACTACATCTGGTTTGGCCAGCAAAATACAGTCAGCAATACCACGTGCCTGACAAATTGCCGCAGCTTGAATGGTGCGTGGTTCATCACCTTCTGGTAAAACAATTCGTTTTTTCGCTGCAATCGATTTTTGCACCAGTTCGTGACGGAAAGCCGATGGCGACAGGCGAGGGGTAGCAGCATTGTTGCTGTGTTGTTTAAGCCATTCAACATCAATATGACTTGAAACAAATCGGGTCACTTGCTCAGCACGTTCAGTATCATCGACGGGAATTTCATTACCAAAATTAGATAAACGCTGAGCGGTTTCAAGTGTGTTTAAACGGGTATGTAAAATCGGTAACCCTTGTTTAATCGCACTTTGACAAAATTCTAAAAGCTCAGGTGCTGGCGCTTCTCGTTCTGTAAGTACCAAACCAGCCAAAGGAATACCATTACTGGTTGCCAAACTACTTGCGAGTAAAACGTCGGTACGCTCAGATGCGCTAATAATCAATTCGCCTGCAATAAACTTATTCAGTTCATATTCAATACTTGAAGCAATTAAACTCGAATGCAAAATACGACGTGTTTTAGCTTCACCTTGATGTACCCATTGCCCATCAATCACGTTTGCAATATCAAGTGTTCTAGGTACGCTCAGCGTATTACTAAATGGGACTAAACCAATGATTGGTAAATCGCTTGAGCCGAAATAACGATTATATTTTTGCAGTTCGGTCGTAAATTTTGCGATTTCTTCAGTCGGTCGTAACGATGGATCAAAAGCAACAGGAATTTGTGCTGTTTCTTCAGTTAATCCACGGGTACGCATAAAGAGTACGCCGGCGGTACGATTTGACGCTGCTCCACCAAACTGGCGTAAATGAGCATCTACTTTTTCTGCGGCTTTTTTCGGGTTTTGAATATCTGCTGTGCTGACCAACACGACTTCTGCATCAAGTGCTTGTGCAAGACTTGCGTTGAGTTCACTGGCAAAGTGGTCTTGTCCGTTAGGTAATAAGCCTTCCACAATAATGACATCATGGTCTGCTGAAACGCTACGGTGAAGACTAACAGCTTCTTCAAGTAATTCATCTACCTCCCCAGCGGCAATAAGCTGAGTTAATTTTTCATGCGAAATAGATTGAACGGTTTTACTTTGAAATAAATGACCAAATAATGAAGTGGTTCGGTCAAGCTGCTCTTGGTCTTCTTGAGAAAATGGTTTTAAAAAGCCAGCTTTAATCCCGTTGCAATCAAGTGCGTAAATCATGCCTAAACAGGCAGAGGTCAAGCCAACCCCTTCGCCTGTAGGAATCAATAAAATTGTATTCATATAAACCTATAAATAAACGAATATCGAGTTTTCGCTGAGCTCTAATTAAGCAAGGCTTGCTACAGATGCTGTATTTTCTGCCGCTTCAACAACTTGACGAGTTTCTTTGGCAATACGACCTTCTTCATCTGTTGGAATGACCCAAATTTGTGGTCCTGTTCCATTGTCGATTCGGCCTTCAGTGCCACGTTTTAGGTTGTTGTTTTGATCTTTATCAAGCTGCAAACCAAAATGAGGTAAATAAGCTAAGGTTTTTTCACGAATATAAGCTGAGTTTTCACCAATACCACCCGTGAAAATTAAGCCCTCTAAAGTTGGTAAGCCACAGCTTAATGCAGCAAGTGATTTTGCTAGGCGATAGCTAAACACTTCAATTGCAAGGCAAGCATCTTCGTTACCATTTTCAGCTGCCTCAATCACTGTACGCATGTCATTAGACAGTTGAGATAAGCCTAGTAAGCCACTTTCATTATTTAAAACTTTATCAATTTTTGCTAAATCCCAACCGAGGTTTTTCGCAAGGAAGCTATGTAAGCTTGGGTCGACGTCACCACTACGCGTTCCCATCACTACGCCTTCAAGTGGAGTGAGGCCCATAGAGGTATCAACACTTTGTCCATTCCACACTGCGCAAGTTGAACTGCCGTTCCCTAGATGCGCTGTTAGCCATCCACCTTTTTTCAGGTTGCCTGCAAGCTCACTTGCTTTATCAGACACATAGGCGTGGCTTGTACCATGGAAACCATAACGGCGGACATTGTGGTCAGTATATAAAAACTTAGGAATTGCATAACGGTATGCATGCGGTGGCATGGTTTGATGGAATGCAGTATCAAATACGGCAACTTGAGGTAATTCAGGAAATAGGCGTACGGTTGCGTCAATACCAATTAAATGTGCTGGGTTATGAAGCGGAGCCAAAGGCGTTGCTGCACGAATACGTTCAATAATTTCAGGAGTGAGTAATTCTGCTTTGGTTAAACTACCACCGTGTACAACACGATGTCCGATTGCTTGCGGTTTGTAGTTGGCAAGGCGTGCAAGTAAAGTTTCTAAAGCTTTGGCATGGTCAGCATAAGGAATTGAAAGTTCCAGTGGTTCACCACCAACTGTAACTCCCTTAATACGAGCGTCAGCTGCCCCCAAGTTTTCTGCTAAACCGTAAATACGGTCTTCACGACGCTCTGAAACCAGTGCGTATTTAATAGATGAAGAACCGCAATTGATAACTAATACTGATATAGCCACGTTGAAATACCCAAGTCCTGATTTAAAATAGTTTTCCTAACTTCCTGTTCAAGATGTATTATTTTTTTCATACAGATTGAACGGGTTGTCATGTTTTAACATGTGTTGTTTTTCTGTCCAAGATAGACTTTAGCCCATTAGACTTAAGCACTATCGACCATCAAATTATTTGTAACTAATATTTGTCCAGTATAAAGCTTAACCACTGTATTCCTTGTTTTTTTATACGCATAGAAACGAGTTTTTTGTATATATTTATGAAAAAATAAACCCGAATGAAGCATGGTTTTAAATGCTAGAAACCAAACCTTTATTGAATAAGTGAGTTGGTTCTTTAAGTTAAATTTTAAGCATATATTACAAATAATATACGTAATTGAAATTAAGTTTTGATGGTATTTAAGGGCGTTAAAAAGTACCTAATATGGATTTATAAGTACTAAAAATTAGAATGAAAAGCTCATCATTTATATATTGTTAAATATATTTTATTATGTTGATTTACAATAAATTTACCGTATTTTTGAGATTTTGTTTAGCTGTAAATATACCTAAATATTAAATAAGTTTTTTGTCTAAAATATAAACTCGTTATGTCTTTAAAGCTTGTGTTGAGGCCATTACAGCAACATTGGCTGGGGTTGCATGTCGCTTTTTGCCTGAATAATATTGTTCATCCTTTTTTCAAATGATCATAAAAAAATATATCATTTGGTCTATTTTTCTTTTCCGGCTTATCCGGTTGTACAGGAGCGTCCAGCATGGACTTGCCGAATCCAATATTGGCAAAAGTGACCGAGCGTGTAATCGCCCGTAGTCAAAAAACTCGTTCTGCATATTTACAACGTATTGAACATGCACAAGGCAAATTTCCTGCTCGTGGGGCACTTTCATGTGCCAATCTGGCTCATGGTTTTGCCAGCATGGATGACAATGAAAAATTAATTATTAAAGTAGGTCGTGAACCAAATATTGGTATTGTGTCGTCATATAATGAAATGTTGTCGGCTCATGCACCTTATAAAACATTTCCAGATTTAATTAAAACAGCCGCTCGTGAAAATGGTGGCGTGGCACAGTTTGCAGGTGGTGTTCCTGCGATGTGTGACGGTATTACCCAAGGTAATGCTGGTATGGAACTCTCATTGTTTTCACGTGAAACAATTGCGATGAGTACAGCGATTGCATTGTCTCATAACATGTTTGACGCAGCTTTGTGTCTGGGTGTTTGCGACAAGATTGTACCAGGCTTGTTGATTGGTGCTTTGCAGTTCGGCTATTTACCTACTATTTTTGTGCCAGCTGGTCCAATGACTAGTGGGCTATCTAACGATGAGAAAGCTAAAATTCGCCAGCAATTTGCAACGGGTCAAGTTGGCCGAGATGCTTTGTTAGAAGCTGAGTCAGCTGCTTATCATGGACAAGGGACTTGTACTTTTTATGGTACAGCCAACAGTAACCAGATGCTGATGGAAGTGATGGGCTTGCATTTGCCAAGCGCTGCATTTGTTCATCCTCACACACCATTACGTGATGCACTTACCGCAGAAGCTGCGATTCGTGTACTTGATTTAACAGTTGAGCGTGGAAACTACACGCCGATTGGTCATGTTGTCGATGAAAAAGCAATTATAAACGGCATTGTGGCGTTACTCGCTACAGGTGGTTCAACCAACCATACTTTGCATTTGATTGCGATTGCTCGCGCCGCTGGTGTCTTGATTGACTGGGATGACTTCGATGAGTTATCGGCTGTTGTTCCATTGCTCGCAAAAATCTATCCAAATGGTAAGGCCGATGTAAACCATTTCCAAGCTGCGGGTGGGGTTGCTTTCCTCATTCGTAACTTACTTGAAGCTGGCTTGTTGCATAATGATGTAACGACAGTAGCTGGTAAAGGTTTGCAGCATTACACCAAAGAACCAAAACTGATTGATGGCAAACTCACTTGGGTTGATGGTGTGGTTCAAAGCCTTGATGACAAAGTACTCCGTAGCATTGATGCGCCGTTTCAACCAGATGGCGGCTTGCGTTTAATGCAAGGTCGCCTTGGCCGTGGTGTTATCAAGATTTCTGCTGTTGCGCCAGAGCACCGTAAAGTTAAAGCTCCGGCAATCGTGTTTGATTCTCAAGAAGCAGTACAAGCAGCGTTTGATCGTGGTGAGTTACACCGAGATTTTATTGCAGTTGTTCGTTTCCAAGGTGCGCGTGCTAACGGTATGCCTGAATTGCATCGCTTAACGCCTGTGTTGGGTGTTTTACAAGATCAAGGTTTCCACGTTGCTTTAGTTACTGATGGGCGTATGTCTGGTGCTTCAGGCAAAGTTCCTGCGGTGATTCATTTATCTCCTGAGGCCTTACTAAATGGGCCGATTGCTAAAGTTCAAACAGGGGATATGTTGATTATTGATGCTGAGGCTGGCGTACTCGATGTTGAAATAGATGAACAGACTTGGCAGTCGCGTCCTGTTGCACAACCAGAACATCAGGCAGAAAACGAAGTTGGTTTTGGGCGTGAATTATTTGGTGTTTTCCGTGCTGCTGCTGCGCCAGCTGAACATGGAGCATCTGTATTTGGTGCATTGGTTGGTGAAACTTCACCAGAGCAGATTTGAGTCAAAGGAACTGAAAAATAATGATTAAAATTGAAGATATCGTCAAATTAGGCCCAGTCATTCCTGTATTGGCATTTGATTCTGCTGAGCAAGGTGAAGATGTATCACGTGCTTTACATGCTGGTGGTGTAAAAGTCCTTGAAATTACATTGCGTACCGCTGCGGGTCTTGCTGCTATTGAGCGTGCGAGCCAATTGGCGGATGACATTGTGGTAGGTGTGGGAACAATTACTAAGCCAGAACATTGTGCTCAAGCTAAAAAAGCAGGTGCTCAATTTGGTGTATCTCCTGGCTTGACCAAAGATTTGCATTTGGCTGCACAAGATGCTGGCTTACCTCTATTGCCGGGTGTGATGACACCAAGTGATCTGATTCAGGCGATTGAGTTAGG
>NZ_JZFB01000004.1:135787-137309 GCF_001188385.1 Acinetobacter sp. V2 | reverse complement strand
GGAGTTGAGATGCTGAAAGCATTTTATGGTCCATTTCCAAACTTACGTTTTTGCCCGACTGGCGGAATTACGGCAGAGTCAGCGCCAGATTTCTTAAAGCAACCAAACGTAGTGTGTGTAGGTGGTTCATGGTTAACGCCTAAAGCTGCTGTAGCTGCACAAGATTGGGCTGAAATTACTCGCTTAGCGCAAATTGCGAGTCAGTTGAGAGCACTGTAAATGTAGTCAATATTTATAAAAAATGAAGTGCATTCTATGTACTTTAAGGCTGTATTGAGGTGGCCAGTTTGTGCTGGTCACACCTAAATATAAAAATTTAGTGTCTTAACAGTAGGAATTACTGTGGTTGAAGACCTTTGTTTGGGCAGTGTGCCTAAATAGCATTATTCCAAGGAGAAGTATCACATGGAGACCGTTCAGGGTGGCATGTTGCTTATCTACACTGTAATCGCGATTATTGCATTGGTTGTCATGATCGCGAAGTTCAGAATTTATCCATTTCTTGTTCTTATTATTGTTTCACTCGGTTTGGCTTTGGCTGTTGGTATGCCAATGGGCGATATTGTTAAGTCATACGAAGCTGGTACTGGAAAAACCTTGGGCCACCTTGCGATTGTAATCGCACTGGGAACAATGCTCGGAAAAATGATGGCCGAGTCTGGTGGAGCAGAGCGAATAGCAATTACTTTAATTAAGTGGTTTGGTGAGAAAAATATTCACTGGGCCATGATGTTTATTGCGCTTATTGTTGGTCTTCCCGTATTTTTCGAAGTAGGTTTCGTTCTACTCATTCCAATTGCGTTCAATATTGCTAAGCGAACTGGCAAATCTTTACTGGTTGTTGGCTTGCCAATGGTCGCTGGTTTATCGGTTGTACATGGCTTAATTCCGCCACATCCGGCGGCATTATTGGCAGTACAGGCTTATCATGCTGATATTGGTAAAACGATTGCTTACAGCTTAATCGTCGGTGTGCCAACGGCTATTGTTGCTGGACCATTGTATGCACTGTGGATTAATAAGTACGTCAAATTGCCTGAAAATAACCCGTTAGCAAAACAATTTATTGAAGCAGATACAAATAGAACTCGTGAGTTGCCAAGCTTTGGGATTACCTTATTTACGATTATGCTGCCAGTAGTGTTGATGTTAATCGGAAGTTGGGCAGATCTTTTCTTTGCACCACAGACTTTCGCAAATGATTTACTACGTTTCATTGGTACTTCTGATATCGCATTACTCATCGCCGTACTGGTCAGCTTTATTACCTTTGGTACGATGCAAGGCTTTAACCGTGAACAAATTGAAAAATTCTGCGGCGGATGTTTAGCTTCTATTGCTGGAATTATGTTGATTGTTGGTGCAGGTGGTGGTTTTGGTGGCATTTTACGTGACACAGGAATTTCTAATGAGATTGTGTCCACAGCCTTAAAGGCAAATTTGTCGCCATTATTGTTGGGTTGGTTTGTTGCAGCATTGATTCGTTTGGCAACAGGTTCTGCAACGGTTGCTATGGCTACAG
>NZ_JZFB01000004.1:123731-135745 GCF_001188385.1 Acinetobacter sp. V2 | reverse complement strand
CGCTGTTAGGCCAGAACTTTTAGTACTTGCTACAGGCTCAGGTTCATTGGTTTTCTCACATGTAAATGATGCGGGATTTTGGTTAATCAAAGAATATTTTGGTATGACCGTGGGACAGACACTCAAAACTTGGTCGGTATTAGAAACGATCATTTCCGTGTTGGGTTTATCTTTCACGCTACTGCTTAGCACTATTTTATAATTAAAGGTGAGTAATCCATGATTGTGATTGCAATGGGTGTCTGTGGAACAGGTAAAACCCTCATTGGTGAGTTGTTATCAGAGCGTTTGGCTTGTGAGTTTCTTGACGGTGATACGCTTCATTCGGCTGCAAATAAAAGTAAGATGAGCCAAGGTATCCCTTTAACTGATGATGATCGTCTGCCATGGTTACAGGCGATTCGTCAGGAGATTGAAGCCAAACAAAAAGATGGTGAAACAGCTGTATTTACATGCTCATCTTTAAAACGTATGTATCGCGATGTTTTGAGAGGGCAAGACCAAAATATTAAGTTTGTGTACCTAAAAGGGTCGTATGAGTTATTACAGGAAAGACTTGCAGCACGATCAGGTCATTTCTTTGATCCATCATTGCTACAAACCCAGCTTGATACATTAGAAGAACCGGATATTCATGAAGCAATAACGATTGATATTGCTTTGACACCGGAACAGATTGTTGCGCAAGTTATGCAGCAACTTGGTGTAGTTAGTGATGTCTGCCAAGAATAATCATAGAAAAGTTTAAATGATAAAAATAAAAACGCCTGATATTGATCAGGCGTTTTTTTGAAGTGTTAAATCGGTTATTGGCGAATTTGCCCGTCACCTAACACAATCCATTTTTGAGAAGTTAAGCCTTCTAAACCAACTGGACCGCGGGCATGAATTTTATCTGTAGAAATACCAATTTCTGCGCCTAAGCCATATTCAAAACCATCAGCAAAACGAGTTGAGGCATTGATTACGACTGAGCTTGAATCTACGCGAGCCAAGAACTGACGAGCCAACGTGTAGTTTTCAGTTACGATAGCATCGGTGTGATGTGAACCATATTTGTTGATATGGTCAATTGCTTCATCAATGCCACTCACTACCTTAACTGCAAGAATTGGCCCTAGATATTCGGTGTACCAATCTTCTTCTGTCGCTGGTTTTACAGAAGCACCTAAAATGCGACGTGTTTCTGGACAACCGCGAAGCTCAACTTGTTTTTCAGCATAGAGTTCTGCAATGCGTGGTAAGAAAACGTCTGCAATTTTTTCATCAACGAGCAGAGTTTCCATCGCATTACAAACGCCATAACGATGTGTTTTGGCATTTAATGTAATTGGTAAAGCTTTTTGCAAATCTGCTTGTGCTTCCACAAATACATGGCAGTTACCATCAAGATGCTTAATGACCGGAATACGCGCTTCGTTAGTTACACGCTCAATTAAGCTTTTGCCACCACGTGGAACGATTACATCTACATATTCCGCCATGGTAATAAGATGACCAACAGCCGCGCGGTCTGAAGTGTTAATCACTTGAACTGAATCTTCAGGTAAGCCAGCAACTTTTAAGCCATGCTTAATCGCTTCAGCAATTGCTTTATTTGACTCGAGTGCTTCTGAACCACCACGTAAAATAATGGCGTTGCCCGATTTAATGGCTAAAGATGCAGCTTCAAGGGTTACGTTTGGACGTGATTCGTAAATCATCCCAACAACACCTAAAGGCACACGCATTTTACCAATTTGAATGCCTGTGGGGCGATATGCAAGATCCGTAATTTCCCCAATTGGATCGACAAGTGCAATCACATCTTTTAGACCTTGCAACATTCCTTTAAAACGTGCGGGCGTAAGTTCAAGACGATCAAGCAATGCGCTGTCGAGCTGATTGCTACGACCTTTATCCATGTCAATTTGATTCGCTGCCAAAATTGCTGCCTGATTATTTTCTAAAGCAGTATAAATAGCAGAGAGTGCATGGTTTTTTAGTGAGGTAGAAGCACTTGTAAGGACACGAGAGGCCTGACGTGCTTGTTGCCCAACTGTTTGCATATATTGTTCAATTGAATCTTGCATAGCATTTTTTAATCATTTACCAATGAGTAAGATAGTAGCAGTCAAATGCGGAACAATGAATGGCTTTTTTTGAAAAATGTGACCGTCATAAAAAAACATTTAAATATTTTGCAAACTATTAGCGACTTAAACAAGATGAGCGGTCATTTGAGCGATTGCGTATATTTCACACAATTGTTTAGAATGTTATTGTGCAATACAAACTAATACAAATTTTAAAGTTTTGTGCATAAAAGATTACGTGTTCAAGAAGGAACTCTTGCAGCATAAAAAAATTACAGCAAGGAGGAAGCAAGGATATGAATTCCATTATTCAAATGGATTCGGAGATCAACCAAGCTTATGCCGGTTTTGGCTTTTTCGATATCTACCATAGAGATAGTTTTAAACAACCTGCTCGTACCACATGGATTGACGGCTGGAAAATTGAATATATGGCAATTGCCGACCCAAAAACAATTCACAATACGCCAATTGTGATTGTGGGCGGAGCTTTCCAGAATTTTAATTCTTATAAATATTGTGTTGAACAATTGTTTGAAAGCGGTCCGGTCATATTAATTGATTTACCTTCTATGGGCGCAAATCAGCAAATTACCAATCGGGATACTGGAGTATCGGCAGGTACTTTAGAGCTACCCGATTTGTCTAAAATGTTGGGACGCTGGTTAGATATTGTTGGACTACAAAAAGTTTCTGTAATGGGAATGTCTTTGGGGTCAGTGATTGCTTCTTGTTTTGCTTATCATCGTCCAGAATTAATGGATCGCATGATTTTAATGGGAGTTATGCAAAAGACTCGAAAAAGTTGGCGAATGATTTTGGAAGAGTCGCTCAAGCTCATGCAAGAAAACCGCATGGAAGAGTTTGGGCAAGCTGTAATTTTATATTTAGTTAATCATGCAAAATTAGATAAAACCCGCATGTCACCAACAGCCAAAAAATTATTTTTTAGGCAAATGGCTGAGTTTACGGGTACTGAGCGAGAACGTTATGAAATTAACTGTAATCGTCTTTTGCGGTTAACTGATGTACCCATTCCAGAGTGTAAAACCCTAGTTGCAGCAGGGCAGTACGATAGTTTTACTCTGCCTCATGAAAATGCGAACTTTGCTTTGCAATGCCCAGATATGGAATTTGCACTTATTGCAAACGCAGATCATGTACCTCAATTGCAGCGCCGTAAAGAAACCATGAGTTTGTTCACTTCATTTTTGAAAGGGGAATCTATCCAAAATCTGGATGGCATTATTCCTATGACACGTGAACAAATGCAAAACATGGAACGCCGTGGGGAAGAGCGAGTTCGGGTTTTGCAGCCAAAAACTCAACTTACTCACCGAGAGTCTGATGTAGAGGTTCCTGTAACGATTGTTGATGTCACTTTCTTCGGTATGTATTTAAAAATGGATGATGTTTCGCAGCTTGATTTTGTGAATGACCATCCACGTGATTTAGCACTACATTTAAAAGATGAAGAAGGTAGCTTTGCAATTGAGTGCTTAATTTTTGAAAGTACAGAGCAGGGGATTCGAGCTTTATTTAAACATGGTAGTTTCGAACTTGCTGATCGTTTAAGCCGTTTTATTGCTCGTCAAAAACAAGCAGCTTAATAATATAGTTAGAGATGGAAGCTCGTTTATTTCGAGCTTCCATTTTTTATATTGGTTATTTTATTTGCGCGTGTATGGTCCAGACCAAGTCCCCTAAATGTTGCTCATGATTATCTTGAGAAACTTGTCCAAAGAAAATTTGTGGTTGTTCCACGCTAACTTGATCGAACTCTGTATCTTTAAAAAAGTCTTCAACTTCTTTGGGACTTTTGAAGTGAAAACTAAACGAGCTTCGAGACATTAATTTCAATAATTTACTGCTATTCCAGATAATACTGGCAAGTTTGTTTTTAACTGGTTCAGGGTAGAGATCCGTTAAATAATAAAAATTTTTAAAAGAAGCGCCATAGTGAGCAATTGATTGAATTAGTTGTTTTAATAAATCTTTATCAAAGTAATTAATTAAACCTTCACTAATCACAACTAGTGGGCGGTTCGGGTCAAATACTTCAAATGCTTGTGCAAAAGCTTCTGTAAATAAATCAACTGATAAAACTTCAGGTGCATTTTTTTCAATTTGTTGTAACGCATTTTGTTTGGTTTGTGCCATATCGGGTAAATCAAGCTCCCGATAGGTAATCGAAGGGTAATGCTGTCTAAACCACCAGCCACGTGGAGACAGGCCACATGCTATTTCTAGAACTTGTAAATCAGGACTTTCTTGAATGAGTTGTTCTAAGTGATGATCAAGCATGGTGTGGCGTTGTTTGAGCGTCGTGCGCATGCTACCGCCCACATATTTCTCAGCCCAAGATTCTATCGGATGAACCAAATATGCCAGTGATTTGCCTTTGGTTGTAGCAAGTGCTTCATGAGAAATCCCCATTTGATACCAGATATAGCCTGTATAGTGGGCTGTAAAAGAGATGTGGCGGTGTTTTGAAAGTTGTTGTGTCATTCGTCCTGAGCTCGATTTATTGTTTTTGTGTGGTTTGACTGATGATCGAGACCATCAGTCAAATATACGTTTAACTCAATTTAGATCGAATTTTTAAACTCTTCAATGGCTGTTTTGACAGCTTGCCACTCGTCGCCAAGCGATAAGGTTTCACCAATCTGAATTTGTGGAATTTGACCACGCATGCGTTCAAGGCGTTCTTGATTCGGTAGCTCTAGGTTTGCAATACCTTCAAGTGCTGTACATGCCGCACTACGGTCATTACACACGAGCCCCATATCACAACCCGCGGTTAAAGCAGCTTGGATACGTGCATCTGCGCCACCTGCTACACAAGCAGCTTGCATGCTTAAGTCATCAGAGAAAAGTACACCATCAAACTTCAAACGGTTGCGTAGAACTTCTTGAATCCAGAACGGTGAAAAACCTGCTGGATTTGGATCGATCTGATCATAAATCACATGTGCAGGCATGAGCGCATCAAGCTGTGGCATGAGCTTAATAAAGCTTTGCATGTCATGGTTGTAAATTTCATCATAGCTACGGCTATCGATTGCAGCTGCAACATGAGAGTCGGCTTTCACTGAACCGTGGCCCGGGAAGTGTTTGCCCGTGTTTGCCATTCCAGCTTTTTTCATGCCTTGCATAAATGCACCAGCAAGCGGGGCAATATCCTCAATATTTTTAGAGAAGCCACGATCACCGATCACATCACTAATTGCATTAAGGTCTAAAACGGGTGCAAAACTAAAATCGATACCTACAGCCAAGACTTCGGTTGCCATTAACCAGCCGCACTGTTCCGCCAGTTCAAGTGCTTTTTGAGGTTGAGTAATATAGAGCTCACCGAAACGACCCATGGCCGGTAATAAGGTAAAACCTGATCTTAGGCGCTGAACTCGGCCACCTTCTTGGTCGACAGCAATTAAAATATCTGGACGAATTTGACGCATATGGTCCGTTAAGGCACGGACTTGTTGTGGAGATTCAATATTTCGTGCAAATAAAATCATGCCACCGACTTGCGGAGCGCGTAATAGTTCAATATCTTCTTGAGTAAGTTCTGTGCCGGCGATGTCCAGCATCAATGCGCCAATCATATTGGTTCCATTTGAATTTTGATTGAAAAACAATAAGCGAATTTTGCAATGTTTTGCTACATTTTGTCAGTACAGAATATGATAAAACTACACGGTATAAACAATTTAGTTGGTTAAGATTTTGAATCTGCTTAGTTCATATCGAAAACAGAGCGTGTAAGATAGGAACACCCAAGGAAGTATTAAAAATTTATGAAACTTCAAACTATAGCTTGTGCAGTAGCGATCGCGACTGGCGGTTTATTCTTCACTCATACGATGAATGAAGCGAGAGCAGCAACCAATACTGCTGTGGTTTCTCAATCGATCCAGCCAACGCAAGAACAGGCTTTGGTGGCTCGCCAACTGGCAACTTTAGTTGATCGCCAACATTATTTAAATATGCGTCTGGATGCGACGACATCAAATCGTATCCTCGATATGTATTTAGATAGTCTTGATCCGGATCACTCTCTATTTTTAGACGCTGAAGTTCAAAATTATAAAAAACTATATGGTTCAAATTTTGGTGCTTCTTTAAAAGCGGGGAATTTGACTGGACCATTTGCAATTCATCAGCAATATCGTGAACGCTTAAAACAATTTTATGAGTTCATGTTAGCTGAGCTGAAACAGCAGCAAAATTTAAAACAGCCAAATAGCTATATTGAAGTAGATCGCGAAAAAGCGCCGTATTTTAAAACATCGGCTGAGCAACAAAATCACTGGCGTAAAATGTTGGTTTCGCAGTTAATCAACTTAACCATTAGCCGTGAAGAAGAGCAGGCGAAACAAAAAGCGCTTAAAGAAAATCCATCACTTGCTGATGGTCAAGATTTAACTGGCCCAGAAGATTTAACACCAGCTCAGACTTTAACTAAACGTTATACGCGTCAGCTTGAAAGAATTAGTCGTGTGAAAAGCGATGATGTGTTGGACAAAACATTGAACGCCATGTTGGCGACCTATGATCCACACAGTAACTATTACCCACCAATCGATGCGATAGAATTGAATCGCCAAACGACTTTGCAGCTTGAAGGTATTGGTGTGTCGATTCGTCCAGAGCGTGGCAATGAAGATTACACCAAGATTGAAACCATTGTAGAAGGTGGTCCTGCAAGTAAGTCTGGCCAAGTGAAATCAGGAGATCGAATCGTTGGAGTCGCCCAAGAAGGCGAGAAAATGATTGATGTGGTTGGTTGGACAAGTTCTGAAATTGTTGGACTCATTCGTGGTAAGCGTGGAACCAAAGTCACGTTAAAACTTCTTGGTGCTGGCGCATCAATGAGTCAAGCACGTAATGTGACCTTAGTGCGTGATGTGATTCAAGAAGAAGATGCTGGTGTTCGTTCACGTACAGTTGAAGTAACACGTGATGGTAAAAAGCATGTGTTGGGCGTAATTGAAATTCCATCATTCTATTTTGACTATCGTTCACGTCGTGCGGGTCAACAATACCGTTCAGTTTCTGAAGATACTGCCAATGCTTTTGAAGCGTTAAAAGCGAAGAAAGTAGAAGGTATCATTATCGACTTGCGTAATGACCCAGGTGGTTCATTAGAAGAAGTTGCACGTATGCTGGGTCAAGTGATTAAGTCAGGTCCAGTGGTTCAAATTCGTGATGGCAATGGCAACGTAAGTGTTTTTGAAGACAACGACGGTGGTCAGCAAGTTTACACAGGTCCACTCGCCGTAATGGTGAACTTGGCATCTGCATCTGCAAGTGAGATTTACTCTGCTGCAATCCAAGACTATGAGCGCGGTATTATTATTGGTAGTACAACGACTGGTAAGGGTACAGCTCAGGTGCAACTTGATACTCTGGCATACGGTCAAGCGACTTTAACTCAGCGTAAGTTCTACCGTATTACAGGTGGTAGTACGCAAAATAAAGGTGTAGTGCCAGACATTAAACTCGTCGATATCTATAACGAAGAGTTTGGTGAGCGTAAATCGAAAAATGCGTTGAAGTGGGACACAATTCCTACAGCACCATTTAAACGAGAAGGCTCTGTGCAACCTTATGTGGCAAAGTTGTCTCAATTCTCTGAACAACGTGTTGCTAATGATGCCCAGTTTAAATATCTAAATAAACGTACTGCGATTGCTAAAGTTACGAGCGACCAAAAACAAGTGGTGCTTGATATTGATAAACGCCGTGCTGAATTACTTGGTTTAGAGAAACAAACTTTAGATGCAGAAAATGAACGCCGTGCTGCAACGGGTCAAAAGCCTTTTGCAAACTGGGAAAGCTATCAAGCTTCATTAGATGCTCTAGCTGAATCTCGCGCTAAAATGAAAGCATCTCAACGCCCTGCATTACCAGAGGAAGAAACTTTTGTGACTGAAGCTGCAAATGTACTCATGGACTATGCAAAATTGCAAAATCGCTAAGTATTACTAGGTCTTAAGAGAAAAGCATGCTGTTATCAGTGTGCTTTTTTTATTTTTCATGTCAGTAAACTGTCACGCATTTATCATCAAAATGTCAAAAAAACTGCTTAATCTTTAAGCATGAAAATAAATACATTGATGGATGGCGCTATGCAAAGCTCATACGCGACAGCACTATTAAAACAACAGCAACTTCCTGAAAGCTTCCAATTCTTTTTTAAACAAAAGCAGCAGCTATCTAATACGCATTCATTGCATGATTTAGTGCGCCCACGTTTAAAAATTGCGATTGTGACGGAAACTTGGCCACCTGAAATTAATGGTGTGGCACTTTCATTATTACAACTATGCCAAGGTTTACAAAAACAGGGGCATAAGATTTTACTGATTCGTCCAGAGCAAAAGGCAAAATGCCATGACTTTACCCCAGAGCAAGAATGTCTGGTGATGTCGCAAGCGATTCCAAAATATCCGACTTTGCAATTTGGTTGGCCACAATATTTAAAAGTATCGAAAGCTTTTGAAAAGTTTGTGCCCGATGTGGTTCATATTGTGACTGAAGGACCGTTAGGTTTAACTGCCATGCAAGCTGCTAAGGCAAAAGCTATTCCAGTTTCTAGCGGCTTTCATTCGCCATTTCAAGATTTTAGTCGATTCTTCGATTTGGCTTTTTTGGTTAAACCGATTCAAAAATACCTATGCTGGTTTCACAATAATACCCAAGTGACTTGTGTGCCGAGTAAAGATACACAAGAAGCATTACGTGGTTTTGGTATTACTTGCCCGCTGGTTGTTGTTGGACGCGGCGTAGACACAACGAGATTTTCACCAAGGCACCGCTCTGAAAACTTGCGAAAGCAATGGGATGCCGATGAGAATACTCGGGTTATGCTTTATGTGGGGCGTTTGTCTCCCGAAAAAGAAGTACAAGTGCTCATTGAAAGTTATGCCAACTTACAAACTGTTCAGACCCATAAAACGAAATTGGTTATTGTGGGAGATGGCCCGGATTTTGCTCGTTTAAAGTCATTACCTGAAGCGAAGGGTGTTATCTTTACTGGAAGTTTAAGAGGTCAAGATTTGGCGGCTGCCTATGCAAGTGCTGATGTATTCGTATTTGCGAGTCAAGTTGAAACGTTTGGTAACGTAGTTTTAGAGGCAATGGCAAGCGGTTTGCCAGTTATCGCGTATGATTATGCATGTGCACATCAATACTTAACACATGGTGTGGATGGCTGGTTAAGCCCACTTGGACAAAAAAGCCACTTTATACAACAAATTTATCAGCTTCCTTCAGTACAACAACTTAGAGAAATGGGCGTGCAAGCCTGTCATAAAGTACAGCAAAGCGGTTGGCAACTTCCGGTTCAGCAATTGGAGCAGGCATTTTATCAGGTAGTGAAGGAGCCCTCGGTGGACTTCACCTAAGTATCCTAAAATAGGAGAATGACCATGAAATTTAAGAATGCAAAAATAAAAATACTCGATTTAGATTTAAGAGGCTGTTTATATCTTAATAATTTCTCTCACTCACAGCGTGTTGCCCTTTTCTTCAAAATCATTAGTCGTGTGGGTGACGGTCCATTTTGGTATCTAATGCTGGCAATTGTGTGGGGGATGCAAGGCATCACCTATAGCCTGCAAATCATCTACTTATTATTAGGTGGTTCTATTGGGACTGCGATCTATAAATTTTTAAAACATAAGACAACACGACCTCGTCCATATCAAGTGCATCAGGTGATTGTGCTCGGTGAGAGACCACTTGATCATTTTAGCTTTCCATCGGGTCATACACTTCATGCAGTGATGGTGACAATTGTGTTGGGTTATATCCAGCCCGCTTTGCTTGCGGCGATGTTTCCTTTCATGGTGCTTGTAGCATTGTCTCGTATGGTGCTTGGTCTTCATTACCCAAGTGATGTGATTGTGGGTGCGCTTATTGGTGCGGCGGTCGCGGGTATGATTATTTTTATGGCTCCGCTATTGAACATCGCTTTATAAGTATCGGTAATTTTTATCAGCTTAAGCTATCGATTAGGTTTGTGGATTTGCTAAAGTACACAGTTCGTGATTTAGCAGATTAAACAGATAGGAGCCGCTATGGGCTTACGTTGGACAGATACGATTGATATTGCCATTGAATTGTCAGAAGCACATCCAGAAGTTGATCCGCAATGGATTCGTTTTACCGATTTACATGCATGGGTGTGCGCATTACCAGACTTCAATGATGACCCAAATAAATCGACAGAAGGATTGCTAGAAGGGATTCAAATGGCCTGGATAGACGAAGTTCGCTAAAAACAGTAGAAAAAATCGCAACTTTTACACATTCAAAGCTGATTATTGCCTATGACATCGGTATAATGCGGCAAATTTTTTAATGTTTAAATTTTAAAATAAAGGAGCCACTCATGGCTATTGAACGTACTTTGTCTATCGTAAAACCTGATGCAGTTTCTAAAAACCACATCGGTGATATTTTTGCTCGTTTTGAAAAAGCGGGTTTAAAAATTGTTGCGACTAAAATGAAACACCTTTCTCAAGCTGATGCTGAAGGTTTCTATGCTGAGCATAAAGAACGTGGTTTCTTTGGTGACTTAGTTGCATTCATGACTTCTGGTCCAGTTGTAGTATCTGTTCTTGAAGGCGAAAATGCAGTTCTTGCACACCGTGAAATCTTAGGCGCTACAAACCCTAAAGAAGCTGCTCCTGGCACTATCCGTGCTGACTTTGCTGTAAGCATCGACGAAAACGCTGCTCACGGTTCTGACTCAGTTGCTTCTGCAGAGCGTGAAATTGCTTACTTCTTTGCTGACAACGAGATCTGCCCACGCACTCGTTAATCGAAAGCATTCAAACCAGATAAGTGGTATACTACTTATCTGGTTTTTTTATTCTCTCAAGAGAATATTGTTTGATTCTTGAACAATATCTTCAGTTTTTTGACATGGTTTAGGTAAATACACATGAGTTCTGCAGAGGTCGTTTCATCTGAAAATCTTGATGGACAGCAGCAATCTTCGTCCACGCTGGTAATTCCTGCTGCCGAAAATAAAGTGAATTTACTCGGCATGTCTCGCACTGAATTAGAGAAATTCTTTGAAGATATTGGTGAGAAAAAGTTTCGTGCCGGTCAGGTGATGAAATGGATACATCAATACTTCATTACTGATTTTGCTGAAATGACCAATATTTCAGGGAAATTGCGTGCGAAGCTTGAACAGATTTGTGAAATCAAAGCTCCTGAAGTGGTTCACCGTCACTATTCAAAAGATGGTACACGTAAGTGGGTTTTCCGTGTGGGTGATGGTGCAGGTTCTTTAGTTGAAACTGTATTAATTCCTGCCGAAGATAAAACAGGCTTGCGTAAGACTTTGTGTATTTCGTCACAAGTCGGTTGTGCATTAGACTGCTCATTTTGTTCAACAGGCAAACAAGGTTTCCAACGTGATTTAACGCCAGATGAAATCATTGGACAACTTTGGATGGCAAATTATTCTTATATGGAAGAAGTGCCTGTTGCCGAGCGTGAGCGTTCAGTGACCAATGTCGTGATGATGGGTATGGGTGAACCATTGCTCAACTATGATGCCGTATTAAGCTCAATGCAGATTATGCTTGATGACTTTGCTTATGGCATGTCTAAGCGTCGTGTGACTTTATCAACATCAGGTGTTGTACCTAAAATTGATCAACTTGCAAAAGACATTGATGTTGCTTTAGCAATTTCTTTACATGCGCCAAATGATGAATTACGTAACGAATTAGTGCCAATTAATAAAAAATATCCATTGGCTCAGTTGATTGCAGCATGTCAGCGTTATATTGCCAAAGATGGTAATGAAAGTACGCGTAAACATGTGACTATTGAATATGTGATGTTAGAGGGTGTAAATGATCAGCCTGAACATGCACAGCAAATGATTAAATTATTAAAAAACCTACCAAG
>NZ_JZFB01000004.1:117438-123687 GCF_001188385.1 Acinetobacter sp. V2 | reverse complement strand
CCATATGGTCGCTCAAGCCGAAATCGAATTATCTCGTTCCAAAAAACTTTGTCTGATGCTGGATTTGTGTGTACGATTCGTCAAACACGTGGTGATGATATTGATGCTGCATGTGGACAGTTAGTCGGTCAAGTGGCCGATAGAACTCGTCGTGCTGAACAGTGGCAGAAGAAAGTTACACAGCGTCAAGAGATTTTGCGTACACAGGGATAAAATTGAGGGCAGGCTTTGAGTACTCCAAAGTTAAAAACGGTATTATGGATGGGGGTTGCAGTTGCATTTCTGGTAAGTGGTTGCCAGACAACGCATGTGCAAAAGAAAGACCCAGAAAAAGCGGTAAAAGTGCGTACACAACTTGCTGCTGAACATATCCGTTCGGGTGACTTGGATTCGGCAAAGCGAGCTCTTGATCAAGCTTTAAGTGTAGATAGCCGCGATGCAACGGCAAATATGATGATGGGCATTTTGCTACAGCAAGAAGGTAGCAAGCCAAACTTAGAAAAAGCAGAACATTACTTTAAACGAGCAATTTCATCTGAACCAGATAATGCTCAAGCACATAATAACTATGGTACGTACTTGTATCAAATGGAACGCTATAATGATGCGATCGAGCAATTTCGTATTGCTGGCACAACATTAGGTTATGACCAACGCTATCAGGCGTTAGAAAATCTAGGGCGTATTTATTTAAAATTGGGTGATGTTGCGAATGCTGAAAAAACATTCAAACAAGCACTCCTTGCTAACCGCGACTCTTATATTTCAATGTTAGAGTTAGCGGAAATTTTTTATTTGCAGCAGCAGATTCCGGCTGCTACACAAATGTATGAGCAATATGTTCATACAGTGGGGCAGAAAAATCAGGGTGCAAGAGCACTTTGGATTGGTGTAAGAGTGGCTCGAGCCAATGCGGATAAAATGGGAATGCAAGTGTTAGTAAACCAGTTACGTGCTTTGTTCCCGGAAAGTCCAGAATATCAACGTTATTTGCAATTACAGTATAGTACTGAGGCCGTATGGAAATAAATCCTAATTCACAGCAGCCAACTGGCTCAAGCTTACCGACTTCTGCTTTAGGAAATATTCAACGTCCTGGTGAGTATTTACGTCAAATTCGAGTTGCTCAGAATAAAGAGTTAGGGCAAGTTTCTTCAGATTTAAACATGCCGGTTAAGACTCTAACTGCTTTAGAGCAAGATGATTACAAGTCATTGCCAGAAGCGACTTTTATTAAGGGTTATTACCGTTCATATGCAAAATATTTAAATACAGATGCGACGGCAATTATTCAGCGCTTTGATGAAATTTATGCAAATGATACCGGGCTTTTACCAAACCATGCCTTAAACAACTCGCCGATTAAAATCATGGGTAAACTCCCTGGTTCTAATAGTGACCGTAATAAGAAATGGTTGAAGCGTGCACTTCTTGCAATCGTGGTTATTGCTGTTGTGTCATTGATTGTCATGGGTATTCAAAAATGGACTTCTAAGAAAGAAGATGCTGATTTACCTAAAGTAAATCAATCTAGTGTTGAAGTTTTACCTATGAAAGGAAATGCTACCTCAACAGTGGGTGATCAATTGGTGCTAAACTTTAACCGTCCAACGTCTGTTCATATTGTTGATGCAACAGGTAAAGTTTTGGCGACAGGCCGTCAGTCATCAACTTTAAACTTAAATGGCGAGTCTCCATTTCAGATTCGTCTTGATGATGCAACTGCGGTGTCATTAAGTTTAAACCAAGAACAGATTTCATTGTCTCCATATACGGTAAACGGTAAAGCTGAATTCCGTTTATCCCGCTAATACCATGAGTTGAGCGATACAATGATAGAGAACCCAATTAAACGTCGACCAACACGCAAAATTCGTGTTGGGTCGGTGTATGTCGGTGGCGATGCACCTATTAGTGTGCAAAGTATGACAAACACTGAAACTTGCGATGTTGATGCAACCGTTGCTCAGATTGAGCGTTGCGTTGATGCAGGTGCTGATATTATGCGTGTTTCGGTCCCATCTATGGAGGCTGCTGAAGCATTTGGCGCAATTCGTAAGCGCGTTTCAGTACCATTAGTTGCCGATATTCATTTTGACCATAGAATTGCTTTGGCAGTTGCAGATTATGGTGCAGACTGTTTGCGTATTAATCCGGGAAATATCGGGTCAGACCAGAAAGTTCGTGAGGTCGTTGCTGCGGCACGTCATCATGGTATTTCAATGCGTATTGGTGTGAATGCGGGTTCTCTAGAAAAAGATTTACAGAAAAAATATGGCGAGCCTACAGGGCAAGCACTTCTTGAATCAGCTTTACGTCACATTGATATTTTAGACCGCCTTGATTTTCATGAGTTTAAAGTTAGCGTAAAAGCCTCAAATGTGTTTTTAACCATGGATGCTTACCGCTTGCTTTCTCAGCAAATTGATAATCCATTACACCTTGGTGTTACCGAAGCGGGTATTTACCGTACGGGTACTGTGAAATCAGCGATTGCCCTTGGCGGATTATTGATGGAAGGTATTGGCGATACAATGCGTATTTCGCTTGCTGCCGAACCAGAAGATGAAATCAAGATTGGTTTTGATATCTTAAAATCGCTTGGTCTACGCTCTAACGGGATTAACTTTATTGCTTGTCCGAGTTGTTCACGCCAAGAATTTAACGTTATTCAAGTGATGCAAGCTTTGGAAGAACGTTTAGAAGATATTCGTACTCCAATGGATGTGTCAGTGATTGGTTGTAAGGTAAATGGCCCGGGTGAAGCAAAAGAAGCCGATATCGGGGTTGTTGGGGCTGCGCCTCGCTCACTGGTTTATCGTAATGGTGAGAAAAGCCATTTAATCGATACCGATCAATTGGTTGATGAAATCGAAACAATGGTTCGTCAACGTGTCCAAGAGCTTGAAGAAGCTAAATCTAAAGAAATTATTCGTAGTTCATCATGAGTTCAATTGTCGCAATCAAAGGTTTTAATGACGTCTTGCCAACGCAAACAGTAGCGTGGAGACGTCTTGAGCAACATTTAGCATCGTTAATGGATGCTTATGGTTATCAACAAATTCGTTTACCAATCGTTGAGCAAACGGGCTTGTTTAAACGTGCTATTGGTGATGCTACTGATATTGTTGAAAAAGAAATGTATACCTTTTTCGATAAAGGCAATCCGCCAGAGTCATTAACCTTACGTCCCGAAGGTACAGCTGGTTGTGTTCGCGCGTTGGTTGAACATAACTTGTTACGCGGTGCTACGCCACGTGTGTGGTATATGGGACCTATGTTCCGTTATGAAAAACCACAAAAAGGGCGTTACCGTCAGTTCCACCAGTTTGGTGTAGAAACTTTTGGCGTTGCGACTCCTGACATTGATGCTGAATTGATTATGTTGACAGCTCGCTTATGGAAACGTATGGGCGTTGCTGATAAGGTTCAGCTTGAGTTGAATACTTTAGGCGAAACTGATGAGCGTACAGAGTATCGCAATGCATTAGTTGCGTTCTTAAACGAACATAAAGATGCGTTGGATGAAGATTCGCAGCGTCGCTTAACAACAAATCCATTACGCATTTTAGATTCTAAAATTGAATCTACACAGAAAATTCTGGAAAATGCGCCGAAATTACATGATTTCTTAAAAGAAGATAGTTTGGATCATTTTAAGCAGTTACAAGATTATTTGACTGCTGCTGGCATCCAGTTTGTAATTAACCAGAAGTTGGTACGTGGTCTGGACTATTACAACAAGACTGTTTTTGAATGGACGACTACAGCACTCGGTTCGCAAGGCACAGTATGTGCTGGTGGACGCTACGACGGTTTAGTTGGTCAATTAAAAGGTAAGCCAGATCAATCTGTACCAGCTGTTGGTTTTGCGATGGGTATGGAGCGTTTATTGCTTCTGCTTGAGCAAGTTGAACAAGCTGAAGTTATTCGTGATTGTGAAGTCTTTTTGGTTGCAGAACCTGCTTATCAAACGAATGCTTTGATTTTAGCGGAACAATTACGTGACCAGTTAGAAGCTGCAAATAGCAGTATTCGAATCAAAACAGGTTCACAAGGCAGCATGAAAAGCCAGATGAAAAAAGCTGATCAGGCTGGAGCAATCTTTGCTTTGATTTTAGGGGAACGAGAGTGGGAAGCACAGCAGTTTGCTATTAAAGAATTAGCAACAGCTGAACAGTCACAAGTCGCAATTGCTGACCTCGTACCATTTTTAATCCAAAAATTTACAAAATAAACTGAACATCTGGAAAAGGACAATCACATGAGCTTAAGTGATGAAGAACAATTCGACAGCTTAAAGTCGTTCGCCAAAAAATATGGTTCTGCCATGATTAGCGGAATTCTCATTGCGTTGATTGCCTTTTTTGGGTGGACATACTGGCAAAAAAAGAATCTGGCAACTAGTCAGGTAGAAACTGCAAAAGTACAGCAGTTAATGGATGAAGCAAATGCGAGTGCCGATAATCCAAATGCTTTAAGTTCAGTAACTGCATCAGCAGATAAAATTGTAAAAGATGATATCGACTCTGTTCAGGCCATACAGACTCAGTTTGTATTAGCAAAATTGGCCTATGAAAAACAAGATTATGCTGCTGCTGAAAAAGCCTTAAAGAAAGTTGAAAATTCAAAAGTTAAAGATGAAGGTTTGATTCAGGTTGTAAAATTGCGTTTAGCAGATGCACAATTGGCGCAAAACAAATATGATGAAGCACTAAAAACTCTGTCTGGTAACGTCGATCCTGCATTTAAAGCAACGGTAGAAGAGTTACGTGGTGATATCTTTGTTGCTAAGAAAGATGTTGATTCTGCTAAAAAAGCGTATCAGGCAGCTTGGAATTCGTTACTAGAACGTAAACAAGAGCGACAAATTTTACAAATTAAACTCGAAAGTGTTGGCGTTTTAGTTGAAGATCCACAGATTGAGCGCCCAATTTTGGAAACACAGGTGGAAGAGTCTTAATGAATCAGAAATTCAAACTGCCTTTGGCAATTGCAATCGCATCGGCTGTACTGGTGGGATGTTCTAGTAATAAAGTAAAAGAAGTTAAACCAAATCCTCTACCGAAATTGACCGAGTCGAAAAAGACCTTAACGCCAGTGTTTTCGCGTAGTGTTTCTTCTACTGATAAAGCTGATCCATTACGTTTGCAACTTGATGCAAACGATGGTGTGGTTTTCACGCTTGATCCAAAAGGTGAAGTAGCTGCATATCGTGGTAAACAACGCATTTGGGAAAAGAAAGTCAGCAAATTAGGCTTGAGCTCTGGTGTTGAAGCTGCTGAAGGGATTGTTGTTGTTGGTAACAGTAAAGGTCAACTCTTTGCACTAGATCAGGCAACAGGCGAGCAGAAGTGGACTGCACAGTTATCTGGCGCATTGTTAAGCCCGTCATTGGTTCAATCTGGACGTGTTATTACCATTGCGAATGATGGTACTGTATTTGCGCATGATGCTACTTCAGGCCAACAAGTTTGGGCTTATAAGTTACCGAATGTCCAATTTAGTTTGCGTGGTCAGGCATCACCAGTGAGCCTTGATCCTCGTACTGTATTAATTGCTTCTGCGAATGCATATGTATATGCAATTGATACCATTAGTGGTATTCCGCGTTTCCAACGTCGTGTTGCAGTAAGTGAAGGTCGTTCTGATATTCAACGTTTAATTGATATCGATGGTGATCCTACTGTAGCTGGACAGTTTATGGTAACGACCAGTTTCCAAGGTCAAGTGACTGTAACCGATCTTGCTTCTCAACGTGTCGTTTGGAGTGAAGATTCGAGCAGTACTAAACGTCCAGAAGTTTATGACAATAAAGTATTTGTTTCTTCAACAGATGGTAAGCTAACAGCTTACGATTTAGCATCTGGTGAAAAAATCTGGGAAAATGATAGTTTGTTAAACCGTCATTTAAGTAACCCAGTTGTGCTAGGACAAGACCTTGTTGTAGGTGATTTAGATGGCGTATTACATCTTGTTGAACCAACAACAGGTAAGTTAATTGGTCGTTCAAAAACAAGTGGCGAAGTTAACACATTGCGTGTTATCGAGAATCAACTTTATGTTTCGACCCGAAAAGGCGATTTAAGTATTTGGCAGAATCGTTAATTTCGTTCGCTTGTGCTAAAATAAGCGCTTAACAAATTATGCTGTTAAAAATATCGGGGTGTTTGAATTAAATCAGTTCAAAGCCCCGTCTTTTATTATGGTCATCTCTGACCTTAAAATATATCTCCTGTACTGTTTTTA
>NZ_JZFB01000004.1:109959-117428 GCF_001188385.1 Acinetobacter sp. V2 | reverse complement strand
CTTGAATTAAGGTTATTGTATGAAACCCGTTATTGCGCTCATTGGTCGTCCGAATGTCGGAAAATCAACGTTATTTAACCAGATTACCAAGAGTCGTGATGCACTTGTAGCCGACTTCGCGGGCCTGACTCGTGACCGTAAATATGGTGATGCGACTTATCAGAATAAGTCTTTTATTGTCGTTGATACTGGCGGTATTGGTGAAAATGAGGGCGGTATTGATAACTACATGGCCGAGCAGTCAAAAACAGCAATCAATGAAGCTGATATCATTATTTTTGTGGTTGATGCTCGTGCTGGTTTATTGGCTTCAGATGAGCAAATTGCCCGTGAACTACGTACTTTGGGCAAGAAAATTTATCTTGTTGCGAACAAGGTAGATGGCGTTCATGCAGAAGCGGCTTTGGTTGAATTCTACAAACTGGGTATGGGTGAACCTTTACAAGTTGCTGCCAGCCATGGTCGTGGCGTGCAGCAAATGCTTGAAGATGTTCTTGAGAATGTTCCTGAAGATGAAAGTGAAGAAGAACATGACAAAGCAACGGGTTTACGTTTAGCTATTATTGGCCGTCCAAACGTTGGTAAATCTACCTTGGTCAATCGATTACTTGGTGAAGATCGTGTAGTAGCATTTGACCAACCTGGTACAACCCGCGATTCGATTTATATCCCTTTTGAACGTGATGGCCGTCAATACACATTAATTGACACAGCTGGTGTGCGTCGTAAGGGTAAAGTAGAAGAAATGATTGAGAAATTCTCAATTGTGAAAACGCTACAAGCAATTAAAGATGCGCATGTGGTTGTTGTAGTTCTCGATGCTCGTGAAGGGGTTGTTGAGCAAGATTTACATTTAATTGGTTATGCGCTTGAAGCTGGGCGTGCCATGATGATCGCCATTAATAAATGGGATAACATGACCGAATATGATCGCAAACAATGTAAATTGGATGTTGATCGTCGTTTTGACTTTATTCCATGGGCGAAAGTGCACCTTATTTCAGCGTTGCATGGTACGGGTGTAGGGGATATGTACCCAACTATTCACCGTGCTTATGACTCATCGCATTTAAAAGTTTCACCTGCGAAATTAACTCAAATTTTGAATGATGCTACAGATGCACATCAACCTCCAATGGTGAGCGGAAAACGTATTAAAATGCGTTACGCGCATATGGGTGGACAAAACCCACCAACGATTGTGATCCATGGTAATAAGGTTGATAAGACTCCTGCGGATTATCGTCGTTACTTAGAAAACGTGTTCCGTAAAGTATATAAACTTGAAGGTACACCAGTTCGTATTGACTTTAAAACTTCTGAAAACCCATTTGAAGGTCGTAAGAGTCAAATTGATGAACGTACTGCTGCGCGTCGTCGTCGCTACATTCAGAAATTTAAAAAAGCAGAGAAAAAATTTAATCGTTAAGCTTTTTAACGTTCAAAAACCCAAAGTTTTCTTTGGGTTTTTTATTGCAAATAAATGAGCACGTGCCAAGAGTTATGAAAAAGTGTGAGTGATAAACGTAATTTTTTGTAAATTTTATAACGAATGCTATAATCAGCATCTTTATAAGATAATTTATATTTCGACAGAATAACGCGGCTTAGGGTTCATTTTTTAGCATGGTAACATTACATCTTGCTCAGCTTATATTTACACATGCTCAGCCCTCCTACGCAGCTCTCGACTGCATCCCCGCAATGCAGCGTAGACGGTTATCGCCCTTAGCTAAACTTGCTTTAAATAGCGCGATCGGTGCATTAGATGGTAATAAAGCCGATTATATTGTTTGGGTGTCAAAATATGGTGATGAGGCCAAAACTTTAAATATCTTAAAAGATGTTTTAAATGAACAAACTCCATCACCTACACAATTTTCAACGTCTGTTCATAATGCAATTTCTGGGCTTTATTCTATTTTATGTCAGGATGATACTCCCTCTACAAGTTTAAGCTGTTCATGGACTGAAAGTTTGATTGAGGCATATGCACTTTTAAAGTCAATGACTGATATCAAGCGAGTCTTAGTCGTTGCTTATGATGAGCCATTACCTAATATTTATGCTGAGGCAGTCGATTTTCCTGCCTATGCAATGGCTGCTGTCGTTACTCTAGAGCAACCTAATTTACAAATTACTGCGTGGATGCATACAGATGAAGCAGATGCTCCTGCTTTTGCTCATTTTTGGCAGGATGCTGACCAGTTAACATCTGCATTTGGGTGGAACAAATGCTAAATCTTAAAAACCTCAAGCAAAAAAGTAATTATTGCTGGCGTGTGGCTGCTACTGGTTTTAGTTTTGCCAGTTTTGGGCTGGGTGGTATGGCCATTGCCTCAGTGATTGCACCAGTACTAAATGCGACAACTTCTGACTCTGAAGAGCGTCAGCAGCGTGCACAAAATGTGATTAAACATAGTTTCAAAGGCTTTACCGAAATGATGGTCAAACTTGGCATCATGACTTATTCGGTAGAAGGCTTGGAAAAGCTACAAAATAGTCGTCAAGAGTTGGTGATTGCCAATCATCCGACTTTGATTGATGTTGTAGTACTAATTGGTATGATGCAGCAGGCTAATTGTGTTGTGAAGCAGTCTCTTTGGTCGAACCCATTTACCAAAGGACCCGTACAAAGCGCAGGCTATATTTTAAATGCAGGTTCTCAGCAGTTTGTTGAAGACTGTGTAAAGCGTCTAAAAGAAAACAATGCGGCTTCTCTTTTAATTTTTCCGGAAGGAACGCGCACTGAAAAAGGGATGACCCTAAATGAGTTTCAGCGAGGCGCAGCCAATATTGCCATTCGCGCAAATGTACCAATTCGTCCAGTAATTATTACCTGCACACCATCTACATTAACCAAGAATGAAAAATGGTATCACGTACCATCTCAACCATTTCATATCGAGGTTAAGGTTTTAGATGCGGTACAGGTATCAGATTTGTTAGACGATTTAACAGTAGGACCTAAACAAGTTCGTCAGTTAAGTCGTAGTTTTTATAAAATTTTTGATGAAGAGTTATCTTGAAATGAGCAATCTTGCTGATGAACTAAAGCAAATGATTATTGATGTTTTGGCACTTGAAGATATCACTATTGCGGATATTGATACAGAAGCGCCACTATTTGGAGAAGGTTTAGGATTAGACTCGATTGATGCACTTGAGTTGGGACTAGCTTTGAAAAAGCGTTACAACATTCATTTAAATGCAGAGTCGGATGAAACCAAACAGCATTTTAAATCAATCCAGAGTTTGGTTGCTTTAGTTGAAGCACAACAGAAGTCATAAGGAGCGTGATGATGTTATCTCAAGAGCAAGTATTAACTAAACTCCGTGAATGGATGGAAGATTTGTTTGAAATTGAACCGGAGTCTGTTCAACTCGATTCGAATCTTTATTCAGATCTTGATGTCGACAGTATTGATGCGGTTGATTTAGTTGTAAAAATTAAAGAGTTAACAGGTAAGCAAGTAAAGCCTGAAGACTTTAAAAATGTGAGAACCGTACTGGATGTTGTGACGGTTATTCAGAACATGACTGCTGAATGAAGTTTATTCTTAAAGGGATAATAGCAGCACTGTTTGTGCTGTATCCCTTTATTGTGGGTTGGAGCTTGACACACGGTCAATTCATTTGGGTAAGTCTATTACTCATCGGGTTGGGTGTCGTCAGACTTTTTGGTAAAGGTAACTCTTTATTATGGCCTTTAACCGGTTTTGCTATTGTTTGTGGCGGTCTGAGCTTATTGTCACATAATCATGCGTGGTTAAAGTTATATCCAGTCGGTATGAGTTTAGGCGCATTAATTATTTTTTCGCTGACACTCATCAAGCCGCCGTCTATGATTGAGCGCTTTGCCCGACTCGTTGAACCCGATTTACCTGATTCTGGCGTGCAGTGGACCAGACAGGTGACTAAAGTTTGGTGTATTTTCTTTTTTTGTAATGCACTGATTGCTTTAAGCACTGTGCTTTTTACCTCAACTCAGGTTTGGGTCATTTATAATGGCTTTATTTCTTATGTGCTGATGGGCATTTTGTTCCTTGGTGAATTTATTTTGCGTAAGCGACATCAGCGTTTACATTCTTCAAATCATTAATTAAAAACTATGTATTGCCATTTTCAGAAATTCATCGATTCAGCTCAGCCACTTTGTATAGATGGTGCTCTGCACTCGACCAGTTTTAATTACTTTTGGCAGGATGTGGCCTTACAAGCTGCTGCAATTGCTCAAATGGAAAATCTAACTTGGGCTTTATGGGAAGCGGATAGCTATGAATTTCTGGTTTTATTCTTTGCTGCTTTGCTAGCGAAAAAACAAGTACTTTTACCACCAAATCGAGTACGTGAACTAGAACAAGATTTTGCAGCACAGCAGATTTATTTTTTAAAACGTCAAGAAATTGGAGAGATTGTTCCTTTATCTTTAATATTAGACGATGCTTTTTTAGAGCAGGCGCAACTCTATTTTTATACATCAGGTTCAACTGGTGAACCTAAAAAAATCCCAAGGACACTCAAACAATTACTCAACGAAGTCCAAGGGTTAAGTCAAAGCTTTAGTTTTGATGAACATGCAATTGCGATTGCAACGGTTAGTCATCAACATATTTATGGATTACTGTTTAAATTACTGCTACCACTTGCTACTGGTCGAAGTTTTTATGTGCCTCAAATGGCATTCCCAGAAGATGTGGTACAAGCTCAAAAACAGTTAGAAACGTTGGGATTAAGCAATTATTTGATCTCAAGTCCTGCATTATTAAAACGTTGGACAACTGATGTCGTTTTGCAACACTGTCAAATGGTCTTTAGTTCTGGTGGCAAGCTAGAAAGTGGTGTTCGCCCTTTCTTAAATCGTCCGATTATTGAAGTTTTGGGAAGTTCAGAAACTGGTGGTATTGCCCATCGTGCTAAAGATGAAGATGCTTGGATTGCATTTAGTAAAGTAGCTATTCGGATTGAAGACCAACAGCTTATGGTCAAGAGTAATCACGCCTTTGAGAATGATTGGATTAGCACAGGTGATGGCGCTGCATGGACAGATGCAACATGTCAGACCTTTAAGTTGATGGGGCGTACAGATCGGATTGTAAAACTTGAAGAAAAGCGCTTGAGTCTAGATGCGATTGAGCAAAGTATTCAGGCTCTAGAGGTTGTAAAACACTGTCATGTATTGGTACTTGAGCATGAGCAACGTCAAATATTGGGTTGTATTGTTGTTCTGACAGAACAAGCTCGTGAGCAGTTACAACAGCAAGGTAAGTCCGCTTTTGTCAGCCATTTAAAACAACAATTAAAAGACAGCTTGGAAACAATCGCGATTCCTCGTCAATGGCGTTTCCTCAGCCAGTTACCACAAAATACTCAGTCCAAACTCAATAAAAACTATTTGAAAACTCTATTTAAGCCTATGTTACAACCCGTGGTGCTGTCACAGTCTCAAAATTCAGATGACTACATTTGGGAGTTGGAATTTCCACCTGAATTAGCATGTTTTAAAGGGCATTTCCCAACACAACCGATTTATCCTGGGGTTGGGCAAATTGGCTTTTTACAACATTTTGCTAAATCAATTTGGTCTGATTTGAGCTGGTGTCAGGGATATGAGCAGTTAAAATTTCAAAACCTGATTCGTCCGTATGCTGTGGTACAACTCAAGCTTGCTCGAAAAGAGCATAAAGTGAGTTTTGAACTACGCGATTCAGAACAGATTCTGGCTTCAGGGCGATTATTATTTGCTTTGCAAACGGAAGTAGAGGGTTAAAAATGCAGACCAATTACGGCTTTGTTATTCCAGTTTATAATCATCCACATTATTTAGCAGATTTGATTTCTTATCTGGACAGTTTTGATCTACCGATTGTGTTGGTCAATGATGGAAGTGATGATGCTTGTAGCCAAATTTTAAAAGCATTGGCAGAGCAATATTCTCAAATTCATCTTATTGAACATGAGGTGAATAAGGGTAAGGGACAAGCCGTAATGACTGGTTTACGTGCAGCCTATGAGCTTGGTTTAAGCCATGCATTACAACTCGATTCAGATGGACAACACTGCTGGGATGACATTCCAAAATTTATTGAGCAGTCTCGACAACATCCAGATGCGATGGTAATTGGTCAGCCATACTTTGATGCCTCTATTCCTAAAAAGCGCTTATATGGCCGTTACATTACTCATTTTTGGGTCTGGTTAAACAGTTTGTCTTTTGAAATTAAAGACAGCATGTGCGGGTTTCGCGTGTATCCGCTTGAAAGCACGATAAAGGTTTTAAATAGTGCTAAATTTCAGCCACGTATGGGTTTTGATAGTGAAATTTTAGTGCGTTTAAAATGGGAAAATATTCCTTTTATTAATGTACCAACGCCTGTGGTTTATCCAGAGCAGGGTATTTCTCATTTTCATGCTTGGCGAGATAACTTAGGGCTAAGCAAAGCGCATGCAACTTTGTTTATGGGCATGCTGATTCGCTTACCGAAGCTATTAAAACAAAAGCTGCAAGGTTAATTATGACAGATTCAGCGTCACCAAAATGGAACGACATTAAAGAGCGAGGAGGTATGTTGCCCCTTATGCTGATGTTGTGGTTTTATCGTTTTGGTGGACGTTGGTTATGCAAGTTGGTGATGTACTTCGTTATTATGTGGTACTGGTTATTTGCTGCCACAGCAAGACAGGCTTCCTTACTTTATTTACAAAAACTGCATCATTTTGCTGGATCACGGTCGCCGTTTAACCACCAACCAAATTGGACAAACAGCTATACGCATTTCATGCAATTTGGGGAATGTATTTTAGATAAGATTGAGGGCTGGTTAGGTAATATTCCTGAGCAGGAACTGCAAGTTTTTGGGCACGAAAACTTCTCTCAGCATTATCAAAAAGGTGCTCTGATTATTGTCTCGCATTTTGGCAATATTGAATTGCTTCGAGCCATTAAGTCAGAGCATCCACAGAAAATTAATGTGCTGGTTTACCAAAAGCACGCGACAAAATTTAATGAGTTTTTGAAAAAAATAAATGATAAGGCAGATGTCTGTCTTTTATCAGTTGATGAGCTGGGTATTGAAACTGCAATGTTGCTGCAAGACAAAATGCAGCAAGGCGAGTGGGTTATTGTGGCGGCAGATCGAGTTCCTGTGCAGTCAGATCGTGTACAGCATGTTGATTTTTTAGGGGAGTCAGCAGCTTTCCCACAAGGTGCATGGATTTTAGCAAATTTACTCAAAGTGCCTGTTATTGCGGTGTTTTGCTATCGAGTACAACAGCAGTTTCAAGTGCATATTCATTCAATTGCTGAACAGATCAATTTACCCCGTGCTAACCGTATTGAAAGTATGCAAACCATCACTAAAACGTACGTTGCCGTACTAGAACAGCATTGTCTGCGTGCCCCTTATCAATGGTTTAATTTTTATAATTTTTGGACGAAATAACATGCGTGTGTTAACCGTAGGTGAACA
>NZ_JZFB01000004.1:109704-109937 GCF_001188385.1 Acinetobacter sp. V2 | reverse complement strand
GAATGTCAGGTTGCTTTACCAGAAACGTCTGAGTGGCGTGAACTGATTCAAAAAGGTGCTGATTTTCTCGATCAACTCCTTGAGGAAGAGGGGGTTATCTACGGAGTGACTACGGGGTATGGCGACTCATGTTTGGTTGAAGTGCCATTACATCAGGTTAATGAACTACCTCTACATCTTTCACGCTTTCATGGTTGTGGTTTAGGCGAAAATTTAGATGTCATCACTGCACG
>NZ_JZFB01000004.1:88916-109676 GCF_001188385.1 Acinetobacter sp. V2 | reverse complement strand
GTCGATAGCACTACTTGAGCGCTTGGTTTGGTTGCTGAATGAAAATGTAATTCCAGTCATTCCATCTGAAGGTTCAGTCGGGGCAAGTGGTGACTTAACGCCGTTGTCTTATATTGCGGGAACTTTAGTCGGTGAGCGTGATGTCTATGTCGATGGGCAAATTGTTCCTGTTGCTCAAGTCTATGCTGAAAAAAATATGCTGCCTTTAACGCTTAGACCTAAAGAAGGTTTGGCGCTCATGAACGGCACTGCAGTGATGACGGCAATTGCATGTTTAAATTATAAAAAAGCAGAGCAAATTGCACTTGCAAGTACTTTAATTACTGCTCTAAATGTATTGGCTTTGGAAGGTAATCCTAGTCATTTTGATGAAGTACTATTTGCACAAAAGCCCCATCCGGGGCAGCAGCAAGTTGCCAAGCAATTACGTGATTGGCTGAACAGTGAAGTACAAACAGCACATCAAAGCCCACGCTTGCAAGACCGTTATTCGCTTCGTTGTGCACCACACATTATTGGTGTGTTTGAAGACTCAAAAGTATGGTTACGTCAGTTTATTGAAAATGAGCTGAATTCAAGTAACGACAATCCACTGATTGATCCCGTAGGGATGCGTGTATTGCATGGCGGTCATTTTTACGGTGGGCACATTGCACAAGCAATGGATAGCTTAAAAATTATGATTGCCAATATTGCTGATTTGATGGATAGACAGATTGCACAGCTAGTCGATCATAAAATGAATCATGGTTTACCGCGTAATTTAACCGGTGCAACGGCTGAACGTTTACCATTGAATCATGGTTTTAAAGCGGTACAAATTGGGGTGTCGGCGTGGACGGCTGAAGCCTTAAAAAACACTTTGGCAGCTTCAATTTTTTCACGGTCAACCGAATGTCATAACCAAGACAAAGTTAGCATGGGAACTATTGCTGCGCGTGATGCGAGCCGCGTAATTACTTTAACACAGCAAGTCATTGCAGCGCTGTGCTGCGCCAGTGTGCAGGCGATTCATCTGAAAGGTTTAACGGCACAGTTAAGTCCAACATTGCAAACGTTTATGCAATGGACCTTACAAAGTTTTGCATTTGTCGAAGAAGACCGACCATTACAAACCGAATTACAACAGATTGTTGATCGTTTAGACCAACTTGAATTGTTTAATCAACCAGAATTTATGGGATAAGGTGAGCCAATGCATGCAGATGTAATCATTGAAATTCCATTTCATGATGTCGATACCATGAATGTGGTTTGGCATGGACACTATTTAAAATATTTTGAGATTGCGCGCTGTAAATTGCTCGATCAATTTCATTACAACTATATGCAGATGAAAGAATCAGGCTATGCATGGCCTGTGATTGAAAGCCATGTCCGCTATGCATACGGTATTGAGTTTGAACAAAAGATTCGGGTTCGGGCCATTTTAAAAGAATGGGAAAACCGCTTAAAAATTGATTATTTGATTTTTGATGCTGAGTCAGGAAAACGTTTAACCAAGGGTTATACCACACAGGTTGCGGTGAATATTGAAGCCCGTGAAATGTGTTTTCAATCGCCACAGGTTTTGTTTGATCGCTTGAATGCATGGTCTGAGTTTCAACCGAAGAGGAATGCGTGATGTCTCAATTCATCAAAACTTTAGGTTTAGCTGCTGCTGTTTGGATGAGCAGTTTAAGTGCGGTCTATGCAGCGCCAACACAGATCACTCAAATTTTTCAGCAACTATCACAGTCTCCTACGGTTCGTGCTGATTTTGAACAGCAAAAAAAATTGCCATCGTTGAATAAAACTTTTGTATCGAACGGCTCTTTGTTGTTCTCAAAATCTTATGGTGTAGCATGGCAAATCAAACGACCTGTGCAAGCAGATTTGATCGTTACCCCAACCAAATTGGTACAGAAAACTCAGCGTACATTTAGCCAAATACAAGTTGATCAATCGCCATATAGTTCGGTCGCGACTTTATTCTTACAGCTCATGTCTGGTAATGAACAGGCTTTGGCAAAGAATTTTAATGTGGTAAGTGCGAATTATAGTCCAGCGGGTTGGAGCATGAGCTTAACTCCGAAAAGTAGCTTGTTTAAAAAGTTATTTGTGCGTGTTGATGCTCAAGGTCAACAGTACGTCAACCAAATCGTGATTACCGAGAAAGCGAATAATTTAACGACCATCCGCTTTAGTCACCAGACTTCTCAACCGACGACTCTAACGGCTGCTGAGCATGCGATTTTCCAACTGGCAAAATAAGTTCACCGCGCTTTGGTTAATTGCTCTGCTATTGGTTGCTGTGGGGCTTGGCGTGACGTGGCTGAATAAAGATATTCATATTCAAACTAATATTTTTGCGTTATTGCCTAAAGTTCAGCAGGACCCAGAACTTGCACGTACTCAGCAGTACATGAATGAGCAACTCAACAATAAAGTATTTGTGGTGGTAGATGCCAAAGATGAAGCTGCGATACAACAAGCGACTCATTTCTTAACAGCGCAGGCCAAGCAAAGCCAGTTGTGGCAATCGCTGAAGCCACAACTTGATTTTGATCAATTTGCAAAACAGTTGTATCAACATCGCGCAGGATTGTTGAGTGCTCAAGATCAAGCCTTATTGCAAAAAAAGGATTATGCTGCGCTGACTGAACAAAGTCTGATGCAGATGATGAGTCCAGGTATGCCTGTCACTGCTGAATCACTTAAGCAAGACCCGCTATTATTGTTCCCTCGTTATGCTATGCAGTTGGCAACCCCGTCACAACAAGATATTGAAATGGAGCAGGGTTTCGCCACAATTCATCATGAGCAAGGTATCTCTCGGCTTTTCGTATTACAGTTGACGCAAAGCCCATACAATATTGATTACCAAGAACAGACCTCTACTTGGATTGAGCAAACTAAGCAAAAGTTAGCTGCAATGGGATTAAAATCTCATTGGACTGGAACTATTTTATTTTCAAATTTTGGGACGCAATCGGCTAAACAGGAAATATCAACCATTGGTGTTGGCTCGACACTGGGCTTAATTTTTCTGGTTTGGTTCGGCTTTCGCTCACTACGGCCTTTGGCGACCGAGTTTATTGCAGTTTCGACTGGAAGCTTTGTGGCGTTTGCGGTCACACATTGGGTGTTTGGTGAAATTCACCTGATGACATTGGTCTTTGGTGCAAGTCTGATTGGTGTCTGTGTCGACTTTTCTTTTTATTTTATGGCGATGCAATCGCAGCATAGAAAGCTTGGTGGTTTTCAAATTTTAAAACCACTATTACCAAGTTTGTTTATGGGCTTAATGACCACATTGGTTGCTTACATCTTTTTGAGTTTTACTCCGTTTCCTGGGTTCAAGCAGATTGCAGTCTTTTCAATTGTAGGATTAACTGCGGCGTGGATCAGCAGTGTATTGCTATTACCAAGATTACCTGCACTCAATGCCCAACCAGCAATAAAAGCATTATCGTGGATTGGACACGCACGGTTATGGTTTCAGCAACGAACCACAGTCCGTTATAGCTTGATTGTAATCATTTTAGCAGTAGGGACGGCGAGTCTTTTCTATCTTAAAAGTAACGATGATATTCGTAATTTACAAGGTATGGACGCGAGCTTAAAACAGCAAGACCAAGCGGTTCGTGAGCAATTTGGCCAGCAACAAAGTAGTGATTATTTTGTGGTGCGTGCAACCTCTGCAAATGAAATGCAGCAACAAGAGCAGCAACTGATTGGACATTTGCAACAGTTACAGTCACAAGGGAAAATCAGTGCATTTCAAGCTTTGGGACAATGGATTCCACCATTGGCAGAGCAGCAAAATAATCTACAACTATTAAGAAATATTCCAAAAGCGACTTTGCAGCAGTATGCACAAAGCATGGGGCTAAATGTTAATGATGTTTTACAGTGGCAACAGCAACTGGCGACACAACCGTTATTAGATTTTTCTGTATTTAAAGATCATCCTTTAGCTTTTTTACAACCTCAAGCCAATGAACGATTAGTGATGGTGACAGGTGCAAAACAGCCTGAAGTGTTAAAGCAGCTTCAGAATGAGCATATACATTTCCAACAACCGATTACCGAAATGTCGCAAATGTTTGCTGAACATCGAGTACAGGCTCAACATCTTCTGATTTATGCCTTAATTGGTCTGGCAGTTGGTTTGGCGCTTATTTATGGATTAAGTTCGATTGTGCCTTTGGTCCTGCCAGTCAGCTTGGCATTACTGAGCACTTTTGCTATTCAGGCATGGATAGGTGTCGAGATTAACCTGTTTAGTATTATGGCAACTTTTCTGATTATTGGGATTGGTGTCGACTATGCAATTTTCTACCGCCATGGACATGATCACCCACAAGTAGTTGGAATGGCATTATTTTTATGTATGATGTCGACCTTACTTGGCTTTGGATTACTTTCATTTAGCCATACTTATGCAATTCATTGTTTTGGTTTAACGGTTTTATTCGGGGTTATTTTCTCGTTTATCTATGCGACTTTGTTAACCCCTGCAGATGAAAAACATATTGTAAATTTACAAGACCATTCATAATTTGAATAAATTAAAAAGGAAGTTGTGCTATGAGCACTATAGAAAAAATTGACATCGTGATTATTGGGGCTGGGCCATCAGGTAGTTCTGCTGCTGCACTTCTTCGAAAAAAGGGCTATACCGTTACGGTCATTGAAAAACAGCATTTCCCTCGTTTTTCGATTGGTGAATCATTGTTACCACAATCTATGGCATTTTTAGAAGAGGCTGGTTTATTAGAAACAGTCCGTGAGCATGTTGAGCAATATGCTTTTCAATTTAAAAATGGGGCAGCTTTTCTACGCGGCAAACAGCGTAGCTTTTATGACTTTACAGAAAAATTTACCGATGGTCCGGGAACAACTTGGCAAGTTCGCCGTGCAGATTTTGATAACCTACTAGCAAAACAGGCTCAAGCTTATGGTGCTGATATACGCTTTGGGCATGAGGTTTTAGATGTTGATGTTGCATCTGAACAGCCTGTACTTACAGTAATTGATGAAGAGCAACAGCGTTATCAGATTCAAACTAAATTCTTATTAGATGCGAGTGGCTTTGGGCGAATTTTGCCAAAGTTATTAGATTTAGAGAGCCCATCAAATTTTCCAGTACGACGTGCGCTGTTTACCCATGTTGAAGATGGTATTACAGATGACCCAGAGTTTGATCGTAATAAAATTTTAATTACTGTCCATGAAAAAGATCACCGTGCATGGTATTGGTTGATTCCATTTGCAGATGGACGGGCTTCTTTCGGTATCGTTGCAGAACAAGACTTTTTTGACAAATACACGGTCGAAAATGCTGAAGATAATGAGCCTGAAGCAATGTTTAAGCGTATTTTGGCTGATGAACCAAGCTTGTCACATGTTCTGCGCCGTGCAAAGTTTGATACACCAGTGCGCACCTTGGTTGGTTATTCAGCGAATGTAAAACATTTGGCAGACCGCAACTATGCGCTATTAGGTAATGCGGGTGAGTTTCTTGATCCAGTCTTTTCATCAGGTGTGACGATTGCTCTTAAATCTTCAAGTTTGGCGGTTCCTTTAGTTGAACGAGTTTTACAAGGTGAGCAACTCGACTGGTTAGAAGAATATGAAAAACCATTACGCCGCGGCATTCAGGTATTTCGTGCCTATGTTGAGTCATGGTACGAAGGCGAGTTCCAAGATGTGGTGTTCTCGCAAAATCAGAATGAAGGTATTCGCCGTATGATTTCTTCATTATTGGCTGGTTATGCGTGGGATGAAAAAAATCCGATTCATAAAAATGCCAAACGTAGACTCAGCACCTTGGCAGAATATTGTCGTGAAGGCTTGGTGCAAGAACAGGTACTTGAGGGATAACCATGCAACGCAAATGGGCAACGATATTACTCAGTAGCTTTATATTTTTAAATGGTTGTCAGGTCATGCCACATGCCAAAGGACTGCAAAGTCCACTATGGCAGGCTCAGACTTATCAAAGACAAGATCAGGTTGAAGTTCAGTGGAAGCAGCAAAGTTTTAGCTTCTTGTTATATCAACAGCAAAAGGGTGCTGTACTGGATATGGTCGCTTTAAGCCTGACAGGCCAGCAATTATTTAAGTTACAGTTTGATGGGCATCGGGTTCATGTTGAACAGCGTATTGATCAAATGCGTTTATTGCCTTTTGAGTTTGTGGTGCGTGACCTTTTGTTTGCGACATACCCTCAGTTTTCGCATTTAGGGCAGCAAGCTGTAGAGATGAAACAACAAGCAGACAAGCAGGTTGTTTATATTGAAAAGCAACCTGTGTTGCAGCTTAAACAGGGGCAAGGAAGCATTGAATTGATTAATGAACAAGTCCCTTATACCATGACGCTGAGTTCGATTGAGAACACCTTGCAGACTGAAGAAAGTCCTACGCCATGAAACATTTATCTTCAAAAAATGCAGCTCCAATGGCAGTAGGCATACAATTTAGTGTTGGTTTATCTGCATTAGGCTGTGAACTTAATCAAATTAAACAGGCATTACAACAGCCACAGCAAGCCTTGAGTTTGCGTAATGATTTAATCGCTGATCGTGATGTTTGGGTGGGGCAATATACGCATCCATTATGTTCAAGCGTACCTGATGCTTTACAGTCTGTAGATTCACGTAATCTACGTTTTGCATTAACCGCATTATCTGAAATAGAAACAGAGTTAAAAGCTTATACCGCATCCTTTGAAAATAAACGTTTAGCCATTGTGGTAGGTACATCTACCTCTGGTATTGCAGATAATGAACTCTTACTTAAGCAATATTTTCAAGGGCAAACAGATCTATCAATATCTCATTATCCTCAAGAAATGAGCTGTTTAGCGAAAGCATTACAGCAGTACTTAGGATGGGAAGGGCCAGCCTATACGATTTCAACAGCTTGTTCTTCAAGCGCTAAAGCATTAGCCGCAGGGCAGAGATTACTTCACGCAGATTTAGCCGATGTTGTGCTGGTTGGTGGCGTTGATACCTTGTGTAAGTTGACGCTAAATGGATTTAATAGTCTAGAAAGTTTATCTGAACATGTTTGCCAACCCTGCGGTCTAAACCGTGATGGTATTAATATTGGTGAAGCCGCTGCGTTTTTTGTACTAAGTAAAGAACAAGCACCTGTCATGTTAATGGGGGCGGGTGAGTCCATGGATGCATGGCACATTTCAGCCCCGCACCCTGAAGGTAAAGGTGCTGCTTTAGCTATGCAACGTGCATTAGATATGGCACATATTTCCGCTCAAGAGGTGGGTTATATCAACTTGCATGGAACAGCAACTCCACAAAATGACGCAATGGAAATTAAGGCTGTAAGGCAAGTTTTTGGTGATTACCAAGTTGCTTTGAGTAGTACCAAACATAAAACTGGACATTGCCTCGGTGCAGCGGGTGCCATCGAAGCTTTTATTTGTGAGCAAGTTTTAAAAGATCAAAGTTGGTTGCCTTTACATCAAAGTGTTGAGATTGATCCAGATTTAGCTGACCAAAACTATGTGCAAAATGCCGAACTAAAACAGCCCATCCGCTATGTCATGAGTAATTCTTTTGCTTTTGGGGGAAGTAATATTAGTCTTGTTTTTGGAGTGAAGCCCTAGTGAAACTAGATGCAATTCAATATATTCCTCATGAGCAACCGATGGTATTTATTGATCATTTAACCGAGGTTGCAGAAGGGCGAGCGCAAGCAGAACTCACGATTACGCCAGAGCTTATGTTTTGTGAAGCAGAAGGTTTGCCGACATGGGCAAGCATTGAAATTATGGCACAAACGATTAGTGCTTATTCAGGCTGGCAAGGTCAGCAGTCAAAACAAGCGCCAAAAGTCGGTTTTTTATTGGGAACGCGTAAGTTAAATTTACCGATCCCTTATTTCACCTTAGGTTCACGATTGATCATTCAAATAGAACAACAATATTTTCATGAAGGACTTGGGCAATTTTCCTGTGAAATTCAATATGCTGAGCACTGCATTCAGGCAACGTTAAGTGTATTTGAGCCAACAGAATCACCATTTGAATAACCACAAAGAATTAGGAATACATTGTGACAAGACGAATTTTAGTAACAGGTTCAAGTCGAGGAATTGGGAAAGCGATTGCGTTACAACTAGCAAAGGCTGGTTTTGATGTGACCGTGCATGCACGTTCGCGTCAGGCAGAGGCTGAGCAAGTCGTACAAGAGATTCAAGCATTAGGACAAAATAGCCATTATCTAATGTTTGATGTAAATGAACGCCAGACGGTTCAACAGATTTTAGAGCAAGATGTAGAGCAGCATGGCGGATTCTATGGTGTTGTATTGAATGCAGGTCTTACTCATGATGGAGCTTTTCCTGCACTCACCGATCAAGATTGGGATGAAGTTATTTCAACGTCCCTAGACGGTTTTTATAACGTATTAAAACCATTAGTTATGCCAATGATTCACTTGCGTAAAGGTGGTCGTATTGTCACCTTATCTTCGGTTTCTGGGATTATGGGTAACCGTGGTCAGGTTAACTATAGTGCTGCAAAAGCAGGTCTGATTGGTGCGACCAAGGCTTTGGCCCTCGAATTGGCGAAGCGAAAAATTACTGTGAACTGTGTTGCACCAGGGTTGATCGAAACTGAAATGGTGACAGATGAAGTCAAAGAACATGCGCTTAAAATGATTCCGTTGCAACGCATGGGACAGGTCGATGAAGTGGCGAGCGTGGTGAAATTTTTGTGTTCAGATGAAGCCTCGTATGTAACCCGACAGGTTATTTCTGTAAATGGGGGACTCATCTGATGAAACGTGTGGTCGTGACGGGAATGGCAGGAATTACCTCTTTAGGTGAAACCTCCGATGAGATCTTTGCTCGATTTGACGCTGCCAAAAGCGGTATACGCTACATGCCAGAGTGGGAGCAATATGTTGATCTTCGGACCAAGCTTGCTGGCCCTGTTGAAACATTCCATGTTCCAAAACATTTTAACCGTAAGGTTACCCGCGGGATGGGGCGTGTAGCCCTTATGTCTGTGGTTTGTGCCGAAACTGCTTTACAAAATGCTGGTTTGCTTGGGCATGAAATTTTGTCTAGTGGCGAAGCCGGTGTTGCTTTTGGTTCTTCTGCGGGTAGTGTAGAGGCTGTGGGTGAGTTTGCTAGCATGTTGCTTCATCAGAGCATGAGTAAGATCAATGCAACCACTTATATTCGTATGATGGCCCACACAAGTGCGGTGAATATGACCGTATATTTTGGTCTAAAAGGCTTAACTTTACCGACCTCAAGTGCATGTACTTCTGGCTCTATGGCCATTGGGCAAGCCTATGAAGCAATTAAATATGGCAAACAACAGGTTATGATTGCGGGTGGTGCTGAGGAACTTAGTGCAGCAGGTGCAGCGGTTTTTGATGTATTGTTCGCGACCAGTGGCATGAATGACCAACCAGAAAAAACACCGCGTCCATTTGATGCCAAGCGAGATGGATTGGTGATTGGTGAAGGGGCGGGCTGTTTAATTTTAGAAGAATACGAACATGCCAAAGCTCGAGGTGCTCATATCTATGCAGAGGTGATTGGCTACGGTAGCAATACTGATGGTCAACATGTAACTAAACCAGACGCCGAGATGATGGGGCGCTGTATGCAATTGGCACTTAAAGATGCATCTGTAGACGCTAAAGACATCGCTTATGTTAATGCGCACGGTACCTCAACAGATCAGGGGGATGTAGCTGAAAGTCAGGCGACAGCAACAGTTTTAGGACGTAAACCGATCAGCTCTTTAAAAAGCTACTTTGGACATACGCTGGGGGCGTGTGGAGCTATTGAAGCTTGGCTGAGCATTGAAATGATGAATCGTGGCCGCTTTATTCCAACTTTAAACCTAGATGAAATCGACCCATTGTGCGGTGATCTAGATTATATCGTTCAGCAACCGAGAACTTTGGATGCTGACATTATTATGAGCAATAACTTTGCTTTTGGCGGAATTAATACTTCGCTTATTTTTAAACGTGTTAAACAATAAGGAACACAACAATGTTAAATAAAAAACTTTTATTTATAGCAATGCTAAGTGCGGGTTTTACTGCCACTGTTCAGGCTGGAGATGAAGTACATCAGTTAAATTTTAAAGAAGCTGTAGACCGTGCAGTTGCAGATGGGACTTTAGATGGTTCAGTAAAGTTTTATTTAAAGGGTACAAAGTCTGGCGGTAAAATTATTCAAAAAGATGCAGTAACCAATAAAAAAACCAATGGTTTTGGTAAGTCAGCAGCAACGTCTTGTGACTGGGTTTTACGTTCAGCACTGATCCAAATGCAAAACAATGCTAAAGCACAAGGTGCAAACGCTGTTACTAATATTGTGAGCTATTTTAAAGCCAATGAAACTACAAGTACGACAACTTACGATTGCTATAAAGGTGCCATGATGGCGGGTGTTACCTTAAAAGGCGACGTGGTTAAATTCTAATTAATTTTAAATAAGGTCGGGATAATGTCTAAACGTAATATTGAAGTCTACACACAGACATTGTCCCAGCTTCTTTTAAAATCTAAACAAGATTTTCCAGACTTTCGTACATTTAATCATTATAAAAAACAGCAAATACATAATATTAGAAACGAGCTGTTAGCACAGAAATTACAAATTAAAATAACGGATTTGGAGTTTGCAAAGCATGAGCATGGCAAGCCCTATTTATTGAATCACGATTTAAATTTTAATCACTCTCATAGCCAACAATATTATGCTTTAGCGATGAGTCAGCATGTTAAAGATATCGGTATAGACGTTGAAGAGTTAGACCGTAAAGTACGTTTGGAAGCTCTAGCGCAGCATGCATTTCATCCCGATGAATATGCAACATGGCAAAGTCTAGAACAAGATAGAGAATATTGGTTTAAAGTCTGGACGACAAAAGAGGCTGTTCTAAAAGCTTCAGGCCTTGGTATCCGTTTAGATTTAAATACTTTAAATACTCAAGCACATCCTACAGACCGTGGCGGAATATGTTCTCATCCACTGATCGGGACATTTGCTTATCAAAACTTCGTTGTGGGTAATATGATTTTAACAGTGGCATGGCGTTCAGAATTATCTTGCCGTGGTTTTCAGTTTCCTACAATTCAGCTTCATTCACTTGATACTTAATAAGCGAATAGCAGACATAAAAAAACCGCGAATTACGCGGTTTTTTTAGTTTAGAGCAAGCTATAAAATTAAGCTTGACCTTCAACAGCTTGAGCACGTTGCATATTCGCTTCGAACTCTGCATCAAAGTTGATTGGTGTAAGAAGTAACTGTGGGAAGCTACCTTTAGTCACTAAATCATTTACCGCTTCACGTAAGAACGGGAACAAAATATTTGGGCAATAAGCGCCTAAAATATACGGTAAGCGATCTTCTTCGATATTATCAATTAAGAAAATACCTGATTGAGTGATATCTACAATGAACGCTGTTTCGTTGTCGTTATCGGCTTGTACCACAACTTTTAAAGAAACTTCAAAATGAGTTGGATCAATTTTTTCTGCAGCAGAAGAAAGATTGATATTGAGTTCAGGTTGCCATTGTTTAGTAAAAACTTGTGCCCCAGGAACCTCAAAAGAAATATCTTTTGTATAAATACGCTCTAAAGCTAATTGTGGTTGAACTTGTTGTTCTTCGCTCATTGTTTTTTCCTTAATATGGATGCGAGATTAAGCCAATAATTCGTCGAGTTTACCTTCACGCTCTAAAGCATAAAGTTGGTCAAAACCACCAATAAACTGATCGTTAATAAAAATTTGTGGGACAGTACGATGATTAGTGCGTTGCATTAATTCAACACGCACTTCCGGTGCTTCAACAGAAAGATTTACTTCTTTGTAAGCAACACCTTTACGCTCAAGTAACTGTTTAGCACGAACACAATACGGGCATACAGAAGTTGAGTAAACAATGACATTTGCAGCCATAATAATTCTCCTTAAGCTTTTGGTTTGCTTTTTACAAGAGGTAAGCCTTGTGCTTTCCAGTTACTAATGCCACCATCAAGACGATAGCTGTCATGGTGAGCAACTTTTTGCAAAGCACTACCAGCGACTTGCCCGAGGTTGCAAATAAATACTAATGGACGTTCACTTGCTTTTAATTCATCAGCATGACTTGCAATTTGGCTGAAAGGAATATTGCGGCTACCACTAATATGACCTTCACGGAAGTCTTTACTATCGCGCAAGTCGATGAGTATGGCATTTTTCGCTTTCACTAAAATACCAAGCGACTGTGGTGAAATTTTACGACCGTTACGTTGACCTTCAAAGATGAAGAACAACACGACCAAGACTCCGAGCGTACCAAACAAAATGGGGTGATTCCCCATAAACTCTAACCAGCGTTCCACAAGTCACCTAAAAAAAATTAAAAACAAAATTGACCTAGAGTATAGCGTATATAGATGGTGATCAAAATCACCACTTCAAGGGCAAAGCGGACAGAAAATTAGTTTTTTTGCTGTGCTTCTTGAATCTCATCATTTAAACGCAAAAAGCTATCTAGGCGCCGTGGTAAAATTTCACCAGATTCTACAGCATGTTTTAACCCACAGTTCTTTTCATGAGTATGGGTACAGTTACGGAATTGGCAAGAACCCAAATGTGCTTCAATTTCTGGAAAGCCCATACGAATTTTTTCTAAATCAAGATGCCAAAGCCCAAATTCACGAATTCCCGGTGAGTCGATTAACGCGCCATTTTTACCGAAATTCATTAAACGTGTAGAGGTTGTTGTGTGCTGACCAAGTGCAGAGTTTTCAGAAATAATATTTGTTTTTTGCTCTGCTTCTGGAATGAGCACATTAATTAAAGAACTTTTTCCTACACCCGATTGGCCAACGAAAGCGACTGTTTCACCATCTAAACGTTCAGATAAAGCAGAGATATCACCCTTTTTAGACTGACAAATCATCACTTCATAACCCAAAGTTTTATATTCTTCTAATAGTGTGAGAATTGGGTCATTTTCGGTTAACAAATCCGACTTATTTAGGACTAAAAGAGCAGGAATATTAGCATCTGCACAAGCAACTAAATAACGGTCAATTAACGTTGGTGCAGGTTCAGGAAGCGGTGAAAATACAATCACAATCAAACTGATATTTGCTGCCACAGGTTTAACTTTGTGATAACGGTCTGGACGGGTAAGTAAAGAGGTACGAGGGTGAATGGCTGTAATAATACCTAAACCCGTGTTTGGGTCAGCTTGCCATTTAACTCGGTCACCAGTCACAAGTAATTCTAAGTTTGTTCGAGTATGACAGCGCCATACGCTTTTGAGCTCGATAGGTTTCCAGAAAGGTTCTGGCTCTCCTTCGGCAACTTGAGGTTTTTCTGGGTGATGCTCAGGTACAGAGAGTGCTTGTACTTCAAGTTGGCGGCCATAATGTTGTACAACGAGTCCGTCCAGATCTTGTGAAGTATCGGCCTCTTCTTGGCGAGTTTTGTGCTGTTTTTCAATACGACGTTGCTGTTGTTCAGTTAAACGACGCTTACGAATTAAAGCCATTCATATCCCAAAAAAACCACTGTTTGAAGATGGCAAAAATAGCATGAAGCGGCTATAGAATTACAGCGCAGATGCAAGAAATTTGCTACTATTGATGTTTTTACGGCATTTTAGAACGTACATACATGAGCAGTACTTTAAATACACGATTAATTTGGATTGATCTGGAAATGACCGGATTAGATACCGATAATGACCAAATTATTGAAATCGCAACAATTATTACAGATGATCATTTAAATGTACTTGCCGAAGGTCCGGTTTTAGCCGTTCACCAGCCTGACCGTATTTTAAATGCAATGGATGAGTGGAATACTCGCCAACATGGGCAATCTGGGTTGGTTGAACGAGTTCGTCGCAGCAAATTAACAGCTCGTGATGCTGAGTTACAAACTTTAGAATTCCTAAAAAAATGGGTGAATCCAAAAGTTTCACCGATGTGTGGTAACTCGATCTGTCAGGATCGCCGTTTCTTACACCGTCTTATGCCTGAACTAGAGCAGTATTTCCACTATCGTAATCTTGATGTATCTACGGTAAAAGAACTTTCAAAACGCTGGCGTCCTGAAATCATGAGCGGTCTGAAAAAGAATGCATCGCATTTAGCAATGGATGATATTCGTGACTCGATTTCCGAGTTGAAATACTATCGTGAATATTTCTTTATTATGAACACTGACGGTAAAGATTAATGACTTTGCCCGAGTGATATTAAAGGGAGGCTATTGCTTCCCTTTTTATTATTTAAAGGGGATTGTTACAATAATGCCGATCGCCTGATTTGGCTTTCATATTCATTTTGCTTAAAATGATGTTTTAAATTTTTATTATAAAAAGAGAGCATTTATGCAAAGTAATAACCCGATACTGACCCGTGTTGAAACGGTCAGTGACTATAGTCAACCGATGACTGTGCAAGGTGCGATTCAAAAATCTGTAATGTTGACAGTTATTGCTGCTGCGGTGGGTGTCGCTTTATTTTTCTATGCAGCCTTTACTGCAAATGTTGGTATTGCTTACGCGGCTTCAATTGTGGGTGCAATTGGTGGCTTGGTTTTAGCTTTAATTACAACGTTTAAACCAACGACCGCGCCAACATTGGCAATTCCGTATGCCTTATTTGAAGGGGCTTTTTTAGGTGGTATTTCTTTTACTTTCCAGTTGAAATACCCAGGTGTTCCTCTTCAGGCTTTATTAGCAACTTTCGTCACCACTTTGGTGATGTTTGGTCTATATAAATTCCAAATTATTCGCGCAACTGAAAAGTTCAAGTCAGTTGTGATCTCGGCATCTTTGGCGATCTTTATTGTATTTATCGTGCAGATGGTCATGCGTTTAGCATTTGGTTCAAGTGTTCCTTATATTTTTGAAAGTAACTGGTTAGGCATTGGCTTTGCTGCATTTGTTGCAGTGATTGCTTCACTTAACCTGATTTTAGATTTTGATTTAATCGAAACTAATGCAGCATATCGTGCACCAAAATTCATGGAATGGTTGTGTGGTATCGCATTACTTGCAACTTTAGTGTGGATGTATATTTCTTTCTTACGCTTACTTGGCTTATTGTCTGACGACTAAGATTGAATTCATCGAGAAGTCGCTCCTTATCAGGAGCGATTTTTTTTCGTGCGATTTTTGAAAAAAGATGCATTATGCAATTTCGAAAACCGCTGAATATTGGCATTATGCTTGAAATTGTTTTGAGTGAGATCGGCATGACACAAGGACTTTTAGCAGGTAAGCGCTTTTTGATTGCAGGCGTTGCTAGTAAATTATCAATTGCTTTTGGTATTGCACAAGCATTACACCGTGAAGGTGCAGAGCTTGCGTTTACTTATCCAAACGAAAAATTAAAAAAACGTGTGGATGAATTTGCTGAGCAATTCGGTTCTAAGCTTGTGTTTCCATGTGATGTTGCTGTTGATGCTGAAATTGATAATGCATTTGCAGAACTTGCAAAACATTGGGACGGTGTAGATGGTGTTGTGCACTCAATTGGCTTTGCACCTGCACACACGCTTGATGGTGATTTCACTGACGTGACTGACCGTGATGGTTTTAAAGTTGCTCATGACATCAGTGCATACAGCTTTATTGCAATGGCTCGTGCTGCAAAACCTTTATTACAAGCTCGCCAAGGTTGTTTATTGACTTTGACTTATCAAGGTTCTGAGCGCGTTATGCCTAACTACAACGTAATGGGTATGGCAAAAGCTTCTTTAGAAGCTGGTGTTCGCTACTTAGCATCAAGCTTGGGTGTTGATGGTATCCGTGTAAACGCGATTTCTGCGGGTCCAATTCGTACTTTGGCTGCTTCTGGTATTAAGTCTTTCCGTAAAATGTTAGATGCTAATGAAAAAGTTGCACCATTAAAACGTAACGTAACCATTGAAGAAGTAGGTAACGCAGCATTATTCCTATGCTCACCTTGGGCTTCTGGTATTACTGGTGAAATTCTATATGTAGATGCTGGTTTCAATACTGTAGGTATGAGCCAATCTATGATGGATGATGAATAAGTTTTAAAACTTATTTAGCCAATTAAAAAAGCCGTAGTTGAAGGACTACGGCTTTTTTAATTGGTACAAGTTACTGAGGAAGTTCTTTTACAGGTGAACCACCTAAAGCTTGCATGAGGGTGACATAAGCATTGTATTGGCTTTGTTTGGTTTCAACGAGGCTTAAACGTGCGGTACGTGTGGTTTGCTGAGCATCGAGAAGTGTTTTTAATGCGACAGCACCATAACGGTAACGGACTTCGGTTAAACGTTCAGTTTTTTCTGCAAGTTCAACATTACGTTCCTGTAACACTACTTGTTTGTCGAGTTCGGTACGACTCGATAAAGCATTTTCTACATCAGCAAAAGCCTGATAAAGCGTTTGACGATATTGAATAATCGCTTTTTCATAATCCAGATTGCTAATCGCGATATCTTTCTTCATATCGTTATATTGCAAAAATGGTAAGCTCAAACTCGCCCCGAGTGTCAGAGCAGGGTTACGTAATAACTCTGTTAACGATGTGCTGCTTGAACCTAAACTGCTGGTTAAGCTAATTGATGGATAGTAACTCGCCTTAGTGGCATCTTTAGTGGCTAATGCTTTTCTTAAGCGGAGTTCACTTGCTTGCAAATCAGGGCGGCGAGATAAAATATCAGCAGGTAAACCAGCACCAATTGCAGGTAGAGCCGTGCGAGGTAAACGCTTTGGCTCTTGAATGTTTAATTGTTGCAATGGCTCATGTAATAGCACTGCAATAGCCGTGCGTGTTTCAACCAATTGTTGCTCAATTTGACTTAAGCTTGCTTTTTGGCTTTGTACAGATTGTTCTGCTTGAGTCAGATCTACACCTGAAACAGCACCAGCTTTATATTGAATTTGTACCAAATCATAAAGCTTTTGAGAGGTTGCTAGACTTTGCTGGGCAGTTGTGTAGCGCTCATTTAAATAACCGAGTTGCCAATAGAGTTTGGCAGTGGTTGCAATTAAACTTTGCCCAGTGGCTTGTAGATCTTGTTCAGTTGCTAAGGCCTCCCATTTACTTGCTTCAGTTTGGCGTGCAAGCTTGCCAAACAAGTCAAGCTCATAGCTTACACCCGCACTCATTGATAGGCCTTTAGAGCTGTCATCTCCCGAATTTAAATCGAAAGAATGTCCTGTAGACACACTAGAACTGGTACGCAAGCCTTGTTTGTTTGCAGTTAGATCAGCTTGTAGACGGGCTTGCTTTAAGGCAATACCTGCAACTGCTAAATCACTGTTACGCTCTAATACATTGCTTACGAGCTGATTAAGCTGAGCATCATTAAAAAGAGTCCACCAACGATCAGAGTATTGATCGGCAGACATGTTTTTTGCTTTTGCTGTGTCATATTGAAAGCTACCCGGAACTTGTACCGCAGGCGTTTCATAAGGTGTTTTTACTACAGCTGCACATCCTACAAGAGAACCTGTGAGAAGAAGTGCTGTGCTGAGTTTAGTCATAGAGAAAGACATGCAATTTTCCTTATTCTCGAGATAGTGCGGCAACAGGGTCAAGTTTCGCGGCATTCTTAGCAGGCAAGAAACCGAATACGACACCAATCAGTGTTGAACAGACAAATGCTGCAATAATAGAAGTGCTTGAATAAGCCACGCTAAAGTTACCGCCAGCAAATTTATTAATGAGTTGTCCAAGGCCAAGCGAGAGTAAGACGCCAAGCACACCACCAATTAAACACACCAAAATTGCTTCAATTAGGAATTGCTGCAAAATATCACTTTGACGAGCACCTACGGCCATACGTACGCCAATTTCCTGAGTACGTTCAGTCACTGAAACCAACATAATGTTCATTACCCCGATACCACCAACCACCAGTGAAATTACGGCAATTGCTGAAACCAGAAGCGTCATTGTGCTAGTTGTTTTCTCAATGGTTTGACGGATACTGTCACTATTCATGGTGAAAATATCTTGTGCACCATGGCGCTGAGTTAATAGGTTTACAATCGCATTTTCTGCGGCAGCAGTTGAATATTTGTCATTAATACGAACCACAATATTACGTACATTAGATTGACCTAACATACGGCTCATTACGGTTGTATAAGGCATATAGACATTTAACGTATCATCTGAACCCATGCCGCTTGTCTGCGGTTCTACAATCCCAATAATACGTGCTGGTACACTACCGAGCAGTACGACTTGGCCAATTGGATTGCTACCATCTCCAAAGAATTGTTTCTGCGTATTGGTATCAATGACTACATCTTGTGAACGATCACGCACACTACGTTGGTCAAAAGTTTGCCCATCTTTAAAGACCAAACCTTTTACATCGAAATAATCGTTACTCACACCATTAATGGTCGCATTTGCTTCATTCTGTTGGTAACGCATGGTTTTGGATGTACTGACGATTGGGCTGACTGCGCTGACATAAGGTTGAGTCATTAACGCATCAGCATCGGCAGGAACCAAAGTTTTAAAGTTTGCAGTTTTGGAGTTATCACCAAAACCACGGCCCTGAAACACCGTAATCGTATTTGTTCCCAGACTACTAATATTACTTAAAATTTGTTGTTGAGAACCTTTACCTAGCGCGACCACTGTAACCACAGATGCAATACCAATAATGATCCCAAGCATGGTTAAAAAAGTACGCATGCGGTGGGCATTCATAGACAGTAAAGCCATTTGAAAAGCTTCTGACAAACGATCTAAAGTAGAACGCCATGCAGAAATACTTTTGCCTTTCTTCTGTTTACCTTGTAAAGCAGGAGCGGCATCTGGATCAGAATTGCCTGGTTCGGCTGCTTGATCAGGAACATTAGGACGGTCACTAATAATTTCTCCGTCACTAATTTCGATAATACGCGTCGCATTTTTTGCAACTTGCATATCGTGGGTGACTAAAATAATAGTGTGACCAGCGGCATTGAGTTCACGCAAAATACGCATCACCTCAACACCACTATGAGAGTCGAGTGCCCCTGTCGGTTCATCTGCCAGAATAACGTCACCGCCATTCATGAGCGCACGGGCAATAGAAACACGTTGCTGCTGACCGCCAGAGAGCTGGCTTGGTCTATTGAGTGTTTTAGTACCTAAACCTAATTCGGTCAGTAAAGCCGTTGCACGTTGTTTACGCTCAGAAGGGGTAACACCTGCATAAACAGCCGGAACTTCAACGTTACCCTCAGCAGATAAATCACCCAGTAAATGGTAGCGCTGGAAAATAAAACCAAAATACTCACGACGTAGTCGAGCGAGTTGATCTGGTTCGAGTTTACCGGTCTCTTGTCCACTAACCTTGTAACTACCACTCGTAGGGCGGTCTAAACAGCCCAAAATATTCATGAGTGTTGACTTACCGGAACCAGACTGACCGACAATGGCAACCAGTTCACCTTCGTAAATGGTAAGGTCAATGCCTTTTAAAATTTGTATCGTGCTTTCGCCAGCAGGGAATTCCCGGACTAGATTGCTGACTTCAAGCAAAGCTTGTTTTGTCATGCTTACATTCCCATTGGGCCACTACGGCGACGGTTATTACTACTATTAGCTGATGCGGCAGAAGTATCGGCGCTATCGGCAATGACAACTTGATCACCTTGTTTTAAGCCTGCAAGAACTTGTGCATTTACACGGTTGTTAATGCCAACCAAAATTTGAGTTGGTTTAGTTGTGCCATCAGCTTGTAATACACGTACAACACTTAACGTTAATTTGCCTTGTTCAATTAATTGTTTTTGCTCAGCAGTCAGGTTAAGACGCTCCAAACGAGCTCCATTTCCTTGAGATTTTTTCGTAGCTTCAGGTGTAGAGTTTGCTTTATCAGATGATTGGCCTGATTTTCTTTGACCTGAAAATTGTTTAGAGCTCAGTGCTGATGATGGAACGAGCAAGGCATTTTTAGCTGAGTTTAATACGATATAAACTTGTGCAGTCATATCAATACGCAATTTACCATCGGTATTTGGCACATCGAATAAGGCATTATAGTAAACAGCAGAACTCGTTGTTGAGCTTGTCGTACTTGTTGATTCGCTAGAAATAGAATCTGGAGCAGGTTCAATCTGACGTAAGGTTGCATAACGCTTAGTGTCTTCACCTAAGGTAGTGAAATAAACCTGTTGTCCTTTCTCAACTTTCATAATGTCAGCTTCACTGACCTGTGCCTTGATCGTCATGTTTTGAAGTTTTGCAATTTTGACAATTGTTGGCGCACTTTGATTGGCGTTTACTGTTTGACCTTCTTCAGTCACAATCGCAACAACCGTACCATCTGTTGGAGCAACAATACGCGTATAACCAATATTGGTTTGCGCCGTAGATTTTGTGACTTTTGCCGATTCGATTTGTGCATCTAACGCTTTGATTTGTGCCTGAGCTGTTTTATAGCTTGCCTCAGCCGATTCTAAATCCGCACGTGGTGTTGCATCTTGTGCATACATTTGTTGCTGACGGCGGTATTCAAGTTGTTTTTCATTCAAAGAAGCAACTTGCTGAAGGCGCTGTGCTTCTAAATTTTTAATATTTGCATCAGAGGTTTTTAAACTATTTTCTTGGGTCGTTGAGTCAATCTGTGCAATAAGTTGACCTTGCTTAACCTGATCGCCAAGTTGCACATACATCTTTTTAACCTGACCAGATACCTGTGCACCGACACTAATCAGTTTGGTTGCATCAAGTGTACCCGTTGCAAGTACATTATTTTCAATATCCCCGCGTGTTAC
>NZ_JZFB01000004.1:82876-88869 GCF_001188385.1 Acinetobacter sp. V2 | reverse complement strand
TTCCAGGCTAAAAGAGCAATAATGACTATACAGACGATGATAATAACAAGTTTGATTGGCTTTATTTTTGGCATGGCGAGAGGTCGAAAAGTTTAAAATTTAATTTAGTATAAAAGCGAAATGAGGATAAAACGTGAATTTTTATGATATTTCAGGAATGAAGAAAAATGATTGAGCCGAATTAGTGTATAAATAATGTTTTTCCACATAATTCAGCAATCGCTTGCTGCATTAAATGTTCTGCATTTTCGTTTGACATTCCTTTAATTGCTGCATCAATTTGCAATAGAAGGGTAGACCAGCCTAAAAACTGTTGTGGATTTAGTCTTCTTAATGCTTGTTGATATAAGCTGACTTTTGTTTTCCATATACCGAGCTGTAAGGCATTATGAGGTTGTTCAAACAATTGCATTAACAAGCGCATTTCTTTACTTAAAGTCCATAAAATCAGACTATCGGGTTCGCCTGCTGCAATTAAATATTGAAAAATCTTAATAGATTGGCCAAGGTTGCCTTCTAATAATGCATCACTTAAATCATAGGTGGTATAGCGTGATTGATCTTGTAGGCACGCATATAATTGTTCAATTTGAATCAGTTGTTGGTCTGGAAATGTATCTCTTACACGCATCAAGCTATTTTTAGCTGCAAGCAAATTGTGCTCATGATGTTGCATTAACCACTGCCAAGCATCATTGTCGAGTTGAATTTCAAGCTTCTCTGCTTCAGCAGATAAAATTCTTTGACGATCTTGTGGGTAATTTGCCGTGAGGGCAACTACAACCCCATTTGCTTCAACAACTTGGAAAAAAGCAGATTTTAAGCTGCTACTATCTTGTTTGGGTAAAACAATTAATAGCAGGTTATGTTCATTATGTTGTATATAGCTTTTGAGTTGTTTTAAGCCATTTGCATCAGGTTTTATATTGCCGTGTACTTCAATAGCAAGCTGCTGAGAAAATAACGATAAGCTATTAAGTGCGTTAAAGACATTTTTCCAGTCGCTTACGCTACTAATATCATAGCGCTGTCTTTCAACTTCTTGTTGTTGCCAGCTTTTTCGAAAGGCATCTAATAAATTTTGTTCTAATAAAGGCTCTTGCCCATGCAAAATCCACGCACCCCGAGCTTCCGGAGTACGTTTTAAGGCTTGTAAATAATCAATTTTCATTGCTGGTAAAAATACAGATTAAGGCTGAGCTTTTGGTAGGCGATTTGCTGAAATCTGACGAGTAATCTGCTGCGCAATATCATCAATTACAATACGTTGTAAGTAACTTTCTTGCTGATTTTCAGTGTTGACTGTTGCTAAGTCATATTGATAACTACGAGATGCAGTTAATGAGCGTGGCTCAGTAATTTTATTACCCTGACGATCTTCAATCTGGAAGGTTACGGTCAAACGTAATAATACTTCAGTTAGTTTTCCATTTAAAAGCTGACGACGTGGTGTGTACTCTAAAACACGAAGTACGTAGGCATCATTATCATTGCTGAGTTGAACACCATTTGCAGCTAAATACACTTTTAACTGCGTTTCCAAATCATCAGTTTTAGCCGGTAACTCAAGGCTTAACTTTTTATAAACAAGCGGAGTCGCAGTCGGGTTGGTTCCTTTTAAATGAAATCCACACCCGACTAAGCCTGCACTAAGGCCTAAGGTTAAAACAACAGCGGCTAAACGTTTGGCTAAGTGCATGCTTGATCCTCTCATTAATAACTTTAATTAAACCACGAGGTTAACTAATTTATTTGGAACCACAATTTCTTTTTTTGTTGGTCCGGTTAAGAATTGTTGAACTTCTGGTAGAGCTTTAGCTTGAGCTAATAGATCTTCCTTAGAAATATCAACAGAAACTTCAAGTTTACCGCGAAGTTTACCATTAACCTGTACAACAATCGTTTGCGTATTACGTGTTAACGCAGAAGCATCAACTTCAGGGAATGTTGCTGCTGTAACATCAGTACCAAATTGAGTCAATAAAGTTTGGCTTAAATGCGGTGCAAACGGTTCAAGTAAAGTTAACAGTGTTGTGATTGCTTCACGTTCTACAGCAATGTCATTGTCATCTTTTGCTTCAAACTTGTTGCTTGCGTTTAACAATTCCATCAAAGCAGCAATCGCGGTATTGAATGCATGACGACGTTCAATATCATCACTTACTTTTTGAATAGTTTCGTGTGTTTTACGACGTAAGTCTTGAGCATCTTTAGACAAATTAGCTGTATCGATTGTAGACGCTGAGTTGCCTTTTTCAAGGAAGCCAGCTACAAGTCGCCATACACGTTTCAAGAAACGGTTTGCACCTTCAACACCTGCATCAGACCATTCTAAAGATTGATCTGGTGGAGCAGCAAACATCATGAATACACGAGCTGTATCTGCGCCGTATTGATCAATAATCGCTTGTGGGTCAATACCGTTATTTTTCGACTTAGACATTTTTTCTTGTCCGCCGATCACAACTTCTTGGCCGTCACCTGAATATTTTGCAGAAAGAATACGACCTTTCTCATCACGTTCTAATTCAATATCAGCTGGGTTGAACCAAGTTTTCTTGCCATTTTCTGCTTCACGATAGAACGTATCTGCAAGTACCATGCCTTGAGTTAACAAGTTAGTAAATGGTTCATTACCTTGTACAACACCTTCATCACGCATTAATTTGTGGAAGAAACGTGCATAAAGTAAGTGAAGAATTGCGTGTTCAACACCACCAATGTATTGGTTTACAGGAAGCCAGTTTTGAGCTGCTTCAGGTTTAACCATACCACCAGTAAAGTCTGGAGAAGCATAGCGTGCATAGTACCAAGATGACTCTACGAAAGTATCTAAAGTATCTGTTTCACGACGAGCATCGCCACCACAACAAGGACATTTAGTTTCATAGAATTCAGGCATTTTATTCAGCGGATTACCTGAACCATCTGGAACAACGTCTGTTGGTAATACAACTGGAAGCTGGTCTTCTGGAACTGTGACTTGACCACAAGTATCACAGTTAATCATTGGAATTGGACAACCCCAGTAACGTTGACGAGAAACACCCCAGTCACGTAAACGGAATTGAACTTTAGAATTTGCTAAACTTTGTGGTTCTAATTTTGCAAGGAATGCGTCAAACGCAGCTTGGAATTCTAAACCGTCAAACTCACCAGAGTTAACAAGTTTACCTTCTTTAGAACCGTACCATTCTTGCCATTCAGTTGCAGAGTAATCTGCATCTTCAGCACCTTTTGCATCAATCACTTGCTTAATTGATAAATTGAACTTGTTAGCAAATTCAAAATCACGTTCGTCATGCGCTGGTACAGCCATTACTGCGCCAGAACCATAAGACATTAATACGTAGTTTGCGATCCAAACAGGAAGCTCTTCACCAGTTACAGGATGTTTTACAAACAAACCTGTTGCCATGCCTTTCTTCTCGGCTGTTGCCAAGTCAGCTTCTGCAACTGAACCCATGCGGCACTCTTCAATAAATGCAGCCAATTCAGGGTTGTTTTCAGCAGCTTTAAGCGCGAGAGGGTGTTCTGCTGCAACAGCAACATATGTCACACCCATTAGCGTGTCGGCACGTGTTGTATAAACAGTTAAACCATCAGCATAGATTTCAGTATTGGCAGATGGGAAAGTAATTTCCATGCCTGTAGAGCGACCAATCCAGTTACGTTGCATGGTCAACACTTGTTGAGGCCAGCCGTCTTGTAAGGTGTCTAGATCGTCTAATAATTCTTGTGCATAGTCAGTAATACGGAAGTAATACATTGGAATATCACGTTTTTCAACCAATGCACCTGAGCGCCAGCCACGACCATTTTCAACTTGCTCGTTTGCTAAAACTGTTTGGTCAACCGGATCCCAGTTTACTGTTGAAAGTTTACGGTAGATCAGGCCTTTTTTATAAAGCTGAACAAATAGCCATTGTTCCCAGTGATAATACTCTGGTGTACAAGTTGCGAATTCGCGATCCCAGTCTACAGATAGACCTAATTTTTTTAATTGGTCACGCATGTAAGCGATGTTTTCAAATGTCCATTTTGCCGGAGCAACTTTATGGGCAATTGCTGCGTTTTCAGCAGGTAAACCGAATGCATCCCAACCCATAGGTTGTAATACAGTTTCACCTTTTAAACGGTAAAAACGGCTAATTACATCGCCAATTGTATAGTTACGCACATGCCCCATATGCAGCTTGCCGCTTGGGTAAGGAAACATTGACAGGATGTAACGATGTTTACCTTCGACAGTGTCGGCAACTTTAAAGACTTTACGATTTTCCCAATCTTGTTGAACTGATGGTTCAATCGTGTTTGCTTGATATTCGGGGTCAATGTGAGAAATAGTCATAGACGTAAGCTATACAACGAAAATTGAAATGAAAGATTGCTGCACAGCATAGCGCAAAATAACAGGAAATGTCAGTTTTTAGATCAGGATTTTATCTTTTAATATGAGCAATAAACATTTCTCAATCTATTCTTCTTTATTTTAAATAATAGAGGAGTGATGAAAATATTCACCACTCTCATTTTACTTATCGCGGTGTTGGAGCAGATGGGGTAGAAGCTACAGGTGGAACAGCTACTGCGGGTGCATTTTTTTCCTGTGCGACGTTAGTTGCCTCTTGCACTACTTTATCTGTTTTATCTTGAGATTGTTGTTCTGGGGAAGGTGTCGAATTTTTTACGGATGATTGGCTGCCGTAAGTTGAAACTTTGTTCAAATGTTTTGCACTCTTAGGTGGTGGAGTCGTGGTGTAATGGGTGGAGCCATTTTTATCCATCCATTTGTAATATTGCTGTGCCTGACTTTGGCTTGAGCAAACTAAAATCACTGTTGCAACTGCCGTATATAAGCTTGTTTTTAAATAAGATAAATTCATATTAGATATTCCCCAAAGAAAGCTGGCTATATTTAAATAAAGTTCAGAAATAAGCAATTTACAATGCATGGTTTTATATAAAAAAGAAGAATTATTTTTAATAAATAGAGGTTAGAACTACCAAATTTACGATTCAATTTTAGATTAAAAAAGAAGCAGCTAAAATTTTTTATGGAAAAACCTTTTCTTTAATCTTGACTTTAGTGAATTAAACAACAAAAATGCTTCCTTTAGTTTTATATGCGATTATTTGATCACCCTTCGAATAACCGTCATGTTTTGTAATAGACATTCTCTCTAGCCGAGAGATTGATTTTACTTAAAGTATGTATATCCAGACATGCTTTATTAATGTTAAAAAAGCTTATACGGCTGAAAAACAGAAATTTTTCTATTGCAACGAAAACTAGACAATATGTGTGCTATAACAGTGCAGACAATTCAATGAATGAAACACTATTTGTGCCTTCCATAAATAGTGATAAAGATTTTAGGGTGAATCACGTTGGAACTTTTATCTGGTGGTGAAATGCTCGTTCGTGCTCTTGCGGACGAAGGCGTTGAACATGTTTTTGGTTATCCAGGCGGCGCTGTATTACATATTTATGATGCGCTATTTCAACAAGACAAAATTAATCATTACCTCGTACGTCATGAACAAGCTGCTGGTCATATGGCAGATGCTTACTCGCGTGCTACAGGTAAGACTGGCGTAGTACTGGTCACTTCTGGACCTGGCGCAACTAATACTGTGACTCCAATTGCAACAGCTTATATGGACTCAATCCCAATGGTGATTTTGTCTGGCCAGGTTGCATCACATCTTATTGGTGAAGACGCTTTCCAAGAAACTGATATGGTGGGTATTTCACGTCCGATCGTGAAACATAGCTTCCAGGTTCGTCACGCAAGCGAAATTCCTGCAATTATCAAAAAAGCATTTTATATCGCTTCAAGTGGGCGCCCTGGCCCTGTTGTAGTCGATATTCCTAAAGATGCGACAAATCCTGCAGAAAAATTTGCGTACGAATATCCTGAAAAAGTGAAGATGCGTTCTTATCAGCCACCTTCACGTGGTCATTCTGGTCAAATTCGCAAAGCGATTGA
>NZ_JZFB01000004.1:68544-82834 GCF_001188385.1 Acinetobacter sp. V2 | reverse complement strand
GGTGGTGTTGTTCAAGGTAATGCGTCAGCATTATTGACTGAGTTGGCTCATTTGTTGGGCTATCCAGTGACAAATACACTTATGGGCCTTGGTGGCTTCCCAGGCAATGATCCACAGTTCGTGGGCATGTTGGGAATGCACGGTACTTATGAAGCAAACATGGCGATGCATAATGCTGACGTCATTCTTGCAATTGGTGCACGCTTTGATGACCGAGTAACCAATAATCCTGCAAAATTCTGTGTGAATGCAAAAGTTATTCATGTTGATATTGATCCGGCGAGCATTTCAAAAACGATCATGGCGCACATTCCGATTGTAGGGGCGGTTGAGCCTGTACTTCAGGAAATGTTGACCCAGTTGAAACAATTGAATGTGTCTAAGCCAAACCCTGAAGCAATTGCTGCATGGTGGGATCAAATTAATGAATGGCGTAAAGTTCATGGCTTGAAGTATGAAACACCTGCTGATGGCACGATGAAGCCACAGCAAGTTGTTGAAGCTTTATATAAAGCGACTAATGGCGATGCCATTATTACTTCGGATGTGGGGCAACACCAAATGTTTGGCGCGTTGTATTACAAGTACAAACGTCCACGTCAATGGATTAACTCAGGCGGATTAGGCACCATGGGCGTAGGTTTACCTTATGCAATGGCAGCTAAGTTAGCTTTCCCAGATCAACAGGTCGTTTGTATTACCGGTGAAGCTTCAATTCAGATGTGTATTCAAGAGCTTTCAACTTGTAAGCAATACGGTATGAATGTGAAGATCTTGTGCTTGAATAACCGTGCTTTAGGTATGGTTAAACAATGGCAAGATATGAACTATGAAGGTCGTCATTCAAGCTCATACGTTGAATCATTACCTGATTTTGGCAAATTGATGGAAGCTTATGGTCATGTGGGTATCCAGATTGATCATGCTGACGAACTAGAGTCAAAGCTTGCTGAAGCAATGGCGATTAATGATAAATGTGTATTCATTAATGTCATGGTTGATCGTACAGAACATGTTTATCCAATGCTGATCGCAGGTCAGTCAATGAAGGATATGTGGTTAGGGAAAGGGGAGCGTACATAATGAGACATATTATTTCTGTACTCGTTGAAAACGAAGCTGGTGCGCTTTCTCGTTTGGTAGGTTTATTCAGTCAACGTAACTATAACATTGAGACGTTGAATGTAGCCCCAACCGAAGACCCAACGTTATCACGTTTGACGTTAACCACTTATGGTGATGACCATAAGATTGAACAGATTACAAAGCAGCTCAACAAGCTTGTTGAAGTTGTAAAAGTAGTAGATTTATCAGAAGGTTCACACATTGAGCGTGAACTGATGTTGATTAAAGTAAAAGCGTTAGGTGCTTCACGTGCTGAAATTAAGCGAACAGCGGATATTTTCCGTGCGCAAATTGTCGACGTGACACCAACTACCTATACCATTCAAATAGCAGGGACAACTGAAAAATTAGATGGTTTTATCGATGCGCTTGCAGAAAACACTATTCTAGAAGTCGTTCGTTCAGGTGTATCTGGTATCGCCCGTGGCGAAAAAGTATTAGCCATTTAATTTTTTAAAAGTATTTTAGCGGAGAACACAAATGCAAATTTTTTACGATAAAGACTGTGACTTATCAATCATCCAAGGCAAGAAAGTAGCGATTGTTGGTTACGGTTCTCAAGGTCATGCTCATGCACTTAACCTTAAAGACTCAGGCGTAGACGTAACTGTAGGTTTACGTGCTGGTTCAGCTTCTTGGAAGAAAGCTGAAAATGCTGGTCTTAAAGTTGCAGAAGTGCCTGCTGCTGTTAAGCAAGCTGACCTCGTAATGATTTTGACTCCAGATGAATTCCAATCACAACTTTACCGTGACGTGATTGAGCCGAACATCAAAGAAGGTGCAACTCTTGCATTTGCTCATGGTTTCTCAATTCTTTATAACCAAGTTGTTCCACGTAAAGATTTAGATGTAATCATGGTTGCTCCTAAAGCACCTGGTCACACAGTTCGTTCTGAATACCAACGTGGTTCAGGTGTTCCTGACCTTATCGCAATTCACCAAGATGCTTCTGGTAATGCACGTAACGTTGCTCTTTCTTATGCTTCAGGCGTAGGTGGCGGCCGTACTGGTATTATCGAAACTTCATTCCGTGAAGAAACTGAAACTGACTTATTCGGTGAGCAAGCAGTTCTTTGTGGTGGTGCAGTTGAACTCGTGAAAATGGGCTTCGAAACTTTAGTTGAAGCTGGTTATGCTCCAGAAATGGCTTACTTCGAATGTTTACACGAACTTAAATTGATCGTTGACTTGATGTTCGAAGGCGGTATCGCTGACATGAACTACTCAGTATCTAACAATGCTGAGTACGGTGAATATGTAACTGGTACTGAAGTAATTAACGAACAGTCTCGTGAAGCAATGCGTAATGCGTTGAAACGTATTCAATCTGGCGAATACGCGAAGATGTTCATTCAAGAGGGTGCATTAAACTACCCATCTATGACTGCTCGCCGTCGTCAAAATGCTGCACATGGTATTGAAGTAACTGGTAATAAGTTACGTGCGATGATGCCTTGGATTCAAGCGAACAAAATCGTAGACAAAGAAAAGAACTAATTTTCTTTTTCTAAAGCTTCAAAAGAACCCTGCTACTATGCAGGGTTCTTTTTTATACTGTTTTTATTTGAATGTGAAAAAGAGCGATTAGGTCAACTTGACCAGATTAAAGAAATTCTATATTTTTCATATAATTGGCTGCTTAATTTTTAGTTACTCTATTGATTTATAAAGTAAAAAATACTTGACCAAAATATAGATAATGTTATTGTTTATAACTGACTAAAAACGTCAAATTTACTAAAATTTTTTTAACATGTTTAATTTTTAATTGTATTTTGGGCAATGAGTTGAACAAAATAAAAAAAAGTATTGAATAATCATGGAAGTCCACTATGGGTCATGTTGATTACGATAGCACATTGATCGTCGGCTCTTTCTTTGCAGCTGGCTTCATTTGCTATCTTGTGATTTCCATGGAGCAATTAATATTCAAGCAAGTCTATAAAAAATTTGAGTCCTTAATTCTATTTATCAATGGCTTATTGCTCTCATCAGCAATTAGTATTGTTCATATTATTGGTATACAAGCTTATCATCTGTCTGAAACAGTTAACTCGAATATTCCTTTGATTACTGTTTCATTTGCCATTAGTGCTTTGCTATCGTGCATTGCCATGTGGTTGACTTCGCGTTTTACGCTCCCTTTATTCCGACTCATTTTAAGCTCTATTATTATGGGAATTGGAATTTCAGCTTCATATTACATTAGTATGTTGGGCTGGAATATTAATATCTATAAAAAGGATTACACCTCTTTCTTACTATTATTTTCTATATTAATTGCGATGAGTGGCTCAGGGCTGGCGTTTTTATTAGCCTATAAATTAAAAGACAATGAACGTTACCGGCTAACTTTAAAAATCGCATTTTCGGTTATGATGACCTTAAGTATTATGGGAATGCACTATACAGCACTCATTGCGACGAATATCACTGATAAATTTATTAGCCAATATCAAGCAGAACATGACTTATTATTATTTACGATTATTTTAGTCACCTGTCTGGTACTCGTAGCAAGTTTTATTGTCGCGATGTTAGAGCAGCGGCTCACACAACAGAATTTAGAGTTACGTAAGGCGAATAAAGAATTAGCTAACTTATCTATACTAGATAATTTAACCAAACTACCCAATCGCCTTTACTTGGTTGATTATGCAGAGGTATTGCTCTCAGATCATCGATATAAAGATCAGAAAATTGCTTTTTTATATATTGATTTAGACCGTTTTAAATCGGTGAATGATGCATTTGGGCATCATGTGGGTGATCAATTACTTATTCAAATGGCAAACCGTTTACATTGGCAACTCAATGAAAAATGTAAATTGCTTAGAATCGGTGGCGATGAATTTTTGCTTATTGCAGAAAATACAAATGCAGATGAAGCGGTGGTTTTGGCTGAGAAAGTTTTACAACTGATTCAGGAAAGCTATCAAATTTCTGGTAAGGAAATTAATATTTCTGCAAGTTTGGGCGTGGCACTCTTTCCCGAGCATGGGCAAAATGTTCAGGACTTACTCATGAATGCTGATGCCGCCATGCTGATGTCTAAAGAACAAGGTCGGAATACATATACAATCTTTAGTTACTCAACCCATCAGCAAGAAACAAGAAGTCAGTCAAAACTGATCAATGATCTCTATAAAGCCGTAGAAGAAAAACAGTTCATCTTATATTATCAACCAAAATTTAATACGAATCTTGAAGTCTGTGGAGTTGAAGCCTTAATTCGTTGGAATCACCCAGCCTTAGGAATACTTACTCCGCATATGTTCATTGAAGGTGCGGAAAAAACGGGGTTAATTATTCCAATGGGGTATTGGGCACTGGAGCAAGCTTGCCTACAAATTCAAGCATGGGAACGCAGTAATACACCGTTTTATCCAGTTGCAGTGAACCTGTCGGCATTGCAGTTTGAAAATAAGAAGTTATTTAGTACGCTCGAAGCATTGTTAAAAAAATATCAAATTCAACCTCATCACTTAATTGTTGAAATTACAGAATCTACTGCAATGCGTCATATCGACTTGAGTATCCGAGCCTGTGAGCGGTTACGTGATATGGGAATTCGTGTTGCCATTGATGATTTTGGAACAGGGCATTCGAGCTTCTTATATTTAAAAGATTTGCCTGTAGACGAATTGAAAATTGATCGTGGCTTTATTGTTGATTTAAAACCAGGTTCAAAAGAAGAAGTTATCCTAGAAAGTATTATTCATTTAGCTAAAAAGCTAGGTTTAACGGTAACGGCAGAAGGGGTGGAAACTCAGCAGCAGGTTGAGATTTTGACCCGTTTAGGATGTCAGCAATTTCAGGGTTATCTATTGGGAATGCCTGTTCAGGTTGATCAACTCATTGAGTCTCAAGGTGCTAATTTCGTTTAACCTTTTATATATTAATTTTCTTTAATTTATTTTGTTAATTTTCAAACTTTCCTACTAAAAAGCGGCTGATCAACCTAGGTCTAATCTTTAAAAATGATAAGCTTAAAGAGAATACGTGCCTATTCAGTTGCAAATAAAAAGTTAAGCATAAATATATAGTTTAAGAGAGAGTGTCTTGTTACATGCTCATTTAGATGGGATTGTATAGTTAATAACTTTTGAAATTGAAAAGCTTTAGCCCAAAGCCTAGCAAGTTATAGTGTGCTATTGAAAGTGTTTGTAAGTGAAATTTATATAATGATTTTAATAACTTATATAAGTGCTTTGAAATGAGTGTGTTAACCTTTTTTGTTTGTAATAGAGAATAAAATACTTTAGATATAATAATTTATTAGTATATTTAAATAAAATATATAATTATTGTAAAAATTACTTTAATGAATAAGTAACTTGAGCTAGAAAAAGATTATAAAATTTTCTTATTGATTTTATTGAGTTTATAGAATAATTAGACTTAAATAGAGGGTGTCGATTAAGGTTGAAGTGAAATACTTTTTTTAAAAATAAAATCATTAAATTTATAAGGGTGTAAAAGAATGAGTGAATTGGCATTAACTTGGTGGAGTAGGAGTTTATGCTCCACCATAATTAACATTATTGTTTATTTTTATTAAATTATAAAAAGTTAATCAATTTATATATTAAATAGTTGCACACTCTCGAACCTTCTCGAAATTAATGATTTTATTTATATAAGACCATGTTTTTTCTGAGTTGATTTTTGATTTGTTTATAGTGCCATCAATAATGATACCATCGACAATATTAAGAAAGAGTCCTGTAAGGATTTGTTTATTCTCAACTTCTAGTTCTGAAAAGGTTGAAAAAACTAATTTGTAAATCCAATCTCGATATTTATTAATTTGATATTTAATAGATGGATACAATTGCATGACTTCAATCGTCGCTTTCTTAAATAAGCAGCCATTAAAATCATCTGTATTGATCCAGTCGACATACCAGTTGAAAATACTTTTAAGTTTAATTAATGGATCATCAATATCATTAACTTTATCAAATAAAGAAGTTTGGACTTCTAAATTTCTCCGATGAAGACATTCTTCAATTAAGGCTTCTTTAGAGGAAAAATATTTATAAAAAGTCATTTTTGCCACGTTTGCTTCAGCAATAATACGGTCAACCCCAATAGAGGTATAGCTTTTTTGGTTAAAGAGGGTAGTGGCTGTTGTTATAATTGTTTCTCTTTTTGACATCGGTTTTCTCGTCATAAAATATTTTTGATTAACTTTGCTATTGTAAAGTATGAAAGCTTAAATAAATCTTATTTTATGATATTTAAAAAATTATATTTATTCAATAGGTTGATTTGTTATTGAAAATAATGAAAATTACTTCTAATTGGCAGTAATTTACTTTTTTTAAATATTATTAATTAATTCGTTGATTTGTTGAGTTAATAAACATAATATAAAATTGTTAAGTTTTGGTTTGTGGAATTTATTTTAGCAATTGAATGCAAAATTGGAATAAAAATAAGGCCCTATAACTTAACTATAAGAAAAACTTTTTACTGAGAATGATTATGTCAAAAAAATTTGAAGACTTTAATAATCCAAGACAAAAAGCATTGCAAGGGATGAGAAATAGCATTCCTGCAAAACAGTGGGAAGAGAATTTACAATTTCTTAAAGAGTTAAGAAGTAAAATTGCAAAATTACCAGTTTCTAGACATCCTGCAATTGAAGTATTAAATAACGGTTATCTCGATAAGAAGAGTTTGACTCATATTCATTTAGAATATCGTCATGCAATTGTACAAATTTTTACAGATGCTTTATTAAAGGCTCAGTTTCTGACAAAACAATTGGAACCTAAACTCCATTCCGGAGCTAAAATGTTCCCAAGAGTATTATTAAGTTTAAATATACTTGATGAGTTTGGTTTTCGTCCTGGTTTAGGCAAAGATAATTATTATTTGGGGAATCCTGATTATGCTCATTATCCATTATATGAAGATTTACTTAATGATTATGGTTTAACAGAGCTTGATCGTCGTAACTTTAAGCCATCAAAAATTTCAGATCAGGTTAGATCATTTTTAGAATCTTCTTATGATAGTTATATCAATGTAGTCGCGTTACTAGCTGTTGCAGAGGAAGAGGTTATTCTTTTTAGTCCTCCATTACGTCAAGCGACCAAATTTGTGAATATCGATGTTGAAGGTGGTGGGTATTACCATGTGCATGGTGTATCTACTGATGAAACATCTGAAGCCGCTGATGATGACCATCAAGATGATCTTTGGTTCACTTTAGCGCAAGCAATTACCAAAGACGATTATGAAGGCTTAACGAAGCTATGTATTGAATATTGTGCGTTATGGAATGAGTTCTGGGATGCACAAATTGCCGATGTTCAGTTTATTGAAGAAAAGAAACTGGCATAAGATATTCTGCTAAGTCCGAAGAAAGCCCATCTAAGATTGTATGGGCTTTTTTAATTATAAAATTTCTAAGATGCTAAGCTACATTCTAAAAAAATATCTAAAAAGCTTATGAGTGGCTCATGGCTTATCAACAATCATTAAACACTTCTATAAATCTGCTACAATTACGCCAATTTTTATTTTGATCGACTTTAGGTCTTTGGCACTGCAATCTCCGCAGTAGGTGTATTTCATGAGTTTTAAAGATGAGTTAGCGGCACAGGTTGCTCAACGCCGCACATTTGCCATCATTTCCCACCCCGATGCCGGTAAAACCACCATGACAGAAAAATTGCTGTTATGGGGTAAAGCAATTCAGGTTGCAGGGATGGTAAAAAGCCGTAAATCTGACCGCGCAGCTACATCTGACTGGATGGAAATGGAAAAAGAGCGTGGTATTTCGATTACCACGTCTGTTATGCAGTTCCCATATAAAGGTCACACGATTAACTTACTCGATACACCAGGGCATGAAGACTTCTCGGAAGATACTTATCGTACCCTAACCGCAGTTGACTCTGCGTTAATGGTAATTGATGGTGCAAAAGGTGTCGAAGAACGTACCATCAAATTGATGGAAGTTTGTCGTATGCGTGACACTCCCATCATTTCATTTGTAAACAAGATGGACCGTGAGATTCGTGAGCCGCTTGAGTTACTTGATGAAATTGAAAATGTCCTCAATATCCGCTGTGTACCAATTACATGGCCATTAGGGATGGGACGTGATTTTGCTGGTGTATACAACATTATTGAAAATAAATTGTATGTCTACAAAGCGGGCTTTGGCTCAACCATTACAGATATTGAAGTCCGTGATGGATATGATCATGCCGACATTCGTGAAAAAGTAGGTGAGTTGGCTTGGGCATCTTTTGAAGAGTCGCTTGAACTTGTGCAAATGGCGAATGAGCCATTAGACCGCGAATTATTTTTACAAGGTAAGCAAACTCCGGTTCTATTTGGTACGGCATTAGGTAACTTTGGTGTTGACCATGTATTAGATGCTTTCATGGGCTGGGCACCTGAACCTAAAGCACATCCTACACAAGAGCGTGTGGTTGAAGCGAAAGAAGAAGGTTTCTCTGGTTTTGTATTTAAAATTCAAGCCAACATGGATCCGAAACACCGTGACCGTATTGCCTTCATGCGTATTTGCTCCGGTAAATATGAAAAAGGTTTAAAGATGAATCACGTGCGTCTTGGTAAAGATGTCCGCATTAGTGATGCTTTGACATTCCTTGCTGGTGAGCGTGAACATTTAGAAGAGGCATGGCCAGGCGATATTATTGGTTTACATAACCATGGCACAATTCAAATTGGTGATACTTTTACCAGTGGTGAAAATTTACATTTCACAGGTATTCCTCACTTTGCGCCAGAGATGTTCCGTCGTGTGCGTTTAAAAGATCCATTGAAGTCAAAACAATTGCAAAAAGGTTTGAAAGAGTTGTCGGAAGAAGGGGCGACTCAGGTATTTATGCCACAAATCAGCAATGACCTGATTGTGGGGGCGGTAGGTGTGCTTCAGTTTGATGTGGTTGCTTATCGTTTGAAAGAAGAATATAAGGTTGACTGTGTTTATGAGCCTGTAAGTGTTAACACAGTTCGCTGGATTCACTGTGATGACGAAAAAACTCTGAATGAGTTTAAGAAGAAAGCACATGATCAACTTTCTATCGATGGCGGCGGACACTTAACCTATCTTGCGCCAAGCCGAGTGAACTTGCAGATTATGCAAGAGCGTTGGCCTGATATTCAGTTCCGTAACACACGTGAACACTGATCATTTTAATGTGACAAACAGCTTCGAATAGAAGCTGTTTTGTTTTGAAAAATAAGAAAGGATGATGAAATGAATTTGAATAGAAAGACAGTTATTGCGCTTGTAGTTGCAGTAATCATATTAATTTTGGCAATTTGTCTTTTTGTCTGGAAAAGAACTCAGCCTTCATCATCTTCTCAAACAAAACTAGCGTCTACCCAAACTCAACATATAGAAAGGGCTGAAGTACTGCCATTTCTTAACTTACAACAAGTAAAAGCTGATTATGCTTTGCCATTTTGTGAGAAGAAAAATTGTATTGATGTCGATATTCAAACGATAAAGACTCAAGATACATGGCTAAATGAATGGATTGCCAAAAGTCAGGCTAAAGTGATCCAAGACCAAATTGATTTGAAAAAAGACTTAAGTTTGCAGCAAGCCATTAATGCCTATGTTAAAAAGTCTGATGAATGGCAAGATAAATATTCAAAGAATCGGGCTTATGAATTACATCTTCATACGCGTATTGCATCACAGCGCAACCAATATGTTTTATTGCAATTAGGGCTTGATACCAAGCAAGAAGAGCTCACGATTAAAGATCGTTATTACTTTTTCGTGGCCGACCGAAAACTGCATAAAAGCTTAGCTTTATTAGATGTTTTACAAAAGGATCAGCAAACTACTGTGCATCAAATGGTGCAGGTGGCCTATCAAGACTGGTTAAAAAAACAAACTGCTGACATAAAGAAAGAAGCACCAAAAACTTTATATTGGGGGCAGGCAGATTGGTTCTTTGATGGTGAAGGTGTTGGCTTACATTATCAGGCAAACCAGATTACTAAAGAAGCTCCACAGCTCGATATTTATTTATCTAAAGAACAAACCAAAAAAATATTACAACCCGAGGTTTATGAACAAATGTTTTAAGATGGTAGCAGAATTTGCAACCTCTATTTATATGCGCTAATTTCTTAGAAAAGGCACTGTGTAATCTCCTTAGAATAAAAGGCAAAATATGATGTTATCTTCTAAAGCTTCACTGCGATTAACTTTGCTTGCTTCTGCTATATTTTTGGTGGCATGCCAACCTAAAGCTGATCCTAAGGATTCTCAAGAACAACAGAAACCAGCAGTCGAGGAACAAAAGCCAGTAGAGCTGACTTTGAAGGGCGAAACAGTTCCTACTAAGGTTGCTTTACCTGATTGTGATGGTAAAACTTGTCCCGAATTCACAGTTGAACGTTTGCAGAGTAATTTTCCATTTATTGACAAAATTCTAGATCAGCAAATTTTAAAGACTCTAGGTCAAATTTTAGAGATTGCTGAACCAGATGCTAAAGTGAAGCAAGCCGATCAAAAAACAGAAGCTTCAGCGGCTGCGAGTGCAGAGCAAAAAAATAGTTTTGATGCACAGGTTCAACGTTACGCCAATTCATTTATTGGTTTGGATAATGAGTTAAAAGCGTTAAGTAGTAATCATCAGATTAATCTTTTGGTGAAACCTAAGATTTTGCAGGCTCAAGGTAAAGTCGTAACCGTGGTACTGAATAGTAGTAGCTATTTAGGTGGTGCGCATGGTTCTGCTGCACAGCATTATTATAATTTTGATTTAAAAGAACAAAAGCAGATCAAGCTTGAAGATTTGTTACGCCCACAGCAAAAAGCTGCATTAGAAAAGTTAGCCCATGAAGCCTTTAAGACTTGGGTTACAGACTCTAAACTGGCTGATAATGTGGGTGAATATGAGCAAGCTTGGCCGTTTAAACTATCTGATAACTTCTTATTGGGTGAGCAAGGTTTAATTCTTCAATATGGTGAATATGAAATTGGACCATATGTGGTGGGATTACCGCGACTAGTCATTCCATATGACCAATTACAAGACGTGTTGAAACAAGAGTATTTGCCACAGCCTAAAGCTAAACCAGCTTCGGCACCAGTTGCAAAAAGTGCTGGCTAATGCATTTGTTTGATACCCATACCCATTTTGATGTTGCCGATTTTGATGAAGATCGGCAACAGTTAGCGCTTAATGCCAAAAAAGTGGGCGTAGATGCATTAGTCTTAATTGGTTTTGTGCAGTCACGCTTTGACGAATTGGTGCAAACTCATCATCAGTTAAAGAGCTGGGAAAATGTGCCCACTTCATATTTAGCACCAGGTTTACACCCGTTTTATATTGAGCAGCATCAACCAGAGCATTTGACTCAGCTTGAACACATCTTGCAGCAACAGGGCTGTGTGGCAGTAGGTGAAATTGGCCTAGATACTTTCTTAAAAGAACATAAACAGCCCGATATATATGACAAGCAAAAGCAATATTTTGCAGATCAGTTAGAGCTTGCAACTCAATTCCAAAAACCAGTGTTACTCCACATTCGAAAAGCCCATGGTGATGTGCTCGCTATATTAAAAGCTCAAAAATTTAAATTGGGTGGTATTGCTCATGCATTTAGTGGTGGGGTAGAAGAGGCAAAAGGCCTTATTAAGCTTGGTTTTAAAATTGGTGTGACAGGACAGATTACCAACCCGAACGCAAAAAAACTTCATACTGTTGTGCAGGCCATAGGTGCAGAGCACTTGGTGATTGAAACAGATTGTCCAGATATGACACCACTTTGCTGTCAAACCTCAACAGAACAGCGTACCCGGAATACCCCTGTTAATTTGCCTTATGTTTTACAAAGTTTGGCTGAAAATTTAAATATGCCAGAGTCAGATTTGGCTGAGGTGCTGTGGAAAAACTCTCTCTCTGCATTGAAATTATCGTAATAAAAATCAAAGATTAAAAATATTAACTAAAACAAAACACAGCGATTAAAAAAGAAGCTTAAAGTAAGAAAACAACATGTAAAAACGTGAAAAATAACATTGCCAGACATGGGAGGATAACCCAATGGCTAAGTATAGCAATATCAATAGTTTTAATGCTTTACAGACGCTAACAGTAGGTTCCAGCAATTATCAGATTTTTAGCTTAGCCCAAGCAGAGAAAACGCTAGGGGATATTGCCAAACTGCCGAAATCTTTAAAGGTATTATTGGAAAACTTATTACGGTTTGAAGATCAGCACAGCGTTAAAACTGAACACATCCATGCTTTAGCAGAGTGGCTAAAAACTCGCACTTCAGATCAGGAAATTCAATATCGACCTGCGCGGGTTTTAATGCAAGATTTTACGGGTGTGCCAGCAGTGGTTGATTTAGCTGCAATGCGAGCAGCGATGGCACAAGCGGGCGGCGACCCTGAAAAAATTAACCCATTATCTCCTGTTGATTTGGTGATCGATCACTCGGTGATGGTCGACTATTTTGCTGATGATCAGGCCTTTGAAGAAAATGTACAAATCGAGATGCAACGTAATGGTGAGCGATATCAATTTTTACGTTGGGGACAATCAGCATTTAATAACTTTAGTGTAGTGCCACCGGGCACAGGTATTTGCCATCAAGTCAATTTAGAATATTTGGCTCAAGCGGTGTGGCTAGGTGAAGATAACGGCCAGACTTTTGCTTTTCCCGATACTTTAGTGGGTACAGATTCACATACCACCATGATTAATGGTTTAGGTGTTTTAGGTTGGGGTGTAGGGGGAATTGAGGCCGAAGCGGCTATGCTTGGTCAACCGATTTCGATGCTGATTCCTGAGGTCATTGGTTTTAAACTCACAGGAAAATTACCAGAAGGGATTACGGCAACTGATTTGGTGCTGACCATTACTCAAATGCTTCGTCAGAAAGGGGTAGTGGGTAAATTTGTAGAATTCTATGGTGATGGTTTAGCCGATTTACCACTTGCTGATCGTGCAACCATTGCCAATATGGCACCAGAATATGGGGCGACTTGTGGTTTCTTCCCAATTGATGAAGTGACACTAGGATATTTGAGATTAACTGGTCGTCAAAGTGATCGTATTGAACTGGTTGAAGCGTATAGCAAAGCACAAGGCTTATGGCGAAATGCAGGTGATGAACCTGTTTTTACCGATACTTTAAGTCTTGATATGAGTACGGTTCAGGCAAGTCTAGCAGGACCAAAACGTCCACAAGACCGAGTGCTTTTATCAGAGGTGCCGAAAACCTTTAATGCACTCATGGAGTTAACGCTAAAACCAGCGAAAGAAGCTAAAGAGCGTTTGGAAAATGAAGGCGGTGGCGGTACTGCTGTCGAGGCAAAAAAAGCAAATATTCAACATGAAAGTCCTTCTTGCGTGATTGAAGGACAAACCTATCCATTAAATCATGGTGATGTTGTTATTTCGGCTATTACATCTTGTACTAATACTTCTAACCCAAGTGTAATGCTGGCAGCAGGTCTGCTTGCTAAAAAAGCGATTGAAAAAGGTTTGCAGCGTAAGCCGTGGGTGAAAAGTTCTCTTGCACCAGGTTCTAAAGTCGTGACTGACTATTTGCTAGCTGCTGGGCTTACGCCATATTTGGATGAGTTGGGCTATAACTTGGTGGGATATGGTTGTACAACCTGTATTGGGAACTCAGGTCCACTACCTGAGCCAGTTGAAGAAGCAATTCAATGCCATGATTTGAATGTTGCATCAGTACTTTCTGGTAACCGTAACTTTGAAGGACGTGTACACCCATTAGTTAAAACAAACTGGCTTGCTTCACCACCTTTGGTAGTCGCTTATGGTTTAGTTGGTAATATTCGTACTGATTTGACAACGCAACCTATTGGGCAAGGTAAAGATGGGCAACCTGTTTACTTAAAAGATATTTGGCCAAGTCAGGCAGAAATTGATGCCGTTTTACAGAAAGTAAATACAGACATGTTTCATAAAGAATATGCTGCGGTATTTGATGGTGATGAAAGCTGGCAATCGATTCAGATTCCAAAAAGTAAAACTTACGAATGGGCTGATGATTCGACTTATATCCGTCATCCGCCATTCTTTGAGGGCATTGGTGAACCGCCAAAACCAATTAAAAATATTGAACAGGCAAATATCTTGGCAGTGCTTGGTGACTCGGTAACAACTGACCATAT
>NZ_JZFB01000004.1:66358-68502 GCF_001188385.1 Acinetobacter sp. V2 | reverse complement strand
CGATATTTACAAGAGCAAGGTGTTCAGCCAAAAGACTTTAACTCCTATGGTTCTCGACGCGGTAATCATGAAGTCATGATGCGAGGTACTTTTGCGAATATTCGTATTAAAAACGAAATGCTTGGTGGTGAAGAAGGTGGTAATACCATTCATGTGCCAAGTAGTGAAAAGCTCGCTATTTATGATGCCGCAATGCGCTATCAACAAGAACATACGCCGCTTGTGATTATTGCTGGTAAAGAATACGGAACAGGTTCTTCACGTGACTGGGCTGCCAAAGGAACAAACTTGTTAGGTGTGAAGGCAGTGATTGCTGAGAGCTTTGAGCGTATTCATCGTTCAAACTTGGTGGGTATGGGCGTGTTGCCATTACAGTTTGTTGATGGGCAAACTCGACAATCTCTCAACTTAACTGGTCATGAGATGATATCAATTCGAGGTTTGTCGGATGGCGTTCAGCCTCATCAAATTCTTGAAGTTGATGTAAAAGGGCCAAATGGAGTCGCTAGCCACTTTAATGTGTTATGTCGAATTGATACGTTAAATGAGGTTGAGTACTTTAAGGCCGGTGGTATTTTGCATTATGTACTGCGGAATTTGATTGCTGGTTAATTTGGTAAAAAGCCCTGTAATTTACAGGGCTTTTTTTATGAAAATCTAACTAAATTTAAATAATTTCTTCCAGCTAAATGATGACGTCAGTACCCAAACATCGAATGGATTAAAATATAGTGAATCTACATCAAAGAAATCGCTAGATGCTTTTAGGGAAAGTCGAAGTGATTCTGAATCTTTATCTATCGAAAAAGTTTCATTTTCTAATAACTCTGGGTTTTCTATAAGAAGATATAATAAGAAATGATTCAGAATATAGGATGCTTGATCTACTTTTTGGTTTATACATGCATCTGGTTTGCCAAACTGCTGCATTCCACAAGAGTAGAGTAAATTATCGTCAGAAATAATAGGAATAAAGCTTTTAAAGAGCTCTACTGTATTTGTAGCATTATAACTAAGCCAATCATTTTTAAGATGTGTAAGCCCAGATGTTTCCACTTTAATTGCTAAGCCACCTGCTTTGAGTAAGGCTTGGCCTAATAATAGCGCTTGTTGTGCTAACTCTATTGATCCGCCCTCACATACAACATAAACAACCATACTATGTTGTTCAATTTTTACTAATTCACTTTCGGAAAAACGGCCTAGATTAAATGATCTAAAAATCTCGCTGACATTCGGGTCATTCTCATATTCTTCAATTTCAGCATAATATTCGCTTGTTAAAGACTTAATAATTGAACCGGCATAAATATATCCAGTCTCATTATTCAGTAGGGCGTGTAATAGAGCTTGATGATTTTCCCAAACACCAGGAATACATAAGATAATTTTTTGATTAAGTTCTTGATTCATTATTAGTAAGTTCTAAGGAGCTTTTGCTATTCATAATATCGTAAAAGATATCCTATATCTAATTGATTAAGGTAAAATAGCCACCGTGTTTTATATCCCCAAAGAGTAGCAATGACCGATCTTCAACAAGATGAATATGACCGCCGTTTTGCAGGTGTAGCCAAAGTTTATGGTGATTCATCGTTCCAGCACTATGAAAAAAGTCATGTGATGGTGATTGGGATTGGTGGTGTGGGTAGTTGGGCTGTAGAAGCTTTAGCACGTACAGGTGTTGGTGAGATCACTTTAGTCGATATGGACGTGGTTGCAGCATCAAATGTGAACCGTCAGTTACCTGCAATGACATCAACTCTGGGTTGTGAAAAAGTTGAGATTATGGCGGAACGTTGTCGCCAAATTAACCCACGTATTAAAGTAAATATTATTGATGACTTCTTAACACCAGAGAATGTCACAGCATTGTTAAACCCTGTACCCGATATTATTTTGGACTGCATTGATGACGTTAAAGCAAAGTTGGCTTTAATGCTCCATTGCCGTTTTAATAAAATTCCGTTGATTGTGTCGGGTGGAGCAGGTGGTAAGCTCGAACCGCTTAAAATCCGTGTGGCTGATTTATCAAAGACGGAACAAGACCCAATGTTGGCTAAGCTACGTAGTCAGCTTCGTGCTCGAGGCATCTGTAAAAAGCCAAAAGAGAAATTTGGCATTACTTGTGTTTACTCAATCGA
>NZ_JZFB01000004.1:60476-66304 GCF_001188385.1 Acinetobacter sp. V2 | reverse complement strand
GGTTATGGTTCAGCGGTAGTGGTGACTTCAAGCTTTGCCATGATAGCTGTGGCTGAAGTTTTGAAGAAACTCGATTTGAAGAAAGCCTGATTTAAACATAAAAAAGCATGCTCTTATGTTGGAGGGCATGCTTTTTGTTTTTGAGAAAAACGATTTAATCATATAACTCTATAGTGTCGTGTTTGGGCTGTGTTGGAAGCTGCTGATCATAAAATTTAAAGCACCATAAAATTAGAACAACGACAGTGAAGAGGGTGAAACCTTTAAAATACTTCATGAATAATTCAATCAAGTGTGTGGTCTTGATAAAATTCTAGCGAAGGCAATCTATCTAATCTAATATAGAAAATAGACCTAATAATCTAATTTTGAGATAGTGATGCTCACATTAAAACAATTCCAATATTTTATAAAAATTGTAGAAGAAGGGAGTTTTACTGCTGCTTCAGAAAAGCTCTTTATTGCTCAGTCTGCTTTAAGTCGACAAATTAAATTATTAGAAGAAGAAATTGATTTTCAGTTATTTGATCGCACTGATAAGAAAATAAAACTTACAGCGGCAGGAGAGGTCTTCTATAAAAAAATAAAAGATAATATGCATTATTTAAATGAAATTATTGGAGTTTCTAAGGATATTGCCGAAGGAAAAAATCGCCAGATTAAAATTGCTCATTCGAGCAGTATCATTATGGATGATAAAAAAGTTCAGATATTAAAAGAGATTAGCTTAGCCAAACATATAAATTTTGAGATAAACACTTTGTCATCTGAGCATCAAATTCTAGCTTTAATGAGCGGGGAAATTGATATTGGTTTGATTAGACCACCAGTTCGGCATACTTTAGATGAGATCAATGTTGTTAAGCTATATGAAGAACCTTTAATGGTGGCTGTACATGTTGATCATGCTAAGTTTGCAAATAAACAAGAGATTCAAGTTAAAGACTTAAAAGATGAATATTTCGTTTCTACACCCCATTCTAAACGGGGAGGTTTAAGCTATTTGGTTTCAAACTTATGCGTAGGGGCCGGCTTCTGGCCTAAAGCAGCAGCGATCCAATCACGTAAGCTAAGCCAATTACAGTTAGTCGCTGCAAATTTGGGTATTAGCATTGTCCCCCAAGAGTTTAAGCAAATATTACCCAAAAATGTAAAATTGATTCCTCTGGAAAATAAGAATCTTTTATCTGAAGTGGTTTTAGCTTACAGAGCAAATCAGAGTGATTTGATTCAACCTTATGTTGAGCAGATCTGCCATCTCCTACAAGTGTGAGAGACAATATGTTTAACTTCTGCTGAAATAATTATTGTGATCCAGTGTGCTCACTAATAGAAAATGTATATTCAGTATCACCTTCTAACTGACGTTCCTGAGATAGGATGTCCATTTTGGGGCGTTTATGCTGGTAAAATTCCAAATTGATACAACCACTATTGTTAACCTCATAGCGAATATAGTAACGATCGGGTTCTAGAAAAAATGTTGCTTCTTCAAATGAGTGCAAAGATAGAATTTTCTTCTTGTCGTGATAAATCACGGAAGGACAATCTAGTAGTCCATTTGAATATTGTTTTCGTATCACATGGATCCGAGCTTTAGGAGTGGTTTCTTTTAATAAATATTGGGGTTGATAAATCCGTTTTTCAGGTACTTTTTTTAAAACCTCTTCAACTTTTGTATCTGGGGCAGCATACGTCATACTAAATGACGTCAGTAAGTAAAAGCTCAGCAATATTCTTTTCATAAAGTTCCATCATTATTTTTGACGAGTACAATATGAAAATAAAGCAAAAAAGAAGCCAAGCTGGATTCAAAATATTTGTTTGATAAGGTGCTTGAAATGATTCAAGTGATTGAATATCTAGTTCTTAAGTAGCTTGCCCTAATCGGTAATAAGTGTAGGTTACGCTATCATCTTTATAGACATCATAACTATTTTGTTTGAAGTCAGAGACCCATTCACTTCCTGTGTATCCAGCAATATGTCCATAAACATGGTTACGAGTTCTGTGAATGATATAGATGTCGCCTTCTTGTGGTTCATCAAAGGCTGGATTAATTTCTTTATAGCCAATCTTTTTTAAGGTATCTCCCCAATCTGAAGCCGCAATTGGGTGATTTTCGACATTGGCACCAGCAGATTCTAGGGCAAGGCGGATACTGCGTGCGCAACGAGCTTTACTGCGTCTAGAGGTAACACTTTCTAATTTTTCTACAAATTTATCAATATCTATAGCGGGAGTACTGGAAGTTTCTGTCTGATGATTATTGGGTTTCATGGTGAAGGGATAAGGAAGGCTTGGGGTGCTGTGGGATACAACAATGGCTGCCTGATTTGAATCCTGATACATGTAATTATCAGCTACTTGTCCGTCATAAATAATCATCGTGAAATCTCTACCGTGCTACCTATATCCATATTAAAAAAATCACCACCTACCTGTGGCGTTCAGAGATACTAATCGGCGTACCTTAAAAGTTTTGTTTGTGTTATGTAATAACGTATCTTTTTTCCAGAGGCGTCTGCTTTGGAGTGAAAAAATACTTATCAAAAGAGTGATTAAAAATAGTGAAATTTAAATTATTGATATCATTATAAAAAAATAATTAATCAGAGCTTAAATTTGAATATTTTGCTTCAACATTTGCGAATATACTCAAAATCTAAGTCTCTGATTTAAAATGCCACATTTTCTTACAATTTAAGAAGCGCTCACAGACTTAAGCTTGCTGCTCTTTTAAATATTCCTCGGTACGAAGTAGAGCAGCTTGCATATTGCTAATAGCCTGTTCTACATCACCTAAAGTTTTTGCATTTCCGCCACTTAGCGCCTGACGCCACTTGCGAGCACCCGGTAAGTTTTGGAATAGACCTAAGATATGACGCGTAATGATTGAAAGTGGAGCACCCTCAGCCATACGTTGTTCAATATAAGGCAGCATTTGTTCCATAATATCGAATCGATCTGGTGCCTCTAAATTCCAAAGCTGACCCATTTCCGCGAGTAAGTATGGATTGTGGTAGGCTTCACGGCCAATCATGACACCATCAATATGCTGTAAATGTGCTTGAGTTTCAGCAAACGTTTTAATCCCGCCGTTAATTTCAATGGTGAGATGTGGACGTTCTTGTTTTAAACGATAAACATCTTCATAGCGTAAAGGTGGAACTTCACGGTTTTCTTTCGGAGATAGACCTTTCAAAATAGCGATACGAGCATGCACAACGAAGTAAGTACAACCTGTTGCCGCAACGGTATCTACAAAATGAAGCATCTCTTCGTAAGATTGCATGTCATCGATACCAATACGGTGTTTCACTGTTACAGGAATCTTTACTGCCTTTTGCATGGTATGAATGCATTCAGCAACTAACTCTGGTTCTGCCATTAAGCAAGCACCGATTTTATTATTCTGTACACGGTCACTTGGGCAGCCTACATTGAGGTTAACTTCATCGTAACCCCAGTCTTCGGCCATTTTTGTGCAGGTTGCAAGCTCTTGCGGATTTGAGCCACCAAGTTGCAATACGATAGGGTGTTCTTGTGCACTGTAGTCCAAATGACGTTTTGCATCGCCAAAAAGAATCGCACCTGTAGTTACCATTTCTGTGTAGAGCACAACATTTGGGTTAAACAAGCGTGCAAAGAATCGATAATCCTTTGTAGTCCAGTCCATCATGGGTGCGACAGAAATACGAGGTTGTAACGATTGAAGTGATTGCATAACCAATAGCCCAAAAGTCGCTAAATTAATGAAAGGGCAGCATTATACGAGGTTTATGCTTGAATCGACAGGGGCATTTAACCGAGTAATTTATAACCACCCTTGGGTTGGATATAGAAAGATGATTTATAACAAGTTCCCTTATTGGGAAAGCATTTTCTTTTTTTGTAAGATCGTATCGAACATGCTAAATAAAATACAAAGAACAACTAGTCCAATTCCTGCAAGGCAAGTCATGGTCCATCCACCACGGTTCCATGCAAAAATTCCTAATGCTGAACCGCCTGCACCACCAATAAAGTAAGTCGTCATATAAATGGCATTAATACGAGATTTTGCATCTGGCCGTAAACGGAAAATAATGCTCTGGTTACTGGTGTGTACAAGGGCAAGTGCCAATTGAATTAAAGCAAAACCAATAACATAAGTAGAAAGTAGAGTTTGTCCGAAGTAGAAACAAACCCAACTTACTAAGAACAGCCCGCAGCCCATCCATGTCAGTAAGCTCGTATGGCCTTGATCTGCATATTTACCAATGTAACGTGTTGATAAAGCACCGAAGATACCCACTAAAGGCACTAGTCCGATAAATAGATCAGGTAAATGATGTGCTGAGGTAAGGAGTAATGCGATAGTAGAATACAAGATACTTACTGCTGCAAAGGCGAAAGCACCTGTAAGTGCTCTTAATAATAATCGCTTTTCCTGTTGTAAAAGTTGAGCCATGGAAACAAAGATTTGCCCATAGTTCATTTTCATACGTAAGACATAAGGCAAGCGGCTTTTTAAGGTAAATGCTAGCAGGAGCATTAATACGCCGCTTACCACATACACCACTTTCCAGTGGAAAAGATTCGAAAATAAGCCTGCCAGACTGGTAGAGAGTAAAATTCCGACCAATAAACCACTCATTAAAAAACCAATGATTTCGCCAGTTTTTTCGGGTTTTACAGTCATTGTGGCAAGAGGAATAAGCACTTGAGCAGCAACAGAAAACAAGCCTGCTAAAATTGTACCAATCCATAGCATAGGCAAGTTCACAGCAAAAGCAGAAGTAAATAGGCCAATTGCACAAAGCACCATTAAAAACGGAATAGCCTTGGCTTTATTGACGATGTCACCCATTGGAACAATAAAGAGTAAACCGAGGGCATAAGACACCTGAGCAAATGTCACTGTTAAAGCAGCTTGTGCTTGAGTTACAGCAAACTCTTGTTGAATCGAGTGAATCAGCGGCTGACAATAGTAATTCACACCTGCACATAAGCCACATGCTGCTGCCATCAACCAAAGCAAAGGTTTATTCTGACTGATATCTTCAGGGGTAGACATGATGTTCTCTCGATTTTATTAGGTGTATGCGGTTGCTTCGACTTCAATGAGCATATGCTCTAGTGCAAGGCGTGGTACAGGAATGAGTGTACAGGCTGGAAAAGGATGATTTTTCCATAAATTTTGCATAATTTTAATCAAAATTTGATGTTTTTCATCCGAGTGGTCAACAACTAAAACTCTTAACACTGCAATGTTACTAAGCTCTGCATTGGCGGCTTTTAAAGCATGTTGAATGTTATTAATGGCTTGGATAACTTGTTCTTCAAAATTTGGGCTTAATTCACCTTTTGAGTTTTCGCCTCCTTGACCTGCAATATGAATAATCTTTTTAAAATTTTCTACTACAGCCACATGACTATAAGCATTCGGGGTAGGGTCATATAAAGTTGATGGATTTATGATTTTAAAAGTTTCTTTATTCATGGAACTCAACCGTTCATTAAAATTTAGATGAGTATCCAACCTCAACTTAAGTTGAGGTCAAGAGAATTTAATGTTTTAGCCTTTTCTTTCTGAGTGTAATCATCATCACACCAATAATATTCAGAAGACAACCCACCCATTGCCACATATTTAAATGTTCATTTAAAAAAGCAACAGCAAGCAAAATCGTTAAAACCGGTCCAATCGAAGCAATCATTGCAGATTGAGAGGCACCTAATCGTTCAATACTTTGCATGAGCATAACGGTGGGTAACACAGTAACTAAAAAGCCTAAGCCAATGCCGTACCAAATCACACTAGATGGCAGTTGTAATAGAAGTTG
>NZ_JZFB01000004.1:55821-60434 GCF_001188385.1 Acinetobacter sp. V2 | reverse complement strand
CCGATACAAGCCACAGTTAAAGCTAACCCTGTGAAATTCCAAGAACCAAATTTCTTAATGAGTGGTGGGGTTAGTAATAAATAGCCCGCAAAAGCTATCGCACCTGCAAATACTAAACTTGTACCTAGCCAGAAGTTGCCCTGAATTGGTGCATTGTTGTGCTCTTGAAGCATGACCAGCACGGTTCCACCATAACTAAGAAAAATGGCAAATAAACTTTTTGCATCTAATTTTTGTTTGTAGAGTAAGCTTGAGACGATGACTGTAAGCGTGGGATATAAAAATAGAATAATTCGTTCTAGAGAGGCGCTAATAAACATGAGACCCATAAAATCGAGCCAACTGGCAAAGTAGTAGCCTAATAGACCGGCAAAAATTAAAATTAGCCAATCCTTCTTTTTTATGCCCTGATTATGATGCCTGTTAAACCAACAAATAAGTAGAAAGAACGGTAAAGCGCTTAACATGCGTAAAGCCATCAGGACTGTGGCATCTACTAATGGAGAAAGGGCATAAGTCTGTTTAATAAAGATTGCTTTTGTACTGAATAGAAAAGCAGAGCAAAGAGCAAAAAAAGACCCGATTTGAAACGAAGAAAGCGAAATTTTCATATACAAGACTGTATAAGAGAGACTATTGTCTACAAAAAAAGAAAAATCTTCCTATATTACACCTCAAATCAAATATCGTGAATCATCAGTTCAAAATATGGGTATTTATTAAATAAATATTGGGTGGTATTTTAAAAAAGTTCAATTAGAATCCAAATTCTGTACAAAGAATACACATGGGGGAAACATTGCAGCTTGCAATGTTTTTGACAATGAGAAATTAGCTTGAGGAACGCTCATGCAGATCGGAATCCCAACCGAAACTGTCGTCGGTGAAAATCGTGTAGCTGCTACGCCAGAGACAGTAAAGAAGTTGATTAGCGCTGGTCATAGCGTTGTGATTGAACGTGGTGCTGGAGTAAAGGCCGCGTACATTGACAGTGCTTATGAACAGGTCGGTGCAACCATTACGGATGATGCCTATACGGGTAGTCAAATTATTTTGAAAGTTCGCGCGCCACAAGGCGGGGAAATTCAAAAACTTGCAGCAAATACTGCTGTTGTAGCAATGTTTGATCCTTATCGTAATACCGAGCTAGATCAGTTTGCGAATCAGCAAGTTTCTGCTTTTGCTCTGGAATTGCTTCCTCGTACACTTTCTCGTGCGCAGAATATGGACGTATTGTCTTCTCAGGCAAACCTTTCTGGTTATAAATCAGTTTTGCTTGCTGCTGCTGAATATCAGCGCATGTTCCCAATGCTTATGACTGCTGCTGGTACTGTAAAACCTGCTCGTGTTGTGATTATGGGTGTGGGCGTTGCAGGTCTTCAGGCAATTGCAACCGCAAAGCGTTTGGGTGCAATTGTTGAAGCGACTGATTTACGTCCTACAGCAAAAGATCAGGTTGAATCTTTGGGTGGCAAATGGTTAGACGTACCAATGTCTGAAGAAGAGCAACAACGTGCAGCGGATGCCGCTAAAAATGGTTATGGATGGATGCCGGGTGAGCAATACATCAAAGACCAAGCCGCGATTGTTGATAAGGCTGTTTCTAACGCTGACATCGTGATTACTACTGCGTTGTTGCCGGGTCGTGATGCACCACGTCTGATTAAGGCTGAAACTGTTGCCAAGATGAAACCGGGTTCTGTCATTTTAGATATGGCTGTTGAAACTGGCGGTAACGTTGAAGGCTCTAAAGTGGGCGAGACTGTTTTTACAGAAAATGGCGTGAAAATTTTGGGTATCCCAAATATTCCGGCAACTGTAGCAACAGAAGCTTCAGCGCTATATGCACGTAACGTTTTTAATTTCGTAGAGACATTATTCGACAAAGAGAAAAACTTTGCGATTAATCAAGAAGACGAAATCCAAAAAGCCCTATTGGTCACTCATGGCGGTCAAGTACTGCTTAAGCGTGGTTAAGGAGATTTCTCATGGTTGAAACTATTACAATTTTCGTCCTTGCCATCTTCGTAGGTTATTACGTAGTTTGGGGTGTTACACCAGCTTTACATACGCCGCTTATGGCTGTAACCAATGCATTGTCATCTATTATTGTGGTGGGTGCGATGTTGCAAACTGTGGGTCTACCTATTTTGGGTGTAGATGCTAACGTTGCATTTCAAAGTGTAAATGTGGTGAGCGTACTTGGTGCGATTGCAGTATTTTTGGCAAGCATTAATATTTTCGGTGGCTTTGCAGTAACTGCACGCATGCTGGAAATGTTCAAGCCTAAGCAAAAGAAATAAGAGGGCTTTGACATGGAATTTATTCAAGCAAATGCGAACTGGTTGTACCTTGTTGGCGCAATCCTCTTTATCTTGACGCTTCGTGGCTTGTCTGGCCCTAAAACAGCAATTCAAGGTAACCGTTACGGTATGATCGCGATGGCGATTGCAGTTGTAACGACTTTCTTTGTTGCGAATAACCCAGTGATCTGGATGATTGTTGGTGCAATGGTGCTCGGTGCAATCGTAGGTATTGCTCGTGCTCGCACTGTACCAATGACGCAAATGCCGGAAACGGTTGCACTTATGCACTCTTTAGTTGGTTTGGCTGCTGTTTTAATTGCAATTGCTGCAATTTTACATAACAACCAACTTACTGAATTGTTCGCTCAAAATGAGGCTGCTTTAACGGCAGCTGGTGTGCAACATGTGCATATGAGCAAAGTTCACTTATTTGAATTGTTTGTTGGTTGTTTCGTTGGTGCGATTACCTTTACAGCATCTGTGTTTGCTTACGGTAAATTGGCTGCAAAAAAATGGGCTAAAACAATTTCTGGTGCATGGGTTAAACCTGTTCAAGCGCTTATCTTTATTGCGATGTTGGCTTGTGGTTTTTACTTCTTTACGACTGGCAACATGACTGCTTTCTGGGCAATGACAGCACTTGCGCTTGCATTTGGCTGGGTGTGGATTGCACCGGTCGGTGGTGGTGATATGCCTGTAGTAGTATCGCTTCTTAACTCATTCTCAGGTTGGGCTGCGGCGGGTATTGGTTTTACACTTGAAAACAACATGTTGATCGTTGCGGGTTCTCTCGTAGGTTCATCTGGTGCGATTCTGTCGTACATCATGTGTAAAGCAATGAACCGTTCGATCATCAATGTATTGTTTGGTGGGGCAATGGGCGGTGCAGCGGTTGCTACTGCTGCCAAAGGTGAGCAAGTTCAACGTAACCATCGTTCTGGTTCTGCTGATGATGCTGGCTTCTTGATGTCAAATGCTGACAGCGTTGTGATTGTACCGGGTTATGGTATGGCGCAAGGCCGTGCACAAAATGCTGTAAAAGAATTGTGTGAAATTCTAAAAGAGCAAGGTGTCCGCGTTCGTTTCGCAATCCATCCTGTTGCTGGTCGTATGCCTGGTCACATGAACGTGTTGCTTGCAGAAGCAGACGTGGCGTATGAAGACATCTTGGAAATGGATGAGATTAACTCAGACTTTCCTGCAACGGACGTAGTACTTGTAATTGGTGCAAACGACGTTGTAAACCCTGCTGCGAAAGATGATCCAAGCTCGCCGATTTATGGTATGCCGATTCTTGAAGCTCATAAAGCGCGTACAATCATGGTGATTAAGCGTTCTATGGCAACAGGTTATGCTGGTCTAGACAACGATTTGTTCTATAACGAAAAAACAATGATGATCTTTGGTGATGCTAAGAAAGTTGTTGAAGATATGACAAAAGCAATCAATGGTGGCGGTCACTAATCTGACCTCAATCAGGATTGTAAAAGCCACCCTCGGGTGGCTTTTTTATTTGGCTTATTTGTTTAAAGAAATTTTTCTATGAGATTTAGAGATTGTTGATAGAGGTCGCGTGCCAGTTGCTGATTTTTGGCATGTGATGATTTCCAGTCTGGCATATGTGCGCTGACATATTCTCCATTACGGTTTTGCCAAGCATCTCCAGTTGCCATTTCTGTAATGAGATTTGCTGGAACTGAAGTTGGCACTAATCCTAATTTCATCGCTGCATAAACCGGTTTTGGTAAGTCACGATAAATATCGGAAGCAACACCGCCGGGATGTAATGCATTATTGGTAATTGAACTTCCAGCTAGCTGTTCTGCTAATGCATTACTGAATAATAAATTTGCAAGCTTTGATTGCCCATAATAGAAAAGGGGATTGTAAAAACCTTCTGCGCGAAACTTGTTGGGTTTAATTGAGCCCACCCAGTGAGCAATAGATGCAAGATGAATAATACGTGCTTTCGGAGATTGTTTTAAAACTGGGAGTAATTTTTGAGTAAGTAAAAAATGACCTAAATAGTTAACCCCAAATTGTTGCTCAAAGCCTTCATTGGTCAATTGTTTGGTTTTGGCAAATAAGCCTGCATTATTAATGAGTACGTCAAGGGTGCCATAGCGATCAGCAATTTCATCTGCTGCTTTTTGGGTTAACTCAAGACTGTTTAAATCGAGGGAAACTAAATCGACTTGGCCTTGATTAAGTGAAAGTAGTTTGTTCTGCGCATCATTGGCTTTTTGTGGATTTCGGCACGCTAGAATGACGTGTTGCCCTTGTTTAACGAGTTGTTCTGCTGTAGCA
>NZ_JZFB01000004.1:52057-55779 GCF_001188385.1 Acinetobacter sp. V2 | reverse complement strand
CTTTCTGTACTCCGATTATGCTATTTATTGGTGAGGACTTTCAGAAAATATATAGTGCTGCAAATCTGACAATTTGTCATGTCAAATTTGGTTGTAAGTGATGATTGGTATTTGTGGGGGGGCGGGTAAGATGATGGGATATTTGAAAATGGTTAAAATCTTTGTTTAGTAAATAAAAAAGCGGCTCAAAAGAGCCGCTTTTTTTAAAAGCAAAATTTTAAGCAACCGACTCTGGAGCGGTACGCCATAAGCTTTCTAAATCATAGAATTTACGAGCTGTTGGTAGCATCACATGTACTACAACAAAGCCGAGATCAATTAAGATCCATTCTGCATCTCGTTCACCTTCAACGCCAATCGGGCGGAAACCGGCTTTTCGAGCTTCTTCTGCAACATTGTCTGCAAGTGCTTTCACATGACGAGTAGAAGTACCGCTCGCAATTACAATAGCATCAGCGACATTGCTAATTGAGCTAACATCTAACTGGAGAATATCTTTTGCTTTTACATCAACTAAAGCGTCGTGGACGACTTTGAGACAAGTTTGTACGTCTTTATTTGAGGTATTCATTGCGAAATCGTGAGAATTAGACACGCTGGGCGATGGTTCTAAATTCATATAGGGTATATTTTCCTGACAATTACTCACTATCTAATATAGTGGTTTTCGCGCTAAATTTCAAACAAAACTCGTAACAGTTTATATATTTACATCATCCGAAAAATACTTTTTCTTCCATGTAAATGACTGATTTGAAGTATTTTCAGGCTTATATTCCGCTGCAATATAGTTTTGATAAGAACTTTGTTTTAACCAAGAAAAAATTTGTTCATAAGGAATTTCAGCTGTATCTGGCTCATGTCGGCCCGGACAGTCCGCAAACTGAATGTGTCCAATTGAGTTAATATTCTCTTGTAAACCCTCAAGAACGTCTTCGCCCATCATTGCCATGTGATAGCAGTCATATTGCATTTTTAGAGTAGGGTCGTTGACCGCTTCTAACATTTCTTGTGCCTGCGCAATATTTTGTACTAAAAAGCGGGGCATATCTGTACCGTTAATCATTTCAAAAACGGGTTCTATATCGTGTTCACTGAGTAAGTTACACGCAAGTTTTAAATTAGCTGCTAAGGTTTTTAAACAAGGCAGTAAGTCAGCATCGAGCGGTTGTTTGCCAGCTAAAATATTAACACGAGGAACCTTTAAGGCAGTGGCATAGCTAATGGCTAACTCTAATGCTTCATGGAAAGCTATTTCTTGGCCGGGAATGCCTGCTAAACCGTTTCCACCTTGCATAAGATCACCGGCCGGCACATTGATTAGACAGAGGCTAAGATTATAGCGTTCGAGTTGAGTTTGAATATCTGCAATAGTTAATTCATAAGGGAATTGAATTTCTACATATTCAAAGCCCTGTGCATGGGCCAGAGCGAAGCGTTCAATTAAAGGAACTTCGGTAAAAATCATGGATAAATTGACTGCAAGACGACCCATACTCAAACTCCGTTTATTTTTGCTCTACTAATTGAATCATAGTAGCTAAATCTTTCTCAGCAAAGCCATTTTTTTGGTGAGTTTGTAGCTGTAATAGAGCTTTTTGTGCAACTGGGATGTCTAAATTAACATTGTTAGCCAATGTTACTGCGTTATTAAGATCCTTAGATAATGTTTGAACTTTCCACTGAACTGGCTCAAAGGTATGAGTTGCCATACGTGGAGTTAGAATTTGAAAGGGTTTCGAGTCCGCAAATCCGCCTGCTAAAGCTGGAGCGAGTAAAGTCGTATCTACACCAGCTCGGTCTGCAAGCGCGACAGCTTCTGCAATAAGGGCGCTGTTGGCTGCAACAATCAGTTGATTACAAATCTTGGTGGCTTGGCCAGTTCCTGTATCGCCCATTCTCGTTACACGTTGAGATAGAACATTATAAACAGGCGTTAGTTCTGTAATCGTTTGAGCATTACCGCCTGCAAAAATGACAAGTGTGCCTTGTTCTGCTCCAGCTGTTCCGCCTGATACAGGTGAATCAATCCAAATAACGTTATGTGTGGCAGCTGCTTGAGCAAGCGTTTTTGTTGCAGCAACAGATAAGCTTGAGAAATCCACAATAACTTGCTCAGCTTTTAAGTTAGGTTGAATTTTTTCAAATACTGCCTCTACGGCTTTATCATCTGCCAGACAGATTAAAATAATAGGATAGTCACCAATATTTGAAAGTTCTAAAGGTTGGGCACCGATATCAATCAGTTCTTCACATGCAGAGAAGGTTCGATTCCAAACCGCAACTTGAAAGCCAGCTTGAATAAGGCGGGTTGCCATCCGACTTCCCATAAGCCCCATACCTAAAAAAGCAATAGGGGTATTACGATCAAAATTCATAATCTAAGCTCTTTATTTATATTGGCGTGGTAAAAAATTAACTTCCGGATGTTTGTCTTTTTTACGAGCAAGTTTGCTATTTTTACCAAGTAATAATTTAAGTTGCCAGATTTTTTCTAGACGCAATGATTTTTCTGGTTGATGCTCCATTGCATCTAGTACGCGTTTTGCCGCTGTGAGGGCATCAGGTGAGCGCTGCAACATTTCAGCTGCAATCTCATGTGCTCTCTCTAGAGGCGAGTCACTTAAATGAGTCACAAGACCGATTTCTTTTGCATAATTTCCGTCAAAAACACGGGCAGTTAAGGTGAGTTCTTTTGCAAGGTCAACGTTAATTAAACCTTTTAATGAGCGACTAAGTCCCATATCAGGAACTAAACCCCAACGGCTTTCCATAATTGACATTTTTGTTTCTGGATGAGAAATTCGAATGTCGGAAGCCAAGGCAAGCTGCATACCTGCGCCGAAACAATATCCTTCTAATGCAGCAATAACTGGGACAGGTAAATTCTGCCAAGTCAGAAATGCTTTTTGAAAAAGACTTTGTCCGGGTTTTACAAGTTCCCAAATGGCAAAAGCAGAGTTTTTCGGATTGTTTAGGTCGGATAAATCAATTCCAGCACTAAACACATTCCCTTCGCCTGTCAAAATAACACAGCGAATATCTCTATCCTTTTTAATTGCTTTTGCAGTTGAAACTAACTCTTTCAATAAGGCAAAACTCATTGCATTGCGTTTGTCTGGACGGTTTAAATATACCGTTGCAATGCCATTATTTTTTTCAATACGTAAGAGTGCCATGAGATTCCCGCTTCTTTTTTTATAGATGAACGGAGCATAACATGGCTGTAATTTGGAAACATGACAGTCCAGTCATGCCTCTTTGATAGAAATGTTAGTCAGGAATCACCAAAATTTGATGGGCTGCACTTTCTACCTCTTTAACGACAAGACCGAGTTCATCAAAGCGCTGCATCACTTCTTCAATGAAGCCTTCATCTGCTATACGGCGTTCTTTACGCAACGTTGAAATAAATTGCTCAAAGTCACCAGTCACTTGTTGTAGTTTCGGGGCGCCTACATAGCGAGTAGCACCATAGAGGCGATGTAAAACATGCTCAAGTTGAGGGAAGTCTTCAAGCTCAATGAGCTGCTGCATTTCATCTAGCTCAGTTGGAAAACTATCAACTAACATTTTAAGTAGATCTTGCGCTAACTCTTCTTTATTTGCTGCAAGCTGCAAACTTTGTTGCCAGTTTAAAATTTGTGGATCTAAAGCTTCTGCGACTACATGATGGTCTTTATCTAAGGCTTTTGCTGTAAAGTTGTTTTTAGTCCATTGCG
>NZ_JZFB01000004.1:42765-52015 GCF_001188385.1 Acinetobacter sp. V2 | reverse complement strand
GACATAGTCATTCATGCCTACTTTAAGGAGTTTTTGCTTTTCATCGGCTAGTGCATGGGCAGTTAATGCAATAATTGGAAGTTGCATTTCTCCGTCTAATGTCGACTCTAAAGAACGAATAGCACGAGTGGTATCAATGCCTGACATGACAGGCATTTGAATATCCATAAACACTAAATCAAATGGTTTAAGTTTTTGGTCAATTCGCTCTTGGATCAGGTTAAGAGCTTCTTGGCCACTGAGTGCTTTAGTTGTTTTAACGTTAAGTTCACCGAGTAAGGCTTCTAAAACAATTAAGTTAGGAAGATGGTCATCCACTGCCAGAATGTGTAGACCCTGACCATTAAAGTCTTGTTGTTCCTCTTCAAAAATAGGTTGATCATTTAATAATTGAATGAGTCCGCTTCGACTTAATGGTTGATAGAGAGGACGAGCTCGATATTCATTGAGCATGTTTGGCTCAAGTGTCATTTGATAGCCATAGACGGCTAAATTGCCTTGATAACGGCTACGGATTTCTTTTAATAACGCTTCAGTGTCGCCGCTATGGTCAACAATGAGCCATGTATTATCTTTCTGATCAAGATGTTTTAAACGGCTAAACAAGTCCAGAATCGATTGTGTTTCGATATGAGGAACATGATAATTTTCAAGGTAGTAACGTAAAACACTTGCTGTAGCAGGGTGTGCAAGATACGACACCACTTGTAAATGCTCGAAGTGCGGGTGTTCGATTTCGTAATCTTCATCTACTACAAATTGTGCGGTAAACCAGAAAGTCGAACCTTTTTCTGTTGGAGCACGTTCTTGGTTATCTTCAAAACCAATTTGACCATGCATGAGATGAACAAGCTGTTTAGAAATAGCTAAACCTAAACCTGTACCACCAAATTGACGTGTAACTGAGGCATCACCTTGCGAGAATGATTCAAATAGTTTTTTACGGTCTGTGCCACTTAAACCAATACCACTATCTTGAACACTGAAATGAAGCAGACATTGCCCAATATCATCATGTTCCATACGAACACGAACAATAATTTCGCCATCTGGAGTGAACTTGATCGCATTAGAAATTAAGTTGGTCAGAATTTGCTTGAAGCGTAAAGCATCGCCAATCACTTCTTGTGGAATGTTGTCCGCATAGTAAAAAGCCATGGCAATATGTTTTTGAGCAGCCAATGGAGATAGCATATCCATGACATCAAAGATGGCTTCTTCTAAATCAAAAGGTGCTGTTTCAAGTTCTAACTTACCTGCATCAATTTTCGAGAAATCTAATACATCGTTAATTAATGCCAATAAATGGGCAGATGACTTGCGAATGGTTTGTAAATAAAGATTTTGCTCATTATTTAAATTTTGCTGACGAAGCAATAAATGAATAAAGCCATCAATACTGTTTAGAGGTGTTCGAAGCTCATGACTAATATTTGCCAAGAAAACTGACTTCGCTTGGTTTGATGAAATCGCTTGGTCACGTGCTTGACGATAAGTAATGTTTTGGACTTCTAAGGTATCTAGTGTTCTGCGTAAATCTTCTTCTGTTTGTTCAGTATGTTCTTTTAATTCTAAAAAGCTAAAGTGTAATCGCTTAACAACATTTGCAATATCACGCTGTAATAAGCGTAGCTCCCCAGTACTGTTAATGACTAGGTGCTGATCTAAAGTATCTGCATTTAGGCGTTGTAACTGCATGCGAATTTCATACATCGGCGCAATCCAGCGACGAGAATAAAAATTCAAGCACAGTAAAAGTAGTAATAATGTCATTAATCCAGTAATGACGAGGGCAATCATAATGCGATAACGTGCTAACTCTAGAGGCTGGTTATCCATTTCAATCATTAACCAAACTGGGGCTTTTCCAGCTTTATTGCTAATTTGCAGTCCATAAATATTATTGTGGTTATAAGAGATTGGACCGAAAAAACTATTATTACTAGGAAAGCTCGGCCAATAACGATTATCACGATAACCAATGCTTAAATAAGTCTGTCCATTGTTATCAATTAATACCGCGCGTTTAAGATTTTTTTCGCTAAACATGCTTTGCATGATGTGCTGGGCATGATCGTATTCATCGGGTTCTAGTTCGACTAGCGTATATAAATCTTTCGCAATTTGATTGTAGCGAGCTAAAATTGCTGAGGCGTGATGTAGCTGTTGTTGTTTTACAGAATGTGACGTTTCAGTTAAAACCAGAAAAGCACCGACCCCTGTTAAAATCATAATCGGCACAAAAATTAGAGCAATCAATTGCCCATATGCATGATTCAGACGTAAGCGTTTCGATAAGGTTTTATTGAAATTAGACATGGCTACATCAGATTTATCTCTCTGTACGGCATCTTATCACGCTTTATTTTAAAACAGACGGCATTTTATAAATGACCGAGCTTTAATCGCTTTCATGAAAAAGCATATTGAAATGGGTGCAGTAACGAGCATTTTTTCATACAATAGGCGCACCTCGATATAGGTATTGATCATGAGTAATACACAACCTGACTTTTTAGCCGACGAATTTTTGTTAGATCACTATGTAGGTAAGACGCCTCTAGTTCGTTTGCAGCGATTAGCTTCTCATACGCAAGCGACGGTTTTAGCAAAATTAGAAGGTAATAATCCGGCAGGTTCTGTAAAAGACCGTCCTGCATATAACATGATTATGCAGGCAGAAAAACGTGGTCAAATTAAGCCAGGCGACACCTTGATTGAGGCAACCAGTGGGAACACAGGTATTGCTTTGGCAATGGTTGCTGCAATGCGTGGCTATAAAATGAAACTTATTATGCCGAACAACATGAGTCAGGAGCGTAAAGATGCGATGCTGGCTTATGGCGCAGAGCTGATTGAAGTAACGCCGCAGCAAGGTATGGAAGGTGCACGTGATTTAGCCTTGCAAATGGAAAAAGAAGGTAAGGGGCACGTTTTAAATCAGTTTGGTAATCCTGATAATGTTGAAGCTCATTACTTAACAACTGGTCCTGAAATTTGGAAGCAAACAGGTGGGAAAATCACCCATTTTGTAAGCTCAATGGGTACGACTGGTACCATCATGGGTGTTTCTAAATATTTAAAAGAACAAAACCCAGATATTCAAATTATTGGTTTGCAACCAGCAGATGGCTCAAGCATTGCTGGTATTCGCCGTTGGCCAAAAGAATATTTACCTACTATTTTTGATAGTAGCCGTGTAGATCGTACTATTGATATTCCACAAATTGATGCTGAAAAAACAATGCGTAAATTAGCGCGTATGGAAGGCATTAGTGCGGGTACATCTTCAGGTGGCGCGGTATGGGCATCCATCAAAATTGCAGAAGAAAATCCAGATGCTGTTATTGTTTGCATTATCTGTGACCGTGGCGACCGCTACTTGTCTACAGGATTGTTTTCAGTACAGGACGATAACTCATAATTGAGAGAAATAATGCGTTTCCCAACCTTAGTTTTTGATATTGAAACTTTAACTGATTTAAAAGCGGGAGCGCATTTATATCATCTTGATTTACCAGAGGCTGATGTAGAGCAAGCATTGACTAAACTCCGTCGTCAAGAATCAGGCATGGATTTTCAGCGCTTACCTTTGCATGAAATTGTTTGTATTTCTGGTCTATGGATTGATGAGTCTGGTTTTAGATTATTCTCTTTTAGTCGTGAACAATATTCTGAAGCTGAGATTTTGCAAAAGTTCTTGTCAATTTTTGATAAGCGTCATCCGACTTTAGTGAGTTGGAACGGCTCACAATTTGATTTACCCGTTATTCTGTTTCGCGCAATGTATCATGGGCTTTCTGCACCAGGTCTATTTGATCAAGGTGAGATTGATAGCCAGAAGCGTTTTAATAATTACCAAAACCGTTATCACCATCGCCACATTGATTTAATGGACGTGATGGCAATGTTTAATGGGCGTAATTTTCAAAAGCTTGATGATATTGCCTGCATTTTAGGTTTGCCAGGTAAACGTGGTGAATCGGGTTATCATGTGCCTGAATATGTTCGTAATCAACAGTGGTTAAAATTGACTAGCTATTGTGAAGGGGATGTACTCAATACATGGTTTATTTATTTACGTTGGCTCGTGCTAAAAGGCCAGTTGAGCGTAGATGAACATAACCACTGGATTAGTTCGAGTATTGAATATTTACAGACTATGCCACAGCAAGCCGATTTCCTTGAAGTATGGGAACGTACTTCGAAACATACTGAATTTACTTCTCACTATTTTAATCCTTCAGATTTTTAGGTTCATCCTTTGAAACAACAAGCCAAATCTCGCAAGCCTCAACAACCTGAATATATTTTTCAAGTTGAAACACTTTCTCATGAGGGGCGGGGAATTGCGCATTATGGTTCTCATCCTGATCATCCAGCAGATAAGCATGGCAAGAAAGTTTTTATTCGCTATGCATTGCCTGGAGAAACTGTAAAGGCTCAGATTACCCATCAAGCAAAGCGTCTTGAAGAGGCTGAGATGGGACAGTTGTTAGGAGAACCTTCAACTCATCGCATAGATGCAATTTGTCCTCATTATGGTATTTGCGGTGGCTGTAGCATGCAGCATATCCATCCTGATGAACAAATCCGTTTAAAGCAAAGTGTACTGCAATCGCATCTACAGCACTTTGCAGGTATTCAACCTGAACAGTGGCTTGAGCCAATTCGATCTTTACAAACAGATTATCGTCGTCGTGCTCGAATAGGGGTGCGCTATCTGCCGAAGCCAGATCGCTTAATTATGGGGTTTCGTGAACATCATAGTAATCGGCTAACTTCTATCCACACTTGTAGTGTTTTGGATAAAAAACTATCAGATAGCTTGCCTGAGCTGCGTATTTTACTCCAAAGTCTAAAAGGCAAAGCGCACATAGGTCATGTAGAATTAGCAAAAGGTGATCATGAAATTTCTTTGTTGGTTCGTCATGTAGAAAAATTAAACAATTCTGATGTCAACCAATTAAAGCAATTTGCGTTAGACAAAGGGTGGCAGTTGTATTTACAGCCTAAGGGGCCTGAAAGTATTCATCGTATTGATGATGAAAAAGGTGCTCTACGTTTACACTATGCCTTAGAGCGGTTTGATGTAAATTTTGCTTTTTCGCCATTGGATTTTACTCAGGTCAATGCCACAGTAAATGAACAAATGGTTCAATTGGCATGTGAATTGCTTCAATTGCAACCAGGTGAAAAGGTACTTGATCTATTTTGCGGTTTAGGCAATTTCTCACTCCCGTTAGCACGATGTGTTGGTGAGAGTGGTCAGGTTGTCGGTGTGGAAGGGAGTGAAGAAATGGTGCAGCGGGCAACAGCTAATGCAAAATGCAATAGTTTGGTGCAAGCAACCTTCTTTTCACAAGATTTAACAAAAGATTTTTCGCATCATTCTTGGGCAAATCAAGGATTTGATGCATTATTGATTGATCCTCCTCGTGCTGGTGCATATGAAATTATGCAGTATGTATCAAATTTTGGAGCAAAAAGAATCGTTTATGTATCATGTAATCCAGCTACACTGGCAAGGGATGCGGGTGTTTTGGTCCAATATGGTTACCAGTTAAAAAAAGCAGCTGTGATGGACATGTTTACGCACACAGAACATGTTGAATCCATTGCACTATTTGAAAAAATTCAAGAGATAAACGATTAAAAACATGAGTTACATATTGAGGAGAATGGTATGGTCACAGTACGTGAACAGTTACCTGAACAACTAACTGAGTTGTCCGAGGAAACGACTGTAGAGCATGCCGCCGAAACGCAAATCGGTTTAGCCTCATGGTTGGATCGGGTGCGTGAAATATTAGACGGGGCGAAGCTTGAACAGCTTGAGCAGGTTGCTCATTTAACCCTGCAAAAAGAGTTGGACTCAACGGTTAATCATCGTTCAAATACTTTCGCTACAGGCGTTGGAATGGCTGACATTCTGGCGCATCTCCATGTAGATGAAGATACTCTATCGGCAGCAATGCTCTATCGTAGTGTGCGTGAAGACATTACTGATATAGAAGAAGTAAAACAGAAATTTGGGGAGCAGGTCTATAACCTTGTCAAAGGCACTTTGGCAATGGGTAAGCTCTCGGAACTCATTGAGAAAAATAAACGGTTAGAAGATCATTTTAATAATAATCAACGAGAACATTTAAGTGGCATTTATAAAATGCTAATTTCGGTTACCGAAGATGTTCGTGTTGTTTTAATTAAACTTGCTGAACGTACCTATTCTTTACGAGAACTAGCAAATTCATCTCGTGAACGTCAAGAACGCGTAGCACGTGAAATTCTTACTATTTATTCGCCATTGGCGCATCGACTCGGTATTGCCCAGCTTAAATGGGAGCTTGAAGATCTCGCTTTTCGCTATTTAGCGCCAGATCGTTATAAAGAAATTGCGTCATTACTGAATGAAAAACGATTAGAGCGCGAACACTATATTCAGTTCGTAATTGATCGTTTAAAAAATGAGTTAGCATCTTACGGAATCGAGTCAGAAATCACAGGTCGAGCGAAGCACATTTATTCGATTTATCGAAAAATGAAAAGCAAAAACCTGAGTTTTGATCAGCTTTATGATATTCGTGCCTTACGTGTATTGGTCAATAGCGTTCCTGAGTGTTATCACTCTTTGGGTATTGTTCATCAAATCTGGCGTCATATTCCGCATCAGTTTGATGACTATATTACCAACCCGAAAGCAAATGGTTATCGCTCTTTGCATACTGCTGTAATTGCCGAGAATAAATCGCTTGAAGTACAAATTCGTACTCATGAGATGCATGACGAAGCAGAATTAGGCGTATGTTCGCACTTTAACTATAAAGAAGGTTCAAAGAATACTGACCATTCCTTTAATCATCGTTTGCATTCATTACGTGCTGTTTTAGAGCACTATCAAGAGCGCAATGAAACGACGGTACATCAAAACGAAGATGAAACAGAAGGCTTTGAACAGTTACAAGACTTTGAAGGCTTTGAGAAGATTTACGTTTTTAGTCGTGATGGTGATATTAAGGAATTGCCACGTGGCTCAACAGTTTTAGATTTTGCTTACCATGTCCATACGGAAGTAGGCAACAAGTGTTATGCAGCGCGAGTTAACCAGCGCTATGTGCCACTTACCTATACTTTAAAAACTGGTGAGCAGGTTGAGATTTTAACTAAAAAAGATCGTGATCCAAACCGAGATTGGTTGGTCAATTCTTTAGGTTATATTAAAACCTCTCGCGCCCGTGACAAGCTACGTCATTGGTTTAGACAGCAAGATCGTAGTAAAAATCTTGAAGTTGGCCGTGAACTTCTTAATAAAGAGTTAGCTCGTCTAGCGATTCACCCAAAAAGTATCGACCTAAATGATTACTCATCACATTTTAACGTGAAAACGGGTGATGACATTTTGGTGAGTCTAGTAAGCGGTGATATTAGCTTACATGCCTTGATTAATCAGGTGAACCGTCAAATGCATCTAGATCAGGATGAACCTGAACTAGTGCTTAAACCAGCATTAAATCCACGTGCTAGCCATACATTGTCAGCTCATGGAATTTTAATTGACGGTTTAGACAATGTGGAACTGCATATCGCGCAGTGCTGTCAGCCCGTACATGGTGAGTCAATCGCTGGATATATTACTTTGAATCGTGGTGTTAGCATCCACAAAGTCATTTGTTCAGACTACCAACGTATGATTAAGCAAGAACCAGAGCGTGCTGTTGAAGCCGACTGGGAAATGCAGCCAACACGAGGTCAAAGCGTTCAAATTGTGGTGGAAGCGTATGATCGTCGTGGTTTGCTTAAAGACTTAACTCAAGTGATTTTCTCTGACCAAATCAATATTCGTCAGGTCAATACAATTTCTGAGGCAGATGGTATTGCCAATATGAAGTTGTTAATTGAGGTTAAGGGTTTAGCGCAACTTTCTCGCTTATTGGCTCGTTTAGAGCAGCAACCTGGAATTATTAGCGCACGACGCATGATTCAAGGTGTTTAATTAAATTGAGTAAAAAGGCTGTCAAATGACAGCCTTTTTTATATTGGATTATTTTCTCGATAAATAAATGTTAGTGAGCCGATTTAAAAACTGAGGGCTTAAAGTTGAGAGTTGATAAAGTAGTTTGGTTTTTATACCAACTGGAGTGTGAGTAGGCGTCCAGAAATGAGCCTTTTTCTCTACAAGCATAAGTACCTGTTGAGCAATATCATTTGGAGTTAAATCTACCCCCATATTTTGAATAGTGCCTGCATCCATATTGTTAACCATTGCAGTTTGCACAAATAGGGGCATCACATCTAAAACGCGAATACCATATTTTTTCCATTCCACATCTAAACCTTCAGTAATTCCACGAACAGCAAATTTACTGGCTGAGTAAGAAATAAGGTCAGCTTGGCCATAAATTGCAGAAGCTGAAGATAGATTGATAACACGTGCAAAAGACGCTTGCTTTAAATAAGGTAGGGCAGCATGACAGCCATTGATGACACCGTTTACATTAATATTTATTGTTCTTTGGTGAGCTTTAATATCAGTTGTTTCAAATGCACCAGAATATAAAATACCGGCATTATTTACTAAGATGTTGAGTTCGCCAGCCCATTCAGTAAATTCTTTTAATATGTGTTGCCATTGGTCGTAATCACTTACATCTAGATAGCCGGCACGGGCATTTGGCCCTAAGTCGTTTGCTAATTCTTGAGCAAGCGATTCATTAATATCATAAATGCCTACTTTATATCCTTGTTTGTAGAATACGCGTGCAATTTCAGCCCCAATACCTTGAGCGGCACCACTAATCAGAATACTGTATCTCATCTTTTTTCTCTTTGTCAGTACAATAGTGCGACTGATTTAATCGCTTTGATTTTGATCATAACAAATTAAAATCTTAGTTTTACTGACCGACTTTTTAAACTTGAGGGTTACCATGGATAAATTGCTTAAAATCATGCAAGAGTTACGAGAAAAATGTCCGTGGGATCAAGAGCAAACCCCAATGTCACTGACTAAATATGCGATTGAAGAAGCATATGAAGTTGAGGCGGCTGTTCGTCAGGGTAATATCGATGAAATCAGAAATGAGCTAGGCGATTTGTTATTACAAGTCGTGTTTCAATCACAAATGTTTAGTGAGCAAGGTGCTTTTAACTTTCAAGATGTGGTTGAGGCAATAAGTGAAAAGTTAATACGCCGTCATCCACATGTTTTTCAGGCAGATCAATTTAATAACTTAACGCCAGAGCAAGTAAG
>NZ_JZFB01000004.1:35523-42723 GCF_001188385.1 Acinetobacter sp. V2 | reverse complement strand
AAGCCGCAATCAAGGTTGGATGAAATTAAACATGGACCAGCCCTATTGCAGGCACAAGAAATTCAAGAAAATGTAGCAAAAGTTGGGTTTGACTTTGAAACCGTAGAAGATGCTTATGAAAAACTAGAAGAAGAGCTAGATGAGTTTAAACAGGCACTAAAAAATCAAAATATTGATGAAATTCAAGATGAATTTGGAGATTGCCTGTTTTCATTAGTCAATGTAGGACGTAAACTGGCGATTTCAAGTGAAACATCACTTTTATCAACAATACATAAATTTAGAAGTCGTTTTGCTTTTATTGAAGATCAAGCGCAAAAACAGCAAAGAACATTAGAAGACATGACCTTGTCTGAAATGGATGAATTGTGGAATCAGGCAAAGCGGCAGTTAAAATTAGGGGAAAAAACACATGCATCTCAGCATGAATCTTTGGAAGAGTAAGTCTTATATTTTTATTATTTTATTTTGGAGCCTGATTTCTTCCACCTTTGTTCAGGCTCAATCTTTTGATCAAAATTTTAAGGAGTGGAAGGCTAAACAGCAGATGTATGATCAGAAGTTAAGCATACAACACGCCTCTCATTCTAGTGTTCCAAAAAGCTCAGCCATGACTGACTCTTCGGGACAAGTTCACTTGAATCAAGCCAATATTGATGAGCTTCAAAAGCTAAAAGGTATTGGTGAGAAAAAGGCTCAAGCGATTGTAGAATACCGTCAAAAGAATGGTGGCTTTAAAAATATTGATGAATTTAAAAACGTAAAGGGCATTGGTCCAGCCATTTTTGAAAAGAATAAAGCGCGTTTGACTTTATAAATCATCTGTTTGTCAATTGTCATTTCATGCGCAAACTACAGAGAATCAAATTGCCCTTTGTGTGCGTTAGAGCTATGATTAGCGACAACTTGTTATTTACGTCCTGACGTAGGAGACAGCGTCTTTTGCAAACCTTGCGAGCGTCAAAATGTGGTTTGTCCACAGCCCAACTTCCTTCTTCGATTTTAGATGTGATCGATAGCCTGACTAAAGCTGGCTATGAAGCTTATATTGTTGGGGGTGGTGTCCGTGATTTAATGCTAGGGTTTAATCCTAAAGATTTCGATGCAGTGACCAATGCGACACCTTCTCAAATTAAAGAAGTTTTTGGCAGACGTTGCCGAATCATTGGTCGTCGATTTGAATTGGCACATGTTTATTCAGGGCGTGAGCTTATTGAAGTTGCTACATTCCGTGCCCCTCCTAAAAAAGCAGTCACTAGTGCCTCAGGCATGATTTTACGTGACAATAATTGGGGTACTATCGAACAAGACTTTGCTCGACGTGATTTTTCAATCAATACGCTATATTACCAACCGCGTAAGAGTATCGTGCTCGATTTCTGCAAAGCAATTGACGATGTAAAAAATAAAACTCTACGTTTATTGGGCGATCCTGCACAGCGCTTCGAAGAAGACCCAGTGCGTATGCTGCGAACTCTACGTTTTGCAGCTAAGTTAAATTTCAAAATTGATTCAAATATTCTCGATATCTTTGATGCTGAAATGACGCAATTACTGCGTGATGTATCGCCGCATCGTTTATACGATGAATCTCAGAAGCTGTTCACAATGGGGCATTTGGCGCGTGTTCTGCCAATGTTGATTGAGTTTGGTGTCTGGAAGCAACTCTTTGCAGATATTCAGCCTAACCTCACTCCTTTTATTTTAAGAGCAGCAAAGAATACAGATCAACGTATTCAGGTTGGGAAAACAATTAACCCAGCATTTTTCTATGCAGTGTTATTGTGGCAACCGTTTTTAGAGCGTTGTGAGTTTTATTTATCTAAAGGTATTGTGCCGGCTGAAGCCCGTGCGCAGGCTGGTTTAGATGTCTTAAAACGCCAAGCAACACGTACAGTTATTCCTCGCTTTGCAGAAACTTTTATTCGTGAAGTTTGGGAAATGCAGACCCGTTTGCTTAATCCAAAACCACAGCAAATAGAAGCATTGGCAGGACATGCTCGCTTCCGTGCAGGTTTTGACTTCTTATTACTTCGTGAAAAGTCTGGTGATGACACAACACAAGGAATGGGAAGCTGGTGGGAAGCCTACCAAGAAATGTCAAATGACGAAAAAGAAGCTGCGATTAGCCAATATAATCGTCAGAAAGCTAGAAACCGTCGTAAAGCTGCTGCTGAGCCTATTGAAAATAATAAAGTTGACACCGAAATTGAACCTTTGGTTGATATTCCGGAACCACGTACTCGCCGTGGGAAAAAAGAACGTACTAGACAAGATCAGGCAGTTGGCCGATTTGTTGAAAAAGCGACTACTTCTGAAGCAGGCGTGATGGGCGATCATCCAATTTTAAAACGTAAGCGGGTACAACGTGATTTAAGCCAAGTCGTCTTTGGGCCAACGCAATGACAATAACAACTTATATTGGTTTAGGAAGTAATTTAGGCGATTCACGTCAAATTTTATCTGAAGCCATTGCTAAGCTTAAGACGTTAGGAATGGTTAAAGTCTCTAGACTTTATCAAAGTCCGCCTATGGGGCCTCAAGATCAGCCAAATTATTTAAATGCAGTTGCAAAATTAAATACCGATCTTGCACCTTTAGATTTGCTGGATCATTTACAACGGTTTGAGCAAGAAGCTGGCCGTGTACGACTTCGTCGTTGGGGTGAGCGAACCTTAGATCTGGATTTGCTTATTTATGGCAATGAAAAAATTCACAATGAGCGCTTAACTGTGCCGCACATAGGCATTCTACAACGAGATTTCGTTGTGATTCCTTTATTAGATTTAGATGCTGATTTACAGATTAATGATCAGCCACTTAAAAATTTAGAACTGATACAGCAGCCAACGCTGACTGTACTTGCGGATGAGTCTTGGGCCTAAGCTCTCGATTCATTATGTTCTGCAAACTCCTGTAGAGGATATCATCATGATTAGTCTAAGTGACTTAAGAAAATTTAAAGCCGAAGGACGTAAGTTCTCTTGTCTAACTTGTTACGATGCAAGCATGGCAAAAGCAATGGAACTTGCTGAAATTGATACAATCTTAATTGGTGATTCTCTTGGAATGGCAATTCAAGGGCGAGATTCAACTTTACCAGTAACTGTTGAAGATATGGCTTATCATACGGCAGCGGTGCGCCGTGGTAATCAGCATGCCTTGATTATGACAGACTTGCCATTTATGAGTTATGCAACCTTGAATGATGCTTTGCAAAATGCAAGAACAGTCATGCAAGCTGGCGCTCAAATGGTGAAAATCGAAGGTGGTGCATGGTTAAGTGAAATCGTGCAGGTTTTAACCCGTAATGGTGTACCTGTTTGTGTACATTTAGGCTTAACACCTCAATCTGTACATGTATTCGGTGGCTATAAATTACAAGCTAGAACACGTGAAGCAGCAGATCAGCTTATTGCTGATTGTACAGCAGTGGTTGAGGCGGGTGCAGCGGTATTATTACTTGAATGTGTTCCTGCTCAATTGGGTCAAGAAATTGCTGAATTATTCCCAAATACGCCTGTAATTGGTATTGGCGCAGGTAATGCAACCGATGGTCAAGTATTGGTTGTACAAGATATGTTGGGCCTAACTTTTGGTCGAGTTGCGCGTTTTGTACGTAACTTTATGAAAGAGCAATCAGGTGAAACTGCCATTTTAGATGCTTTTAAAGCTTTTCATGCTGCTGTGCAGGATCAATCATTCCCTGCCAAAGAACATACTTTTCACGTTGAGCTGTAATTCATGAAAACAGAAACCACCATACAAGGTCTTGCAGCTTCTTTAAATCCTGCTAGAGCTGCACGTAAAATTATTGGTTTTGTCCCAACAATGGGAAATCTACATGAAGGGCATCTCACACTTGTTCGTGAAGCGAAAAAGCTATGTGATGTTGTGGTTGTAAGCATCTTCGTAAATCCGACGCAATTTGGTCCAGGCGAAGATTTTGACAACTATCCTCGTACTTTAGAGCAAGATAGTCGCCTACTTGCCGATGTTGGCTGTGACATTATTTTTGCACCATCAGTTGAGCAAATGTACGGTACACAACCACGTTTAACGAACATCAGTGTCAGCCAGATTACAGATGCTTTATGTGGTAGTTCACGTCCAGGACACTTTGATGGTGTCGCTTTGGTTGTAACTAAGCTCTTTAATATTGTGCAACCGAATTACGCTTTCTTTGGACAAAAAGATTACCAACAGTTAGCCGTTATTCGTCAGTTTGTACAAGATTTAAATATACCTTTAGAAGTGATTGGCGTGCCAATTGTTCGTGCAGCAGATGGTTTGGCGCTTAGCTCAAGAAATGGTTATTTAAGCGCTGAGCACCGTCAGATCGCTCCGGTTATTTATCAAAGTTTGAAGCAGGCTGAGCAACAGTTACATCAAGGCAAAGATTTGCAACAAGTTGTAGAAGATATCAAAACTCAGTTGACAGATAATGGTTTTGTTGTTGATTATGTCGAAGCTCGTCAGACAAATCTGTTACCTGCTACTCAATTTGATCGTGATATTGTGTTGTTTGTCGCGGCAAAACTAGGTGCAACTCGTTTGATTGACAATTTAGAAGTTGCCTTTACACCCCAATAAAAGAGATCAAAGGACAGCCATGCCATGAAGCGTATACTTATCGTGACAGGACAGTCTGGTTCAGGAAAATCTTCGGCCCTTCAAGTATTAGAAGATTTGGGCTATTACTGTATTGATAATTTGCCTTTGGCATTGCTGCCTGAAATTGTGGCAAAGCTAGATCATGAAAACAATCTAGAGCAATTAGCTTTAGGTGTGGATGTAAGAAGTACTCGGGCAGATATGCAAGAGTTCGATCATGTGTTTGAGCAATTACAAAGACATGGAACTGTTGATGTTATTTACTTGACGACACAAGATCAGGATCTGATTGCGCGTTTTAGTGCATCGCGTCGCCCGCATCCATTAGCTAATCGTTTTAAAAGTCTGTTGCAATGTATTCATGAAGAAAAGCAGTTACTGCTTCCAATTCAGTTCCGAGCTACGGTTCATATTGATACAACGGATAAAAGCGTTCATGATTTAAAGCATATTTTACTGTCTAAATTGGGGCAGTCAGATAAGCTTATTGTCATATTGCAGTCATTTGGATATAAACATGGCATTCCTTTAGATGCCGATTATGTTTTTGATGTACGGCATTTACCAAATCCGCATTGGGATTTAGAATTAAGACGTTTTTCTGGTTTGGATGAGCCAGTAAGACTATTTTTAGAAGCAAGTCCGCAAGCAAACGAAATGTTTGATGATATTCTTCACTTCTTAAAAAAATGGCTTCCCGCATTTGCTGAAGGACATCGTCACTATATGACGATTTCTATTGGTTGCACTGGGGGGCAACATCGTTCGGTTTATATCGTAGATAGACTAAAACAAGCACTTGAGGCAGAATGGTCTGTTCAGGTCTTACACAGAGAAATGAAGCACTGGTCATGATAGACACAACTGTTGATGTAATTAATAAACTCGGTTTACATGCTCGTGCATCAGGAAAACTGATAGAGGTCACTACAAAGTTTCGTTCGTCGATCCAGATTGGAAAAGGCGATCATTTGGTAGATGCAAAAAATATTATGTCTTTGCTGATGTTAGGTGCAGGTAAAGGGACCACTTTGCGATTGGTCATTGATGGTACCGACGAAGAGCAGGCATTAAATGAAGTACTGGCGTTATTCGCAGCAAAATTTTATGAGGCAGATTAATCGTGGCACGTGGTTCCCAACGTTATACTGAAGAAGATTTCGGTTCTTTAGAAGGACGTGCAAGTAAAACCGAACAGAAAAAAGCAGTGCAACGCATGGCTGCTTTAGGTGAGCAACTCGCACAACTTTCTATTAAACAAATTCAGAAACTTCCAGTTGATGAGCGTTTAATTGATGCTTTAATGGAAGTGCAGAACATTAGTTCTTTTGAAGCACGTCGTCGCCAATTTCAACGTATTGGTAAGTTATTGCGCAATGAAGATGAGACGATTATTTTGTCTTATTTAACTCCGCAACAAGGCGCAAAAAGACAGGCTCAATTAATGCGTTGGGTTGACCGTATGATTGAGCAGGGTGATCCTGCAATTAATGAATTTAGTAAAATTTATAATGCATCGGAACGTCACACCTTGCGTCAGCATGTGTTGAGAATCAACCGCGATAAAACTCAACAGGCGAGTGAAGCAGATATTGAGGCATCAAAAGTTAAATTTGTTAACTATGTGCAGCAAATCGCATTATTGTCTGATCAAGGCTAAATGCGCTTAAATAAAAAAGCGACGCTCAAGGCGTCGCTTTTTTATTTATATATTCTCAGCACGTTCTTTTGCCCATTCTCGCAAAATAAACTTCTGTAATTTGCCGGTCGATGTTTTTGGAATTTCTGTAATAACCACATCTTTAGGAACTTTAAAGCGTGCTAATTCTTTTTGGCAATGTTCAATAATTTCTTCCGGTGTTGCTGTAGCACCCATTTTTAATTCAATAAATGCGCAGGGTACTTCTTGCCAACGAGCATCGGGTTTAGCGACGACCGCAGCAGTTAAAACAGCTGGGTGTCTATACAACACATCTTCTACTTCTAGAGATGAAATATTTTCTCCACCTGAAATAATAATGTCTTTTGATCGGTCAGTAATTTTTGCATAACCATCTGGATGACAAACGGCTAAGTCTCCCGTGTGGAACCATCCGCCAGCAAAAGCTTCTTGAGTTGCTTTCGGGTTTTTTAAATAGCCTTTCATGACAATATTGCCACGAAACATAATTTCCCCCATGGTTTGTCCATCATTCGGGACAGGCTGCATTGTTTCGGGGTCTAATACACGCATACTGTCTTGTAATGGGTAGGGTACACCTTGACGGGAATGAAGCTGAGCCTGTTCAGCAATTGAAAGTTCATTCCATCCAGATTGTGAAGCACATAAGGCAGAAGGCCCATATGTTTCTGTTAAGCCATAAACATGGTTGACGTTAATTCCCATGTTTCGCATACCTTCAATAATAGCAACTGGAGGAGCTGCTCCAGCAACCATCACTTCAACATGGTGATCAAAGCTAGTTTGTTTTTCTTTAGGTAAGTTAATAATCATTGAAAGAACAATCGGTGCACCACAGAAATAATCAACCTTATGTTCTGCAATGAGTTGCATGACTAATTCTGGGTCGACTTTGCGCAAACAAA
>NZ_JZFB01000004.1:28836-35481 GCF_001188385.1 Acinetobacter sp. V2 | reverse complement strand
CCAGCCATTACAATGGAAAAGCGGTAATGTCCATAAATACACAGCACGAGGTTTCATGCCACAGGCTAAGATGTTGCTTGCAGCATTGAGATAAGCCCCACGATGATGATAAACAACGCCTTTAGGATTACCCGTTGTTCCAGATGTGTAATTTAAGCTAATTGCATCCCATTCATCTTCTGGTAAATGCCATACAAAGTTAATATCGCCTTGGGCTATCCATTCTTCATATTCAAACGAACCGATAAACTGATTTTCACCTTCATATTCATCATCAGCTACATCAATCACAATAATGTGTTGGTCAGGAATAAGAGAAAGGGCTTCTCTTGCCAAATTAACAAATTCAGGGTCAACCAATAGCACTTTACTTTCAGCATGTTCAAGCATGAAGGCTATTGTTTTTGCATCTAAGCGTGTATTGAGTGTATTAAGTACAGCGCCAGCCATTGGAACTGCGAAATGTGCTTCAACCATGGCAGGAATATTTGGTAATAAGACCGACACCGTATCATTTTTTTCAATTCCCAGTTGTTTGAGCTGAGAAGCAAACTGGCAACAACGTTGGTAAGTTTCTTTCCATGAAATTTGGCGCTTACCATGAATAATCGAAGCTTGATTTGGATAAATATAAGCTGCACGCTCTAAGTAGCGTAGAGGTGACAATGCAACAAAGTTTGCGGGTGTACGTGGTAACTCATCATAAGCACTAACCATGGTAAACAACTCCGTGTTCTATTTTTAATTCATTCTTTGAAAATATGACTTAATACTCATCAAAGCATCTATGCTTTAGTCTTAAACAGAAATACCCTTCAGTCAGAAAATGAGCAAAAATGCTATTTTCTTCATCTTAAACCACTTGCGCTGAGTGTGTTTAAAAAATCTTCCCAATATATTTTTAAGTCATTTATTGCTGTTTACCTGATAAGCAAAATGTATTTATGATTTTGTGGGCTCAAAGGTTTTCACTTTGCTTGAACAAGTGTAAAATCTTTCAGGTTTTTAATTTTGATTTACACCGTTTTTATATTTTGAGGTTCGCCTCGATCATAATCTCGCGGTGAAATGCTCCTTCGTATAGGGCATCACTCCTTAAGGATTTTTTTATGCCAATTATCACATTGCCAAATGGCGATCAAAAAAGTTTTGATCACGCTGTATCTGTTATGGAAGTTGCCCAAAGTATCGGGCCTGGTCTAGCAAAAAATACTGTTGCCGGACGTGTAAATGATCGCTTAGTTGATGCATGTGACTTAATTACCGAAGATTCGACCTTACAAATTATCACTCCAAAAGATGAAGAAGGTCTTGAAATTATTCGCCATTCTTGTGCACACCTTGTAGGACATGCTGTTAAACAGCTATTCCCTGAAGCCAAGATGGTGATTGGTCCAGTCATTGAAGAAGGTTTTTACTACGACATCTGGATGCCTCGTCCATTTACATTAGACGATATGGCAGCGATTGAAGAGCGCATGAAAAAGCTCATCGACCAAGATTACGATGTCGTTAAAAAAATGACACCACGTGATGAAGTAATTGCTGAATTTACTGCACGTGGCGAAGAATACAAATTACGCTTGATTGCAGACATGCCTGAAGAAACACAAATGGGCTTGTACTACCATCAAGATTATTTGGATATGTGCCGTGGTCCACACGTACCGAACACCAAATTCTTAAAATCATTCAAGCTGACAAAAATCTCTGGCGCTTACTGGCGCGGTGATGCGAAGAATGAACAGCTTCAACGTATTTATGGTACAGCATGGGCTGATAAGAAACAGCTTGCTGCGTACATTAAGCGTATTGAAGAAGCTGAAAAGCGTGACCACCGTAAAATTGGTAAAGCCTTAGACTTGTTCCATATGCAAGAAGAAGCACCAGGTATGGTGTTCTGGCATCCAAATGGTTGGACGATTTATCAAGTTCTTGAACAATACATGCGTAAAGTTCAGCAAGACAATGGTTACCTCGAGATTAAAACTCCACAAATCGTAGACTTTACGCTTTGGGAAAAATCTGGTCATGCCGCAAACTACGCTGACAACATGTTTACGACTCATTCTGAAAGTCGTAATTATGCGGTTAAGCCAATGAACTGCCCATGTCACGTGCAAGTTTTCAACCAAGGTTTGAAGTCTTACCGTGATTTACCAATTCGTTTAGCCGAGTTCGGTTCTTGCCATCGTAACGAACCATCTGGTTCTTTACACGGTATTATGCGTGTACGAGGTTTTACACAAGATGATGCTCATATCTTCTGTACTAAAGAACAAATTGGTCAAGAAGTTGCAGACTTTATTAAACTCACTTTAGATGTTTATAAAGATTTTGGCTTTGAAGAAGTGCAAATGAAACTGTCTACACGTCCAGAAAAACGTGTGGGTGATGACGCGCTTTGGGATATGGCTGAGAAATCTTTAGCAGATGCTTTAGATGCAGCAGGTCTTGAGTGGGAATTACAGCCAGGTGAAGGCGCGTTCTACGGTCCGAAAATTGAATTCTCATTGAAAGACTGTCTCGGACGTGTATGGCAATGTGGTACTATTCAGTGTGACTTCAACTTACCAGAGCGTTTAGATGCGTCTTACGTAACTGAAGACAATGATCGTGATCAGCCTGTTATGTTGCATCGTGCAATTCTTGGCAGTTTTGAACGTTTTATTGGTATACTAATTGAACACTACGCTGGTTTCATGCCACCTTGGTTGTCGCCGTTACAAGCATGTGTTATGAATATTACTGACTCTCAAGCTGAGGCTTGTGAGAAAGTCGTAGCAAAACTCAAAGAAAATGGTCTTCGTGCTATTTCTGACTTGAGAAACGAAAAAATCGGATTTAAGATTCGTGAGCGTACTTTAGAGCGTATTCCTTACCTGTTAGTTCTTGGTGATCGAGAAGTTGAAGAAGGTACAGTGAATGTACGTACGCGCTCAGGAAAAAATTTAGGTACTATGTCAGTAGATGCATTCATTGACTTAGTGAAGTCTGCCGTCGCCGAACGCGGCCGGTATATTGTGGAGTAAGAAAGATTAAACAGCCTGACCGTAACCAACAACAAGGTGCAAAAAGCAACCGTCCAGCAATTAACGATGAGATCCGTGCAAAAGAAGTACGCCTCGTCGGTGCTGAAGGTGAGCAAAAAGGAATTGTTTCATTAAGTGAAGCACTGCGTGCTGCTGAAGAGGTTGAACTTGATCTTGTTGAGATCGTTGCAAACGCCGAGCCGCCTGTTTGTAAAATTATGGATTACAACAAGCACTTGTTTGACCTTAAGCAGAAGCAAAAAGATGCGAAGAAAAAACAGCATCAAGTGCAAGTGAAGGAAATCAAACTGCGCCCTGCAACTGATGTTGGTGATTATCAAGTTAAGCTTCGTGCTATTTTGAAATTCCTTGAAGAAGGAAACAAAGTGAAGATCACTTTACGTTTCCGTGGTCGTGAAATGGCTCATCAACAACTTGGCTTAGCTCAATTGCAAAAGATTGAAGCAGACGTGGCTGAGTATGGGGTTGTGGAACAAGCACCAAAAATGGAAGGCCGTCAAATGGGTATGTTACTTGGACCGAAAAAGAAAAAGTAATACTCAAAAAAAGCACTGCAAAAGCAGTGCTTTTTTTTACTCTAATATTAATAAAAAATATCACTTAACTTTTCTTTGTTCAGTTTTATTTAAGACAATTGCTATATTTTTTTAAGAAATTCAATTCACGAATTTTATGTGTTTTTTAGTGTTGGAAATCTCATCGCTCCTCTTAAAACATGATATAACGCAAGACGCAGTCATGATAACGATGAATAGGAAAATAGAATGATTGATCTATATTATTGGGGCACTCCCAATGGACATAAAATCACAATTGCCTTAGAAGAAATGGGATTGGATTACACCCTTTACCCAATTAATATTTTAGAAAATGATCAATTTCAACCAGATTTCCTGAGAATTTCTCCAAATAATAAAATTCCTGCGATTGTTGATCAAAATGGACCTCGTGGTGAGCCGATATCTATATTTGAATCGGGTGCTATCTTGCAATATCTAGGTCGAAAAACTAGATTATTTTATCCAGATGATGAACAAGAGCGAGTTGAGGTTGAGCAGTGGCTCATGTGGCAAATGGGCGGGTTAGGGCCTATGCTTGGGCAAAATCATCATTTTAATCGTTTCGCCCCAGAAAAAATTCCCTATGCCATAGATCGCTATGTAAATGAAACTAAACGTTTATATGGTGTACTTAATAAACAATTAATTGGTCAGAAGTTTGTTGCTGGTGAGTACTCGATTGCTGACATGGCAATTTTACCTTGGATCTTGCGTTATGAATGGCAAGGTATTCAACTTGAAGACTATCCATATGTACAAGAATATATTGTGCGCTTAACAGCACGCCCAGCAGTTCAGAAAGCGCTATCAATTAAAGTGGCTTAATTTCTTGCCTAGATTTAATAAATGCTTAAAGCAAAAAGTCATTTGGTGTAATTGCTTATGCTGAGTTACTTTTTGCTTTTTATCAGTGCTTTTGGTGCTGCCACATTATTACCTCTACAGTCTGAAGCGGTATTAGTCACTTTATTATTAAAGGGACAATATTCAGCTTTGCTTTTAATCGGTACTGCTACTTTGGGTAATGTCTTAGGTTCTTGTGTTAATTGGTGGTTAGGCCTAAAGATAGAGCAATTTAAACATCGAAAGTGGTTTCCAGTTTCTGAAAAGCGTTTAGAACAAGCCCAACGCTTTTATCATAAGTATGGCTTTTACTCTTTACTTTTAAGTTGGGCGCCTATCATTGGTGATCCAATTACTTTGGTTGCTGGACTCTTCAAAGAAAATTTTTGGCGCTTCCTTGGTATTGTTATTATTGCCAAAGCAGGACGCTATTTGTTTATTTACTGGGTGGTGATGGGTTTTATTTAAAATAAAAAAGCATCCGAAGATGCTTTGATTTATAACTATTTAAATTAATCTTCTGAGCTTCTGGTGATATCAACTTTAAATAGATCGTTCGTTTTGATCCAACAGAAAGTCACAACAACCAGAGTCATACAGCCTCCAAAAATTGTAGCGGTAATCGTGCCTAAATATTTAGCCGCTAAACCTGATTCAAAGGCCCCTAATTCATTACTTGAAGATACAAACATCCCGTTTACGGCAGCAACGCGGCCTCGCATATTTTCTGGTGGGAAAATTTGCAAAATGGTTTGTCTTACAACAACAGAAATACTGTCACAAGCGCCTGTCATAGCAAGAGCGAAAAGAGATAACCACATATTGTTTGAAAAGGCGAACAGAATAGTAAATATTCCAAAACCTGCTACAGCAAGTAGCATGTTACGCCATGCATGCTGAGTTGGTGGAAAGCGAGTCAAAGCAATCATGGTAATAAGTGCGCCAATAGAGGGAGCCGCTCGCAAATATCCAAGCCCTTCCGGACCGACTTTTAATATATCTTCTGCGAAAATTGGTAATAACGCGATAACGCCACCAAATAAAACAGAAGCTAAATCAAGAGAAATCGCCCAAAGAACAATTTTGGTTTTCCAGATAAAACGGAAACCGTCTCCTAGGCTTTCTAAAATATTGTCCGTTTCAATTTTGGGGAAATCACGTTTATGCAATAAGTTAATTAAAATAAAGCAAATACCAAGCAAAACAGCAACGCTAAATAAGCTGGTTTCTCTGCCTAAATAAGCAAGCATAAAACCACCCAGCATTGGTCCAATAATTACACCACTTTGCCAGCCGATGGTTGTCCATGTCGCACCATTTGCATAAAGTTCGCGTGGAATTAAAAATGGTTTTAAAGATGTTGCAGAAGGATTGTAGAAACCGCGGATTGTTCCTAAGCCAAAAATAACAGCATAAATGCCCCAAGAAAGGAAGCTAACACTGATATGTCCTAAACCATGTAAGTGGAAAAGTAACCATAAAACCAAGGGAAGGGGAACTGAGAAAAATAAACAGATTTTCATAATAATCTGTTTATTAAAGCTATCTGCAAAATAACCTCCCCAAAGAGAAAGGGCAATAAAAGGAATGGCTTCTGCAAGTCCGATTAAACCTAAAGTCAGTGGGTCTTTGGTGATTTGGTATAATGAATAGGCAACAATAATTTCTTGAATCAAAATTGCGAGCGTTAAGCAAAACTGATTGATCGTAACGATAGAGAAGTCTCGATACCGTAATGCAGCGAAAGCATCATTTTGTATATTCATATTCTTTTGAATTTAAGAGATTGCACTTATTATAGGCGATGATTTTGTGGATTTTCTCGTAATTTGATAATTGATTATAGAAAATATCGTTTATATAAAATAGACAATTTACTATCAAAAAATGAGCATTTTACTTTTGTTTTAAGTTGGGATGCTTTAGAATATCGGCTCCCTTACCTGCAGGTCGTTTTTGCAATGGTGCAAACGTTCCGAACAGGTGTTCAAAAGAGGTTGTTATGCCTAAGATGAAAACTCGCCGCGGTGCTGCTAAACGCTTCAAAGCGACTGCACACGGTTTCAAGCGCAAACAAGCATTTAAGCGCCACATTTTGACCAAAAAATCTGCTAAACGTATCCGTCAATTACGCGGCTGTGTAATGGTTCATGTTTCTGACGTGAACTCAGTTCGTCGTATGTGCCCAT
>NZ_JZFB01000004.1:19510-28793 GCF_001188385.1 Acinetobacter sp. V2 | reverse complement strand
GTAGTGGCTCATCGTCGTCACAAAAAAATTCTTGCTCGCGCTAAAGGTTACTATGGTGCTCGTTCACGCGTTTACCGCGTAGCGTTCCAAGCGGTAATCAAAGCTGGTCAATACGCTTATCGTGACCGCCGTCAAAAGAAACGTCAATTCCGTGCTCTATGGATTGCGCGTATCAATGCTGGTGCTCGTCAAAACGGTTTGTCTTACAGCCGTATGATCGATGGCTTGAAAAAAGCTCAAGTGATCATCGACCGTCGCGTATTAGCTGACATCGCTATGCATGATGCAGTAGCATTTGCTGCTTTAGCTGAAAAAGCTAAAGGCGCATTAGCTGCATAAGCTTAGAGATTCAAAAAGAGGCCGCTTTTTAGCGGTCTTTTTTATTTTTAGTGGTTCTATTTTAAAAAAGAAAATAATCAGAGATAAATGATGAAAGACGAAAAATTTCTAGATGACCTAATTCAAAAAGTACAGCAAGGCCACCAGTTTAAATACTTATATTTTTGGGGGCATACTCCTAAACACGCTAATCTTGTTGATAAAAGCTGTTTTAGCCAGTGGTTTCCTGCGCAATTTAAAGTGGAAGGTGATGAATACTTTACTGCTGAGCACTATATGATGGCGCAAAAAGCAAAATTATTTAATGATGAAGAAATTTTTGCACAGATCTTGCAGGTTAAACATCCGAATGAGGCAAAACAGCTAGGTCGTAAAGTGCGTAATTATGATGAACAGATATGGCGAGAAAAACGTTTTGACATAGTGGTGCAGGCGAACTTTGCTAAATTCTCTCAACATCATAAATTGAAAGAATTCTTATTAGCCACAAAAGATCGTATTTTGGTTGAAGCATCTCCAGTCGATAAAATTTGGGGAGTTGGTATGGCGCAAGACCATCCACATATTCAAGATCCATCTCAATGGCAAGGACTAAATTTGTTGGGTTTTGCTTTAATGTATGTTCGAGAGCGGTTTTTAGCTGAATAAGTTTGTATGAAACAAAATAGTGCTTCACTTTAAAAGTAGTGACAGGAGGAGAACGAATTGCAATCACTAAATGAAAGAGAAATTCGTATAGCTACTTTTAAGGATGCATTATCTATTGCAGAAGTACATGTGCAATGTTGGAAAGAAACCTATACAGGTATGCTTAAGCAGGAAATATTAGACGAGCTTAACGTACTAGATAAAGAACAGTTATGGAAAGAAATCACCAAAAGTTCTGATCATAAGTTATTTATCTATACTGAAAATGGAATAGTGAAAGGCTTTCTCGATGGTTATTTAAATCCAGAAAATAATATTGCTGAAATTCTTGCTTTTTATCTTTTAAGAGAAGTTCAAAAACAAGGCATAGGCCGTGAGTTATTCCAAAATTTCTATCAATGTGCTTTAAATCAGGGATACAGTTTTATTCGTTTAGAAGTTTTTAATAAAAATCCAAGCCGGTTTTTTTATGAAAAAATGGGAGCCAAAATAATTGGCGAAACCGAACTACCGGAGTTCGGCTTCGAAATAACAGAATTACTTTATCAATGGAAACTCTAATCTAAGTTAAAGCCCAAAATAATAAGCCAGAGCACAAATAATAATCGTTAGAATAATCAGCTTAATAACGCCTGAACCAGTGCCTTTATGGTGATGAGATTTCAAATGTTGTGGATTTTCATTTGATTGCTCGAACGGAGAGGCTTTAATTACAGGTACGATCTGAGCTGTTTGGTAGTGATTTGCAGCCTTAATAATAAGTTTGGCAAACAAATCATCAGTTTTTTGCGTAAAATTTCTTAAATTAATGAGTTGTTCTTGGTCTAGCTCTTCTCCTAATGGATCATTTGCAAGGCGTTTCTTTTGTTCTAAATAATTAGCCAATGCTTGAGTACGAGATAAAAGCTGATGAGCATAATCTGCAGGATAATTCTCTGGAATTAAAGCAAGTCTTGGTTCTTGGCTCGTAATGCTTGTACCATCAAAATGAGCTTTTTGAAATTCTGGCTCTTCAAACCCTGCCGCATATTTACTACGAAATAATTCACTCTCCATAAAGTCAGCTATTTCTTGCCATGGCGGATTTTTTAAATCAGCTTCAATTTTTTTTGATAATTTTTCATTGAGTTCAAAACGCCAGAAAGTTTCTAAACGAAGCTCACAGGTTTGTGAAGCAGGAGCTTCAAACTCATTATCATTGTTATACCATTCAGCAAGTTCATGGCCGAAAATCCATGCAAATTTCTTATCATTTTGATGGCTAACGATAAAATGAGTATAAGGCAAAAGCTCAACGTTGCTGTTTGGATTTTGCTCTTCATTTAGAAGGCTTGATAAGTGTAAACTGAGATGAGTGGTGCCTTGTTTTTTTAGCGCTTCTAGCCAAACTTGAAAGTGTTGAGCGAGTAAATGCTGAGAAGCTAAGTCACGAAACTGAAAACTATGATGGTCAAAAATATGATGTTGTCGCCATTGGGTAAAGCTTAAATTCTGACGGAGGTATTCATTACCATACGTCACAAGCGTAAGTTGTTGTTTCCAAATTTGATTGAGCGCCATAATAGTTGATCTCATTGACGATGCTATTATCTTATACGTTTTATCTTTTTGTTGCCTAATACATTTTTCATGATGGATAAACTTCATCAATCTGATGAAAAACTGTTAGAATGCAGTGTTTTATTATATTTTTTTAATTTGTTGCTTTGAGAGTTAATATGTCACTGGAAGCCCTGACCACAGAAGCGCTTGCTGCCATTGCAGCAGCTCAAGACCTTGTTGCACTTGATCAGGTGCGTGTGCAATTTACAGGGAAAAAAAGCCAGCTTGCAGAACAATCGAAAGCATTAGGGAAAATGGACCCTGAAGAACGCAAAGTACAAGGTGCTGCGATTCATGCTGTTCGAGAAACAATTAATACTGCTTTAACAGAACGTCAAGCGGCATTACAACAGGCAGCACTTGAGCAAAAACTAGCAAGTGAAACGATTGATATTACTTTGCCAGGCCGCGGTCAACGCGTTGGTACAGTTCACCCTGTTACTCAAGTACAAGAAAGAATTTGTCAGTTCTTCACTAAAGCTGGTTTTACAGTTGCGACTGGTCCAGAAGTTGAAGATGACTATCACAATTTTGAAGCATTAAATATTCCTGGTCACCATCCAGCGCGTGCTATGCACGATACTTTCTATTTTGATGCCACTCATTTACTGCGTACGCACACGTCTGGTGTACAGATTCGTACAATGGAAACAAGTGAGCCACCAATTCGTATCGTATGTCCTGGGCGTGTTTATCGTTGTGACTCTGATCAGACGCATTCGCCAATGTTCCATCAGATCGAAGGCTTGTATGTTGCTGAGAACACCAGCTTTGCTGAATTAAAAGGTTTACTCATTAACCTGCTGAATGAATTTTTCGAGAAAGATTTAAAGGTACGTTTCCGTCCATCATATTTCCCATTTACTGAGCCAAGTGCAGAAGTAGATATTATGGATGAACGTGGCCGTTGGTTAGAAGTTTTAGGCTGTGGCATGGTGCATCCAAATGTATTAAGTGCCGCGGGTATTGATCCTGATAAATACAAAGGCTTTGCTTTTGGTTTAGGGGTAGAGCGCTTTGCTATGTTGCGTTATGGCATTAATGACTTGCGTATGTTCTATCAAAATGATGTGCGTTTCTTACGCCAATTTGCCTAACAGTTTTTCAGGATTAAAAAAGGTTTATAAAGATGAAGATTAGCGAAAATTGGCTACGTACATGGGTTAATCCGGCAATTGATAGTGATACATTATCTGATCAGTTGACGATGCTTGGTCTTGAAGTTGATGAATTGGCACCTGTTGCTAAACCATTTACCGGCGTTGTAATTGGTGAAGTGCTCACTGTTGAGCAGCACCCTGATGCAGACCGTCTACGTGTTACAACAGTGAATATTGGTTCAGGTGAGCCTTTACAAATTGTATGTGGCGCACCGAACGTTCGTGTTGGAATGAAAGCACCTGTGGCAACCATTGGAGCTGTATTACCTGGCGATTTTAAAATCAAAAAAGGTAAACTTCGTGGAGTTGAGTCACAAGGCATGCTTTGTGGTGCTTCTGAGATCGATCTTGAAGATAAAATCGATGGTTTGCTCGAACTACCCGCTGATGCTCCAGTAGGAGTAAATATCCGCGAATACCTCAAACTTGATGATAATGTCATTGATATCAGCATTACGCCAAACCGTGGTGACTGTTTTAGTATTCGTGGTATTGCCCGTGAAATTGCAGTTATTAATAAGCTGCAAATGAATGAACCTGTAATTAACTCGGTTGATGCCACTATTGCTGATGAGAAAAAAGTAGTGATCAGTACTGGAGGTGCTCCGCGTTATCTAGGGCGTGTAGTTAAAAACGTTAATGTAAAAGCTGCTACTCCTGAATGGATGGAACAGGCCTTATCACGTTCAGGAATCCGTACTCATAGTATTTTGGTTGATGTGACCAACTATGTCTTAATGGAATTGGGTCAACCAATGCATGCCTTCGATTTATCTAAAATCGAAGGGACTGTACATGTTCGTCAAGCAACACAACAAGAAAAATTACAACTTCTGAATGATCAAGAAGTTGAGTTGCAAGAAGATATAATGGTGATTGCTGATGACCAAAAAGCTTTGGCAATTGCTGGAATTATGGGTGGTTTAGCATCAAGTGTAACTGATGATACGACTGATATTTTTCTAGAAAGTGCTTTCTTTGCACCACTTGCGATTGCTGGGCGTGCTCGTCGTTTTGGTTTACATACTGACTCTTCGCAGCGTTATGAACGCGGTGTAGATTTCGAATTACCTTTAATTGCAATGAATCGCGCTTCTCAGCTTATTCAAGAGTTAGCAGGCGGCGAGTTTGGTCCAATTACTGTAGCTGAAAAAACTGATCTACTTCCTAAGCGTGAAGCAATTGAACTGAAACAAGCTCAAGTAGACCAATTATTGGGATATCAAGTTGCGGGTGAGTTCATTGCAGATGCTTTAACTCGACTAGGGTGTAAGGTAACAGTTAAGGCTGAGGGTGAATGGAGTGTAGTACCCCCATCACATCGCTATGATATGGCTATTTATCAAGACTTAATTGAAGAAGTTGCGCGTATTGATGGCTATGACAATATCCAAATTAGCTTACCAAGCATGGATGTTAAATTTGCTAAATATCAAGATCGTTTTGAACTCGCTGAACTGCGTCAAACGATCGTGACTTTAGGTTATCAAGAAGCAATTAGCTTTAGCTTTGCTGATGCAAAACTTGAAAAGCAATTAAATCCAGAAGTTCAGCCACTAATGCTAGCAAATCCAATTTCAAGTGATTTGGCTGCAATGCGTAGTACTTTACTTTCTAGCTTAATTCCTTGTGTACAATATAATCTCAACCGTCAGCAAAGTCGTGTTCGTTTCTTTGAGTTCGGACTGCGTTTTGATTATCAAAATGCTAAGAGCATTGAAGACTTACAACAGACACCAACCTTGGCTCTGGTTGCAGTGGGCTCACAAGAACCAGAATCATGGCATGTAAAGCCTCAACCAATGAATTTCTTTGATTTCAAAGGTGAGGTGGAGGAAGTGTTAGCTGCTGGTCGTGTTAAGGCTGAATATGTACGTTCTGAGCGTGCTTGGTTACACCCAGGGCAATCAGCTGAGATTTTAGTTGATGGTAAATCAATTGGTTACTTAGGTCGCTTGCATCCCTCTCTAGAAAATGAGCTTGATTTAAGCACGACGTGGGTAGCTGAACTTGATCAAACAGCTGTTTTGCAATCTTATGTATCTAATTTTACAGAATTATCACGTTTTCCTTCGGTTAGACGTGATATTGCGCTTTTAATCTCTGATAATATAAATGTTAGAGATATTCAGCAGTTAATCGAACAAACTGGTGGAGAGCTTTTAGACTCTACATGGTTATTCGATGTGTATACGGGGCAGGGTGTCGAAGATGGTAAGCGCTCATTAGCGTTTGCACTTTTGTGGCAACATCCTTCACGTACGCTTGAAGATGCTGAAATTAAATCTGGTATGGACAATATAATCCAAGTGTTAGAAAACACTTATCAAGCGACATTGAGGGCCTCATGACAGCATTAACTAAAGCAGACATGGCTGATCATTTAAGTGAGTTAACCAGCTTAAATCGCCGTGAAGCAAAACAAATGGTCGAGTTGTTCTTCGACGAAATTAGCCAAGCACTTATTGCAGGGGAGCAGGTTAAGCTTTCTGGTTTTGGTAATTTTGAGTTAAGAGATAAACGCGAACGTCCAGGACGTAATCCTAAAACAGGTGAAGAAATTCCAATTTCTGCACGTAGGGTAGTGACCTTTAGAGCAGGTCAAAAATTTAGACAACGCGTTGGAAATGAGCAGATCGATTGATCTGCTTTTTTTTTACTTATATTTAGATGACTTTATTCAACTACGATGTGATATCAATTTATCTAGATAGTTTAAGCGAAATGATTTTTAGAATATAAAATTTAGGCATAAAAAAAGAGGACAAAATGTCCTCTTTTTTCTAATCTATATAGATTAGTGTGCAGCAGATGCAGGTGCAGAAGCAGCAGGCGCAGAAGCAGCAGCTGCAGAAGCAGCAGGTGCAGAAGCGGCAGCAGAAGCAGCATCAACAGCTTGAGAAGCGGCAGTAGCAGCTTCAGAAGCAGCAGTAGCAGCAGTAGAAGCGGCAGCAGAAGCTTCAGAAGCAGCAGCAGCAGGAGCTTCTTCTTTCTTAGAACAACCAACGAAAGCTAAAGTAGCAGCTACAGCAGCAACGGCAGCAAATTTTTTGAATAACATGGCATCACTCTCACAAAAAAGATTTGAGATTAAAAAAACCTAAGTTGGACTGTTTTGCTTTTATTATTCCTAAAACGTAGCTAGGTAACAACGCATGGAGCAGTCTAACTGGTCTGCCGCTATGCTATCACTGCAAATGCTGAAATACTACTGTCGTCTGTCAAAAAAATGTATGAAAAACAGAAAAACAGTCTGTTTTTTAACAGAAAAAAACAATCAATCGGCTCGAGTGTATTGGAAAAGGTGGAGGTAAACTACTAAAAAACTTATTTTTTTTAATTCAAAAATAATTATTATCAAAAGCTTATAAGTAAAATTACATAAAAAACTGCAAAATGTATTTTTGTGTAAAGCTTGTCAACCAAATGAAAAGCCACTCAAAAGAGTGGCTTTTTATGAAGATTAATCGATTAAGTTGAAGCTTTACGCTTCATTTGATCGAAGAAATCATCATTTGTTTTGGTTTCTTTCATACGATCAAGTAAGAATTCCATTGCCGCCAATTCATCCATAGGATGTAGAAGCTTACGGAGGATCCATACTTTACGTAAGTTATCATCATCCATTAAACGCTCTTCACGACGAGTGCCAGATTTCTTAATATTCATAGCAGGGAAGACGCGTTTTTCAGCAATACGGCGATCAAGTGTAATCTCTTGGTTACCTGTACCTTTGAATTCTTCATAAATTACGTCATCCATTTTACTGCCTGTTTCAATCAAAGCAGTTGAAATGATCGTAAGAGATCCGCCTTCTTCAATATTACGTGCAGCACCGAAGAAACGTTTAGGGCGCTCTAATGCATGAGCATCTACACCACCAGTTAATACTTTACCTGATGACGGGATAACGGTGTTGTAAGCACGAGCAAGACGGGTAATAGAGTCAAGAAGAATCACAACGTCTTTTTTATGTTCAACAAGACGCTTTGCTTTTTCAATTACCATTTCTGCAACTTGTACGTGGCGAGCAGGAGCTTCGTCGAATGTTGAAGCAATGACTTCACCGCGAACAGTACGTTCCATTTCAGTTACTTCTTCTGGACGCTCGTCAATTAATAGAACAATCAGGAATACTTCTGGATTGTTTCTAACAATCGATTGAGCAATATTTTGAAGTAACATTGTTTTACCCGCTTTTGGCGGTGCAACAATAATAGAACGTTGTCCTTTACCAATTGGCGCAACTAAGTCAACAACACGAGCAGTTAAATCTTCTGTCGTACCATTACCGAGTTCCATCACCAATTGTTCAGTTGGGAAAAGGGGTGTTAAGTTTTCAAATAAAATTTTATTTCGAGAATTTTCTGGCGTGTCATAGTTAATCTGGTTAACTTTGAGCAACGCAAAATAACGCTCACCTTCTTTTGGAGGGCGAATAGTACCTGTGATGGTATCACCTGTACGCAAGTTAAAGCGTCGGATTTGTGAAGGACTCACATAAATATCATCCGGACCTGCTAAATACGAACCTGCCGCAGAGCGCAAAAAACCAAAACCATCAGAGAGAATTTCAAGAACGCCATCACCAAAAATTTCTTCGCCATTCATTGCATGGCGTTTCAAAATGGCAAAGATAATATCTTGCTTTCGGTTACGAGCCATACCTTCCAGGCCCATAAATTCAGCAATTTTAATTAATTCACCAATTGGTTTTTTCTTGAGTTCAGTTAAATTCATAAGGGTCAGAATTAGGAAAGAGTAGAGTGTGGTTTAAAAAGAAGAAAAATCGCTCGCATACAAAAAAGATTATCGCAATTGTATTTACACAATAACAATTCAGAAGTCTGATTGATTGTTTCGAAGAAAAATGTGAAAAAACAATTTCTGTTGCCGAGTGGCGATCTTTATGTTTGTGTCTTGTAAGAAGCCGGACGAAGATGATTCCCTTCAGTGCCTCTTGAGCATGCAATATAAGCCAGCTTAGTTAATTTGTCAATTTATAGCCGAAAAAAATACGCTATAAAAAAGTATAGCGTATTTTTATTCTTAGCATTTTGACTTAAACATTTTCATCAATAAAGCTAACAAGTTTAGAGCGAGGTACAGCACCAATTTGTTGAGCTACAACTTCACCATTTTTGAAAAGTAATAAAGCAGGAATATTACGGATATTGTATTTCACCGCAATATCTTCGCAAGAAGTTACATCAACTTTAACAATTTTTACTTTACCAGCATATTCACTTGATAGGTCTTCAAGAACAGGTGCAATTGCTTTACAAGGTGCACACCAACCTGCCCAGAAGTCAACAAGTACAGGTGTTTCAGCGTCTAGAACATCTGCTTGGAAGTTATCATCAGTTGTATTTACAATAGTCGCAGACATGGTACGGCTCCAATTTTTAGAAAAAGTGCTATTACTACAGGAGAAATTATCTCTATCAGTATTACATAGCTACTTAGTTCAATGTAAGGGTTTGACGCTATTATTCAAGGCTTAACTAAATTTGTCTAATGGATGCTCACGATAT
>NZ_JZFB01000004.1:18067-19463 GCF_001188385.1 Acinetobacter sp. V2 | reverse complement strand
ATCGATGGCTATTAATTGTTGATGAAAATGGCTTTTCAATTGCATTCTTGTGAATTACTCTAGGCGTGAATTGTTATGGGTTTAGTTCAATAATGTCTGACTTTCTGATTGATGAAGAATTACTTGCCGCCATAGATATGGGGTCGAACAGCTTTCACCTTGCAATTGCACGGGTAGATCATGGCGAAGTTAAAAAAGTTGCTTCGATGTCAGAAAAAGTACAGCTTGCAGCTGGTTTAGATGAAAATAAAAATTTAACAGAAGCTGCTCAACAGCGTGGTTTAGCATGTCTAGCCCGTTTTGTTGGAAGATTGAGCTCTGTTCAACCTAATCGTTTACGAATCGTGGCTACGAATGCCTTGCGTCAGGCAAAAAATGGTCATGAATTTATTCAAAAAGCTGCAGAAATTTTACCTAAACCTATTGAAATTATTGCAGGACGAGAAGAAGCCCGTCTGATCTATTTAGGTGTATCACATACCATGGCCAATGGTGGGCGTCGCTTAGTCGTTGATATTGGTGGTGGTTCTACCGAATTCATTATCGGTGAAGAGTTTGAACCTATTTACACCGAGTCATTACAAATGGGTTGTGTGGCTTATACAACGGCCTATTTTTCTGATGGCGAAATCACACAAAAAGCATTTGATAAGGCCGTAGTTGCTGCTCGTAAAGAACTTTCTGCTATTGCAACGACTTATAAAATGGAAGGATGGGATACAGTCGTTGGTTCGAGTGGAACAATTAAAGCCTGTCGCCAAATTATGGTCAATATGGGCTTAAGTGATGAACAAGAAAATGTCACTCGAGAAGGACTATACAAACTTAAAGATAAATTGCTTAAGTTTAAAAATGTTTCTGAAATTGATTTTGAAGGACTAAGAGAAGATCGACGAGCAGTTTTGCCAGCCGGATTGGCAATTTTGTACGCAGTTTTTGAAGTTCTAGAAATTGATCGTTTGGCATATTCTGATGGTGCATTACGCGAAGGTGTGATGTATGACCTGTTAGGTCGATTTAAACATGAAGATATCCGTGATCGTAGTGTACAGGCCTTAATGGGGCGTTATAACGCCGATCCGAAGCAAGCAGAAAGAGTTGTAAATACAGCACAACAATTATTTGATGGTGTTGCGAAATCTCTTAATTTAACGAGTGAAGACAGTGACTTACTGCGTCGAGCTGCTTATTTGCATGAAATTGGTTTAGCAATTAGTCATGGTGGTTATCATCGCCACGGTGCTTATTTATTACAGCACTCAGATATTCCAGGTTTCTCGCAAATTGATCAAAATCATCTTTCACATTTAGTTGCTCACCATCGTCGTAAATTGCGAAATGATGTAAAAAACGAAATTTTGAAGGCTGGTGGTCATAAATTACTTTACTTAAGTTT
>NZ_JZFB01000004.1:0-18025 GCF_001188385.1 Acinetobacter sp. V2 | reverse complement strand
GATCAGATGCTTCCTGCCATTGAACTGACCATCATAAATGATCAACAATGGCAGCTTAGTGTTTCTGGTGATGCCAAACAATGGCCATTGTTAGTTGCCGACTTGCACGATGAGCAAGAGCAGTTTAAGCATTGGGACATTGAATTGAATATTCAGTCGGAAAAATTTATCGATTAAAGGGATAATATTCGACCTATGAAAAAATCTACTCAGTCCAAAGCTTGGACAACGGTTCAAATTGCACGTCATCCTGAACGTCCGCAGTTTCTAGATTATGTCGGTGAAATCTTTACAGAGTTTGACGCCTTGCATGGTGATCGTTTGTTTGGTGACGATGGTGCGATGGTAGGTGGTCTTGCTCGTTTTGACGGTCAACCTGTGATGGTCATTGGACAACACCGTGGTCGTAGTACCCGTGAAAAATTAAAGCATAACTTCGGTATGGCTAACCCTGAAGGTTACCGTAAATCTCAACGCCTATTAGATATGGCTGAGCGTTTTAATCTTCCGGTCTTCACGTTTATTGATACGATGGGTGCTTACCCAGGTGTTGGTGCTGAAGAGCGTGGACAAGCCGAAGCAATTGCAACGAGTCTTGCTCAACTTTCAAGCTTGAAAGTTCCTGTTGTTGCAACAGTACTGGGTGAAGGTGGTTCTGGTGGTGCTTTAGGTATTGGTGTTGCTGACAGAGTCATTATGTTATCGCACAGTATCTATTCTGTGATTTCACCAGAAGGCTGCGCATCTATTTTATGGAAAACTGCTGAAAAAGCGGCTCAAGCGAGCGAAGCTTTAGGTTTGACAGCAGACAAATTACAATCTCTAGGTATTGTTGAATATGTAGTAGATGAAGGCGAGGGGGCACATTTAGACCCTGAGCAAGTCATGCAAAACCTAAAAGTAGTTCTGAAGCAAGCTTTGGATGAATTGCTACCACTGGAAGCAAATGAACGATGCGAAGCACGTTATCAACGTTTAATGAAGTTTGGCAGTGCAAATTTAGGCATAATGTCTTAAAGCAGGCTCAACTATTTTCAGAAAATAGTTCTTTTCTTATTGGATGTAGTGGCGGCATGGATTCTATGCTGCTGCTACATCTGATGTCTCAAATTTTCCCTCAAAAGATCCGAGCAATCTATATCGATCATCAGCTGCAATCACAAAGTGCAGAGTGGGGGAAACTAGTCGCTGAACAGGCTACTCATTTAGATATTCCTTTTATTATTCAAAAAGTTCAGGTTACCGATGGTAATTTGGAAGCTCAAGCACGTCAGGCGCGTTATCAAGCTTATCGACAGCATTTGCAACCGAATGAAACCTTAGTACTTGCTCATCATCAGCAAGATCAGGCTGAAACAGTCATACTCCGTTTATTATCGGGTGCAGGTGTTGATGGATTAGCTGCAATGCAGTCTGTGGATTACCGTGTAGACATGACGATTTGGCGTCCTTTTTTAGACTTATCTCGTGAGCAAATTGCTGATTGGACTACTCAACTTGAAATTGAGTATGTAAATGACCCGACAAATTACGATATTCATTATGATAGGGCGTGGTCGCGTGAGGAACTTTGGCCATTTTTACAAAACAGATTTCCTAAAATGCAGCAAGCACTGAGCCGAACCAGTTATCTCATGCAAGATGCTTCTGAAATTTTAGAAGAAGTTTTGAAAGCTGATTTAAAACATTGTGGTACTGCTGAGTGTTTAGACTTAACTAAACTTTTAGATTTATCAGTTGCCCGTCAACGTCAATTACTTTCGGTTTGGATGAAAGGTGATGGGCAATATCGACCTGCATTTGAAATGGTTGAGCGTTTAAAAAATGAAGTGATTGATTCAAAGTCCGATGCACAAGCAGCATTACACTGGAATCAGTTTTACTATGTCCGTTATCAATACCATCTTTATAGATTGAGTAAGCAAGTTTTTCTTGCTGAAAAATTAAACCCAGTTGAAGCTGAGTCAGAGCATCATTTCCAAATGGGGGAAATAGTGCATTACGCTTCAGGAAATTTTCAGATCACACAAAAAAATATTGGTTTGGCTCCATCTTTATTAAATAAAAAATTGACAATAATTCGACGCCAAGGTGGAGAAAAAGTCCATTTATACGGCCGTGTTGGGCAATGGCCATTAAAAAAAGCAATTCAAGAAGCACATATTTTGCCTTGGCTTCGTCATACAATTCAAATATTAGTCATAGATAATGTTATGCTTGGGGTTTTTACACCGAAAGGATTTTGGTTGGCTCAGTCTCCGTATTGTGAGCAAGGAGGATGGCAACCGGATTTAATTTCTCATTCTTGTAATCTGGTAAATGGCGAATATGGTTATGGCAAGTGCAGTAAATTGTAATATCTGTTTTATTGGTGGCGGTAATATGGCCCAAGCGTTAATTGGCGGGCTCATTTCAAGAGGTTTACCACCGACACGTATTACTGTTTCAGATCCTGTTGAGCAGATCCGTCAATTATTACAAGAGAAAGAAGTCCACGTAACACAAGATAACGTGGCTGCAATTCAAAATGCTGATGTTGTCGTACTGGCGGTAAAGCCGCAAGTTTTGGCGACTGTTTTACGTCCGTTGAAAGGTCTTTTATCAGATAAATTGGTCATTTCAATTATTGCTGGTGCTGAAATTCAAACGATATCAAACTTAATTGATAGCAATCGAATTGTTCGCATTATGCCGAATACACCAGCTCTGGTTCAAACTGGCGCGCACGGTATCTATGCAAATGATGTAGTAGGTACTTCGGATCGTGAATTAACAAGTCAGATTTTAGCGGCCACAGGCTTAACAATTTGGGTAAACTCCGAAGCTCAAATTGATGCGGTAACAGCAGTTTCTGGTTCAGGTCCTGCATATTTTTTCTATCTGATGGAAAGTATGATCCGTGCGGGTAAAAATTTAGGACTGGATGAAAAAGTTGCAACTGCGTTAACTCTTCAAACGGCGTTAGGTGCAGCTCAAATGGCAATTACCAGTTCAAATACTCCATCTGAACTTCGTAAGAATGTGACATCGCCAAATGGTACAACACAAGCCGCACTTGAAGTTTTTGACCGTGCACAAATCTCCCAAAATATTCAATCTGCATTGGCTGCTGCACAGAAGCGTAGCCAAGAATTGGCTCAAGAATTGAGTGACAGTGCGAAATAGCTTAAATAGGATAAGACAACTATGGGTGCAAATTCTGCGCTAATTTTTGGAATTTTAATTAATGTCGCGATTTTATTGGTCTTTTTCCGTTTTTTAATGCAATTGGCGGCAGTAAGTCCTTATAATCCTGTGGTTTTATCGACCGTAAAGGCGACTAAAATTGTTGATATTTTTGGCCGAATTTTTCCGACGGTCGCAAAAGGCCGGTTTAATTTAGCTGCGTTAGCTCTTTTAATTATTTTATATTTACTGAAAATTTTCGGTGTCATGTATCTTTCTGGTTCTATGCCAAATAGTCCGATTCATTTAGTGATTCTGACATTTGTGACTATGATTCAGGACTTGATTCGTTTCTGCCGTTATTTAATTTTTGCAACAATCATTTTGAGTTGGGTAGTTATGTTTACTCAATCTCGTTCACCTTATATTGAGGTGATTCAAGATTTGGCTGAACCATTACTTGCACCATTCCGTCGTTTATTGCCTAATATGGGAATGATTGACTTATCGCCAATTTTGGCTTTTTTGGCACTCTATATTGCCGAAATTTTAATGAATGAAGTCGCTAAAGTTCTCTTAACTGGTCTTTAAGCTAACTCAATAAAAAAGGGCTGTATTTCACAGCCCTTTTTTATTTCTGCTAATTAATGGGCATCATCCCAGTTTTGTCCTTGGCCAACTTCAACCACTAAAGGCACGGAAATTTCTACAACAGATTCCATGACTTTTGCGATTTGTTTGGAAAGTTCTTCAGCAATGTTCTGATCGGCTTCAAAAACTAATTCATCGTGTACTTGAAGAAGTAACTTGGCTTGATCTTTTGGCAAGATTTTATCAACTTCAATCATCGCAATTTTAATAATATCAGCTGCACTACCTTGTAAAGGTGCATTGATGGCAGCACGTTCAGCAGCCTTACGCACCATCACATTTCGTGCATCAATATCTGGTGTATATAGACGACGGCCTAAAATAGTTTCAACAAAGCCTTGCTCTGATGCAACTTGACGCGTGCGTTGCATATATTCATAGATGCCAGGATAGCGTTGGAAATATTGCTTAATATAATTTTGCGATTCTTGACGTGTGAAACCTAACTGACGAATCAAACCAAACTCAGACATACCATACAGTAGACCAAAGTTTACTGCCTTAGCTTGACGACGTTGATCATTGGTCACATCTTCAATTGCAATACCCAATACTTCTGCTGCAGTACGGCGGTGAACGTCTTGTCCGTGCTGGAACGCGTGGACTAAAGCATCATCCTGAGAAAAATGAGCCATCAAACGAAGTTCAATTTGCGAGTAATCGGCTGCTAGTAAAACTCGACCTTCTGGTGCAATGAATGCTTTACGAATCTGACGGCCAATTTGTCTACGAATTGGAATATTTTGTAAGTTAGGATCAGAAGAGGAGAGGCGACCTGTCGCTGTGAGCGCTTGATGATAGCTCGTATGCACACGATGGGTGTCGTTATGAGATTGCTCAACTAGACGGTCCGTATAGGTACTTTTTAGTTTTGCTAAACCACGATGCTCTAGAATAATTTCCGCTAAAGGATGTTCAATTTTTTCTAAAACACTTTCACTGGTGCTGTATTGTCCAGTTGCAGTTTTTTTACCGCCTTTGATTCCTAATTTATCAAATAGGATTTCGCCTACTTGCTTAGGTGAAGCAATATTAAAAGTTTCATCTGCAATTTCCATTGCCTGATTTTCAAGGCCTTCCATGGTTTTTGCAAACTCAACACTTAATTTGTCTAAGAAAGCATGATCTAAACGAATACCATCTTCTTCCATGCCTGACAAAATTCGGGCAACCGGCATTTCGATGTTATATAAAATATTTTCTAACTCAGGAAATGGCTTAAGTTTGTTTGAAAGTACTTCATACAAACGATAGGTCACATGTGCATCTTCTGCCGCATAGTGAGCAGCAACTTCAATCTCAATTTGATTAAAGGTTTTCTGCTTTGCACCCTTACCAGCAATTTGTTCAAAGGTGGTGGTCAAGTGACTTAAGTAGACACGAGCTACATCATCCATGCCATGACGAGTTGCTGCAGCATTTAATACATAAGATGCCAGCATGCTATCGAAATACCAGCCTTTTAACTCAATTCCGTGGTTTGCAAAGATATGGGCATCATATTTAAGATGATGACCAATTTTTTTAACCGCTTCACTTTCTAATACAGGCTTAATTTGAGCCAGAATTTGTTCACGGTCCAGCTGCTGCGGTGCATTTTCATAATTATGTGCTAAAGGCACATAGTAGGCATCTTGTGCATCAAAGGCGATTGAAAAACCAACCATCTCGGCAATACGGTAATCAAGGCTTGTAGTTTCTGTATCAATGGCAAAATGATCAGCATTTTGCATGCGTTGCAAGAGTTGATCCCATGCTTCTTGAGTTAAAACAGTATGATAATTTGCAGTCCCAAGCTGGTCATCTTGACTGGTTAAGCTTGCTTGATCTTCGGTTTCAATAGCGTCAGCCGGTTTAATTTCATCTTGAACGACTACTTGTGAAACTTGTTGTTTATAAGTAGAGCTGTTCGGATTATTTGGATGATCAAGTGACTGTAACTGATTTCTAAACTCAAGCTCAGTATATAAGTTACGTAAAGCATCAACATTTGGATCGGTAAGCTTTAATTCATGCCAGTCGAGTTCTAAAGGAAGATCACAGACAATGCTAGCTAACTGATGATCAAGCTTAATATTGTCTAAATTATCTTTAATATTTTGGCTAATCTTACCTTTAAGTTGATCTGCATTGGCAATGATATTCTCTAAAGTGCCATATTCAGTCAGTAACTTAGCTGCTGTTTTTGCCCCTACGCCTGGAACACCCATAATACCGTCGGATGCATCACCCATTAGCGTTAAATAGTCGATAATCTGATTTGGCCAAACGCCAAATTTTTCAAATACACCGTCGGTGTCCATTACACGATCTTTAAAGCTATCTTCAAGTTTGACATGATCATTGACGAGCTGAGCCATGTCTTTATCTCCAGTTGAGATAAGTACATGATGGCCTTCAAGCACGGCACGTTTAGCAAGTGTGCCGATAATGTCATCTGCCTCAGCGCCAGGAAGACTATATAAAGGAATCCCTTGGGCTTTAATTAATGCATGTAAATATGGAATCTGTTGAGATAACTCTTCAGGCATGGTTGGGCGATCACCTTTATAAATAGGTGAAAGCTTATGACGGAAAGTTGGCTCAGGCGTATCAAAAATTACGGCCATATGCGTCGGTTGCATACGACGCATAAGTTTTTGAATCGCAGAAATTGCTCCACGTATTGCATTGGTATGTAACCCTGTAGAGGTCGTCAATGGTGGTAATGCATGATATGCACGAAATAAAAAATAGGACCCATCAACCAAGACAAATGGTGGCATTGAACAATTCCTTAATTTGAATTACGGGTATTTTACGTGAAAACGGCTATGAATGCAGGATTATGATTTTTGCAGTATTTTGTATGTATAAATATACGCTTGTATTGGCTTGAAGTAAGATGACATGTAATGAAGGTGTCATATTGCTAAGCCCATGTATAAAAAAGACAAACAGGGAATGATCATCGTTTTGATCGCTTTGACTTTGTTTTTAGCCATTTCAATTGGTTTTAAATTTCAGAGTGCTGTTGCTGCTTTATCTATTGCACTTACTGTCGTACTGGTTCAGCTATTATCAAATCTGCATCAGCGTCTGACCCATTTAGAACAACAGTTTTCTCAGCAGCAAAAACCGCTTTATTCTATTCATACGCAAACAATAGTGATTTATGCGGCCGCCTTGGTTGCATTAGTTGCTTATATGAATCACTGGATGTGGATTGCTAGTGGGGCATTACTGATTTTATTGCTATGTTTAGTCCAAACGATTAGTGCGTTTCATACTCGACTGTTATACCTCGAGTCGGCAAAACCAACTGTTCATGTAAACGAAACTCTACAAACAGAAATTATAACTCCAGCGGTAGAGCAAGTTGATTCCAATAATACGGACAAGCTAGTCCCAGCTGAAAAGATACCTTTAAATCACACAGAACAAACAGCTCAGGTACAGAGTACATGGTGGCAACCAGCAGTCGACTGGATGGTCCATGGCAATCCAATTTTAAGAGTTGCTGTCGCTGTGTTGATGGTTGGGGTGGTGTTGTTATTGCGTTTCGCAAGTGAGCACTGGCAACTTAGTTTAGGTGTAAAACTTGGTTTTATTGCAATTGCTGGAGGTGTATTAACGGCATTTGGATATAGCTTGCAAAAGAAAAATCAACTTTTTGCTGTGGCATTGCAGGGTGTGGGACTAGCTGTTGTATTCCTAACACTGGTGTTCTCGCATCATTTTGGTGTAATTGCCAATCTAACTACAGCGAGTATTCTGTTTACGATCTTATTGGCTATTACGGTATTCCTGAGTTTAAAACAACAAGCTATTTATTTGGCAATTTTAGCACTCGGCATGGCCTATGCAGCCCCTTTAGTTATTCCACAATATCGTCCAGATGTAGTCTTCCTATTTAGCTACTATTTGGTAATTAACTTAGCAGTTGCTGCGGTTAATTTTATTCAGCCTTGGAAAATCTTAAATCAGATTGCTTTCTTTGCCACGATGTTTATTGGTGGTAGTGCGATAGGTTTTTATGCAGAACCAGCAAAATTTGACACATTAGACTGGATTTTATGGCTACATATAGCTCTGTTTATTTGGCTTAGTGTTCGTTATAGCCAAAATATATCTCGAGTTTCAGCACGTGAACAACAAGAAGGCATTCGTTTACCTCCGCTCTTAGATGTGGGTCTTATTTTTAGTGTGCCTGTACTAGGCTTTACGCTACATGCCTATTTAGTCCATGAGTCTACTCAAGCGTTGACGATTGGTGCTGCTGTTTTGGCTAGTACCTATGCGGTATTAACTTTCTGGATCAAAAAGACCCATCCTCAACTTTCAGTTCTTGCTAAAAGCTTTTTCATCCTTGCCGTTGCATTTTTTGCCTTAATCTTTCCACTCGCGAAAGGGGCACATTGGACTGCGATTGGTTGGGTTGCTCAAGGTACGGCTCTTATTGTATGGGGGGTAACTGAGCGGTACCGTTTAAGCCGATATATTGGTGTAATTTTAGTTTTACTCAGTTCAGTTGCATTGTTTTATCAATTTTGGGCGAATGCAGAGTTCCCGACTCTAAGCACAAGCATTTATGCAATTGCCCAATTCATTTCGGCCTATTATTTATTGCAATACAACAGTAAAGAGCAACAGTATTTCAGTGCCAGCATGTTTAGCGGCATTTTCTTATGCTTAGGTATGTATGCGGGTGCTATCGCTGGTATAGAAATTTTGACATGGCAACATCATGGCTTAAGCCCATATTTGATGATTGCGATACTATTATTATCAATATTTAGTGTAGTGGTTCACTACAAACTAAGGGTCCAATGGCAGACCTTACAGTTAAGTTTAATTAGCTTGTTATTGTTGTTAATTTTGGGTGAGGCCTTTACCAGTCAAGTATTCAGCATGTTTAAATGGCCGAGTATATTACAGCAGGGTACTTTCCTCATCGCAGCAACGCTTCTTAGTGCCTTATTTGTTATGGCTCAACCGCAATCAGGTCAGTTTGGATCTTTAAAGGTCTGGTCTGGTTTGAGCTGGTTGGCATTAGCAACGGTTGGTTTAGCAATATTTCCACAAATGCCTCTTGTTGCTCTGGCTTTCGTTCCTGTGGTTTATTCCCTTTGGGTGTATAAAGCTCATAAAACGACATTGTTACATCAGATTCCAGCGTGGTGTTTAAGTTTACTTTGGTTGCTAGTAGTGAGCGTAGATCAGCATTCTGCTGAGTACCTTTACTTTGTTCCTTTGATTAACTTAACTGATTTCCTTTCAATTTCAGTATTTGCTGGTCTACTCTTTATTATTTATCAGCATGCTTTTGATCAAGATAAATCACTGGAGTGGACTTTTAAAATTACAACAATTCTAGTGGGGTTGTTAGTATTCAGTAGTGTAGTGGTCAGAGGCTTACACTATTACTGGGCAACACCACTCTGGAGTACTGCAATTTGGACAAATGGAATAGTACAGTTAAGTCTGACATTGCTTTGGGTAATCTTGGCATTCATTTTAACTACATTCTCTAGCCGAAAAATGATTCGTCAATTATGGTTTGTAGGTGCTGCTCTTTTAGGGATTGTGGTATTAAAGCTGATTTTGCTTGATCTATCGCAAAGTGCGACTTTAACTCGAGTCATTTCATTTATTGGAGCGGGTGGGGTAATGTTGATTATTGCTTATCTTGCGCCATTGCCACCATCATCCGCTGTACAGAAAAATGAGGAGCCTAAGCTTTAGGCTCTCGATTTAATTCTTTTTGATTACTGTATTGATCGATATCATCTTCAGCAAAAACACTAGATGGTCGATCAATCAAACCCATTTTAGGAACAGGAATTTCAATTCGGTTATCTAAAAATCCATTTCGAATTCGTTCTTGCATCTCATCTCGAACTTTTAAAGAGTTCTCTTGTCGACACCACATTGTAAATAAAAGCTCAATTGATGATTCTCTAAATGCAGTCACTGTAACAGCAGGCTTTGGGTCATCTAATACAAGAGGATAATGAGCTGCTACATTCAGTAGAACCTCGCGAACTTTAATGATGTCTTCATGGAAGTTGATTGCGAGCGTAATTGGAATACGTCGTATAGGATATTTAGATAAGTTGTGTACGGGAGCACGAATGAGTTGTTCGTTTGGCAAACGAATATAGACATTGTCTAATGTAAGCAGTTTAACCGAAAGCAAATCAATCGAGATCACTTCACCTTCAATTGTATTTCCACGAATGAGTGTAATCTGGATCGTATCACCGACTTCAAATGATCCTTCACCAATCAAAAATAAACCACTAATCAAGTTACTGGCTGATGTTTGCGATGCGAAACCGAGCGCTACGGTTAAAATCCCTGCTGCGCCAAGAAATACACTGAGTTTAAAACCGGCTTCTTTTAAACTCGTCATAATGAAGAGTAAGAAAATAAAATAAAAAATACCGCGGCGCCACACCAGACGTTGATGAGCATTAAAACGTGAGCCAATGGTTCTAATAAATGTATTTGAAATAATACGGGCAAGAACAAAACCAATAAAACACAGCACAACACCGACTAAAATTTCACTAATACGTTCGGTATTGATATTGGTAAATATGCTTGTGAGGCTATCAGCGATATCCTTAGGAATACTTGTATCAGCCATATAAACCTCTTAAAAGAATGAATCAAACATATTGAATAATGCTCCACCAGGTGAACGTGGTGGGTGAACATAGGTCACTTCACCAGCAAGAGGGGGCGTACGGTTTTCAATACGAATTCGTGCGGGACGATCAGAACCTTCATAATAAACTTTAATTTGAGAAGTCCATAAACGACCGGTACTTTCACTATAAAAAAGAGGTAGAGCTGTAACGGGCACGTTCATGCGGTCAAAACGCAATTGATGATTACTGGTGTTGTGAAAATCAATTGGTGTAACCGCACGAAAAGCACGTGGTGTTAACAGGTTCAAATCGGTACGTCCATCGACAGACGTGGCATAACAAATTTCACCTTGCTGGGCATTAGGACCAAACCATGTATCTTTAGGTTGAATCACAGGAATCTCAAACAAAGGCTCATGCTGACTTTCAACTAAACCTGCAATCCATAGTGGTGTACTAATATAAAGAGTTCCGCGTTGACCTGCTGGAATGTAGATAGGATCAACGGGTTTAATGACTACAGAACGATCTGCCAGACGGGGCATAAGTAAAAATTCTGGATTAGTTTTCCGAAACATGTAGCGTTCTACTTGAACAGTATGCGGAAAGGCAAAATTCGGATCGGCAATTGGATGCCAATCTTGCTCATTATCGTCTTGAAGAGATGGGCGATAATATTCGATACGCCATTCTTTTATACCGCGCGTTAGACGAAAAAGCATTGAACCGAATTGCCATGCTTTAGACTGATTAATTTCAAAGCGCTGTTCTCCCCACCATTTTAAGGAATTCTGGGGGCGAGGCTTATATTCATTATTTTCAAACAAGACGTAAAATTCCTCTACCGAGTTGTTAAACAGACTTCACGCTGTAATCTGCTTAGAGTACACTCAAAATCATCTTACTCATCATTATAAATTGTGATGCAAATATTGAAACAAATACAAGTTCCATATAGTTTTGCCAAGCGTCATGGTGTTTTATTTCGTTATGACGGTGATCAAGTATTTATTATTAGACGTCAAAACACTGAAAAAATTGCATTGCAGGAAGCAAGACGAATTCTAGGTAAGCCCGCTCATTTCCAATTATGTACTGAACAAGAATTTAATACGCTCTTAAGTACAAGCTATGCCGGCGATACAGGGGAATCACAACAAGTTGCAGCAGGTTTAGAAGATCATCCTGATTTATTAAGTTTGGCCGATCAGGTTCCTGAGACAGAAGATTTGATGGATCAGGAAGATGATGCTCCAATTGTTCGTCTGATTAATGCGCTACTTTCAGAGGCAATTCGAGTAGGGGCTTCTGATATTCACATTGAAGCTTTCGAAAAGAAATTATCTGTACGATTACGTGTAGATGGTCAATTACGTGAAGTTGTACAGCCGCGCCGTGAGTTGGCACCGTTACTGGTTTCGCGTATTAAAGTCATGGCAAAACTCGATATTGCAGAAAAGCGAGTGCCACAAGATGGACGTATTTCTTTACGCCTTGCTGGCCGAGAAGTAGATGTTCGTGTTTCGACTTTACCATCTTCACATGGTGAAAGGGTTGTAATGCGTTTACTCGATAAACAAGCTGGTCGACTTAATATGATCCACTTGGGATTAATGGCAAATGACTACGAGCGTTTAACTCAGTTAGTACATCGTCCTCATGGCATTATTTTGGTCACAGGGCCTACAGGTTCGGGGAAAACAACGACTTTGTATGCGGCTTTATCTGATCTAAATGATAATACGCGTAACATCTTAACTGCCGAAGATCCAATCGAATATCAACTTGAAGGCATTGGTCAAACACAAGTCAATACCAAAGTGGATATGACGTTTGCTCGTGCTTTAAAAGCAATGTTACGTCAAGATCCAGATGTGGTGATGGTAGGTGAGATTCGTGACTTGGAAACGGCTGAAATTGCAGTACAAGCATCGTTAACTGGACATTTGGTTTTATCGACACTACATACCAATACCGCTATTGGTGCAGTTACTCGACTTAAAGATATGGGAATCGAGCCTTTCTTATTATCAAGCTCTTTAATTGGGGTGATTGCTCAACGTTTGGTTCGTACCTTATGTCCACATTGTATGACATGGCGTGAAGCGGATACTTTTGAAAAACAGGTTTTTCAACATATTCATAATGAACCATTGTTGCAGTTACCTGAAGCCAAAGGGTGTGACCATTGCTCACATTTAGGCTTTAATGGACGTACAGCCATTTATGAAATCGTACCAGTTGATGAACCGATGCGTCGTCTCATTCATGGTAATGCGGCTGAATATGAATTAGAAAATCATGCTCGTGAGTATTCAGGTTCTATTCGTGATGATGGTCTGCGCAAAGTACTCGCAGGTAAAACCACACTTGAAGAAGTACTTCGAGTAACCAATGAAGCAAGCGAAGTATAATTTGTAGCATACAATTAAAAATGCCCGATATGATTCGGGCATTTTTAATAATAAAACTTATTCGGTCACAATATTAAAAGTCACATCAATATTGTTACGAGTTGCATTTGAATATGGGCAAACAATATGAGCTGCTGCAACTAATTTTTCAGCTTCTTCACGGTCCATGCCCACTAAGTAAACATTTAAAGTTACTTCGATGCTAAAACCTGTAGGAATTGGACCAATACCTACTTCACCTTCTACGTAAGCATCTTTACTAATATTAAATTTATCGCGGTTTGCAACAAATTTTAAAGCTCCTAAAAAGCATGCTGAATAGCCAGCTGCAAATAATTGCTCAGGGTTTGTTACGGCACCACCAGCGCCACCCATTTCTTTAGGTACGCCAAGTTGTACATCTAATACACCGTCAGATGAAGTTGCACGGCCATCACGACCACCGGTTGCTTTAGCTTTTGCACGATAAACAACTTTTTCTAATGACATCGTTTTTATTCCTAAAATAAATTGAATACAAATATATCGTACACGACTTAGTTATTTTGACAAGTATATTTTTTGAAAAAATTGCTGTTTATTTAACTAGGTTTGTACGGAGTTTGGTAAGTTGATCTTTCAAGCCTAATAGTGTTGTCATGTCACATGAACTTGCTTCTAGTACGCCTGCTGGAATATCCAATGCTTGATCTTTTAATTTTTTTCCGTCATCGCTAAGTGTAATAATCACTTGTCTCTCGTCTTGAGTTGAGCGGGTACGATGAAGCAAATGCAGGGCCTCTAACTTTTTCAAGATAGGAGTGAGAGTGGATGATTCTAAAAAAAGTTTAGCTCCAATTTCTGAAACAGTCACTTCATCCTGTTCCCATAAAACTAACATCACTAAATATTGGGGGTAGGTAAGCCCCAAAGGCGCGAGAAGTTTTCTGTAGAGTTGATTAAGCGCTAAATTTGTTGAATAAATGAGGAAACATAATTGATTCTCAAGCTTTAAGTTTTGACAGTCTTGGTCCATATATTCCTCAAAGAAACTCATATTGCTTTTGTAGTATATCGCGTTCTATTCAGTTTCTTAAATGTTCATCAGAATAGGTTCTGAATAAAGTAAATTAAGAGACATAAAAAATGGAATAATTAATCCAATTATTCCATAACATAAAAATATTTTAGATAAAATTGTCTACCACAGATCTGCAATTTTTTTCATTAAACGCGCACGATATTTAGCAGTAGGATTATTTGCATTGCGTTGTTGCTCTTGTTCATAAAAATCTTGCCATGCAGTAATCATTTCAAGCGTTGTTCCTTGTTTTTTAATCATAGAAACATCTGCTGGCTGAATATTTTCTAAACGTTGTCTTGCGCCTTCTGCGCCAGTACCCCATCCAATTATTCTCTGGCCAAATGCAGGCAAAGGAATATCTTTAGGAGTAGAGGGGAGAATATCTGATTTGAGCTGTGCCGTTGGTGAAACGAAATGATTCGTTGTCCCAAACTCAGCATAACAATGAATATTTGCCCCCAAGCAAAAAAAGCTAAATAAGTATTTCCACATGAATAATTAAACTTTTAATAGTGAATTAATTTACGGTGTGTCATTAGAGGCATTGAAGAGCGGACGAGATCTTGCGCCGTCAGATCAAAGGGCACAGTAATTAAACCATTTCCTTCATATCCAATCATACTTAAAATTTGGCCACGACTATCAGTTGCCCCAGAGTGTCCCCAGGTCTGTCGTTTTTCACCATGCCAGCCCTGTTGTGCTGCACCTAAAACATAACATTGGCTATCCATTGCCCGAGCTTGTAACAAAAGCTGCCAATGCATTTGTCCAGTTGTATAGGTAAATGCAGCAGGGGCAGTAAGAATATGAGCGCCTTGTTGTCTTAGCGTTAGAGCAAGCTCTGGAAAACGCAAGTCATAACATACCATTAAGCCAATATTGCCAAAAGGGGTAGATGTGACTACTACGTCTGTTCCTGGTTCAAAGAAACGAGACTCCTGATAACCACCGACAGCATCACCCACTTGTACATCAAATAAATGGATCTTGTCATAACGTGCTTCTGTACGCTCAGGGCTAATACAAAGGCTAACAGTTCGGACGCGACCATCTTGAATAGTGGATCCATCTGGACGGAATGGGCAGGGTAAGGTGCCAGCCACAATCCAGATTTGATATTGATGTGCGAGTTTCTCAAGCCTTTGTTGAATAGATTCAAATTGCTCAGCAGTTTCACGTTGTTTTCCAGCAGCAAAACATACAAAGTTTTCGGGGAAAACAATCAAACTGGCATTTTGCGCCTTGCTCTGTTGAATCAAAGACTCAATGACTTGAAAATTATTTTCAATATCATCTTGAGAGTTCATTTGAGCAACAGAAACGAGGGTCATATTCTAATCCGGCTTAATGGTGAAAATCAGGCATTTTGCTTGTCCGATACCTGTTCAAGAGTATCTTGTTCTTTCTGTAACTGCTTAACAAGTGGCTCAAACATATTCTGATTGTTTGCATTGAGTTTCATCAATGTCTTATGTGCATCCAGAACAGTTCTTAGCATTGCATTATGAGTGATTTGTTCATCTGTTAACGTTAATGTGCAAACGTTAGGATCACCACAATAATTCAAAATGACAAAAACCTGCCCTAGCCCCATACTGTTGGCTAAGGTGGTGATATCTGGATTGGTAGATAGCATCACAGCTTGAATATGATGAGTCTGTTTAAGCTTTAACCCCAGCTTAGCTAGGATGCCTAATACAGTACTATCAATAAATGTTGTTTGGGTTAAATCAACGATTGCACCTACAACATTCTCTTGCTGTTCAATTCTGTTTAAAAGTTTGTCTAGACTTATACAAGAATGGGCTCGCACTTCACCAATAAGTTTGAAAATATGCGTTCCATTTAAACTTGCATATTCAACATGACCTGTTGACATATAAATGCCATTTTCAGAGAAGGATAGAAAAATTATCACATAGTGCCATCCCAGACTCAAGAGTCCTTAAGTCGTATATTATGTAATTAATTGATTCGTAAATTAATTCATTCGACAAAGACTGAAGATGGCAATATCGTCGGCCACATGATCGGGTGCTTGAAATGATTGATTTTGCAAATGATGGACCAATTGTTGGAACTGATCGTTTAAACCACCGTCAAAAGGTTCGAGGGCTCCATCCGAGCAAACAATGAAGCGAGCATGGCGATTTAATGTACAAATATGCTCTTCAACTTCAAGTTCATCAGTTAAACCTAGCGGGAAACTGCTCGTTGTTAGAATCTTCGGTGCTTGATTAGGCTCAAAAATGATAGGAGGCGGATAGTGCCCAGCACTTGACCAGCGAAGAGTATGTGTTTCAAGGTTTAAAATACCCACCACAATCGTAATGTGCTTTTCGATATTCTCTTGAACTAACATCCCATTTAATTTTTTTATTAATTGTCTTGGGGTCTTAGAGCGACCATGAAATGCTGCCATCCATGATGTTAATAAACTACTGGTTACACCATGACCTGAAACATCAGCAAGATAGAATAAAACTTCTTTATCATTTAATTTCCAATAGTCGTACCAATCACCGGAAAGATAAGCTGAAGGCTGAAAGAAAGTTTCGACTTCATAATTTAATAGATCAATTGGATTAGGCAATAATCGTTTTTGCAGTTCAGCAGCCGAAGGTAAATCACGACTATCTTGGTTGCGCTTATATTGAGCATCAATTCTGGATAGGGCTTTATTTAAATCACTAGGTAACTGATTCCACACCCAGCCTGCAAGAGCACCTGCTTCCCATGCATGCGCTAAAGCACTACCTTCATGTTCAAAAGCAATTACGACCGTTGGCAAATTCCATTTATAAGTCAGGAAATCTTGTACATCTGCAATTGCAATGATGGTTGGATCATATAAATCTAAATCATCTATGTTAATGACTTGTAAGCCTGGCAGTTTATCCAAAGCTTGCTCTAAATAAGGAATAGAGCGTGTCGGTTTAATAAAATACATAGAAGATATGGTAGTCCTTTTATATGATCACTTTATTCATCATAGAGTATGTATGATCAAAATCAAGGTATTGCCGAACTCTTAATCCAAGCAATACCTTTATTTCATGTTAAGGGTTTTGATTCTCATCTGGTGTATCTTCAGAGTCATCATCAATGAAAGACACATCGGCTGAATCGCCCTTTTTCTCTGCAATTTGGAATGCTTTACGCTGGAGGTATAAGTCTCGAATCATAGCGTATTGATCACCTTGTAAGGTTTGATCTAAGTCAAGATATTGGGCACGTGTATCCACGGCTTGTAATAGATTACTCGACCAATAAAGACCTTCTTGATCATCCATAACGTATTTTTGTGGACGAGCTTGGGCATCTACTGCTAAACCAAAACCATCCCGTAAGGTGCTTGGACCAAAAAAAGGTAACATAAGGAATGGGCCAGAAGGAACGCCATAGTAGCCAAGAGTTACACCAAAATTCTCTTCTTCAGTTGGTAAACCTAAGCGACTTGCAGGATCAGCCAAACCAAGAGTGGTTAAGGTGTTAATTGTAAATCGGCCTAAAGTTTTTGCTGCACGGCCAGGGCGGCCTTGAATAAGCTGATTGACAGCATTCCATGGTTCACCAAGATTTTTACGGAATTGGCGATAAGAACCACGTACATCTTCTGGGGTTTTTTCTCTATATTGAACAGCAACTGGGCGTAAAAAATTGCGATCCAACATATCATTAAAAGAATAAATTGGGCGGTTCAATGATTGCAAAGGATCTTTGACAAGATCTGGTTGAGCTGCATTTGCATTAATTTTTAAATCTTTAACTTTAATATTTTTTAGATCTTTAATAATTTGTGAACGGGGATGGTTTGGCCCTGTTTCTTCTAATGAACTCGCATTAGCAGATTCACTTACCGTGTTTTCTTGAGCATATATAGAGGTACAAACACCTACAGATAACACGCTTAGTAAAATTAAATTAGAATAATTCATATAATTCCTTAACCGCCAGCCAGGCTAATACTTAATGTGCAGTTGGGTGGAGATATGTTTTAATACAAAATTGATAACCTATTATCAATGTAAAATTGATCAAATAATATAGATAAAATGCTAAAAAGGCTAAAAAACGAACATGCAGTGATATTAAAT
>NZ_JZFB01000003.1:441534-441810 GCF_001188385.1 Acinetobacter sp. V2 | reverse complement strand
CTGGTTTTGGAAGCGTGATTCAGCACGTAAAAGCTTGATATCTTCAATACCTTGCACCGCTTCCACAAGAATGGCGTTACGAATTGAAGATTCTCTCATACCCTCTTGTGCGAGTTGCGCCAGCTTCTTCTGTGCCAGAATACCCGGCAAAAGCATAAGTGGTACAACCAGCAACATTACCCAAAACAATTTCCCGCCAATAATCGCAAAGATCGTGAGGAATAAGAAAAAGAACGGGAAATCTGCAATTGCACTAATGGTGGTAGAAGTTACCAA
>NZ_JZFB01000003.1:439979-440280 GCF_001188385.1 Acinetobacter sp. V2 | reverse complement strand
AGAACCTTTAACCGACAAGGTTGGATAACGTGTTAAACGTGTCTGTTCCTTTTGTGCCTTGGCAACTTCAACACTGGCTTGAGCCGCAATCATTTTTGGGATGGTATTAAACTCAGGTTCGCCATATAAATCAGATTGTTTCACCAAATCATCTGAAATAATCCAACCCGTGCGCGAAACATCTGCACCCAATAATGTTCTTAAATGTTGTTGGTACTGACGCAATAATGATTGTTGTGCAATCAAACCAGACTGGGCAGCTTGTAAATAAGACTGAGCTTGAATCGGGTCAGCCTGACTA
>NZ_JZFB01000003.1:433957-439873 GCF_001188385.1 Acinetobacter sp. V2 | reverse complement strand
CTGCGCAACATCAAGTGCAATATCATCAATGCTGACCAGCACATTGGCCTGCTCAACCTGAACCTTGGCTTGCTCAACGTCTACACCTGATTTAACTTTGCCAAAATCATAGAGCATTTGAGTCGCATTTAAGGTCAACAACTGCCTACCACGCTCACCACTAGTCAAGTCACCTGTAGTAATACCACCTGAAAGCTGTGGATAATAACCAGCCTTGGCGTAATCAATACCTGCGTTTTGGCCAGCTAAAGTAGAAATGGCTTGAGAAATATCAGGGTTACGCTGGATTGCGATTTTCACCGCTTCCTGCAAAGTCATTTTGCTTGATGGCAAACTTGAATAAGATCCAGCCGATCGATCATTGAGTTGAACAGTCGGAAACTCCTGAACTCTAGAACGATCTAACTTAAAATTACTCAGCTCTTGCATCTTGGCAACTTTAAATTCATCACTACTTTTTGGGGCAAAAAGTTGTGATAAGTTGTCTTTTAAGGTGTGATATTGCTCACTTGGTTTAGCAGCATATATCACCACAGGTACATGCAATGAAGTTAAAAGCATCAACCCTTTCAGGAAAGCCGGCTTTTTACATGTCCTTGTTACTCTTCTCTGGTTATATCCAATCATGCTTGTCTTGTTGATCTTGTTTGTTATCGTTTAAAAGCTTTTACATTCTACATATTTTTTTGCATAAAGAAGCATAATTGCAGGAATAATTCACACATTATAATTCTATTAAATGAATAAGTTAAATCATTGTTTTTAAAAACTAAATATAAAAAAACTAAAAAGAGGCACTGACCTCTTTTTAGACAAATAGATTAACTTTGTTATTTAAACTGTAAAATCGTCACCTAAGTAGACTTTACGGACTTGCTCGTTATCCAGAATTTCTTGTGGTGTACCTTCTGCAATTACAGCCCCTTCACTCACAATATATGCACGTTCACAAATTGCTAAAGTTTCACGTACGTTATGGTCAGTAATGAGTACACCGATGCCACGATCCTTCAAAGTCTGGATAATATCTTTAATATCTCCAACCGAGATTGGGTCAACACCGGCAAATGGTTCATCAAGCAACATAAATTTAGGATCAGCAGCCAATGCACGTGCAATTTCAGCACGGCGGCGTTCACCACCAGACACGCTCATTCCTAATGAATCTTTAATATGACTAATTTTAAAGTCATTTAATAATTCAGTAAGTCGTTGCTGGCGTTGTTGCTTATTTAAGTCCTTACGTGTTTCTAAAATGGACATAATATTTTCAGCAATGGTCAGCTTTCTAAAAATAGAAGCCTCTTGCGGAAGATATCCAATGCCCTTGCGTGCCCGTTCATGCATTGCCAAATCGGACATATCAAGATCATCAAGGTGAATTTCACCTTTGTCCATACGCACTAGCCCTACAACCATATAGAAGCTTGTTGTTTTTCCTGCACCGTTAGGGCCAAGCAAACCAACAATCTGTCCACTTTGCATACTAAAAGATACGTCTTTGACGACCCAACGCTTACTATAGTTTTTTCCTAAGTGCTTAATACACAAAGTTTGGGGTTGTTGAAGAGCTTGTTGCATTAGTCACGCGCTCCTGGAAAGCTTTTTGAACTTGATGGTGGAATAATAATCTGTACACGATTTGATGATGAACCTTGAGCTTCAACATCACCTTTGTTCATACTATATTTCAATGAGTTACCACGAATACTAGAACCATCTTGATATAAATATGCCCCACCATTCAATGTAATAATGCCCGTATCTGCATTATAAACAATGGTCTGTCCTTCACCGCGTGCCACGCCCTTATCAGCACTTATTTGTTGCTGAAACTTAGATGGTCGGCCTTTAGCAGTAATGGTTTGGATTTCACGCTTAGAGTTTAGTGTAGCAACAATCGAATCTGCTTGAAGCTTCATCGTACCTTGCTCAATCACGACATTACCGGTGTATGTCGTCAAACCAGTTTTTTCGTTATAAGTTGCACGGTCTGCCACGAGTGAAATTTGTTGATTACGGTCAGACGGCAATGCAAAAGTCGAAGCTGATGATAAAGCAACGAATGTAATAACCGCAGCTTGTTTTAGGAAAGCTGAAGAACGTTTTAAATTAAGACTTTGGTACATACTTTCCTCGAATATTAAAAAATTCGTACTGACCGTTATTCAAATTGGCTTTTAATCCTTTGCTAACAAAATCGCCTTGTGGAGCTTGAACAACCACTTGATGATCCGTTTCAATCTCTCTGGTCTTTGGATAACCCGTTAACTCATCGGTTTTGAATTCAATTTTCCCTTGTGGAGCAAGTTTCGTTGCGACCACATCACCCGATAATATAACTTTACGATTATCATCATAGCCATTTGCCTGTTTCGCAAAGAACGTCGCATCAACCTTGCCATCTTTATATATAGAGGCATTAAGTTGATCCAACTTTGATGTTTTTTGTTGCATATCCTGTTCAAGCTGACGAACTTCAGCACGAATATACAAATTGCCTTGATCATCAGTTTGAGTCAAATGGACGCCCTGCGCCGAATATGTCATATTCTTCGCAGAACCAATGTCTAGTTTTTTTGCTTTGCCACTATAGTAGTAATAACCACCACTTATAGCAGCAATAACTACAGCAACAATAGATAAAACTCTGGTATCCATGAGCAGGAATAGCCTACCTTTTTAAGTAATCTTATTATTAATGCGGTACTGCAAGATATTTTTCAAGAAGTTCTTGGTAAATGCCTTTTGCGATCAGCAACATATCACAGACTTCACGTACAGCACCACGTCCGCCCATTGACTGGGTAACTAAATGCGCACGGCGACGCACTTCTTCATGACCATTTGGCACAGTGACACTCATTCCTGCGATTGCAAAAGCAGATAAATCAGGCCAATCATCGCCCATATACAAGCAATCGGAAGGCAAAATATTAAACTGTGCACAAGCTTCACGTAACGCAAAACCTTTGTCTTCACGACCTTGAAAAACGAGGTCTACGCCTAAATCAGACATACGTTTTTCAACAATATTACTTTTTCGGCCCGTAATAATGATGACTTTCATGCCTGCTTGCTGCACAAGTTTCATGCCTAAACCATCACGAATATCGAATGATTTAATCTCATCGCCACTATTGGTTAAAGTCACAAAGCCATCACTCAAAATACCATCTACATCCAGAACCAATGCCTGTAAGTGACGTGCTTGTTCTAACAATGCATAAGATGCCATTGATTAATTTACCCCTGCCTGAATAAGGTCATGCATACTAATTACACCAATCACTTTATTTTGGTCATTAACCACAACAAATTGACTGATTTTTTTCAGGTTAAGCTGTTGTAGAGCTTCTACCGCACGTGCTTCTTGAGAAATAGTTGACGGTTTTTTTGTCATTACTTCAGAAACAGGTAAATTCACATCGAAACCTTGCTGTTTATCAATTAAACGACGCAAGTCACCATCGGTGAAAATACCAAGCAAATGTTCCTGTTCATCTACAATCGTGGTCAAGCCTAAACGCTTATTAGAAATTTCGTAAAGCACTTGATTCATTGGCGTATCTGGTGAAACTTTTGGCAATTCATCGCCTGTATGCATAAGGTGTTTTACATGTAAAAGTAAACGCTTACCCAATGCTCCAGCAGGATGTGAGCGAGCAAAATCATCTGCAGTAAAACCACGCGCTTCAAGTAAAGCAACAGCCAGCGCATCACCCAACACTAAAGTTGCTGTCGTGCTCGATGTCGGGGCTAATCCTAGTGGGCATGCTTCATCAGACTCACCTAAAGTTAAAGCGATGTCAGCATTTTGGGGCATTGGCCCTTTATCAGTACGGCTAATGGTAATAAGAGGTACACCAAGATGTTTGATGAGTGGCATCAACATCATGATTTCATCGCTTTTTCCAGAATTGGAAATCGCAATTAAAACGTCACCACGAACCAGCATCCCCAAATCGCCATGCCCAGCTTCGCCCGGATGCATAAAGAAAGATGGTGTACCAGTTGAAGCAAAAGTCGCAGCCATTTTACGGCCAATATGCCCTGACTTCCCCATGCCAGTAATCACAACACGGCCTTTACACTGTAACAATATTTCACAAGCCTGACTAAAACTGTCATTAATTTGTGTTGCTAACACGTCTAGGGCTTGCTGCTCAATACGCAAGGTTGCTAATGCGCTGCTTTGAAAATCTGTAGGATTGGGCATACGAGTTTGACTCAAAATAATTGATCTGATCTCTTATGAAGATCGGTGATTTTAATCAAAAGATTTGGGGGCATTCTAACATAACTCAATCATCTACACGTTTTTAAATGTATAAGATTTCACAAGCTTATAAAATTCTTGCATAAACCTTTGTGAAAAATGATGCATCAGTTATGATGTAACACTGTTTTTGTTGAGTGTTTGAAAACCCTTATGCAACCGTTTGTTTTATATAACTCTGAGCAACGAAAAAAAGTTGAATTTGTACCTCGCAAAGAAGGTCACATCGATATGTACGTCTGCGGTATGACCGTTTACGATTACTGTCATATCGGGCATGCTCGAGTTATGGTTGCATTTGACTACATTATTCGTTTCTTACGTAGTCAAGGCTGGAATGTTCGCTATATTCGCAACATTACCGACATTGACGATAAAATCATTAAACGTGCGAATGAAAATGGTGAAACCATTCAGCAGCTCACTACTCGTTTCATTGATGCAATGAACGAAGATGCAGCTAATTTAGGCTGTGCTGCACCTGATGAAGCACCTAAAGCGACTGAATATATTGATCAGATGCAAAATATGATTGGCAATCTGGTCAATAAAGGTTCTGCTTACCCTGCTGCAAATGGCGATGTTTATTTTGAAGTTACCAAATTTGAGAAATATGGTCGCCTCTCTGGCCGTAAGCTTGATGACATGCAAGCTGGTGCGAGTGAGCGTGTTGATGTAGAAGTTGAAAAGAAACATCCGTTTGACTTTGTACTTTGGAAACATGCCAAAGAAAATGAACCATCTTGGGCATCACCTTGGGGTAATGGCCGTCCGGGTTGGCACATTGAATGTTCTGCAATGTCGACTTGCTGCCTAGGCAATCACTTTGATATTCATGGTGGTGGTTCAGATTTAATGTTCCCTCACCATGAAAATGAAATTGCGCAAAGTGAAGCGTCAACTGGCGAACAATATGTAAATTACTGGATGCATGTTGGTTTCATTAACGTTGATGGTGAAAAGATGTCTAAGTCTTTAGGCAACTTCTTTACGATTCGTGACGTGATGGAGAAATTCCACCCTGAAGTGATTCGCTACTTTATTGTGTCTTCACATTATCGTAGTCCTGTGAATTTCTCTGATGTGGCACTGAAAGAAGCAAAAACTTCTTTAACTCGTTTCTATCACTCATTTAAAGCTTACCAACAAGTGTATGGTCAAACGACAACTGAAACGCTTGATCAAAGCTTTGTTGAACGTTTTAATAATGCAATGTGTGATGACTTCAACACTGCCGAAGCAATGGCTGTATTGTTTGAACTGAACAAAGAATTGAACCGTGCTGTAAAAGAAGAGCAAGCTGACCAAGCGATTGTGCTTTATTCGACATTACGTCACCTCACCAACATTTTAGGTTTGGTACAACACAATGTAGATGATTTCTTAAAATCAGATATTGGACAAGAAGCGCTTACTTTGTCTGATGCTGAAATTGAAGATTTCATTCAACAACGTGTTGATGCGAAAAAAGCAAAAGACTTTGCTAAAGCAGATGGTATTCGTCAGTCTTTGCTCGACCAAGGTGTTGTATTAGAAGATACGCGTCAAGGTACAGTTTGGCGCCGTGCTGATTAAATGTTCAATTAAATCACAAGAGTGTTGACACTTTAGTGAAACACTCTATAATGTGCTCACAT
>NZ_JZFB01000003.1:429712-433916 GCF_001188385.1 Acinetobacter sp. V2 | reverse complement strand
GTTGGGGTCGCGAGTTCGAGTCTCGTTTCCCGCTCCAAAATTTAAAGACCACTTAATTCGAAAGAGTTAGGTGGTTTTTTTATTGTCTATTGATTAGTTTTGACTAGGTAAAATTGATATTAAAGAGCGCTTTATATTCTGCTGTAACACCACCCTCTTTGATGGCTTTAGGATGAGATAAGTCTTATATAATTTATTAGTAGATGAAAATATTGGATTACGGCAGAAGTCCCCCCCAACTGCACTAACTTTAAAGATGACAAAATAATTATAGTTTAAATATTATTTAATAATGGATGTTTTCAGAACCCAAACCAAATGTTAAAGTATGTAAATCCTGACTTTCAAATAAGTGATTTTAAAACAGGTAAATCAATTATTGTTGCACGCAACGGTAAAACAGAAGCAACTTTCAAGAAATTAAATCTAGAGAACAACAGTATGTATTTAACCCCCTAAAAGGTATTAAAATCATATTCATTATCCCAAAACTCAAAATACCATACAAGTTATTGATTTATTTAATAATTTTTAGTTTAAAGAAGGTGTCCGATGGCAGGTGGAGAAACAGCTCGAATTGCTGAAATAGCAGAAAGATTATCAAAAGAGATATTCTCTTTTTTTAAGTGGAAAACTTTACCACTTGGTTTAATGAATCAAAATTTTGATTGTGTACATAAACAAAGTCATGTGGTTTTAAAAGAAAAACAAATTGAAAATTTAAAAGCTGAATATGAACAACTATTAATTAATGAAGAGAAAAAAGGATGTACAAAAGAAGAATTAGATAAGTTGAAAGCTGAACAAGATTTAATATTAAAAGATATGAGTGATGCAAAAAAAGATGAGTTATCTAAGACACATCCTGTAGATGCAGTATTTTTCTATATTGACCCGTATACAAAAGATAAAGTTTTCTTCAATTGCGATCTAAAGAGTTATAAACAAAGTTCAATTACACCACATGCATTAAGATCAACTTTATCTTCCCTGTCTCAATCTATCCATTGCGCAAGAGATTCAGATGAATGGAATACAAGATATAATTGCTTATTTACTGGAGATATAAGAGGTCTATTATTTCTTTTAAATCATGATGGCAATTATAATTCTGATATTAGAGAGTTGTTTAAGAAAAAAAGTGAAACTGATGAACAGCGAGTGGTTATCGATAATTTAAAAATTCAGCCCAATCAAGTAATACATATTATAGATCCAGCGACAATTTGTTATTTAGATACGATAAGGAAGGATACAGCCTTTCTGACCTCTACCAATAAGTTTCCTCACCCGCGTTCAGATTGGTTTTTCTATTATCCCGATTTGAAAATTAGTAGACCGATTCCAGATACTTCAGACAGCCCTGCTACAATTGAAATGATGCTTGGACCGTTTTTAATTATAAAATATAAAGAATTTGAGAGAAATGATGGTAGTGGACGGGAAAAAGAAGGTTTTGTAATTTACTATAAGTTAACAGGGGCTAGCAAAGAAGAGTTTTTATTCTTTTTAGATACTTTATCTAGCTATCAAATCTTTAAGTATAATATAAATATTAACATTCGTATGATTAACTCCAATCCACACTCATTATATGAAGAAAATTTCCATAATGCCTTATCTCATTATATTGAAAATTGGCAGCTAACAGAAGATACAGCAAAGATATTCAAAAATATTGAATTTTCACTAGTTGAAAACATTACAACTAGATTTCTGACAAAACCAATACTTTACAGAGAAATAGCATGACAAATAGTAAAAATATAATCTGTCCAGATGATAAAGATATTTACACTACACTTCAGAGTAGCAATATTAACAATAGTGTACTCGAAGAGCTCTTCTTAAATCACTTTACTCTTACAAGTAGCAAAGGAAATAAAGAAAAAAGGGCTTTAAAGTTTTCTCGCTCTATACTTTCATATCAAGATTATCAAACTATAAAAAGTATCTTTGATAAGGAAAAGCGTCGAAAAGAAACTACAAAGGGTATTTTATTAGGAACAAATTTAAATTTGTCTGAAGTCCGAGATTTTTTGGAACAAGAAAAGGCAGAACTTATTGATTTAAATCATACCTCAGATCTCAAAATTATTCCTTTAGGCAATAAAATAAGTATAAAAATTGATTATATTGTTTATGATTTTTCTAAAAATTTATTTAGTGGTCAAGATCATTTATCTACTGAAATCATACTTAACTTTGATGATTCTCAAGTTTTCATAGAATCTACAAATGATAAATATATTGATAGATGGCAAAGAAAAATCATTCAAGTAATCGAAACCAATACAGAAAGCACCGCTTACCAAGAGATAGAGATCTCTCTATTTGGAATTCAAGATCAAGAAAAGAAACTTAAATTTTATTGTGATTTGATAGAAAATATTTCAGGATTTACATATGATACTGTTGTAGATATATATGTAAGCAGAAAAAAGGAAAATAGAACAGATGATAATTTAGATGATGAGCAAGACGATGACCCTTCTGAAGATATAAATAGATATATTAAAAAAGCTTCTTTTAAAGGATCAAAATTATTAAACTCAGATACTGTATTACAGCTACTTGCTAAACATTATCATATTTATCGAATTATTTGGCAGGCCGTTCATTCAACTAATTCAAATGAGGTATATCAATTCGAAGTAAGATTTAATAATCCAGAAGATTGTACTGATTTTGCGTATTCTGTTCATGGGAAGTTCATTGATGGGGCTACAAAAATTACTAGCGTTCCATTTGAGGATACAAAAAAAATAACTTCAAAAATTTTTCAAAAAGCAAGAGAGCTTATGGATGAACTCAATAAAGATTTAGGAGACACAAATGCGATTCCTACACAAACCTCTCAAACTCTGACTAATAGTGAGTGAGGATTCCATATGCAAAGACTGAATTTTTACAAACTAAATCTTCATAAAGATTTTTCTAATTTTAAAAAAAATTTAATTACTTCATCTAATGATATAGATGCAGGTTATATAACTACTTATGAGGTTAAAGAGGATTATATTCATGCTATTTATTATAAAAAAATATCTATAAATGAAAGAATTTTAAATCCTTCAGGTGATTATGAAGAAATTTCCTATTATATATATCAAAATATAGAATTTTATATTTTCTGTCACAAGAAAAATATTACCTTAGCCATTATAAACCAGCCTAAAAGTATAAAAAATTTTATATCTTTTTTGAAAAACAATGATAGTTTATTCTTTTCATTAAGTAACTATACTATTAATATAAAAAATTCTTTAGAAAAAAATACTTTAAAAATATTAAAAGCTAAATTTATTGATGTCGAATTATCTATTAACTCTTTTGCAAATATAGAGATTAATTCCAACCAGAATGCTTTATCTGATTTCGAAATTCTTAAACTTAGAGGTTCTAGTGAATTAATTAGAGTAAAAGTAATTGAGAATTATAAAAACTTATTTATAGAATCAGAGTTCAACAATAAAGCTACTTTTTCCATAAAAATTGAACACTTAGATTTTAATTTAATAAGCTACTTTTATGAAAAATATATAAATTCTTAAATATTTTAGAACATGAATTAAAAATTTATTTTAGGTAAAGTAAATTTAGTAATTATAATGCCACTTTAAAAATTAAAATTACTTTTACTTAAAGGTTTTCAATTCATTCTACTATAAGAATCAGATAGGATTTCGCATAATAGTAAATAAGTGCAACAAAAACCCTATCCTCAACAAAGCAGATTTAGCTATTTACATTTTTAGCTAATTCTTTTGCTAAACATTGCTCATGCCACGTGGTTTGAAAATTTTCGACAGCTTTTGATTTAATGAGGGGGTCTTCAAATAATTTTGAAGAATATGCAGATTTGATAAGCTCTTGATAAAGTTGTTTGGCTTGTTGCTCTTCAAGATGATCGGCGATGTCGTGTAACTCTTTAGCTGGCACTTCATGTTGTCTAGCATCCATCACACCACTCGCTGCTTTCTTCACAGTTTCACAGTAATGAAGTTCCATGGCTTCTGATGCTGCATAACATTGAATTGAAATCGCGCTTATAAAGAGGAATATAAATCTCATAATCTCACCTTAATTTGACGCGCAAGAGTACCAACTAATCTGCCCAAATTTAAGTTAAAAAAGGTTATTTTTGTTTTGTCTTATTTTATTTCACCTTTTGCACTTGAGTATTAGAAGCTCTTAGCACTGT
>NZ_JZFB01000003.1:422039-429670 GCF_001188385.1 Acinetobacter sp. V2 | reverse complement strand
CCTGTAGTTTTATCAATTAACAGAGAATGGCGCTCACCACTTTCAAATAGGTTCTGTTCTCCCCATTGTCGCAAAGCCACAACCACAGGAAACAAACTCTCTCCTTTATCGGTCAATACATATTCTTGATAAGCTGTGCCATCCGAAGCGTCTTGCATTTCAAGAACACCAGCATCCACTAATTTTTTTAGTCGGTCAGAAAGAATATTTCGCGCCACTCCTAAGCTGCGCTGAAAATCTCCAAAACGGCGCATTCCATCAAAAGCATCACGCACAATGAGCAGTGACCAGCGGTCTCCTATCAGGTTGACGCAACGTGCAACAGGACAAGGTTCATCTTTTAACAATGCAGAGTTCGTCATAGAGTTTCCTTACCAATCATCAGTAATAAGTTATCTAGTTGCATTTTAAAACTAGCAGGCTTAACATTCAACTAGTTGCATTTTAAAACTAGATTGAGTGAGTTTAGAGCCATGAAAGCTTCTCTTGCATCTTCAACTTCACACGCTAAAAGCGATAAACCGCTTTCAAGCATGCCTCGTGACGTAATATTGCTATTTGCTATTGCAAGTGGTGCAAGCGTAGCAAATGTCTATTATGCGCAGCCTTTACTCGACATATTGGCCAAGGACTTTAACGTTAGTCATGCCGCCATTGGTGGTGTAGTGACAGCCACTCAAATCGGTTGCGCCCTTGCTCTCGTGTTTTTAGTACCGTTGGGTGACCTTGTAAATCGGCGTCGATTAATGGCCCTACAGTTACTGGTTTTGATCTCAGCATTACTCGTGGTTGCCTTTGCTCACTCTACAATTATTCTTTTGGTAGGAATGCTTGCCGTAGGTTTACTCGGCACAGCCATGACTCAAGGGCTTATTGCTTATGCTGCAAGTGCTGCTCTCCCACATGAGCAAGGACATGTGGTTGGTACTGCACAAAGTGGTGTGTTCATTGGTTTATTGCTTGCCCGAGTATTTTCAGGGGGAATTAGTGATTTAGCGGGATGGCGTGGCGTGTACTTTTGTGCAGCCATCATCATGCTCGGGATTGCATTGCCGCTTTGGAAACGTTTGCCTCATTTAAAAATTCAGCACGTTACCATGCGCTACCCGCAACTTTTAGCATCCATGCTAAAACTGCTTCACCAAGAAAAAGTGCTACAAGTACGTGGTGTTTTAGCTTTACTCATGTTCGCTGCATTCAATATTTTCTGGAGCGCGCTGGTACTACCGTTGAGTGAACCGCCTTACAGTTTTTCGCATACTATTATTGGATCTTTTGGACTCGTTGGAGTTGTGGGTGCGCTGGCTGCTGCACGTGCGGGTTATTGGGGGGACCGCGGATATGCCCAGCGTACAAGTTTAGTAGCACTCGTAATATTACTGCTTGCTTGGGGACCACTCTCACTCATGGCTTACTCACTGTGGGCACTCGTGATTGGCATCGTATTGCTAGACTTGGGCGGACAAGCCTTACATGTGACAAACCAGAGTATGATTTTTCGCACTCGTCCAGAAGCGCATAGTCGGCTTGTTGGTCTATACATGCTGTTTTATGCAATTGGTAGTGGATTAGGGGCAATCAGTACAACAGCCACTTATGCCTATGCTGGATGGTTTGGAGTATGTGCACTCGGTGCAAGTGTTAGCCTTCTGGCATTATTATTTTGGTGGATAACCCGTAAAGTCTCTTAAAAATGCCTACTTTCAAATAAAAAAACCACATCACTCAAGAGAATCATGTGGTTTTTAATGAGCAGTTAATTTAATGAGATGACTGAGCTGCTTTAGGTTTAAAAACCACTAAACATACAACAATGAAAGCTAATAAAACAAAAGACGCGCTAAATCTGCTTAACTCTAATCCACCATGCGCGATAGGTTTATCAAGGAAATCTCCCAATACTGCACCTAGAGGTCTGGTCAAAACGAAGGCCAACCAAAATAATAAGGTTCTTGAAATTTTGGTATAAAAATAGCAGATTGCTAACACCAATAATAAAGTACCAAAAATTAAAGCAGCGCTGGTATACCCTAAGCCTTGAGTATCAGCAGTCCAGTCTCCTAAAGCTGTCCCTAATGTTTGAGAAAACATGATGGTTAACCAATAGAAAGCTTCACTTTTTGCAGATTGAATACTCTTTACTGAAATTGTGCCGCAACTCAAATACCAAACAAACAGAGATACGCCTAATAAAATAAGTAATATTAAGCTCCCTCCTGCATAGCCCACACCTAAAGTTCGATCAACGAAATCGGCAATTGTCGTACCTAACGTGGTAGTGGCAATGATCGTCGCCCAGTAGAAAAATGAATTATAGTTTTTAGCTTTAATTTGTAGTCCGACAAATACTGCAAAGATCACAGCAAAAATTGCCGTACTAATGATATATCCCAAATTTAGGGACATAGATAGCGCATCTCCAGCAGTTTCACCTAGCGTTGTAGCTGCAATTTTAATGATCCAGAATAATAAGGTGACTTCTGGAACCTTACTCAAGGTTTTAGATAAATTCTCATGACTCATCATTGTATGTTCTCCAAACATACGTATTTATTAGCTCTTATCTAAATATTTATGCCTTAAGATAAAGTTAAGGTTAAAAATAAATTACAAATACTTTTTTCAAAGCAAATTACACGATGTATATAACCCAAAAACTCAAATGAAAAAGATAACAATATACAAATAAATAAAATATAATAACCAATAATTAATCATACCAGTGAATGAGTCATCTGGCTAAAATGCTTAAGTTTAAACCGTAGTGGGATGAAATCTTCTCTAACAATCTAAAGATTGATATGCAACATTAGTCCATTACTATCAAAATTATATGGAAATCCCTATAGGAACAAAATTGGGTATTAATAATAAATTGATTTGCGCAGTTGTATTTGCACTGCTTACAGGATGTCAACAGCAAGAAGCGAACGAAAATACCAGTGCGGTAAAACTCCCTGTTTATCGATCTAATGGTATTTCTGCTTCAGCGCGCTTAAAAGGAATATTAGAGCAGAAACAAGAGTGTCTCTATGTAAACGATATTCTGATTATCTTTCCCGAACACACTGCCCAGTGGGATTCTGAAAAAGAAGCTTTAAGCTATAAAGGCAAGCATATCCGCTTAGGTAGTGAATTAGATATTGCAGGAGGGAGTGGCGATTTTGAGCGAGACAATCTACGCATTAAACATTTAAGCCCAATGTGCGATCATCAAAATATTTGGTTTGCTGGATAATCTAGAGAGAAGGGTTCGAATTCAATTTCCGCTCCCCTCAACTTCTAGCTCTTAAATGGAACGATTCAACTCGCTATCAGATTTATAGATTTTTCTTACAGGTAACCAGAAATAAATATAAATCAAGAGCAGAACCCAACCCAACAACACATCTCCAATTAAATGTGGAGTTTCATGTGTCATCACCAAACCCATAACAAGCATTGCACCGAAGTGAGCAATATTTGCAAACATAGTAAATTCAAAAAATAGATAGTTTTTTAGAGGTTCATTCGCTGCTTTTAAAAGAAACCAGCCCCATACAATATAGATGGCTGAGATCATCAACTCGTAATGCTCACCTCCACCATGCAACTCTCCCCAGCGAACTAACCGAACCAGAAATTTACCCCATTCGAACTGAAGCAGAATTGCAGGAATATTAAAAAAGATAAGAAGCGCTGCTCCAACAAAAAATAGCAGAAAACTAATTCCCATAAATTTTGCAGCGAGGCTAAATCTCGATATTTTTATCTGATGAGTTGTTGGCATCCTTATATCCTCATTGATATAAACGTTAATTTATAATTTTAAGAAGCACGTAATCGACGAGTTTTAAAAATACCCAATCCTTTATCTTTAATATCCAGAATAAAAGATTTAAGTCCATTTTCGTCTGGAATTGGCAAGCGCCCTCGACCCAATCGATGCATTTGACGGGTATACCAAGTAATTTCTAATGATCCTAAATTATCAATAAACTTGATGCCCGTAGTTAAAGGTCTAACTTGGTTTATCGTTTCAAGCCCACTGAGTAAACGTTTAGCTGCCAAAGGTTCAATTGCAAAAATTCGTCCAAGACCAACAAAATCCAGATCGTTATTTGATAGAGCACTTTCGATCCCTTGCAAACTTCTAAAACCGCCAGTCACCATAAGTGGTACTTTACTAAGTCCACGAACTTTTTTAGCAAAGTCTAAAAAGTAAGCTTCACGAGAGATGGTTGATTCTTTAGGTTTACCCAACTGCATAATCGGTTTTTCATAGGTTCCGCCAGAAATCTCGATTAAGTCGATTCCCACCTCATCAAGTGCTTGAATGGTTGCCAACGATTCTTCTTCAGTAAAACCGCCTCTTTGAAAATCGGCTGAGTTCAATTTAATGCTTACCGGATAGTCAGCCCCGACTCGATTTCTAATTTCCTTATAGACCTCAAGGACAAATCTTTGTCGGTTTTCGATACTTCCACCCCACTGATCTGTACGACGGTTATGATGCGGAGAAAGGAATTGGCTAATTAAATAACCATGTGCGCCATGTAACTGTACACCGCTAAAACCTGCTTTCTTAGCAATCTCAGCAGTGTTTGCATAGCGTTGAATAAGGTCTTCAATTTCGTGCTGAGTCAGCTCTCGCGGTGTAGCAAAAACTGCTGCCATTTTCGGGCTAAAAGGCACAGCTGAAGGTGAAACGGTTTCTTTATTTAAGCCTCGAATTGCTTGTTTACCTGGGTGGTTTATTTGCATCCAGACCTCACTACCGCCAGATTTAGCAGCATCTGCCCATTCTTTGATTAGGTCTAAATTCTTTTCGTCTTCAATAATGACATTGCCTGGCTCACCAATTGCTCTAGAGTCAATCATCACGTTACCCGTGATCAAAACTCCAGCTCCAGATTGCGACCACGTTTGGTAGAGCAGAATCAACTCTTTACTCGGTCGCCCATCTGTATGCGCTAGTGCTTCACTTAAAGCCGATTTAATTAGCCTGTTTTTGAGTGTAAAGCCATGTTTTAAAGCAAATGGTGATGCCAGTTTTAATTCGTTTTTCATTTTAGACCTCCAGCCTTATTGTTTTTTACGCAGTAAGCTTTTGAATATAATTACGAATAGGCATTGCGATTAAATCAGGGTGGCTCGCAATTCCCCAGTGACCCGCATGAATATCAGTACGTGTAAAAGACGAATTTACCCATCTGTCTTGTTTGTCTACGATGTGTTGAGGCACAAAACGATCTTTGGTCATTGATAAAACATGCACAGGTACCGAGGTATAACGCTTTTTAGAGTTAATTAATGGCTTAAACAGATTCAACCGATAGAAACCTAACCCACGTACGGCATTTTTGAGTTGATGAGGATGTGGTGCAACTTTCTTACCTTCGAGTTGAGAAACCACTTTTGGCCAGATTTTTGATAGTCCCAGATACCAGCTTAACTCTGGAATAATTGGAATATTAAAAAACAGCATATAACTCGAAGAAATCATTTGCTTGATAGCAGCAAACTTTTTCGCTGGGTGTTTACTGTTCAGATTTTCTTTAAACCACATGCCTGCATGGTCAATACTCGGTGCTAAAGCCGTATAACTTTTGATATATGGTTTTAACTTATCGTCCAAAATCGCTTCCCAACCTTGGAGGGCGCCAAGATCATGACCAATCAAATGAACAGGCTGCTGAGGACTGGTTTGCTCAATAACTGCTTTTAAATCTGAAATGAGATAGTCCATGTGATAACCCGCGTCAGACAACGGAGTTCCAGATAAACCTGTACCTCGTACATCGTAAGTCACAATATGGAAATCTGATTTCAGTAATGAAGCCAGTTCATCCCAGATCTGTGCTTCGTCAGGATAGCCATGAATAAACACCAGTGTTTCACGATTATCTGCCGCTGTGCCCCACTCATATATTGATAGCGTGACATCAGCAGACTGAATATATCTTTGTTGCTTTTCAATATTCGTATTCATATTAGCTCACCAGTCCTTTTTGTATTTCTTCATAAAGTTTGACCGCTGGTGATCGGTTTATATAATCCAATGCAAGCTCGGTTGAACCTTCATAGTAAGGATGATAGGCAGGTTTAAAGAAGTTTTTAGCAATCGTGATAAACCAGACAGGACTTGGTACCAACTCTTGAGAGCTTGCTTTAAACCATTGTCGCCAAAAATCAAGACGGCCTAAGCTTTGTTGAGATTTAGGCAAACTGCGATCTACTGCTGCCAGTTCTTGAGTGCCTTTAACCATTAAGTAAGTAAAAATGGGTGCAGTAATACTCATGATGGTAGCACGTAAGGCATAGTTACCGCCTAAGTGCTCAAATAAATCGAAAGCAACCGTGCGATGTTCAACTTCTTCAGCACAGTGCCAAGTAAATAGATCACTTACTGCTGGGTCACAGCCTTTTTCTTCCCAGTGTGCTTTCGTCAAAGCGTATTGCCCTAATGCACACGTATAATGTTCAGCAGCAGCAACAATGCCTACACGAAACAATAACCAAGACTTTTGCATCCGCTTTGGGAGAACTTTTCCAAACGGCTTATCTGCCAGCATGTAATCAAATAGTTCAATTACGCGCTCGTACTGTTCTTCAATATCAACGCCATAACGCTGAATATATTTTTCGATAGATTCTTTGTGCGCTTGAGCATGAATCGCCTCTTGGCGAATAAAAGTTTCTACATCTTTTTTTAATTTTTCATCTGTTACGAATGGTAGTGCCTTATTAAAAATACGGCAGAAAAAGTACTCTCCTCGTACAAGTGTAAAACTGAAATGGTTTACAGCATGACTTCCAATCGGAGATTGTGGTATCCAATGTAGTGGTGATTCATTCCAATCAAACGCGACGCGACGTGGAAATAGCGGCCATAAAGTTTTAGAAGCCATATCTTTAAATGTAGTTGGTTGCATGTTCTTTTTCTCTTCCTCAAGATAGCTACACATTAAGTTCCAAAATAGAACTTGTTAATATCATTAAAGGACAATTCCGATGTCAGAACGGTCAAGAAGTAATAATTAACGTTTTAAAATAAGGGTTAGCACAAACTTTTCAGAGCGAAAAAAGGTAAAAAAGCCCCCATCTGGGAGCTTTTTAAAAATAGTTGAGGACCAGTTATTAACAGCTTAAAAGTTAGCTTGGATTAATCTCGGTAGTTAATCTTTGCAAATCATGACCCGAAGGTGCTTGGTAAACACGTAAACCAAATTCAGGAAGAATCGCAATTAAGTGGTCAAAAATATCTGACTGAATTGCTTCATAAGAAACCCATGCAATGGTATTGGAAAATGCATAAATTTCTAAAGGCAAACCTTGGCTAGTCGGCTGTAATTGACGAACCATAATGGTTTGATTTTGGGCAATGCCCTTGTGCTGGCGCAAATAAAATTCAACATAGGCTCTAAACGTTCCAATATTTGTTAAACGGCGCTTGTTATAACGAGATTGATTGCTTAAATGCTTATTGAACTCTTCAATTTCAGAATTCTTTGCATCGAGATATTGATCTAATAATAAAAACTCTTTGAGCTTTTGCTGCTCTTCATCACTCATGAAATGAACACTACTTTGATCGAGAAAGAGTGAACGCTTCATTCGACGGCAACCCGAATTGCTCATGCCTCGCCAGT
>NZ_JZFB01000003.1:415356-421839 GCF_001188385.1 Acinetobacter sp. V2 | reverse complement strand
CCTGCCAGTAAAGTGAACACATCCTTTTTAAGGAATGTTCCCAAAATCATCAGGCCACACACAACAAATAAGATTAACTTAACCAGTTGTAAGTAACCCTTAATCGGCTTATTTCTAGATTTTGGATTACGTTGATAGATAAGATTAAATATGTTTAATATTTCACTGACGGTAAGCGCAAGTGTAAGAAAGATAAATGCTTGCGCGCCCATTTCTACAAAAGAAATGAACTTTGGAGTTAAATGAGGAACCGTTGCAATGCCGTTCATAATCACAACAGCAGGAACAATATTTGCAAATTTCTTTATGACGCTATGCTGGGCAAAAATAGATTGATTGGGTGATTTTAGCTTGGTCACCAAGTGACGGACGCCCCGAACAATAATGCGTTTAGCAATAAAATTTGCGATTGCTGCAAATAAAATCAAAATGGTGAGTGAAACAAGCATTTCTAGCCAAGGATAATGGCTTAACTGAACCCGAATATCGCGGAAAAAACTTAAAAAATCCAAACCTCTACACCTTAAAACTTTCTTTTCTAGAATTTTAAGGGCTAAAGCATGTGTTAATAAGACTTGTTTACATATGTAGGCATAAATACAACAACTAAGTTATATACCCTGATATTTATCTCATTATTTTTGACGCTGAACTATAAGGTTTTATCTGCTTATGTTTTAGATCACACACATAAACTAGATCCAACAAATCTGTTCATCTAGAATAATACGTTAAACGAATAATTTTGGTTTTAGTGAGTGAAATTTTCTGATTTTTTGACTTTTATTGGAGTAGTTTGGTTCAGCTTATTCTTTGTCTATATTGCTTGGACCTTTTTTCTTAAAAGTCTGGTTCATAAGTTTTTAATTTATAAACGAGGAACGATGACTTCTGCCGAAGTTGTGTATTTTCAGGACTCATTAGCTAAGGTGCAATATCGCCCGTTATGTTATATAAAATTAAAATTTCAAACTGAGCAAGGCGAAATCATTACTGAAAACCTTAAGGTGCTTATTGCTAAACAAAATCACGATCAATATAAAGTCGGTAGCATCATCAAAATTAAATATGACCCTAAAAATTTAAAGAATATTTCAATATTGGGAGAGGTCATGGTTTAAGTGATTAGAGATTATTTAAAAAGTAAGATAAACCCTGAGGTGCCCGCCCGTTCAAGCGACTACTCGTTGTCACTCGAACCAGATTACTCCAAGTAATATTGCAACAATGCTTGATCAATTTTTTGATTAAAGATACATCTTCATGGCATGAAATAGGCTCGAAGCCACCTACCAAAAGATAAACCTCTGCACTAAAACTTAAATTCGCCCCGTGAATATGCGCGTGATCCATCTGATCTTTATAATGCGCTAAATATTTTTGCTGTTTCGTTATAGAGAGATGACTAAAATCGTCTAGCGTCACAGTGCCGCAAATTGCATCTGTGGGTTGATGCTGGATTTGATAGCGCAGCCAATCAGGACTCACCACGGTGTCTGCATCGGTACATGCAATCCAAGTTACACCACGCCCGATTAAATGACGGATTCCTAAATCCCTCGCCTTGCCGACACATGCATAGTTGCATTCAATCCAGTTGATTTGATGGCTTTGGACGATCAACCGCGACTGATCTGTACAGCTATCGAGTACAACAAGCACTTCTACCTCATAACCAGAAATATTATCTATGGCGACCTGAATAGATTGCAAACAAGCAGATAGATAGTGCTCTTCGTTATGCGCTGGAATGACGATACCTATTTTCATCTTAGTTTTTCCTGCTGTGCTAAAGAGGAAGTGTTCGCCGTCCATAGATCAATCATAAAATCTGGATCGTTTAAGCTGAGATAGTGATGAAATGGGAAATGTTGCTGAAAGCCTTGATGGACTTGTTCTGCATTTAATTCAAAATCTTGAATTTCATGACGCCAATGACAACAAAGAATCTCGCCGTCGTCATTTAAACTATGTTTTAACTTTTCAATAAACTGCTGCAATTCATCAGCAGATAAGTAATAGGCCATCTCACTAATTAAAATGAGATCAAATTTTTGAATTGAGTAGTCTTCTGGTATTTTTCTATTTTCAACAATCACATGCTCAAATTCTTTTAAGCGCTCGGACGCTAAGCGAACAGCACACTCAGAGACATCTATACACAGCAATTGCTCGGCTCTTTGTGCCAAATGAAAACTTAAATGTCCATTTGAACAGCCCACTTCTAACACTTTTGAGTAACGAGGTTTTGTCAGCAGCGCGAGACAAATTTGTCTTTTACGAGCTTCATACCAATGAGAGTCATAGCCCCACGGATCACTGTTATGACGATATAAATCTTCAAAGTACATGCGAGAATGAATCACTCAAATAAACCTCATAAGGCATTAAAAGACGTTTAATTGCACTTGAAGAAAGAACCGTAGCATTACCCGTGGTTTCATCTGCTTCAAGTTGGGTTTTAAACTGCAAAATTGCTTGATGTTTTTTAGTTAGCTGTTCTTCAGTTAAGTGATAGGCTTTTGCTCGGTACCAATCGATTCGAGAGTCTAAAGGCTTTGCCCAATGCCAAGCCCAAATTAATACGTGTAAACATAGAAGCTGCTTAGCGGTTGCGTAAGCTTGTACGGTTTTACCAACGGCTTCATGGTCTGGATGACCATCAAAGGCATAACTACAAATTAGAATGTCATCGGCTTGAACGATCTGCTCTAAACTCTGCAACAGTTGATCGGTTTGTAAATGAATCTGACCATCTAACAAATTAAGCTCTACATGCTCGGTTGACCCTTCTACCCCTAAACACTTTAAAGCCGCCAAGCTTTCTTGCGGACGAAGAATGTTGAGCTGATCTGGAGGATATTTTGTAGAGTTAGGATGGCTTTGGGTGCCGTTACTTACCGCTAAAATAAGGATCTTACAATTCAGCGCAATGAGTTGTTGCATTAAGCCACCGCAACCAAGCACTTCATCATCAGGATGTGGAGCAACAATCACCACCCTTTTAGAGCGAAATAACTCAAGATCTAAAGCTGCTAAAGGTTGTTGTTGAAATGCATTTAACCATTGCTCTTTTGACGTACCCTCACCAAAAATAATGCGGTCTTCGACCAAAGGATGTTTTAAAGTTCCCATAGGCTTTGGTCCGATAAACAGAGTTCTGTAATTTGTTGGTAGTCAAAAGCAGCATGACTTTGCCTGATAAACACAGGTAAATCAGCCATGAGCTGTGCAAAAGTAGCATCTTCACAAAAAGGACGAGCACCTAACGCTTTACCTACTCGCTCAACCACACTCAGACAGCATTGTTCTGTTTGGGCACGTAGTATTCGTATTTCCCGCTCATGATTTAGCATAGGTTTGCTGTCAATCAGTTCAGCAACATATTGAAAATATTGCTTAGTAATTTCTAATTGATGAGCAACCTCTCCTAAGTACAATTTTTTAAAAGGATTCGGACTGACCTGACAACTTTCTTGTAAAAAACCAGCTAAACCAACGGCGGCACCGTACCAACAAGCTGCAACACCTGCTGCACCATGCCAAAAGCCTGGACGTTTTAAATAACTATTTGGGTGACCAATCAATTTAACAGGCGTATTTTCAAAACTTACTCTTGCAGTCTGTGTCGCATTCATCCCGACTGCATGCCAGTGGCTTGAGTCTGTGCTAATAGAAGAATGACTTAAGTCAACAATACAAAGCTGTGCCTGCCCTTGTTGATTTTTATAACTCATTAAAACTTTTTGAATAAACTCTGCACCAGAACACCAAGGCTTTATGCCATTACACAGGTTATCTTTTACCTGCAATGGAGCTGGTCCACCGTCTGCTGCCCAAACAGCCCAAAGTTGGTCATCTATTTCTGGGTGATAACCCAATTCACTTAAAATGCTTAAAGCATCGCAATGCGACTCAAAAAGCTTCGCCAAACTTAAATCGACTCCAGCAACCTGAGCAAAAAGTTGCCAGCGTTGATAGGTCTGACCCGAAGCAGGATGAGGCAAGTTTTTGGCTAAATTTACCAATTGAGAGAGTAAACTTATACGAAGCTTGCTTTTATCTTCAGCCGAGGCAGATTCAAATTCACTCAAGACACTTAATATCGTCACATTTATAGGTATTTTAATATTCATTGCAAATAATTATTTATAAGACTTGGTTTAACCTTATCTAAATACTTCTGTTTAAATAAACATATAAATTGTAATAAAAAGATAAATATTATTAGTTTTATATCTAATTATTTCATTGTTACTCGAATATATTTATTAAGTGAACTTATAAACCCATCCTGTAAGGTTTATTAAAAACCCCTGATTTATCCAATTATTTAAAGTAATTTAAGTCTTACCGTTTTTCTATTTCTAAAGAAGAGGTCTAAAATGAGCACTTTAAATATTAATGATATTAAAAAACACGCAGACGTTATTGCTTCTTGTGGTACTAAAGTAGGTACAGTCGACCATCTTGATGGCGAAAACCAATTAAAGCTGACTCGAGACGAAAGCGGTCAACATCACCTTATCCCTACAGGATGGATTGGTGAAGTGAAAGAAAACCAAGTCATTCTGAATAAAAATTCACAAGAAGTTAAAGATCAGTGGCAAGCGATCTAGACTTTTAAGCACAATACGTGACTTAACGTGAAATTTATAATAAAGCGATTTAGCTTATAAAAAATAATAAGGCTTAAAAACTTTACAGCCTAACTCCCCGAACTGAAGGCTCCTTTTTATAAGGAGCCTTTTTTATTTATGAAATCTCTGCCTTAGACCGTTTTTATCTCTAGAAGCCTTTAGTTAGATGTTTTTGTCCTTTACTCACATGGTGATCGATTTTACTTAATGCTAAAAATTGTCCATTCGCATTAAATGAACAATTATGAATAGGGTGACGTATATGATCACAGGGAATCATCAACTTAAAGCAAGAAAAGTACATTTTGATTTTGCCGAGTCATCTGTCTGTTGGATGCCGAATGATCCGCTATGCTCACACGTAGCCAATGGTATTAATATGCTCTTGCCGGCTGGTGAGTTTTGGTTTTGCCGCGTGTTTAATAAAACCCTTCCCTTGATTACCGATGAAACCTTAAAACAAGAAGTGATTGGCTTTGTTCGTCAAGAAGCAGCTCATGCACGTGCCCATGAAAAGGCTCAGGACTTCTTACGTGAAAATGGCTACGACATTCAAGAAACACTTAACCGCGCCCATTTTGTATTTAACATTTTATTGGGTGACAAACCTTTAGGTATGCCCTTTTTAAAAGGCGAAAAGCTTGATGAATATTGGTTACTTTTCCGAGTAGGTGTGATTGCTGCAATTGAGCACTTTACTGGAACCATTGGTCAGTGGACACTCGACAGTAAGTCTTGGGACCAAGCCGACCCTGCTATGGCGGACTTGTTCCGTTGGCATTTGGCTGAAGAAGTTGAACATCGCTGTGTTGCTTACGACTTATTTGAGCATCTCTTAACAAACAAGTTTGGTTTTTATGTGTCGCGCCAACTGATTATGGCGGCTGTTTTTCCGCTGTTTATTTATTTCCTTGCTGACTTTGCGCGTAGTTTAGGCCAACAAGATTTAGAACATGAAGATATTCAAAAATTGATGCGTCGTGGCTACTTCAAAATTATTCGTGAATTTGAAAAAACTGCGACTCGCTCAGACAACCTACCGACCATTAAATATTTATGGAAAGCGACATTAAGATGGGTTTCTCCAAAATTTAACCCACTTCATGAAGGTGACACCGAGCAAGCTTTAGCTTATATGGCTCGTTCGCCTGCTGTTCAATATTTTGAAGGAATGGCACAGGGTGCAAAACCTGCGGCATTAAGCTAAGCAGCTATTATTATTTAAATTAAAAAGCCTCCTTGTTTGGAGGCTTTTTCTTAGGTGAGTTTTGTCGCTTAAGCAAAATTTAAAAAGAAATAATCCAACAACCGATCTCTTTCATCTACCGTATTTTTATCTAAAAGCTGGACCATCGCCCCATCAATCATAAATAAAAACATGTAGGCATCTTGGATGGAGACCGTAGCTTTTAAGGTTAAAAGCAACTTATAGATTTCGTTAACAAACCAGTTTCTATAGTCAACCACAACTTTATAGGCAACTGGATAGAGCTTTTCAATTTCAAAAATTGCTTTAAAGGGTAAATGATAAAAGCCATTTAAATCGGCATGTAAAAGGTAAATCTGCCTAAGTTTATCAAGCACCATTTGCTCACGGTAAGAACTAATAATGGAAAACACTTTTACTTTAAGCGCATCTTTTTGAAAAGTGAGACACATCTCGATGAGTCGTGCTTTTGAGTGAAAGTCGTTATAAAAAGTAGCTTTGGCAACTTTGGCTTCTGCAATAATTTGGTCGACCCCGACCTTATGAAATCCATATTGATTAAACAAGTCTTTTGCGGTGTGAAGCACTCTAAGTGCTCTAAATGAAGATTCTAAATTTGGCATAGGAATACCGTTT
>NZ_JZFB01000003.1:414905-415251 GCF_001188385.1 Acinetobacter sp. V2 | reverse complement strand
ATCTCAGGTTTTATTGTTGCTATGATTTTTTAGTCGTAACGAGCTAAGGTTTTAAAAACCTAGAGTCGGTTAAACCGTTTTAAAGACCAGTTGGGCAATATGGCTAGAGAGAGTTTGGCAAAGACCAATAAATGAGAAGAAATAGTACGCATGAGCGGACTCCTATATGCATAAAATTTCTGCCAATCACTGCTAAATGATTATGGTGGCAGAACGAAAGGGGGTTAGCAGACTGGGCATATAGAACCAGCACGCACAAGGCGTCCCCCTTCCGTCCTACCGCTACGAAGGGGGGACGAACGAGTTCGCCACCAAAAAATTGCTTTTTTGATGCGCTATACGCTCT
>NZ_JZFB01000003.1:414669-414895 GCF_001188385.1 Acinetobacter sp. V2 | reverse complement strand
CTGCTAAAACCGGCTGGCAATGTAGGCCAGCAGGCAAAGCATAATCGGAGGGGTTTTAGGTGTCAATGTGATATTGGCTAGAAAATAATTGAATAAATATTATTTTTCATTGGATTAGAATATTTAATTACTTCATTAGAAATTGATTATTTAGTAAAAATAATAATAGAACGAGAAAGAGTTGACAGACTGAACCCAAAAGATCAGCACGCATTAAGCGTCCCTT
>NZ_JZFB01000003.1:413238-414659 GCF_001188385.1 Acinetobacter sp. V2 | reverse complement strand
AAGAATAATAAGAGAGATTTTAAGTGTCAATGTGATATTGGCTAGAAAATAATTAAATAAATATTATTTTCATTGGATTAGATTCATTAATCTATTGAATAGAATATATTATATTTGATTAACACACATTAACTCATAAATATGAATACTATCTCAGCTGCTCTTTTACATGAACATCCAATTGAGGGATGTATAAAAGATGCCAATGGTAATTTAAAACCTTTCCCTATTCTCACAATTGATAATATTCCATTAAATATATGGGTGCACCAAAATATCTCCATTATTGATGGCACAGAAAGTTTAGTTCCAGCCCAAGGTTGGTTATATGATTATGATAGTGAGCTGGCATTAAGTAATGCATGGAAACTTCTTAAACCACAAGCTTATGAAAATGTAGCTATTTCAACAGTAGTTCCAATTTTAATTTGCCCTGATGATTTAGATCTAGTCTGCAATGTGGTTATGGTGGAACAAGTTGTTTCAGCAGATAAAGTCGTATGGACTCGTTTTGGTTACGCATTTAACCATATTCATGATGTTGTGACATCCGTAGTCTGGGAAACCTCGCCTTCTGCTCCTCACTTAATTTTTTCATTGAGCGAATTTGAAAAAGCATACGATGATTTAAAAGAATTAGATAAAAAATGGACTGAAAATTTTATCTAGTTTTCTTAAACATAAAATACAAGAGTTAGAGATTAATGAAAGATCTTGGTAAAAGAATTTTTCTTCTCAATCGAAAATATGACCCTGAGAATACTTATTTCTATAGAAACTGTTAAGTTCGCATTAGGTAGGTTAATTAAATATCAAAATTCAATTCTATAAACCATGAAAATTTGTATTGTAGGCCCTTCTGGTGCTGGTAAAACAACTATCGCCAAAAAATTAGCTAAAGAATTAAAGATACCTGCTCATGCATTTGATGAGATCTATTGGGACTTAAGTGGAACTGAATTTGTAAAAAATTCCGAAGAAACTATCTCATTTGGTATTAAACAAATCACCTTACAAGATAGTTGGATTGTAGAGGGAGCTTACGATAAACGTTTACTTCCACTACTTCTTGAATGCTCTTTAATCTTAAAGATGGAAGTACCTCTTTATTTAAGAACAACAAGGCTCATACAACGTTATCTAAAGTCTGTATTTACAGGTAAAAGCCCTAAAGAGACTCTAAGAAATACAATCGAGTTGATTCAGTTTTCACATAGTTTTGATAACCGCTTAGAAAAATTTCTGAGTAGTAATAATCAACTCTCGAGAAAGGTTATTTCTTTTAATAATTTTTCAAAAGCTAGAAATATTATTCAGACAGTTTTTAAAAATAATTTATCCGATTCATTGAATAAAAATGATAGAACAAGAAAGGGTTGACAGACTGACACACAAGAATCAGCACGCATTAAACGTCCCTC
>NZ_JZFB01000003.1:404713-413118 GCF_001188385.1 Acinetobacter sp. V2 | reverse complement strand
CTAGAAGAGGTCTTTAAAACCTTATTTTATTTTTTAATATAATTTGGAAACTCTTTTAAAACCGTACTACATAATTGGCCTTTCATATCTCCTCTCTTGCGTGCCTCAAATTGGTCCATACCTAATCTCATAACTTCTTTACCATATTTTTCACCTAGTTCATGTTTAGTACATTTGTCAGATTCATGAACTAATTCTTGTGAAGTATAGTGATAATTACAATCAAGTTGAGCACGGCTTAAAAAACCATGTAGTTGTACTGTTCTCTCGCAAGTTGTTCGCTGTATATAAGTTTTAGGCTCTTGTTCAGCATAAACTGATGTTCCTACCAATAAAGTGAAAACTGTTACTAAAATATTACGCATTATTTCCCCGACAAAGTTATTAAAAGTATTAGTGATAATGTTGCGGGCGTATTAAATAATAATTACTTATAAGTGTCTATTAATAATAAGGAAATTAGATAAATCCTCCTCCCTTTTGAATACTTAATCACCTTAAAAAAATTGTGTGATTAAGTTTTCTCAAATAAATGATATTAAATTTTTTCTAATCTTCTTTAATATAATCCAATCGGTTCGAGAAAAGAGTTTTAGTGATATTTCATTCATTTCTTATCGACTAAAACCCTTACTCATGACACCACTTTAAAGACCTAACTTCTTAAAGACAAAATAACCCACATGGCTTTCAAAGCTACCGTCATTTTGAATTTTGAAATACTTCTTAACGAGGTCAGATGAACCTTCCTGCAAATAGCGTAAAGTTTTAATTTGATCTTCAGGGGTTTTCATACGCTTTACCCAACTATCAAAGTCTAATGAAAGCGTTTGCTTGTCTAAAGCTACTAAGTCAAAGCCTGCGTCTTCGATAAAATAAACCCACTCTTTCACACTATAATTTCTTACGTGACTTGGGTCTCGAATAGTTTCGATCGTCTGTAAAAACGTATCTAATATTGGTGAGCTAGAACTGATAATGTCTACAAAAATAACAATGCCATCTGGCTTAAGAACACGGTTTACTTCTTTCATGGCAGTCGGAACATGCTGCCAATGATGAGCTGAATATCGGCTAATCACGACATCAAACTGATGATCACTAAAAGGCATGTCTTCAGCAATGCCCTGCTGCACAAAGATGTTTTTTAATTTGCGCTGGCTAGCGGCCTTAGACACTGTGTCTAACATTTCATGAGATAAATCGTAGGCAAAGACTAGGTCAGCATGTGGAGCAACATTATAAGAAACATGACCACCACCACAGCCTAAATCTAGAACCACAGCCTTTTCATATTTCTGAATTTCATGAATAAATTTATTAAATTCAATTCCTTCAGAATGCGCTTGGCTATTCAAATAGTCTAAAGATTTATTTTGATATTGTTTTTGGTTTATATCGTGCTGGGTGATCATAACCTTGCTTCCTACTTTGCAATGAAATCACCATAAAGGAAAAGTTAGATAAAAAATAATGATTAGTTTTTCTTCAATTGATAAATAAAAGTTATTATTTAATTTGTTTTAATACACAGTCATCACAAAATTTTAAAATCCTTAAATTCAATAGACAGCTATACTGGCTTTATCTAAAAATTTTACAAAAACAGAAAATGCCAAAAGCCATTTTATTTGATTTAGATCAGACTCTACTTGACAGAAATACATCACTTAAAAAATTTGTTGAATGGCAAGTAAACTTCTTTCAATTGGTATCACAGAAGAATAAGCAAGACTTTATCACTCGATTTATTGAATTAGATAATAATGGAAATGTTTGGAAAGACTTGGTTTACACCCAATTGCTTAAAGATTTTAATATCAAAAATTTTAACGTCGAGACCTTGCTGAACTCTTACGTTAATGACTTTAATAAGTTTTCCTCTTCATTTGAAAGAGTTCCTGAAACAATTCAAAATCTTTATAACAAAGGATATAAATTAGGCTTAATTTCTAATGGGAAATCCCCTTTCCAAGAAAATAACTTTTATGCACTAGGTCTTAAAGAATTTTTTTCTACAATTATTGTTTCAGAGGCTATAGGCTTACGAAAACCAGATATACAAATATTTGAGCACGCATGTAAAGAGCTTGGCTTTACCCCTAATGAATGTATTTTTGTAGGTGATAATCCGAAAGCCGATATTGAAGGTGCTAACAAAGCTGGAATGAAAACGATCTTTTTCCATCCCGATCCTTCCATTAACTATCCTTTAGCAGATAAAAAGATTCACCATTATGATCAGCTAGAAATAGCAATTAACAAATTAGAGAATTCTATTCTTTAACAATAGATTTAAGAACTTATAAAAGATCCGCAAAGAGCACTGTTTAGTCACCCTTACTGAAACAGTGCTCTTTGCTCCATCACAACCCTTATCCAGAGAGGTTCGATGCATAGAACTAGTGTATGTACCTTTAACTCAAAATGTTTCCTGTATTTTTTAATATTTTTAAATGTTCGCAGCATAAAAATGAAGTATATTTAATTTTATCAGAAGATTCTTCTTTGGTTTATATTTTGAACAGAACAGAATACACACTAGATCGCATAGATCGGAAAATTTTATCTGCATTACGTAGCAATGGCCGTTTAACCGTTGCTCAATTAGCAGAAGAAGTCGGTCTTTCATCTTCACCATGCTGGACACGACTGAAACGTCTGGAAACTTTAAAAATTATTGAAGGCTATACGGTAAACGTAAACCCGAAGGCGATTGGTATTCATGAAGTATTCTTTATAGAAATTACTTTAGAACGCCATGACGATGAAATGCTTGAAAATTTCAGCGAAGCATTAGCCGACATACCAGAAGTTGTAGAAGCGCATCTGGTTACAGGTGATTATGATTATTTGGTAAAAGTAGCAGTAAAAGATGCTGACCATTACGAACGTTTTTTACGGAAAAAACTCTATTCAATTAAGGGAATTCGACACACCCGTTCGACCTTTGCCCTACGCCCTCTTAAATCTGCCAATACCGCCGATTTAATGTTAATTGAATAAAAGATGTAATGCCTATAGCGCATCGACTTAAACTGTTGATTCGAAAATTCTTATTGAGTTAAGCGGCTTAACCCATAACAGATTTAAGCTCTGTTATATTTTTTTTAAAAAATTCTGTATCTATGATTACAGCCTCCTCATCTCCATAATAAAATTAATCTGAATTGGAGGCATCGCCATGAACATTTTGAAGAAAAAAAATAAGGCCAGTTTTGTATTCTTTATTATTACTCTCTACTCTTTTATTGGGTTTGGCTTAGGTTTCATTATTTGGGAATACTTTTTAAAGGCCTAGTTTGCTAAAAAGAGTTAACGAACCTCAGAAAGAATTTCTGAAGTAATTTCTTTGCTACGATGATATGCGGCCCTCATGGCTAAACGTATATCATCAGACACATTGCCTAATTCAAACATTCGTAAAGCAGATTCGGTAATCCCATTTGCTAAAGTGACCTTTCCACATAACTCCGCTGGTGGAACACTACTTTTACGAATCATTTCGACTGCGCCAGTAGCCGCTTGAAGCGCAAGATCTAAGGCAAATTGTTTATCTAGCCCTAATGAAACACCCGTCTTAATCATGCTATCTAAAATATAGAAAAAGTAAGCTGGCCCTGAACCTGATAATGCAATAATGGCATCACTTTGTGTTTCAGACGGCGCCCAAAAAGTCTGGCCCGTTGCAGAATACAAGGTTTCAATTAAGTCTTTATCGAGCTGGTCCATTTGCTCTGAACCAATAAGCACATGAGTACCCGTATGCGTAAGCACAGGCGGATTTGAAATCACACGAACGATTTTCTTTGAACCTGTAAAACTGGATAGATGTGCAATATCGATCCCGGCCATCATAGAAACAATAATCTTATTTGCTAACCATTTTTTAAACGGCGCAAGTATCTCTTTTAATTGTTTTGGGTCGAGTAACAACACAACAATGTCAGCTTTTTTTAAACCATTTTCTTTTTGCTTCAATGCCTGTGTATCATTAATTTTTTTCTCTTCAATCAAGTGTATTTTTTCTTTGTTAAACCCTTTTAAAACCATTCCTCCGATTAAAGCCAAAGCTAAATTACTACTGCCAATAAAGCAAATATTAGGTTGTACTTCACTTAACATTTAAAATGTTTTCCTTTCTAAGGGAGGCTATAACAATAAGTATTATCTATAGTTTAATTATGAATATTGAATTAAAGATGACCGTCTGAATAAAGAACCCACTTTAATAAAATATATTATTAAAGTGGGTTTTGTTTTATTTGCGCAATAAATAAAACAACTTTTTCTTAAGCCTAATGTATAACTATATTTAGCAAATTCTATATACAAATTGTAAAAGTCTGTAACCAGTACTAAAATATTGTAAATACTATTTTAAGCAACAAAATAAAATCATTATTTTTCAAAAATTAAAGTTTACTTATTAAATCTATTTCAAATAAATTAATAAGAAAATCTTTAAAATAATAGACTGTAGTAAAAGTATTTTTATTAATTAGCTAAATATTTTCATTTTTCCTCTTTAAAATATTCTCGGCTTTTCTTATTGCTTGACTTAAGTCCACATCTTCACACACCCAGAAGCTAAAAATTTGCCCAAACAAGTGAAAGTGTTGCTTAATGTATTTAGAACTATTATCTGAATAATGCTCTTCGATCTTAAAGAAATCATTATTGTTTTCTATTTTCTGACCGTCAAAAATACCGCCAATACAAATATCCATTTTAATACCACACACCTAATTCATTATATTTTAACAGAAAATTTAGAAGCACATTTATAAGAGTATGTTTGTAGTTGTTTTTTTGAATATAAGTCGAATTAAAACTTATAAAAAACCCACAAAAGATAAAGTGGGTTTTTTAAACTCTAATAAAATGCTTTAGACTTAAACATATTTTATTTAAATAATATATTTAAATCAATTAAAAGCCCTATTTATTTATGAGTTTTGAAGAATCACAATATTTGAAGCTTGAGGGCCTTTTTTACCTTGTACTACGGTAAACTCAACACGTTGACCTTCTAATAAAACTTTAAAACCTTGTGTTTGAATATCAGTAAAATGAGCAAAAATATCTTTCCCATCTTCAGTCACAATAAAACCAAAACCTTTAGTTTCATTGAACCATTTTACTGTACCAGTAGTAGTAGACATATGTTATATCCTGAATCTTAAAATATTATAACTTATTATTGGAGGAAACCAATTTAACTAAAAAATAGACGTCAAAACTTAAATATCTGAAAAAACCGAAGGATTATAAATATAAAACTGCGCAAATAGAAATTTATTATGACAAGAATATTTTGTTAGTTATTCTCGATAATACACGCTTCAGAAGCATTTGCAATCGATATTCAAAATAATTCAAACAAGAAAACTTAAATGCTCCCACACGCTCTTTTTTCACATTGATTTCATTCAAATTTCTTTCATTTAAAAAATCAAATTTTGTTTCATTTCAATTGAAAACAGCAACGTTCCTGTTGCCCATAAGACCATCAATAAAACTTCTGTTCACCAGCAGGGCGTGTCTTAAAACGTCGATGGAACCACATGTATTGGGTAGGAGCAATACGAATTTGATTCTCAATAATCTTATTGACTCTTTCAGCATCGCTAACTTCGCATCCACTTGGAAAATTTTCTAATTTAGGTTCCACGAGAACATGATATTGAGGGTTTCTGATATCTCCACTTCTATAAAAGTACAAAGGTACCGCTGCTGCTTTTGATATATCCATCAGCCTGCGGTGAGCGGTCACAGTAGCTGCCTGTATTCCGAAAAATGAGGCCATTACACCCTGTTTTAGACCAAAATCCTGATCAGGGCTATACCATATTGCATGACCATGTTTAAGGTTTTGGATAAGTCCACGCATGTTGTCTCGAGCAATCTGGTTTTTATAGACTCTTGCGCGACTACGATGAATTAGAAAATCTAAAAAGGGGTTATTTTGAGGTCGGTAAACCACGTCCATATTAAAAAATAAGGTACAAGCAGCTCCACCAGCATCTAAAAGCGTACTATGAGTACCTAATAGTAGTACGCCATTTTCTTGATTATTAGTTAAGTTCTCTAATCCATCTATGTGAACACGGCTTTTAAACCAGTTTGGGCGGTACCAAGCATTTAAAGCTTCAAATACTCCCGTTAAAGTATCAACAAAAACCTGTTTGGCTTTCACTTCAATTTGTATAGGTGTTTTTTCAGGAAAGCATGCTTCTAAATTACGTAATGTTGTTTTTCTTCTTGAACCTAAAAATTTCCATGCTATTTTCGAAAGAAAATCAGCAAGACGCCATTGAATAGACCAAGGTAACATTGCGAATAACATCAAAACAAAAGCTAAAAACCATAGACCCCAATATTTAAACGATAAAAAGGAAAATCGAAATTCGCCAGATTTAAACTGCCGTTCTTTTTTCGTCATGCTGTATATTTCTTGAGGTATAGGTTTAGCATACTAACACCCCCTGTTGGTGGGGTTGTATGTTTATGTTGCTTTGAGTAATAAGCTTTTTATGTACCCTACCTATTTATATAAATGCATATTTTAAACATTTAATCTATTTCAGCCTTAAATATACATAACTGTCTGTATACATAACTTATTTTCTCATTTAAAGTAACCGCATAATCTTGTCTCATTGATAAATAGGATATATCAGCGTGAGCGGTCTTTTAGTCTTTATAACAATTGCATTTCTTACTCTCCTAAGCCCTGGACCTGGCGTTTTATTTACTGTCACAAATTCAATCAATTATGGTGTTAAAACTGCTTTATTCGGTATTAGCGGCTTAATCATTGGTATGTTTGTAATTGCTGTAATTTCCGCTAGCGGTGTAGGTCTTATTATTACCAGCAACCCTACTATTTTTACGGTTTTAAAATTTATTGGTGCATTTTATTTAATGTACCTTGGATATAAAAACTTCAGCAAAAAATCGCCATCGCAAGATTTAATCACTGATCAGCAAAGCGATAAAAATGTAAGTAAATCGAGACTCTTTTATCAAGGCTTACTTGCATCTTTGCTTAACCCTAAAACAATCGTATTTTTTATTGCTCTATTCCCTCAATTTATTGATATTAAGAAAGAAATTTTAACTCAGTTTTTAGTTCTATCTTTAACCTTTTGTTTTATTGGTTTCTTAATTCATTTGGTCTATGCAAATTTCTCTTCAATTTTTAAAGAAAAGATGTTGGCTGGAAATAATTTTTCTATACTCAATAAAATTAGTGGCGCTATTTTCTTTCTTCTTGCAGTTTTACTCATTACACAATAAATCATTACTCGACATATGATTATTTGAAAAGCCTCAACTCATGGTTAGGCTTTTCAAGTCTTTTGTCTATCAGCATATTTTTATCTAACTACAATTTTTACAACGCTACCCTGTTTAAGATCCATCCATAAAAGAAGTCTTCATAATTTGGGTTCTTCTCTGTAATTTCGATATAGTGCTGCCCTTGCATAATATTTAAAACGCGTAGTAATACCGTTTCTCCATCTTTATTACGCCTGTTCAAATACGTACTCAGTGCTTGAAAAGTCAAAGGCCCATATTGGCCATCTAAGGTAAGATTTGGCCAGCCCTCTTCACCCTGCTTATTTAGCAGATTTAAAGCACGTTGTAACAAAGGCTTTGCAAAGTTGACTCCACAATTTATAGCCGTATCAAGCAACTCTTCTGCTATAGCAGGGCTAATTTGATTGATCTGGTCAAATTGTGGTTCAAACCAATATTGTTGTTTATAAATAGACTTGGCCACAGCTAAAGGTAAATCTCGCATATCACCTTGATATCCGTTCGATCGAGCAACTGCCTCTATAATGCCAAATTTGGTGGCATGCCCATGATCTGATGGATGATTAACATACCCACCTTCTCTGTCTATGAGTGCTTCTAAGTACTGGTCAATATTCATTTTATTTTACCTATATCATTGAAACTGTTTTTAGCTATTTTGCAGATCGTCCTTCGCTTTTTTTAAGTCTTTGATGACTTCTACAATCGTTTTACCTTCTTGTTTATTGATGAAGTTAAATATCCATCTCACAATCGCCCAGCCCGGCAAACCGCAAATAAAGAAGAATCCACATAGTGTGATCATTCCCCAAATATCCGATACCCATTCATGTAAATTCCATTTCATGATAATAAATGAGCCACCCGTTAAGCTTGAAACGACCGTACATATCAGTCCAACAATCCATTCTTGCGGTGAGCGAGGGAAACGCATCATCAACACGACTGCCACAACTAAGCTGACTGCTAAAGCCACCATAATTGCAATGCTATAAAAATCTAAAAATGTGGCTAAACCACCCGTTGGAACTGTTTTCATAATCTTGTCCTGCTTTAAAGGGTAAAAACTTGAAAACTCG
>NZ_JZFB01000003.1:402351-404652 GCF_001188385.1 Acinetobacter sp. V2 | reverse complement strand
CCCTTAGTTTTCTTTATTACAGTCAATAAAAAAACACTAACGCTTTTTTAACCGCGCTAAATTGCAAGACGAACTGATCCTTGACCCCATATTTCAGGGGTCCAAGAAAGAATGTTTGTATGCTAAAGCCTGTTAGTGTGCACTATTTAAGGCTTGTTCAATCAACTCAATCACGGTGATTGCACCTATCGCTTTTTGCATTGAGACTTGATCATCGAATTCGAATGCATCATCTTCAAGCTCACTTGCAATTAGCTTTGCCTCTTCAAGCGCCCTTTTTATTTTTTGTACCTTGTATTTGTTTACGTCTTTTGCAATTGTCGGAACATATCCTCCACGTTTTGCATTTTTAAGTTGTTTAGCTCTGTTCTGCATTGCTGTAGTCATTCACTATCTCCAACTCACACGTTTAATAAGGCATCTTTATCGTTTGTTATTCTTGAAGTTTTGATCCATTCTTTGAGCAATATAGCTAAGCTATGACTACAAATGTGTGTTCAAAACGTTTCATATGGTACAACAAACTTAAAGAACTAAACGGTATGCATTTAAAGCATTAATTTAAAAGTAGATATTCCTTTTTCTAAAATTGTAAAAAAGTATGAAAGCGCTTACGTTTACGCCTTTTTCAAACTTTAATTTTTTGACCAAAAAGTTCAAATAAGACATTGCCGTATATCGGAAACTTTTGTTACGACTCACAATCTTTGCTAAATTCTTCATGTTCTTGATACCCTTTATCGACGAACATTAAGCCTGATCCACGGAATCGGGCTTTTTTTTATTCCATTTTTTGTTTTGATAGCCTATCTATAAATAATAATTGAGCTATCTCCCTTCTATTTTGCCTCCTCTAGAAACAAAATAAATTTAGCTTTCATCTCAACATGCTGATAATTCAATAAATAGTGGTTCAAATACGATTTAAACTTTATCTATTCATCTGAAGATATAACTGATATTATAACTATAGTTATTATTAGTCAATAACTATAGTTGTTTTACTCGATATAACTTTAGTTATATATTTGTTATAAGTTTGCTGGTGTAACCGTTATGGCTCTTAAAGACCGTTTAAAAGATTCTAGAATTAAAGCCAAAAAAACTCAGGCTGAAGTCGCTGAGGCTGTAAAAATGTCTCAGCCAGCCTATCAAGCTTTAGAGTCTGGGAAAAATTTAAAATCTGCGTTTCTTCCACTTATTGCCCAATTTTTAGGTGTAGATGGTTATTGGTTAACGACTGGAAATACAGAAGATGCTTTTAGAGAAAGTGATGTATTTAGCCCTACAGTTGTGAGTGCTGAATCCACCGATCAATATGCTTGGATTGAAGTGGTAGAAGCTAGTTTTTCGTGTGGTACTGGTGAGTCGATTGAGTTCCATTTCGATGCAATTAATGGGAAAATCCCTTTCCCTGCTTCATTCTTTAAAGAAAAACGGGTTGCCCAAGAGTGCATGCGTATTATCAAAGCTAAAGGCGATAGTATGACAGACTACATTAAAGATGGAGATCTGGTCGGTATTGATATCTCTCAAACTGAAGTAATTGATGGCGAGATTTATGCGGTTTACTTTGCAGGGGAAGGAATGATTAAGCAAATTTTTAAAGAAGCTGATGGGTCTTTAATTTTACATAGTTTGAATGAAAAATTTAGAGACCGCCGTGTAACCGAAGAAAATGGCAAGAACTTTAAGGTCATGGGCCGTCAATTCTGGCGAGCGGGTTAAGGTCGTTATAAATATAATTAAAATAATAATTCGATCAATTTAATTCGTTTTTGCTTTTTATAACTTTAATTATTTATTATCCATATAGATATAAAAAAACCTATCTCTTTTAAAGGAGATAGGTTTTTTTGCTTTAGAGCCAAGCATTTTATCAACAATACGTCGTTAAACGATAAAGCTGATTAAATCCAGCATAAAAGCTTTTACCATCTTGGTTTAATTCGATTTCTTCACCAGATTGAAGTTGAATTTTCTTACCAACTTCGACCCAACGATAACCATCTTGAGAGTTTTGCTTACGCACATGAGGAACGATCCTCACATTAATCTCATTGCCATTTACGGATGTGGCAATTTGCCACTCATTTACTATATTCACAATCATTCACTCATCACTGAGCTCATGTGATTTAACGGTATTTAATTAGAACGCTAGATTTAAGGTATGGACAGTCAGTCTAGAATTTAATATTTAGCTTTATATTGGGTTATTTATAAGCTAATTGCTTTTCATAATTTTCGCATTATGAAAAGTGGTACATCACAGAGCATAATATTTTGGTTGCGGGGGCC
>NZ_JZFB01000003.1:397613-402341 GCF_001188385.1 Acinetobacter sp. V2 | reverse complement strand
CTTCGGGTTATGAGCCCGACGAGCTACCAGACTGCTCCACCCCGCAATTGGAAGTAAGCTTTATACGCTCATATATTTCATAAAGCAAACTTTATTTTTTAATCGGTTGTAATTATTAAGAATTATCTTTTTATTAATTTTTCATTTTAACCGTTTGGTCTAAATAACCCTATCTATTTCCAATTTTTAATTCTTTAAATTGTTGTATTTATTTTAAATAGAACCCGATATTCATAGACAGCAATTGCCTTGGTTGGATGGCTTTTATACTATCTAGGTTGGTCCTTTAATGTTTAGTTCGTATGTCTGAACCTCAGTTTTCCCTTAGTGAATATCTCGGCACAGTTCAGGAAGTCATACGTTTGGCTTTTGATGAGCCAGTCTGGGTAAAAGCAGAGATTCGAAATTTAAATATTAAAGGCGGCCATTACTATTTAGAGCTTGCAGAAAAAGATGCAGAGACTGATAAAGTCATTGCCAGTTGTAAAGCTACGATCTGGAAGTTCTCAGCCAGTAAAATTGTTTTAAAGTTTGAACGCGAAACTGGCATTGTGATTTCAAGCGATTTAAATGTGCTCATCAAAATTAGAGCACGTTTTGATCCTCAATATGGATTCTCGGTCAATATTGAAGAGATTGACTCAAGCTTTACCTTAGGCGAAATTGCTAAACGTTATCAGCAAATTATTGAACGCCTCACACAAGAAGGGTTAATTCACAAGAACAAACTCCTGCCTACTCCTTTTGACATTCAAAATGTTTTAGTCATTGCTCCTCAAAATGCTGCGGGCCTAGGTGACTTTAAAAAAGATGCCGATGCTCTAGAGAGAAATGGTGTTTGCCATTTTGTTTATCACACAGCTACTTTTCAAGGGAACACCGCTGCAACTAGCTTGATTGAATCTTTAGGTTCGGGTTTAAGACAATGGGCCAGTACATTTAAATTTCCACCAGACCTTATTGTAATTATTCGCGGTGGCGGATCTGTGAATGATTTGGCTTATTTAAATGATTATGAACTTGCAGCCCTGCTCTGCAAACGCACTGTACCGATTTGGGTTGGTATTGGTCATGAAAAAGACCGTACCATTCTTGATGAAATTGCCCATCGTTCATTCGACACGCCAAGTAAAGTGATTGCTGGCATCCGTAACCATATTGTTGAACGCGTACAAGAAGCTGTCGATAGTATGCAAACCATTAAGCTTCTTTCGCAGCATCAAATCACGACCTATCAAAGCAAGAATGATCAGCTACTTCATCAGATTAAATCTTCGGCCCAAGGTCAACTTAACTCGGCACATCGCCTACTTGACCAAATGAAAGAGCGTATTCAGTTTAGTTCACAGCAACAGGTTAAATTTTCATTAACTCAAATTGAATCATTAATGAAAGAAGTCCTTTTACAAAATCCGAAACAAGTTCAAGCCAAAGGCTATGCAATTGTCAGATCCGAAGGAAAAGCGATTCGGTCTATACATCAAATTTCAAGCCCTGCCATTGCGATTGAAATGCAAGATGGTGTGATTGAAGCCAACATTACACAGGTAATTCCAAATGAACAATGAAGAGTTAACGTTTAAAGACGGCCATGACATTTTGAAAAAAAATGCCGAACTACTTGAGTCTCAAGAAAGCCCAGATATTGATAATTTAATGAAGATTGTTGAAGAATCGATTACTGCTTATAAAGCGTGTAAATCACGTATAGAAGCTGTTCAACAAGCTTTAGATGAAACATTTAAAGAATAATTTGCAATAAAAAAAGCCCATTCCTACTTCTCATTGAAGGAATGGGCTTAGTGAAAACCACTTAGTCCTGAAATGCAAAAATGTGGATTAGGTCACATTTTTACAAAAGCATAGTCCCACAAGTATTGGGCATCTTCAACATTTTAATTGTGTCTATTACGTAGTTTGGCTTTATTTTCAGCACTTCTTAGCTAAAAGCTATTCCTCGCTGAATGCTCCAATCAATTGATAAATTTTACCGTCTTTAGGGTTTTCATAAAGCAAGTCCATGTTCGGTAAAATAATATCATCGTCAATTTCAATATGTTCAACGCTTTTATGAAGTTCAAGGGCGTGGTCATTCATAGGTCGAACTTTTGCCAAAGCGATCGTTTCTTGGTTAAACTGATCCTTAATAATTACTTTTAATCTTTTCATAAAAATCTCCTGAAAATTAAATTTTTTAATATAAATAACGAGTTAAGTTTAAAATGAGCTAATCGCTGAATAGCCGATTGGCATAGCAAAAAAAGTTAAAATAAATGCAGCCGTACGTTGTAAATTACGTTGGTTTAACCAAGTTACTTTGTTTGAAATTAATACGGTTCCAAAAGCAATCCATAAAAAAGCAATGGGTGTAATTAATGATAAAAAAACAGCAATATGAATAAAATATACGTGAAACACTTCCCATGCTGCATGTGGAAAAATAGCAGAAGCAAAGAGTAAAGCTTTAGGATTTAAAAGTGTCGCGACAAATAAAGCCTTAGGCGTAATCAGTGGATTGTCTAATTTGATGTCGTTTGTCGATGTTGTCCAAAGTTTAAATGCAAGGTAGAGAATAAAAGTTGCACTTATTAACTTTAATACAGGTGGAAGCCACGGAATAAAATGTGAAACGGACTCAAGTAAAATACCCCATGAAGTAATTGCAATGAGATAACCCATCACTTCAGCAGGAATAAGTTTAAGAGACTGCTTCACTCCTGCCTGTATTCCAGCAGAGGCTAACAATGTATTTGTTGGGCCTGGAGTCAACAAAATGGTGACCACAAGTCCAATGAACATAAATGACACCATAGGCAACGAACTCTTTAATTATGCTAGGCGAAATATGTCAAAAAGGTGCATCTATTGTCGACAAAATGGTTGTAACAAGAAATATTAAAACTTAATTATTTATTTTTAAAACAAATAATTAACTAAAACTGACCTTAAATTCACTTACGATTTCATCAATTTTAAATATGCAAAACCGATCACACAAACACGGAATAGTGAGCTATTCTTTCTTGCCTACAAGGAATGAACTTGAAAATTTATTACTCAAAAAAATAAGCTTTTTTTGAATATTCTTGAGCGTATATAACTCAGTAAATAACAGCTTTCCGCCTCACTTGAAATTTTAAAATTGAACAATATATAAACAACTAGAAATCGTGATTTTACTGAATATGATGTCTCAATCCCCATCAATTCATTGATTGTCGCTTTCATCAAATAAATCAAATGATGGAGGATGCATGATGAATGCTTATGTTCGCCCTCATCCCGATGGTTTTAAATCTTATTTAGGTAAAAATCAGAAAACCGGACTCTATGCTGTGCGGCTTGGTTGGACGGTTTATGAAACAAATGGCAATGGCTCTGTTCTATACATTGTCAAGAATGAAGATAAGATTCCATTGGATGTAGATAAGTTTAAAACTGACCGACCCAAAATTTATGCTGCTCTTCTTAATGAAGTTCAGTTTCAACGCAAGAAACAACTGGCGATTGATCTCCAGCAATCAAACATCCCTTCTTATGACCGTAAAGCCTACAAAAAACGTCGTGGTTTTATAGACTCTTAAACCTATCTATTTATAGTACGCATATAGAAAAAGCACCCTCGGGTGCTTTTTCTTTTAACGACCAGTTGTAATTAATACGAACATACTCAGTATTAATGTGCTTAATGATCGTTTGCAATGGATGTGGACTTCATGCTCAGCTCCGTGAGCGTATTGATTAACGTTTTCCATTTCGTGTCCTTCAAAGTTCACATTCCTAATTTGCCTAATATTCACACAATAAGAAATTAGCCAAAAGTATTATATGCAATTAAATTTAACACAATCCTTAAATTTAAATCCCCTATCAATTTCAAAAAATACGAGCATTTAAGCTAAAAGCTGGATGTAACATTCTACTACGAGGTTAATTATGTATTAGCGATTTGTAGCCCTTTCATCTCAAACAGCCATGCCTTAAAAATCATCTTCTAAAATAGAAAATATAACGATATTCCATTTTTTAATAATAGTCTTCGATAGGAGAACTCTTATGGAAATTCAACAAGAAACAAACTCAGCTTTATTTTGTGATACCTCTACCTCAGTTCAAGCCTGTATTGAATGTATGATCGCTTGTAAAACGTGCGCAGCTGCATGTTTGCAAGAAGAACATGTCCATATGATGCGAGAGTGTATTAAGCATTGCATGACATGTGTAGAAACCTGCCAACTGTGTACATCTTTAGAGTTAAGAAATTCTGAGCTTGCTGAACAAGCCATGCAATTGTGCGCCAATGCCTGTCAACTCTGTGCAGCAGAATGCAGTAAACATGAACATGAGCACTGTCAGATCTGTGCTAAAGCATGTTTAGCTTGTGCTCAAGCGTGTTTGGCCTATCGCGCCTAAATTTTTAAACATGTAAAGCCTACGCAATCTTTAGATCGTAGGCTTATTAAAATTTTATAAATAACAGAAAATTATATGTTTTTTATTTAAGTCGGGTTAATCGTCACTTTTTTATAGGCATAAAAAAAACCCGCATCTTGGGGAAGAATGCAGGCTCTTAGATCTCCCACAACGACCATGAGTCCATTATTAAACTTGAACTTTAAACCGTTAAGTAAATGTACCTATAAATAAATTAAATTGCAATACAGAATAGTCTGTATGTTTAAAAAATTTTATTATTTCTACATCTTTTTATTTGCTTAAGAACGAATG
>NZ_JZFB01000003.1:391140-397571 GCF_001188385.1 Acinetobacter sp. V2 | reverse complement strand
GTCATCCAATAAATAGCTTTTTTACAGGCATTAAAAAAGCCCGTTTCACGGGCTTTTCTGCAACGGTGAGCAATCTAAGATTTGTGTCTATCCATCTCTTACATGCTCTTTGCTAGCTATATGTAAGGTCCTATCGTATCTTTTGCCCTGTCCCAAGTTTCCCTGTGGATCGAGGAGATATTACGATTACCTTAGGTACAGTTATAGCACATTATTTATTCATGGCTAGTCTTGTTCACGTTTTTTTACAAATGAATAAAATAGCATCCAACCTTAATATTTAAGGGTTTTCTACCCCATTTTGATATTGGCGAGCACTATCGCAAATTGGATACCACTTCACTTTTGAAGACACAAAAGCATGAGAAATGACAGATGTCGATATTTCTTCATTAATGAGTCCTACCCTTAAACGCACCACTTCAGGTTTATCTAAACGTTCACTCCAAATCGGTGAACCACAGGTTTTACAGAACACTCTCTTTTTATTAGGCGATGCAAAATAAGCCTGTAACAGGTTTTCACCCTGCACAACATTTAAGTCTCTTTTTTGTACTTGAGTAATAGCAGCGAAAGCAGCACCTTGGGCTTTTTGGCACTGCGTACAATGACAAACCATAATGGGTTCTAATTCGGCATTAATGTGCAGTTGAATCCCATTACAAAGACAAGAAGCTGTATAAGCCATGATTTTTCCTTTTTTATTTTAATAAAACTTAGCTTACACCCACACCTTTTTCAATGTGATCTAAAATGGCACAAGAAGCTTGCTGGTTGCCGCAGCAATCATCGGCTGAAGCCTGCAAAATATTGACCATTTCTTGAAGATGGGCAATTTTCTGTTTTAATTCGGCAATGTGTTTGACGGTTAAGGCTTTCACCTCTGCACTCTGCCGATCGGTATTTTTCCAAAGCGAAATAAGCTCTTTCATCTGTTCAGATGAAAAACCTAACTCCCGAGCATGCTTTAAGAAGTTTAAAGTTTTAAGGTCTGTTTCTGAATAAATGCGATAGCCAGAAGCAGAACGCTGAGCTGCTTCAAGTAAACCGATTTCTTCATAGTAGCGAATCATTTTCGCCGAAATGCCTGAATGTTTGGATGCCTGACCGATATTCATCTCACACCTCAAATATTAAATTTGGTTTAAGACCTGCTGTCATGATCTTAAACCAAAAGTTGATTTTCAGCACCCTTACTGTACTGGCGCATGAAAACGTTTTAAGCGTAATGCATTGCCTAAAACAAAAACCGAAGAAAGTGCCATCGCGCCTGCTGCAAACATAGGTGAAAGTAACACACCAAATGCTGGATAAAGCGCACCTGCTGCAATTGGAATTAAAGCAACGTTATATACAAATGCCCAAAACAGGTTTTGACGTATGTTTCGCATGGTTGCTTTACTTAATGCAATTGCGTTCGGTACGCCTTTTAAACTACCAGACATCAACACAACATCGGCAGCTTCAATGGCAACATCTGTTCCTGTACCAATGGCTAAGCCGACATCTGCTTGCGCCAAGGCTGGTGCATCGTTAATGCCATCACCTACAAAGGCCAAACGACCATATTGTTTTTGCAGTTGGCGAACTGTGTCCACTTTGCCTTCAGGTAAAACCTCTGCCACAACTTCATCAATGTTCAGCTTTTTAGCAATCGCTTGCGCCGTATGACGGTTATCTCCTGTAATCATGGCAACCTTGAGACCTAATTGATGCAAGGCCTCAATCGCAGCATAGGTTGTTTCTTTAATTGGGTCTGCCACGGCAATAATTGCTGCAAGTTGCTGATCGATAGCGACATATAGCGGTGTTTTGCCTTCTTCACCTAATTGAGCCGCAATCGCTTGGAATGAGCTGGCGTCTAAACCAAGTTGGTGCATATAACGATCTGCGCCAATTTGTACTTTTTGACCTGATACTTCAGCCTCAATACCTGAACCTGTAATCGAGTTAAATGCTGTCACGGGTAATAAAGTTAGACCCTCAGTCTCTGCTGCTTGAACAATCGCAAGAGCAATTGGATGTTCAGACTTGGCTTCGACTGAAGCAACTAAAGTTAGTACTTGTTCACGCTCGAAACCTGATTGCACATTAAAGTCTGTCAGTGTCGGTTTACCCTCGGTCAGTGTGCCCGTTTTATCAACAGCCACCACTTGCGCTTCTTGTAAAAGCTGCAAAGCCTCACCTTTACGGAACAAGACACCTAATTCAGCACCACGTCCAGTACCGACCATAATAGAAGTTGGTGTTGCAAGCCCCATCGCACAAGGACAAGCAATAATCAGTACCGCAACAGCATTCACCAAACCAAAAGTCAGCGCAGGCTCTGGCCCAAAAATAAACCAAACCAAGAAAGTGATTGCAGCAATTAGCATGACAGCCGGTACAAACCACATGGTGACTTTATCGACCAAACCCTGAATCGGAAGTTTAGAACCTTGAGCTTGTTCAACCATGCGAATAATTTGTGAAAGTACAGACGAGCTACCCACTGCGGTTGCCCGAATGTTCAGTGCTCCGTTTTGATTGACCGTACCACCGACCACCTGATGCCCTACTATTTTTTCAACGGGAACAGGCTCACCCGTAATCATAGATTCATCAATGTAGCTGTGCCCTTCGACTACTTCACCATCGACTGGCACACGTTCACCCGGACGAATTTCTACAATAGTTCCACTGACCACTTCGGCAACAGCAACTTCCACCACTTGACCGTCACGCTGAATACGAGCTGTTTTAGGCTGCATTCCTACCAAATGTTGAATGGCTTGCGAGGTTCGTCCTTTGGCTTTGGCTTCAAAATATCGCCCAAGCAAAATTAAACTGACAATAACGGCAGCAGCTTCAAAGTAAACATTGACCGTGCCTTGGGGTAACACATGCGGCATAAAGGTTGCCACAACTGAAAAACAGTAGGCGGCTAAGGTGCCAACAGCAACCAGCGAGTTCATATCTGGTGCTAAACGCCATAAGGCTGGAATCCCTTTTTGGTAAAAACGGCGACCAGGGAAAACGAGTACTAATGTGGTCAAAACAAATTGTAAAAGCCAGCTATTGTATTGACCAATAGTGTGCATGACCCACATGTGAAAAGCTGGAATGAGATGTGAACCCATTTCCAAAATAAACACAGGTAAAGCCAATACAACCGAAATGATCAAATCTTTTTTAAGCTGATCTAACTCTGACGCTTTTTTATCGAGTTGCTCATCTTGATTTTTTTCAGATGCTTTCGCGTCGTAACCTGCTTTTTTAACAGCGCGAATTAAGTCATCGACATTGACCGATGCATCTGCCTGCACCCAAGCCTGCTCTGTTGCTAAATTGACTGTAGCTTCTTGAACGCCGTCTACTTTTTTTAGGGCTTTTTCAACTCGTGCAACACAAGATGCACAGGTCATGCCCTCAATAGACAACTCCACTGGCGCAGCTTTTGGAACATCATAACCTGCTCGTTCAACTGCTTTAACCAGTGCTTCGCGGTGGATCGGTTGATTTGAATAAACAACAGCTTTTTCTGTTGCCAAATTAACGTTGGCAATCTCTACATTTTCAACTTTCTTAAGTGCTTTTTCGACACGACCTACACACGAGGCACAGGTCATGCCTTCGATTGGAAGTGTTTCACTATATGCTGGCAATTTTGTGTTTTTTGAGTCCATCAAACACCTCTGCAAATCTGCAAAATTTAATATTCTGTATTGAGCATACAGATTCCCATCATGGGAAGGTCAAGCATATTTTTTTAAAAATTTGGTCTTGACCTTACAATCATGACAAGGTTTAGACTCTGTGTTATCCAAACAAACATCTCATTCTTGATGGAGTATGAACATGAAACTACTTATTGAAAACATGACTTGTGGTGGCTGCGCTCGTGGTGTGACTGCAACGATTCAAGATATCGACCCAAATGCAAAAGTAGATGTAGACTTAGCGACCAAAATCGTCACTGTTGAAAGCAGTGAAAGCGTCGATAAAATTACTGAAGCACTTGAAGAAGATGGTTTCCCAGCTCAAGTGCAATAATGAATAAGGCCTAACGTTTAAAGTTAGGCCTTTATTTTTGAGCGTGTTGATATTGACTCAAAGCTGAAATTTTTTAATTCGATAGTCCAGTGCCGCCCGAGATATTCCCAATAAACGTGCCGCTTCAGACACATTATGATTTGCCTTTTTTAAAGCCGTTAAAATTAACTGCTTCTCGTGTTCTTCTAAATTAAACTCTGCCTGCAACAATTGCTCAAAGTCGGTTTCAACAGCTACAGCCTGCTCTGGGTCATGCTTAATCTGTGGGAAAATGGCATTTAACTTAATCAGTTGCTGATCGTCCGTTAATAAAACCGCCCTTTCTAATAAATTTTCCAACTCGCGAATATTACCCGGCCATTCATATTGCTGCATAAAAACTTTGGTCTTTTCACTTACACCCTGAATGGTTTTACCGTACATTTTTTCAAAGCGATGAAGAAAGTGTTCAACCAGTAAAGGAATGTCTTCACGGCGCTCCCGCAAAGGTGGAATCTGCACTGGAAAAATATTTAAGCGATAATACAAATCTGCCCGAAATCGTCCTGTTTTCACCGCTTGTTCAAGATCTTCATTGGTTGCTGTAATTACACGAACATCTAAAATACGAGTTTGTGAGTCTCCTACTCGCTCAAATTCACCTTCTTGCAAAATGCGTAATAGTGCTGCTTGTGCACGAGGTGAAAGCTCAATCACTTCGTCTAAAAAAATAGTACCGCCATTGGCTCGTTCAAACTTCCCCAAGCGAGATTGATGCGCTCCTGTATAGGCACCCTTTTCTACCCCAAATAGTTCAGACTCAATTAACTCTGGTGGAATCGCTGCACAATTTACCGCAATAAAAGGTTGCTCTTTTCTTTGGCTATTTTCATGAACCCCTCGTGCAAAAGCTTCTTTACCAACGCCTGTTTCACCTTGTAGTAAAATAGAAACTTTCGAACCCGCAGCTTTTGTTAATAATGCACAGACCTGTTTATAAGATGCTGACTTACCCACAGAACTAAATAATTGGTAATCGGCTTCACTGTCGCTATAAATTGATTTTTTAAGTTCAAACAGTTCAGCCTGCAACGCAATGAGTTCTTTTTCCATGGGTTCGGGAGACATGAACTGAATCAGCTCATCAGCATTTCCCCACTCTTCTAAAGGCTTACCGATAATACGGCAATGCTCGTGGCCACACGCTTTACACTCTATTTCTTGATAAATAATGGTCATGCCCGTCGCAAAACTACTGTAGCCGCATGCATAACCCAGAAGCATCCAGCACGCTGGTTCATCACTTGGACCAAAATGCTCTAAATGCACATCGGCTTCAAAAGAGTTGAGCCAATTTAAATCGGCATAAAACTGTTTTTTATCGTGGCTTAAATTGAGCTGGTTGGCCTGTACTTGAACCATTCCGCGAATCGCATGCATTTGTGGGCCTGCCATAAAAGCATCGTGTTCATTTAAATCGGGACGCATTTTTGTTGTAACTTCTGCATCTTTTAACCCTGCTTGATACCCTAATCGAATAAAGAAACGCTTAGTCCGCTCAAGCCCAATCATGTGTGCTAAATCTTTACGCAAATATCCCATAATGCTGGTGTGTAAAAGCAGCATCCGATATTCATCAAACCAGATTTGGCCGTGGGCAGTATCAAACTGCAATTTAGACAGCAAATCGTGAATTTCTTGCGGATGATCTGCGTATCGTCCCGTTGTATCGTATTTTACTCGAGCCATGAGTGATCTGTTTTAATCCATTAAACACATTTGGGTTTTATCTCATCTTATCGAAGAACCAGATAAATGTCCTAGTACCTTAAAGACATAACTTCATACTAAAAAAGTATTTCTAAACCTCTCCATTTAAAGCCCTAAACAATCTAAAAAGAAATTTTTACGACCCACTTCATCAAATCATGAATATCTCTATTTCACCATTCAAAAAAATTCATGAAATGGTGAATTTTAAAAATGCTGCACTTTTAATAAAAAAACTAAGCAATTGTTTTTAATAATAAAAATAAAGTTGGCATAGCTTTTGTAAAGCTTATAGCGAGAGCAAGGAGCATTCATCAATTTCAAGACCATGTCTTGATGGAGTACAGCATGACGCAACCTCAAGTCGAAGAATTAACCAAATATATTCGGGTCACTGGCGACTTAAACGCAGAGTTTATCGAATTCGATTTTGCCATTCACGACCCAAGTCTATTTGTGGAACTGGTTTTGCCTAAACATGCATTTAATGATTTTTGTAAGACCAATCGAGTAGTTGAAATGACCCAAGAGCAACAAGCTTTTAATGATGCTCAGGAAGAAAAATGGCGCTATGGCACTGAAGCCACCTTAGTCGGCACGCAACGTAATAGCAACGATCACGATGATCAGATGTAAAAAATATAAGGAGA
>NZ_JZFB01000003.1:390087-391098 GCF_001188385.1 Acinetobacter sp. V2 | reverse complement strand
CCTATCCGCCAGAACTACGCCTATATCGAAAGACGATTTGGTACTAAGCCAGCAACTCGATATCAAGAAGTAAGTTTTGATGTACAGGCAGAAACTAACTTTCACTATCGTCCGTTGTGGAAACCTGAAAAGACCTTAAATGATAAAACCCATACTGCCCTGCAAATGCAAGACTGGTACGCATTTAAAGATCCACGTCAATTCTATTATGGAACTTATGTTCAGCACCGTGCGCGTTTACAGGACACAGCCGAAAGTAATTTTGCTTTTTTTGAAAAACGTCAGCTTGCAGAACATTTGTCTGATGAAGTCAAAGCCAAGGTCATTGAATGCCTATTGCCATTTCGCCACGTTGAACAAACTGCAAACTTACACATGATGTCTGGTAGTGCCTATGGTTATGGTACCGTGCTTACCCAAGCTTGTATTTATGCCGCGATGGATCATTTAGGAATTGCGCAGTACATCTCACGGATTGGCTTAGCTTTAGATGGTAATAGCGGCGACTCACTACAGCAGGCAAAACAGGCTTGGATGCAACATCCAGCATGGCAAGGCTTACGCCGTCTGTGTGAAGAAAGCCTCACAGAGCAAGATTACTTCAAACTTTTCTTATTACAGAACCTTGTGATTGACGGCTTTGTGACAGAGCTTGTCTATCAACAGTTTGATCAGTGGTTAGTGAGTCAAAATGCTCGTGACTTAGCCATGCTGACTGAGTTTATGAAAGACACTTTAAGTGATTTACGTAAGTGGTCAGACACCGTCATTAAAACTGCGGCAGCAGAATCCGATCATAACAAACAGCTATTAAATGAATGGTTCACTGAGTCTTTAACTCAAGTAAAAGCAGCTTTTACACCTTGGGCAACAGCAGCCTTAACAGCAGAGGCAGTCGATCAAGCAGAACAAGTCGTTATTGAACGTGCAAAAAAACTCGGCCTACAACCACTAACAAATGCTTAAGGAGAAGCAACATGTCTAAAGTCTATCTCGCATTACAAGACAACG
>NZ_JZFB01000003.1:389204-390004 GCF_001188385.1 Acinetobacter sp. V2 | reverse complement strand
GAAACTGATTTGGTGATTAAAGCCGAAACCGTATCTGAAAAACTAGGCCAAGATTGGGACATCCAATCGTTACAACTCAACATGATTACGCTGGGTGGCAACGTCGAAGAAGATGACGATACTTTCCGCCTTCACTGGAATTAATCACAACATAGACGTTGTTTAACAAAGATTTAAGGATGATCAATCATGACAACTCAAACCAAAGAAACCAGCAAAAAGTTAAATGCGAAAGATCGTTACCGCGCATTAACCCGTGATCTGGACTGGGACTTTTCCTATGCTGACCGTAAAGAGGCCTTCCCTTATGAAGAGTTTGAAGGTATCAAAATTACGGACTGGTCTAAATGGGAAGATCCATTCCGTTTAACTATGGATGCTTACTGGAAATATCAGGCAGAAAAAGAGAAAAAACTGTATGCCATTTTTGATGCATTTGCTCAAAACAATGGTCAGATGAATGTCAGCAATGAACGCTACTTAAATGCGATCAAACTCTTTTTAACAGCAGTGACCCCACTTGAATATCAGGCCTATCAAGGCTATGCCCATGTAGGCCGCCAGTTTAGTGGTATTGGAGCACGTATTGCTTCTCAGATGCAGTCGATTGATGAACTGCGTCATGTACAGACTCAAATTCATGCCATGAGCCATTACAACAAGTTCTTTGATGGTTTTCAGGACTGGGCGCACATGCATGACCGCGTTTGGTATTTGTCTGTGCCTAAATCATTTTTTGAAGATGCCCGTTCTGCTGGACCTTTCGAGTTCTTATTAGCCATTAGTTTTGCTTTTGAATA
>NZ_JZFB01000003.1:388676-389162 GCF_001188385.1 Acinetobacter sp. V2 | reverse complement strand
GCAGCTTATAACGGCGATATGGCAACTGTAACCTTTGGTTTTAGTGCACAGTCAGATGAAGCTCGCCACATGACGCTTGGTCTTGAAATCGTAAAATTCTTGCTCGAACAACATGAAGACAACGTGCCGATTGTGCAGGAATGGATTGATAAATGGTTCTGGCGCGGGACGCGTTTGCTTTCAATTGTGGGCATGATGATGGATTACATGCTGCCAAATAAAGTGATGTCGTGGAAAGAAGCTTGGGAAGTTTATTTTGAACAAGCAGGCGGTGCGCTATTTAAAGATTTAAGCCGCTATGGCATCCGTATGCCGAAATATAGCGATGTCATTGTGAAAGAAAAAGAGCATGTCTCGCATCAGGCATGGTGGATTTTCTATAACTTTGGTCATGCTGCTGGTTTCCATACTTGGATTCCAACCGACGAAGAAATGGATTGGTTATCGGCTAAATATCCAGACACTTTTGATAAATACTACCGTCCA
>NZ_JZFB01000003.1:379646-388634 GCF_001188385.1 Acinetobacter sp. V2 | reverse complement strand
GCTTCTATAGCGCAGGTTTACCACAGCTTTGTCAGGTTTGTCAGATTCCAATGACCTTTACTGAAATGGGTGATGACCCGACTCAGTTTAGTTATCGCCATAGCATTTACCAAGGCGAACGCTACCACACCTGTTCAGATGGCTGTCATGACATTTTCGAGCGCGAGCCTGAGAAATATATACAAGCATGGCTACCTGTAAATCAAATTTTGCAAGGCAACTGTGGTGGCGGTGACCTCGAAACCATGCTCCGCGATTATTACCGCATGAATGTCGGTGCCGACAATCTGGATATTGAAGGCTCGCCAGACCAACAGCGCTGGAAAAAATGGAAAGGTAACGCAGCTTAAGCACAAGGAATTATTCAGGCAGTGATCAAGCTGCCTGATAGGAAATAAGGAGATTGAACATGACTGTTCGCGCGATACACAACAACTATCAATTTGAACCGCTTGATCTGCAAAAAAATTATGGCGACCAATTCTTACTTTACGTGGGTTGGGATCATCACACACTTTTTTGCTCGGCACATGCCATGCTTGCCTCGCCTCAACAAACTTTTGGACAGTTGATTGAGCAACAAATTACAGGTGGTTTTGCCCAACATCCAGATTTTGCCAAAATTGATTGGTCAAAAGTGCAATACACCTTAGATGATCAAACAATCAACCCAGAGAGTATTCAAAGCTTGGCAGAGCTTGGTTTTGGTCATAAGTCATTACTTCGTTTCGTTACGCCAGAATTAAATGGCTATAACGACAGCTACGTTTAATTCGGAGGTGTGTCATGAGTTATCAAGTCACCATTGAACCGATCGGAACAACGATTGAAGTAGAAGAAGACCAAACCATTTTAGATGCCGCTTTACGCCAAGGCGTTTGGTTACCCTTTGCCTGTGGTCATGGCACTTGCGGGACATGTAAGGTTCAAGTCACTGACGGTTTTTATGATGTCGGTGAAGCTTCACCATTTGCGCTCATGGATATCGAACGCGATGAAAATAAGGTGCTTGCCTGCTGCTGCAAACCACAATCCGATCTGGTCATTGAAGCCGATGTCGATGAAGACCCAGATTTCTTAGGCCATTTGGTTCAAGACTATCAAGCGACAGTCATTGACATAAAAGACCTGTCGCCGACCATTAAAGGAATCCGTCTACAACTAAATCGTCCAATCGAGTTCCAAGCTGGTCAATATATTAATGTCCAATTTCCAAATATTGAAGGAACTCGTGCATTTTCAATTGCCAATTCACCAAGTGAAGTGGGTATTGTTGAGCTGCATATTCGTAAAGTTGAAGGCGGTGCAGCGACGACTTATGTGCATGAACAACTTGCTACAGGTGATCAGCTTGATATTTCAGGCCCTTATGGTCAATTTTTCGTACGCAAGTCAGATGATCAAAATGCTATTTTCATTGCAGGAGGTTCAGGTCTTTCAAGTCCACAATCGATGATTTTAGATTTGCTTGAGTCTGGAGATAGTCGCACCATTTACCTCTTCCAAGGAGCACGAGACTTGGCAGAGCTATACAACCGAGATTTGTTTGAACAACTCGTAAAAGACTATCCGAACTTCCGCTATATCCCTGCTCTCAATGCACCAAAAGCAGAAGACCAATGGACTGGATTTACCGGATTCGTGCACGAGGCTGTTGCCGATTACTTTGAAAATCGATGTGGTGGACACAAAGCGTATTTGTGCGGCCCACCAATCATGATCGACTCGGCAATTTCAACGCTCATGCAAAGTCGCTTATTCGAAAGGGACATTCACACTGAACGCTTCTTAAGTGCAGCCGATGGTGCTGCTGGACAGTCACGTTCAGCTTTATTCAAACATATTTAAAGATAAACCTTTCAGCACTTCGCTTTTTCAAATGAGCTTTGTATTTGTAATTTAGAAAGCAAATACAAAGCTCACAGGAGTTCTGCATTCCAAATTTACAGGCTAAACAGACTCAAATTTTTAAAGACCGTTAAGGAATAACGTTTTTTTAGTGACAAGCCAAACAACACAGAATAGGACATTCTATGAAGAACAAAATTGCTGCAATCATATGTGGTGTAATCAGCACCCTTTACCTTCCCTCTGCATTTGCGACAGAAAATGGCTCGGACTCTTTTGCTTTAGGTGCCGAAGGTATGATGGCGGGTGCCTTACCACCTGCTGGGGTTTATCTACTCAGTTATTATCAAAATTATCATGCATCAGAGTTTCAAAATGGTCCCGATCAGTTCCATGTTGATGTCAACGCCGTGGTTCCGCGGTTAGTCTGGATGACCGACCAAAAAATTATGGATGGACAACTCGGGTTTTATGCAGCCCAGCCATTGGTTGATCTAAGACTAAAAGTAAATGGGATGGCTGACTCAAACCAAGGACTCGGAGACTTGATTTTGGGTGGTATGCTCGGCTGGCATCAAGGAAATCATCACTGGATTGCAGCCCTAGAAACCGTACTGGGAACAGGTGAATACGACACTCCAAGTACGACACATCCAGTTGAAGCCAATCTCGGGAAAAACTATCACACCATTCGACCTATTCTTGCCTATAGTTATGCCAACGTGGCGGGTTTAGATCTCTCAACTAAACTGTCTTATAGCTGGAATACACGTAACGATGCAACCAACTACCAGTCTGGCCAATACATTGCGGGTGACTATAGCTTAGGTTACCGCATTAACCCCAAACTCAAAGTGGCAGTTGAAGGCTATGCTTTTAAACAAACCACAGATGACAAAGTAAACGGAAATAACATTGGGTTTAAAGGACAGGCTTTTGCAATTGGTCCAGGCATTCAATATGCCGATAAAAACTGGTCTATTGAAGCCAAATTTCTGAAAGAAACCGAAGTCGAATACCGTTCCGAAGGCCACACCAGCTGGCTAAAACTGATTTGGGCTTTCTAAAACACATCAACGCATAGCTTCAGCTTTTGAGGCTATGCCCTGCTTTATTTAAAAATCGATACCGTCTGAATCATCTATCGGATTTTGATCGAGCGTGAAAACGGTGCGTTTATATGGAATACCTTCAAGATCATACACCTGATAAATACAATCAAATAAAAGCTGTAAGTCTTCACTTCGGTCCATTGCACGAGCAGTAATGAAAATCGGGCTGACTGCACCGTTATCTAAAATCGGAATGTAATTTAAATGAGGAAAGCGAATAGTATCGGCACTGGCAGGAATAATACACAAACCTTCACCCGCTGCCACCAAGCCCAAAGCCAGCTGAATTTCTCGTATTTCATGCATATTTTTTGGAACCAAACTATGCTCGGCAAAAATATTTAAAAGCTGGGTCGAAAAATTAGGTTTCGGCGAAGTGGGATACATAAACATCTTTTCATCAATAAGATCGGCCAGATATACCCCTTCCGTACGCTGAGCAATGGGATGGCTGGTATGTGCAGCAACCACCAAGCGTTCTTTACGTAGCAAAATACGTCTCACCGCAGGATCACTAATTCTTAGGCGTCCAAATCCAACATCAATACGTCCTTCTTTTAATGCCTGTAGCTGCTCAGTCGTACTTAACTCCATCAATTGAATATTCAAATGAGGTTGTTGTTGCCGAAATAAATAAATGATTCGAGGCAGTAAACCATAGAGTAAAGACCCGACAAAACCAATCGTCACACTACGTTCAATTAGACCAATACGTTTGGTCATACTTTTTATTTCTTCAGCATTCGACAAAAGTTTAAGGGCGTGCTGATAAAAGAAATGTCCGGCTGGGGTTGTCTGTAAAGGACGGCTTCCACGCTCAAACAGTTGAATTCCAAGCTCACTTTCCAAATTTTGAATCTGTCGACTCAAAGGTGGTTGAGCAATAAATAGTTTTTCCGCGGCTTTTGTAAAGCTCTGCTCTTCAACAACAGCCACAAAATACCGTAAATGTCTTAGTTCCATAAGGCTTCCATACCTTTAAGATATAAAAAAATGCAAATTCAGTCTTAGACACAGTTTAACCATTCTTTTAAGGTATATACAAGCAACAAACCGATGAAGTGATGAATTGCTTTGTGAAAAAGCCCTCTTGCCAATCTTCCAGTGATTCATCTTCATCAATTCACGGTTAAACACCCAGCGCACTCATGCGCTTCATTGACAATATTAGGATATCAAGACCTTGTAGATCGTAGCTAAGGCCTTGGTGACTTCCACACTTTTGGAAAGTCGGAGAACGGACATGCCACGTATTCCTGTAATCAATACTAGCCATCTTGACCGTATTGATGAATTACTTGTAGATAATATCGATACAGGTGAATTTAAACTTCATCGCTCAGTGTTTACTGACGAAGCCCTATTTGACCTCGAAATGAAATATATCTTCGAAGGTAATTGGGTTTACTTAGCACACGAAAGCCAAATTCCAAATAATAATGACTACTACACCACTCACATTGGTCGTCAGCCAGTCATTATTGCCCGCAACCGTAACGGCGAACTCAATGCCATGATCAATGCGTGTTCACACCGCGGAGCACAACTTTGCCGTCACAAGCGTGGTAACAAAGCAACATATACCTGCCCTTTCCACGGCTGGACGTTTAACAACTCAGGTAAATTACTCAAGGTTAAAGATCCAAGCGAAGCTGGTTACTCGGACTGCTTTAACCAAGAAGGCTCACATGACCTTAAAAAGGTGGCTCGTTTTGAGAGCTACAAAGGTTTCTTATTTGGTAGCTTAAATCCAGATGTACCTTCACTTGAAGAATTCTTAGGTGAAACCACCAAAATTATCGACATGATTGTTGACCAGTCTGAACATGGCCTTGAGGTTTTACGTGGTTCATCTACCTATACCTATGAAGGCAATTGGAAACTCACCGCTGAGAATGGTGCCGATGGTTACCACGTTTCTGCTGTGCACTGGAACTACGCAGCAACAACTCAACACCGCAAAGAAACACAAGCTGCCGATAACATCCGTGCGATGAGTGCAGGTTCTTGGGGTAAACAAGGCGGTGGCTCGTATGGCTTTGAAAATGGTCACATGTTGCTTTGGACACAATGGGCAAACCCAGAAGACCGTCCAAATTTCCCGAAAGCAGACGAATACACCGAAAAATACGGTGAAGCGATGTCGAAATGGATGATTGAGCGTTCACGTAACTTGTGTCTCTATCCAAACGTTTATTTGATGGATCAGTTCGGTTCGCAAATTCGTGTACTTCGCCCACTTTCGGTTAATAGAACCGAAGTCACCATTTACTGTATCGCACCTAAAGGCGAAGCACCTGAAGCTCGTGCACGTCGTATCCGTCAATATGAAGATTTCTTTAATGCTTCAGGCATGGCAACACCAGACGATTTAGAAGAATTCCGTGCTTGTCAGGCAGGCTACGCAGGTATTGCCCTTGAGTGGAATGACATGTGCCGTGGTTCAAAACACTGGATTTATGGACCAGACGATGCAGCAAATGAAATCGGTTTAAAACCAATGTTAAGTGGTATCAAAACTGAAGATGAAGGTCTTTATCTTGCCCAACATCAATATTGGTTACACACCATGAAACACGCGATTGCATCAGAGAAAGAAATTGCTGATCAGGGAGAAACAGCATGAGTGCTCAAGACAAAGTAACTTTAGAAAATATTGCTCAGTTTCTCTATCGTGAAGCTCGCTTTTTAGATGACGAACAATGGGAAGATTGGATTGAATGCTATGCACCCGAAGCTTCTTTCTGGATGCCAGCTTGGGATGACGACGATAGATTAACTGAAGATCCACAATCTGAAATTTCACTTATTTATTATCCAGACCGTCAAGGTTTAGAAGATCGTGTGTTCCGTATCAAAACTGAGCGTTCATCTGCAACCATGCCGGACACACGCACAAGCCACAATATTGCCAACGTTGAAGTTGTAGAGCGCGATGGCGACAAAGTTACTGTTCGCTTTAACTGGAATACCTTGAGTTTCCGTTACAAGACAAATTACAGCTATTTCGGTATGTCACGTTATGTGATCGATTTTTCAGGTGATCAACCAAAAATCTTGAGCAAGTATGTCGTTTTGAAAAATGACTATATCAATCAAGTCATTGATATCTACCACCTTTAAGACATACCCCCTCAGTTAAACGGACTGTTGGCTGAGGGTAAAAGTTTCAAATATTTTGTAGGATACATGCCATGTCAAACCACAATGTTGCACTTCAATTTGAAGATGGTGTTACACGTTTCATTAACGTAGCTCAAGGCGAAACCCTATCTGACGCAGCCTATCGCCAAAAAATTAATATTCCTTTGGATTGCCGTGATGGTGCATGTGGAACTTGCCGCGCATTTTGCGAGTCCGGTAGTTATGACATGCCAGAAGAAACCTATATTGAAGATGCACTAACACCAGAAGAAGCTGAGCAAGGCTATATTCTTGCTTGCCAATGTCGTCCAACTTCAGATGCGGTATTCCAGATTCAAGCCTCGTCAGATGTTTGCAAAACTGCAATTCATAGCTTCCAAGGTACATTAGCTCGCGTTGAAAATTTATCAGACTCAACCATCACATTTGATATCCAACTTGATGAAGGACAACCGGATATTCATTTCCTTGCAGGTCAATACGTTAACGTGGCAATTCCAGAAACTGGCGAAACACGTTCATATTCATTTAGCTCAAAACCGGGCAATCGTTTAACAGGCTTTGTGGTCCGTAACGTACCGAATGGCAAAATGAGTGAATTCTTGAGCAAAAATGCCCAAGCTGGCGACAAAATGACATTTACCGGTCCATTCGGTAGCTTCTATTTACGTAATGTAGCGCGTCCAGTGCTTATGCTCGCAGGCGGTACTGGGATTGCCCCATTTATGTCGATGTTACAAGTGCTTGAAGAGAAAGGTTCAGAACAGCCTGTTCGTTTAGTCTTTGGTGTAACCAATGACTTTGATTTAGTTGCTCTAGAAAAACTCAATGAGTTGCAGGCGAAATTCCCATGGTTTGAATATCGAACTGTAGTTGCAAGCCCTGAGAGCAACCATGAACGTAAAGGCTATGTCACTGGTCATATTGAAAGTGAATGGTTAAACGGTGGCGACGTCGATGTTTATCTATGTGGACCAGTACCAATGGTAGAGGCGGTACGTGGCTGGTTAGAAACTGAAAATATCAAACCTACTAATTTCTTGTTTGAAAAATTCTCTGCAAACTAATTCAAGGTGGAGAAGTTATCTATGTCAAACCGTCAAAGATTTACCAATAAAGTCGTGATTGTTACGGGTAGTGCTCAAGGCATTGGTCGTGGTGTGGCACTGCAAGTTGCAGCTGAAGGCGGCCAAGTCATCATGGCTGACCGCTCTGAATATGTTGAAGAAGTTCTCAAAGAAGTTCAGAGTGCAGGTGGTGATGCTGTCACGATTAATGCCGACCTTGAAACCTATGCAGGTGCGCAAGCGGTTGTTGCAAAAGCCATTGAACACTACGGTCGGGTAGATATCCTGATTAATAATGTAGGTGGCGCGATCTGGATGAAACCTTTTGAAGAGTTTTCCGAAGAAGAGATCATTAAGGAAGTAAATCGCTCATTGTTTCCAACGTTATGGTGTTGCCGCGCTGTGCTCCCCGCCATGATTAAGCAACAAGCGGGTGTTATTGTAAATGTATCTTCAATTGCGACCCGTGGTATTAATCGTATTCCCTACTCTGCATCTAAGGGCGGTGTAAATGCTTTAACGGCATCGCTTGCTTTTGAACATGCCAAAGATGGAATCCGAGTCAATGCTGTTGCGACTGGTGGAACCGAAGCACCGCCTCGCAAAGTACCACGCAATGCCAATCCGTTAAGTCAAAATGAAAAAGACTGGATGCAGCAAGTAGTTGATCAAACAATAGATCGAACATTTATGGGCCGTTATGGCACAATTCAAGAACAAGTGAATGCAATTTTATTTCTTGCATCAGACGAAGCATCGTATATGACTGGCTCGGTTATTTCAGTCGGAGGTGGAGATCAGGGTTAACCCTGATCTTTTTACATGATTGGGTAAATAATATGATTTGCATGGAGGCAATCACACATGGCAACCCTGTTCAAGACATTAAAAAATGACTGGTCTATATCAGCAACAGTTGCGGGCTTTCTCGCGGTTTTAATTTCTTACTCAGGCCCACTGATTATTTTTTTCCAAGCTGCTCAGCGTGCTCATGTGTCCACCGATATGATGGTGTCATGGATTTGGGGAATTTCAATTGGTGCCGCCGTTTCAGGTATTTATCTTTCAATTAAATATAAAACGCCTGTCATAACCGCATGGTCAGCACCAGGCACTGCCCTATTAGTTACCCTATTCCCAAATGTCTCATTAAATGAAGCGGTAGCCGCCTATATTACTTCTGCAATCGTTATTTTTTTAATTGGCGTTACTGGTTATTTCGACAAGTTACTGAAGTGGATTCCGCAAGACGTCGCTGCCGGCATGATGGCAGGTATTCTTTTTCAATTTGGTATTGGCCTATTTACTGCGTCTGATAGCATGCCTTTTATTGTCTTTAGCATGCTTATTGTCTTTTTAATTGCCAAACGTTTAATGCCGCGCTACACCATGATTTGGGTGTTAGCTGCTGGAGTTTTATTAAGCCTCATTTTAGGTAAAATGAACCCGGTTGATGTGAGTTTTAGTTTAGCTATTCCACAGTGGATTAGCCCAGAATGGACATGGAACTCAACACTCAACCTCGCTGTTCCTCTCATTTTAGTCAGTCTAACCGGTCAATTTTTACCAGGTATGGCGATTATGAAACTCAGCGGTTATGACACCCCAGCCAAACCCATTATTACTGTCACCAGTATTACCTCTTTAGCTGTTGCCTGCGTCGGCGGTATTACGATTGTGCTTGCCTCAATTACCGCAGCTTTATGTATGGGCAAAGATGCGCATGAACTTAAAGAAAAACGTTACATTGCAGGAATTGCTAATGGGATTTTTTATATTTTAGGAGGCTTATTTGCAGGCAGTATTGTCATGCTATT
>NZ_JZFB01000003.1:377365-379581 GCF_001188385.1 Acinetobacter sp. V2 | reverse complement strand
CTAATATTTCTGTTGCCATGAAAAATGACAGTCAACGCGATGCTGCACTTATTACCTTTTTAGCTACAGCATCGGGCATGCATTTTCTTGGATTAAGCTCAGTTTTTTGGGGTATTTGTATTGGTGTAATCGCCCATTTCATTCTCACACCACGCTCAACACCAACCACAAATTAAGTTTTTTATCTAAGCCCTCATCCCAATAGAACCTCAATCGCCAAATCAGAATGCAAATAATTTGCTATTTCTGATTTGGCGATTTTTTTATTGAATATAGATTAAATTTCATTTTTAAGATGAATCTCTAAAATAATTAAATAATAGACTTTAGTATTTTGTTTTTATATTTTCACTTCAATTCATAATATAAATTTAGCTATATTTTTAGCTATGATTATCATCAATAAAATCTATAAAAAAACATCTCTAAAATCCTTAAAATTCTCATCATACAATATTTACCCCCATTTTAAAGACACAACAAAACCAACTAAAGAAATAAAAATAAATACATATTTTTCAAATAATTAAATTAAAAAAAGCACAATACCTTAAAGACATAAAGATATATCAATTAGGTTTTTGACTCCAACTCAATAACAAAATAGTTTATTAAAAAATAACGCGATGCTTCACAAATTGGAGGTGAAGAAAATGGATACGAGCAAGGTTAATATTAATGAGTTAATTGATAAAGCCAGTTTTACATCTTTTCATTGGAAAGTTTTAATCTGGTGCCTACTTATTATTATTTTTGATGGATATGATTTAGTTATTTATGGGGTTGCTCTTCCTCTGTTAATGCAACAATGGTCATTAACTGCGGTAGAAGCTGGTTTACTCGCCAGTGCTGCTCTATTCGGGATGATGTTTGGTGCCATGATTTTCGGCACACTTTCAGACAAACTGGGACGTAAAAAAACCATCCTGATTTGTGTCACCTTATTCAGCGGATTTACCTTTATTGGTGCCTTTGCCAAAGGACCAACTGAGTTTGCTATTTTGCGCTTTATTGCAGGCCTTGGGATTGGTGGCGTTATGCCAAACGTTGTTGCGCTTATGACCGAATACGCACCCAAAAAAATCCGCAGTACATTGGTCGCAATCATGTTTAGTGGCTATGCAATTGGCGGCATGACATCAGCGCTACTTGGTGCATGGCTCGTGAAAGATATGGGCTGGCAAATCATGTTTTTAATTGCAGGTATTCCCCTGTTATTGCTCCCACTCATTTGGAAATTTTTGCCTGAATCTCTTACCTTTTTAGTGAAATCAAACCATAGCGAGCAGGCAAAAAGTATTGTTTGTAAAATTGCGCCAGAAACGCAGGTAAACGCCAATACACAACTGGTGTTAAACGAAAGCACCACAACCGATGCCCCTGTCCGTGCGCTTTTCCAACAAGGCCGTACTTTTAGCACATTTATGTTCTGGATTGCTTTCTTTATGTGCTTACTCATGGTGTATGCCTTAGGCAGCTGGTTACCTAAACTCATGCTGCAAGCGGGCTATTCGTTAGGTGCAAGCATGTTATTCCTGTTTGCACTTAATATTGGCGGCATGGTCGGTGCAATTGGTGGCGGTGCTTTAGCGGACAGATTCCATCTAAAACCGGTTATTACGATCATGTTTATTGTGGGTTCAGCAGCTTTAATTCTGCTTGGCATTAATAGTCCACAATTTATTTTATATAGCCTGATTGCAATTGCTGGTGCTGCCACAATTGGTTCGCAAATCTTACTCTACACCTTCGTTGCACAGTTCTATCCGACAGCACTTCGTTCAACTGGCATGGGCTGGGCATCTGGAATTGGCCGTATCGGTGCGATTATTGGACCAGTTTTAACAGGAGCCCTTCTCACACTTGAGCTTCCTCACCAAATGAATTTCTTAGCGATTGCAATTCCGGGTGTGATTGCTGCACTTGCAATATTTATGGTCAATCTAAAAGCCTCTGTTGCTGCACAAACGCCATCAACTTTTAACCCTCAAAACACGCTTACCCAGCAGTAAATATAAATGCGCCGAGGATTGGCGCATCTTTTTGGAAATGGATTATGGAATTATTACACCGCTTTAAGCCACGTGCTTTAACTTTCGCGACCTTAATATTGATGTGTGGCAATTCATTCGCTGCAAATCCAAATCAGCAGCCCGAAGATGAATGGAAATTCACTTTAAAAAACGCCTATATCAACCGTAATTTTGATAATGATG
>NZ_JZFB01000003.1:376976-377355 GCF_001188385.1 Acinetobacter sp. V2 | reverse complement strand
TACTGGCAGTTGGTCTCAGGCAGCATCTTTATTTTATAAATCGAAAATGCATGACACCCCACTGCAAATTGCAGACAAACCGATTACGATTGGTGCCGATGCTTCTGTTCAATATGCCGTGCGCTTGAGTTCAGACAAACACGTTGCGGACACGGTTTTACCTTTTAATAAAGAAACTCAGTCACAAGCATCCGACTTTTTAAAATACGGTGCAACTTTAAAACTGGGCTACGACAAAACCCTTTTAAGTGTCGGTGAACTCTGGTTAGATCTGCCTGTAACGGCTGTGGATGCAAGCCGACAATTGCTTGCCTCTTATTGGGGAACCAATCTTAAGTCACAACTTTCAGATCAGCTTTATGCTGAAATTGGTCGGGTT
>NZ_JZFB01000003.1:376743-376966 GCF_001188385.1 Acinetobacter sp. V2 | reverse complement strand
GCCACGAAATGAAGAAGATTTTAAAAAGTTTTCGTTCACTTCAAATGGAATTACCAAAGAATCTGATGGCCTGAACTACTTAGATCTGCGCTATCAATTTACGCCGTCACTCAAGGGCGAATACTACTTTGGTAATTTAGAAGATCTCTACAACAAACACTATGTTGGACTTGAGCATAATTGGAAACAACCTAACTTTGCTCTTACGTCTAAGTTTAAATAT
>NZ_JZFB01000003.1:370202-376424 GCF_001188385.1 Acinetobacter sp. V2 | reverse complement strand
AACCGAGTCGAATGTGATTTTAAACTACGCATTTCAGCAGCCGTTCTTAAAAGGTGTTGCCCTGCAATATATTCGGATTGATTACAACGTAAAACATGGTAATGATTTTGGTGAAGATCGCCTGTTTGTAAACTACACCAAAAAGTTTTAATAACTTTTGATTCAATCTAAGCGGGCTAATTTTGGCCCGCTTTTTATATTATTTCGCTCATAAAAAAACGCTCTTATGAGCGTTTTCAATCAAACATTTAACTTAAGCAACATGCTTTTGTACAACAATCGAACCTACTGAATAACCAGCGCCGAAAGATGAAATCACGCCATACTCACCATTATCTACTTCGTGGCCTGTACGGTGTAAAGCAATAATAACGCCTGCTGAAGAGGTATTTGCAAACTCATCGAGAATAATTGGGGCACGGCTTAAATCTGCCTCTTTACCAGCCACATATTTCAAGATTAGTTCATTCATATTGGCATTGGCTTGGTGTAACCAGAAACGCTTAATATCGTTTGCAGTTAACTGCATTTTCTCCAACTGCGCATTAATGATTTTTGCCACTAACGGACAAACATCTTTAAAGACTTTGCGGCCATCTTGACGGAATAACTTGTCGTCAACGACCGCATCTTCGCTACGGTTTAAGAAACCGAAGTTATTGCGAATGTTGTTTGAAAATTGAGTAAATAAATGAATATCTAAAATTTCAAAACCAGTTTTAGTAGTGGTTTCTTCAATAATAGAAGCGGTCGCAACGTCGCCAAAAATGAAGTGGCAATCACGGTTACGGTAGTCTAGGTGACCCGATGTAATCTCGACATTCACCAACAACACACGGCGAGCGCCTGAACGAATTGCATCTGCCGCTTGTTTCAAACCAAAAGTAGCAGCTGAACATGCAACGTTCATATCGTAGGCATAACCTTGAATGCCAAGTGCTGACTGGATTTCAATCGCAACTGCCGGATAAGCACGCTGCATGTTTGAACATGCCAAAATCACAACATCGATATCTTCAGCAGTTACGCCTGCATTTTCCATTGCCTGTTTCGCAGCAATAACGCCCCACTCTGCTTGAAGTGAAAGTTCATCATTTGAACGTTCAGACAAACGAGGACGCAAACGATTTGGATCGAGGATACCTGATTTCTCAATCACGTAACGGCGCTTAATACCAGACGCTTTTTCAATAAACTCAGCACTAGAACCACGTAATTCTTCGAGTTCACCTGCTGCAATTTTCTCTGCATTCTCTTGGTTATATTGTTCCACATAAGCATTTAAACTGTCGGCCAGTTCTTCATTAGAAATGATTTCTGTTGGGTGAAATAACCCAGTACCTGTGATACGAATGCCCATGTAAAACTCCTAAAAAAATGAATAGGGTCTGTTAATCTTTCATTTATAAATTGCGTTGTAGGCTAAACAACAACATAAACAGACCCCGATCTATCTTAACTGATTCCCAAACGATCCCATAACTTTTGCAGTCGAGTTGGTGAAATAGGCATCTTGGTTTTCATCGGTTGAGAAAATAAAGAAATGCGGAATTCTTCCAACATCAAATACAATTCTTTGATTTTGGGATTGTTTTTGAATTTAAATACCTTGTCCATCCATGGATCGACATCATCAATAGCGGCATGATCTCGCTGTAGATTATTTGGCAATCGATCTAAACGCAATAGCAGCGCTTTTAAATATCGCGGATATTCCTGCCAAAGATCGACTGGTTGGCAGTAAACAAAATTGCTAAGTGACATTAAATCTAGCTGATCTTCAATATCATCAACACTACGGCCAAATATGTCTCGGTCAAGCACTAAAAGCTGACGGCGAATTTGCTGCCATTGAATATAAATGTCACTTAATTGCTCAAGTGCTTGCTGACCATGACTCAAAAATTGCTTTTTGACCTGCTCGAGCAGTTTGTTAAATTCATCTGCATTAATTGGCAAAGTTGTAATTGCCATTTGCAAAGTTGCATAGACTAACATCTGCTCAAGCTTAGCTTTATCGCCCAAAGGTGAATATGCCAAAGCAAGCGGTTTTGAAATCTGCTTTTTCAACTGGCGAACCAAATCGCCAAGCTGCATATGGACCAGACGGATAATCCCTTCACGATGCTGTTTAATTGCCTCAGCTTGATCGTTAAACGTTTGAATAACAACGCCTGAGTCATCTTTAGCTTCAATTTCAGCAAAAGCTTTTGTAGGGACCAAAGCCTGATATTGTTTCACAACAACACCCGTCACTTTATGTGAAGCCTCAAAAGTAAAATTCTCAGGGAAGTTTTTAAACTCACCTTTTTGCTGTTTAACCGGACGATGTGTTTCCACACGGCAACGCGCTTTTAATTCAGGTAAATCGCGGCCTTTTGCAATCAACTTACCTTTTTCATCAATAACTTTAATGAAAGGCACCAAATATGGATCAATGCGTTCAAACGAGAAATCCTTGTCAGTAATTTGCTCACCACGTAAGGCAAAAGCTAAATAACTAAAAATATGTTCACGTAAATGTACTGCATCAATGCCTTGCATGAGCTTACGAGCTGTATCGGGAATAGGCACTACATTACGACGCTTATCTTTAGGTAAAGCTTTAAGTAATGCCTCAATTAAATCTTGGCGCCAACCCGGAATTCCCCATGACCAAATATTTTCATCAACTTGAGGCAATGCCTGTACAGGAATTTGAACAGTCGCACCATCTTCGTCATGGCTCGGGTCAAAATGATATGTCGTTGCTAAACGTAGCTGCCCATTGTGTAGATGATCTGGGAATTGCTGCGTTGTTGGTCGGTCATTGAGCCAAAGTGAATCATCTTCAATAAATAAATAACGTGGATGATTCGCTTCTACCGTCGCACGCCAGTCTTCAAAACTACGACGACTTGCGATTTCTTCAGGAATCTTAGAGGCATAAAACTGATAAATCGTTTCTTCATCGACCACTAAATCACGGCGACGCAATTTATCTTCAACTCGCTCCACTTCTTCAAGTTTAAGTAAGTTGTGTTTTAAAAATGGTGGGATCGTACCCAAATTACCAGTGGTTAATGCATCGCGTAAGAAAATCTCATGAGCAGCAGGCTGGTCAACTTTCTCAAAATTAATTAAGCGTTTTGGTTCAATAATTAAACCAAACAGTGAAATTTGCGCATACGCATTTACGATCCCAGCTTTCTTGGACCAGTGCGGCTCAAAATAGTGATATTTCAATAAGTCACGTGCAGCAAGCAAAATCCATTCAGGGTCAATTTTGGCTAAAGTACGTAAGTACACTTGAGAGGTTTCGACCATTTCAAAAGCCATCACCCAAGAGGTATTGGTTTTGTGCAACGTACTTGCTGGAAAAACTTTAGCTTTTTGCTGACGCACTGCCATAAAGGTATTGCGCTCATCTGTTTTATTGGCAATAAAAGACAATAAGCCTGTCAGCAATGCACGGTGCAAGTTTTCATAATTTGCAGGTTTTTCATTAAAACTCAGTTTTAAGCCTTCGGCTAACTCAACCAATTGCTGATGTGTCTGTTTCCATTCACGTAAACGCAACCAACTTAAAAAATTCTGCTTAGCAAACTGACGTCGTTTATTTTCAGACATCCCTGCTTCACCTTTAGGATTTAAAGTATCCCAAAGTTTTAAATAAAACAGAAAATCTGAATCGGCTTCTTTGAATAATGCATGCTTTTGGTCAGCCTGCATTTGTTTATCGGCTGGGCGCTCGCGCGGGTCTTGAACTGCTAACGCACTCACCACAATTAAAATTTCTTTGAGTACGCCAAAATGAGCACCGCCCACAATCATACGAGCGAGTCGTGGGTCAATTGGCATACGCGCCATCATTTGCCCGACTTTAGTCAGCTCATTTTTCTTTTCGTTAAGTGCACCTAACTCAATGAGTAACTTCCGACCATCATTGACTAGGCGGAAATCTGGTGGCTCAATAAAATCAAAGTTTTCTAGCTCACCTAAACCTAAACTGTGCATTTGTAAAATAACAGACGCTAAGTTAGTCCGTTTAATTTCAGGTTCGGTAAACTCAGGACGGCTTAAGAAGTCTTCTTCACTATATAAACGAATACACACACCCGCCGCAATACGACCACAACGCCCTTTACGCTGATTGGCCGCAGCCTGAGAAATTGCCTCAATTGGTAAACGTTGCACACGTGAACGGTAGTTATAACGAGAAATACGGGCAAAACCGCTATCAATCACATAACGAATATTTGGAACAGTCAGTGCAGTTTCGGCTACGTTGGTCGCAATAATAATACGACGGCCTTTTCCACCTGAACTAAAAATCTTTTGTTGTTCAGAAACAGCTAAGCGCGCGTACAAAGGTAAAATTTCGGTGTGTCTTGGCCCGTACTTTTGCAAGGTTTCCTGCAACTCACGAATTTCTTGCTCTGTACTTGAGAAAATTAAAATGTCGGCATGTTCGGGGTGACCTTTTGCTTCTGCATCAGCAAAGCATTCTTCAACTGCCTGTACGACTGCTCGAGGTAAGTTTTCTTCGAAATCATCAAACTCATCGTCATCACTTCCGCCAATATTCATTTCTGAAATTGGACGATAAAGCACTTCAACTGGATAGCTACGACCTTCTACTTCAAAAACTGGTGCATCATTAAAGTAATTACTAAAACGATTTACATCTAAAGTTGCCGAAGTCACAATCACTTTTAGGTCTGGGCGTTTTGGCAGTAACTGCTTTAAATAACCCATAATAAAATCGATATTGAGTGAGCGTTCATGCGCTTCATCAATAATGATCGTGTCATATTTAGACAAGAAACGGTCATTGCCTAACTCGGCAAGCAAAATACCATCCGTCATTAACCGTACAATTGAATCTTGCGAACCTTGTTCATTAAATCGGATTTTAAAACCAATCGATTCACCAAGCTTTTCGCCGACTTCTTCTGCAATACGCTGAGAAACACTACGTGCAGCTAAACGGCGTGGCTGTGTATGACCAATCATACCCGTTAAGCCGCGACCCGCTAACATTGCAATTTGAGGAAGCTGAGTGGTTTTACCTGAACCTGTCTCACCCGCCACAATAATGACCTGATGCTTTTGAATCGCATCAATTAAACGGTCAGCATATTGAGAAACAGGTAGTTCCTGATTCAGTTTAATTTTAGGGAGGCGTTCAAAACGCTGCCTTACTTTGGCACTCGATTGTTCAAATAATTTTTCAATCTCTGCTGTATTGGCTTTTTTATCTTTACGCAAACGATTTAAACGGTAACGATCTCTTGCCATTACCCACTGATCAATATTTAAATCATTCTGCACAGACAAATTTTCCTGAAAATACAACAATCCTCTATTTTACGCTCTAATGCCCTTCAGGTAAAACACTTGGTTTTTTATATATTTTTAATTTTTTAAAATTTTACCCTTGAATTTTGACTAAGTAGACTTCATGTTGTTATGCAAGTTTCTTTTACTATAACTGTCATTTGATTTACATGTTTTTGCAGTCAAATCGAATACAGTGTTTGGGGACTTAAAAATCGTAAATTTATCACTTATTCGATTTTCCGATTTTAGTCATGTAAAAATACTATTTCCCCAATAAAGAATTTTTATTTATTCTACATCTCGTAAACAAGTTTAAATATAAACCTCAATCATGGAGACAATGATGAGCTTGATTAATACTGAAGTTAAACCATTCCAAGCAACTGCTTACCACAACGGCCAATTTGTTGAAGTTAACGAAACTAACCTTAAAGGTAAGTGGTCTGTTGTATTCTTCTATCCAGCTGACTTCACTTTCGTTTGTCCAACTGAACTTGGTGACTTAGCAGACAACTACGCTGAATTCCAAAAACTTGGTGTTGAAATTTATGCTGTATCTACTGATACACACTTCACTCACAAAGCTTGGCACGACACTTCTGAAGAAATCAAAAAAATCCAATATCCATTAGTTGGTGACCCAACTTGGACTCTTTCTAAAAACTTCGACGTTCTTATTGAATCTGAAGGTTTAGCTGACCGTGGTACTTTCGTTATCGATCCAGAAGGTAAAATCCAAATCGTTGAACTCAACGCTGGTGGTATCGGCCGTGACGCGTCTGAACTTCTTCGTAAAGTAAAAGCTGCTCAATACGTACACGCTCACCCAGGTGAAGTTTGCCCAGCTAAATGGAAAGAAGGCGAAGCTACTCTTGCTCCATCTATCGACCTAGTTGGTAA
>NZ_JZFB01000003.1:366279-370160 GCF_001188385.1 Acinetobacter sp. V2 | reverse complement strand
CCCTTTTTAGGGTGGTTTTTTTATTGGTTATTTTTATAAATCCAAACCCTATTCTCTACTCAAATTTTATAGCTAATTTTTTACAATTCTTATACTTATAAATTTATAGCAATCTTCATTTATGAATTGTCAGCCTGCTTAACTTAGAGTACTGTCGAATTATGAAACAAAAGAGCTTTATGTATGTATTAAAAGATCAAACAAAAGTAGGAGTAGTTATATGGAAAAATCTGTTGTTGTAACCTCTTGGAAATACGATGTTTCTTCACGCTATTTAAAAATTTTCTATAGCAATGGCTCAGGTGAGCTCTACCATCCAGTTCCAGAGTTTATCTACAATAATTTGTTACGTACCAATGATAAAACTGCATTTGTTCACAAATATCTTGAGTTTGATCTGCATTTTAACAGGCTCCGTATTTCTGCTTAATCATAAAAAATCAGCCCAATGGGGCTGATCTGTTTTTATATCTTTTGGCTATTAAGCCGCGTCATTTTGACCAATATATTTCTCTAGCATTTTTTCCTTCACATCAACATGCATATTGATTTTACTAAGGTCACCCTTATAGTGCTCGACAACGCGATCATCCATAATTTTTGACCACCAAGATGGAATAAATGCAGGCAAAATCATTGCACCATAACCTGCTGGTAATTGCGGCGCATCTTCAAAGTGACGTAAAGTCTGAAAGCTGCGAGTTGGATTAGCATGATGATCTGAATGGCGTTGTAATTGATACAAGAACAAATTAGTCACCACATTATTATTGTTCCAGCTGTGCTCTGGCAAAGTGCGTTCATATTGGCCATTTTCTTTCTTTGCACGCTTTAAACCATAATGTTCAATGTAATTCACCGATTCAAACAAAGTTATTGCATACGCAGCCTGAGTAACTTGAAATGGAATCGAACGCGCACCAAATTTCGCAAACATGGCTGCATGGTACACAGCCGACATTGCCCAGCCATGAATCAGCTCATTTTCCTTACAGAAGAAAGGTAATTTCTTACGCTCTAAACGATTTTTTTCAATTTCAATCGCCGACTTAAAGCTGCCAATTACAGTCCGCGGTAAAAATTTCCAAAAGGTTTCACCAAATTGTGAAGATGCTGGGTCTTCAGGTGTCGCTACTCGACGGTGGTGTCCATAAGGGTGTTCGATTCGGAAATGGTTATAACCCGATGGTGCTAAGGCTAAATGAGATAAATAATGTTCAAGCTGCCCATTCTTGTGGCTGAGTTCATGTGCCGTATTAATGGCAATCCCATTAACCATTCCCACCAAAGTTCCAAGTAAAACCTGATCAGCAAGAGGTGTATTTTTACGACTGGCTAAATATACTCCATAAATATTGGTCGCATATTGCAAAGGAATAAAAAGTTTAACAATGCGAGCATAATACGGATCTGCTTCTAAATCCGCGATTGCGTCTAATGGCGGATTTTCCTTGTCTTCCCCAATCAGTTTATCTAATGCAGGAATAACACCATGAATAAATAATGGCCCAAATGAAGCGAAGAATTTTTTAGTTTTTTTAGGACCAAATTGATAGCCTGCTAACCCACCCATTGCAATGGTCGGTACAGCCAAACCCAATAGCCATAAATGACGTTTCTTATCCTTAAATGTTGTTGTCGCTTGCTCGACATCCAGTTGAGTATGCATATTCATTAGAGACTCCAATCAAACACAAAATGTTTTGCTTGAATTGATTGTGCTCGTTCATAACCCCTCTATATTATCATTTTAAGACTTGCTATTATCATTTTAAGACTTTGCTGAGTTTTTCTTGTGCAGAAGCAACAAATTCCTGTTATTCCATCACGTTATTATTTACGACTGATTGAAATTTTAATCGGCACGCATCAATACGATAATGATTTATTGGCGGCATTCCAGCAAGAACTGGCAAAAACAGAATTATTATCGATTCAACAAATTGAACAATTCATTGAGATGGGTTTAAGTCTGCCCAATACCCAAGACCTAGCCTTTGAACTGGGTAAAAATATCAAGCTCAGCTCACATAGTCTGGTCGGCTATGCACTAATGACCAGTCCTAATCTGGAACATGCACTTAGGCTCATTGCACAATATTTTAGACTGATTATGCCGAGTTTTAAGCTCAGCATTCAGTTTCCGGCCAATCAGCAAAAGGTTGAACTATTATTTGAACCGATTTTACAGATGAATAAGCAATGTTTGGCCTTTCATATTGAAGCGATTGCCGTAGCCTTTTACTACAGCTTGTTAGAATTGGCAGGTCAGCAATTACAACGCTACCAAGTATATTTGAGTGTTCCAGAGCCTAGCTATCAAGAACGTTACATATCCCTAGTAAAAGCCAATTTCCACTTTAACTATACGTGGCTTTCAGGTATCCGCGTGGTGATTGATCAGCAACAATTAGCACTACCTTTGCCTCTAGCTGACGCACATAGTTTAAAAATAGTTGAACAACGCTGTCAGGAACAAATCCAGAAGATCTATCATCAAGGTGAAATTGTTGAATGGGTCAGCATGATGTTGCGGCAAGCCAATCAAGTTCCAACCCTAATGGAATGTGCCAAAGTATTAAATATTTCGACCAAAACTTTGCAACGCTATTTACAACAGCAAGGCGTTGAATTTCAAAATTTAAAGCAACAGATCAGCGCTGAGCGTGCCATTGATTTATTAGAGAATTCTACCTTCACCATTACCCATATTGCCTATGAACTGGGATATTCCAATCCTGCTAATTTCACCCGTGCATTTAATAAAGTACAGGGCTGTAGTCCACAAGCTTATCGCCAAGAATATCTCAAGAAAGCAAACCTACTTTAAAACTACCAGACTTAAACCTGCGCCTACCGGCAAAATACTGCTCATAAAATTTTCATCTTTTTTAATTAAAGATAAGAATGAACTTACTTCAGCCGCATGTGAAATAACCTTATCAATAATAAGGACACCACCTTTGGGCTTCATCAGCCGTTTTAAATCGGGCCAATAATTTTCGTAAGCATTACGCTCAGCATCTAACAAAATAAAATCGAAAGTTTCCTGAGTTTCTTTTAAATAATCGGCGGCATCCCCTATCCAAAAATCAACGACTTCATTTAATGCCAATTCCGTAACATGGCGTTTCGCCTCGGTACTACGATTGGCATCAATTTCAAGTGTCGTTACTTTTCCGTGAGTCGATTGTGCAGCCTCAGCAAGCCATAGAGTAGAATAACCCGTTGAAGTACCGATTTCTAAAATTGATTTGGCTTGCTGCATTCGGATAAATTGCGACAGAAGTTTTGCAGATTCAGCCTCAATATTTCGATAGCGTAGCAAGCGATCTGACTGCTGGGCATCATGCCGTTTAAAGGTGTCATATAAATCTGCAACTCTTTGTAAGAAAAAAGTATTTGGCATATCTTCACCCTTTAAAATCGTTATTTTATATGACAACCGTTTGAGTTAAGTGCTTTGAATTAACTTGAACCGCGGCACGATACTTCCATCAGCCATTTGAACTGTTTCAGTAAACATATCAAGCGGACGTACCCAAGTTGAATAGTCACCATAAAGACACTGATAAACCACGAGTTGCTCTTCAGTCTCGCTGTGTTTTGCCACAGAAAAAACTTGATAGAGATTACCTTTATAATGCTGATAAATGCCGCGTTGCAATGACATGAAAGTACCTTTTAATGTTATGACATAAAATCTTTACAGCCATATAACATATATAAATTTTTAAACACTTTCACTTTAAAAGATAAAAAAGAGTAATAAAGACGACCTAAAGACAAATACCACTTTAACTTCTTGATATTATTTATAAGTGCCAATCAACATTCAAAAAACCGATTAAATCTATAAAAACATACTGTTTCACCTATTT
>NZ_JZFB01000003.1:365768-365973 GCF_001188385.1 Acinetobacter sp. V2 | reverse complement strand
TTTGATCTTGGCACTGTTACAAGTGTCTGGCTATGCACCTAAAGTGTCAAATGAAGTGCTCAACCAGATTAAAGGCTTAAACCTCAAAGCCAACTTTGATGTATTCGTATCACTGAGCTGTCATAACTGTCCGGATGTGGTACAGGCGCTGAACCTGATCGCGATTTATAACCCGAACACCACAGCAACCATGATTGATGGTTCA
>NZ_JZFB01000003.1:365366-365669 GCF_001188385.1 Acinetobacter sp. V2 | reverse complement strand
AGCTGAAAAAGATGCAGCAGCACTCAATGCTAAAGATGCGTTTGATGTGTTAGTGATCGGTGGTGGTCCTGCAGGCGCAACAGCAGCAATCTATGCGGCACGTAAAGGCATTAACACGGGTATCGTGGCTGAACGCTTCGGTGGTCAGGTGATGGATACCATGGACATTGAAAACTTCACGTCTGTACAAAAGACCCAAGGTCCTAAGTTTGCTGCCGAAATGGAAGCCCACGTTCGTGAATATGATGTTGATATCATGAACCTGCAACGTGTCAGCAAAATCACAGGTGCAAACCAAACGAT
>NZ_JZFB01000003.1:355664-365314 GCF_001188385.1 Acinetobacter sp. V2 | reverse complement strand
TTGGAGAGAAATGAATGTACCGGGTGAGCAAGAATACCGCACCCGTGGCGTTGCGTACTGCCCACACTGTGATGGCCCATTATTTAAAGGCAAACGTGTTGCCGTGATTGGCGGTGGTAACTCAGGTGTTGAAGCTGCGATTGACCTTGCAGGGATTGTTGAGCATGTAACTTTGGTTGAGTTCGATACAAAACTCCGTGCTGACCAAGTTTTGCAAAACAAACTGCATAGCTTGCCAAATACAACTGTGATTATGAATGCCTTAAGTACAGAAGTGTTAGGTGATGGCTCACAAGTGACTGGTCTTAAATATAAAGACCGTGCGACTGATGAAGAGCATGTGGTAGAGCTTGCAGGGATCTTTGTACAGATTGGTTTACTGCCAAATACTGACTTCTTAAAAGACAGTGAAGTTGAGTTAACCAACCGTGGTGAGATCATTGTGAATGATCGCAACGAAACCAATGTCAAAGGTGTATTTGCTGCGGGTGACTGTACAACAGTACCTTACAAGCAAATCATTATTGCTACAGGTGAAGGCGCTAAAGCCTCACTCTCTGCATTTGATTACATCATCCGTTCTGGGCAATAAAATTTAGTCCAACCACTATGATTTAACCCAAGCCTAGCATTACAAAATGCTAGGCTTTTTTAATATTAGAGTTACAACTCTTTAACAATTTTCGATCTTTATTAATCAGTTAGTTTATGTTTATATTTTATACATCCATATTTGGATGCCATGAATTAGAAGGAAAAACACAATGAATAAATTACTTGTTGCTTTAGGTCTTGCTGCGACCGTTGCCCTTGTTGGATGTAATAAAGATAAAGCTCCAGAAACAGGTGCGACAACGGGTGAACACTTAGAAAATGCTGCTCAACAAGCAACTGCAGATATCAAATCAGCTGGTGACAAAGCTGCAAGCGATATTGCTACTGCAACTGATAATGCTACTGCAAAAATCGATGCTGCAACTGACCATGCTGCTGACGCAACCGCTGAAGCTGCTGCAAAAACTGAAGCAACTGCTCGTAAGGCAACTGCTGATGCTGCCCAAGCTGTTGAAAATACTGCTGCTGATGTGAAAAAAGATGCTCAACACTAATCATCTTTAGTATAAAAAAGCCCCTGTTCATACAGGGGCTTTTTATTAAAGTCTAAAAAACTGATTAAGAAATTAAACCTTCATCACGCATCGCAATTTGTACAGATTGACGTTCTGCTACTTTATTACGTAGAGCAATAATATGTTTATATGGCGTTAAATCATGTTCAATTGAGTTTGACCAGTTTGTTAAAACAAATAGATAAGCATCTGCTGGGCCGAAATTATCATTTACCAAATAATCATAATCAGACTCAGCCAAATAGTTATCGATATATTTTAAAAGGCGATCAATTTCTGCATAAGCTTTAGTTTTTTCATCAGTCGTTAACGGCGCCCCAAAGAAGACTGCATATGCATCATGTAATTCGGAGTTCAAATATCCCAACCATTCCAATACTTTCGCCCGGCCCATCCCCGATGGAGGAATTAAGTCTTGTTTAGGATCATGCTGAGCAAGGAACGGTAAAATCGCAACGTTTTCAGTTAACATTAAACCCGGATTAATTTCTAAAGCTGGTACATATCCTTTTGGATTAATCTCGTAATAATCTGCGCCTTTTTCTGTTTTATGAGTTTTTAAATTTACCCGTTCTAAGTCAAAATCAACATTAATCTCATTTAAAATAATATGTGCAGCTAAAGAACATGCGCCTGGCGAATAATATAATTTCATATCTGATCCTTGTTATCTCATATTAACGTTTTAAATTGCTTCTAGAAAACCTGCAAGGTTTGCACAATTCTTTAATTGTAAAAAAGCGTAAACTTATAAAATACTTACACCATCTAATATTCTTCAAAAAGTCATTCCTTGCAAGTTGTCTTGCGTGACGATTGTTTAAAATATGATAAAACACATTTGCGTCACGCAATTTTTCCGTTAATTACGCTTAAAAAGCTGGCTAAGCCAATTCACTAATTCAGTTAAGAAATCAAAAATCCCATTTTTCTTATCATCGTCAGGATGACTTGAGTCTTTTCCATTTAAATCTAGATCGACAATTACAGGGTCATGGTCCGAAGAGCGATAAGCATCTTCACCATAAAACAATGCCTTTTGCTCATCCGTTTTATATTCTTCGTTGTAATCTAGAACCGTTGGCTCATCTGCATTGATATGCCATGCAAAAGTTCTAACCACTTTTGGATATAAAGCTGCATCAGCAATTGCATGATCTAAGTTACCAGCTCCACCATTGCCGTTGGTATCACTCGCAACACCATACACATAGCTATACGCCTGAGTACCCTGTCCGACCTTAGTGTCATTAAGTAAAACTTTATAGTTCGCTTTTTCAAATGACAAAATAGGCTCTTCTTTTGCGTAACTATTCATATCCCCTACAAGTAAAGCATTTTGCTTTTGCACTTGAGTTGGATTTTTCGCGAGCCATTGCACAATTTGATCAACAGCTTTCACACGAGTTGGGTTCCAACAGCCTTGACCATCTTTTTGGTCTGCGTCAGTAGAGCTAGCATCGACCCCACTACAGCTTTTCGATTTCAAGTGGTTTGGAATAACAGTAAACGTTTTATTCCCACGAACTGCTTGGAAACTTTGCGCCAAAGTTGTTCGGTTCTTATCACCTAAATCAAGCGCAACAGGTTTATTTAAAGGCTTTACACGTTTGCTGTTATAGATAATAGCAACTGCGATCGCATCACCACCTAAACGATCTAGATTTTCAGGAACCACATATTTCCAATCGCTACCTAAAGCTTTGGTCAAATTGGCAATTGCACTGTTAGGCCCATAACCATTGTTCGCAATTTCCATTAAACCGTAAACATCGGCATCAATTGCTTTGAGCGCACTCACAATTTTACGATGCTGTTTATCAAACTCAGCTTGTGTTGTCGCACCACGTTCTGTTGGGAAACCCGTTGCACCATTGTCATAGTTCAAAACGTTAAATGAAGCTACACGAATGTGATTAGCATTTTTAGTAAGGATGCTTTGACGCGGGTTTGTTTGAGTAATAACTTCAGGCTGATTACGTCCAAGCACAGGTTGTACACGCCAACCATTAAAACGATATTCTAAAATACCTTCAGCATTTTTAAGTTGATAACCCGAACGTAGCGTATTGGCAGCGCTAAAATTGCTTGGTAACCAAGGTGTACGGTTTTGATTGTTATAGCCGTCATCAAAAATAATTTTCGATAATAAATTTTTCTGAGCTAGAGCTTTGGCTTCAGGAGATAACGCTGGATATAAATTGGTTGGAATATATAAACGGCCTAGACTCAGCGATAACTCACCATAACGACCGTAATTATAGTTCTCACTCACCGTTAAAGTCTGAGGCAGTTTGACCAACATACCTTGATAACGCTGCGGCGAATTAACTGAGCCACCCGTTAAACTAGCAAACGGAAGTTCGAGGCTAATCGGCTGAACCTGATTTGTCATATTGCTGTTACAGGTTTGAATATCTTGTTGTAATTGATCTATTTGTAGCTGATTTTGATAAGACGTTAAACGGCCACGTAAAATAACCTCATCGCCAACTTGCCCACCTTTTACCGCACTGCTATTTGGAATATAAACAAAAATAGCATTACTGACATTTGCACGTGCTTTTGTGTCTGGTGTCTGAACATAAAAACCAGAGAAACCATTGGCATAACGATAATCAGCTGTAATCACACCACGCACAGTATAAGTCTGGTCTTGAGTTGCTGCTGCCAAGTCAGCAATTGGTGTATCTGAGCTTGAACAACTTACCGTTTCAACAGGAGGCTGAGTTGTAGAACCCGATAAATTTGAAAAGTCATTTCGGTTTGCCCAAGCCGACCATGAATGGTCCAAATCAAATGCTGCGGTTGCATCAACACTTAAAGCTGGGTTTTCTGTTTCAATACGCTTAAAACTATTTCCGAGGCTTGAAACTGCTGTCCCCCATCCCGCTGCTGGGCGTTCACCAATACGACCAAAACGGTCTACGGGCGTTCCTTTATAAACGAGTACAACCGCATCATCTCCATTGAAAGATAAAGCAGCGACCTGATTTACTTTACTTCCAAGCTCAGTTTGCAACTCCGAGCGGCCCACTAAAAACTTCTGCTTACTCGCGAGTGTCCCTTGTAAACGAAAAGCCACAGTCTTTGCTGTACCGCCATTATTAAATTGTTGAATCTCATAATCGGCTAAATTAACCGTAGCGCCATCTGGATTAAAAATTTCCAAGCCTTTTTTATTGCTGCTCCCATCCACATATTGGCTAAACATGAGCTGCGCTTGAGCAACTGAGCTATATGAAAATGCACCTAATGCACTTAAAAAGACCGAAAGTGTTCTTAATTGAAAAGTTTTCATGAGTAAAAGTATTCATATGAGTTTTAATTAGTCTCTTAGAGTAAATATTGATCATGACATCTACATGAAGAAAAACACCGAAACATTTGACTTGATCCCATGAAGACTTAAAATACCGCATTTGAATTTCAATATTGCCAAGGTTATGTCGATCGATCAGTTAGAAACGCAAATTGCAGACTTAGACAATTTGCCTGAACACCGTGAAATTGTGACGTTTATGCGTCGTTCAGCACCACTTAATACGTCTCAACGCACGGCATTAGAACAACATCGCGATTTAATTTTGGAATATCCTGTTGGCGACCTACGTCAACACTTCGAACACCCAGAGCGTCCATTAACTGTTGAAATCGGTTTTGGCATGGGTCGTTCGTTAGTACTTATGGCAAAAGCAAACCCTGAACGTAACTATGTGGGTATTGAAGTCCATGTACCTGGTATTGCTCAATGCCTATATGAAGCGGGCATAGCTGAAGTTAAAAACTTACGTGTACTTGATGCAGATGCAATTCAGGTTTTACGTGAAATGCCAGATAACAGCATTAACTGCGTACAACTTTACTTCCCAGACCCTTGGCAAAAGAAACGTCATTTCAAACGCCGTTTTGTTGCTCATGAGCGTATGCCATTGGTTGAACAAAAGCTTGAGCTTGGTGGTACATTCCACGCTGCAACAGATTGGGAACCGTATGCTGAATGGATGCTAGATGTATTAGATAACCGCCCAGACCTTGAAAACTTGGCAGGTAAAGGCAACAGCTACCCTCGTCCAGATTGGCGCCCAGTGACTAAGTTTGAACGCCGTGGTATTGAGTCAGGTCATAAGATTAATGACTTTATCTTTAAAAAGATTAAGTAAAATTTGACTACCAGATAGCGAAAAAATGAGGGCATTAAATACCAATATTTAATGCCCTTAATGTTTTGAAATTATTTAAAAAGTTAAGATAAAGACCAAAATACTTTTGATCTTATCACCCTAATTTTTAAATAATAATTTGTTGATTATTTATTAGATCATTTAAATTAGCGTTTGTATTATTCAGTGTTAACAACAATGAACTACTATACGTCGTTCCTACACCATCCCTATCAATATATAACTGTGTATTCGAACCACTCACAACAGTTTTTATAAATGGTTCCAAACTAGTAAAGTTATAAGTTCCTGAATAACCAATCAATAAATCGCCAATATCAATTTTGTCTGCATTTGTATTTGATGTCGTATTACCAATAGTAAAATCCGACCAAACATCTGTACCATTTCCACCCAGAGCATCAGATTGAACTAATAATTGATATAGTGCGGTATCAGCCCCCGTTCCGCCGGTAAGTTGATCATTTCCTCCTTGCCCATCCAAAATGTCATTACCAGCTCCACCATTTAAAGCATTTACTCCACTATTACCTGTAAGTGTATTATTTAATGTATTACCTATTGCATTGATGGCTGTTGAACCAGTTAAAGTTAAATTTTCCAAATTACTGCCTAGTGTATAAGTAATAGAACTCAGAACCGTATCCATACCTTCACTAGCATTTTCTGTAACAGTATCACTTGAATTATCAATTACATAAGTATCATTACCTGTACCGCCCAGTAATTTATCAGCACCAACTCCTCCATCCAGATAATCATCACCTGCACCTGCTGTTAAAGTGTTAATTGCACTATTACCAGTCAGTACATTATTAAGTGTATTACCCGTAGCGTTAATAGCACTTGTTCCTGTCAGGATTAAATTTTCCACATTATTACTTAATGTTAGAGACACTGAACTTCGTATAGTATCAGTACCTTCATTAACATTTTCAGTAATTACATCACTTATATTATCAACAACATAGGTATCATTGCCTAGTCCACCTAGTAATTTATCTGCACCTACGCCACCATCCAGATAGTCATCACCAGCGCCTCCTGTTAGAGTATTGATAGCACTATTTCCTGTTATGGTGTTATTCAGTGTATTTCCCGTTCCGTTGATTGCAGTTGTGCCAGTTAATGTAAGATTTTCCACATTATTTGCTAATGTATAAGTAATACTACTTTGAACAGTATCTGTACCTTCATTAAGGCTTTCACTAACAATGTCGGTTGCACTATCTATAATATAGATATCATCACCTTTTCCGCCGTACATTGTGTCGTTACCAGCCCCACCATTTAGAGTATCATTGCCAGATTGTCCATAAAGAATATCATTACCAGCTTGTCCTGTTATTGTGTCATTACCAGATGCCCCATATAAGGTATCAGCATTACTTGTTCCATTTATAGTCTGGTTCTGCACCATAAATGTTAACTTAAACACATCAGAAACCGATTGGTTAGCAATATCTTTTACTGTGATTTTAATATTTAACGGTACTGTATTATCAGGTGAAGTACCACTCAACACTCTTGTAGTTGGGTTGAAGCTAAGCCACGATGGTAATGGAGAGCCATCTTCTAAGGTAGCCGAATACGTTAATGTATCGCCATCTGGATCTTTAAATGTTGTTGTTGGAATTGTATAACTAAATGCTTTAGCATCCGTCACGCTTTGATCTGCAATTGCATTTAACAATGTTGGGGCTTGGTTCGGCAGACTAACTTTTAAATTAAATGAAGTTGCTGTCCCGTAGCCATACATATCTGTTCCCCAATAAAAGAACGATAAGTTGCCAGTCACATTTGTAGGTGGTTTTCCAGATAAAGTTTGGGTTGCTGCATCAAAACTTAACCATGATGGGATAGTTTGATATTGCCCACTACTATCTTTAGTCGTTAAGGTAATTTTGTAACTCAAAGAATCCCAGCTATCCTGATCAACAATAATATTATTAGCAAATTTATAGCTAAATTCAGTTTCCTGATTACTTGTAATTAGAGGTATAGCAGCATTCACAGTTGGAGCATGGTTTGTTAAAGCTCTATTAACCAATGCATCAATATCATTGGTGCCCCAAACGTCGCCAGAGTCAAAAATAATCTGGTCCATTTTATATGTTGTATCTTCGGTATCTACAGCATAATAATTTGAAAGCCAAATATGATCATTTGTACCTTTAAAACTAATGTAGACGCTATCTCCATATTTTTGAGCAGATACATCATTGGCTGAATAACCTTGAATTTTTAATATATTTAAGGCATCAATGCTATCTGCAAAGCTATAGATATCCGTACCTCCACCTTTAACGAAAATATAGGTATCATTCCCTGCTAAACCATCGATATAATTATCTTGCTCATTTCCGACAATGATATTATCAAGATCATTACCAAATCCTGTTTTAGCATTACCTTTTAAAATAAGATTTTCGATGTTATTTTCTAATATCTTATAACTATCTGTTAATACAGGATTTCCATTTTCATCCTGACCAATAAAGCGCGCATCTTGCCAACGCTCAATAGTGTCTACTCCAGAGTCTTCATCTTCAACAACTTGGTCTCCCTCCAAGATGGAGGTATTACCGTTTTCATCAGTTCCAACTGTCTCGGTTATATCAACAACATAATAGTCATTACCTAAACCGCCCTGCATATAGTCACTACCTGCACGGCCGTCGATATAATTATTACCTATATTACCAATAAGATTATTATTTACAGTATTACCTAATAAATAACTATGGCTAAAACCAAATAATTCTACTGCTTCAAATTGACTATTGGCTAAATCGATATTACCTATATCATATCGATAGATAAGTGTGTCATAGCCTCCTGTTTCATTATCTAATTGGAGCTTATCTAGCTCGTCTAATATATATATATCATTACCAGAGCTGCCATATAATATATCTACGCCTTCTCCACCATCCATATATGCGCCATCAGACTTTGCAATTAGAATATCATCTCCTATACCTCCATATAACTGTGCACTTCCAGACAAATTATCATTACCACCTTCACCATAGGCAACTCCACTATTTATTATTATTGAGTCATTACCTTCACTACCATATGCACTACCACTTTTAATTTTTATTAAATCATCACCACTACCACCATTGACAAAACCACTATTTATGATTATTGAGTCATCTCCATCACCTGCATATACATTTCCAGAGTCAATAATATTAATGACATCTAAACCTTCACCACCGTATACATCCCCTATTGTCATAATATTGATAACATCTGAACCTTGCCCGCCGTATACATCTCCGGCACGTATAGTTACCGAGTCATTCCCATCCCCCCCATATACAGCAGTAAGATTATTATTTATTTCAACTTTGTCATTTCCACTACCAGCATAAATATAACTATTATTAGAATATAAAGATACTTCTCTGCTAGTTACCATGCCAGTTATATAATCATCAAAATCCGTATAGTAAAAATCTGTATCTGTTCCGCTTATTATATCAATTAATTTAATATTCGTAATACCAGTTGAATAAGCAAGTGTTCCTGACGAGTAATAATCCACATTTGGAATTGTTACATCTAAATTACCAATTCTATCAAAATCTTCTTTATCATATAGTTCCAGTAAAGAAAAATATTTATTACCATCTTTTGTAAAAGACATTACTCCAGAACTAATATCATATTTTGCTTTTAATAATGTATGTGTAGTAATACTAGAGTTACCATACCTAGCTAATTCCCACAGTACGGACTTATTTAAATATAACAAACCCAAACCATCTTCATCATGAATCCTATAATCTGATCTTATGCCATCTTCAATAGTATAGTAATCATACCCACCGCCACCATATAAATAACTCCCTGTGTCTCCAGCCAAAGTATCATTCCCTTCACCACCATATAAATAGCTATTTTTATTACCTATTAATTTATCATTCCCTTCACCACCATTTATCTCATTTGAAAGACTTGTTGTCGCAAATAGAACATCATCCCCAGATGTACCATTCTTTATAATTAATATTTTTGATAGAATTTTATTATAATCCCAATTTTCTTGATCAAATTGAATATTCTTTAAATTCCTTCTTACATCAAAATCCGTTATTGTTATATAGTTTTCCAACGAATAATAAATTCTTAAATCATTTCCTGCCATACTTAATTTAATTGAATTTGGTGATATATTATTAAACTGGATAATACTTTCATCCAGATCATCAATAATATCTAATCCACTATTTATGTCAAAAGTATATTTATCTTTTCCTATACCGCCTTGCAATATATCATTACCTTCGCTACCATCTAGAAAATCATCTCCTTCTTCTCCAAA
>NZ_JZFB01000003.1:345519-355622 GCF_001188385.1 Acinetobacter sp. V2 | reverse complement strand
CCTTGACCGCCATTAAGTTCATCGTCACCTCCATCACCATAAATTTGATCATTTTCATCTTGTCCCAAAATAGTATCATTCCCCTCTCCCCCATAAATGATATCTTGTTCAGCAGACCCCTGAGCTTTATCATTCCCTTCCAGAAGATGATATTCATTCGCCTGATATTTTCCATATTGTGTTACATTATTTCTAATTGTAGTTATATCCAAATCATCATTTAGAAATGATCCTTCAAAAACTAATTGGTCATTTATTATTTTTCCATTTGTAAAAATCATAAAGGGTGCAAAAACTCCACCCCAGCTACCCTCCCAGAAGTGAAAACTCAGGCCAGCCTTTTCTTTTAAATAGGTATTAAGATGAATAACTTGTGGTATAGTATTTTGTAATGGATTAAATGTTTCATCGTAATTAATTTTTTGATTAAAATGCATATAAATATCATAACCACCTTTTATGGGATTATCATATTCATCCTTAATTAATCCACCCTCAGTAGCAGGAATTTCCTGATTATCAAAGAATACTAATTTAAATTGACTAAACGGTTCTTCTGGGTTGTAAACAACAACTTTTAGTTCAGTTGCATTGGCATATTTGACAATATCTACTTTTGAAAGATCAAAATCACCTTCAAAGTAAATATGATTATTCCCCAAATTATCGCCTATTTTTATTTCTGCTTTTCTGACCTGTATATAATAGTTATCATCACCAGCCCCTCCAAAGAGTGAGTCCTCTATACCTTCACGACTGATTAGATTGTCATTACCATTTCCGCCATATAAGTTATCACGGTCCATGCCTCCGTCTAAAACATCATCGCCATCGAATCCCAAAAGCGTATCACTACCACTCCCTCCATAAAGCTGATCATTTCCATGGTATTCAATAGCAAAATTTTTATTATCTCCAGCAAGGTAATCATCACCAGCCCCACCATAAAGTTGATCTGCTCCACCATCTCCCCAAATGACATCATTTCCGTCATCACCATAGAGTACATCATCTTTATGATATTGAGCATCTATCTGATTATTATCACCCTGTATATAATCATTGCCATTTCCACCATATATTATGTCTCTACCACCATCTCCAAAAATTCTGTCACTGCCTTTATCTCCATAGAGCACGTCATCTTTATGGTATTGGGTATCTATATTGGTTGCATCACCTTCTATATAATCTTCGCCATCTCCACCGTATATCGTATCTGAACCACCTTCTCCCCAGATTGAATCATTTCCATTACCACCAGTAATACTATCATCACCATGATATTGACCTTCTAGATTAATATCATCTCCTGAAATCCTATCTTCACCATCACCACCATTGATCGTATCATTCCCTCCTTGTCCCCAAATTTTATCATTTCCCTCCTCACCCTCAATATTATCGTCAGCATGATATTTGCCATCTAACCCACCACTATCTCCTGATATTGAATCATCACCATTTCCACCTCGAATCGTATCTTTTCCACCATCCCCGATAATCTGGTCATTCCCATTACCCCCATATAAATAGTCATCGCCATGTAAATCCCCAGCTAGAGCATGATGATCTCCATAAATTTCATCATCATCATCGTCACCATAAAGTTCATCATTCCCTAAATTTCCCCAGATGCGATCTTTTCCAGCACCGCCATAAACAAGATCATGACCAAAACGGCTATAACTTTTAGGTTCAACTGGTGGAGCTGAGGTACCTTCTAAATCACTTAAATCAGCCTCGATAATATCATCACCATCGCCACCATAAAGTTCATCACGCTCTAATCCACCCGTAAGCTCATCATCCCCCTGCCCACCAACAAGTTGATCATTACCATCACCACCATATAAGGTATCTTTGTTTTCTCCCCCATATAAATAATCCTTGCCATCCATTCCATAAACGGCATCGTCTCCTACTCCACCATATAGAAAATCTGTATCTGATGAAGCTAAAATAATGTCATTTCCTGCCCCGCCATAAGCAATATCATTTCCAGAATAACCATGACCATAATTTAAGGCTTCTATAAAGTTGTAAATATAATATTTACCAATTTTCCCTGTATAGTAAATATCAAAAGAAGGCAGAATCTGTTCTGTAATTTGACCTAAGCTATTATTTCTATAATATGAAAATTTATTATTATCATCTAAATTCAATTCAAGATTAAAGTTCAAAATATTATATTCTTTATTTAAATCTGCAAGTCCTGTATCTGCATTTCCTACTTGATTTAATAATGACTCTCTTGCAACATTTAGCCTATTAGAGGTCATAATAATATCATTACCCACCCCTCCATAAACTTGATCTCGCCCACCACCAGAAAATACAATATTGCTATCTTGTTCAGAAGCAGTTACTCCAGCATAAATAATATCATTCCCTTCACCTGTAGAAATTAGGTCATTACCATCACCAGCAATAATGACAGCATTCTCATTGTTTGAATGAATAAAGTCATTTCCTGCAAAACTTGCCACATAACGTTCACCAAAAATAATATTATTACCATCCGTCCCAAAAGCATATACTGAAGTATCAGATGGAGGGTTAGAGGTATCTGTCGCCTCATCCAAAGTGAGTCCTAATACTCCATTTTTAAAATGTTTTATAGTAATACTGTTATTATCATTTTCCTTACTAATTATTAATTTTTGCGTTGTCGTAACACCATCAAAATCCTCAACTAAAGCTATCGAATATTGTCCATCAGCACTTTTCCAGAGTTTATTATTGATTTTTTCACCAACGGAAAGAGCTATACCATCTATTTTTATCTGGCCATTACCATCTAAATCATAGATAGTATCGTGTCCAAAATTTCCATTAAAAATATAGGTATCATCACCTTTCTCATCAACTAAATTATCATCTCCTTCTCCACCATCTAAAATATCATTCCCCATCCCACCATTCAGGTAGTCACTATCTTCAGCACCATTTAACGAATCATCATTACTCCCACCATATAAGGCATCAGAATATTTTGTTCCAGTAAGTGAATCATCCCCATCCCCAGAAACAATAGAAATACCTTTTTGAGTTAATAAACTCTTTGCCAAATTTATAAGGTTAACTAATTGTGCATTTAGATTTAATGAAGAAGATAAATTAGCTATATTCAATAGAATTGACTTTTGTAAAACTAAATTCGTTAGCTCAACATCGCTTAAATTATCTTTTTCATTTGAACCATAAATAATTGCACGTCCAGAATTATCTACATAATTAATAATATCATTTTTAATTAAAGTTTCTAATGCTTCTAAAAGTTTTCCAGCATCGGGAATAGGTATATTTTTAGGTAAAGATGATGAAAAATCTTTAGCTTCCAAAATTAAACTTTGTAAATAATTTTCCTGTTTTATTAGTGATTGTAAATCACTTTTATCAAGATCTATCTTCTGCAGTTTGTCTTTTTCATCAAATACTATTTTTACTGTCTTTCCTATATGATATGGATCAATAGCTCCTTCCGTAAGTAAGTTCGTTAATTGAGCAACATGATTATCAGATTTATAATCAAAATTATCATCTACAGGAATTACTGAAATATTTTTAATTTGAAAAGATCCATCTTTTCCAACAATAAACTGAGCATCTGGATTAATAGTAAATGACATTGAACCAAACACATAAGATCTATCAACATAGTCAATACTACTTGTATCAAGACCATAATTTAAAACCTTAAGCTGAGTTTTTTCATGAGTAGGATAACCTTCATGGCCAAGCGCATCAAAAAGTTCACTTGTACTATAAATTTTTCCAATTATTAGTTTATCAGCATACTCACCCGCTAAAAATTTTCTTACTGCTGTAAAATTACCCAAACCTACATAACGTCCAGCTCCACTGGTCATAAATTCTATTGAATTTATATGGGCTTCAGTTACCAAGTTATTACGATCAGAAGAAATAATTTTATCATCAAGTAAATTTTCTGGTTTTGTACGCTGCCCATATAAATAATAACTGATCATTTCAAACATATTAATAATAGAACTCACACATACCCCTTAACTAAAAATAATCATATTAAAAAATATTACTTAAAAAATTAAAATAGATTCATAAGATCATTTCAAAACCCCAGCCTTACCAAAAAATATAAAATTATTTAAATTAAAAAAACACAAAAGCATAACAAATCATCTATATATTTTATAAATTTAATATTATCAAAATACTATTTAAAAAAAATTTAAATTAATATAGTTTATTTCTTTTTCTTAATGAAACATCTTCACCACTTTGAGTTTCACTAGAGTTAAATACTTGCTCTTCTTCTGAAATAGTACCACATGCAGTTACCAATATTCTCCTAACAAATGGATATATATCTTTTCTTAGAGAAGCCATACTCATACGTATCCCATATCTTTGGATTTGTTCTGGCTCATTAAGTGCTAAATTTTCATATAACTTCATAATATAAACAGCATCAATATCTTGACCATCAATTTGATCCAAATTTAAATCAGGTTCTTTGGTGCTATAATTTTTTTCACCTTCTTTCATTCTTTTCATATTCCCTATCATTTTTAAATCAATTGTTTTAATCGATTTAAGGATTTCTTTATTATCACAACAAAGCTTATCAATAGAGTATTCTTCTATACTATAATTACTGTTACTTATTTTCTTCAAACTTGAAAGTGGATAAATTGTTCGCCCATAAGTTATTACAGAATAATTTATTGGCAAGCTTTTCAAATAATTAATATCCACACGATTATCTTTTGTCCATAAACTTTTTAAATTATTCTTATTTTCGTTTAAATCTTTGCATCTTCTTTTATCTTTCTTACAATCTTTATTATCATAATATTCCTGCATTGTTGCCACTGCCACAATACCCATATTATCTTCGAATGGTTTATCTAATTTTGCAGTACTTATCACTTTAATAATTTCGCCCTTATTATTAAAATTAAATTTAGAAATATACATTGTATTATCATACACATTAAATCCTTCACGACCGGCCCTAATCCAATGTTCCATTTCTATAGCCAAAAAATCTGCTTTTAAGTTTCTTAACTTTTCTTCATCAGTAAGATACTTATTCTCACTTGTACAAAATCCTTTTTCTTCATTTTTATTAATTATATATTTTTGATATTTATTATTTAAAAATTTAAATATCAAAAAAAATACAAAAACAGCAAAAAAAAATATTTTATATTTCTTCACTTGCAACCTCTTTTATTTTCAAGTAGTCTATTTGGCCTTATTTTATCTACTTCATTAAACAAACTAAATGTCTGATTCATATAATTTACAACACCAGATATTTGTTCAATATAATGCATAAGCTCAGGAGTTTTTTCTGCTTGAATTAACTTAACTGATCGTGATGGATCAAAACCATCAAACTGACAGTAAAATAAAGGATCACCACGTTTTAATATTAAATCCTTTGATGTGTCGTGCCATTCAAACGCCCACATTAATGGTCTAGGCCAAATATGAATTGGGAAACGTCCACCAAAAATAGTTCCAGGTAAGGGATTTTTACGATAATGTCCAAATGCATCGAGTTGAGTTAAATACACAACTTCATCAGCTATAAAACAGTAAGGTAATTTAAGTTGAAGAATTGGTACTTGTGGTGTACGCCATTCATTTTCATTTACCAACGTTAGCAACTCACGTATTTTATTAACTCGAACAGGTGATTGGTCACCTAATACATTAATTAGTGTCGGTTTTCCATTTGCATCTCGCGCAAATCTTAAATGAAAATCAAAGGGACAATTCACCACGAAGTAGCGACTTTCAAGTTGTAATACTGCAGGACAACGACTCGCTGACTTCGCGTGCTTGGTTTCAGATTTTGAACGCATTCGATAGGGTGGTTCGTAAAGTAATGCAGACTTATCATCTACCAGAAACCAACCTACCTGGATTACGCCTTCCCCTATGATCTTGTCTTGATCATCAATTGTAAAATTAATATACATTAAGAATTTATATTTTCACTTTTAATACATTATTTTAACATCAACTATACAAAACTGTCTGTATATTTCTAGCGCAACAGAATGATAAATATCAAGAAAATTATGCTTTGATAAGCGCTCTTTGTTCACTTATCTTTTTTTATTATTAAATCTTAAACAATTAAAGAATTTGTATTACATTCAATTTACTGAAACTCACCATAGTCAGAAAACAATATGTTAAAAATTTTAGGGCGCGATAACTCCATTAATGTTCGCAAAGTCTTATGGTTGTGTGAAGAACTAGATCTTGAATATGAAAGAGAAGACTGGGGACGGGGCTTTCGCTCTGCTCAATCACCTGAATATTTACAATTAAACCCAAATGGTCAAATTCCTGTAGTTTTAGATGGTGATTTAGTCCTTTGGCAATCCAACAGTATTATCCGTTATCTGGCAAATGCTTATGATAAAAAGCATCAGCTTTACCCTACTCAAGCGAAAGAAAGATTCTTTGTTGACCAGTGGATTGATTGGCAAGCGATCGAGCTGAATAACAGCTGGACTTATACGATTATGTCTCTCTTGAGACACTCACCAGATCATCAAGATCCAAACTTATTGCAACAAGGTATTGATGACTGGAATCATCATATGCAGATTCTTGATCAACAACTCGCAAAAACTCAGGCCTATGTTGCAGGTACTGAGTTCACTCTAGCGGACATTCCAATTGGTCTATCTGTACAGCGCTGGAAGGCCACTCCTTTTGACCATCCAACGCTTAAGCATGTCGACCAATATTTTGAACGTTTAAATCAACGTGCTGGTTTCTTAAAATGGGGAAATAACGGCGAACCTTAGTTTTAAATCACTTTTAGTCCGAGTGATGGCGTTTCACGATGCCATCACTTAAAAGTTGATACACCTGTTTTAAATCATCTCGATTTGCTTGAGCCAATAAGTCTTGATGCATTGTCAAGATATTCTGATCTCCCCTTACCGCAGGCCCTGTTTGCATTTGTTTCGGATCATTTTCAGTCGCTTTTTTAGCTGTTTCCACAATTAATGGATAGAGCAAGCTAAAGTCCACCTGCTCTTTATCTACAACCTGCTTTGCCATATCAAAACAATAATTACTAAAGTTACAAGCGAATACAGCCGCTAAGTGTAAAGTTAAACGTTGTTTTGAGGTGTATTGATATACTCGGTTACTTAGGCTATTTGCTAAATCTGAAAGTAGTTCCTGATCCATATCTGTTATTGCTTCAACAAATAACGGCGTTGCAGACCAATCAACATCTCTTTCTAAGCTAAATGTTTGTAATGGATAAAACACCCCTGCTTTTTCATGTACATGATGGATGACTTCAATATCAGTACTACCCGAAGTATGGACAATGAGTGTGTCAGGAAAGAATTCATGAACTTGTTTTACAAGCTCTGCAATTGCACTATCTGAAACCGCAAGAATGATAAGATCGGCTGATTGGAATTCTTGAAGAAATTGGCAGGCTTTTGCTTGAATTTTCTCTGCAAATTTTTGGGTTTTATCAAAATCACGCGCATAGACTTGTACGATGTTATGACCTTGGCCCAATAAAGCCTTTGCCAAATGAAAGGCAACTCGCCCACTTCCCACCAAACTGATTTTCATATCAATCCAACATTATTTGTCTTAACAAAAAAGCTTCTCAAAATGAGAAGCTTTTTTCAAATTAAAATAACTAATTTTCATAAATCAGTCGATTATTGGGCTACTGAGAACTCAATACGACGGTTTTTAAAGCGACCTTCTTCTGTTGTGTTTTCTGCAACTGGCTGATCAGAACCATGGCCTTCTGCAACTAATTTAGAAGCATCCACACCTTTAGATTTTAAATAGTCTACCACTGCTTGAGCACGGCGTTGAGACAAAGCTTTATTTGCAGCAGCGTTACCTGTTGAGTCGGTATGACCACCCACATTTAATTTGACGCTAGTCACTTTATTTAAAAGTGTTGCAGCTTGATCAAGAATGGCTTTGTTATCGGCAGGTATGTCACTTGAACCACTCGCAAAATTAATAATTTGCAAGTTAAGTGCTTTCACCAAAGCATTTACATCGACATTGTTCGGATCAATTGAGCCTAGAGCAGTTTGCGAAGCAGTTAAGCTATTGCTTACAGATTGCTCAGCTGTTACTGGTGCTGTACCGACAACCTCTGTATGTGGCACCAATGCTTTTACTTTTGCAGTTAATGCTTCTAATGCTGCCGCATCACCTGCTTTCAAAGTAATTTTGTCGCCTACCCATTCTAAAGATGCATTTGGTACACCTTTTAATACACCTAACACACCTGCAAGCGCATCTTTGTCGGTAAATGAGGCTGCATAAGTTTGGCTTGTATCCACCTTACAATCTTGAGTTGTCGAAAAAACTTTTTTAACGTTGGTTTGTAGCGTTGCCAAGAAGCCTTGATCGCCAATTCCAGCCTGACACTCACTCACTGTACCTTTATCATCGGTACTTAAAGTTAAGCTAGCGGGTGCGGCAGCAGCTTCAACACCGCTGGCAGCCGTCGGTTCTGGGGCTGGTACAGCTTCTTTGTGCTGACAAGAACGCCATAACCAAGCAATGATAAGACCCAGAATAATGAGCGCAATAATCGGTAAGAACCCACGAGACTTACCTGTATTTTCAGTTGCTGCAGCAAGCGGAGGTGCAGTTGATGGTGTGACAGAAGATAAACCTGCACCAAGTCCTAGCGGAGCTAATAGACCCACTGCCCATGCTGGTAAATATGAACGAATAGTATCTGCATGCTGGCGCAAGTAATTCACAATACTTTGCTGATCATTTCCGGCAACATCTGAAATTGCATTAAGGCTGGGTTTAATTGCACTGTTGAGCGTGCTTTCAATTTCATTATTTGGTGCTGTACCACTTAAATGGGTAAGTACAGTATTTTTGATTTGGTCATTATGAGAAAAAAGGTCTGATAAGGAAGGAGCCAAACTATTTTTCAATTGTCCGATAAGATCAGGTTTAGCAGCTAATAATGAAAGTAAAATTGGATAAAACTTAGATAAAGCATTCGATTTTTCGCCTAGGTATCCATCCTGTTCATTTAATAATATTGAAGATACTTTTTCTTTAAGCAATTCTATAGGGTTTATCGACATTGGTTATTCTCCCGAATCTTATACGTCGTAACCAGCAATTTTTGATTATTCAAATACTTCTCTTTGCTGATAGTTTTTTATTCTAATCTTCCTTCAATCTTTTGTTGTTTTTTATATAATTTATATACAATTTTCCATCTAGTATTTACAAAACAGGTAGATCATATTGATCTACCTGTTCATATTTTAAATTTACTTTAACTAAGCACTTTATCAGTTAGCAAAAGTTTGAAGTACTTTACCCGTCAAGGTTTGACCCAACAATGGGGTGTTTTTTCCTTGCGATAAAATAGTGTCTTTGCTTACTGTCCAGCTTAAAGCAGGATCAACCAATACCCATCCAGCTTCATCTTCCCAACGCGAGGTCATATTCGCAACCTGTGCTGGAACACTAGTAACTTTAGCAACCCATTCAAGAGGTTCAAATAAACCCTCATTAATGAGTTGGACACCTAAAGATACATAAGTATCAAAAGCGGTAATACCCGGCTGAGTTTCAGCAAATGGCGCCATTTTTGCCGAACTGCTTAAAGGTTCATGGTGCGTACAAATTGCATCAATTACGCCTTCTTTTAATCCTTGACGTAAAAGTTCTTTATCTTGCTCAGAACGCAATGGTGGGCGAACGTGTGCAAGTGAATTGAAACCATCTATTAAGTGTTCAGTTAAATGTAACTGGTGCATTGCAACGTCAGCAGTCACAGGCAAGCCTTTTGCTTTTGCTGCACGAATTAATTCAACCGATGCACCACAAGACAACAAACCAAAGTGAGCTTTTACGCCGGTTGCTTCAATCATAAGCAAATATTTTGCAATCGCTACAGTTTCAGCAAGCGCCGGAATCATTGGCAAACCTTGGCGAGAAGCAATAAAGCCTTCGTGTGTACATCCATCTTTAGCAATTTGTGGTTCTTCGGCATAGAACACAACCGTTAAGCCAAGACCCGCTGCATATTCCAAAGTACGAATAACCACATCATC
>NZ_JZFB01000003.1:341417-345462 GCF_001188385.1 Acinetobacter sp. V2 | reverse complement strand
CCAGCCATATTTGCAGGTTGTTTACCATTTAGACCTTGGGTTTGAGCACCGATAATATGCATATGAATGCCGCCATCAAGCCATGCCTTTTCAATCAAGCCATGAATAAGCGCACCATTGTCTTGCACAATTGGCTTTGAATCTGGCGGAGTAATCACATGCAAAATGCCATTAGCACGTGCTGCCTTCCCTTCAGATTTAAGTGTACCGTGTTGCTGTTGACCAGGTTCACGCAAACGCGCGCACAAATCAACCATGGTTGGCATTAACCATTTGCCTTGACCATCGATGGTTTGTTCAACTTGCTCGGCTTGAGCAACCAACTTGCCATTTTGAATATATACAGTTTGTACGTTGTCTGTTTTTTGGATGGGGTCTAACACACGTACATTTTCAATTTTTACAATACTCATGTGATCCATTCCTTACAACGTAATCGCTTCAATTAAACCTTGCTCTTGGAGTTGGCCTTGCATTGACAGAGCCAACACAGCCATACGAACAGCAATACCGTTGGTTACTTGTTTCAAAATAACCGACTGGTCTCCATCAGCAACACTTGAGTCAATTTCTACACCACGATTCATTGGTCCCGGATGCATCACAATACAGTCCGGTTTAGCTAAACCAAGACGCTCTTTGTTTAATCCATACATTCTGTAGAATTCAGACTGTGAAGATAATGCCGGAGAGTCAATACGCTCATTTTGAATACGTAGAGCAATAATCACATCACAATCCGCAATCCCAGCATCCATGTTATTAAACAAGCGAACGTGTTCGCCATACTCCGAAAAGCCCACTGGCAATAATGTATTCGGTGCAATCACGCGAATATCTTTACATCCGAGAGTTTGTAATGCTGCTACATCCGAACGTGCTACGCGAGAGTGTTTAATGTCCCCAATAATGGCAACACTCAACTCTTCAAAAGGTTTCTTTGTTTCACGGCGAATAGTAAGCATATCAAGCATCGCTTGCGTTGGATGAGCATGACGTCCATCTCCAGCATTAATAATCGCGACCTTTGGACATACATCTTTAGCAATAAAATGTGCAGCGCCAGAAGATGAATGGCGGACAACAAAAATATCGGCAGCCATTGCTTCAAGGTTCCAAAGCGTATCTCGTAGCGTTTCACCTTTTGATGTACTTGAACGTGCAATATCAATATTCAATACATTGGCAGACAAGCGTTTTGCTGCTGCTTCAAAAGTAGTACGAGTACGGGTGGAGTTTTCAAAGAAAAGATTCATAACCGTCAATCCCTCTAAGAGCGGACGGTTAATTAAATTATTATTATCATCTAAAAAGCTTTGTGCGGTATCTAAAATCTTCGTGAGGTTTTCTTTTGAAAGTCCCTCAATCGTTAAAAAATGTTTTAAATTTCCGTCCTGATTGAGCTGAACCTGGCTCGGCTGATGCAACGCTGCAATATGCATAATGGATTCCTATGGGTCGAATCGCGAAAACGTGCATAGTGTAGCTGAATTCCGCTCTTTTCGCAGAAGAACTTTACAGAATAAGACCCTAAATTGACCAAAATTTAAGGTCTTATTCGAGATTACCTTAAAGCACCAATATAATGATGTGGAACTTGTGCCCGATAAATGTCTTCGGCTGTTATTTCTGGCTCTTCATCGCTCTTAACAACAGGGAGCGTTTCTTTTTGAGAAGGTTCTGGCAGTGTGTCAACTAACGCTCTTAATCGCTCAACACATCGTTTTAATTCATCATCCTCTGTTTCTAACGCTACCGTAATTACATATTTTGCATAATCTTTATTTTGAATCACATACATTGCATCTATTACCCGCCCCGTAACCCGACGCATACGTACATATATTTGTGTGGCTACTGAGAAAGCATCCGCATTAGTAATAAAACCATTCCCCATCATGTCTTTCATTTATAACGTCCCCATCCATTAAAATTATAAAAATGGTTAAAAATCGACTTTGTCTGTTAAATAAATAACCATCAATAATCTTTGTCTAGCAAAATACATACCAATTACAAGGCATTACTCTTTAAAAATCAGTTTATTGGTTGCTAAATGAAAGGTTGCAATAATTTAAAAACCTTTAGACATCAAAATAAGTTAAACTTTGCATCGTTAATATTTATATGTTTTGGTCAATCGAGTTTATGAATACCTCTTTACGTTTAAACCACTATTGGATTACTTGTGCTGATGGTTTAGAACCCCTCTTACAAGAAGAAATAGAACAACTTGGCACCAAAGTGACAGAACGTAAAGCAGGACGTTTAATCATTGAAGGAACGCTTGAACAAGCTTACCGCATCTGTATGTGGTCGCGTCTCGCGTCTCGTGTTTTACTTCCTATTCATACTTATGAACTTGATTTTACCCATGATGCACGTGATGTCGCAGAAGAACTCTACGAAGGTGCAATGAGCTTTGACTGGTCACTTGTTTTTGCACCACAAAGTACCTTTGCAATTCGCTTGCATGCAGAACGTGAAATCATGGTCAATTCGCAATTTGCTACTCTGCGTGTAAAAGATGGTGTCGTTGATTCCTTTATGGAAGCTGTAGGTCGCCGTCCTAGCATTGACACCAAACAACCAGAAATTACGATCTATGCTTTGGCAGGTAAAACTGAACATACTTACTGTCTAGATTTATCAGGTGACTCGCTCCATAAGCGTGGTTACCGCCGTTACATGACAGATGCACCAATTAAAGAAAATCTTGCTGCGGCAATTTTACAAAAAGCTCAGCTCAAACAGCGTAATCCAGAGATTGTGCTTGATCCAATGTGTGGTTCAGGCACATTCATCATTGAAGCATTAATGATTTTAACTGACCGTGCACCGGGACTTGTTCGTCGTTTTGGATTTAATGGCTGGCATGGTCATGACCGCGAACTTTGGCTTTCACTTAAAGCTGAAGCAGCAGAACGTCACGAAAAAGCCCTTCAATTACCTTTACCGAAATTTTATGCCTATGATGCAGACTGGGAAGCAATTAAAGCAACCCGTGAAAACATTATTGCGGCAGGCTTTGAAAATTTATTAGGTCAGATTCAGATCGAAGAGCGTACTTTAGCGGATTGGCCAGATTTTTCTGCTGAAGGCAAAACCGCATTTATTGTGACCAACCCACCTTATGGTGAACGTTTAGGTGAAAAAGCTTCAAACCGTTCTCTATACTTAGGTTTATCAGCGCTTTTACAAAAACATTTCCCAAATCAATATGCAGCAGTTATTGCAGCTCAAATTGAACAATCTGATGTTTTGGCATTTGAAGCACCTGAAACCTTACGCTTAATGAATGGTAAATTACCAATTTATATTCGTTTCGGTGTAATCAAACCTGAAAAAGTAACTCAACCATTTTTAGCAACTTGGCAAGCTCAACCTATTGAAATGGAAGAAGCCCAAGACTTCGCTAATCGTTTGCAAAAAAATATGACTGCCTTGAAAAAATGGGCAACGAAAGAAAATGTTTATTGCTTACGTTTGTATGATGCAGACTTACCTGACTTTAATGTCGCTGTGGACTTATATGGTGACCGTTTACACGTTCAGGAATATGCACCACCAAAAACAATCGATCCAGAAAAAGCTAAAAAACGTTTTAATTTAGCGCTTGCTGCAATTCGCGCTGTTACTGGTTTAAACCGTGATGCCATCTTTATTAAGACACGTGCACGCCAAACTGGTACAACTCAATATACAAAGCAAAGTACAGCTTCAAAACGTTTTATCGTTCAAGAAGGTAAAGCTAAAATTTTAGTTAACCTCACAGATTACCTAGACACAGGTTTATTCCTTGACCACCGTCAAATGCGTTTACGTATTGCTCAAGAAGCACGTGGTAAACACTTCTTGAACTTATATAGTTACACGTCTACTGCAAGCTTACATGCTGCGCTTGGGGGTGCTGCTAGTACAACAAGTGTGGATTTATCTAACACTTACCTAAACTGGTCGAAAGAAAACTTCGTTTTAAATGGCTTAACTGTAGATCATGCAGATGAACAACATATGTTCTTTGCCAGCGACTGTTTTGAGTGGT
>NZ_JZFB01000003.1:338238-341375 GCF_001188385.1 Acinetobacter sp. V2 | reverse complement strand
CCCGCCGACATTCTCAAACTCGAAAAAATTCTATGGTACATTCGATGTACAACGTGACCACATCTCACTTATTAAACGCGCAATGAACCGTTTACACAGTGAAGGTACGCTCTACTTCTCGAATAACTATCGTGGTTTTGAAATGGACGAAGAGATCGAGGCTATTTTTCAGGTTGAAGAAATCACTTCTGAAACCATCGGCCTTGATTTTAAACGTAATCAAAAAATCCACCGTGCATGGAAAATTCAGCACCCTGGTCTAGATCAGTATTAATGAGACTAGAGGTTATTATTACTTCACGGTAATAATAACCTCACCATGAACATTTTTTGACTCAAAATCATATTTAGTAAAACGATCTGCTCTTTCCGGTAATGCAATCATTTCTAACTTCTTCTTTTCTTTACTATCAACAACATGATTCTGTTTTTGTTCTTGATACGGAGAAAGTACGCTGGTTCTAAGTGCATCCCATCGAACTTGCTGTAAATAGTTATCTCCTAACGCCTGCTGTACTTGTTGTTGTTCTATCGCAGGTTTTTTAGCATCATTCTGAGCTTTGGCAATAATCACGGGTAAAGATGCGGTTATCGCCCCTGTTTGAGTGGCAAGCGCACTTTCCGACATTGGTTGTGCTGCCCATGTATTTGATAATAATACAGATACACCGCTCAAAATTCCCAGCATATACCCTTGCTTATTGTTCATTTCATTCATCCTAAAATTGTTATTGTTCGTTATATCGAACAAAATTAACAATTTTTTACGCATGTCGCAATGTTATAAATAAACTTCCCGACAATTAACATTGATCATTTTAAAACCGGATTTTTTTCACAGGTATTTTGTGAATATTCAAGCAGTTTTATAGATTTTCATCCCAGACTTGAATGACACCCTTAAATCACTTACTGTAATTTTATAATTTATCTGTAAATCGATTTTATTTATAAATAAACACCATTCGAGGTGAAATAATGCTTCAGCACTGCTGCCAACTATTAGAAAATCTTCAACTCAAAATTGCTTTTATTGAAAGTGCGAGTTCCGGTTATTTAACCAGTCAATTTTCTATTCATAAAAATAGCGGTGCAGACATTTTACTCGGTGGTTTAGTGAGTTATGACCCCAGCATTAAAATTAGCATTTTAAATATTAACCCAAAGTTAATAGAGACTTACACAGCTGAGTCACCACAAGTTACAGAGGAAATGTGCAAGCTGGGACAAACGTTATTTCCAAAAGCCGATATTATTGTAAGTTGTACTGGGCTATTAAAATCTGGGGGAAGTGAAACCTCAGAAAAACCTGTAGGTACCTTTTTTATCTGTATTTCTTATCAAGAACGTATTTATCATTACCATTATTTTTTATCTGGCCATCCCGAACAAAAGTTAAAGACATTAACTCAGAAAGTTTCAGACACCCTAATTGCTTTACTCACATCAAAAACTCAAATAGCTTCGTTATAAAAAAAGAGAATATGTTTCCATATTCTCTTTTCGGTTTTAGCAGAACAAGATTAGCTGAGTTTCATTTTATCGAAGACTAAATGACCATTTTCACCTTTCACTAAAATGGTATCACCTGCGACAAAATCACCCGACAAGATTTTTTGCGCTAATGTGTTTTCAATCTGTTGTTGAATCGCACGTTTTAATGGACGTGCGCCATAAACAGGATCGAAACCAGCATCAATCAATAAATCAAAAGCAGTGTCATCTACAGTTAAACTCATATCACGATCAACCAGACGTGAACGTAAGCGATCCAACTGAATATCGGCAATGCCTCGAATCTGTGCTTTTTTAAGTGAATGGAAAATCACAAGCTCATCAATCCGGTTAATAAATTCCGGACGGAAATGCTGACTTACTGCATTCATTACAATGGTACGCACTTCATCGTCTGTTGCACCCTCACCTAGCTCACGTACATCTTGTGAACCTAAGTTCGAGGTCATCACAATCACAGTGTTTTTAAAGTCTACTACTCGACCTTGTGAGTCTGTTAAGCGACCGTCATCCAATACTTGTAGCAAGATATTGAATACATCTGGATGCGCCTTTTCAACCTCATCAAACAACACCACACTATATGGTTTACGGCGAACAGCTTCAGTTAAAACACCACCTTCTTCATAACCCACATATCCTGGAGGTGCACCAACCAAACGGCTAACCGAATGTTTCTCCATGAATTCACTCATGTCGATACGAATCATGGCATCATCACTGTCAAACAAGAAGTTCGCCAATGCTTTGGTTAACTCAGTTTTACCAACACCTGTTGGACCCAAGAACAAGAATGATCCGCTAGGACGATTCGGGTCAGACAAGCCAGCACGTGAACGACGTACGGCATTCGAAACGGCTACAACAGCTTCATCTTGACCTACAACACGGTCATGTAAAAACTCTTCCATATTAAGGAGTTTTTCACGCTCGCCTTGCATCATTTTAGCAACCGGAATTCCTGTTGCAGCACTCACAACTTCGGCAATTTCGTTTTCAGTCACTTTAGTACGAATGAGTTTTGGCTCTTCGTTTTCTTCAGCAACTTCGTCTTGCTCCAGTTGTTTTTGTAACTCTGGAATTACGCCATACTGTAAACGTGCTGCTTCAGCTAAATCGCCTTCACGCTGAGCTTTCTCAAAAGCAATACGCGCTTTATCAAGTTCAACCTGAGCCTGTTTAGTACCCTCGACAAGAGTCTTCTCAGATTTCCAGATTTCTTCAAGATCGTTATATTCTTTCTCGACTTCAGCAATCTGTTTTTCAAGATGATTAACTTCAGCTTTACTGCCGACATCTTCATCTTTTTTCACAGCTTCCAATTGCATTTTCAACTGGATTAAACGGCGATCAAGCTTATCAAGTGCTTCAGGTTTAGAATCAATTTCCATCTTAATACGAGAAGCAGCCTCATCAATCAAGTCAATTGCTTTGTCTGGTAATTGACGATCTGTAATATAGCGATGAGACATTTTTGCCGCTGCAATAATCGCTGAGTCTAAAATTTGCACACCATGGTGAGTGGCATATTTCTCTTTTAAACCACGTAAAATCGCAATGGTATCTTCAACACTTGGTTCATCAACCAACACTTTTTGGAAACGACGCTCTAATGCGGCATC
>NZ_JZFB01000003.1:329620-338186 GCF_001188385.1 Acinetobacter sp. V2 | reverse complement strand
CCACGAGCCAATGCAGGTTTTAACATATTACCTGCATCCATAGCGCCATCGCCTTTACCTGCGCCTACAAGTGTATGTAGCTCATCAATAAACAGGATGATTTCGCCTTCGTGTTTTGCTAAATCTTTTAAAACAGCTTTTAAACGTTCTTCAAACTCACCACGATATTTAGCACCAGCAAGTAATGAACCTAAATCTAAAGATAAAACACGTTTGCTTTTTAAGCCTTCTGGTACTTCACCATTGACAATACGCTGAGCCAAACCTTCAACAATAGCAGTTTTACCTACACCTGGTTCACCAATAAGAACAGGGTTGTTTTTTGTACGACGCGATAAAACCTGAATGGTACGGCGGATTTCGTCATCACGCCCAATCACTGGGTCAAGTTTTCCAGATAAGGCACGCTCAGTTAAATCAATCGTATATTTATTAAGTGAGTCACGTTGATCTTCGTGATTATTACTCATGACTTTGTCACTACCTCGAATATGTTCAATTACTTTACGTAGACTGTCGGGAGTTACACCTACGGCACTTAAAATATTTTTAGTTTCGCCTGTTTCTGCTAAACCTAATAGCACCCAGTCAGTTGACAAAAATTCATCACCCGCTTTTTGTGCATATCTATCTGCCAGATTAAGCGCCTTAACAGCTTCAGGGTTTAAATTGACATCCCCAGTCGGATTCGCAATGGTCGGAGCATCTTTTATAGCTTGCTCAAGCTTTTGTTTAAGTTCAGGTAACCGTGCACCTGCTTGTTGCAACAAACTAATATTTGATGGCTCTTCTAAGAGGGTACTCAAAATATGAATACCCGCGATCGCGGTATGGTCTTTACCCATCGCTAAGGATTGAGCATCTGAAAGGGCTTGCTGCAAGCGGTTTGTAAATTTTTCAAAACGCATTCTTGTTATTCCTCACAACAAATTTGTACTTGTCTAATAGATGGGAACATTTCTTCGGATTTCAAATAAATTTTTATATATTTTTCATAATGTTATTAAAATAACAATGAGTAAAACTCCATTATAATATGGGATTGTTTTGTATATATTTCAAGTACAGTTCAGCTACATTTTATTAAAATACTTGAATATTTAGCTTCATGCTTATTCATACTACGGTTTTCACAAACTCTTCATTGAGAATTTATTGATTAAGCTTTAGTTTATCTTGTTAGTTTATTACTCGTTTTGAAATGAAAAATGCACTTTAAACACATTCTATTAACAACAACTTGTCTTTTTACTTCTGCACTGGCAATCGCCGAGCTTCCACAAGACTCAAGAAGACCCGGTGGGATCGCAGTTATCCCATTAACCGCTGATATTACTCAGGTCACTTTTCAACAAAAGCCGGTTTTAATTAGTCACGAAGGTGAGCAGCGTTATGCTGTTGTGGGTATTCCCTTATCTACCCCACTTGGCAATGTACAACTCGATACGAATAAAACCCCTATTCAAATAGAAATTAAGTCCTATCCCTATGCGGAGCAACGGATTAAAGTCACTAACCAAGATTATGTGAACCCGAACCAAAGCCAGTTAGACCGTTATGCTCAAGAAGCTAAAGAACAAAATGATGTGTATAGCTCATTTACAAAGAGTTCATGGCAAACCTTACCAGCATTTATACGCCCGACTTCAGGGAAATTTTCTAACTCTTTTGGAAGAAAGCGCTTTTTTAATGGTGAAGAACGTGCTCCCCATTCAGGTTTAGATATCCCTGCGCCAATAGGACAAAAAGTTGTTGCACCAGCAGATGGTGTCGTTATCCAAACCGGAGCTTATTTTTTTAATGGTCAAACCGTGTTGATTGATCATGGCCAAGGCCTTGTTAGCATGTTCTGCCATTTAAGCGCAATTAAAGTAGAGAAAGGCCAACATATCCGCCAAGGAGAAACACTAGGTTTAGTGGGCAAAACTGGACGTGTAACAGGCCCTCACCTGCATTGGGGCATGAGCCTTAATAATGCTCGGGTAGATCCGCAGCTTTTTCTAAATACAGCTCGTTAATTTAAAGCTTTACGAAAATACTTTGGTGCTTCGATATAGCCTTCTCTTAGGTAAAATTGATGTGCCAAAGGTCTTTGCACTCCAGAATGAAGTTCCATTCGATCACAACCACGGCGCTTGGCTTGTTGCTCAGCTTCTTGTACGAGTAAGTGCCCTACACCTTTACTACGTATATTCTCATCAACGCACAGATAGCATATTTTGGCAAAGTCACCCTCTAAGGCAATTTGCGGAATAAAATAAAGAGATAAGAAACCACAAATCTTGCCCTTTTCTTCAGCAACCAAAATTTGTGAGTTAGCGTCATTATGCAGTATTTCAAATTTTTCTTGGATAAGAGTGAGTGGCTGTGGGTAGCCCATCTGTTTAAGTAAATCGCATATTGCTTGAGTATCTTCCCATTTAGCAGTACGAATATTCATTTAATCCCTCCTCTTATTTTTTAGTTATTTTTGACAATAAAAAAGCCAACTCTAATGTCAGCTTCTTTTAATTTTTAGCTATCAAAAAACTGTCTTATTCCGCTTCAATAATTTCAAAGTCATGGGTAATTTCTACACCACCATCGGAAAGCATTTTACTCGCTGAACAATATTTTTCGGCAGACAATTCAACCGCTTTTGCTACCTGTTTTTCTTTAACAGCTTTACCCGTTACCACAAAGTGTAAGTGGATTTTAGTAAAAACAGCCGGAATTGTGTCAGCACGCTCAGCTTTTAAATTACATACAACATTCGTCACATCTTGGCGAGATTTCTTTAAAATAGTCACAATATCAAACGAAGCACACCCACCAAGTCCCATTAATAGCAATTCCATAGGACGTGGACCACGGTTTTCACCACCATACTCAGGTGAGCCATCCATAATGACACTATGCCCACTATCCGATTTCGCTTCAAAAGCAACATTCTCTAGCCAATGTACACTTGTTTGCATTGCAACTACCTAAAAAAAATTATAAATTTAAGCAGGGTCTGTTGACATTTCATCTATGGATTGCGTTAGAGCTAAAAATTAATCCAAATAAGACGCAAAACCCAGACAATGGCAATCCTTTGTCCAGTTTTGTTATATAGTTTGTGAAATTTCAGCCATAATCTGAGTTGCCATTTAAGCAGCGCAGGCACAGCGCAAGACCATGTTATTTTGTACGTTCCGTTGTTAAGATCTATTTATTTAGAATGGCTAAATTTCATAGCTCTTGCTTGGTAACGTCTAAAAGAATTGTCTTATGTCGCAACCATCTGTGAAATGTCAACAGACCCTTGTTTTGTACACTAACATAAAATGAGTTGATAAGGAATTTCATCTCTTCTGTGTAATAGCTCATCTCGGGCTTGTGTGAATTGTTTACCCTATTCGGAACATATTAAGCATGACTTCAAATTTTTCACAACTCAGCACAGATGCTTTATCTCCGGGGCAACTACCTGAATCCGTTAAAGCATTGTTAAAACGTGCTCACATCAACAGATATCCAAAACGAACCACAATTGTTGATGCCGGAACAGAGTCGAAATCTTTATATTTAATTTTAAAAGGCTCAGTTTCAATTATTTTACGTGAAGATGACGAACGTGAAATTGTTGTTGCGTATTTGAATCCGGGCGACTTCTTTGGGGAAATGGGGCTTTTCGAACCGAACCCTCAACGTACAGCTGAAGTTCGTACTCGTGATGTCTGTGAAATTGCAGAAATTTCTTATGACAACTTCCACGAACTTAGCAAACAATATCCGGACTTAAGTTATGCTGTTTTTGCACAACTTGTTCGCCGTCTAAAAAATACAACTCGTAAAATGACAGATCTAGCGTTTATTGATGTATCTGGGCGTATTGCACGTTGTTTAATCGACTTATCTTCACAGCCAGAGGCAATGATTTTGCCAAATGGTCGTCAAATTCGTATTACACGTCAAGAAATTGGCCGTATTGTGGGATGTTCACGTGAGATGGTTGGCCGTGTACTTAAGACATTAGAAGATCAAGGCATGATCCAGACAGATGGTAAAGCTATTCTTATTTTTGATGTTTCATTAGAAGAAGCACCAGTTTCTGATGAAGACTATGATGATGAAGAATAATATTTATTAAGTTTTTAATAAAAAGCAAACTTCGGTTTGCTTTTTTTATATGCAACAATGAGTTAATACACAAAACTTACAAACTATTCTAATTTTATGATTTAAGTTGAATACATATTCTCCGTTAGGCTAACTCAAAATTTCCAAGGATTCCGCTGTATGCAATTTAACCCACTTAGTCGCACAGGCCTCAAGCTTCCAGAAATTTGTTTAGGCACCATGACATTTGGTGAGCAAAACTCTCAGCAAGAAGCATTTGAACAACTCAATTATGCTTTAGCACACGGTTTGTATTTTTGGGATACGGCAGAGATGTATTCGGTTCCGCCAAAACCTGAAACCTATGGTGCAACTGAAACAATTATTGGCAATTGGTTTGCCCAAAATGGTCAACGTGACAAAGTCTTTCTTGCCTCTAAAATTGCAGGGCCAGGCTTTGGAGGAACACACATCAGAGAAGGCCATACGCGCTTCAACAGCGATCATATTGCTAAAGCCCTAGATGGCTCCCTGAAACGTCTCCAAACCGACTATATCGACCTCTATCAACTGCATTGGCCTGAACGTCATACCAACTTTTTCGGTACGCTAGCCTATGGCAACCAACAAGCACAAAATGATTACGACACTACTCCTCTAGAAGAAACATTACTTGCTCTACAAGAAGAGATTAATCGAGGTCGCATTCGCTATATTGGTTTATCGAATGAAACGCCGTGGGGCACTATGAAATTTTTACACTTGGCTGAAAAGTTAGGTGTCAGTAAGTTTGTAAGTGTTCAAAACCCATATAGCCTTCTCAACCGTACGTATGAAATAGGTATGTCTGAAATTGCTAAATATGAAGATGTTGGTTTACTCGCTTACTCTCCTCTCGCGTTTGGCTACCTATCTGGCAAGTTTAGAAATGGCGCTCGTCCCGCTAATGCTCGTGTCACATTATTTCCACGTTTTAGCCGCTATAGTAACCCTCAAAGTGAGTGGGCAACTGAACAATATGCACAGCTAGCTGAGAAACATGGGTTAAGCTTAACTCAAATGGCATTAGCATTTATCAAACAACAATTCTTTGTGACCAGCACAATTATTGGTGCCACCAATCTAGACCAACTTAAAGAAAATATTCAGGCATTTGAAATTGAACTGCCTGCTGAAGTTTTACAAGGTATTGAAGCTATTCATATCCAACAGCCCACCCCTGCTCCTTAAATAAAAAAACGGATGCTTAAGCATCCGTTTTCTTTATCTATAAAAAATTTATATCTTATTTACGGCCATTATAAACAGCCATTGCCGCAGGCAAGTTTTTACGCATATCGCTAATACGCTGAGAGTTAGATGGGTGAGTAGACAAGAATGAGGAACCACCGCCACCTTCAAGCTTATTCATTTTTTCCCACAATGTAATCGCTGCATTTGGATTATAACCTGCACGCGCCATTAGCATTAAGCCGCCTTGGTCCGCACGACTTTCCAAACTACGCGAATATGGTAAGCCTACACCGACTTGTGAACCTAACTGAGCCGCAGCCGACCCTAGTTGACCCACATTACCACCATTAATCTGACTTAAGCCAATATTTAATGCTAAATCAGTTAAAGCTTGAGCACCAATTTTACTTTTTGCATGCTCTTCTAAGGCGTGAGTCATTTCATGCCCCATAACAGCTGCAATTTCAGCATCTGTTAGGTTCAATTTATTCACAATACCTGTATAGAACACTACCTTACCACCAGGTGCAACATAAGCATTAATGGTATCTGATTTCAGTACTGCCAACTGCCAGCTAAAAGGCTGACCAGTCTGGTTCATCTGGTTCGCATAAGGTTTTAAACGGTTAAAAACAGAATTAATACGGTTATATGTACTAGAACTTGTATCGAGAGCACCCTTACCACGTGCTTCCTGCACCATCTTATTAAAACCTTGAGCAGATTGAGCATTTAAGGTTGCAGTATCTGCACCCGCCATGTCCGCTACTGTTGCACAGCCAGAAATGGTCATCACACTTGCCGCACACAAGCTTAAAAAGAGTTTTTTATTCATAACATGGATCACCTAAATCGAGAAAAAGCTGTTTATTCTTTTGCACTTATTATAAGAAATACCACTCACACTTTGAATGTCTCATTTCTTCATGATCATAGTATTTATGTAACGATCAAGCCGATAAAGTCATCAAATAAATCCAGAAAATTAAACATATTACATTTAAGCCAAGATAAACATAACTTAAAAACTTAACTTTCTCTTCAAGATTAGGACTTTCTCTTTTCCAGAGTAAATAACTATTTTGTATGAGCACCACAGGAATTAACACACATGCGAACAATACTGACAGACTCATAAACGCGGTCATAAAGAAATCTTCATGATATTCTTGACCATAAATAACTAACATCGCCAGTGTCGGTGAACCACCAATAGCGAATAAAAAAGAATAAAAAATTGTTTTCGAAATAGTTGGTTGTAGCTTCATCCTGAGCCCATCATTCCTTATCTATCTAACGTTTTAATCTGAATCGAATAAAACGAAAACTGCACTTTAGTCGGGTATAAAAAAGCCCCCTTTTAGGAGGCCTTTTTAATCTTTGCTAATTAAGCAGAGAATGGATGACGTAAAACAATTGTTTCTGCACGGTCTGGACCAGTTGAAACAATATCAATCGGACATTCGATTAATTGTTCAATACGCTTCACATAAGCTAAAGCATTTGCTGGTAATTGATCGATACTGGTTAAACCAACAGTCGATTCGCTCCAACCTGGCATAGTTTCATAAATTGGTTTCAAGCATTCAAAAGAAACCGCATCAGAAGAACCTACACAGCCTGAATCTGTATTTTCATAGCCCACACAGATTTTTACTTCTTCTAAACCATCTAGAACGTCTAATTTAGTTAAACAAATACCAGAAAGTGAGTTTACATCTACAGAACGGCGAAGGATTTCAGCATCAAACCAACCACAACGACGTTGACGACCAGTAGAAGCACCAAATTCATGACCAACTGTACCAAGGTGTTTACCCACTGGGTCACCAGCATCAGCTGCTGCATCGTAAACCAATTCAGTTGGGAATGGGCCAGCACCTACACGTGTTGTATAAGCTTTAGTAATACCTAATACATAATCAAGATGTAAAGGTCCCATACCTGAACCAGAGCTTACGCCACCAGCAGTTGTATTTGAGCTAGTCACATACGGATAAGTACCGTGGTCGATGTCTAAAAGTGAGCCTTGAGCGCCTTCAAACATTACAGGCTTACCTTCTTTGCGGTAGTCATGTAACACTTTAGTCACGTCAATCACTAATGGAGCAAGCACTTCGCGCCATTCGTTGCAAAGAGCCAATACATCTTCAAATTTAACAGCTTCTACACCGTAGAACTGAGTTAATTGGAAGTTATGTAACTCAAGCATTTCCTGAAGTTTTTCTTCTAATGCTGCACCACCACGAACAAGGTCAGCAACACGCACTGCACGGCGAGCTACTTTATCTTCGTAAGCAGGACCAATACCACGACCTGTAGTACCGATTTTAGCATTACCACGTTTCTTTTCACGTGCCTGATCAAGTGCAATGTGGTTAGGCAAAATGAGTGGACAGTTTGGAGAAATACGTAAGCGTTCTTTAACAGGAACTCCTTCCGCTTCCAAAATTCCCATTTCTTCAATTAACGCGGCTGGTGAAAGTACTACACCATTACCAATTAAGCACAATACGTTTTCACGTAAAATGCCTGATGGAATGAGGTGCAATACAGTCTTTTTACCACCTACGACAAGAGTATGACCTGCGTTATGTCCGCCTTGATAACGTACTACCGCAGCCGCCTGATCTGTGAGCAGGTCGACGATCTTACCTTTACCTTCGTCGCCCCATTGGGTACCAAGTACCACAACATTTTTGCCCATAATAGCCTCATTACATCATGCTGTTAAAATTGGAAACCACCAGTAAAAACTTACCGTTGGCGTTTAAATCTTTTCAATATTCCATTGACCATTTTGCGCCACGAGTTGATGGGTCGCGTATGGAATAGAACTTAAATCATCATTACCTAACAATTGAACGACACGTAAACCTTGAGCGCGTGCATTCGAAATTGCTGAGAGTAAATCTTGTTCTGAGCCTTTTGGAGCAACAACAGTTTCTATTTCGGCGAACTGATTTGCACCTAAGGCATATAAATCGCAACTAAAGCCAGTAGCAGGACGTGCACGCCCAAAGTGCTCACCAATACCATCGTAACGACCACCCTGCGCTAACGGCGCAGCACGGTTCGGCGCATAGACTGCATACATTAAGCCAGTGTGATAGTGATAACTACGTAGCTCTACAACATCAATACCGATATTGAGATTTGGCCAACGACCTTTAATTTGCTCAAGCGTCGTCTTTAGTGCATCTAATGCTGACTTAAATTCAGCATCTTGCAAAATATTGGCACTTAAATT
>NZ_JZFB01000003.1:327943-329577 GCF_001188385.1 Acinetobacter sp. V2 | reverse complement strand
GCATAGAAATCAGAACCCATGTTAAGGCTTTGAGTAAACTCTGCTAACTCTGGCAATGCTTTTCTTTGATAAAGATCAGACAGTTCATGTTCTTCATTTTTTGACAGGCCAGCATACTTCACTAGACTGCGGAACAAGCCTACATGGCCCAAATCTAAATGCGCGCCTTGTAAGGTATAGATGTTCTCAATCAATCCCAGCATAACATCGACCATTTCGACATCAGCTTCGATACTATCGTGGCCATATAACTCTGCACCTAATTGCAAAGGTGCACGTGTGGCATTGAAATTTTGTGGTTTAGTATGTAATACAGTCCCTGAATAACAGTAACGTGCAACACCTTCAACTGGTCTTACATGTGCATCAATACGTGCAACTTGCGGCGTCATATCAGCACGAACACCGAGTAAACGGCCTGAGAGCTGATCAATAACCTTAAAAGTTACTAAATCTAAGTCTTGATTTGATTCTGATAATGAAGACAACGATTCGATGTATTCGATAAATGGTGTATATACCAATTGATAACCTCGCACCGCGAGGAAATCTAAAGCTTCACGGCGAAGTTTTTCAATGACTTGTGCCTGTTCCGGCAATACATCTGCTACCCCGTCAGGCAGCAACCATGTCTCTGAAATGGTCATATTTCAAGCCTAAAATCTGATCAACGTGGAACGACCCCACATAAAAAAATCGGGAACACACCCGATTTCTCTTAGTGTAGCATGATACTTTCTGCCATGCACCTGACAATTTGCATAAATCTTCCTTAATAAACTCTAAAGTCAAAAAGAAGATAATAAGAATAAACAATAGTATTCAAAGCCTTACTCTTATTCAATTTAGTTACTTACTAAAGTTCTTCGACTAAAGAAAGGGCTAATATCTGAACTATCGCCTTGTTTGCAATTAACCGACCTTGACTGTTGAATAGCTTTCTTAAGTTATTTTAAATTTAGAAAGAATCACACAAATCTAATAATCGATTTGCATAGCCCCATTCATTATCGTACCAAGCAAATACTTTAGCTTGATGCCCAACGACCATCGTCTGAGTTAAATCAACGATAAGTGAATAAGGTGAATGGTTAAAATCACTAGAAACTAACGGCTCATCCGTTACTGCCATAATTTCTGCATAGTCTGTTTGAGATGCTTTAATTAGCAATTCATTAATATGATGCACAGTAATTGGAGATTGCGCGATAAAAGTTAAGTCAATTGCAGCTACATTAATGGTAGGTACCCGAATTGAATAACCATCTATACGGTCTTCCATTTTAGGCATAACACGTTTTAATGCACCGAGTGCACTAGATGTGGTCGGAATAATATTTTGCCCTGAAGCTCTAGCGCGGCGCAAATCACGATGTGCGTGATCGAGTACAGATTGGTCAGCCGTTACTGCATGAATCTCGGTCATAAGCGCAGTTTCAATACCAAAAGCATCATCAATGATTTTCACTAATGGAACCAAAGCCTGCGTAGTACATGAAACGCTTGATATGATCTGATCAGTCACTTTCACTTCATGATGGTTCACACCATAAACAATGGCTGCATCGACATGATCAAAAGGTGCTGCTCCAATAATCACCCGCTTCGCCCCTGCTTGTAGATGACGCGTTGCA
>NZ_JZFB01000003.1:309243-327861 GCF_001188385.1 Acinetobacter sp. V2 | reverse complement strand
TTTCTGCTTTAAAACCTCAACTTTTAGCGTTCGTTGATTTGACTGAATATTCAAAAAAACTTTTTCATTTTCAATGAATATTTCCACATTTCCATTAAAGCGACCATGTGTTGAGTCATATTTAAATAAATGCACTAATGTTTGCACATCAGCTATGTCGTTAATCGCCACGATTTCAAATTGAAATTGTTTTGAGCTCTCAAACCAGGCACGTAAAACATTACGTCCAATTCGGCCAAACCCATTAATGGCGATACGTTGCATGACCTATCCTTATCTACAAAACTACAGGCTAAAGAAGGCATATAGTAAAGCACGTCACGCCCAATTGAATATAGATTTTTAGCCAAATCACAGTTTTGTAAGATATTCCTTTTAAAATCGTTGGTTCGGTGGGGTTTTTCCGCTACAATTTAGCGTTTTTAAAAAATAAGCCCCGTATCACATGTTAAGGTTTTGCATAAAACAAACAGGCATTGATACATTTAGCCAAATTCGAAAATATGGAGTGACTTGGTTGTGAGTACTCGTTTAATGACATCTGCTGAAATTCGTGAAGCATTTTTGCGCTACTTTGAGACGCAAGGGCATACACGTGTCGCGTCGAGTTCTCTTGTTCCTGCCAACGACCCAACTTTATTATTTACAAATGCTGGGATGAACCAGTTTAAAGACTGTTTCTTAGGTCTTGAAAAACGTGACTATGTACGTGCAACTACATCACAAAAATGTGTACGTGCTGGTGGTAAACACAATGACTTAGACAACGTTGGTTACACTGCTCGTCACCATACATTCTTTGAAATGTTAGGTAATTTCTCATTTGGTGATTATTTCAAACATGATGCACTTAAATTCGCTTGGGAATTTTTGACTAGCGATGAATGGTTAGCTCTCCCTAAAGACCGTTTATATGCAACCGTTTATCACACCGATGATGAAGCTTATGACATCTGGAATAAAGAAATTGGTTTAGCGCCTGAACGTATTATCCGTATTGGTGATAATAAAGGCGAAAAATACGCATCTGATAACTTCTGGGCAATGGGTGACACAGGTCCATGTGGTCCATGTTCTGAAATTTTCTTTGACCATGGTGATCACATTTGGGGTGGTTTACCAGGCACACCTGAAGAAGATGGCGACCGTTTTATTGAAATCTGGAACAACGTTTTCATGCAGTTCAACCGTACTGCTGATGGCGTGCTTCACCCTCTCCCTGCTCCATCTGTTGATACAGGTATGGGCTTAGAACGTATTTCTGCTGTATTACAACATGTTAATTCAAACTACGACATTGACCTGTTCCAACACTTGTTAAAAGCTGCTGCAAACATTATTGGTATTGAAGACGAAGGTCAGCCTTCTTTACGTGTTGTTGCAGACCATGCACGTTCATGCTGTTTCTTAATTGCTGATGGTGTTAACCCAAGCAATGAAGGTCGCGGTTATGTACTACGCCGTATTATCCGCCGCGCTGTGCGTCATGGTAATAAGCTTGGCGCAACCGGTACATTCTTCTACAAAATGTTGCAACCTTTAATCGAAGTCATGGGTGAGGCTTATCCTGAACTCGCAGCTCGTAAAGATGTGATTGAAGCAACTTTAGTTCGTGAAGAAGAACAGTTTGCTAAAACACTTGAGCAAGGTTTAAAACTACTTGAAGGTGAACTTGCTCAGTTAAAAGACAAGACTATTCCTGGTGCGACAGTCTTCAAACTTTACGACACTTACGGCTTCCCAACAGACTTAACTGCTGATATTGCACGTGAACGTGACTTTATTATTGACGAAGCTGGTTTTGAAGTAGAAATGGCTGCTCAGCGTCAACGTGCTCGTGATGCTGGTAAATTCGCTATTGACTATAACAGCATTGTACAAGTTGAAGGCGAAACCCAGTTTGATGGTTACATCAACACTACTGGTCAAGGCCAAATTGTAGCGATCTATAAAGATGGCATACAAGTTGATGAAGTTTCTGAAGGCGACGAAGCACTTATCGTTTTAAACCAGACTCCTTTCTATGCAGAAAGTGGTGGTCAGATTGGTGACACAGGTATCTTCAAAAATGAAACTGGTATTTTTGAAGTTCAAGATACCAAAAAGTCAGGCGGTGCCTTTGTTCATCAAGGTATTGTGACCGTTGGTAACCTTAAAGCTGATCAAAACGTTGAAGCAATTGTTAAAGCAGATATTCGTGAAGCTACTGCACGCAACCACTCGGCAACTCACTTATTACATGCTGCTCTACGTCAAATCTTAGGTTCACACGTACAACAAAAAGGTTCTTTAGTTGCAAGTGATATCTTACGTTTTGACTTTGCTAACGACCAACCTGTAACTTTTGAACAGTTACAACAGGTTGAGCGTTTAGTTAATGCAGAAATTATTGCAAATACAGCTGTAACCACTGAACTCCTTGACATCGAAGCGGCAAAAGCAAAAGGCGCAATGATGTTGTTCGGTGAAAAATACGGTAACGAAGTTCGTGTTCTCGCTATGGGTTCAGTGATTGATGAGAAAAACTTCTCGATCGAACTTTGTGGTGGTATTCACGTTAAGCGTACAGGTGATATTGGTTTATTTAAAATCACTTCTGAAGGCGGTGTAGCTGCTGGTGTACGTCGTATTGAAGCAGTTACGGGTACTAAAGCTTTAGATGTAGTACAAAAAACTGATGCTGATATCCAGCACATTAATGGCTTATTAAAAGCACAGAAAGACCAAACTGTTGAGCGTGTACAGGCTAACGTAGAACTTGTTTCTGCATTACAAAAGCAGATTGAACAGCTCAATCAGAAATTGGCAAACTTCCAAGCGTCAGAATTGATTGATCAGGTACAAACGATTTCTGGTCGTCAAACGCTTATTACCACTGTTCAAGGTGTAGATGCGAAATCACTTCGCAACTTACATGACAGTGTTAAATCAAAATTAGAGAATGCAGTTATTGTGTTAGCTGGCGTAGAGGGTGACAAAGTTAGCCTACTTGCTTCAGTTGCATCACAATACACTGCAAATCTAAAAGCAGGTGACATCATCAAGCATCTAGCAACTGAGCTAGGTGGTAAAGGTGGTGGTAAACCTGACTTAGCACAAGGTGGCGCGCCACTTAACGAGAAGTTTGGACAAGTTATTGCTGCATTACCTGCATGGCTTGAACAAAAATAAGACTTCACTTTTTGTGTAACTGACCCTGAAAAGCCTCTCAGGGTCATGGCTTATATGGAAAAACTATGGCATTAATCGTTCAAAAATATGGCGGTACTTCTATGGGTACCCCCGAGCGCATTTTAAATGTTGCTCGTCGTGTTAAGCGTTGGCATGATCACGGTCACAAGGTTGTTGTGGTTGTATCTGCAATGAGTGGTGAAACAAACCGCTTACTTGCTCTCGCTAAAGCCATTACCGAAACACCTGACCCGCGCGAGTTAGACCAAATGGTTTCAACCGGTGAACAGGTGACGATTTCCATGTTAGCTATGGCACTTAATTCGATTGGTGTGGAAGCTAAATCCTATACCGGACGTCAAGTCGGTATTAAAACTGACAGTGCATTTACCAAGGCGCGTATTGAGTCTATTGATACAGATGTCATGACCAATGACCTAGATGCAGGCCGTGTTATTGTGGTTGCAGGTTTCCAAGGCTTTGACGCTAATGGAAATATCACAACACTAGGCCGCGGTGGTTCAGATACTTCTGGTGTTGCTCTTGCTGCTGCCCTAAAAGCAGATGAATGCCAAATTTACACTGATGTAGATGGCGTTTACACCACTGACCCGCGTGTTGCTCCTAAAGCCAAAAAAATCGACCGTATTTCTTTTGAAGAAATGCTAGAAATGGCTTCATTAGGTTCAAAAGTTTTACAAATTCGCTCAGTAGAATTTGCCGGAAAATATCAAGTTCCTTTACGTGTATTATCAAGTTTTGATAATGATAACGACGGCGCGTTTGACGAAGAATTTAAAGAAAATGTAGGTACACTCATTACGACTGAGGCGGAAGATACTATGGAACAGCCAATTATTGCAGGTATTGCTTTTAACCGTGACGAAGCAAAATTAACGATTTTAGGTGTACCTGATGAACCAGGTATTGCTTCTAAAATTTTATCACCAGTAAGTGATGCCAATATTGAAGTCGACATGATAGTGCAAAATGTTGAAGAAGATGGCACAACAGATTTCACTTTCACTGTAAACCGTGTTGATTTAGCGAAAGCTGAAAAAATCTTAAATGAAACTGCCAAAAATATTGGTGCACGTGAAGTTTCAACACGCGACGACATCGTTAAAGTGTCTATCGTAGGTGTAGGAATGCGTTCACATGCAGGGGTCGCGAGCAAGATGTTCACTGCTCTAGCTGACGAAGGCATCAACATTCTTATGATTTCAACTTCTGAAATTAAAGTTTCTGTCATTATTGACGAGAAATATCTTGAACTTGCTGTTCGTTGTCTACATACCGCTTTTGGTTTAGATCGTGAACATGGTGAAAGCAGCGCCCGCGCTTAATTTTACCAAACGGTCAATAATTCATTAAAAAATGTTTACTTGTCCGACAATAATCAAAGAAAACACAGAGCCGCTATAGTTTTTTTTATAGCGGCTCTGTTATATTAAACGGAAAGTTTTTTGGCAGTGATTATCAAAATATGACTTTGTTCTCATATTTCTGTTAGAATCTGACTGAAAACTGAGGTTGAGCTTTTATTTGGGTACCAATATTGCAGTTTTAAGCGTTTAGCAAGGAGATAAACATGCTGATTCTGACCCGCCGTGTCGGGGAAACATTAATGATTGGGGATCAAGTCAGTGTTACTGTGCTTGGCGTCAAAGGAAACCAGGTTCGTATTGGTGTGAATGCACCAAAAGAGGTTTCTGTTCATCGCGAAGAAATTTATCAACGTATTCAACATGAACGTGCAATGCATGAACACCTTCAACATCTTGATCAAGATTATCAAGTTTCTTTTGAAGATGATAATTATGCACAGAAAAACTTCAATCGTTAATATGAAGTTATTCTCTCCCTAATTAAAGCGACTTTCTAGTCGCTTTAAATTTTTTAGGACTTTGTATTTATAAGCCTAGAGCACGTTTAACAGGAGCATAGCTGCGGCGGTGTTGATCGATTACCCCATGCGCTGTAATCGCTTCAAAATGCGCTTTAGTTGGATATCCTTTATGTTTGGCAAAACCAAATAATGGATATTGCTGATCTAATTCTGCCATTTGTCGGTCACGGGTAACCTTTGCCAGAATACTCGCTGCACTGATCTCAGGATGACTCGCATCTCCCCCAACAATAGCTTCACAAGGAATAATGATTCCTTTTGGAATTTGATTTCCATCTACAATCACTTTTTGTGGTTGAGCTTTTAAACCATCAACTGCGCGCTGCATGGCCAAAAAAGTCGCTTGTAAAATATTTAATTCATCAATTTCAGCGTGCGTTGCTTCTGCAATTGACCAAGCTAAGGCTTTTTCTTGTATTTCAATAAACAACTTTTCACGTTTCTTTTCAGTTAATTTTTTAGAATCATTTAATCCCTCAATTGGATTATTCGGATCTAAAATAACAGCCGCTGCCACAACGGAACCTACTAATGGGCCACGTCCCGCCTCATCTACACCAGCAATAAACATTTACTCTTCACCTTTAAACAAAAGAGGCTGATCAATAGTAATCAGCCTTCTTTAATACAAAAATCATTAATTACTTTTGTAAAGCTTCTGCCACACACTCATTTACAGTTTTTGAAACCACTTGGTTTACAATTGTAGCACGTGCATTTACATCAAATGCAGCCGCTGCCAATTCTACCGCTGTTACACTATTTGGTGCCTTTTCGCTCACACAACCACAAACATTCGTTTGAATGCTATCACGTTGCTCAGCAGTCATAAGCTTTGTTGCTGTTTTCCAAGCGGCAACATTATTAATCTCTGTAATACATTTCGCATTTACAGCAACTTTTAATGCAGCCACACCCAACTGCTGAGTTGTTGTTTGTGTAGAAGTAGCGCCTGTACCCGTACCTGTAGTCGTTGCACACGCTGTTAAAGCTAAAACAACTGGCGCTAGAGCGAGCATCAATTTTTTCATCATTTTTCCTTTGATTGAACGTTGGCAGCGCGTATTGTGCCTAAACTCGACTTTAGAAGAAACAAATAATTTGATGCATTTATGCAATCTTTTTTCCCCAGCAAAACTCAGCTCATCAAATGCATTTTTCCTTAAACGTTCTGTTTTTAGCACGCTCTGTTACATTTAAAACATTTCTCAAAATCAGTGCTTTCTCATAAAATTGAAAATCAAAACGACAAAAAAATAGGTTTTTTATGCCTGCTGTTTCATCTCAGTATTACACCCGTACCGCACAAATCCTGCATTGGGTGATGGCAATCATTTTCATCGCAGCATGGGCTATTGGTTTCTATAGTGGAAATTTTTTAAGTTATGATGTTGATGGCCCCTTTAAAGGCGATGTCATTACGCTGCACAAAAATATTGCAACCACCATTATCTTTTTGGTGATTATCCGGATTTTATGGCGCTACACACACCCAGCTCCAAAACTACCTGACACCATGTCTCCAATGATGAAAACTTTGGCACATGTTGGTCATCTATTGCTTTATGTGATTTTGGTGGCTTTACCTGTCACTGGTTGTTTATTTAGCTGGAGCGCTGGTCACCCTGCCCCTGTTTTATATTTATTTGAAATTCCCCGTTTAGTACAAGATAACCCAGAGCTTTTAGCTGTTGTTAAACCATTACACGTTTATATTTCTTGGTTTGCAGGCTTGCTGATTGTTGGGCATGTGCTTGCAGCTTTAAAACATCACTTTGTTGATAAAGACAATATTTTAAATAGTATGACCAAACAACCTAAATAAAACATATGTATAAAAAAACCGCCTGAGATAGGCGGTTTTTTTATTTAGATTTTTTGGATTTCTGCAATCCACTTTTGTTTTTCTTCATCTGAAATGAAAGAGGCTTCAAAAGAGTTAATTGCGAGCTTCTTCAACTCATCATTGTTTAGGTCTAAAGCTTGTTGGATAGCAAAGAAATTATCATTCATATATCCACCGAAATATGAAGGATCATCTGAGTTAACCGTCACGTGTACGCCTTTTTGCAATAGACGACGGATATTATGATCTTTCATATCCTTAACAACGCATAGCTTTAAGTTACTTAAAGGGCAAACAGTTAAAGGCATTTTTTCGTTAATTAAACGCGCCATTAATTGTTCGTCTTCTTCAGAACGTACACCATGATCAATACGGTTCACTTTGAGTAGATCTAAAGCTTCCCATACATATTCAGGTGGACCTTCTTCACCAGCGTGAGCAACGATTAAGAAGCCTTCTTCACGCGCCTTAGCAAAAACACGTTCAAATTTAGCTGGCGGATGCCCTACTTCACTTGAATCGAGGCCGACTGCAATAATGTCTTGTTTAAATGGTAAAGCTTGTTCAAGTGTTTCAAATGCAGCTTCTTCACTTAAATGACGTAAGAAACATATAATCAGTTGAGAGCTGATACCAAACTTAGCTTTAGCATCTGCACACGCACGCTTTAAACCACCAATCACTGTTGAGAACGCAACACCACGATCAGTGTGGGTTTGCGGGTCGAAGAACATTTCTGTATGAACGACATGGTCTTCGGCGCATTTTTCAAAATAAGCCCATGCTAAATCATAAAAGTCTTGTTCATGGACAAGAACATTTGCACCAGCATAGTAAATATCTAAGAATGATTGAAGATTATGAAAGTTATAAGCTTGCTTTACTTCTTCAACAGATTTGTAAGGAATCTGAATCTGATTGCGCTGGGCAATTGCAAACATTAATTCAGGTTCAAAAGTCCCTTCAATATGCACATGCAATTCGGCTTTTGGTAAGGCGCGAATCAGCTCGACTTGATTCATATTAACTCCACATCTAAAGAAAAAAGGGTGTGGTCAAAAACACACCCTTCTATAATTTTCTTCTTATTAAAAACTATGACTAAGATAGCTTCAGAAGAAAATTATAAAAAATCATATTAACCGCCAAACGCGATAAATTTAAATACCCAAAGTGCAGCAATAATCCATACCATGTACGGTACAGTTTTTGCCTTACCCGTGAATAATTTAACTAATGCATAGCTAATAAAGCCCATTGCAATACCATCAGCAATTGAATAGGTAAATGGCATAAATACAATAGTTAAAAAGGCTGGAACAGCTTCAGTAATATCGTCCCAATCGATATGAGTGATACCTTGAATCATCAACACACCAATGAACAATAAAGCTGGCGCCGTTGCAAAACCTGGTACAGATTGAGCAAGAGGTGCTAAAAATAAACAGCAGATAAATAAGACAGCAACCACAACAGCAGTTAAACCAGTACGTCCACCCGCTGCTACACCTGAAGCAGATTCAATATATGGCGTAGTTGAAGATGTACCTAATGCAGCACCTGCAACAATTGCAGTAGAGTCTGCAAATAATGCTTTCTTCAAACGAGGTAATTTACCGTCTTTTAAAAGACCCGCACGGTGTGAAACACCAACTAAAGTACCCGTACTGTCAAATAAATCGACAATAAAGAATACGAAGATGACGCCGACCATACTTGCTGTAAATAGACCTTTAAAGTCCATTTGCATGAACGTTGGTGCAATTGAAGGGATTTGACCCACTACACCTTTAAATTCGTTTAGACCTAAAGCAGTAGCAATGCCTGTAACGACTAGAATACTAATAATGATTGCACCGCGAATCTTTAACTGGTGTAAAACTACAATCATTAAAAATCCGAATAGTGCTAATAATACTGTAGGCTGTTTGATATCACCTAAACCGACTAATGTCGCTTGGTTATCAACAATGATGCCTGCATTTTTTAGTGCAATCAGTGCTAGGAATAAACCAATACCCCCACCGATTGCAAACTTAAGTGACATCGGAATCGCATTGACAATCGCTTCACGAATTTTAAAGAAGCTAATTGCAAGAAAAACAAGGCCTGAAACAAAAACAGCCGCTAAAGCTGTCTGCCATGGCACGCCCATCCCCATACAAACCGAGTAGGTAAAGTAAGCGTTTAAACCCATACCAGGGGCCAGTGCGATTGGATAATTTGCAATGATCCCCATTACTAAACATCCGATTGCTGCTGCCAAACAGGTCGCAACGAATACGGCACCATGATCCATGCCGGTTTCAGATAAAATGAGTGGATTGACAATAATGATGTAACACATCGTTAGGAATGTAGTTACACCAGCAAGAACTTCAGTTCGGAAAGTGGTTTTATTGTCGCTTAACTTAAATAAACGCTCTAACCAGCCTGCCGAAGAATTGGGCGCCGCCATAAGTAGCCTCTATGCAAAATCTGAACTGTGGAATATTTACGTCTATGTAGGTCGCTGAACAATATTGTTTTTCTGTTCAGCCCTATAAACAAGAATCTCAAACTTATGAAGCAACAAATATGCCACTCATTTGGTTTCTAGTTCGTACATAGGAAATAGCCACAGCCCCTCTTGAAACACAAAAAAGCTGCATAACCCCTATGCAGCTTTTTTACTATACGTTAAATAAGTTTAACAGATTCAACAGAAACATGATCAAAATTTATGAAAAGATATGACCAATGACAAAGTAAAATTCAGAAATTTATCATTCAATATTTTTAGAAAATAATTTTTTTCTCACCGATATATTCTTGCATATTATAGGAAGCTAAATTGCTGTGATGAGCATGATTTGGATTGCGTTCGATACTTTGTAGGTTTCTTTCTGCTTCTTGAATGATCCGCATGAGCTCTTGATGTCTTTTATTTTGAGTATCTAAATAGGCCCAATATCCTAATACAAAGACGATACCCACACACAACACTATTAATACTTTATTGATCATTATTATTATCTCTATGTTTTTAATGTTAACGATCTTAACAAAAAATTATAGCTTTGTGAATATTTTCACATTTATTTACAATAACACACTCCTACTCAAATTATTGAAAAGAAAGGTGATTTTAAATTCATCATTTCAATAAGTGATAAATACAAAACATTTCCATTGAAAAGTAACTTTATTTCAAAACAGTTTAGGTTTAGTTATTTTTAATATTAGCTTTTTATTCATTTTCATTATTAAGTTCATTTAAATACACAGGGTAGACTAATGTGTATATAGCATGAAATATCTCTAAATTTTATACCAATTAAATAGGATAAAAAGATTCATTTTTCTTTCAATTGTTTTATTTAAAAGTGTTTGGCGATCTCACTATTTCTCGAGTTTCACCTTTAGCTTTAAAAGTAGAATTTCAGTTTTAACCTAAATAGCCCTTTTTCTTAGCTAACAAATAATTTTCATTTAATCGTTCTAAAAATCGTACCAAGCTTTCCATTTTCAGTGCTTTATTACGATAAACGCTACGATAAACTACGCTCAGATAGAAAATTAAATCAGGAGAATACATCATGTTTGATATGCGTTTATCTCACGAGCGTGGTGCAGCACATCATGGTTGGTTACAATCAAAACATAGCTTTTCATTTGCTAACTATTGGGATCCTAAACAAGTTGGTTTTTCTGATCTACTTGTAATTAATGATGATAACGTTGCTCCATCTAAAGGCTTTGGTACTCACCCTCACCGCAATATGGAAATTATTTCTTATGTGCTTGAAGGTGCATTAGAGCATAAAGACTCGATGGGTACAGGTTCTGTGATTGTGCCGGGTGATATTCAGCTCATGAGTGCAGGTCGTGGCGTTGCACACAGTGAATTTAACCATTCAGCTCAAGAAGGCGTTCATTTCTTGCAAATTTGGGTTGTTCCAAATGAAGTGAATACAGATCCGGGCTATCAACAAGTTCATATTGATGAAGCAGACAAACGCGGTAAATTGCATTTGATCATCTCACCAAAAGGTGGCGAGAAAACTTTGTCGATCAAACAAGACATTAATATTTACTCAGGTCTTTTTGATAATGAAGAAACTGCTGAATTTATGATTCCTGAAGGTCGATATGTTTACCTACACGTTGCTAAAGGTCGTGTTGATGTAAATGGTAAAACATTTAACACTGGCGATGCTGCACGTATTCGTGAAGGCGGAAGTTTATCTTTTACCAATGGCGATAACGCCGAAATTTTGATTTTCGATATGCGTCCTGAAGAAGTTCCAACCATGCCATAATGTAACTAAGCCCTCGCATAAAATTTATGCGGGGGCTTTTTTATTGTTGATCGGATTTATAAAAGTTCTAACTCAGCTCAATGTTCTTCTGAACGTGCCATCTCTGTATTGATATAGCTCATAATCATCGTGGTTAGCCCCTGCACCATTTCATCAAAACTAATATAAGGGTTTGGCAAAATAAGATGCCGTGCGACATTAAAAATTCCGCTATTGATACAAATGTAGGTAATTACAGGTAAATTATTAATTTTTAGGTATTTAGGATTGTGCATCATATATTTCATGATGACTTCCATTAAAGCCTGTTCAATTTTGGGGATGTATTTGTCGTATTGCAACTCTCCTGCATAACGTAGAACAGTCAAATAGCGGTCATTATTTTTCTTTAATAAATCACTAAAAGTATAAAAAATCATTTCGATGACAGGCTCTAACTCCAACTGCAAAATAGTCGGTGTAAGCTCTGTAATCATGTCCAGAATTTCCCGAACAAAGTAATGATTCATCGCATCATAAATTTCTTCTTTATTTTTAAAATATTCATATAAAGACCCGACACTCACTCCAGCAATTTCTGCAATATGCCGTGTCGTAGTTCCACTCGGGCCATGAAGCGCTACCCCGATAAAACCAGCTTCAATAATAGTATCAACAGTGACTTTGGCTCGAGTTTGACGAGGTTTTCGCGTAGTCATACGATCTAATCAATAATCCGAACATAAAGTCAGATTAGCATGTAATTTGACTCAGAAGAAATATAAAAACAAAATCCGAATAGTTGTCAAACTTAGTAAAAAGAAATGAGAAAAACATGCCCCAAGCCATGAATGAATCTGTGTTTTAAATGACTGCACCACTAGATCAAATAAAAATTAATTCATTATTTTTCAATTACATAAAATCATTAAAGCTAAACTTTGCATTGTAGAATAGGTCTATAAAATACTTTCATATTTTTAAAAATTTACCCGAATTGAATCCGAACATAAAGTCAGATTAATATGAAAAAATTAAAGAAGAGTCACTAAATAGTTTGTCTATCTTTACTCTTCTTTCCGTTATTCAGCCAAATAATCAAACAAATAACGGAGCAACAACACCGTAGTCAATGCAGAGAATCATCTGCTTTTGAAAATGGAATTTTACAGTGCTTTGTTGATCATTGAGTTTATTGATTTTCATCAAAATGCACCACTACTTTGCCTCAGGGTGTCGCCATGATCTCGACCGCAGTTAAAAAATCATTCAACAAACTTAAATTTCAGCGTGAAATTGAGTTACCGGATTTTTCTAGCAAAAGCTCAATTCCAATCCGACATTTAAATATTGGTTTTGATGGAAAGGAAATTGATGTCAGATTCTATATGGACAATCAATTTGCTACTTTGTTTTTTGCCACACTTTCGGTGTTTTTAACCTATGGTGAAGATCTGGTTATTGAAACCGCTCGCCATCACCGCGAATTTATTAAAGACCCAGTTTTAAAGCAACGTGTTACCTCACTGATTGGACAAGAAGCAATTCATTCTAAATTGCACAATGAATATAACGATGCCCTTCAAGATGCTGAATATCCTGTTGCGCTATATCGCTTTCTTGGTTCGAACTTCTTTAAATATGTATTTTTGAAATTTCCACAACCACTAAAATTGTCAATGATGGCAGGTATTGAGCATTTTACTGCGGTACTTGCTGAATACATGATGAAGCATGAAAAGAATTTCTATTATTCAGATGATGCAAAAAGCCGTGCGTTGTGGATGTGGCATATGCTTGAAGAATCTGAACATAAAGACATTGCCTACGATGTTTATCAAATCTTAAATGGCAGCTATCCACTGCGCGCATCTGGTTTCTTCCTTGCACTATTTACAATTTTAGGCTTAATCCCTGCGACAACGTTATTTGTTCCTGTGTTAAGAAAGCCGCAAGAGATGTTGACCTTAAAATTCTGGAAAGATGCTCGTCGTGGTGTAGGCTTAATCTTTGGTCCAAAAGATGGTGTTTTTGGTAGTACGATTGGTCAAATTCTTGACTACTTACGTCCAGACTTTCATCCAAATGATCATGATACGACTGAATATCTTGAGTATTACAAACAGAAATTACTGAACGAAGGCGGCGCGATTGCACCTTACTTTGTTAAAGAATTTACCCCACCAGTACGCATGTCTTAATCGTCCTGTATTTCCAGCTATCGAACAGATAGCTGGTATCTCTTCAAGCTATTTATGGATGAATCATGATTTTATTTGGCAAAAAGAAAGTTAAACCAAGCCAAAAAGCTTATGCCGTAGTGACGGGTGCAGGCAGTGGGATTGGTCGAAGTTTTGCACTTGAACTTGCAAAACGTGGTGGCAGCGTAGTGTGTGCAGATATTAATCTCGAAGCTGCTGAAGAAACAGTAAAACTTCTTGAACAAGAAGGCGCTAAAGCTTTTGCTATGCGTTGTGATGTGGGTAATGCTGAACAGGTTAATCATCTAGCTGAAACTGCTGAAATTTTACTTGGACACCCTGTAACTCTTGTCATTAATAATGCTGGTGTGGGTTTAGGCGGTAAGTTTGATGAACTGAGCCTAGAAGACTGGAACTGGGTCATGAATATTAACCTTTGGGGTGTTATTCACGGTTGTCATGCATTTGTTCCAAAGTTTAAAAAGCTAGGTTACGGTGCGATTATTAATGTGGCATCTGCTGCATCTTACACTGCTGCACCAGAAATGACCGCTTATAACGTGACTAAAGCGGGTGTGCGTGCGCTTTCAGAAACGCTTTCGGCTGAACTGCATAAGTTTAATATTAAAGTGAATGTACTCTGCCCAACGCTGGTTCCAACCAATATCATTAAAAATGGTCGAATTCCAGGACGCTATTCAAAGCTAGCAGACCATGCGCTGATGAACTATGCCTTCACGACAAGTGACGATGTTGCAAGATTAACACTTAATCGCCTTGATCAGGATGAGTTGTATACCATTCCTCAAATTGATGCAAAGTTATTCTGGCTCATGAAACGTGCATCTCCAAGCTTGTATAACAAGTTCCTTGGCACATCGTACAAATTATTTAAATAAGAAATTTATAGGTAGTACACATATGACTGCTCAAATGAAAACAAATGCTTCAGCAAAAAAAGCTGTCAAATCACCAAACCATATTTTCGATACTTTTATTGTGGGTGCTGGCATTTCAGGTATTGCCGCTGCAATTCGCCTAGATCAAGTTGGTTATACCAATTATAAGATTATTGAAAAAGCAGGCCGCGTTGGTGGAACATGGCGTGAAAATACCTATCCAGGTTGTGGTTGTGACGTACCTTCTGCTCTTTACTCTTACTCATTTGCACCAAGTGCGAAATGGAGCCATTTATTTGCACGCCAACCAGAAATCTTAAGTTATCTGGAAGATGTGAGTAACGAGTTTAATGTTACGTCTAAAATCGAGTTTAATAGCGAACTGCTCAACGCAGCGTGGGATGACTCACGTCATGTGTGGGTACTTGATACCAGTACTGGTCAATATTTGTCTAAAACCGTTATTTTTGCCACAGGTCCAATTACCGAAGCTCAAATTCCACGTCTTGAAGGCTTAGAAACATTTAAAGGCGAGATGTTCCATTCTGCTAAATGGAACCATGATTATGATTTGACAGATAAACGCATTGCCGTGATTGGTACTGGCGCATCTGCTATTCAGTTTGTGCCACAAATTCAACCAAAAGCGAAAGAACTTTTTGTATTCCAACGTACAGCACCTTGGGTACTACCAAAACCAGATACAGACTTGGGCGAATTTAGTAAATCAGTGATTGCTAAATATCCGTCTATTCAGGCGAGCTGGCGTAAAAGTGTAGCATTAACGCTGAATGCGATTAACTTTGGTTTACGTAATCCACTTGCCCTAAAACCAGTCAATGTATTGGGTAAGCAATTACTTAAATTGCAAATTAATGACCCTGTGCTACGTAAAAACGTAACGCCAAACTTTGACATTGGTTGTAAACGTATTTTATTCGCTAACAATTATTATCCAGCACTACAAGCACCGAACACGACCCTAATCCCTCATGGATTAGTGAAAGTTGAAGGCAATACAGTGGTTGCTGCGAATGGTGAACGTCACGAAGTTGATGTGATTATTTGGGGTACAGGCTTTGAAGTATCTCACCCACCCATTGGTAAACGTGTCCACAATGAAAAAGGCCAATGTTTACAAGATATATGGAAAAGTAGTTCACCAGAGGCTTACTTAGGCACCAACATTGAAAATGTACCAAATGCATTTTTAGTTTTAGGGCCTAACGTACTGGTTTATGACTCTTTCATTGGTTTGGCAGAAGCGCAGCTCGACTATATCGTAGATGGCTTATTGAAAATTAAAAACAAAGGAATTAGCAAATTAAATGTTAAATCTGATGTGATTAAAAAGCATAACGATTTAGTGCAGAAGCACTTACAAACAACGGTATTTAATAGCGGCGGCTGTAAGAGTTATTACCTTGATGCCAACGGGCGTAACTTTGCCGCATGGCCTTGGTCATTGAAAAAACTTAAACAACGTTTGAAAAAAGTAGATTTGAAAGATTATGAAGTGACGTATCAAACGACAAAAATTCTCTAATTTGTAATTTCGATCAAATCCGTTGTAAGAAATAGGCAGTGTATTTTAGGTTTTCATGAAATACACTGCCTTCTTCGTTGAATATCTTCAAGAAATAAAAAAACAGGATAAAGATGAAAGAAGGTCAATCTAGTCGTACCGCCGAAGCCGCTGCTGCATTACGGGCCAATCATTTTCAAAATACGAAGAACCCTGTATTTTCAGACCCTTATGCTTTTGAGCTGACCAGTAAGGGCTGGAAAAAAGTGCTCTCTAACCCACTGATTGTTAAAGTCATGAATTCTTCGGTTTTAAACCGCACTTTAGGTTTACTTACTGGGCAAGTGGTCGGACGCTCTCGTTATGCCGAAGATTTACTTAATCAGGCAGTTCAACAAAATACTCAACAATATGTGTTAGTCGGTGCTGGCCTAGACTCTTTTGTACTACGTGAATCACACCATTACCCTACTTTGAAAATTTTTGAAGTCGATCATCCTGATACTCAAGCTGCTAAACAGACTAAGCTAAAAAAGTTAGGAAATATTCCTGCTACCGTTGAGTTTGTCGCGATTAACTTTGAAAAAGAGTCTATTTCGGAAGCCCTGACCAGAAGTGTCTATGATTCATCTGCTCCTGCATTTTTTTCATGGTTAGGCACAACGCACTATTTAAACCCGCAAACGACCTTGCAAACTTTAAAAAGTATTGCTGAATTTGCTGCAAACGGTAGCGAAGTGGTACTCGACTATTCGACCGATTTTCAGGAATTAAACGGTATTGAGCGACTTGGAAGTATGGGCGTTGCACAATTTACCCATTTGCTGAAAGAGCCTTTACTAGGTCAATTTAAACCAATAGATTTACATCATGCAGTAAAGCAAATGGGTTTTGAAGTGGTCGAAGACTTATCAGGTGAAGCAATTACTGAACGATATTTTAATGCACGAATCGATGAAATTCGCCACACCTCAGCAACACGATTATTGCATTTGCGTTTAAATAGAAAATAATGTTGAAAGCCAACTTAGACTTTAAGTTGGCTTTTTTACAATCAAGATTAATACCATCATTACCAGCTTGAACGCGGCTCTGGCCCATCGACATGCTGATTTAAAAATTGGCGTAAATGATCTAAAAAGTGCGCGACTTTAGGTGATAGATTCAGTCTCTCTAAATACACTGCATAGACATCTGCTGGTGGTGTTTCATAATCCTCTAGCACTTGAACCAATCTGCCACTTCTTAAATATTTTGCTACATCCCATTCTGCTCGCATCAAAATACCGTAGCCTTCTAAAGCCCAATTTAATGCGACTGCCCCATCATTGGTACTCAGTTGCCCATGAACTTTAACAGTTTCAACTTGTTTGCCATGACTTAGTCGCCAATTACCATAAGCAGAATCATTTTGCCGAATCACAATACACTGATGCTGCGTTAAATCATGAGGAGTGAGCGGTTGCCCTGCCATTCTTAAATAGCTAGGTGATGCACATAATAAACGGCGGTTGGCTGCCAATTTTTTGGCAATTAGACGCGAATCGGGTATTTCGCCAAAGCGGATTGATACATCAATGGCTTCATCAGGCAGATTAATCGGACGGTCAGTTAAATGCAGTTGGACATCGACATCAGGATAAATTTTGGCAAATGTAGAAATCGCTGGCGCAATATAAGAACGACCAAAGCCTAAAGGAGCATTCACACGCAATACCCCTTTGGGCGCTGCTCGACTACTTGAAACCAAACGCTCCATTTCATCGATCTCTTTTAAAATACGAACCGCATTTTCAAAGTAAACCTCACCCTCACTGGTTAAGCTAATTCGGCGTGTTGTTCTATTTAAAAGCCTTACTCCTAAACGCTCTTCAAGTTGAGTTAAACGTCTAGAAACCGCAGGTGGGGTCAAGTTTAACTCTCGTGCCGTCGCGACAAGACTTCCTTGTTTAACCAATAAACAAAAGAAAGCTAATTCCGTATCTGCGTTCATGATTATTAAGTTTTTTGCAATAGTGATTTAACTTTATATCGATTCATCAGTTTTTTAAAGGGTTTAACATCCATTTCATTGTTTCCCGACATAAGCCGTCTCTTGTTTAAGAGCATAAAAACGTCCGCAGAAGGAATGCTGTGGATGAGCGGGAAAAAGCCATCTAGCCGAATGAATAGCGGTAAAGAAAGCGAAAACTACCAATCAGGATTGGTAGTCATGAATATGGAGTCATGACATGGAAATGGATATTGAAAAGCGAACGTTACGTCGAATCACGTGGAGAATCGTACCGTTTATTATGTTGTTATACCTTGTAGCCTATATCGACCGCGTCAATATTGGCTTTGCCGCACTCACCATGAAAGAAGACCTAGGTTTTACCGCCTCAGTTCTCGGGTTTGGTGCCGGAATTTTCTTTTTGGGCTATTTCTTATTTGAAGTCCCATCCAACATTATTTTGCATAAAGTCGGTGCCCGCATCTGGATTGCTCGAGTCATGGTGACTTGGGGTCTAATTGCAGCGGGAATGGCATTTGTAGAAAGCTCAACCAGCTTTTATGTTATGCGATTTTTACTCGGTGTTGCCGAAGCGGGTTTCTTTCCCGGCATTATTTTGTACTTAACTTACTGGTTTCCTGCGCGCCATCGCGCTGGTGTGATTGCTTTATTTATGGCAGCAGCCCCAATTGCCACAGCAGTTGGTTCACCAATCTCTGCCGCGTTACTTGAAATGCATGGAATTTTGGGGCTCGCTGGCTGGCAATGGATGTTCATTATTGAAGCTATACCAG
>NZ_JZFB01000003.1:308029-309198 GCF_001188385.1 Acinetobacter sp. V2 | reverse complement strand
AAGCCACTTGGTTAAAACAGGATGAACGCGAATGGCTTGTAAAAACCATGAAAGAAGAAGATGTAGGAAAAAATGCACCTCAGCATCACAGCATTCTTCGCGGTCTTGCCAACCCACGAGTACTTGCCCTTGCATTGATTTATTTCGGAACGTCAGCTGGGCTTTATACCCTTGGAATCTGGGCACCACAAATTATTAAACAGCTTGGCGTAACGTCTATGACTGTCGGGCTTTTAAATGCCATTCCACCAATCGTTTCTGTCATTGCCATGGTTTTATGGTCACGACACTCTGACCGCACCAGTGAACGTACATGGCATGTTGCTCTCGCATGTTTAACCGCAGCAGTTGGTCTCGCAATTGCAGCTGGCACACACAATGTCATTGGATTAATTGCAGCACTTACCATTGTGAATGTCGGTATTAGCTGTGCCAAACCACCACTATGGAGCATGCCAACCATGTTCTTGTCAGGATCAGCTGCAGCTGCAGGCATTGCCACGATTAACTCAATCGGAAATTTAGGCGGGTTTGCAGGCCCTGCCATGATCGGCTGGATTAAAGATCAAACTGGAGATTTCACAGGTGGACTCTATTTTGTTGCAGGCCTACTCATTATCTCGACCTTACTGACACTAGTGTTGAGCTTCTCCCAAAAAGTGAAAGTAAACACTGCCAAAGCAACCCAATAACCCTATTTATATCAATTAGATATGTACAAGTTTCTTCAAGGAGCACAACATGGACAAAGATATTGCAGTCCAGTCCCTTACGGACACCATGGCCAAATTTACGGCTTATATTGGAAAACGCCTACCTAAAGATGTGAAAAGTAAGTTAATTGAACTTCGTACTTTAGAAACCAATCCATTGGCTAAATCAGTTTATGACTCAATGGAAGAAAATCAGCAAGCTGCCGATAAGCTCAACCGTCCAAGCTGTCAAGACACGGGTGTCATTCAATATTTCGTTGAAGCAGGAGCTAACTTCCCTTTGCTTGGTGAACTTCAAGAGATTTTGAGCGAAGCAACTGCTGAAGCAACTCGTATAGGTCCATTACGTCACAACGCTGTTGAAACCTTCGATGAAAAAAATACGGGCACCAATACTGGTACTCAAATTCCATGGTTAGACTGGCGTATTGTGCCTGAACTCGACACTTGTACCAT
>NZ_JZFB01000003.1:302602-307987 GCF_001188385.1 Acinetobacter sp. V2 | reverse complement strand
GCAGCAAAAGTTTTAATGCCAGGTCAAGGCTATGAAGGTGTTGCTGAATTTGTGATGGATGTTATTACCGAACGTGGTGTAAATGCCTGTCCACCTTTACTGGTTGGTGTTGGCGTATCAACTTCGGTTGAAACCGCTGCTCGTCTTTCTAAACTCGCCATTATGCGTCCGGTTGATTCAACAAGTGATAATCCACGCGCTGCCTTAATGGAACAACTGTTAGAACAAGGTCTTAATGAAATTGGTATTGGCCCGCAGGGACTCACAGGTAATAACAGTGTGATGGGAGTGAATATTGAATCTTCTGCACGCCACCCATCAACCATTGGGGTTGCCGTAAATACAGGTTGCTGGGCACATCGCCGTGGCAAAATTAAGATTAATCCAGATATGTCGTATGAAATCTTGTCTCATGAAGGAGTTGTACTATGAAAAAAATTCTAACAACGCCAATCAAAGATGAAGATCTTTTAGACCTTAAAGTCGGTGATGTGGTTTATTTGACTGGCCGTTTGGTAACTTGTCGTGATGTTGCCCATCGCAGACTGATCGAACAAGGTCGGGAACTACCAGTTAACCTTGAAGGCGGAGCGATTTTTCACGCTGGCCCTATTGTGCGCAAAAAAGGTGAAAATGACTTCGAGATGGTTTCGATTGGCCCAACAACTAGTATGCGAATGGAAAAATTCGAAAGGGAATTTATCAAACAAACTGGCGTAAAGCTTATTGTAGGTAAAGGTGGCATGGGACCAGAAACAACTGCTGGATGTCAGGAAAATGTTGCCGTTCATGCGATTTTCCCAGGTGGGTGCGCAGTGCTCGCAGCAACCTTAGTTGAAGAGATTGAAGGCGCTGAATGGCAGGATTTAGGTATGCCAGAAACTCTTTGGATAAATCGTGTAAGAGAATTCGGCCCGCTCATTATTTCTATCGATACGAAAGGCAACAACCTGATTCAACAAAACAAAGTTGAATTTCAAGCCAAGAAAGCCCCGATTTTAGAAAAAATCAGCAAACAGCTGAGCTTTATTAAATAAATCACTCTTTAGATGAAGGGAAAGCAAAAGCACTCTTCATCTTTTATTTTTGTACTAAACGCATGGCATGAGGTGTTTTCCCATGCCATCTTTTATAGGCATGAATAAAACTAGCAGGTTCTGCATAGCCTAACCACTCGGCAATTTGCTCAACCGAAGCTTTTGGTAATGCCAAATATTGTTCAGCTAAGACCTGCCTGACCTCTTCACGAATCTGAATAAAAGTCATTCCTTCAGATGCCAAATGACGGCGTAAAGTACGGACATTTAAATGCAAACGTTCAGCCACGATTTCCATAGAAGGCATTTCACCTCGCACAGTCATCAATTGCTGTTGTACTAAATTAATAAATTTTTTTTGGGTTTGACGCTTATCTAAAATTTGTCGACATTGTTCTTCTGCGGTATGTAGCACCAGCTCATTTGCCATTTGCAACTTTTGATTAATTTTCTGAGCATCAAGCAGAACAAAACTTTTGCTAGAACCAAATTCAGGCATCACCCCAAATAATTTTTCATAAGCCTCTAAATGATCTGTAGGTTCAAAAGAAAAAGCCAAATACTGGCAAAAGTTATCTTGTACGAGGTCGCGTTGCACCGTAATAAGAGCGGCAGCATCGCGTTCAATAATAAATTGCCTAACCAAAGATGGAATTCCTTCCTCTTCAATATCGACACGTGTTCCTGCATCAGTATCTGAAACTAAAAAACGAGTAAACGCAAAAGTGAGTGAGAAATAAGTGAGTGCTAAATCCAGTGCTTCACGAATGCTAGCACTACTCATCAGTGCCATACCTAATGGGCCAAATGTTGTGAAATGATAGCGTGTACCTACTTCTAAGCCCAACACTGGTCGGTCTGGAAACTGTGCAACCAGATTATGAATGAGCTGTAATTCCTGTTGTCCTGACACCACCATATTCGGGTCAAGCAACTGCTGTTGACTCAATCCTGTTCCATCTAAAATGGTCTGATAAGAAGCACCTGCTTCTACTGCAAAATCAGCCATGAGTCGGACACTATGTATGCTGCGTTCAAATGCCCAAGCGTACGTCACTGTACTTTCCAAAATGTCCTCGAATCACAATATTTTGTCCTCATCCATCCTCTAAATCAAGTTAATAAACGTCTATTCTGCATACAGGAAATTGCGATTCTTTCGCCCACTGTTTTTAAGGATTTAGAGCAGCCTATGTTTAATTCGTCGACTAATTCAAATAAAAATGTACGCATCGCCATCATTGGCACTGGCTTTGGTGGTCTAGGACTTGCCATTCGTCTCAAACAAGCAGGTTTTGAAAAATTTACTCTATTTGAAAAAGCTGCCGATGTCGGCGGTGTCTGGCGTGACAACACGTATCCGGGCGCTGCATGCGATGTGCCTTCACATCTTTATTCTTTTTCTTTTGAGCAAGAACTTGGTTGGAAAAATCGCTACGGGACATCTCAAGAGATTTATCAATACTTACGCCACTGCGCTGATAAATATGACATTCGCCCACATGTTCAATTTAATACTGAAATAGCCAGTGCCGAATTTGATGCTCTGCAAGGTGTATGGCACATTCAAAGTACTTCTGGTGAACAGTTCGAAGCTGAATTCTTAGTAGGTGCTGTAGGCCAACTCAACCGCCCTGCCTATCCAAAACTTAAAGGTATTGAAAACTTTAAAGGTAAGGCATTTCACTCAGCCCGTTGGGATCATGACTATGACTTAACTGGCAAACGTGTTGCAGTGATCGGTACAGGTGCAAGCGCAATTCAATTTGTACCTGAAATTGCAAAACAAGTAGCACATCTAGACGTTTATCAACGTTCAGCACCTTACGTGATTCCAAAACCAGATCGGATTTATCAACCTTTAGAGAAGAAGGCTTTCCGCAAACTTCCGATTTTGCAAAGTCTGGACCGTGCCTTGCAATATGGTCACCATGAAATTCGCCTACTTGCTTTTACAACTTCACTCAATGAAATGCCTTTGGTGGAATATTTATTCCAGCGCCACATTCGTAAAGTCGTTAAAGATGGGAAATTACGCCACCGTTTAATGCCAGATTATCCAATTGGTTGTAAACGTATTTTAATTTCTAACCATTGGTATGAAACACTGACTCAGCCTCATGTCGATGTTATTAATACTGGCATTCAAGAAATTACCGAAAATGGCATTTTAGATACGGAAGGAAAGCTGCGTGAAATCGATAGCATTATTTATGGTACAGGTTTTGCCGCAACGGAATTTATGGCGCCAATGCAGATTACAGGTCTTGATGGTCGCACCTTAAAAGACACATGGAAAGATGGTGCAGAAGCTTATCTCGGTTTAACTGTTAGCGGCTTTCCAAACTTTTTTATGCTCTATGGTCCAAATACCAATCTTGGGCACAACTCAATTGTTTATATGATTGAAAGCCAAGTGAATTATATTTTAGATGCCATTCAAACAACCCTACAAAACAAACTTCTGTTCACCAATGTTCGTGCAGAAGTTCAACATGAGTTTAATCAAAGCATTCAAGAAAAAATGAAAAAAACTGTCTGGGCACAAGGTTGTACCAGTTGGTATCAAACTGCTGATGGCAAAAATACCAATAACTGGCCGGGTTTTACCCTTGAATATCGACAACGTACTCGTCGCTTCGATGTTGAAAACTACACTCAGGTTTCGGCTATTTCTTAAACAAGCTTCACCATAGGAAATGAGAAAAATAAACGGAGAATTTTATGAAGTCTTTTAAAAATAAAGTTGCAGCTGTTACAGGTGCTGGCTCTGGTATTGGACAAGCAATTGCTATAGCGCTCGCAAAACAAGGTTGCCATTTGGCACTTTCCGATATTAGTGAAGCGGGATTAGCTAAAACAGTCGAGCTGTTAAAGCCTTATTCAGTCAAAGTAACCACTCAGAAAGTCGATGTGGCTAAGCGTGATGAAGTTGCAACTTGGGCAAAGGCAGTTGTAGATGAACATGGCCAAGTTAACCTGATTTTTAATAATGCTGGTGTCGCAATAGGCAGTACGGCTGAAGGCGTGAGCTACGAAGACCTTGAATGGCTGATTGGTATTAATTTTTGGGGCGTGGTTTATGGCACCAAAGAATTTTTGCCTTACTTAAAGCAAAGTGGTGACGGACATATTATTAATATTTCTAGTATGTTTGGCTTAACAGCTCAACCAACTCAAAGTGCTTATAACGCCAGTAAATTTGCCGTTCGTGGCTTTACTGAATCATTGCGCCAAGAACTCGATCTACAAAATGCTGGAGTGAGTGCGACCTGTGTGCATCCAGGTGGTATTCGTACCAATATTGCCAAAGCTGCTCGCATGAATAATAGTGTCCTGTCTTTAGGAATGGACCCTCTAAAAAGTCAGGATGCTTTCGATAAATTACTTCGCACCCCTGCTGACGATGCCGCTCAACAAATTTTAGAAGCTGTGCGTAAAGACCGTCGCCGTTTACTCATTGGAGCCGATGCGAAAGCCGTTGATGTGATTCAACGTATTCTTCCACAGGGTTACCAAAAGATTTTTGCAACTGCGACTGCCTTGCAAACTCGCCTACTCAACAAATCAGCAAAATAAAAACAGTGGTCAGCATACTCTTCATTTTAAGAGATGCTGACCGTCATTAGGCTTAGTATGAGTCCTTATTATGAAGCAGCTTCTTGCATGGACTATTCGTACCACGCTACGTCCAGCTTTATCCCCTAAAACACCACTAAAGCTTCAGCGTTTTTGTAGCGATGCAGCCAGTGCAATTGTGCTTGGGCCACGTGGCTATAAAACAAAAAAGCAAACAATTGCTCAAGTACCGACAGTTCATATTCAGCCCAAAACCACTCTATCAGGGCTCGGCATCTTGTATTTACATGGTGGTGGGTATGTAGTGGGTAGCTCAAAAAGTCACACGAAGCTTGCTGCTCGAATTGGACATGCAGCTCAAGCACAAGTCTGGTTACCTGAATATCGCCTAGCCCCAGAGCACACAAACCCTGCTGCTATTGAAGATGTGGTTGCAGTTTATAAAGCTTTACTTGCTCAAGGACAAGACCCGAAAAAACTCGTGATCGCTGGCGATTCTGCTGGCGGAGGACTGAGTTTAAGTACTGCAATTGCAATACGAAATGCAGGGTTACCGTTACCAGCGGCATTAGTTTTACTTTCACCTTGGGTTGACTTAAGCCTCTCTGGAAGCACGATGAAAACTCATGCTGCTCAAGATGCAATGCTGTCAGAAAACTGGTTAGCTTGGTGTGCAAAAAACTATTGCGGACAAAAATCGGCAACCGATCCGACCTGTTCCCCACTCTATGCCGACTTAACTGGATTACCGCCTGTTTTAATTCATGTC
>NZ_JZFB01000003.1:301119-302560 GCF_001188385.1 Acinetobacter sp. V2 | reverse complement strand
CTAAAAAAACTGAAAAATACGGTATTCCGACGAACTTGAAGGTTTATGACCGAGTCGGGCATGTTTTTCAGTTTCACGCGGGTATACTACATGAATCTAATGACTCGATTGAGCGCATTGGGCAATTCATTGATAAACATACACAGTCAATATAAAAATATCGCCAGAGAGGAGTCCTCGGCATGACAACAAACAATTATGACTATGATTACCTCATTATTGGTTCAGGCTTTGGTGGTAGTGTTTCTGCTTGCCGTCTAACTGAAAAAGGTTACTCTGTTGCTGTAATGGAAATGGGGCGACGCTGGGAAGCTAAAGATTTTGCTAAAAATAACTGGAATACCCGCCGCTGGATTTGGCGCCCGGGCATGAAACTCTTCGGTTATTTCAACATGCGTTTTTTTCGCCATGTTACCATTATTTGCGGTAATGCTGTAGGTGGTGGTTCAATTACCTATGCCAATACCCTACTTGTTCCACCTGAACATATTTGGGATGAAGGCACGTGGGCAGATGCCGCAGACTGGAAAAATGAAATGCCACAGCACTATGCTGAAGCCGAACGTATGCTTGGAGTGACTGATAATAAAATTTTCGGACCTGCCGACCACATGCTCAAAAAAATGGGCGATGCAGTTGGTGTTGGACATACATTTAAACCGACTCGTGTTGCAACGTTTTTTCCACCCGAAGGTGAACAAGGTGGCAAGACCTACCCTGACCCGTACTTTAACGGCGAAGGTCCAGACCGCGGAACCTGTACCGCATGTGGCGGCTGTATGACAGGTTGCAAACACAACGCAAAAAATACCTTAGATAAAAACTATTTGTACTTTGCCGAAAAAAATGGTGCCAAGGTTTACGAAGAAACCAAAGTCGTTGATGTGAAACCACTCAATGGTAAAGCCGATGGCAGTGATGGCTATGAAGTTACGACTGAATGTTCAAGCTCATGGTTTAACAAACAACGCCGTACATGGCGTGTTCGAAATGTGATTTTTTCGGCATCGTCTTTGGGCACGCAAGAAATGCTGTTCCGTTTAAAACAGTCTGGTTCTCTGCCAAATGTTTCTGATGATTTGGGCAATCGGGTTCGTACTAATGCCGAGTCGATTTTAGGCGTTCGCTTTTTTGGTAAAGATGTCGACATGAGTAAAGGTGTTGCCATTGGTTCAAGTATTTACCTTGACCATGACACTCACATTGAAGCGACTCGTTACCAAACTGGCTCAGATGCCATGGGTCTTATGTGTACTTATATGGCTAAAGGTAAACCAGGTTGGACGCGTATCTTCTTTTGGTTATGGGCCTTAATCTGCCATCCATTTATTTTTCTTCGCATGAGTAATCCTGTCAGTTTTGCACGTCAGACTTTGATTTTCTTGGTGATGCAAACCGCTGATGCTTCAATTAACATGCGCTTGAAACGTAATTGGTTCTG
>NZ_JZFB01000003.1:286940-301077 GCF_001188385.1 Acinetobacter sp. V2 | reverse complement strand
CCTGTGTATATTCCGCAGGCCAATGCATTTACCGAAAAAGTCGCAAAAATGTTTAATGGTCATCCAATGACGACCATTACCGAAATTTTGTTTAACGTGCCTTTTACAGCACACTGTATGGGTGGTTGTGCGATTTCTTCAAGTCCAGAGCGCGGCGTGGTAGATGGACAAAACCGTGTCTTTAACTATAAAAACTTATATGTTGTAGATGGTTCAATGTTAGGTGCCAATTTGGGCGTTAACCCAAGTCTTACCATTACAGCTCTTGCAGAACGTGCAATGTCGTATATTCCAGCTAAGCATACTCTGGATGAGCAGCAAGATCATAAAGTAGATGCAGAAATCATAGAGATCACCAAAGCTTCTGCTTAAACCAGTAAGTTGTTTTATAAAAAAAGCCTATTTTAAAATAGGCTTTTTTATTTCGCTTTTTAAATTACATTGCCACGGCTTTAGCGCGAGCTGCATGCAATTTTTTATAGCTCTCGATCAGACGTACATGACGATCAAGTCCTTCTAGTTTCATGCTTGTTGGTGTTAAGCCATAGAAACGAACGCTACCATCGACAGAACCTAATACTGCATCCATTCGTGTGTCACCAAACATACGGCGGAAGTTAGTCAGATAGTCTTCAAGCTCTAGTTCTTCATCTAACATCACTTCAAGCACCACGTTCATGCACTGATAGAACAAGCCACGCTCAACGGTGTTGGTGTTATATTGCAAATAAGTTTCGACTAACTCTTTTGCCTCTTCAAATTGTTGTAAAGCCACATAAATTAGCAATTTCAACTCTAAGATTGTGAGCTGTCCCCAAACTGTATTGTCATCAAACTCGATGCCAATCAGCGTGGTGATTTCTGTGTAATCGTCTAGCTCACATTCTTCTAAGCGCTCAACCAACGCCTCAAGCTGCTCATCATCTAAACGGTGTAGATTTAGAATATCTTCACGGAATGAAAGTGCTTTATTGGTATTGTCCCAAATCAAATCTTCAACCAGATAAATTTCTGAATAATCCGGTACTAAAATACGGCAAGCAGTCGCACCTAAATGCTCATAGACTGCCATATATACTTCTTTGCCCATCTCTTCGAGAATGCCGAACAATGTTGCAGCTTCTTCTGCGTTCGACTCTTCACCTTCGCCAGAAAAATCCCATTCAACAAAGTCATAGTCAGATTTAGAGCTAAAGAAGCGCCAAGAAACCAAACCGCTTGAGTCAATAAAGTGCTCAACAAAGTTATTCGGTTCAGTGACTGCATTACTTTGGAAAGTCGGTTGAGGCAAATCATTTAAACCTTCAAAACTACGACCTTGAAGTAATTCAGTCAGACTACGTTCTAACGCAACTTCAAAACTTGGATGCGCACCGAAAGATGCAAACACCCCACCCGTACGTGGGTTCATTAAAGTCACACACATTACAGGGAACTGGCCACCTAACGATGCATCTTTAACTAATACAGGGAAACCTTGCTCTTCTAGACCTTTAATACCAGCAACAATACCTGGGTATTTTGCTAATACTTCTTCAGGAACATCTGGAAGGGCAATTTCACCTTCTAAAATTTCACGTTTTACAGCACGTTCAAAAATTTCTGACAAGCATTGAACTTGGGCTTCTGCCAAAGTATTGCCCGCACTCATACCATTACTTAAGTACAAGTTTTCAATTAAATTTGATGGGAAATATACAACTTCATCGTCAGACTGGCGCACAAAAGGTAGCGAGCAAATGCCACGCTCTACGTTGCCTGAATTGGTGTCATATAAATGTGTGCCAAGTAACTCATCATCTGGGTTATAAATCTCAAGACAGTATTCATCTAAGATTTCTTTAGGTAATTCACCATTTGGACCCGGCTTAAACCATTTTTCATCTGGATAATGCACAAATTCAGCATTGGCAATTTCTTCACCCCAGAACTGGTCGTTATAGAAGAAGTTACAGTTTAAACGCTCAATAAACTCGCCTAATGCAGACGCTAAAGCACTTTCTTTAGTTGCACCTTTACCGTTGGTAAAACACATAGGAGACTGTGCATCACGAATGTGTAATGACCATACATTCGGCACGATATTACGCCAAGACGCGATTTCAATCTTCATGCCCAAATTTGCCAAAATGGCAGACATATTGGCAATGGTTTCTTCTAACGGCAGGTCTTTACCTTGAATATAGGTATGGCTTTCTGAAGTTAGGCTTGGCAATAACAATGCTTGTGCATCTGCGTCGATGCTTTCAACTTCTTCAATAATAAATTCGGGACCAGTTTGAATCACTTTTTTAACAGTGCAACGGTCAATCGAACGTAAAATCCCTTGGCGATCTTTCTCTGAAATATCGGCTGGTAATTCAATTTGAATTTTAAATGTTTGCTTATAGCGGTTTTCAGGATCAACAATATTATTTTGCGATAAACGAATATTATCGGTTGGGATATCTCGAGCGGCACAATATACTTTTACAAAGTACGCTGCGCACAATGCTGACGATGCTAAAAAATAGTCAAATGGGCCCCGTGCCGAACCGTCACCCTTGTAGCGAATTGGTTGATCGGCAATTACCGTAAAGTCATCGAACTTAGCTTCCTGTCGAAGATTGTCGAGATAATTAACCTTGATTTCCATGCTGGCACCTAAATATTTTTATGTGTCAGCACAGACACATAAAATCTAAATATTGAAAAATAAGCCGAATCACAGCGAAGAAATTGACTTAAAAAAATGAGAGATTAAAGCCACGTGTTTAATGAACGACTCAATTGGCTTTAAATTGGCGGTATTATAGAGGGATTTTGTGCAGTTGATAACTAAAGTTAAAACATTGCCGCTCACAATGCTTTAACTCGTCTTTAATTTACTTAAATATTGAGCGTTAAAACTTAAAGGTGTAATCGACATTCAACCGCGTTTCATTTGTCGAGTGAAAGGTCATATTCGTTGGCATATCGTTGCGGTAGTGAGAAAAACGAGCTCGCATTCCCAATCCTTTTAGCTTACCTTCAGGAATTTTATAGCCCAAATCAAATTCCATCGACTCTTCTTTAAATCGCTGATCACCATATTGCAGTAAATCAATGTCTTCACCTTTTGCATAGCGAGTCATAAAGCGCAGTCCGTTTAATGAAACATCACCTACCCGCGCATTTTTAAAGTCATATTCATAACGAATCGAATAGACTTTTTCGTCTTTATTTGAATAGTCCGAGCTCATAAAATCAAGCACGACCGGACTTTCAGTTCCCGACAAAAATGGTAGACCAGTTGAACCAAACGACTGCATGTAGCCCAAAGAAACAGTATGGTTTTGATAGTTCAAACCAAATAAGCCACTAATATGTCGGTTATCGACCTCTCCTATTTTTTTGCTTCCAGTTTCTTCGCTATTAAAAAAACGCACGTCACTTAAAAAGTTAAGCTGGTCATTTAAAGGCTGCTTCCCGTTAAAACCTAAAAATTGTTGCTGGTAAATATCTTTGAGTTCAGCATGATAAGCACGTAGACGATAATCCTTTAACTGATAGCTTCCACCTAATGTATAAAAAGAATCAGTAGTTGCCGCTTTGTCAAAACGATGATTGATATTGTCTGTTCCAACATCGGTATAACGAATTGAATCGCGCTGACGTACTTCGTCGACATAAAATCCTTCGAGTTGAAGATTTGGAACTTCATTTGAAACAAAGCGGATACCGCGATAAGTCTGAGGGAACAAACGCGCTGGCGATGAAAATATGGTTGGTAATTGTGGAACTAGATCCCCCACAAAAAGCTCATTTTTTCTAAATTTAGCCTTTCCTGTAATGCCGATTTTTCCATAATAATCATCACGCGAGTTATCGGTATTCACTGGTAATAATCCACTACGCGCATAGTCATCAGCACGACTTCCCATCAGGTTAAAACCTGCCATTGCCAATACATCTACACCAAACCCAACTGTCCCTTCGGTATAACCAGACTGTCCTTTAAAAATTAGACCCTGCGCCCAATCTCTGGCTGCTGTATAGGGATATGGGTCTTTTTTATAGTCTCGGTCAAAGTAAAAATTACGAAGTGTCAGCTCAGCTTTACTGTCTGCAATAAACTCAGCATGCACAACTTGACTAAATAATGGGCACAAGCATACCCCCACCCATAATGGTGTCTTTTTCATTTTTTATCTCAACTATTTAATTTTTAATGGATTAAGGTGCTGTTTTAAGCGAGTAGTTTTGCTCTTTTTGACTGCGGTAAAAAGCACTACCCAAACTTAAAATCAGGAAAATAGCCAAAATAAAGACCACACCGTAATAGGCATACAGCGTTGCGGGTGCTATACCTTTATCCAGAAAAATGCCTGCGACCGTTGGCGATAAAATTGCCCCAATTCGTCCAAAACCAATTGCATAACCCACGCCACGACTACGAATTTCAGCATCATAAATTGTTGGAGAAATCGAATACAAACCTGCCACACAGCCATTAATGAGTGTGCCGAGTAATAAACCCACCATGAGTGCAATGCTGACTTGAGATGAGACTGCGACAAATAGGAAAACACATGCCGAGGTCAGCCCTAAAAACAAACTTAAGGCATAAAAGATTTTCATGCGTGATGCCAATAAACCAATAATGGCTGCCCCGAAAATCCCGCCAATACTAATTAAAATACCGGTACTTACACCTTGGTGTGGCGACATCCCCATTGAAATAAGAATTTTTGGTGTCCAGCTCATCACAAAGTAAAAGCCAAACATCACTAAAAAGAATGCAAACCACAAACAAAGTGTTTGAAATCCAAGTTGTCCAGCAAATAACTTGCCCAGTTCACTGCCATTTTGCGTGCTGATTTTTTCATAACGCGGCATAACGGGTAATTCGTTTAGCCCCATACGATTTACAGTTGCATTAATTCGTTCTAGTGCCTGTTTTGGTCGTTTCGCGAGTAAGTAATCTAAAGATTCTGGTAATAACCATGCGCTGATTAGCAGCATTGCAATGGTAGTAATGCCACCTGCTAAAAAGATTGAGCGCCAACCTAAATGCTCAATCAATGCCAGTGATAGTACTCCGCCCAGTGTCGCACCAATTCCATAACCAGTAGACATTAAGCTCACTGCAAGACTGCGCCAGCGAGCATTGGCATATTCACTTGCCAGTACATTACTACTCGCAAGAATGCCGCCCACCCCAATTCCGGTAATAAATCGAAGTGCTGCCAACATGCCGTGGCTTTGTACAAAAGCACAGCCCAACATGCTCAGACCTGCAATGACAAGACAAACTAAGATGAGTAAACGGCGACCAATTTTATCGGCTAAAGGCGCGAGAAAAATTGAACCAGCAGCCATTCCAAAAAGGCCTGAACTGAGTAACAAACCAATTTGTGCCCCTGAAAGTGACCATTCTGCTGACACGAATGGAGCAGTAAATGCCATTACCATCACGTCAAAGCCATCAATAATATTGAGACAAATACAGATCAAAATGACGAACCATTGGTAGCGGCTCATTTTGTTTTGATTGATCTCACTTAGAACGTCTCTTTCCATTTGTGTATCTCCCTTGGATAAGACATACACACGACATTGCCGATATGAGCGATTGGGTGGTTATGCACATCCGTATCCATAATGACCTAGAGGAATATTTGTTTTTTGAGCATCCTGCTCTTTTTCTATACTGAATATTTGGATCCAAAAAATCAACTAAAATTATAAATGGATTATTAAAAAGTATATAAACACATAAATTATATAAGTATAAAATTATTAAAAACATAAAATTAGGATGCTTGAATATTTTTATGGATCCATATTAAAAAATCTATTATGATCGATTCCAGAGCATTTTTTAGCCAAAAAAGCTCAGTTTATTTCTAGGAAATGCAAGATGCATTTATGAAACATCAAAGGATTGTTGTTATGAAACTCAAAAGAGTAAGCCAGCTTACATTGGGACTTTTTTTTGCCAGCCAATTGTTTTACACAACGCAAGCAGCACCTCCAAAAAATCAACAACCACCTAATATCATGATTATTTTGGCCGATGATCTTGGATTTTCAGATATTGGTGCTTATGGTGGCGAAATTAAAACTCCTCATATTGATAGTTTGTTAAAGCAAGGAAAAATGCTTTTTAATTTTCATGCTTCATCAATGTGTTCACCTACTCGTGCACAGCTTATGACAGGTGCAGATAACCACTTGGTAGGTTTAGGTGCTATGTATGAAACTTCAAAACGACAAGAAAAATTGGTTGGAGCAGATAGCCCGCGTGCACTCCTCAAAATTGATGGCTATTCAGGTCATTTAACGCAAAATGCTTATACACTCGCAGAGATTTTAAAGACAAAAGATTATTACACCTTCATGGTTGGTAAATGGCACTTAGGCTATGCTCCCGAACAAAACCCTAAAGCCCGTGGTTTTGATCAATCTTTTGCTCTGCTCGATGGCTTCGATTTACACTTTAAAGACCAGCCTAAAAACTATCCGCGCAATACTCAATATACTGAAAATGGTCAAAAAGTCACACTACCTCATAATTACTATTCGACCGATTTTTTTACACAAAAAGCGTTTGAGTATTTAGACAAAAATAAAGCGCAAAAACCATTTTTTGCCTACCTAGCCTACACCGCTCCACACTGGCCACTACAAGCACCTGCTCATTATAGAGACCTATATAAAGGTAAATATGATCAAGGCTACGATGCAATTCGCAAGCAACGCTTTGAGAGACAAAAGCAATTAGAATTAATTCCTGCAAATGCAGAATATCCAGTCGAACGTGGCAATCAAGCTTTAGGTACCAAAAGCTGGAATGAACTCACCCCACAAGAGCGCAAATATGAAGCGCGTAAAATGGAAGTTTATGCTGGCATGGTTACCCAGTTAGACGACCGCGTGGGCGATGTCATCCAATATCTTAAAAAGCATCATTTATATGACAATACTTTGATTGTGTTTATGTCAGATAACGGCGCTGAAGGTGGTGATCATAATTTCCCAATGGGTGATGCCGACAATCGCTATGAAAATATAGGCAACGCCAGCTCATATCTATACATGGGACCACGCTGGGCCGAAGTGAGCAGCACTCCATTTACGTACTGGAAGTCAGCCGCTTCAGAAGGCGGTGTGCGAGTTCCATTTATTGTTAAATCACCTATTCAGATTTCTAAACAACATGGAATCAACAATAACTTTGCGACAGTCAGAGATATATTCCCCACTGTGATGGAGCTAGCTGGTATTCAAAATAGTCAGGTTTATCCAACTTCAAGCACCAAAATTAAACCATCTGGTTTTAGTCTGATCCCTGCGTTTAAAGATAATACTGCCCGTATTCGTCCTGTTAATTATTATGACTTCAAAGAATTACATGGCAGCCGCTACGCTAAAACTGACGAATGGAAACTTGTTGAAAACTCACCTTCTAAATTTAAGAGCCATGGTTGGGAACTCTACAATTTAAAAACAGATTTTAATGAACAACATAATGTTTACGCAGAACATCCTGAAATCGTTAAAGTCTTAAATGACAAATATTTAAGATATGCTGATGAAAATGGTGTTGTGGATTTTGAGCAATACAATAAAAAGTAGGGAAAACCAGATGAAACAGATCATGATGCTTTCATCGTTCCTCTTACTTTGTGCATGCCAAAAAACCACACCTCAACTACAACAGACCACCTTGCCTGACTTAGGCAGTAAAGCTAAATGTAATTCTTATTCGGGCCTTCCTTCGGGTTGGCCTAAAAATAAAGAAGCAGGCATGGTCAAACTTCCTCAAGGAAAGATTGTTTTAGGCACCACACAAGGTTATGAAGATGAACGCCCATTAAATTTACAGGCAACTTCAGTTCCCGCTTTTTTAATTGATGCGACTGAAATCACCAATGCTCAATTTCAAGAGTTTGTTAAACAAACGGGTTATGTCACCGATGCAGAGAAGCAAGGCGGCGCAGCTATGTTTGTACAACCAGATCATCCAGTTGAAGAATTACAATGGTGGAAATTTGAAAAAGGGGCCAATTGGAAACATCCATGGGGCCCAAACAATCCTAAACAACCTGCACCTCATGAGCCTGTTCGCATGGTGACATGGAATGATGCCTACGCTTATGCAAATTGGCTGGGTCATGACTTACCGACCGAACTTGAATGGGAATATGCAGCCAAAGGTTTTCAGCAAAATTCCGATATTGGCCCGACCCATGAAGGCCATATTGTAGCCAATTTCTGGCAAGGTGAATTTCCATATAAAAATGTTCAGGAAGATGCTTTTAAGGATGTTGCCCCTGTTGGCTGTTTTAGTAAAAACCCATTTGGCTTATATGACTTGATTGGCAATGTATGGGAATGGACGCAAACACCCTATACAGGTCCAAGAGATCACCATATGGGAAATCCCTCGAAATATCGGCAAAGTCACGAACAGATTTTGCAATATACGATTAAAGGTGGATCTTATTTATGCGCTACCAACTATTGCGCGCGTTATCGTGCTGCCGCGAGGCATCCACAGGAACTCGACCTTGCAACTAGCCATGTCGGATTTAGAACAGTAAAACGCTTTTAAACGGATTTAAAAATGAAGCATATTTTTATTTATGGGATTTTCTTCTCAGGGACAACCCTTGCCTGCTGTTTAGCTCATAGTGAAGTAGATGTTAATTTTCAAAATACACTCACACTAAAAACATTCAACTTCGACAGACAATATGAAAATAGTATTAGTCCCGATACTCATAGCTTGAGCCAAGGTCTGATTTATCGTGGTGACTGGTCAACCAAGCTTAATGATATTCAGCTACACCTCAATCCAAGCATCCAATACGCATATCGCCTAAGTAGCGACCAACACACCAATGATATGGTCATACCCTTTGACCCTAACACCAAGACACAAGCACAAGACCAAATTAAATATGGCTTAGGTGCTGGATTTGAATATCAAAACTTTCGCATGAATGTAGGTGAAATCACTCCCGATTCACCACTTATGCCACAAGTGGATACACATCAATTACGAGTTAACTATAAAGGCTTGGAATTAAAATATAAGACACCGCAACAAAATTTCGAGCTAGGTTTGATTAATCGTTATTCACCCAAAAATGAGGAGGACTACCACAAACTCGCCATCTCAAAACATGAATCTGATGGGCTTTACTTTTTCCAATGGGATGGGAAAACGCCTCAATATAATTGGAAATTTTATAATGGTTACTTAACAGATCTCATCAATCAAAGTTACTTTGCTTTTGATTATCAATGGACAAAGCAGCACACCACAAAATTACGTGTGTTTCGCCATGACGATATCGGTAAATCAAAGCTTGGTGAATATGACAATACATCTGTAGGAGCCATGCATTTCATTAAACATGGAAACTTTACAACTGGAATTGGCTATCAAGAAAACTTTGGCAAAGATGGTATTCCAAAACTCGATAATATGCCCATCCCCCATATGGTGAACTGGACCTTAGGCGCGTTTACCAAAGCAGACGAAAAGTCGTATCATTTCGTTGCATCGTATGACTTTAAAGACTACATCAAGGGTCTAAAAGTGACCTATAAATATATTTATGGCGATTCATTTCAAACAATGAATCAAAATGATTTTGAGCAAGAAAGTGATGTGTTGATTCAGTATGATCTCAATGCTTGGATTAAAAATCTTAAGTTTCTTTTCTTAAATATTAACTACGACACCAAACACGGCAAAAGTCTGGATGAACAGCGCATGATGCTTCACTACACTGTTAATTTCTAAATTTTCACTCTCCATAATGGCTTAACCACAGTCATTATGGATCCAAATTAAGATAAATAAAAATTTAACCTCTAAAATTCAAAGTAAATACAAAAGTCTTTAATAGCAATTAAAAATCTACAAAACAACCAAACCTAAAGATCAATATTTTTAAAAAATATACTGCTTATCAATTGACCAATATTTTTATTTATTATAAATTGGATCCAATAAGTGATAAGGAGTCGTCACAATGTTTATTAAAAATGCTTGGTATGTTGCCTGCCGTCCAGAAGAAATCCAAGACAAACCACTAGGTCGCACTATTTGTGGTGAAAAAATTGTTTTTTATCGCGGTAAAGAAAACCAAGTTGCAGCCGTTGAAGATTTTTGTCCCCATCGTGGTGCCCCACTTTCACTTGGCTATGTAGAAGATGGTAACCTTGTATGTGGTTATCATGGTTTAGTCATGGGTTGTGACGGAAAGACCGTCTCAATGCCAGCTCAACGTGTAAATGGTTTCCCTTGCAATAAATCATATGCAGTTGTCGAAAAGTTCGGTTTTATTTGGATCTGGCCAGGCGAGAAAGCTTTAGCAGATGAAACAAAACTGCCAAGTTTAGAATGGGCAGATCATCCTGAATGGAGCTATGGCGGAGGCCTATTCCACATTCAGTGTGACTATCGCTTGATGGTAGATAACCTGATGGATTTAACCCACGAGACCTATGTTCATTCAAGCAGCATCGGACAAAAAGAAATTGATGAGTCATTACCAGTCACTAAAGTTGACGGCGACCATGTCATTACCGAACGCTATATGGAAAATGTGATCGCACCTCCATTTTGGCAAATGGCGCTTCGTGGTAACCACTTAGCAGATGATGTACCTGTTGACCGTTGGCAACGTTGTCACTTCTTTGCTCCAAGTAATGTCCATATTGAAGTGGGTGTAGCGCATGCTGGACATGGTGGTTATCACGCACCAAAAGACAAAAAAGTTTCCTCAATTGTGGTCGATTTTATTACGCCAGAGACTGAAACTTCACATTGGTATTTCTGGGGAATGGCCCGCAACTTCCAGCCAGATAATGCTGAACTCACCGATCAAATTCGTGAAGGCCAAGGTAAAATCTTTACTGAAGATTTAGAAATGCTGGAGCAACAGCAGCAAAACATTTTAAACAATCCACATCGCAAGTTACTGATGCTCAACATCGACGCAGGCGGTGTCCAGTCTCGTAAAGTGATTGATAGACTACTTGCCGAAGAAAATAAAACGCCTCCTGAAACATCCGCACAGAAGTTTCCAAACATTCGGATTATTTAAAGGAGCATGAACATGGACGTTATTATTCAAAAAATTCATCAGCTCACCCCAACCATTCGTGCTTTTGAATTGGTTGCAGCAAATGGTACAGAGCTACCGAATTTTGAAGCAGGTGCACATATTGATGTACATCTAAAAAATGGCCTCACCCGTCAATATTCTCTTTCAAACTGTTGCAGTGAAAAGCATCGTTATGTCATTGGTGTTTTACATGATGCTAATTCACGCGGTGGCTCACGTTGCATCCACACTGAATATCGTGAAGGCGACCATTTAAAGATTGGTGAACCACGCAATTTATTTGAGATTCATCCTCAAACAAAACAGGCAGTTTTATTTGCTGGTGGTATTGGTATTACCCCTATTTTGTCGATGGCATATCGGCTTAAGTCGGCCAATATTCCTTTTGAATTGCACTACTTTGTTCGTAGTCATGAAATGATTGCCTTCTATGGCAACTTAACCGAGCACTTTGGTAACCAAGTCCATTTTCATATTCAAGATCAACCAGACACTGAATGTAATATGGCAGAGGTTTTGGGCCAAGCTTCACCAAATAGACACTTATATGTATGTGGACCAACAGGGTTTATGCAGTTTGTCATGAGCTCAGCCGAACAAGCAGATTGGCATAGCGATCAGTTACATCAAGAGCATTTCGTCGCGCAAAAAGTAGATACGTCTAACGATGAAGCTTTTACTATTGAAGTTAAAGGTACGGGCCGTCGAATTGAAGTACTACCAGAGCAGACTGCTACTGAAGCATTAATTGCAAATGGTTTTGATATTCCTGTTTCATGTGAACAAGGCATTTGTGGCACGTGTATTACCCGCGTTGTAGAAGGCACGCCTGATCATCGGGATCTATTTATGACCGATGAGGAACATGCTTTGAATGACCAGTTTACGCCCTGCTGTTCTCGTGCAAAAACTAAAAATCTTGTGATTGAGCTTTAATACTCAAGTTCCTTTATTCAAACATAAAGGAACTTATTTCATCTTAAGCACTTAAAACATTTCTTAGGGTTTCACCCAAAATCACTACGCTACTGTGTTCACGCATTAAGGTTTCAGCACGCCCTGCCTGACGATGTATCAATGCATCGAAAATCGAACAATGCTGTAAATGTGCATAGTGCAAACGGCGATATTCTGACAAAGCTTGATTCTGGTCATAGGTAATGGCTTGAGCAGAAGCCATCGGCAATTGGTTGTTTTTTGCTAAGGCTTGGATGAGTGCGACGTTTTGCGCGCCCTCAATAATCGTGTCATGAAAAATGACGTTAAAATGGTGATAACGTTCTAGTTCAGCATCGCCAAACTCGTCTTTATCATTAAATAGTTTTTCAGTTTCTTGAATGCAATGTTGCAGCGTCTTTTTCTGCTCTTCACTTAAGCCTTGTTCTGCCAAAGTTTTCGCAGCTAATCCTTCGAGCACACCACGCACTTCAAGCGCATCATGAACAAGTTGTTCTGAAATTTCACGAACCGTGTAGCCACGAGTTGGGTTTTTAATGAGGAGCCCTTCTTGCTCGAGCAACCGAAAGGCAATACGAACAGGCTGCCTTGAAACACCAAGTAACTCGGCAGTCGGAATTTCGGCAATTCTGGCACCGCCTTCAAGTTCCCCTGAAATAATCATTTTTCTTAGTTTAAGTAAAACTTGTTGTCCTGAAGACATTCGCTGCCACACATCACCAAAAACGTCACTTCGATGCTAGCAAGTTCATTTGTAAAATGAAATAAATTTTCTGTGTGAATCAGTGCTTAAGCATGTTTACTGCGTTTAATAAATTAAATTGCAAACTACCTTTCATCAAAGGTTTTTAAGATTATTGACCATAATATCGAGATTGTTACGAATTAAATAAGCTAAGTTAATATCGATGCCTTCAAGCATTTTTTCTTCAACTTTTAAAACCACTTCATTACATTTATTTAGCTTTTCAACACCGCTTTCGGTCAGTGTAATTAAAATACGGCGGCCATGTGTTGGGTCAGGTTTTTTCTCAATCCAGCCATTGACCAGTAAATCTTGCAAAATTTTGTTAGCCGATTGCGGCTTAATAAAAGAGCGCTCAGCAAGTTTGGCATTGGATACATTACTTTTTGAAGCTAAAACAGAAAGCGCAGTAAATTGCGGCAAGGTAATCTCAAGCTCTTTTAAGTGTTCTGTTAAATGTTTACTAATAATTCGGTCAACACGAGCAATCATGTAACTTAACTTAGGCTCATCTTCTACTTTTTTTTGAACTAAATTCGAACGTACCATAACCTTTCAATCATCATAAGAAAATCTGTAATGAAAGTATGAGGCACCAACCCCATACTTTCGTTAAAACTTAGCGAGCACCTGAGCTTTGTACTAAATGTACAGGCTGTTTAGGTTTTTTGACAAGAAGTAATGCAGAGATCGCTGCAATTAAAATCACTGGAATGCTTGAACCAATCACAATGGTTGAGCTTTGTCCAAGTGAGAGTAAAAAACCAGCCATTAAAGGTCCTGCAAAAGAACCGATACGCCCGATTGCAACCGCCGCACCCACTCCTGTCCCACGCATTTCTGTTGGATAATACATGGCAGCTAAACCGTATAATGCAGATTGTCCACCCACAATGAATAAGCCACAACCCACTGCCGAAAGTGCAAGTAAAGCCACGGTTGGGGATATCGCTAAACAGCACAGCGAGAATAAAATGCCGAGATAAATCAGCTTAATCACAAAGCTCATGCGTAATTTATCAAGCAATACGCCCATGAGGATTGAACCTAAAATTCCCCCCACGTTGTAGCCCATCTGTACATAGTTTGCCTGAAGTTTCGATAAGCCTTGCGCGCCCATCAGTAACGGCAACCAGTTCAACAAGAAATACAGTACAACGAGCGTACAGAAAAAACTGACCCAAAGCTGAATCGTCGACATACGACGTTCTTTCGCAAATAAAACTTCCAAGAATGGCGTCGTTTTTTGCGCTTGACCTTTACGTTGCAGGTAATCATTTGACTCAGGTAAAAAGCGCATAATCAGTGGAATGAGTAAAATTGGCGC
>NZ_JZFB01000003.1:281317-286898 GCF_001188385.1 Acinetobacter sp. V2 | reverse complement strand
CCTGCCAATGACATAGCAACGACAGAAGTAAGTAATCCACCAAAAGGAATGCCGCTATACATAATACTTACCGCGGTCCCTTTATATTTATCGGGTACAGCTTCAGATGCCAGGGTAATCATCATCGGAAGTGCCCCACCCATACCTAAACCAGTACAAAAACGAATGAGTAACAGCAAACTAAAGTTAGCAGCATAAGCCGTTAGCAAAGACATAATTCCAAAAAGTAAAATACTAAAAATCAGAATTTTCTTACGCCCGACAATATCTGCAAATCTACCACCTAATATGGCACCTGGTAGTGTTCCTAAAATTGCAGCACTAAATGCCCACGCCATCTGGCCATTGTCCAACATAAACTCAGCCCGCATTCGTGGAGCGGCTACCCCCATTGACTGAAGATCAAAACCTTCAAAAATTGCTATTGCAAAGCATAATAGCAACGTGATTTTTGCCCTTGCAGACTGTCCTAATATCTTTTCCATTGTGTTATCCCTTATTGACTAGTCGTTCCATTTAGCCCTTTGTGTATTATTGTTTAAACACACCAAAAATATCAGTTAAACTTATTAAAAAATCAACATATTTTTATATTAAATCGTCAATAAAATTAATTAATATTTAAAATACAATAAATTATAAAATATTTATGAAATTTTATAAAAAAGACTTGAATGTAAGTTTAACTGATATTAAATTAAATCCCAGAACAGCAAAAAATCATTCAAGGAGTATGAAGATGAGTTATGAAAACCGCTGGGAAACAGTAGATGTTAAAGTTGAAGATGGAATTGCATGGGTAACACTAAACCGCCCAGAAAAGAAAAATGCCATGAGCCCAACACTCAACCGTGAAATGATTGATGTACTTGAAGCGATAGAACTTGATCAAAATGCACGTGTGCTTGTGTTGACAGGTGCAGGCGATTCTTGGACAGCAGGCATGGACTTAAAGGAATATTTCCGTGAAGTCGATACTCAACCAGAAATTTATCAAGAACGTATCCGCCGCGACTCATGCCGCTGGCAGTGGCAACTTCTTCGCATGTATTCAAAACCAACGATTGCTATGGTCAACGGCTGGTGCTTTGGAGGCGGTTTCTCACCTTTAGTGGCTTGTGATCTCGCAATTGCAGCAGATGAAGCAACTTTCGGTTTATCTGAAATTAACTGGGGTATCCCACCGGGTAACCTTGTAAGCAAAGCAATGGCAGACACTGTTGGTCACCGTACCTCTTTGTACTACATCATGACAGGTAAAACCTTTAGTGGTAAAGAAGCTGAAACGATGGGTCTTGTGAATAAAAGCGTACCGCTTGAACAGCTAAAAGCAGAAGTGACTGAGCTTGCAAACTGTCTACTTGAGAAAAACCCTGTGGTTCTTCGTACCGCTAAAAATGGCTTTAAGCGTTGTCGTGAACTGACTTGGGATCAAAACGAAGATTACTTATATGCCAAACTTGATCAATGTATCCACCGCGATACGGAAAACGGTCGCCAAGAAGGTTTGAAACAATTTTTAGATGAAAAATCAATTAAACCGGGTTTACAGAGCTATAAACGTACTGGTTAACTTTTGATTCTCTAATGGCAATGTAAGGACACAACCCATGCAAAATGTACAGTTACTTATTCACGGTCAATCTGTTGATGCATCAAATCAGGCAACTTTTGAGCGTATTAGTCCCATTGATGGATCAGTGGCAACAAAAGCTGCTGCTGCCACACTGGAAGATGTTGATCGTGCAATAGACTCGGCACAACAAGCTTTTAAAATATGGTCGAAACTCTCGCCTACCGAACGTCGCTTACGTTTGTTAAAAGCAGCCGATTTAATGGACCAAAAAACTGAGCAATTCATTCAAACTGGAATGCAAGAAACAGGTTCAACTGCGACATGGTATGGGTTTAACGTTCACCTTGCTGCCAACATGTTACGTGAAGCAGCAGCAATGACCACACAAATTGACGGAAGCCTGATTCCATCAGATATGCCAGGCAATCTTGCGATGGGTGTACGGGTTCCTTGTGGTGTCATTGTAGGGATTGCACCTTGGAACGCCCCTGTCATTTTGGCAACACGTGCGCTTGCTATGCCTTTGGCTTGTGGTAACACGGTAGTATTAAAAGCATCGGAAGCCTGCCCAGCAACACATCGTCTCATTGGTGAAGTGTTACATGAAGCAGGTCTTGGTGAAGGTGTGGTAAATGTAATTACGCATGCCGCTGAAGATGCACCACAAATCGTGGAGCGCTTAGTGTCTCATCCAGCTGTGAAGCGCATTAATTTTACGGGTTCAACCAAAGTCGGAAAAATTATTGCCGAGACTGCTGCTAAATATTTAAAACCTGTTTTACTTGAATTGGGTGGTAAAGCCCCTGTTGTGGTTTTAAATGAAGCTGACATTAATGAAGCCGTAAATGCAGTCGCTTTTGGAGCGTTCTTTAATCAGGGTCAAATCTGTATGTCGACCGAACGTGTTTTGGTTCAAGACAAAATTGCCGACCAATTTATTGAAAAACTGATTGAAAAAACCCGCTCTATTCGGGCAGGTAATCCAACCTCAAAAGACAATGTACTCGGTGTTTTAGAAAGTCGACGTGCTGCAAACCGTATTCAGCATTTGCTGGAAGATGCTCAAAACAAAGGTGCTGACTTACCTTTAGGTATTCATATTGAAGACACCACCATGCAACCGACGCTGGTGCTCAATATTAAACCTGACATGCTGCTTTACCGTGAAGAATCATTTGGGCCTGTATGCACAGTTCAACGCTTTTCAAGCATTGAAGAAGGAGTAGCACTGGCGAATGACAGCGAGTTCGGTCTTTCCTCAGCAGTGTTTAGCCAAAATATTTCACAGGCATTAGAAGTCGCTCAACAAATTGATTCGGGTATTTGTCATATTAACGGCGCAACCGTACATGACGAAGCTCAAATGCCATTTGGCGGAACAAAATCGAGTGGTTACGGACGTTTTGGTAGTAAAGTCTCTGTTGCCGAATTTACCGAACTACGCTGGATTACCATTCAAACCCAATCACGTCATTACCCGATTTAGTCAGGCTAATGCGGACAACAACATATTAAATAAAAATTGCATGATGCAAAAAATAAAGCGCAGTGATGCGCTTTCCATGGAGTGAAAGAAATGCAAATGAATGCCACTCAATCACAAGACCGCGAACGGTTCGTAAAATTAGGGCAACATGATATTCATTATCACCATAAAGATGACACGCTCTATATCAGCCCAAAAGAGCAATTAAAACCGTATCCACAAAAACTGACAGATCGGTTAATTCATTTTGCACAAACTAAACCAGACCATATTTTTGCAGCAAAACGCAATGCTCAAGGTGAATGGGTCAAACTGAGTTATGCAGAAGTTTTACAACGTGCATGGCACATTGCTCAAGCTTTACATGAACGTAAGTTAAACCAAGAGAGACCACTCGTTATTTTAAGTGGTAATGATCTTGAACATTTAACACTGTCTATGGCTGCCATGTTAGCAGGTGTGCCTTTCTCGGCTATTTCCCCTGCCTACTCTCTGATTTCTCAAGACTTTGGCAAACTCAAACATGTGTTTGAAGTACTTACACCAGGTATGGTCTATGCCAGCGATGGGCAAGCTTTTGCCAAAGCGATTCAGGCATGTATTACATCCGACATTGAAGTGGTGACCAATAAAGGGATTGTGGGTGATCAGATCTGCACATCTTTTCAGTCGCTATTAGATACGCCAGTTTCAAATGTTCAAGAGTTTTATCAAACCCTTGATGAAAACCAGATTGCCAAATTCTTATTTACCTCAGGTTCAACCAAGCTTCCTAAAGCTGTACCGACCACGCATTTAATGTTGTGTGTTAATCAGCAAATGTTATTACAAACTTTCCCTGAATTTGAAGAAACACCACCTGTCCTACTCGACTGGCTATCTTGGCACCACACATTTGGTGGCAGTCACAATGTCGGCATCGCGCTCTATAACGGCGGTACCATTTACATTGATGATGGCAAACCCGTTGCAGGAAAATTTGACGAAACTATTCGTAATCTCAAAGAAATTTCTCCAACCGTTTATTTAAATGTGCCAAAAGGTTGGGAAGAACTCACCGAAGCTTTAGAAAAAGATGAAGAATTAAGAGACCGCTTTTTTGCCAAAGTTAAAATTTTATTCTTTGCAGGTGCAGCGCTTTCAGAAGCGGGCTGGAACAGACTCGATAAAATTGCTCAGCAACATTGCGGAGAAAAAATTCGTATTATGAGCGGCTTGGGCATGACAGAAACAGCACCATCTTGTGCTTTTACAACTGGTCCACGCGTGATGGCAGGCTTTATTGGTTACCCTGCTCCGGGATGCGAAATTAAGCTGGTGCCATGTGGTGACAAACTTGAGTTTTGTGTTCGTGGCAAACATGTCATGAAAGGCTATTGGCGTTTAAAGGCAGACCAGCAAAGCACAGTTTTTGACGACGAAGGCTTTTTCCATACGGGTGATGCCGTTCGTTTGGTCGATATCAATGATCCGACCAAAGGCTTGATGTACGACGGACGAATTGCTGAAGACTTTAAACTCAATACGGGTACTTTTGTGAATGTGGGCACACTACGCAATAAAGTGCTCATTCAAGGTAATTTACTGGTCCAAGATGTCTGTATTACAGGTTCAAACCTAAATGCGGTTGGCTTTTTGATTTTTCCAAAACTAGACGCTTGTGCTCAACAAGCTGGTCTTAAGCTGGGCGAACATTCTCCAGCAGAGATACTACAGCATCCTAAAGTCCAACAATGGTTCCGCCAATTTTTAACCACCTTTAATAAAGATGCGACCGGTAGCTCAAATACAGTCTCAATGCTTTATTTAATGACCGAGCCACCTCAACTCGATGCAGGTGAAGTGACCGATAAAGGCAACCTCAATCAAGGCAATATTACCAAGCGTCGTGCTGCTTTAATTGATGAACTTTATCAAAAACAGGCAGAAAACCCGCTGATTATTCGGGTACCCACCTTAAAGCAATAAGTAATTGAAATAAAAAAGGAAGCTCAAACTTCGGTTTGGGCCTTAGCCTCACTTTTGCCTAAAAAAAGGTTCAACATGCCACACGATACAGAATTTGAACTATTTCGAGACAGCTACCGCAGGTTCTTAAAAGAACAGGTTGCTCCGTATTATGAACAGTGGGAACACGATGGCCTCATCCCGCGTGATCTGTGGCTTCGTCTTGGGGAAAATGGCTTTTTGTGCGTCGATGTACCCGAAGAATATGGTGGCTACGGTGCTCCTATTCATTACTCGCTCATGCTGGTTCAAGAAACTGCTCAAGCTGGCTTTGCATCTTTGGCAGTTGCCATTGGCGGGCAAAATGAGTTGGTCTCACCTTATCTGCAAAATATTGGAACTGAAGAGCAAAAACGTTATTGGTTACCGAAAATGGTGACAGGTGAAGTCGTCACTGCAATCGCCATGACAGAGGCCAATGCGGGTTCAGACTTACAAGCCATACGCACTCAAGCGATTTTAGAAAATGACCACTACCGTATTAATGGTTCAAAAACGTTTATCTCAAATGG
>NZ_JZFB01000003.1:280370-281275 GCF_001188385.1 Acinetobacter sp. V2 | reverse complement strand
CCGCAAGCCAAAGCAAAAGGTATTTCAATTTTTTTAGTTGATGCTGCTTTAGACGGCGTTAAAAAAGGCCGTTCATTACAAAAAATCGGGCTACATGCTCAAGATACAGCTGAACTGTTTTTTGATGATGTTTATGTGCCTACAACTCAGCGTTTAGGTGAAGAAGGACAAGGCTTTGCTTATTTAATGCAAGAGTTACCTCGTGAACGTTTGAGTATTTCAATGATGGCGTTGGGGTCAATTTTAGGCGCCATTGAAATTACTAAAGACTATGTTTTGGAACGTAAAGCTTTCGGACAACCGTTAAGCCAAATGCAAAACACGCGCTTTGTACTCGCAAACGCACAAATCAAAGCAAAAGCCGCACAAGCCTTTGTAGACCAATGTGCAGCGCTGTATCAACAACACCAGTTAAGCGTCACTCAAGTTGCCGCATTGAAATGCTTTATTACCGATGCTCAATGTGAAGTGATTGATCAATTACTTCAGCTTTTTGGTGGCTACGGTTACATGCAGGAATACCCGATTTCACGCTTTTTTGTGGATGCACGCGTACAAAAAATTTATGGGGGAACCAATGAAATTATGAAAGAAATCGTGGCCCGAGAACTGCTCGGAAAATAATTCGATTTAAAACCAAATAAGGCAGACACAACAACTATGCCTTATTGAAAACAAAAAAATGTTATTTCAGGAAGAAATGCTATGTCGAAATTATGGATGTACTCCACCCTTATGCTCTCTGGTTCAGTGTGGGCTGGCAATTTTATTGACAACAGTTCAGTAGAACTCACCACGCGAAATTTCTATTTTGACCGCGACTATCAAGAGCAATCTGCTTACCCTGCTGCCAAGGACTGGACACAAGGTTTTATTCTTAAAGCCAATTCAGGTTATACCGAAGG
>NZ_JZFB01000003.1:279699-280289 GCF_001188385.1 Acinetobacter sp. V2 | reverse complement strand
ACAGGAAATTTACCTAGAGACACGCGCACCAATGAACCTGCTGACTCTTATGGCGAAATTGGGGTCACAGCAAAAGCGAAAATGAGCCAAACCGAGCTACGCATTGGTACGCTAATGCCAATGAACCCAGTTTTAGTGGCTTCACCTGCTCGTTTGCTTCCTCAAACCTATCGAGGAATTTCACTGACCAGTAAAGATATTAAAGATTTTGATTTACAGGGAGCCTACCTCGATAAAGTGAATCATCGTGATTCGACCAACTATGAAAAAATTAAAATTTCAGGCGTAAATGGACGCTTTAAAAGTGCTGAAACGGATGGACTCTATTATTTAGGTGGAAACTATCAGTTTAATCCCGCACTCAAGCTCACAGCTTTTTACATGGATGTTGACGATCTTTATAACCAAACCATGGTCGGTGCTTTACACCAACATAAAATTAATGACGCCACTAATTTTAGCTCGCAATTACGTTACTACCGCAGCCGAGATGACGGACAAGCAAAAGCTGGCTTAGTCGATAATGATCTTTATCATGCACATTTCGAACTCAAACATCAAAACCATAAATTTATTTTTGGAACCTTCCA
>NZ_JZFB01000003.1:260431-279471 GCF_001188385.1 Acinetobacter sp. V2 | reverse complement strand
TAAAAAATCTAGGGCTACGCGCGCGCTATGCCATTTATGACAACAATATGCTCTCTACAGCCAATATCAAACCTGTAAACGAAACCCGTATCAACATTGACTACACATGGAAATTTAAATAATTCAAAACAAGAGGTTCTGTCACACATAGAACCTCTTTTTATTTCGGGAAATTCATCATGAAGAAAGTTGTAACGCTACTCTGCGGAATTTGTCTCATTGCCCTGACTCATGCCGAAACACAATATAGCCCGCCACCTATTCAGCTTGAGCCTTTAGCAAAATTTAGTGTTGATCTAAATGCGCCTGTTTGGGAGTTAGGCGCCACCAGTGATGCAGGTAAACGCCGAATTATTCCCATTACAGGTGGGACATTCGAGGGCAAATCACTTAAGGGCCGCATTTTAAATAATGGTGCAGATTGGCAAATCGTTGACAGTAAAGGATTGGCAATTATTGATACACGATATTTGTTAGAAACCGATGACGGTGCACTTATTTATCTTCAAACCAAAGGTTACCGACATGGCTCGGCAGAAACACTAAAACAGCTTGCTCAAGGCAAAGATGTCGACCCGAAAAATTACTATTTCAAAATTACCATGCAGTTTGAAACCAGCTCACCTAAATACTCATGGCTTAACCAGACCGTTGCGGTAGGTAGTGCAATGCGTTTGGGCAAAGCGGTTATTTATGATGCCTATACCCTGAAATAATAATTTTTATAACACTTACAAAAGGATGGACCCTTCATTATGGATCAAAAAACTTTAGAACAATTACCGCCCATCCATCACCATTTGGGTGGACACAATATCCATTGGAATGACAAAAACACTGAACTCACCATCCACTACACGGCGCTAGAAAGCTTTACCAATCCACGTGGCACCGTTGAAGGTGGCATGATCTGCGCGATGCTTGACGACGTGATGGGGCTTTTTGCATTTCTTGCCAATAACCATAAACCAGCCACCACCATTAACTTAACCATGGATTTTTTAAGACCCTGTGCTGTGGGCGAAGTCATTACAAAATGCCGATTCATTAAACAAGGCAAAACCGTACTGAATCTCGAAAGTGAAGCTTGGCAAAACAACAAAATGATTGCACGAAGCACAGCTAATTTTCTGGTTTTAGATTAATTGCGACCATTTATTCAATAAGGATATGAATAATGAATTACACCAACAATAAACGAATTTTGACCTACTCCGCTTTAGTACTTGCCATGCTTGGTGCTTTGACAGGCTGTGGAAGTGATAATGATGACACAACGATTCCCTCAACAACCAAACCACCGCAGCTCTCTCCTGCTGTGGGCGTAAAAATGACAGGCAGCTGTACGGACTTACTTGGATTTCAATACAACAATACAGTCATTAGCTCAGCTACCCTTCAAGAAGCAGGCACATTGACTGTCGCCAACAAACCGATTGGTGCTCATTGTTTGATCAAAGGTTATATGGACCAACGTGTAAGCCCGATCGATGGGCAAACTTATCAAATTGGTTTTGAAATGCGCTTACCAATAGACTGGAATGGCCGTTTTCTCTATCAAGGTAATGGTGGAACCGATGGTAATTTAGTACCTGCAACGGGTCAGGTTGGCAGCGGTGGTCCTCTGACCAATGCCCTGCATGATGGTTTTGCTGTTATTTCTTCCGATGCTGGACATAATGCTTCACAAAATCCAATGTTTGGTTTAGACCCTCAAGCCAGAATTAACTACGGCTACGGTGCAATTACCAAACTCACGCCTATGGCAAAAAATCTAATTAAAGCAGCATATGGTAAATTGCCAGACCGCTCGTATGCAGGCGGCACATCGAACGGCGGGCGTCATGCCATGATTGCTGCAACTCGTTTGGGCGACCAATATGATGGAATCTTGGCAAGCACACCGGGTTTTCATTTACCTCGTGCAGCCGCGGCTCAACTCTACACCGCACAACAGCTTCGTCGTGTCGCAACAGATGAAAATGATCTAAGTACTGCTCTTACCCTTTCAGAGCGCAAAGTATTAGCAAAAGCGATTTTAGATCGATGCGATGCTCTAGACGGTGTTGCAGATGGCTTGGTTCAAGATGTCGAGGCTTGCCGTACAGCTTTTGATATTCACAAAGATGTACCTGTTTGCTCAAGCACAAGAGATAGTACTTGTTTAAGTACCGAACAAATTGATGTATTAGCCAACATTTACCGTGGTCCTATAAATTCGGCTGGACAAGCGCTCTATGCAACCCAGCCTTTCGACCCCGGTTTAGTCGGCAGTAACTGGGCAAGCTGGAAATTCGAATCTTCGGTGGGAACAGCACGTGACCCCGTTGCAGTCGGCATTCTTTTTCAAGTCCCACCAGACCCAACTGTGACTCAAAACTCTAGACAATTTGCCTTTAATTTTAACTTCGATACCGACTATCCAAAACTCTCGGCAACCAATGATGTGTACACCGAAAGTTCGATGTCATTCATGATGCCACCCGATGAATTCAATCTAGATAAACTCCGTAATCACGGTGGAAAAATGATTGTGGTACAAGGCACAGCAGATGGCGTTTTCTCTGTGGATGACACCCAAAATTGGTACGATCAACTGCTACAACACTATAAAAATGATGCAAAAGGTACAGCGCCTGAATTTGCACGTTTCTTTAGAGTTCCGGGCATGAACCATACCCGTGATGGCATTGCGACCGACCAATTTGACGCATTGACTGCTTTAGTTAACTGGGTCGAATATGGCCAAGCACCTGACAAAATCATTGCGACCGCACGCGGCACAGGTAACCCAAGTGGTCAAGTGAATACTGAACTTCCGCAAGATTGGGCACCAGACCGTACCCGCCCATTTTGCCCTTACCCACTCATTGCCCGTTACAACGGTCAAGGTGATAGTGAAAAAGCTGAAAACTTTAGCTGTAAATAACCCCCTATAAAATTAAAAGAGAGCTTATTTAAGCTCTCTTTTTTATCTTAATCTTAGCTCAAGTTTTACTGCTTAAACTTTTTAATACTTTTAGACAAATGAGCTCGCATCATTTGTCGAGCCAACAAACCATCCTGATCGACAATTGCGTTATAAATATTGACATGATCATGGTGAACCGCTTTTAAATATTCTTCACGGTTTTCAGGGCTTTGCTCAATAGATTTTAAGCGTGCACGTGGAATAATTTTTTCACCCAGATACTTTAAAAAATCAACGAAATATTGATTTTCAGAAGCTTCAGCAATGGCAATATGGAAATCATAATCAGCTTTTACTGTGCCATCATTTGCATCTGATGAAATATGACGTTCAAAGTCTTGAAGTGCAGCTTTCATTTTATCGATGTGGATTTGCTTACGGCGCTCAGAGGCTAAAAAAACAGCTTCAGACTCAAGGCTAATTCGAAGCTCAAGTAAAGAAACAATATCGTTAATAGTTTCTAAACTGGCATTAGATAGCAAAAAATTCTGTTCAATAGTCTGCTCTTTTACAAAAGTACCAATCCCATGACGAGTTTCGACAAACCCTAAAGAGCGCAACTCAGTGATTGCTTCTCGAATAACAGAACGGCTTACTTCAAAAGTTTCAATTAATTCAAGTTCGGTCGGAATTTTCTCTCCAACTTGGAAGTCTCCCGACTGAATTTTTTCGATCAGTTGTTCTACAATAATCTGGCTTAGTTTTTTTGTTGATCTAGGTTTAATTGCACTAGACATAATCTGAAGAACTCATGAAATGTTGAAAAAATTAGAAAATTCATTTTACTATAAACTTAGACGATAGTCATATTCGGTTTTTATGCCTCTAAGCTATTAAAATTAAAATATTTTATCTCCCTTATCAAACACTCACATACATTTAAAAAGTAAGCAACTTGTGCTTATTGCAATATTTAATAATGCGTTGAATAAGCTAAAAAATATGCAGCTCAATACCTTTGATTAAGCTGCACAGTTTTTAAATTCGAGCCTGAGTTAACTGCCCATTGACCAGACGAGTAATCTGTAGCGGATTACTATCTTTTAGTGCATCAGGTAATAAAACTTGTAGCGTATTTTGAAAACATACCGGACGCAAGAAGCGCTCAATTGCTCCCGTACCTACCGAGGTTCCACGCGCATCACTGGTTGCAGGAAAAGGACCACCATGTACCATGGCATCAGACACTTCAACTCCTGTCGGGAAACCATTAAACAATACACGGCCTGCTTTACCAGTTAACAAATGAAGAAGCTCACCAGCTTCAGATAATTCATTTTCATCACCAATAATCGTTGCTGTAAGCTGTCCACCTAAGGCTTCAATTCCTTTTAACAAAGTTGCTTCGTCTTCTACGCCAATCACAATCGACATTGGCCCAAAAACTTCATGTTGTAGTTTTGGGTTGCCTGACAGTAAAACAGATTGGTCCGCTTTAAATAGATGTGCTTTTGCTTGAGAAACTAGCTCGGCCTCTTGACCTGTCGCAACTACTTCAAAACCAGCTTCACTGTTTAGAGCATCAATACCTTGACGGTAGCTTTTTAAAGTTCCTTCATTCAGCATGACCTGAGGCACAGCTTTTTGCGTGCTTTCAGCTAAAGCTGCTACGAAACTGTCAAATTCAGGTCCTTGTACACCTAAAATTAACCCCGGTTTTGTACAGAACTGACCACATCCCATATTAAATGAGGCAACTGTATCTTGTGCAATCTGTTCACCACGAGAGCTCAGCGCTTGAGATAAAACCACTACAGGGTTCACACTCGACATTTCAGCAAAGAATGGAATTGGCTGAGGACGGCTCTGCGCAAGGTTATAAAGTGCCATTCCACCTTCGAGAGAACCCGTAAAACCAGCTGCCTGAATCAGTGGATGTTCTACCAAGTTTGCGCCAATACGGCCGCCAAAAATCATGTTAAATGTGCCTTTAGGCATATCACAAACTTCGATTGCTTGTTCAATGGCTTCTGCAACAAGCTCAGCAGTTGCCATATGGCCAGAGTGTGCTTTAAAGACAACCGGACACCCTGCTGCTAAAGCAGCTACGGTATCACCGCCTGCTGTTGAAAATGCAAGTGGGAAATTACTTGCACCAAACACAGCAACCGGTCCTACCCCTACTTTGTATTGACGCAAATCAACACGCGGTAAAGGCTTACGTTCTGGCAATGCCACATCAATACGAGCACCGTAAAAATCGCCGCGGCGTAAAAGTTCAGCAAACAGTCGTAGCTGACCTGTAACACGGCCGGTTTCCCCTTGAAGGCGAGCAAGTGGTAAGCCTGTTTCAAGTGAAGCGACTTCTTGTAAGTTCGCACCTAATGCTTCAATTTGACTAGCAATTTCTTCAAGAAAAGAGGCACGTTGTTCTTGAGACGTTTGGCTATAAACTAAAAAAGCGTTATGTGCAGCTTGAGCAGCTTGATCTACCTCTTCAAGGGTTGCCTGACTAAATACATAACCTGTTGGCTGATAATCTTTTGCAGCTATACTTTCTAGAGCTGGTGCATTTGCAGCAACGCGTTGACCATTAATAAACTGCCGACCATTATTTTTACTCATTTTAAAGCTCCAATGCCTAAACAGATAGAATTATTGCGGACCGAGTGTCGCAATGAGAGCAGCCAAATCTTCATAGTCTGCTGGAGTTAAATCACTTAATGGTGGACGCACTGGACCAGCATCGTGTCCAACAATTTTGGCGCCTGCCTTAATCATGCTGACGGCATAACCTGATTTACGGTCGCGAATTTTAATCAGTGGCAAGAAGAAATCTTTAATCAAACGATTGGTTGTTTCAAAGTCATCACTGCGAAGCGCGTTATAAAAATCCATTGCAGTCTTTGGAATAAAGTTAAATACAGCTGATGAATAAACTGGGCAACCTAGGGCTTTATATGGCGCTGCAAAAACTTCTGCTGTTGGCAGGCCACCTAAATACGACAAACGATCGCCCATCGTTTGAGTCACTGCCGTCATCATATCGATTTGACCAGAGCTGTCTTTAAAGCCAATTAAGTTCGGACACATCTCGGCTAACTTTTGGATTGAATCGAGATTTAATCTTGAAACGCTACGATTATAAAAAATTACGCCAAAGTCTACTGAGTTACATACTTGCTTAACGTGTTCGATTAAACCTTCTTGGCTTGCTTCAGTTAGGTAATGCGGCATTAACAAAATACCGTGTGCACCTAAGCGCTCTGCTTCTTTTGCCTGTTCAATCGCCTGACGTGTCGGACCACCTGCCCCAGCAATAATCGGTACACTACCTTTACAAGTATCGACCGCAGTTTTAATCACATCAGAGTATTCATTTCCAGTTAACGAGAAAAACTCGCCTGTACCACCCGCAGCAAATAATGCACTTGCACCATAAGGCGCTAACCATTCAAGACGTTTTGCATAAGAAGATTTATTAAAGTCCCCATTTTGGTCAAAGTCAGTAACCGGAAAAGAAAGAAGGCCATCAGAAACAATGTTTTTTAACTCAAGAGCATCCATTAGAAAATATCCATACATGTTTATGTTGTCAGACATCTTACATCATAAATTTTATTTTAATCAATATATTTTTCCTCTGAGAATCTAAAATTTTTAAAAAGATAAAAGTTCTTTATCAAAAATCACTTAACTATTTGTTTTATAAAATATAGTTAAAATTTCTTAATTTTATAGCTAATCTTTAGACATAAAAAAAGCTGCCCGTATGGACAGCAAAGCATTAAGAAAACTTAAAAAAGCGAATTTTTCAAAGATATCGATAAAACATTAACGAACCAAACACGGCTTTTTATTATTAAATGACCAGTTTGGTATTAAAAATTGCATCGCATCAGCATCATTACGAGCTCCTAAACCTTTTAATTTATAGAGTTCATGGGCTTGATTAATTCGGTCCCAGTCCAGCTCAACACCAAGTCCCGGTGCTGTTGGCACCTGAATTTTACCGTCTTTAATTTCAAGCGGCGCTTTCGTTAGCTGATCTGTACCTTCTTGCCAAATCCAGTGCGTATCAATTGCCGTAACGTTACCTACAGCGGCGGCAGCAACATGGGTAAACATGGCCAGTGAAATATCAAAGTGATTATTAGAATGCGAACCCCACGTTAAGTTATACATATTGCAGAGCTGTGAAACTCGAACCGAGCCTTCCAATGTCCAAAAATGTGGATCAGCCAAAGGAATATCAACGGCTTGCAATTGAATACTATGTGACATTTCTCGCCAGTCGGTAGCAATCATGTTGGTCGCAGTGGGTAAACCTGTGGCACGTTTAAACTCGGCCATAATTTCACGGCTTGAATAACCTTGTTCTGCACCGCAGGGGTCTTCTGCATAGGCCAACACGCCTTTAAGATGTTTGCCTAAAGCAATTGCTTCATCTAAAAACCATGCTCCGTTTGGATCAAGCGTCACACGTGCTTCTGGAAAACGGCGAGCGATAGCTGTAACAGCTTCAGCTTCTTGTTCTCCGTGTAATACACCACCTTTTAATTTAAAGTCTTTAAAACCGTAACGGTCATAAGATGCTTCTGCTAAACGCTGCACTGATTCAGGTGTTAACGCTTTTTCATGGCGGACTTTGTACCAGTCATGGTTCAGATGTGGTGAGGTCGCATAATCAAGAGATGTCTGTTTGCGATCACCAACAAAGAATAAATATCCTAAAACCTCAACTTCACTACGTTGCTGACCCTCACCAAGCAAACTTGCGACATTCACATTTAAATGCTTACCAAGCAAATCAAGCAATGCCGACTCATAAGCAGTTACAACATGAATTGTGGTCCGTAAATCAAAGGTTTGATTGCCTCGTCCGCCACTGTCACGATCAGCAAAAGTTTGCTGAATTTTTTTAAGCAGATTTTTATATTCACCAATCGGTTGCCCTTCTATCAAGGCTTTAGCATCATTTAATGTCGCTAAAATTTTTTCTCCGCCCGGAATTTCGCCTACCCCAATATTTCCAGAGTTATCTTCGATAATGAGTATATTACGAGTGAAATAAGGTCCATGGGCACCACTCAAATTGAGCAGCATGCTGTCATGTCCAGCAACAGGAATTGCTCGAATTGATTTAACGATAGGTGTAGAGGTCGCCATTAAAATACTCCTTGGCATTCTGATACTATTTTTTCATCACCAAAACTTATAAGACATCAGACAACTTGTCAATATAAACCCGCATAAAAATTATTTTCCGGCCCCACTTGCCAAAATAATATTTTTAATCATATGATGTCATACATCTAAAGACGCGGTTTTAGAACTAGGACTATAGAGTAGATACAAAATTCCGTTTTCTCATCTATTCTATCGATGAATTTGACATGACGTCACCTATTTCACGGATATGCAAATAGGTCGATTATTAAAAAGAGTTTGTATATGGATAATCTGCAAACAAATCTTGCTGCTGTAAATCAGCAACGAGCGAAGCATAATAAAACCCGCTATTACATTTTAGCGATGATTTTTTTAGTTACTTCATTAAATTACGGTGATCGGGCAACACTTTCTATGGCTGCTGCCCCGATGTCTCAAGAGCTGGGATTAAGCTCAGTGACCATGGGATATATCTTCTCTGCGTTTGGCTGGGCTTATGTTATTGGCCAAATTCCAGGTGGCTGGTTACTCGACAAGTTCGGTGCTCGAAGAGTTTATTTCTGGAGCATCATGCTCTGGTCTTTTTTCACTATTCTCTTGGGTTTTGTTGATATTTTAGGTTCTATTCCTCTCATTATCGCCTCATTATTTCTTTTACGTTTTCTGGTTGGATTATCTGAAAGCCCAGCATTTCCAGGAAATAGCCAGATTGTAGCAGCATGGTTCCCAACCAAAGAACGTGGGACCGCCGCAGCAATATTTAACTCAGCTCAATATTTTGCAACTGTCATATTTGCACCATTCATGGGATGGCTGGTTGCCCATATTCATTGGCAATCTGTGTTTTGGATTATGGGTGGACTAGGTATTGTGATTGCTTTTATCTGGTTAAAAGTCATCTATAGCCCAGAAAAACACCCTACTATTAACTCAAATGAGTTCAAATATTTACAAGCAGGCGGTGCTATTACTAGCATGGGTGAAAATCAGCTTAAAGTTGCTGATGAAAACAACAAGATGAATTTTAAAAATATTAAAAAGCTGCTTTCTTCTCGTATGCTTCTAGGTATTTTTATCGCTCAGTATTGTATTACCTGCTTAACCTATTTCTTTATTACTTGGTTCCCTGTTTACCTTGTTAAAGAACGCCACATGTCAATTTTAGAAGCTGGTTTTGCGGCTGTATTACCGGCACTTTGCGGATTTATTGGTGGCGTATTAGGGGGAGTAATTTCCGATAAACTTATCAAGATGAACAAGTCTCTAACCTTTTCCCGTAAATTTCCCATTATTTTTGGCATGTTGTTATCAACCAGTATTGTGGTTTGTAACTATGTCGATTCGCAAACAGCCATCTTGTTCTTTATGTCACTGGCCTTTTTTGGCAAAGGCTTTGGTGCATTAGGCTGGGCAGTCATGTCGGATGTCGCACCAAAAGAAATGGTGGGTTTATCGGGTGGGTTGTTTAATACCTTCGGCAATACTGCGGGCATTGTGATCCCTATTGTGATTGGCTATATCATCAACTCAACAGGTTCTTTCAATGGTGCACTGTTTTTTGTAGGCATACATGCAGTCATCGCAATTATTTGCTACCTCTTTATGGTCGGCAAAATCCAGCGCTTCGAGTTAAAACCTACCTCTTAAACTTTAAGTCATAACGCTTAACTAAATTAAGCGTTATGCCCTCTCTTCAAATGTATACAAGGAACGATCATGCTGAAGCCTCTCCTCATAAAAATTAGTCCTCTTGATAATGTAGCCATTGTAGTGAATGACGGCGGTTTACCACCTTCTACACATATTGAAGAATACCAACTCATCTTGGTTGATCATGTGCCACAGGGACATAAAGCTTTATTAAAGTCATTAAAGCAAGGTGATGCAATTGTTCGTTATGGCGAAGTTATTGGTTATGCCAATAAAGATTTACCCGCGGGGTCATGGGTAAATGAAGCGGTTACCCAAATGCCTGAGGCACCTGAGCTAGATAATCTTGAGTTAGCAACTCGCCCTGACCCAAAGCTCCCTACGCTTAGCGGATATACATTTAAAGGTTATAAAAATAAAGATGGCAGCGTCGGCACAAAGAATATTTTAGGTATTACTACCAGTGTTAATTGTGTCGAAGGTATTGTCGATTATGTCGTTAAAATTATTGAACGTGATTTACTTCCTAAATATCCAAATGTAGACGGTGTAGTCGGATTAAACCATTTATACGGTTGTGGTGTGGCAATTGATGCCCCCGCTGCAATTGTTCCTATTCGTACAATTCATAATCTTGCACTCAACCCTAATTTTGGTGGAGAAATTATGGTGGTAAGTCTGGGCTGCGAAAAAATGCAACCGGAACGACTTTTAAATATTCCTAAAGAAAACAAATATATTCCTCTAGCAAATGAAGATATTATTCAGTTGCAAGATGAACGTCATAATGGTTTTGAAAGTATGGTGAACCATATTTTAACTGTGGCTGAACAACATCTTGAAAAGCTGAATCAACGTACTCGAGAAGAAGTTCCAGCTTCTAATTTAGTTGTAGGCATGCAATGTGGTGGGAGTGATGCATTTTCTGGAGTCACCTCTAACCCTGCCGTTGGTTTCGCAGCTGACCTGATTGTGCAATGTGGAGGTACAGTCATGTTCTCTGAAGTTACGGAAGTCCGCGATGGTATTCACCTACTCACTCCACGTGCAGCAAATGAACAAGTTGCCAAAGATCTAATTCGGGAAATGAAATGGTACGATGACTACTTAGCAGCAGGCCAAGTAGACCGAAGTGCCAATACCACACCGGGTAATAAAAAAGGTGGACTGAATAACATTGTAGAAAAAGCGATGGGATCGATTGCCAAATCGGGTCGCTCACCGATTGTAGAAGTTCTCGCACCAGGCCAAAGACCGACAAAAAAAGGATTAATTTTTGCGGCAACCCCTTCGAGTGACTTTATCTGCGGTACGCAGCAAATGGCATCTGGAATTACGGTTCAAGTCTTTACTACAGGCCGCGGTACACCCTATGGACTGGCAGCAGTGCCGGTCATTAAAATGGCAAGCCGAAACAATATTGCAAACCGTTGGTATGACCTGATTGATATCAGTGCTGGCGATATTGCCATTGGAAAGAAAACTATTGAAGAAGTAGGTTGGGAACTTTTTAAACTGATTTTACAAGTGGCTAGTGGCGAAAAACAAACGTGGTCAGACCGTTGGGATATTCATAACTCACTCGCTGTATTTAACCCAGCACCCGTGACCTAATAAAGTTTAAAAGATGAGGCATATCACCTCATCTTTCTTATTTCCCATATAATTACGACACATTTCACCAAAACTTAACATCACTGCTAAAATAACATCGAAAATTAAGAACTGTATTTCTCTATGCAAAATCAGACTGCTCCAAATCTCCCCTCAACTCAACTTGGAAAAGCATTGCTTTGTCTTATGACATCGGCATTATTATTTTCCATTATGGGAGTGTGCATTCGTTTTGCTTCACAAACGGTAGACAATGCGACTGTCGTGTTTTTTAGAAATGCAGTAGGTTTATTTATTTTTATTCCGATGCTGTTTAAACAGGGCTTAGACTTCGTTAAAACCGATAAACTCTGGATGCACACGTGGCGAAGTCTAGTCGGTCTTGCTGCAATGTACGGTTTTTTCTACGCCATAGCGAACTTAAAACTATCAAATGCTATGGTTTTTAGCTATTCATCTCCTATCTTTATTCCACTGATTGCATGGCTTTTCTTAAAAGAAAAAATTACCAAATCAATGATTTTTGCTGCGGTCATTGGTCTAGTTGGGGTTTTATTTGTCGCTAAACCCGATCAAGGTCTATTTAACGCATTATCTTTTATTGGCTTGGGTGCATGCTTTTTATCAGCAATGGCTTTTGTGACCGTAAGGGCTTTAACCAGTACAGAGCCGCCTGAACGTATTGTTTTTTACTTCTGTATTTTTGGTAGTTTGATTTCCTCTATTCCAATGTTCTGGCATTGGCGCATTTTTACTTGGCACGAATTAAGCCTACTCATTGCCGCAGGACTTTTAGCAAACATTAGCCAACTGTTTATGTCTTATGCTTATAGCTTAGCGCCAGCAGGACAAATTGGCCCTATGAATTACATTGCTATTATTTTTGCAGGAATATGGGGATTTGTTTTTTGGCATGAATTACCGGATCTGTTTAGCATTATCGGTATATTTATTATTTTATTTGCCATTTTGCTCTGTAATCCTTTTTTGCAGAAAAAGTTACTTTCTCGATTTAAGTAGCAGTCAAACTTGTTTTTAATTTTGGTACTGTATTCGATACTCATTTGGTGAAATGCCTGTCCAGTGACGATAGGCTTTTCTAAAATTAGAGGTATCTGAAAAGCCAATTCTCTCAGCAATTTCATCTACGGTTAAAGTTGTCTCTCGCAAATACTCATCCGCAAGACGGCGCCGAGTCTCATCTAATAACTCTTGATAAGTTAAATCAAAACCTGCCAAACGCCGATGTAAGGTACGCTTTGACATATGTAAGCGTTCAGCCATTTCTTGAGCTGATGGAAAAAGACCTGTTCCATCCAATAGTATTAAACGAATCGTTTTCACCAACTCGGGTTCTTCAAGTTCAGCAGCACCTAGCATCCGCTCACAAAAGGACTTACACATATCCGCGGTAATCGGGTTGGCATTTGGGCAAGGTACATCGAGCCACTTTAAATCAAAATGCCATTGCATCACCCCAGCATTAAACTGAACAGGACAATGAAAAACTTTTTCATATTCTTCTGCATAGTCGGGCGCTGGGTATGGCAATAAAAGCTTCTTGGCTTGAAATGGTCCTTCAAGCACACGTTCAATTAAGGTTTGCATGGAGCTAAACCAAAACTCGCACACTAAAGGGAGAAGCTTACCAAGCGCAATAATGTCCTGCCCTTCAAAAATCGCAACATCATCTCGCACATAGAATGATTTCTTTAAAATAGGCCCAGCAAGCTTAATGTGTCGAATGCCCAGCTCTACCGCTTGTCTAAAATTACGCGAAGAGTAAAGCGCGTAACCATACACCCCAAAATCTGACAATCGCTGCTTTTGCCCTGCACGCAGACCAATTAAGGGATCGTGAGATAGTTTTTGAATATTTTGAAATAGCTGAATTTTTTGGACTTGAGAAATATATAAAGAGGATTGATTCATCGTATCTGGCGAAATATTTGTGCCAGATATAACATTTGATATTGAATGGCCTTGCAACCCCATTTCATCAAATAAACTGGTCAAACCTAGCAAATATGTATTGGCACCTAAGGATGTATTATCATAATTTCCTTCAATAACACTATTTGCATTTTTATAAAGATTTTTAGGCATTTAACTCACACCATCCCTAGAGTGACGTGCATAATGGCACTAAACTACCTCTTGTTGTCTCAATTTAACATCGACCATACGACGCTTCAAGCATAAAGTATGATAAGCAAAAGTATGGAAGGAACAATAATGGAAAGCTCCACTTTAAAAGAATATAACGGCTCTGCCACCGAACATATGGAACTTATTTTTTCCAAACAACGTGCCAATTTTGAGGCAGATCCCTATCCAAGTCTTGAGGCACGCCGCACAAAGCTGCATCAACTCAAAAAACAAATTATTCGTTATCAAGATGCTTTAGCTACCGCGATTAATGCTGATTTTAGTTCTAGATCACTCGATGAATCTAAACTATTAGATCTGCTTGGCTCAGTGCTAGAAGCCGATCATGCGATTCATCATTTACGCCGCTGGATGCGCCCAAGTAAACGTCGTACCGAGCTTTTATTTTTATCGAACCGTTTAAGTGTACAATATCAACCTAAAGGCGTGGTTGGCGTGATTGTTCCTTGGAACTTCCCCGTTTATTTAGCACTTGGCCCACTCATTGCCGCTTTGGCTGCGGGCAACCGAGTCATGATTAAACTCCCTGAAATTACCCCAAATACCAACGCAATGCTACGTCGCATGCTGGCTGAAGTCTTTAACGAAGATGAAGTAGCCGTGTTTGGTGAAGAAATTACAGACCCAGCAAGATTTACCTCTTTACCATTTAACCATATTGTATTTACTGGCTCTCCTGCCATTGGCAAAGTCGTCATGCGAGCTGCTGCTGAAAACCTAACTCCAGTTACTCTCGAATTAGGCGGTAAATCACCTGCAATTGTAAGCCGCAACTACCCGCTTGCCGATGCGGCAAAACGTATTACCCATGGCAAAGCAACTAATAGTGGTCAAATCTGTGTAGCACCTGACTATGCGTTGGTTCCAAAAGAAAGTATTGATGAATTTGTGGATGCAGCAAAATCCAGCTTTATAAAAATGTTTGGTCAAAACATCACGAACAATGAAAATTACACATCGATTGTGAATGACCGTCATTTAAAACGTATTCAAGATATTTTGAACGATGCACAAGAGAAAGGTGCTCGTGTTATTCCTTGCGACACGTATAGCTTTGACCAACAAGGCCGTAGAATGCCTGTACAGATTGTGCTGAATTGCACACCAGACATGCGCATTATGAAAGAAGAACTTTTTGGTCCTGTTTTGCCTGTGGTTGCATATGATTCTTTAGATGATGCGATTACCTATGTAAAATCGGACGAGCGACCTTTAGCACTTTACTTCTTTACACATAGCTCAGTAGAACGTGATCGTATTTTACGTGAAACTCATTCGGGTGGCGTGACCATTAATGATTGGGGTTGGCATGTAGTCAACCATGATGCCCCTTTCGGGGGTATCGGCAACTCAGGTATGGGGTCATATCATGGTGAAGAAGGCTTCCGTGAACTTTCACATGCAAAAACTGTGTTTATACGTCATCGGTTTTTCCCGACCCAGCTTTTCCACCCTCCTTATGGGACATTCCTACAAAAATTAGCGATCCGCTTTTTCTTGAAAAAAGGTGATCCAAATATTAAATAAGGATTATAAAAAAAGCCTCGTAATGAGGCTTTTTTATCGGCTTTTAATTAATCAATCGGACATAATAGAAAAATTATGAAATTTACAGATATTTAAATAAGTATCTTCAAATAATTTTTCCATTTTAGGGTTTCCATCATGATAGTCATCCCAGAATGCTCCACTAAATTCTTTAGGTTCAATAGTAGTAGTTATAGTATCTTCCTGTTTATAAAGTGAAATTTTCCAACCTTCAGGTATACTAGGTTTAATTATTTCAAATTTAGAGATTTCTACAATAACAGGAGTACCATCTGAATCGCGGCGAACAGATACTTTTGTTTCATTTCGATATTCATTAAATTGCACCCCAAAACAGATGTATCTTTTCCCAATAGTAAAATCGTACAAATCACTATTATTACACTTAAGTATCATGGGTTTACTATTCCTTTTACCTTGTAATCTTTAGTTTGATAATCAATTTAATTCATTTTAATATTTATGACTATTTTTAAAATCCTGAAAAAATTTCGGATCTTACCAAAATTTTCTGAGTAAACTTTCTACTAAAGAATGTAACCATAAACAAATTATCTTAATCAAAAATTATAAATTATTATTTTAAAAATAAAAAAGCTAGGCTTCAGCCTAGCTTATAAAAAATTCATTATCTAATTTAAATATAATCAACCTTTTGAGCTTTTAAAATATCAAGCTGTAACATCTTTTTCTTTTTATATTTATAGGCAATAAACAAACCAATAAACCATACTGGTGAAAACTCTAAAGCAATCAGCGTATCATGATCTAAAGCTAAAATAACGATAGTAAAAACTAAAAATAACATCGTCATCCATGCCATGAATAAACCACCTGGCATTTTATATTTTGACTGGATATGTAATTCAGGACTTTTCTTACGATAATAAATATACGAAAGCACAATCAGCATGAATGTAAAAATACATAAAATTGAAGTAAGTGCTGAAATAATCGTAAATGCCGTCATAACATTTGGAACAATAAACAAAATGGATGTTCCAAGCGTTACACAAGCCATTGAAAATACGAGGCCTCTAATTGGAACTTTTCTTTTCGATAATTTGCTAAAGCTTTTAGGCGCATCGTTGTCTAAAGCTAGGCCATATAACATACGACTGGTCGCAAAAATTCCACTGTTTGCCGAAGATAGTGCCGAAGTCGCAACAACAAAGTTGATTAAACCTGCCGCAATTGGTAACCCTACCAATGTAAACATTTCTACAAATGGGCTTTTTTCTGGTGAAACCTTAGCCCAAGATGTAACCGCAATAATACAAACCAATGCGCCCACATAAAACAATAAAATACGTAAAGGAATAGAGTTAATTGCTTTTGGAAGTGAGGTATGCGGATCTTTGGTTTCAGCAGCAGTTGTACCAACCAGCTCAATACCCACAAACGCAAATATGGCAATTTGGAAACCAGCTAAGAAACCTGTTACACCATAAGGAAACATAGATTGTGTTTCAAACAAATGGCTCATTGAGGCCTTAACCCCATTTGGAGAAGTAAATCCGGTACTAATTAAATAAATACCAGCCAAAATAAACAGAATAATTGCAGTAATTTTGATGAGTGAGAACCAAAACTCAAGTTCACCGAACAATCGCACAGCCACAAAGTTGAGTATGGTTAAGACGGCCAATGAAGTAAATGCAGGAATCCAAACGGGTAAATCAGGATACCAAAACTGCATGTACCCTCCGATCACAATCACGTCTGCAATCGCAGTAATAATCCAGTTACACCAGTAGGACCAACCAAGGAAAAACCCTGCCCACGGACCAAGATAAGCCGTTGCAAAATCGGCGAAGGTTTTAAAATTGGTATTCGCAAGCAACAATTCACCCATTGCCCGCATCACGAAGAAAAAGAAGAAACCAATAATTAAATAGGTTAAAACAATTGAAGTACCCGAAACACTTAATGTTTTCCCGGAACCCATAAATAATCCAGTACCAATTGCACCACCAATTGCGATCATCTGAATATGACGATTGGTTAATGAGCGCTGCAATTTCTCTTCTTCTTGTTCAGTCATATGTTGACTACCAAGAAGATCTCCTTCCAGGAACTGCTTTCCGTTATTCTTACTCATGTAATATTTACTCCAATTTATAGCAACCGTCGTAAATGCTTTAATAATAAATAAATTATATGATTATTAATTTAGTCCATTAAATCATGTTGAAAATATTATTAAACCACTTAAAACCTTATAAATTCCTTTTTAAAAGCTATTACCTATAACAATAAAAATTAATCATCAATCCTTTCCTTCATTATTATATTAGCTCGCTTTTCTCAATATAATTTCAATAAACATTTAAAATATATAATTTAATTAAATATTTTATTTACTTACTCTTTATATAGAAAAACAGGCTAATTAATCCCAGCTCAGCGAGCAAGATTGTATTTATCCATATACCCATCTTGCGCTAGCGATAATATAGTATTCCTTCTTAAATTTGGTGAAATGTATAGTAATTTTTGCTTAATTAACAGCCATTCGAAAATGTTCAGTCGCTTTGAGTTTATTGACCACTTCAGGACTCGAAACTTGTTTAACTTGAACACTTAGCACCCGAACTAAAGAGCCATTTTCAATATTCAATTGTTTTGCTTGTTCTTTCGTTAACTGCAATATGTTTTGGTGCGGTTTGCTATACACAAGAATGGCGCGATAATTTTCATAGTCATCATTAGCCACAATGTAAGCTTCATCACCTACAGCGATATTTTCAGGTTGTTCAATTTTTACCGCTACAGACTGACTTTCTTTAATTGCCCGTAAATTTTCGATATCTGCTTGCAGGGTCGCACCACCATCAAAAATATCGACATAGCCTTTGTAGCGTAGTCCCTCTTCAAGCAAGAGGTTGTAGGCTGGCCGAGTATTCGGGTGCACAATGCCAATTGCAGCTTTAGCATCGTCAGGTAACATATCGACATAGAGTGGATGTCTTGGCATTAGCTCAGCAATAAAAGCCTTTTGTCCGACTCCACTCAAATAATCGGCTTTGGTAAATTCAATATTAAAAAACTTATGCCCTACCGCATTCCAAAATGGTGATTGCCCATTTGCATCGGAATAGCCACGCATTTCGGCAACAATCGTTTCTTCAAAGTATTGACGAAATGCTGACAGAAATAAGAAACGGACTTTAGATAAAAACTTGCCATTTTTATTTAAGCGGTAGTCAGGGTCTAAAAATAAAGTACAAAGCTCACTACAGTTGGTATGGTCATTACTCAAATACAAAGTAGGTAAAGCGTTATAAACACTTAACGGTTCTGACGCATGAACTTGGGTTCCTACATGAAAGTTGTACCAAGGCTCTTTTAAACCAAGTGCGACTTCAATACCGCAAACACCGACGACTTTGTTGAGTTCAGTATCTTCTAAAACAAATAAATAAACTTGATCTGCCTTTGGGAGTTTACCTGCGACCGTTTTACACGCCCGCTCAATACGAGCAGCAAGTTTTTCCATATTGGGCTGCAAAGATGTCAAACCAAAACCCGCTTTTTGCGCCAACAGGTAAAGATCGTTAACATCTTTAGGTTCGATGTAGCGAATAATCATCATGCTGCTTGTTCATCCTTTTGAATTTCTACAAAGCGAACAAGCGCACGTTCGAACCGTTTTAGACCTTCATCAATATCAGCAAATGGAATAATTAAAGACGGCGTAAAACGTATAACGTTTGGACCAGCAATCAGACTCAGTAAACCTTCTTCACCCGCAAGGTTATTGATGTCTTTTGCTTTACCTGCAAACTTATCTTTTAAGGCACAACCAATCAATAAACCTTCACCGCGAATCGTCTCAAAGATTTCATATTTTTCATTTAATTGATTTAAAGCTTTTTTATAATAATCATGACGCTCTTTAACGCCATTAAGCACTTCAGGCGTATTAATAAACTCAAATACTGCACCTGCAACCGCACTTGCTAACGGGTTACCG
>NZ_JZFB01000003.1:260204-260421 GCF_001188385.1 Acinetobacter sp. V2 | reverse complement strand
AGTCGTACCATGTGTACCCACTGAAAAATGTGGAGCAAATTTATCTGTTGTTAGCATTGCACCGACTGGGAAACCACCACCTAATGCTTTTGCAGTCGTTAATACATCTGGAATAACACCAGAGTTCATGTAGGCATAAAGCGCACCTGTACGACCTACACCAGTTTGCACTTCATCAAAAATAAGTAAGGCACCAAACTCATCACATAGCGCACGC
>NZ_JZFB01000003.1:259814-260073 GCF_001188385.1 Acinetobacter sp. V2 | reverse complement strand
AAGTGGTGCAAAGTCTTGTGAATATTTAGGTTGACCACCCGCGGAAACGGTAAATAAAGTACGGCCATGGAACGCATTATTAAATGCCACAATGCCACTTTTGCCAGCAACGCCGCTGTCTAAACCAACTTTACGAGCTAGTTTGAGTGCAGCTTCGTTGGCTTCAGCACCTGAGTTACAGAAGAAAACCTTGTCTGCAAATGTATTTTCGGTGAGTTGTTTTGCAAGACGTAGAACGGGTTCATTTGTATAACCGTTG
>NZ_JZFB01000003.1:255854-259670 GCF_001188385.1 Acinetobacter sp. V2 | reverse complement strand
CGGAATGAAATTTGCCGGTGCAAAAACTGGAACCATCCACTCGTTAAAGTCACTACGTGAAACTGCAAAATTATTCATTTTATCTAGTCCATTAAATTAAAATTATGAGGGTTAGCTGATGACCCTATTATTCAAAATCAAATTGATTCACAAAATTTGTAATTCAGCAAAAAATGAATTATTTTTTACCAATTTGATAATTGACAATTACAATATGGATAACATTGATCAAATTATTTTAGGTTTACTTAAAGATAACGCACGGATGTCTGTTACCGAGTTAGCCGAAAAAGTTCACGTTTCAAGAGCAACTATTAAAAAGAGAATGGAGTATCTTGAATCTTCGGGCATCATTACCGGATATACAGTACGGTTTAAACCCAATGCTGAACGCAACGTTATTCGTGCATGGATGAGCATTATGGTTGAAGGGACCAAAGCGCAATCTGTGATTAAAGAATTACGCCTAGAAAGTGCCGTTGAATGTTTGCATAAAACTAATGGCAAATGGGACATCTTGGTCGAGCTACGCTCTGATACTTTAGAAAACTTCGATAAAGTTTTAGAAAGAATCAGGAATATTTCAGGTATTTATAACAGTGAAACTAGCATTCTTCTTGCGAGTCATAAGACCTAATCATTCACTTTAATTTCAACAAATAAGAACTCGAAATTGATGAGCTAAGCACAAGGTCTGGCTCATCAAGCTGCTTTTGATTAGAAAAATTTTGCTCTTATCTTTCCTCAAATCTACTGAACTACAACGATAATCAACCTCTCCTAAAAATCTTCACAAATTTTTAATTTTTTTTAAATAATCAAATCAAAAACTTAAAATCTAATTTGATTTAAATCTCAACTTTTTTCACTCACTCCCCTCATCAAAGCATTTGACAGAAAATTTAAAACATAATACATATAGTATTATATGTTATATGTTAAAAACCTAAGGACAAGGTATAAAAAATGGCTAAAACTCAACTACAACACTTTATTAACGGCGAATATGTTGCTAGCAAAGGAAATGATTATTTTGACTTGGTCAGCCCAGTGACTGGTGAAGTTTATGCACAATCACCGAATGCAACCGAGGCCGAAGTTGATGCAGCTTATGCTGCTGCAAAAGAAGCATTCAAAATTTGGGGACGCAGCACACCTTCAACTCGTCAAAAAGCATTATTGAATTTGGCAGATGCGATTGAAGCAAATGCGGAGCGTTTAATTGAAGCGCAAAGTCGTAATACGGGTCAGTTAAAACACTTAATCGCATCGGAAGAAGTGGGTGCATCGGCAGATCAAGTGCGTTTCTTTGCAGGCGCTGCCCGCTTACTCAATGGCACAGCTTCAGGTGAATATTTAGAAGGTCTAACCTCTTCTATTCGCCGCGAACCAGTCGGTGTGGTTGGTCAGGTTACACCGTGGAACTATCCACTTATGATGGCTGTTTGGAAAATTGCGCCTGCTTTGGCTGCGGGTAACACAGTGGTACTAAAACCAAGTGACACAACACCAGAAAGTACGCTTTTACTGGCAGAAATTGCTGCGCCATTTTTCCCTAAAGGTGCATTTAACGTGGTGTTAGGTCAAGCTCAGGTGGGTTCAAAAGTTGTATCCCATAAAACCCCAGCACTCGTTTCTATTACAGGTTCGGTTCGTGCCGGATTACAAGTTGCAGCCTCTGCCGCAGCAAATTTAGCAAAAGCCCATCTTGAGCTTGGTGGTAAAGCCCCTGTCGTGGTTTTTGAAGATGCGGACATCGATAAAGCAGTGGAAATGATTGCTTTAACGGGCTATTTCAACGCAGGCCAAGACTGTACTGCGGCAACACGTGTGATTGTGTCTGAAGCCGTTCATGATGAGTTTTTAAGTAAGTTAGTTGAAGCTGCAAAAAATACTCGCTTTGGTGAACCAGATGATCAAGATGCACTTTATGGTCCACTCAACAATGCCAATCAATTGAAGAATGTTAAAGCCTTTATTGACAACTTACCTGCTCACGCCAAAGTTGAAACAGGCGGAAAACAGGCAGACCGTCCAGGCTTCTATTTTGAACCCACTGTTATTAGTGGCTTAAAACAACACGATGAAGCCATTCAAAATGAAATTTTTGGACCTGTAATTACCGTTCAAAAATTTACCGATGAAAATGATGCGATTGAAAAAGCCAACGATGTTGAATATGGCCTAGCTTCAAGTGTGTGGACTAAAGATCACGCCCGCGCAACTCGTCTGTCTCGTGAACTCGATTTCGGTACAGTTTGGATTAACACTCATATTCCTTTAACCGCAGAAATGCCACACGGCGGTTTCAAAAAGTCAGGTTATGGTAAAGATTTATCTGGCTACGGTTTTGAAGAATATACCCGCGTTAAACATGTGATGAGTTCAAACGAATAATAAAAATGGACTTTGAAAGGAGATCAAAATGAATAAACAACAAATGAAAGACTTGGTGAGCAAAGCCCATCACGAGCTATTTAATTTGCACGACACCACTGCTCTAGACCGTTATTTTTCTGAAGACTTTATAGAGCACTCACCGCTGGTTGCAAATGGACTTTCAGGTCTTCGCCAACTGGTAGAAGACTGCCCCAACATGCAACATGAAGCAGTGCGTGTATTGGCAGACGGCGACTTGGTCGCAATTCATGGCCGCTTTCAGGGTCTAGATGAAAACCCATTAGTTGGTTTTGATATTTACCGAGTGAAAGATGGCAAAATTGTGGAACATTGGGATGGGCTTGTAGCAGAAGCAGCGCCGAATGTAAGTGGTAGAACTCAACTAGATGGCCCGACTGAAATCGTAACTCATCATGATTCGGAGAAAAATCGTGAGATTGTGACCTCTTTCTTCAAGAAGTCATTAATTGATGGCAATTACGAAGCATTTAAAGAATACACCCACAACGATCAGTTCATTCAACATAGTCCAGATATTGGCGATGGTGTTAAGGCAGTCATTGATTTTTTGAACAATATCCGTAATGAAGGACAAGGTTTGGTATACTCCAAAACTCATCGCTCCATTGCTGATGGTCAATTTGTATTGACACATTCCGAAGGAAATATTGCTGGAAATCGACATGCCTATTTTGAACTGTGGCGTGTAGATAACGGCAAAATTGTTGAACTTTGGGATGCAATACCAGCCGTGCCTGAAGATGAACAGGCAGTCCATCAATATGGCGTGTTTTAATCATTTATCCGTTTCATTAAGCTAAGTCACTGACTTAGCTTTTAGAGAATTCGCCATGTCAGCATATACGATAATTTTTGCACCTATCGCTCAGGCAACTCGATCGGAACAAGTTGTAGAACGCTTGGAAAATGCAATTATCTCTGGATTGCTCAAAAGCAATGAACAACTTCCTAACGAGGCGGATCTAGCTCGCTTAATGGGAGTGTCACCCATTACCGTTCGTGAAGCTTTAAATACTTTACGCGTAAAGGGTCTAATTGATACACGACGCGGGCGAAACGGCGGAAGCTTTGTTTGTGAGTTACCTTCCGATTTACTCTTAAACAAGCATCCTCTACGTCAAGCTTCCAATGAATATCTAGCTGATTTAGGCGAGTTTCATAGTGCAATTTTAAGCCATGGTGCATATTTGGCAGCACAAAGAACCACTGAATATGAACTGAACAAAATCAAAGAACTGATTGAACAATTTGAACAGGCCGTTGAAGCAGACACGCGTGCCCAACTTGATTTACGTTGTTTGCTGACACTCACCTCTTTTGCTCAATCAGCTCGACTAGCAAATCAAGAGTTAACTATACAAGCCGAATGGGCACCGCTCATTGCTGTGCTTTATC
>NZ_JZFB01000003.1:248820-255812 GCF_001188385.1 Acinetobacter sp. V2 | reverse complement strand
CCAACTTTTATCATCTTTTGTTCAAGCCAATGAAGATGATGCTGTTATTCAAGCACGAAAAATTATTTCGATGCTAACGGATCAAATGCTTCGATATAAGTTATCTATCGAATAAAAATAATAAAACAGAGCACTTATCAAATATCGAGTGAGAAATATGGAATTTTAGGAGTTATAGGAATGACCCAACATTTAGATATAGAAGAGCTTCAAAATTTGTTAAAGACGGTGGTTGAGGAAACGACAGCCATTACAGAAAATCTGGCAACCAAAGCGAGCAAAATACTCTCAAAACATGAACCTGAAAAAACAAAAGACATTAAGCTTTCAGGTTCAGAGCGTTCAGCTTTGCAAAAGGAAATTAAAAAGGCCTTACAGGAAAGCCATTACAGTCAAGGTATCGGCTTTGCAAGTTATAGCCCTGCAACCCAAGAAGAACAAGATTATTGGACACTTGAATGGTGGTATAAAAAAGAAGATCAGTTACAGCAAGCCAAACTTGAAAACTATCAAAATGCTCAGCGCTTTTTAGATTTTCGCTCTTTTGAATGGTTCCATAAACCTGCTCAAAATAAAAGTCCGTGCATCCATGGACCATATGTCGACTATATCTGTAATGGTGCATATACCATCACCCTTGCCCATCCGGTCATGATTCGTGATCAATTTATCGGTGTAATTGCCACCGACATTTTAGTTTCAGCACTCGAAAAACTACTCATGCCGAAGCTTAAAAACATTAAACAAAAAGCAATCGTGATCAACGATTCTTCTCGAGTCATTACTTCAAATGACGTCAGCATCAGAACAGGCACATTATTTAAAGGCCAAAGCCCTCAGCAGGTTCTGTCACGACCGTGTCAATCTTTTCAACTGGTCGTGATCTAGAGTGAAGTCAAAAAATATAAATATTTGACTTTGCTTTAGGGCATCACCAAGGCGAAATAGCCCCTAGCTTTTGTACAAACTTTCTTCAAACAGACTTGTTTATTCAGGTCTAGGGGAAGTTTTGGCTCAAAAATAGCATCGCTTTTCCGGATGAAAAGCAAAACAACGAAATTTGAGGTTGAAATGACATGGAAAATAAAACGTCTTCCTTAAAAAAACTGTCTCTTTGGCAAGTCACAATTATTGGTATTGCCTACATGACTCCCATGACGGTGTTTGATACTTTCGGTATTGTCTCTGGCATTACCAATGGACACGTACCACTCGCATATTTACTCGCACTAGGCGCCATGCTACTCACCGCTTGGAGCTATGCAAGATTCAGCAAAAATTCAGAAAAATCAGGCTCGGCATATAGCTATACAGCTGAAAGTTTAGGGCCTAAAAGTGGCTTTTTTGTCGGTTGGTGTTCCCTACTCGACTATCTGTTATTACCCCTCATTAATGTTTTGCTAGCTGCAATTTATCTCACAGCCCTTATTCCAAGTTTACCTTATTGGTTTTGGGTATTTGTATCGGCAGGCCTAGTCACTTTAGTGAATTGTTTCCGCATTCGGTTACTCGCCAACTTAAGTCTCTTGTTTGTATTTGCACCCATCATACTCATGGTCATTTTTGTTTATTTAGTGATTCAGGGTATTGGCTCGACTCAAGGTTATGAGCATGTGCTTACATTAGCCCCTCTCTGGCATGAGCACCAGTCTATACTACCGCTCGTTGCGGGTGCCTCAGTTTTGTGCTTTTCTTTTTTGGGCTTTGATGCGGTTACCACACTCTCAAATGAAACCAAACAGCCCACCAAAAATATTCCCCGAGCAGTCATGTTAACAACTCTCGCTGGCGGACTTATTTTCTTCACCGCTGCTTGGTTTATTCAGCTTTATTTTCCAAATAATCTGCGCTTCCAGCACCCTACTGAAGCACTTCCTGAAATTGTGCTTTATGTCGGCGGTGCATTCTTCCAATCCGTATTCTTATGCGGGCAAATTATGAACACAGTCGCCTCTGGCCTTGCCTCACATGCCAGCGCTTCCCGTTTACTGTATATAATGGGCACCGATAATATTTTTCCTAAAAAGTATTTTGGGACAATTCACATCTCCTTAGGTACACCATTTTTTTCGGTTTTATTTGTTGGTCTTATTTCAATGTCTGCGGTTTTTCTAGATTTAGCACAAGTCGTAAGCCTGATCAGCTTTGGTGCACTAGTCGCTTTTACAGCCGTAAATTTCTCAGTTTTTATGAAGTTTTATATTAAAGATAAACAGCGCTCAGGGTTTAAAAATAAATTTCTAAACCTCTTTTTACCGCTTTTATCCGTCATCAGCATTATTTGCCTCTGGATTAACCTTGATTCATCTTCGCTCACTTTCGGATGTTTCTGGTTATCGCTAGGTATTCTTTTATTTATCTATAAAACGATTAAAAAACAAAGTATTGCGATTAGTAATGCTTATTAATTTTTAAGGAACTTTGTCATGAATATTATTTCTAAACCTCAACTTTTAAAAGACGTGCAATATAAACCCAGTAAATCTCTACAAGTGGGCAAAGAGTGGAGCTGGTTAAATCCAAAACATGCAAAATTTGACACAACAAATGTAGAAGGTGCAGCGGTAGATAATCCAGCGAACTACTATGAAAGCTCTCTTTCTGATTGGCATACATTTGACAGTTTACAAGCTGATATTGAATGCGATGTGGTGGTTATTGGCGGTGGCTTATTAGGTTCATCAAGTGCATTACATTTAGCTGAACAAGGCATAGATACTGTTTTATTAGAAAAAAATCGCATTGGTAGTGCAGCTTCTGGCAGAAATGGCGGACAACTTACCCCCGGTTTAGCTCGCTGGGAAGCTCAAGAAATGGCCGATCGCTTAAGCTATGAAGATGCAAAAAAACTATGGCATTTTACCTCTACAGAAGCCATGCAACTTATTGATGACATCTCAGAAAAATACCAACTTAACTTTGATCGAAAACACGGTCACATTACCGCCGCCGTTCATGAAGGGCATTTGGTTGGTTTAACACAAGGCGCCGATGCTCGGAAATATTTAGGTGAAGACCATACGCGCATTGTAGGTAAACACGAACTCATGGACTTTATTAAGTCGGACTACTATACGGGTGGTTTAATTGATGAGTTGGGCGGGCAAATTCATCCTTTAGCTTTGAACCGTGGCTTAATTTATGGCTTTTGCCAAAATGGCGGTACTGTTTATGAGCAAACAGAAGTCATTTCAATAGTAGAGAAAGAAGATGGTATTTATGTTCAAACTGCAAATGCTGTCGTAAAAGCTAAAAAGTCTGTGGTGTTAGCGGTACACCATGCTTCATTTAAACTTTTATCAGAGCAAAGCAATACTACTATTCCGTTTTACACCTATGTTGCGACGACTTCCCCACTAGAACTTGATACAAAAGAGCTTCTGCCATTTGGGCATCCTGTTTATGACACTCAGTTTCAGATTGATTACTACCGTCCTGTGTTTAATAACCGTTTACTGTTTGGTGGCCAAGGCACAGGAACATGTTGGGGACCAGAGAAAACTTTAAATTATCTAGAACATCGAATTCATACGGTTTTCCCTCAAATTAAAAATCTAGAGATGGATTTTGTCTGGAGTGGAACGACTGATTTAACTGTAAATGGTGCAGTCGATAGCCGTAAATTTGGTAATAAGTTCCCGATTTATGCTGTTCACGGTTGGAGCGGTCACGGCGTTGCACAAACGGTACGCATTGGTAAAGCCATTGCAAATGACTTTGTTGGGCAATCTAACGACTTTGAAATGTTATCTAAAATTGACCATCAAAATATTATGTTTGGTCGTACCCTTGCTCCCGTTGTTATTCCGCTCGCAAAAAGTATGTATGGCATCGGCGCAATGATTAACCCGGGCAAAATGGTGTCTTTCTAATTTATAAAAACATCATTTTTCTAAAAAAGGGTCCGTATAGCTTTGTACGAATCCTTTTTAGGTATTAATTAGGCTTAGTTAAATAGGAATAGGTTTATTTAGAGTTCAACTTGTTTATCCACATGATTCATTAAGACTTCTATAAGCTCATCTTGCTTACCGTCAGCTACTGGAATTAGATATACTTTTCTGTCACTAGCAATACCTATACAATTAAAATACTCCTTTTTAAAACCATTCCAGTGACCAATACGATATTGATCAGCAATAATATTAAACTTATTAAATTTAACAGTTTTTATCCCACAAATTTCTAATATCAAATAATCTTTTTTGAAATAGAATCTAAAAATAGTATAACGATAATACTTAAAAAATTTTCCAAATAAATAAAATAGTCCCAACACACCCATAGAAACAGGATATAAATAATACAATGACATATTAATACCAAATAAATCTATTGCCCACTTATCTGATTCAAAAGGAGCAGCCCCCAATATAAAAATACCAAATAGAAGGAATATAATACCCAAAATTTCACCAATTATAAGTTTGGTACAATCAGAATTTATAAGGTGTTCATATTTATATAGTTCTTTATAATGCATTTTCTACAACCTTTATTCCCTTATTCAACTTTATTCTTTTACGAATATAAATTTCTCTTGTTAATACTTTTAGAAATACACTATCTCACCAAACTTCATAGATAAAAGTATATTCAGTTTTAACACTCATTTTTACACTGTTACTCTCTTAAAAGACTTAAGTAGAACTTTGTCTTTTCACTCATCAACTTCTATTTTATTTGTATATCTAATAATTGTCTTTAATCATTTCAAATATTCGTAGTTTCCTATACTTGCAATTCATCACCATTTTTCTGATTAGGCTAATGATGCGCAATCCATTACAATAGCATCAGCTTTTTTATTCAGCGCATATATTTTGAGCAACTCATCTTCCCAATTAAAACGCGGACTTAAAAATCGCCACATCCAGCTAATCGCTATGGGTGGTGCTGTCGGGACAGGTTTATTTTTAGGCTCTGCACAAGTCATCCAGTCTGCTGGCCCTTCTATTATTTTAGGTTATGCCATTGTCGGTTTCGTCGCATTTTTAATTATGCGCCAAATGGGTGAAATGATCGTAGAAGAACCTGTGGTCGGTTCCTTTAGTTACTTTGCACAAAAATACTGGGGAAGATTCCCTGGTTTTTTATCGGGCTGGAACTATTGGGTGGTTTACATTCTTGTCGCAATGACCGAACTGACAGCAGTTGCTAAATATGTGCATTACTGGTGGCCTCATATTCCTGCTTGGATATCAGCCTTATTTTTCTTTGTTTTGGTCACGTGTTTGAACTTAGGCAACGTTAAATTTTATGGTGAATCTGAGTTTTGGTTAGCCATTATTAAAGTTGCGGCAGTCATTGCCATGATCGTGTTTGGCTTATATTTATTGCTCACCGCAGGTAGTGACTCTATCGCTAGCTTCTCAAACCTATGGCAGCATGGCGGATTTTTCCCGCATGGGTTCTCTGGCCTGTTTTATATGCTCGCCTTCTTAATGTTTGCTTTTGGTGGTATTGAACTGATTGGGATGACTGCTGCTGAAGCCGAAAATCCAGAAAAAAGCATTCCACAAGCCATTAACCAAGTCATCTTTCGAATCTTGGTTTTCTATGTGGCTTCGCTTGCCATCATCATGTCTCTTATTCCTTGGAATCAGCTTGACCTTGGTGGTCTAGATAAAAGCCCATTTGTGATGATTTTTAGTCAGCTTGGGATTGGCTGGGCAGCGCATTTGCTTAACTTTATTATTTTGACGGCTGCACTGTCTGTTTATAACAGCGGTATGTATGCAAACAGTCGCATGTTGTATGGCCTCGCTGTACAAGGCCATGCATCCAAAATTTTTACAAAAGTCAGCAAACAAGGCGTTCCAACACCGGCTGTTATCTTTTCTTCTATTCTGATTTTTGGTTGTGTATTACTGAACTATTTTATCCCAGAAGAAGCTTTAAGCTATCTCATGTACATGGCTGTGGCAGCTTTAGTTTTAAACTGGGCAATCATTAGCTTTACCCATTTGAAGTTTAAACGTGCCATGAAACTTGAAGGTAAAGTTGTTAAATTCCCTGCGTTATTTTCACCTTTAAGTAACTATATTGTTTTGATTTTTATTGGCATGATTTTATATATCATGTGGACTCAAGGCTTTGAAAAATCAGTTATTTTAATTCCAATTTGGATTGCATTCATGTTTGGATTATATAAATTTTTGAGTTGGAAAAAATCACTCTAATTTTCAAAAAGGCTTATTCAAACAGGATAAGCCTTTTATCATTGAATAGCTTATCCTCTTAAATAACTTCAAAAAATCTACTCAAAAAAACCATTCACATTTTATTCATCATTATTAAATTTTTCGCTGCTAGACACCTTGATATGTAAGCCTTAGTCATTCTAAACATTGGTATTTAATGAGATAATTATTAAAGTACAAGTGTTTACATGATCTATAAATATTTGTGTCAATGTTCAGCTAAAATCAAAGCAGACCAGTTATCGTTATAATCACTCAATAGGAAAAAGACACTTCATCGAAAGACAGGTTCTTTACCCACTTTACTGATTTAGCACCGTCAACTGTGTCACTCAATGATGAAAGACAGGAAATTTTATGGAAAAAGCTCTGCAATGTCCTAAGTGTGGTTCTACAGAAATTGAAGCACGTGACCATGACAAATTACTTAGAACAACTGGCGGTGTTTTACTGACAGCTGCTGGTACAACAGCAGGCACAGTAGGTGGTGCTGCAACTGGAGCTTCTGTTGGTGCAGCGATTGGTACGATTGCTGGCCCTTTAGGTGTTATTGTTGGCGGAACAGTAGGAACTTTTGTCGGTGCAATTAGCGCAGGTATTACTGGCGGTGTGGTTGGCAATATTTTTGGTAAAAAAGCTGGCGTAATGATCGATAAAAATATTTTTCAGGATTATCGCTGTCTAAAGTGTAAATATCGTTTTAAGCAAAAGAAGTAAAATCAATTAAGTAGGAGAACTAGTTGCTCTAGCTCTCCTGCCTAACCAAAAATTTAATAAACCATCTGGAAT
>NZ_JZFB01000003.1:247353-248778 GCF_001188385.1 Acinetobacter sp. V2 | reverse complement strand
CAGCCTATTTTTAATAAATTAAAAATTTAGCTAAGAGTTTAATTTACTTAGCTACTACTCCATCTTGTTGATACTTTGGTGAACGTGGACCATATAGCAACCCCATACCCGGATTATAAGTCGTCGGGGTAAAAAGTTGAGTATTTACCATACTTGCTAATGGATAAGCCCGATCAGTAAAGCTGCCAGCAATCTGTTCAACTAAAGCACCGACGACCATTCCGATTAAACCCGCATTGCCATCATTACTTGCTTGAACAAGTTTTTTCTCACCGGTCCAAATCACATCTCCAGTTTTTAAATCAACAAGCTTTGCATCAGCACTTACTGTAGCGACACTTTGGATCACTTGGTACTTAGAACCATATTCTTTAATTCGAATATATAAAGCAGCATCTGCACCAAAAATCTCTTGTAATTTCTGAGGTGCAATAGACTGAGCATCACTGCCATTAGTAACACCATTCTCTTTAAACATATTGTCTACAACAGAGATTGGAAAAACGTAATAGCCAGCTTCTGCAACAGGCGCCACCACAGTAGGCCAATAACTATAAGTCGCTTTTACATCAGGCGAATCATTGACTGGCGGCAATACCAAAATCGATTTTGGCATATGAGCTTTATAAGCCGTAATATCTTTATTAGGCGGTGGAGTAACAGCACATCCCGTAAATGCAAGGCTAGAAATAACTAAACCAGCAATTAAAAATTTCTTAATCATGATTTTGTATACCCACCATTAGCATTCATTTTTTGCAATAAACGATCCATTAAAACTGTAGACTCTGGATATACTTGACGTTCAAGCTGGAAATACTCGATTGCTTTTTGAGAATTATTTTCTTGTAAATATAATAATCCCAAATGAGCATATAAACCTGGTGGAACAGCTAAGCCCTTACCTTTAGTTTTTTCAATTTCAGCTTCTAATTTTGTGATTTGCGAACTCGGTGTAGCTTTCTCAGGTGCGTTATACATCAAATAGGTTTGATGAGTATAAGTTCCCCAATTATATAAAGGTTGAGGACCAGCGGCACAACCAACCAATCCCATAGCAAGAAAACTGCTTAAAAGAATATTTTTCATTTAACACATATCCAAAATTATTGAACTGACCAACGGTTATTTTGAATATCTGTCACAAGATTATTAACTGCTTCACGAACAGCTAAATCGAGTACTTTGCCATTTAAAGTAGAATCATAAGAAGCTGTAGAGCCAAAACCTAATACTTCACGAGCACCTAAGGCATATTCACCTGCACCCTGTACGGAATGTACAACTTCTGATGTTTTTACATCAATAACATTTAAATTAACTTTTGCATAAGCAACTTGTTCTTTACCGCGACCTAAAATACCAAATAATTGCTGATCACCTACTTCTTTGCGACCAAACTCAGATACGTCACCAGTAATAACA
>NZ_JZFB01000003.1:246535-247311 GCF_001188385.1 Acinetobacter sp. V2 | reverse complement strand
CAACTTCTTGTTTAATCTCAGATAAGTTGTCGCGATTTAAAACTGTAAAATAACCAGTTTGCTGTAAATGTGTCTCAAGAATAGTTTTTGCTTGTCCGCCTAGACGGTCTACATTGTCAGAGAAAACACCTCTCATATAACTAGAGCGATTATCAAATTTACCAATAGAAACTGGAGCTTTTACTCCCGTATATTTAATTTGTGATGTAGCTACAGCCACTTGTGGGCTTTGGATCGTTCTTGAAGTTTCAGTAGTTGAACAGGCAATTAAACTGAAAGAACTTAACGTAGTAATGATTAATATTTTTTTCATGTTTACTCTATAATGGTTACAAAATATAAAGAATACATATTATATACAAAAAGACCATCAAACAATCCAACAATTTAACCATTAAGTAAAAATACTATTTTTATTTTATGGAGGTTTAATTAATGAAAACTCCTATTGTTATAAGAGCTTTTCGAGTTTAGTTAAAGTGATATCTATCTGAAAATATTAAAAGTAATTTTACAAAATATTATAAATTTGGAAATAAATTGGACCGCTATTATTACTGGCTTTAGGTAAGATTTTTGGTATCTTTTATTAGCTCTGTTCTCATCACACCTTCCCGAAAGTAATGAAAATAATCTAATAATTTTCCCCTTTCATCTGGCTTATTTGGATCTAAAAAAACATCTTATCGCGTCTTTCTTAATCTTATCATTTCCAATATTCTATTCAGGGCAAAATCCATCTATACCCCTAAAACAGAAAAAATTTGCACTTAACC
>NZ_JZFB01000003.1:244062-246493 GCF_001188385.1 Acinetobacter sp. V2 | reverse complement strand
CCATCCACTAAAATATGAATTGGATCCTCTTCCTCCATTAATGCTGCAATATATAAAAATGGCAAATAATGTTCCGCTGTTGGCACACTCATGTCTGCACCTGGCAAGCGCATATAATCAGCAAGCCTATCTATATGACGTGCAAGTAGATTTTCTTTCACACTTTCATTAAATTGTGTCGCCCACTCATAATATGGAGCATCACTCTGCGAATTCATTTTATAGAGGTTATGAACAACATTACCACTGCCTAAAATTAATATGCCTTGTTTTCGTAATTCACTTAGTTTGCGGGCCAACTTCACATGTTCGGGACCAGAAAGTCTTGAATCAATACTTAATTGCACCACTGGAATATCTGCCTTTGGATAGACATGGGCTAATACAGACCAAGTACCATGATCAAGCCCCCAACCTTGATCCAATATGACTTGCTCAGGGGATAATAGATCTTTAATTTGATGAGCTAACTCAGCATCCCCTTGAGCGGGATATTCAAAATCAAATAGAGCTTGGGGAAAACCACCAAAATCATGGATGGTCTTTGGATGCTGCATTGCAGTTACCCCAATCCCTTTGGTGTACCAATGTGCTGAAATTGCTAAAATTGCCTTAGGCTTTGGTAGATTTAAACCCAGTTCTTGCCACACCAAACTATATCTATTCGTCTCAATAGCATTCATTGGTGTGCCATGACCAAGAAAAACAACTGGCATTTTATAAGGTACTGAATTTGTTGTTCTAACTAAATCCATAAAATTACCTAACCCTATTTCAAAGTATCAATCATCTACATGAACTAAATTTGAATAGTGATAACTTCAATGGATCAGAAAATATTAAAAGTTATCACTAATGACAGACTACGCTTCAACAAGAAATTAAATATTCACAAAATCTTATTGCCCTAAACCAATTTGCTGCATGAATGATTGGTTATCCCAAAATAAATACTCTTCATCCATAGTGCCATTCTTCCAATGACCAACGGTCACCATTTTCACTTTAAATGCTTTACCAGTAGGTGGAATTGTTTTGCCATTACCAATTGGCATTGGTTGACTAAAATTACCTTCCATCTCACCAATAACACTAGTCCACTCTCCAGAAGCAATTCGTACAGGATGCGTTTTAATTGTGGTATTAGGAGCAAAAACGAACATTTTTTTTAATTCAACAATATGGTCAGGAATTCCAACTGTTGTACTTCCATCTGGATAATGTACGCGAATGTTAGCAGCATGACTTTCTTTTAAACGATCCCATTTTTGATTGCTATAAACGTCAAAATCTAAGGTATCAAATTTAACCAGACGTTCCTTACCAATACGTTCCGCTTCTCTATATTGAGCCAGTTCTTTTGCATCTTTTTTTGATAATCCGGAATCTGCTTGGCTGGCAGCAGAACTTAATGTTATGACTAAGCCCAAAGTGATATGGATAAGTACATTTAATCTTTTCATCATATATTTTCCTAGCAGCAATTAGAGAGTGTTTTAGCTAAAAAACTTCACGCTCTTTTAATTATCAGTTCATTATTTGCAAACATTACCAAGACCATTAAAGAATGGATAACGCCTAGATTATGCTTTAGATAATTTAAGCCGTAAATTACATACAAATTTGTAACTACTAGTAGAAGGAATCACATTTATAAAAATATTTTATTAAAATCAATAAACTATGATAAAAATTCAAGATTTAACTACCTCTCTTGATCAGAGACTTCGATAGCCATTTGAGGGGGTTGCCAACGTCTAGCTAATTCATCGAGAGTATCCAACACAACACACAACTCTCGTCCTTGCTCCGTAAAAGAATAGATAACTTCTTGGCGAGGATTATTTGTGGGAACACGTTGTAAAACACCTGCGTCAGTTAAGTATCCAAGTTGCTCATTTAAAACTTTTGTAGAAATTCCAGAAATACTTCGATGCAAGCTATTAAAATTTAATGCGCCTTGTAAACCTAAAGTATGTAAGATATGTATAGACCATTTACCACGAAGCATATTCGTGATGAGTCCTGCAAAACAAACGGGTTCAGGAGTTTTCAAAACCATCAAGTTATTCCTTTTTATCTAAAAAACGATCGTATACTACAAAAACAGTTGATTTAAGCTTCTTTATACATTTGCTCGTAAACTGGTCATTAAAGAATTAATAATTATGAGTAAATTACCTAATAGCTATGGCCAATGATTTTTTACAATATAACCCCTGCTAGCTACCACTTTTTGTTAAATAAACTTATTTAACACCGCATTCTGATAGCACCACTATAACGCTTCTGTTGGTACAAACATTGGTACGATTGCTGGCTTTGGTAGGTTTTTTGGTTTTTTTCCTTACCTATATTTCCCTCTAATTTATCCTAAAGTAATAAAAAAATAATCTAATAATTTTTCTCTTTCATCTGGCTTGTTTGGGTC
>NZ_JZFB01000003.1:243473-244052 GCF_001188385.1 Acinetobacter sp. V2 | reverse complement strand
CTGAACCATTGCCCCATCAATCACAAATAAAAACATGTAAGCATCTTGTTTTGAAGCATTTGCGTTGGTTGTTAAAAGCAAATTATAGATTTCATTAATGAACCAGCTTCGATATTCAACAACCACCTGATATGCCTTGGGATGCGTTTTCGCAATTTCAAAAATAGCTTTAAAAGGCAAATGATAAAGTCCGTCTAAATCGGCATGTAAAAAGTAAATTTTGCGAAGCTTTTCAACCATCGTTAAGTCTTTTTGATCATGAATGATTGAAAGCACTTCTTGTTTTAGTCCATCTTTTTGAAAGGTTAAACTCATTTGAATTAGCCTTTCTTTTGAATGAAAATAGTTATAAAAGGTCGCTTTTGGGATTTTCGCTGACTCAATAATTCGGTCAACCCCAACATTGTGAAAGCCATAGTTGTTAAAAAGATATCGGGAAGTGTGAAGCACACTTAAAGCACGAGATGGGAGATCTGAATGTGGCATAGTTTTACCGTTATAAAATAAATTCTTGTTGTATATAAATGAGATAAAAATGCCTTTACTCTTTTTAAGCAAATAAAAGGCATAGCAAAGCCC
>NZ_JZFB01000003.1:236471-242968 GCF_001188385.1 Acinetobacter sp. V2 | reverse complement strand
AGATCATTAAAAAGTAAGGATAAATAATTAAAATTTATTATTAATTTGGGGTTTATAACAGGTTTAAAATTTATATAGATATATTAGTTTCAACAGGTAAGATTAGAATATAAAAATGGTAAATGATGAAATGAAAATATCTTTATTAGATGTACAAAAAGTATTCAACGATCTATTAAACCATAAAATCAGCCGAGAGGATGCTGAAGAATGGGCAAGAATAAGAATGAATGCACTGGATAACCGAGACTTAATTTTTGATCCTCCGATTAAAGAAGAGCTTCTTTGGAAAGCGGTAATATATTTAAGTGGTGTTGGATTAAAGATATCTCCTGATAAGTACATGGAGGATGACATTGGCATTAAAGAAACATTTAATACTTATTGGAATCAATAAATTTTTGCTAAGAATTTTTTTAAATAGCCTATTTATGAAAGACTGTTTGTATCAGGTATATTCTACTAAGTAGAGTGAATAGCATGATTCAGAAAAATTTTAGTTTAAATTAGATTTACTACTAAATTTAAAATCTAAAACCACAATAAAGTACCGATATATCACTTCAAACCGAATAAGCATGCTTCACACAATAAGCTTTTACTCGGAACAACTCAATAAGAATATAATGGTAAAATAGTTGTTTGCTTTTCATTCTATTTCTTTCCATTTATAAAAAATATATAATGTTCTCAATAGCTTTATAATTACCTATTACATTCAATCAAGATCATTTAGTTTCAATAAAGAGAATAAAATGCAAGAACAAGCTTTACCCTCATCTCCTCAAGATTTGAATGAGGATCAAGATATTACGTCCCCACCAATTTCTCAATCAGGAATTTATCATTTTAAGTTTCATGGTAAAGCCTCAGAATATTTTGGAATCTGGATCGTTAATATTCTTTTGACTATTATTACTTTAAGCTTATATGCACCGTGGGCTAAAGTTCGTCGCTTACGCTATTTCTATGGCAATACAGAATTTTTTGAACGCCGCTTTGATTTTACAGGGATTCCGACCAAGATTTTGATTGGACGTTTAATTGCATTAGGAATTTACGCAGTATTTGCAATTTCATCACAGTATTCAATAGTTGCGACTGTGGTTGGACTAGTTGCATTATATACAGCAATACCTTGGCTAATTCGCGCTACTTTGCGTTTTACTGCAAGAAATAGTAAGTTCGGCAACGCACGTTTTTATTTTGGTGGAACGATAAAAGAATCTTATAAAGTCTTTCTTTTGAGTATATTGGTATATATTTTCACATTAGGAATTTTTACACCTGTAGCTATTTGGCTATATAAAAAATATTATCTAAACAACTTATATGCTGGACAATTAAATTTTAAATTAAACGCAAAATGGTCTGCATATATGGCTGCAGTTTATATACCAGTTTTTATTGTAATTGGTATAATTGCTATTTTTTCAATCATTTACTTTGCTATGGCAGGAACAATTGCTGGGTTCTCACCGAACGTTGCAGTCTTCGGAATAGTTATGGTATATGCATTTCTTGGATTATTTATTTATCCATTAATTGCTGCACGTATTTTTATTACGACATGGAATAATACTACAGTTGGAAACAGTCAATTTAAAACAGACTGTAATCAATGGCGTTTTGCATGGATTGTAGCTTCAAACTGGATTGTAAAAATCTTAACCCTAGGTTTAATGTCTGCTTGGGCTGCGGTTCGTATTCACAAATATCAGATTGAATCGATGAGTTTAATTTTATTAGATGATCCAGATCAAATGATGAATCTCGCTCAGCAAGAACAAAGTGCTTTAGCTGAAGAAATCAGTGATATTTTTGATATTGACATCTCTCTATAATAATCTGAGTTTAATAATTTATGTCCCAAGCAGTAGATATCATTTTCTATGATGGCATAGTGTCTAAACCTCACCGTGCTCAGATTTCAGCTCAATCTAAATCTGAAGTTCTCATTCGGTATGGTGAGCAATTAGAACAACAGCGTCATTATCAATATACTGATATGAAATTGATTGGTGCGCTGGGACAGTTACACCCAGTGATTGAATTATCTGATGATGCACGGATTGAATTTCATAGTGCATTACCTGAATGGTTTAATTACACAACTAAAAAGGTTCAACATTCGATTTGGAAACTTGAACGCTCTCCGAGTCTTATTCTTTTTAGTGTAATTTTTGTGATTACTTTTGCGTTCAGTCTAGTGAAATGGGGTGTTCCAGCTACATCCCATTATCTTGCTTTTCAATTACCTGAGAATACTTTAAAGAAATTAGGTGATGAAGCCGAGAATTATGTATTAAATAATTGGACTGCACCCAGCCAATTAGCACAAACTCAAAAAGACCAAATTACTAAACAATATTTGAATACTATTGCTGAAAACAGACCAGCCAAATTAGTGTTTCGTAAAGGCGATCATTTAGGGGCAAATGCTGTAGCGCTACCTAATAATACGATTATCATCACAGATGAACTGATCAAAATGGCACATACTAATCAGGAAATCTTAGGCGTATTAGCCCATGAACAAGGCCATTTGGTTTATCGCCATAGTTTGCAACAAGGGTTAACTAGTTTAGGCCTAAGTATATTATACATTGCAATGACAGGAGATAATTCAGACTTATTTACGTCATTACCTGCCGCTATGATTGGTGCAAATTACTCACGTAAATTTGAGTCAGAAGCCGATCTATATGCTTTACAGCTGATGGATAGGAAGCATATAGAAGTCTCGCACTTCGCAAATTTCTTACAACGTTTAAGCGATACAACAGAAGAAGGTATCGATAAAAAAAATCAATCCAATCCACCAACTTCTCAAGAAGAATCTTCAGCTAATAAATTATCTACAGCTGTGCTTGATACTTTATCCTCTCATCCTGCAACAGAAGAGCGTATTCGAATGGTTCATGATTTTGAGAAAAAACAACATGCTAAAGATTAAATAGTAGAAAACGAGGATTCATTCCCAAGACAATATGAAATATAAAGTTAAGCTGAAATCTCAATCTGCTTAACTTAATCCAAATTTCCATATGAGCTGCTAAGTACTCAAACTTTTTTAAAGACGCACAAAATAATTTATAGGCTCACAGAGTCTATCTAGAAAATTTATGGTCTTTAGGAAGTGGAGCATCACATGGTTGATCCGTCTTTACATTGACCATTTTCACAGGCCCATCGTTGTAGATTGTTACCTTGCAGCCTTTTACAACATATTCTTGTTGAATCCCACCGTACATTTCATCCTCAGAAACAGCAGATGCAACATCACACGCCTCGTCAGCATGGCACATATCCTCTTGCCCACCTACAGCTTCTGCTCCAGCAGCTTCCATTACATCTACAGCACTCTCCTGTACTTCAGCATCTACAGCCTGTATTTTTGCTGCATATGTGTTTGAAAGATTCATCATAAGAAAAATTGCAAGAAAGAACTTATTACTAGGTTTTATTAAATTCATGAATTATCCATATCTCTTAATTTAAATTTAGCGCGTATACCGAGATCGATTTTACTTTGCAAGTTAGTGATACAAAGGGGGTAGTATTATAAGGAGCCATTTTACCCATAATTATACATATAGCAGCAATAGTTGACCCGAAAGAATTCTTCAAACGATTAACAAGATATTGACCATTATGAGAGTGCAATTAACTACAAAATATAAAATTAAACTGAAATCAAAATCTGCCTAACTCAATCCAAATTTATATGGATTTCTAAGTACTAAAAATATTCACATAAAAAAGCCCCTGCTTTTAACAGAGGCTTGTCGAATTTTGTGAAGCAGTGAAATCCTAATTTAAACTAAGTATTGATGACATTGCTTTGTGCAATTCATTTTCCGCCGATTCAATTTTGTTGCTTTGCCAAGCAATATAGCCGTCTGGTCTGATCATGATGCAAGCATTCTCATCATTGCCCCAAGAGCGAGAAAGTTCTCCATAAGAGTCTTCAACGTCTCTTTTTGGACCTACCTGTATAACGTTAATATCCAAGTTAAGCTGTTTATTAAGTTTGTCTACAGCCCACTTCCATTTGTCACCTTGTAACCAACAGAAAAGCGTAAACTTTCCATTTCCGATTAAGTCTAAGGTTGATATTTTTTTATGATTTTTGACTAACCATACATGAGGGAGTTTATGGCCAGGGGTAAATGAAGGATAATAATGAAGATCTTCATCTCTACTAGAATCTATTTTATTTTCAATAGCAGACTCTGCTCCAATAATTGCAGATGAATAATACCGTACGTTAGTTTCGACTCCTAAAGCAGCAAATTCATAAGCTTTATATTCAATTGCAGATCTTAAATCACGGCGTTTAACAGCACCTTGTTCATTACCTTCACTTAAGGCATTTATGCTTCCTTGCATCGTCTCTGTACTGTACTTTCCATCTAACTCTAAAGCAGAAAAGATCGTAGAGAACTCTCTAACACTTTGATTTGCTCGCTTAACAATTCGCTCACCAACAGGTGCTCTTTCTTCATTAAAACTATCTAATAGACCACTACCCGCTTTGTCATTTAATACAAATGCTAATTTCCAACATAAGTTATAAGCATCCTGTATAGATGAGTTTGAACCTAAACCATTCGAAGGTGGATGACGATGGACAGCATCACCAATGCAGAAAACACGACCTTTCGAGTATTGCTCTGCATACATTTCATTTACTGTCCATAACGACTTACTACTTATGTTTATTTCAATGTCGTTATCACCAATAAGCTGCTTGCAAATTGCAATCACCTCATCATCAGTGAGAGATGGTTCTTCTTTTTCAATGTCATACCCCCAAACAATCTGCCATTCATTCCAAGGTCTGACCATACGCAACAACCCTAGGCCAATCCCACCAATGTTTGCTCCAGGTTGTATAATCCACCACAGGTATCCCGGTCGATGTGAAACATATTTTGTTAAATCGGCTTTAAAAATAATGCTTATACTGCCACTTTTCCCCATTTTACCTGCCATAGGTAAATCTAAATCTTTTACGACTTGGCTACTTGCACCATCAGCTCCGATTAAATACTTACAGCGGATTAAGTATGTTTGTTGAGTTAATCTATCTAAAACAGTGACTGTTACACCATCCTCATCTTGTACATGAGATAAGTATTCCGTATCAAATCTTGGATGACTCCCTCGTGATGCTGCATTTGAAAGTAAAATAGGTTCAAATAGGTGTTGAGGAAGATCGCACTGTTCACAGGGACTTGCTTTAGCATACTCTGACATTCTTTCTGGATGATTCATTCCATAAGGAAAGCGTCCAATTTCATCACCAGTTAAAGATGTGCAATAAACAACATCTCCCATAACTTCTTTTGGTGCTGCTTTTGCGATTACTTCATCTGAGATCCCCAAGTCTCGAACAATTTCCATAGTTCTCTGACTGATATAATGAGCACGCGGACTGTTTGCCAGCCATCTATATTTAGTTATTATGATATTTCTGATTCCATAACTACTTAACATAAGTGCAGCAGAAGAACCAGCTGGACCACTTCCAACAATTAAAACATCAGTTTCTAACATTTTTATCCTATTACTTACATATTTTTGACAGCTAAATAGTTACTACATACATTTAAAGCAAATAACCATTTTGAATATAATATTGCTTCTAAAAATCAAGTTCAGTTATTAATAAAGTATTCACAACATTAAGCGTAAAATAAAATTTCACCCTAATTCTTAAATATAAATTATTCCTATACCCCCTATTTATAAAATAATCATAAATACAATCTCTATCCAATAACAGCTATTTATAAATTTTGATAATTCTTTAAACTCTAAAATTATTCGTAATTTTTCAAAGCTCCTAAACTACTTTCTATAGTATCAAGATCTAATAAGGTGTCAGCAATATTTTTATATTAAATATATCTCAATTATATTTGTTAAATAAATTTTGATCATACCATTTTTCAAATTCGAAACTAGTTTCAGGAAAATTCTTGATCATATCCTCACATTCCTTAAACATTTTTTCTACTTCACTTTTAAAATCAATCTTTAATCCCCCAAGATCTTCTAGTTCGGTCCCTTTATGAATTATATTAATTAAGTCGATAGAGCAATTATTTTCTTTCAAAAGTCTAAGCATATATGGTGTATACAAAAAATATTCAGCTTCATTTATATCTATATAATTATTTTTTAAAGAGTACAAAACACCTAGATTAATTAGTAAAATTAACTTTTCCAAATCAGTTTTTCCAGATCTACTCATTTTTCTCTCCAACTATTCTTATATTAATCGAAAAATCTTATTAAACTAGCTTTAGTAATAATCGATATGTTCATTTTATATCTAAGTAACTCTATTAAATTTTTCTATTAAAAGCCACTTTAAATCCTACAGAATAAGTATAGTAACCTTCAACCTCCAGACTAGATGCTGACGCAACTCAATCAATTTATGTCATAGAAATAAAAAAAGCCCCTGCTTTTTACAGGGGCTTTTC
>NZ_JZFB01000003.1:229464-236412 GCF_001188385.1 Acinetobacter sp. V2 | reverse complement strand
TTCAAGACCGGTGCATTAAACCGCTCTGCCACGCTTCCATGTGCGTAAGAATACAAAGCTTATTCATTTTATTCAAGAAAAATATCATTGCTTTGTGTTCAAGTGCATATTGTTTCATCAATTTTACAATCGAGCAGCTAATTCTGCTCCTTCTTTGATCGCACGCTTCGCATCTAGCTCTGCTGCGAGCTTTGCTCCACCAATAATATGGTAGTTCGCTATAGTCGACTCACCTTCTTTTGGCATCAAGTCTTTTACCGACTCTTGACCTGCACACACTATAACAGTGTCTACGCGTAAAAGCTGATCTTGACCATTGTGCTCAATCCAAAGCCCTTCATCAGTGACAGCTTTATATTGCACACCACGTAACATACGCACACCATGCTTTTTAAGCTGTGCACGGTGTACCCAACCTGAAGTTTTGCCAAGACCAATACCGAGAGGTGTTGTTTTACGTTGTAGTAAATAAATCTCGCGGATTGCTGGTTCAACCACTGGTGGCTGCATACCACCTTCAGAAACATAGTTCGGATCTGGGTCTACACCCCATTCACGTTGCCACTCTGCTAAAGGTTGAGGCTGTGGTTGATGTGGAGGTTTAAGTAAAAACTCAGATACATCAAAACCAATACCGCCAGCACCAATCACTGCGACTTTTTGCCCAACTTCTGCCCCTTTTAAAACTTGAGCATAAGAAAGAACTTGTGGTGCATTGCTTCCTTCAATTTTTAATGCGCGAGGGATTACACCAGTTGCAACAATCACTTCATCAAAACCTTCGCGTTCAAGCTGCTCGCGATTTACGCGAGTATTTAAACGTACATCCACCCCTGTTTTTTCGAGTTGTACTTTGAAGTAGCGAATCGTTTCGTGAAATTCTTCTTTACCCGGCACAACTTTGGCAAAGTTAAATTGACCGCCCACATCTGAAGTTGCTTCAAATAGCGTCACTGCATGGCCACGGCTTGCTGCAACAGTTGCCGCGGACATACCTGCTACACCACCGCCTACAACAGCAATACGTTTTGGCTGTTTAGTCTTTAAATAGACCAGTTCTGTTTCATGGCCTGCACGCGGGTTAACCAAACAAGACACACGCTTATTTTTAAAAGCATGGTCTAAACAGGCTTGGTTACACGCAATACAGGTATTAATTTCATCAACACGGTTAGTCGCAGTTTTATTTACCCAAAATGCATCGGCCAATAAAGGACGCGCCATTTGGACCATATCTGCTTTGCCAGTTGCCAAAATCTCTTCGGCAGTTTCAGGCATATTAATTCTGTTTGACGCAATAATCGGAATAGAAATATGCTGTTTTACATGTGCCGTGTAATCGACAAAAGCGGCACGAGGCACAGACGTTACAATGGTCGGTACACGCGCTTCATGCCAGCCAATACCAGTATTTAATAAAGTTACACCCGCTTTTTCTAAAGCTTTCGCAACAGTCACCACTTCTTGCATGGTGTTACCATCATGCACAAGGTCGAGTAAAGACAAGCGGAAACAAATAATAAATTTCTCACCAACTTTAGCGCGAATCGCTTTAACAATCTCAACTGGAAAACGCATACGGTTTTCAATTTCACCGCCCCAACGGTCCGTACGTTGGTTTACGTGGCTACTTAAAAACTGGTTAATTAAATAACCTTCCGAGCCCATAATTTCGACACCGTCATAGCCTGCTTTTTTGGCAATGTCAGCGCACTGTGCGTAATCTTCTATTGTGCTGAGAATATTTTTTTCAGAAAGCTGGCGTGGTTTAAATGGTGAAATTGGAGATTTAATTGCTGTTGAAGACACAACAAATGGTTGGTAACCATATCGGCCAGCGTGCAAAATCTGCATTAAGATTTTAGAGCCATGTTTATGAACAGCATGGGTTACCAAACGGTGCTGAGGAACATCAAAGAGACTGTTCATGGTTCCACCCGCAGGTGCCAACCATCCCTGACGGTTCGGAGAAATACCACCTGTCACAATCAGGCCAACCCCGCCTTTTGCACGCTCTTCAAAATAAGCTGCCAGTTTTGGGTAGTTAAAAAAACGGTCTTCAAGTCCCGTATGCATGGATCCCATCACCACACGGTTTTTAATGGTGGTAAAACCTAAATGTAATGGTTTTAATAAATTGGCGTAACTTGTCATGCTGCGTCCCAATAGTTTTTTGCAACTTGTTGCATAGTACTTTAATACTTTTTTGATAATTTTGGATGACCCAGAATTATTTTTTATTCGAGATTATGGTCAATCTATATATAAAGAAGACAATCCTATATTTTCTTCAAATAATAAATACCAATCAGAACAAGTGAATTAATGCTTTTTTTGCCAAAAAAAGCACCATGAATAGTGCTACAATAGCCGCCATTCAGAATTCTCGAGACCACCTGTACGGGGTCTTTTTTATAAATGTTAGGATTAGCAATGACTGATAATGCAACTATCTTGCAGCATGTACCAGTAGGCAAAAAAGTTGGGATTGCCTTCTCCGGAGGCCTAGACACTTCAGCTGCTTTATTATGGATGAAACAAAAGGGTGCAGAGCCTTATGCATATACTGCAAACTTAGGCCAGCCTGATGAAGATGACTACGATGCAATTCCAAAGAAAGCAGAACAATACGGCGCTGTAAAAGCGCGCTTAATTGACTGCCGCTTACAACTTGCGCTTGAAGGTATTGCTGCAATTCAGTGTGGTGCATTCCATATCAGTACAGGTGGTGTTCCTTATTTCAATACGACTCCATTAGGTCGTGCAGTAACAGGTACAATGCTAGTTACGGCAATGAAAGAAGATGACGTAAACATCTGGGGTGATGGTTCAACTTATAAAGGTAACGATATTGAACGTTTCTATCGTTATGGTTTGTTGACCAACCCGAATCTTAAAATTTATAAGCCTTGGTTAGATCAAAACTTTATCGATGAACTCGGTGGCCGTGCAGAAATGTCACAGTTCCTGATCGACAACGGTTTTGACTACAAAATGTCAAAAGAAAAAGCGTACTCAACTGACTCAAACATGTTGGGTGCAACTCACGAAGCAAAAGATCTTGAATACTTAAATGCTGGTATCAAAATCGTTGACCCAATTATGGGTGTTGCTTTCTGGAAAGAAGAAGTTGAAATCAAACCAGAAGAAGTAACTGTACGTTTTGAAGAAGGTGTACCTGTTGCGTTAAACGGTCAAACTTTTAACAATCCAGTTGAGCTTATTCTTGAAGCAAACCGTATTGGTGGTCGTCATGGTTTAGGTATGTCTGACCAAATCGAAAACCGTATTATCGAAGCAAAATCTCGCGGTATTTATGAAGCACCGGGTATGGCTCTTCTTCATATTGCTTACGAGCGTTTGGTTACTGGTATTCATAACGAAGATACGATCGAACAATACCGCATTAACGGTTTACGTTTAGGTCGTTTACTTTACCAAGGTCGTTGGTTCGACTCTCAAGCGCTTATGTTGCGTGAAACTGCACAGCGTTGGGTTGCTAAAGCTGTTACAGGTGAAGTGACTCTTGAACTCCGTCGTGGTAATGACTACACCATCATGAACACTGAATCTCCAAACTTAACGTACGAAGCTGAACGTTTAACAATGGAAAAAGGCGATTCAATGTTCTCGCCTATGGACCGTATTGGTCAGTTGACTATGCGTAATCTCGACATTACCGATACACGTGCAAAACTTGGAATCTATACAGATGCTGGTTTACTTTCAATCGGTCAAGGTTCTGCTATTCCTCAATTAGACAGTAAGAAAAAATAATTTTCTTATAACGTCAAAAAAGGCCACCTATTAAGGTGGCCTTTTTATTTTTAATAATTTATTTAGACAATTTCAGCGACTTGTAAAGGCTGATAATAAATCTGGTTACGCCCAAGCTGCTTAGCCCGATATAAAGCTTGATCAGCGGCATGAATTAAATTTTCCTGTGTGACTTTTAAGCCTTCGGTATAGACAGTAAAACCCAAACTAATCGTTACATGCGTAGAGACCAAAGATGCAGCATGAGGAATCGCTTGACGCTCAATCGCTTTATAAATATTGGCAGCCACAGCATAAGCACCTTGAGCAGGTGTTTTTGGCAAAAGAACCACAAACTCTTCTCCGCCATACCGGGCAACAAAATCCACATGACGAATCGAATTCTTAATTGCAGAGGCAATAGACGAGATGACCTTGTCCCCCATCTGGTGCCCATAAAAGTCGTTATAGTTTTTAAAAAAATCGATATCAATGAATAAAACGGCCAATGGACGTTGTTCTTGTTTTGCCCGATAGTAAAAGAAGTCGAACATCTCATCGAAAGTACGTCGATTAGAAATTTTAGTGAGTGCATCTTGCTGACTTAAATGAAGCAACTCAGATGCCTCAATACGCAAAATCTTTTCGTTAAGCTCAGCAAGCTGATTATTTAAAAAAAGACTTCTTTCTCTAGACGTAAGCATCGTACTAATTGAAAAACCTAAAATACAGCTACCAAACAATGCCCGCCCCAAAGCAATATAGTCACAATTCGCTTGCAATAAAATCAATGAAGAAAAAACAAAAATTGCTGCTGTTAAACCCACATAAAGCATATGTAGAGGCTTTATACCGCTCAAAATAAAACCGAGCATATATAAAAAAGAAAGTAGCAACATTGACTGATTTTTAAGAGCGACATTTCCTACACTCAGCAGTAACATTGCATTGAAAATGATGGTAAAAAATACAATCCCACACGCAGCGATGTAAAAATATTCAGTGAGTTTTTTAAACTTGGCAAAAACCCAAAATAGCAGCAGCGCACAAGCAATATTAATTGCACTCAATAAGCAGTAAATAAAGTCCCAAGTAATGTAAGGTACACCGATCACCAAGTAGTCTGTAGGGAGCGCTAATAAAATAAAAATTAGATAGGTGAGAACGCCACTTGCTAAAAACTTTGAAATATTTTGTTTAGTTCGTTCAAGATTTAAGCACCAGAACTTTTTTTCTAATTGATGAGGCAATGGTGTATTGGCATAACGATGGGTATGTAAAGTTACCAGATATTCTATTTCTTCTTTTGCTTTGAGTAATTCCTGTACATTTCCCCTATTTACCACTACCCGATTCCTACCTCTTACACATTAACAAAATATAACATTATTTTTTGAGGCCTCTTGCGCTTTATTTTGCCATTTGTCCGTAATTCTCGTTACCATTTTCACACTTTATCGATTATCATTTGTTTTATTTCGAAGTTTGAACTGCCTTGGACTCTATTACCCTGCTCCAGCCAGATGACTGGCATGCACATTTACGTGATGGTTTAGCATTAAAACGTACTGTACCTGATTTGGCTAAACAGTTTGCTCGTGCGATCTGTATGCCAAACCTTGTTCCACCAGTAAAGACTGTGGAAGAAGCGCTGGCTTACCGTGAACGTATTCTTGCTCATGTTCCAGAAGGTCTCAATTTTGACCCGCGTATGGTGCTTTATTTTACTGACTTCACCTCACCAGATGAAGTTCGTAAAATTAAAGAATCTGGACATGTAAATGCAATTAAACTTTACCCAGCGGGCGCAACCACCAATTCTGATAATGGTGTGAGTGATATCCGTAAGGTTTATGCAGTTATTGAACAATTAGAAGAACATCAAGTTCCGTTATTACTTCATGGTGAAGTAACTCATAACCATGTCGATATTTTTGACCGTGAAAAGCGTTTCCTTGACGAAGTACTCAACCCACTCTTAAAACAGTTTCCAAAACTTAAAGTGGTACTTGAGCACATTACAACAAGCGATGCGGCTCATTTTGTTTTAGAGCATGATCGTAATGTTGCGGCAACAATCACTCCTCAGCATTTATTATTTAACCGTAATGATATGTTGGTCGGTGGTATTAAACCGCATTTTTACTGTTTGCCAATTTTAAAGCGCCAAACACATCAAACAACTTTGCTTGAAGTTGCAACGAGTGGTAACCCTAAATTTTTCTTGGGTACAGATAGCGCTCCTCACTCACAAAATGCAAAAGAAAATGCGTGTGGCTGTGCGGGCTGTTATAGTGCACCTAATGCAATTGAGCTTTATGCCCAAGCATTTGACCAAGTGGGTAAATTAGAGCGCTTAGAAGGTTTTGCTAGCCATTTTGGCGCAGACTTCTACGGTCTACCACGTAATACTTCTACCATTACATTGGTAAAAGAAGATAACCTTGTCCCAGAATCTTTTGATTATTTAGATGATCAAAAAATTATCCCGCTGCATGCCGGGAAAACGCTGCAATGGAGAAAAGTGTGACACAAGAAACCTCTGTCCCGGTCATTGGCCAACGTTTTCGTGGCTTCTTACCTGTTGTTGTTGACGTTGAAACGGCAGGTTTTAATGCCCAGACAGATGCATTGCTAGAAATTGCGTGCATTCCAATTGTGTATGATGCTCAGGGACAATTTGTCCCTGGTCCAGCATTTCATGCGCACATTAACCCGTTTGAAGGGGCTAACCTCGACCGTCGTTCGCTAGACTTTATCGGTATTGATCCATTCAATCCAATGCGTATAGCAATGGCTGAAGATGAACGGACTGCATTACGCCGTATTTTTAAGTCGGTCAATGAAGTTCGTAAACAGCAACATTGTACCCATGCAGTATTGGTCGGTCATAACGCCCATTTTGATCTTGGTTTTGTTCAAGCTGCAATTACACGTACAAGCACAAAAAACCAGAATCCATTTCATAGTTTTTCAGTTATGGATACAGTTACTTTAAGTGCTGTTATGTTTGGACAAACCGTCCTAGCTAAAGCCTGCATTCAAGCTGGAATTGAGTTCGATGGTAAAGAAGCACACTCTGCTTTATACGATACTCAGAAGACTGCTGAACTGTTTTGCTATATTTTGAACAAACTGTCTCCTTACCTACTTGACAGTTTGGTGGCGGCTTCTTAAGATACCGCCATCCTC
>NZ_JZFB01000003.1:219961-229424 GCF_001188385.1 Acinetobacter sp. V2 | reverse complement strand
TCGAATCCCCGTAGGGACGCCATATTCTTTCTATAAAGAATCATTTCTTTAAATTATTTATCTCACTTCAAATTTCATCCATGAGATAAATTTTTTATTTTCAAAATCAAGACTTCAACTTTACTTCATCAAAATGTTGAGTGGGTTGTACATTTGGATCATCTTTCTCAATAATTATTGCATCAGCAACTAACTTTGTTTTTGTTAAATCTGCCTCTATTGAAACTTGGTCTAACGAATTTTTTGAAACATTAAAATCAGCATGTATTTGAGCAAGCTCTGGTGTTCTTTTATAACGTACAACTCTAAAACCTGCTTCCCGAATTAAAGCATCTCGTTCTGCATCAATTTTTTCTTTCCCCTTATGGCTAGAATCATCTAACTCAACAATAGCAACTATATTAAATGCTTTATCCAACACAATAAAATCAGCAACTTTGCGATTAAACAAATTACGTGTCGTATACCCTTGTGCTGTCATAAAAGCACTAAAAGCAACTTGTGCCAAAATAATATGTTCAGGCAAAGCTTCTCTTAGCTTTATAAAAGTCGGTTGCTCATTCATAGTAATGATACGCTTTCCCTTAATTGGGCTGCGTTTTCCATTCCTGTCTTTGCTTTCCCCTTTCTTTAAAACACTTAAAATTGCCAATATAATTATGGTCAACAAAACCATGCCGATAAGCATAGACATTAGACTTCCCCTTAATAAAAATAAAAAACCAACTGATCTCTAAAAAATACAATTTAAAACAGTTAGCTATGAAATATTTACTTGATTTTTAAAGCTCTTTTTATACATACAGCGAGCTATTTTAGACTGAAATTTAAAATTATTTAAGGATATTTTTTAACTCTCTAAATTTATATTTCCAAATAAAATACATTTGTATTTAAATATCACTGATCCAGTATTTTCTTTACATAGATTTACATTATAATAATTCTTATTTTTATACTGATATTTATTATCAACAAGGTTTTAAATGGATCTTAAGCTTCGTCTCCTCTCCCTGAGCATTGCTCAACTCTGTTGTATCTCAACTGCTGTTGCAGACACTAACAACTCTTCAACTACTCTTGCAACTATCAAAATTAAAGCTCAACAAGCCGCTGACCAAACATACAAAGTAGATAATTCAAGTAGCGCAACACGTAGTGAAGTCGCATTAAAAGATACACCGCAATCTGTCAGTGTGGTGACCCAAAAAGTAATTGAAGATATTGGAGCTACACGTTTAATCGAAGCACTTGATTTAGCTGGCGGTGTTACTCGTGCTAATAACTTTGGCGGTCAAGGCTTAACAGGGTTTAACCTTCGTGGTTTCACCAGTGGCGAATTTTATCGTAATGGATTCCCGATTAACCGTGGTTATCCGAACGCTCCAGATAGCAACACGATTGAACGCGTAGACGTTTTACGTGGTCCTTCTTCTAGCTTGTATGGCCGTGGTGACCCAGGTGGTACTTTCAACTTAATTTCTAAAACACCAAAGTCTGAGCAACAAACCACTCTGGGCGCGCAGCTTAACAGTGAAGGTTTATATCGCACCACAGTAGATACGACAGGAACTGTACCTAATGCAGAGAACATTGGTTATCGTCTAAATGTGATTGCAGAAGGTGGCGATAGTTATCGCGACCACGTTGAATCTAAACGTTATGGAATTGCTCCAGTCATTCAATGGCAAGCTTCCGACGCGACTAAAGTTACCTTTGAAGCCGATATTTTAAGAAATCAGCATCCGCTTGATCGTGGTCATACACGTTATCCAACACAGAAATCTTTTAATAGCTCACCAGAAACCTATTTATGGGAAACAGGTAAATACAACAACCGGCTTTACAATCATAACAATATGACTCAATTACGAGTCGAGCACGACCTTGGAAATGAATGGAAGCTGAATGCTGGTGTGCAATATTTAAATGGCAAATTGTATGGCTATGCGGTAGAAGGAAGCGGTGTTAATAAAAATGATATAGAAAAAATTAACAGAAATTACAGCTATCGGGAATTAAAGTGGCAAGATACTGATGCGCAGATCAATCTAACAGGTAATTTCCAACTTTTAGGTTTAACACAGACCTTAGTGACTGGGCTTGAATATGAAAATTATGACTATAAGTCATACATTATTCGTTCAGACCCAGATTCAAACAACTATCTTATTAATATCTATGATCCAGTTCTAGGACAGCCTTTACCTGAACTTAATAGCGTAGCAACACATGACCGCGAAAATTTAAAAACAACTGCCCTTTTTGTACAAGATCAAATCGATTTAAACGAACGTTTAAGTGCACTATTGGGTTTACGTTTTGAGCACTACGAACATGATTACAAAAACCTATTACCGAATAAGACAAACTGGAATACTAGTCATGATGCATTTATTCCACGGTTAGGTTTAGTTTTTAAAGCCCGTGATGACCTCTCAATTTATAGCAATGCTGCAAAATCTTTTAAACCAAACACTGGTGCTAGCCGCAATGGAGAAGGTTTTGACCCAGAAGAAGGTATAGCTTACGAGTTAGGCTTTAAATGGCAAGCACTCAATAATATGTTATCAGTTGACTCTGCTATTTTTTATGCAAAAAAAGAAAATGTCTTAACGGATGATCCTTTATTTCAAAATTATAAAGTCGCAGCTGGCGAAGTTCGTAGCCATGGTATAGAGCTAAATATTGCAGGGCAAATCACCCCAGCTTGGAAAATTATTGGTGGATATGCCTATACAGATGCAGAAGTCAGCAAAGACAATACTTTGAAAAAAGGAACCGCTTTAGCAAATATTCCAAAGAATAGTTTTAACCTTTTAAATATCTATGAGTTTCAGGATGGTCCATTACAAGGCTTAGGTCTAGGAATTAATCAAAAATATATTGGTGAGCGTGCAGGACAAACAGCAAATAGTACTTACACCATGAAAGGTTATGCGGTTACAGATTTGGTTTCTTACTATCCAGCGACACCAAAACTTCGTCTTACCTTAGATCTGAAAAATATTTTTGACAAAGTTTATGATGAAAGTGCTTTCAATTTATATGCTTATCCGGGTGAATCACGTACGGTTCAATTAGGTATGAGCTATACGTTCTAAAAGAAATGCGCCATTTCAGTTATTGAAATGGCGCATTAGACTTATGCAGTTTCTTGATTTTATTAGACATAAAAAATACTTATTGCTGACAACGGTTAAAAATACAACCTCAACCTTAGAGCAAAAGATATTTTATAGATGCAATCTACAGATACGCTTATATTAGCTAAAGTTAATGATAAAGAAGCTATAAGGCATAGGCATAAAGGTTTTTTGAGTTATTAAAATACCTACTAAATCATCATGAATGCTCTTTTTAATAAGCAGTATTAGGGATGAATTACCAGTTATTAGAACTGAATTTTTAGTAAAGCATTGTCTGATATGGATATGCCCCATCAACTAATACCTTAAGTTTTAAATAGCTGTATCCTATTTAATATAAAATATCAACTTAAATCCCAACTATCAACTTGATTTAACAACAAAAACTATAAGACAGATTGCTTTAAATTGATCACTGATCTGTTTTATTTCATTGAGCTTTTCTTTAGCCCAATTATAGCTTTCCAAATAACATTGTGTTAAGTCATTATTATTACATTCAAAATACCAATTTAGATAAGCATACTCTCCACCCCATTGTTGATAGGCATACATCAACTCGTCATTCTTATCAACCAAAACATCTCCACCAAGAATAATAGCTTTTTCTATTTTAAGTAATTCTAAAGCACTTATTGCATCATCAAAGTACAATGCGAATTCATTGCTACCAGGGTTTATTAAAGATAAAGAAACTCCTTTATCTTTAATAAACCCACTATATGTAGAATTAATTTCCATTTTTATTTCCCCGGATTTTTAGTATTTAAAAAAATGATTAATGTTTTTTCAAAATCCTCCAATATCATAGTTTTTTCTTCATTTCTATCTGGGGAAACCAAGATATTTAATATTTCTTTATCATTTTGCAAATCAATTAAGTGAAAATCAATCCAACCTGAACTCCAGAAATCAATTCCTCCTAACAAATTATTTCCCTCAATTTCAACCCTTTCCAGATTACCAAAACCAATAACATCTCCTTCTATTGAGGTGGAAAAATTTATTTTGTAATAATCTCTAATATTAGGAAAAATATTATTTTTAAAATAGTTCATTGAAATATCCACAATCTATTTCCTTTCTAAAATAGTAGATAATTTTTTATTTCTGATTAATTAACTTTCCATTATCTATAATTTAAACATATACACCGTTATCTTGCCCAAATAGAAAACAGACCTGCCTTTAACAAAGCTCTAATTAAAGGCCAATGGTCTGCTTCTACATTTAACGCTTACTGGACGACTGCATGGTAATGAAATTATGCAGACTTACGCGAGTTCACTTGTCCTTGAATCACCGCTTTAATATTGCCTTTGGCATAATTTAAAAACACCACCAGTGGTGAAAGTTTTGGATTTGGTTTTTTACCCTTTCCAATGGTTTTAAATTGAGCGGCATACCAAATAATTTCCATAATTGCCATTTTATCGACAAAAGGTAAGCCCGTTTTAATCGGCTTTACGGCATAACGCACATCTTGCCCTGCAATTAAACGTTCTGTTAAATCGGTTTCCACGGCAAATGGGCGAGCAATACCAATAAAGTCACATGCGCCACTTGCGAGTGCAGCATTCATGCCCTCTACTGTACGAAAGCCGCCTGTCACCATGAGCTTACACTTAACATGCTGGCGGATTTTCTCAGCAAAATCTAAAAAGTATGCTTCACGCGCAATCGTGCTTGCTTTACGTTTATCCGCCTTAGCCCCAGCCATTGCTGGCGCCTCGTAAGTACCACCTGAAATTTCAATTAAATCTATACCAGCTTCATCTACTGCTTTAAAAACTGAAATCACATCTTCTTCGCTAATACCACCACGCTGAAAGTCGGCCGAGTTAAGCTTCACTGAAATGATAAAATTATCTGAAGTCGCCTCACGTACCGCTTTATAAACCTCTAATAAAAAACGGCTACGATTTTCAACTGAACCGCCCCATTGATCTGTACGCTTATTAGTTAATGGCGATAAAAACTGACTAATTAAATAACCATGTGCGCCGTGCAATTGCACGCCTTCAAAACCTGCTTTTTCACAGATCTGAGCTGCTTTCGCAAAACGATTAATAATATCTAGAATTTCATCATGAGTAAGTTCACGTGGTGTTCCAAACATGGTTGCTAAAGCTGGGCTAAAAGGGACTGCCGATGGCGCCACGGTTTCTTTATTTAAACCTTTTGGACACTGACGACCTGGGTGAGACAATTGAATTAACTGCACCATGCCATATTTTTTACCTAACGCAGCCCACTCTTTTAAGCGCTCTAAGTCACGTTCAGTTTCAATAACCACAACGCCCGGTTCATTCTTTGCTCCGGCATTTACCATGACATTGCCCGTAATGGCACAGCCAAGTTCACCTTTTGCCCAAGCACCATATAAGCCCAAATGTAAATCATTTGGTTGGCCTTCATAATTTGCAAGCGCCTCACTCATCGCACCTTTAATAATTCGGTTTTTAAAGGTGGTATTACGAATTGTGATGGGTTGAGCAATCTGGTTCATGGTTAACCTCTTTTTTTGAATTATAGAGCAATTACTCTAATTTAAATGAGTTATTGAGCGTGTCAAGACATAATCGATAACTGACAATAGCACATGTCAATTTTAAAGAATATAAAAATATGCAACTTTTTGCATAAGTTTAAATTATATTTATTCTATTAAAAAACAAATAATTAAAATAAAATCTTAAAGAGATGCTTTAATTAACTGTCTGGTATATTCAGTTTGAGGCTTAGAAAATAGGAGTTCAGTTTCCTGATATTCAACAACTTTAGCATGACGTAATACCATCACTTTATGGCACAGTGATTTCACTATATTCAGATCATGACTAATAAAAATATAACTTAACTGCTCAGTTTGCTGTAATTGTCGCAACAACTTAATTATGGCTTTTTGCGTGGTCCGATCTAAAGCCGATGTAGGTTCATCCAAAATTAAAAGTTTCGGCTGAACCACCAAAGCTCTAGCTAAGGCCACACGTTGACGTTGCCCGCCTGAAAGTTCATGAGGATAACGATGTTGAAAATCTTCAACCAATTCAACTTTTACCAAAGCAGATTCAACTTGCTGCTTTATCTCTTTATCATTCACAGCTTTTAACTTTAACCCTTCAGCAATAATCTGCCCTACTGTCATACGCGGGTTTAAACTGCCAAATGGGTCTTGGAATACAAGTTGAAAATCTGATCTCATCAACCGTAGCACTTTTGGCTGTAACTGATTCAAATCTTGCCCTAAAAAGACAATCTGTCCTTTACTCTTAATAAGCTGAACCAAAGCAAGCGCTAAAGATGACTTACCCGCACCACTTTCACCAACCACTCCAAGTGATTCACCTTGAGCAAGATCGAAACTCAAATCTTCTATTGCAGTGAAATATCCTTGAATGCGATTTAAAATTCCTTTTCTTATAGGAAATTGCACACTGAGCTGTCGAACTGATAAAATATTCTGTTGAACGGGTCTAGACTCTACACTTCCAAAATCGTGATCTAACAACTGTGCTGTATAAGTTGTTTTAGGGTTTGCAAAGATTTGGCTCAGTTCACCTTGCTCTACTACACGCCCACTTTGCAATACAATCAGTTTCTCAGCATAGCGATGTACTAAATTTAGGTCGTGGCTAATTAAAATAAGTGCCATTCCATATTTTGCTTGTAAAGATTTTAATAGCTCTAAAATCTGTATCTGTAAAACCACATCTAACGCAGTAGTAGGCTCATCAGCAATCAAAACTTTAGGCTGAAGCGCTAATGTCATCGCAATCATGACACGTTGTTTTTGTCCACCAGAGAGCTCATGGGGATAGCGTTTTAAAATTTGTTCTGGTTCAACAATTCCCACATCTTTTAGCAGCTCAACTATTCGCTGTCGAACCTCGTGTTTTGAAAAACCTGATAAAAGAAGGTTTTCTCCTACAATTTTCTCAACCCGATGTAGCGGATTTAACGCAGTAGCAGGCTCCTGAAAAATCATAGCGATTTGTCGACCACGTAAATATGATTGAGCTCTCTCATTTAATTCAAGCATGTTTTGTGAGCCAATCCAGACCTGCCCCGTTACTTCTAATTTTTCTTGCAGCAAGCCCATTATTGCTAAGCAGCTCATCGATTTACCTGAACCACTTTCACCCACAATAGCGAGTGTTTCATCTTCACTTAAGTAAAAATTTAAATCTTCCAATAAAATCTTTTGGTCTTTGGTCTGAACCGAAAGATGTTCTACCTTCAATAACGTTGAAGCAGTATTTAAACTATTTTCTTGGGTCAAACGCATCACGGGCCGCCTCCCCAATATAAATTAAAAGTGAAAGAACGATAGCCAGACTAAAAAAGCCCGAAATTGCCAGCCATGGCGCATCTAAATTATTTTTACCTTGTAGCAATAACTCGCCTAATGAAGCTGCATCGGGTGACAGCCCATACCCTAAAAAATCAAGAGCGGTTAAAGCACTAATATTAGTCGTTAAAATAAAAGGTAACTGAGACAAACTCGAACTGATCGCATTGGGCAAAATATGCCTAAAAATAATAGCGCGATCAGTCACTCCCAAAACTTGGGCTGCACGAACATAATCAAGCTGGCGAGCTTTTAAAAATTCTGCTCTAACAATTCCCACCAAAACGGTCCAGCCAAAAAACAACATAATGAAAAAGAGCCAATATACATTTGGAACAAACATACTGACTAAAATCATGACCATAAAAAGCATGGGTAAGCCATTCCAGACCTCAACCAAACGTTGTCCTAATAAATCTACCCAACCGCCATAGTAACCTTGAATGGCGCCTACGGTAATTCCAAATAAAGCGGAACAAAATGTTAAGGCTAAACCGAAAAGCAACGATACTCTTAATCCATAAAGAATACGGGCGAAGACATCCCTTCCTTGATCATCTGTTCCCAACCAATTTTGCTTGGAGGGTGGTGAAGGTACAGGAACGGCCAAGTCTAAATTGGGTGTTTGATATGAAAATTGAATGAGCGGCCAAACTGCCCATCCTTTAGCCTCAATAAGCGCTTGTACGGTGGGGTCTTTATAATCAGCTTCTGTTTCAAACACTCCACCAAACGCAGTTTCAGGATAAGTTTTTAACACGGGTAAATAGTAAGAATCTTCATACTTCACTAACAGCGGTTTATCGTTAGCAATCAACTCCGCAGCTAAGGACAAAATCAAAATCAGACTAAATAAAATGAAGCTGGCCCAGCCCAATTTATGCTGTCTAAAACGCTGTAATCGTGTACGCACAATCAGAGACATTACTTGCCTCCTTGTGCATCAAAGTGAATTCGTGGATCAATCCATTGGTACAGCACATCACAAATGAGACGTAAAATTAGGCTAAATAAAGTAAAGAAAAATAAAACCCCAAAAATAACAGGATAATCACGCTGAACAATTGCTTCAAAGCCCAGTAAACCCACCCCATCTAAATGAAAAATAATTTCTACAAACAGGTTACCCACAAAGAAAATACCCGCTAACACCTCTGGTAATCCTGCGAGCACAACTAAAATGGCATTACGAAAAACATGCTTATATAAGACTTGTTGGCTGTTCAAACCTTTTGCATAGGCTGCCAAAACGTAAGGTTTATTGAGTTCTTCTAAAAATGAGTATTTAGTTAAATAGGTTAAACTGGCAAAACCGCCTAATACCATGGTAATCAGTGGCAAAGTCATATGCCATACATAATCGGTAACTTTGCCCCAAAGACTAAGTTGATGAAAGTTATCTGATACTAAATTTTGTAATGGAAACCATTGAAAATAAGAGCCGCCTGCAAAAAAAACAACTAACAAAATGGCAAATACAAAACTCGGTACAGCATATCCCACCACAAGAACTAAAGAGGTGGACCGATCAAACCATGAGCCTTGCTGTCTTGCTTTCTTAATTCCCAGCGGAATAGAAATTAAATAAATTAGAAAAGTGCTCACCAGTCCAAGCGAAATAGAAACAGGTATTTTTTCCCACAACAATTGCACGACTGGTTTATCTTTAAAGAAACTTTGTCCAAAATCTAAAGTTAAATAGCCTTTTAACATTAGAAAAAATCGTTCAGGGGTAGAACGATCAAAGCCGTACTGAGCCTTAATTTGCTCAACCATTTCAGGGCTTAAACCTTGAGCACCTTGATAATAAGTTTCTGCACTCAATGCACGACCAATTCCCAAATCACTTTGTGCCTGATGTATTGCTTGCTCAACTGGCCCACCCGGTGCAATTTGCACAACCACAAAGTTAATCAATAAAATGACAAACAATGTGGGAATCATTAAAAGAAGTCGCTTGAGA
>NZ_JZFB01000003.1:219015-219936 GCF_001188385.1 Acinetobacter sp. V2 | reverse complement strand
TTGTTGATGTAAATATTTGGCAACTGTTTTGGCTTTGTTTGCATCACTCCACCAATATTCTATTCCAGAAGAAAGTGCTGGTTTAACTTTAGGTTGTTGATACATATTCCAATAAGCATACCAGTTTTCACCTTTACCATAGGTCGGAATTTGATAATAACCAGCTCTAAGCAATCGATCGAGAATGCGAGTATAAATAATCTGTTGTTCACGGCTTTTACTTGCAACAAGTTTTGAAATCACTTGATCAATTATTGGGTTGCGAATCCCTGCATAATTGTAATTTCCATCCTGCGCTGCGGCGATACTTCCCCAAAACTGAGTTTGTTCATTTCCCGGGTTGAGAGATTGCGGCAGATTCATCGTGGTCATATCAAAATCGTAACGGCGAGTCCGTTCTAAATATTGCGGAGCATCGACCTGACGCAAATTAACTGCAATGCCTAACTTTTTTAGGTTACGAATAAAAGGTAAAAGTGTTCGTTGTTTACCATCTTGCTGAATTAAAAACTCAAGCTGAACTTTTTTTCCTTCTGGTGTAAATAGCTGCCCTTCTTTAACTTTATAGCCAGCCTGTATGAGTAATTGCCGTGCAGTTAACAAGTTCTGACGATTAAAGCCACTTGCATCCGACACTGGATATTTCCAGTCGGCTAAAACACCTTGTTGCATGAGCGGAGATAACTTAGGCAATAACGGTTTTAACAACTCTAATTCAGTTTTTGAAGGTCGACCCGTTGCTGCTAATTCACTATTTTCAAAATAACTTTGAAGACGTTGATATTGACCATAAAACAAAGCTTTATTTTGCCATTCAAAATCATAGGCATAGGTTAAAGCTTGTCTAAAACGAATATCATTTAAAGGTTTTCGTCGTGTGTTAAAAACATAACTTTCAGTGGCAATCGGGTTGTGGTGACG
>NZ_JZFB01000003.1:213441-218977 GCF_001188385.1 Acinetobacter sp. V2 | reverse complement strand
GATAATCTGTTACCCATTTTTTAGGATTAGTTTCTTCATGCAAAGTGTATTGCCCAGATTTAAATCCTTCAAAAGCAATATCCCAGTTTCGATAATAGACATATTTTAATCGGTCAAAATTATAACGCCCCTTGTTAATAGGCAAATCTTTTGCCCAATAATTTGGGTTTCTTTTATAACTAATACTTCTACCTGCATCAACTCGTTCAACTACATATGGCCCCGAACCCACAATCGGCTGTAGGGTAATTCGGCTAAAATCTCTTTTTTGCCAATCCGCTTTTGAATAAATCGGTAAGGTTGCCAAAATGAATGGCATTTTAGGATTATGGGTAGACTTAAAACTAAACTTTACTTGATAGGCATTGATGACTTCTGTTTTTGCCAAATCAGCAAGGTACATCTGTAAACCTAAATTGGACTTCGTCTGATAGGCATCAAAACTAAATTTAACATCTGCCGCAGTGACTGGCTGCCCATTACTAAAACGCGCCTTTGGGTTTAAATAGAAAGTAACAGACTGCGTTTTTTCTGGGTCATAACTCACTTTCTCGGCTAAAAGTGGATATAAAACTCCGACCTCATCTAACGATTGAGTCATTAAAGTATCAAAAAGATAATTAACGCCCTCAGTAGCATTCCCCTTACCATTCATACTATTGAGGTTATCAAAAGTTCCTTGAGCGGCCTGACTTAACAGACCACCTTTAGAGGCATTCGGATTTGCATATGGCATAGCCATCATTCCTAAATATTTAGGCTTGGAATGAATCGCTATATATGAAGTGGTTTGCTGTGCAGAAAAAACTGTATGTGAAACGACACTGAGCCCGACTAGCAGGCTCAGTTGAAAAGATGATTTATGCATAAGTTGCTAATTATTTTATAAATTAGGCACTTTAATAACATCACCAATGCGAAGCTGAGTAGAAGGTGTCAAATTATTCAGCTCAGCCAAGAAATTAGTTTCTAAACCATATTTGCTAGCAAGACCAATTAATGTATCACCACGCTTCACTTTGTATTCCACAACAGTTTTTGGAATTACAATATTTTGACCGCGTTGTAAATTAGAACTCGCTTTTAATGCATTCATTTCAGCAAGTTCACGCACTGAAATGCCTGCACGGCTCGCAATACTATTTAAAGACTCACCAGATTTCACAGTATATTTTTCAGTGTTTTTACCAGCCGCAACTGTTTTAGTTGAAGACTTAGTATCTACTTTAGCTGTTTCTACTGTAGGTACATCACCTGTTAGCTTTAAACGTTGCCCTACACGAACGCTACTGGTACGTGAAAGACCATTTAATGAAGCAAGGTAGTCCAACTGTAGGTGATAACGGTTAGCGATATTACCTAAGCTATCACCAGATTTGACTGTATAAGTTTCTGGTGTTTCTTCTTTGGTATTTTTAGAAGGCTTAGTTGGTGCTTCTTCTTCAACTGTACCTGTGAGTTTTAAACGTTGACCAGCACGTAACCCAGCAGTACGAGACAAACCATTTAAGTCAGCCAAATAACCTGTTTGCAAGTTATATTTAGCCGCAATCGCATTTAAGCTATCACCCGACTTTACAACGTATTGTTCTGGAACACTTAACCCTGCTGGTACTTTTATCGTTTGACCAAGCTGTACATGGCTATTTGCTTTTAGGTTATTTAACTCGGCTAACTCAGCTAGGCTAATTTTTGATTTCGTTGCAATACTCGATAAAGTATCACCGCGCTGTACTTTATAGCCTTCTGTTTTATAAGAAATACTAGCCGCAGCCTTCTCAGATTTACTAGAAGTTTTAGTTTCAGCAACTTCATCTACAGAAATATCTTGTGTTGGCACATTAATTTTTTGGCCAGCCATCAAGTTACTACCCGCAGATAAACCTGGCGTTAATTCAGCAAGTTCCTGATTAGAGAGCGCATAACGATCTGCAATCAATTTAAGGTATTCACCGCGCTTCACAGTATAACTTTTAGTTGCTATACGTTTTGCATTTGCTTGAACTGCTTTCGGCTCGACTTTAGCACTTGAGCGACTACTCTTCGGCTCTTTTAACAGTAATTTTTGCCCAACAAATAGACCATCTGTTACTGATAAATCGTTATATTCAGCTAACTGTCTTACTGACAAATTAAACTGATTAGCAACACCGCTTAAACTATCGTTAGCTTCAACTACATATACGTCAGGTTTAGCTGTACTTTTAGGTGTTGCTTGAGTTTCTTGCGGTTTAGCATCATAGAGATAAAGCGTTGAACCAACATATAACGTCTTTTCAGGGTCAATCTGGTTCCACTTCGCAACATCGCGCCAGTTTACGCCATTTTTCATTGCAATAACGGCCAACGTATCACCCGGTAAAACCGTATAAGTACTACGCTTACCTTTAGGCTGTACAACCACTACATCAGTATCAGTCTTGATGTAAGGTTTGTCTTTATTTCGCTGTCCGTCTTCAGAGTTAGCTACGGTCACGTCTTCAGCTAAAGTTTTTGGATAAGCAAAACCTCTACTAACCTCTTTACCTTGTTGCTCTGCAACTGACTGGCTCGTCTGAATTGCGGTTAACCTAATTTTGCCATCATAGGGATCGACAATTTCAGTTCCTTTAGGCGCGATTGCTTTTAACTCAGCAACAACTTGATCTTTTTCAGCTTGTGTTGGTTGCGGCTCTAAAGCTTGTTGAACTGTTTCTTTCTCGCCTTCAGCTCGTACTGCCGCTAGAATCTTCTCACGCTCAGAAGCTGAAATTGGTGGCTCCATCTTAACAGGCTTCGTAATGTTAGCTGCATTTGTCACAGCTACAGGAATACGCGGCGCACTTGGTACATCCGCTGATGCTGCAAAGGCAGCTAACGCATCAGAACCACGTGGGGTAGATTTTGAAATCGTTGAAGTATTCTTCACTGATGAAGAAGGTTTAACTGGCTGAACTTGTGTTGTTGGTGTTGTTCTTGTTGTCACTGTGGTAGAAGGACTAACAGTTGTCGGTGTAGATGGTGAAGTTGCATTTGCCCACCAACCTGAGCTACCACCCGTTTTTTTCCCTTTTAATTTATTATCAATTGAAGGACTTAAATCTGCTGGAATCAAAATACGCATTGGGCTCGCAGGGTCTACTGCTTCACCACGATATCCTGGGTTCAATGCATAAAGTTCTGCGCGGCTTAATCCTGCTGTAGAAGCAATTTCATTTAACGTTAAAGGTGCAGATAAAGTCACTTCACGGAAATGGGGTCTATTTGCAATAGGCGGTAGTTCTACACCATAAGCCTTTGGATTTTTAATAATTTGAGCAACAGCTAAGAAACGTGGAACATAGTTCATTGTTTCTTGAGGTAATTTTAATGACCAATAATCAGTTGGCAAACCAGCAGCTTGGTTGCGGTTAATCGCCTGCTGAATACGTCCAGGGCCAGCATTATAGGCAGCTAACGCAAGTTCCCAAGAACCAAATTGGTTATAGAGACTTCCTAAAAACTCATAAGCTGCGCGAGTTGATTCAACCACATCTCGGCGCCCATCATACATACCAGTTTGCTTTAAGCCATAAATACGACCAGTACTTGGAATAAACTGCCATAGCCCCGCTGCTGCTGCACTACTTGTTGCAGCTGGGTCATAAGAACTTTCAATTACCGGTAATAGTGCAAGTTCTGTCGGTAGTCCACGGCGTTCAGCTTCTTTTACAGTATGGTACAAATAACGACTGGCACGAGCACTCAAGCGATCAAGGTAAGGCTGACGAGAAATAAACCAGCTACGCTGAGCTTCAATACGTGAATCCCAATGATTCAAGTCCATTTTGAAACCAACAGACATACGCTTCCAGACATCACCATGCTTCAAAATAAGCAGACGATCACCTTCTACAGCGCGCATATCAGTTGCTGAAAGTAAGTCTTCCAAAGAGTCAAGACTACTCGCATCTAAATAACCTGCACCACTGACCTGTTTCGATTTTGAGGTTTTTGCAGATTGCGGAGTCGATGAACAGCCTGTTGTAATACCCAACGCAGCTAAAGCAGAGCTAAGTACGGTAATTTTGAACAATGATGCCGCAGATGGCTGCCACACAAATGTGGTTGGTTTATACATAAAAACTTCCAAACAACTCGCGTAATATTTTTTTTGGGTCTGGCCACAAACCCTAGGTCTTCGATGCCATTGTAGTAAAGCGTGCAAGATAGACAAGGCAATAATTTGATGTCATTTGCATGGAAATGTTACAAGAAATTAAAAAAACCTTGCTTTGTAACGATGGAACCGAACTTTTTGCGTATACAATACACCATATTCAGTTCTTTTTCTTTTAGTTTAGGTTTCGATTTATGTCTCAAACAATCACACTGTATGTTGATGGTGCATGTCGTGGCAATCCGGGTTTAGGTGGTTGGGGCGTATATGTCATTACCGAGCAGGGTGAGCATAAATTATTTGGCGGTGAACCTGAGACAACTAATAACCGCATGGAGCTTACTGCTGCGATTGAAGGCGTTTCATTTTGCCCACCCGATGCTCACTTAATTATCTGGACAGATTCAAATTATGTGAAGCAAGGCATTACTGAATGGATTCATGGCTGGAAAAAGAAAAATTGGAAAGATGTTAAAAATCCTGACCTTTGGCAAAAATTAGATGCTGTATGTGCAGGTAGAAATATTGAGTGGAACTGGATTAAAGGCCATGCTGGACATGCAGGCAACGAAATGGCTGATGAGCTTGCAAATATCGGAGCCGATCAAACCGCACTTCAAAAAAAAACAGTTCAAGCGACTGCCCTGCAAGATATAAAAAAGCCTGAAGAGGATTGGTTGCTTGATGACCCTTTTGGGTTTGATATGGCAGAAGTAGCCGAAGAAGTTGAGATGATTATTGTGGAAGAAGAAGTTATTGAAGTTGAAGCTGCTGAACCAGAAAGTAAGCAACCCGTTAATAATATTCATCCTCAAATTGTTGTGACCGAAGCCAAATTACAATTACAAGGGCCTCGACAACTGATTCTCGATACGGAAACCACTGGTTTTTATTTCCAAGATGGCGACCGAATTATTGAAGTGGGCGCTATTGAAATGATTAACCGGAAACTTACCGGTAGCTCAATTCATATTTATATTAACCCGCAAAAACCAGTGGGCGACTCAGAAAATATCCATGGTATTAGTGATAATTTCTTAAAAGATAAACCGCTCTATGCAGAAATTGCCGACACGCTTTTTGATTATCTAAAAGGCGCAGAGATTATTGCGCATAACGCAACCTTCGATATGAACTTCCTAGATATGGAGTTTAAGCGCGCTGGCCTTCCCGCGCTTTCCGAAGTATGTGAGGTAACAGATACGTTAGCTTTAGCAAAAAGCAAACATCCGGGACAAAAAAACTCGCTTGATGCCCTTGTAAGACGTTATGAAATTCCGGCACGTGACCGTACCTTCCACGGCGCATTACTCGATGCTGAAATTCTTTCAGACGTTTATCTAGCAATGACAGGTGGACAGGTTTCTTTTGATATAGATGCCTTATCCCAAAGTGAAA
>NZ_JZFB01000003.1:203364-213399 GCF_001188385.1 Acinetobacter sp. V2 | reverse complement strand
CCTACCAGTTATTTACCCTTCTGAAGAAGAGCTAAATACACATGAGACTTGGGTCAAAGAATTTGAGAAAAAACATGGAGAACCTTGCCTTTTTGCAAAATAAATTTTTGATTCTTTAGCGTTTTTAGCTTTCCCCCTTTGTAAGTTAAGTTATATTAGTCACATAGATTTTTAGCTCAAATTACCGAGCACTACGAATATAACAATTGATTTTTTTTCAAAGGGGAACGTTTATGTCTGAGCATACTTCGATTCATTTCGATCCAACAGCTTTACTCATCATCAAACATGAAATTGATCGCTCAATAAAACTGGTTGAAGGTGCAGTAAGCACTTTAATTGAAGAACAAACGCTCCCTTTTGGTATTGATGATGCATTAGAACAATTTAAGCAATGCACTCAAGTCCTACGTTTAATTGATATCCCCTATCTTGCAAAAATCACTCAATATTCAACTGAGCTGATGCAAAAAATTATTGCTAAACCAACGCAAATTAATACTGATGATGTCGTTGCGCTGAGTGAAGGCACGACCATGGTAAAACGATATATTGAGTTTATCTGCTTGCGTGAATTACAAGTTCCTCAGTTTCTTCTTAATACCTTAAATAATTTAGAATTAGCTTTAAATAAACCACTGACGTCTTCTGGGCAAGCGATTGCTCCTTTACTTGCAAATGCTTCGCTTGAACTTCCACTCTCAGAAGTATTTATTAATGAAAAAACTCAGTTTATTCATCAACTCTATAAACTATCTCTACATCAATTTTTAAATAAAACAGAAGCTACTCATCATTATCAAGCTTTTAAACTGATCGGTACCTATTTGGTCAGCATGGCAAAACACCAGCCAAGCCAACAATATTGGCAACTCGTAAATTATGCTTTCGACCATATTGATAACTTGCTTCTAAATGATTCACGCCTACGTGTACTCATTAATATTGAAAGTTATATTGGTCAGTTCTTAGCAACGCCGGAAACTTTCAAACCTGATTTACCTGCACTTGCAGATATTTTAAGTATAGTTATCGCTCAGGAAGATGAGGTTGCTCACCATATTCGCAACCAACTTCATATAGGCGATGAAACACCGACAGATACGCAACTACTGGTTTTAAGCCGCCATCTTTTTGGTCCTGATTTTGAAACCATGCACGCAGTCAGCCAATTAATTTTGAGCGAAATGAACAAAGTGCGTAACGATATTGAATATAACTATCAAAATATGTCGACTGAAAAAGCACAACAATTGCAAACGAGTCTTTTACAGCTCGCATATACATTCAAACTACTTAACCTTGATGAAGCCTCAGTTGAGCTTTCTCAACAAGCGAGTAGTTTAAGTCAGCTCAATATATTAAGTAATGAAAACTATGCACAGCAGCTTATGGACAGCATTTTGTCTGCCATGAACTCAATTGGTATTTTGGTCCGCCAATATACGTCTAGTCGCTTACAACTTAACGTGAATAATACGAATATTTCCTTAGATCGTCTTGATGAGGCACATCAAGCCTTACTCACCGAGACAAAAAATTTAATTGATTTTATTTGTCAGAGCCTTACGTTATATGCAAATGATCAGACACAAAATATTGAAGCAATTGCAGGTTCACTAAAAGAGCTAGCAGGCGCGGCCGAGTTCCTAGGAAGTACCATTCAACAAGATGCTTTACTTCAAACAGCTCAATTTGTTCAACAACAACTTGAACAAAACCAGCCTTTTAATACAGACCAAATTCACTGTATTTTTAACGTATTAGCGGGCCTTGACATGTTGGTTGACAATTTAAAAAATAAACAACCTGTTTTACAATCCATGTTTAATGTAGCATTGTCGAGTAGTCAACAACTTCAAGAAAAGGCAGCTTAATGTCTGAATTATCACTTGCTTATATTTTTCATCATCAACAATTACTGGTTGATCAAAACCTTCAACTACCCAAAGTCGAAAAGTTAGCAAGTGATTTACTTTTCACTCATGATGAGCAGGTCATTGCACGTGACTTGCTTGCTGAGGAACCCATTCCCGAAGGCTTACAACTGGTTCCAATTCGCCAACTCATTACAAGTTGGTCGAAAGAACAGTTCTTGCAAGCAAGCCGCGCTGTACAGTTGCTTGAATGGCGACGCAATCATAAGTTTTGTAGCCACTGCGGACACCCGACAGAAGTTCATCCAACCGAATATGCAATGGTGTGCCCTTCTTGTCGCTATCACCAATATCCTCGTGTAAACCCGTGCATTATTACGGTCATTACTCGAGGTGATGATGAAATCTTGCTAGCGAAGTCAGTCCACAATAAAACCAACATGTATGGTTTGATTGCAGGTTTTGTTGAAGTTGGTGAGACGCTTGAAGAAGCAGTACAACGCGAAGCTTTTGAAGAAGTAGGCCTAAGACTCAAAAATGTTCAATATATGTCAAGTCAGCCTTGGCCTTTCCCAAGTAACCTTATGGTTGCATTTAGAGCAGAATATGAGTCTGGTGAAATTAAGCTGCAAGAAGAAGAAATTGCAGATGCACAATTCTTCAAAATTGATCAATTACCTGAAATTCCATTTAAAGGTAGTATTGCTCACTCAATGATTATGCAGATTACCCAAGCAGGGTAATCTGCCGTGTTTTAAACGAGACTATCGTTTAAAACACTTCTTCAAGAAAATGTAAGATCGTTCTTTTCGTTCTGAAATAATGACTAATAAAACTAGAAAGACTGGCCAAAATTGTAATATGTCCAGTTTTAGGAATCACAGCAATATGGCTGTGATTTCCACTTTGTCTTAAAGCTCGGTCCAAATCTAAAGTATTTTCTTTGCCTACAAGCTGATCATTTTCCGCCATGAGTAAGTAATGTTTAATACTATTTTGATTGACGAAATAGTATGGCATCACTTCTTGATAAGAAACACTTTGGTCAAAAGCATCTTCGGCCAGTGGATCGCCCTTATAGTCAAAATGATAGGGTCCAGCTAAACCAAAAATCGCTTTGATATTGCCCAAACATTGAATAGTGTTTGGTTTTGGATGATAAACAGCAGACATCACATTAAATGCCCCTGCTGAGTGCCCCATAAGCACAACATTTTCTGTAGAGATTTCTAGCTTGTCTTGGTTTTGATGCAAATAATTCAATGCCTGAGTCAGGTCATCAACAAAACTTGGAAAAATATTTTTTGGCGCTAACTGATAGTTAATAACAGCAACGTCATAACCTTCTTTGGCAAAGGTCTCACCAATAAAGAGATAATCTCGTTTATTACCATGTTGCCAAGCCCCACCATGCACAAAGACAATAAGAGGCTGATGAGATAGCTTTTTAACAGATCGATAAATATCCAAACGGTGGCGAGGCTTTAGCCCATAACGAACATTTGGAACCTGTTCAAAACCATCTTTTGGCGTAAAACGGTTTAAAGCAAAACTCCCCAAATCATACAGGCGGAACTCTTTATAAAGAGTTCGCGCCTGTTCAATTTTGCTTTGTAGTTGTTCAATCAGATTCATATATTACTGTGCAGTCGAAGCAGGATCTGTTTGGTCAGGATCAATTGCAACAGGTGTTTGAACTGTTGGCTGAGCAATGACGTTATTAATAATTGGTGTAGTCGTTGTGCTACCAGTATTTGCTGCTGGAGCAGGCGCCAAATCAACATTATCAATTAAAGTAACAATTTTGGTAACGTTACCAACATTTTGTAAGACGCTATTTAAATCATTAATTTCAGCTGTATTTAAACGGCCCATTACATAAAGTACACCGTCTTCGGTATGGACTAGAACCTTACTATCAGAAACCACAGGTGCTTTCATTAAAAGAGCACGTGTATTTGCGGTTACACCCGCATCTTGCATGATGGTGTTATAGCTAACTTTGTTACCCACCGTAATATAGTTATGTACGGCTTTCACATCACTCATGGCTTTAAGATTGTCTTCTGCCAATTGTTTCAAGTACGGGTCTGGCACTTGGCCAGTTAATAAAACTGTACTGTGGAAGCTTTCAATATTAATACGTGACTGCTTGAAACGTTGATCAAGTTTATAAATGTTGATATTTGCTGTACGTTTAATTGAAGAGTCAATGAATACTTGGCCTAGACTGCGGACACCGCTATCTGTGCCCACTGGAGCTGTGCCTGTTCCACCAGAAATAAAACTTGCGCAACCTGATAAACTTGCGACACAAAGCATTGTTACAGCAATACGGTTTAACACTCCACCAGACTCCTATCAATTTCTTGGCTTGATCATAAAGCATCAGACTTAAATTTGCTCAAAAGAGTAATGAACTCTTAATCCAAAGTAAATGCATTTTCGATCCATTGCAGATCATAATGGAATTTTGAAAAGTCATGCTGTACTGTTTTTGCAATTTTCTGTGGAAAATCAAAACAAATCACATCAAAACGACAATAAAAATCCTGATAAGATGGATAGCGCTGTAAAAAACGCATCGCAGTTTTGATAATTTTCTTCTGTTTTGTCCACGTTACCATTTCACAAGCTTGTCCATAATTTCCTATAGTGCGTGCTTTTACTTCAACAAAAACTAACTCTTGCCCTCTTTTGACGATTAAATCCACTTCACCACGGCGTGAATGGTAATTACTTGTCACCCATACATAGTTTTGTGCTTGTAAAAGGCTTAAAGCAGTTTGCTCTGCCCATTTCCCCAACTGTTGTGCCAATAACATTTTTATTTTCCCCAATGAAAAGCATCTCTAGATGTTTTTATAAATAAGTTATTTTCTGAAATTCATCTGACATATCAGAACTAAATCGAACAAATGAAAATCAGATCATTTTCGAAAAGCTCAAGCTAGCAGACATTGTTCACGCCCAAATCATAATTTCGGGTAAACTACCCCATTAAAATTGTTTATCTGTACGGAGTAAAACCAAATGAGTGCTCAGTTATTTGTTGTAGCCACCCCAATCGGGCACTTAGATGATATGACTTTCCGTGCAATTGATATTTTAAAATCAGTTTCTATTGTAGCTGCCGAAGATACTCGCCAATCAGCACAATTATTTAAGCACTATAATATATCGACTCAACTTACTGCATGTCATGATCACAATGAAAGCAATAAAATTGAGCAGTTAGTTCAAAAATTACTTGCTGGCGATAGCGTTGCTTTAATTAGTGATGCAGGTACACCGCTCATCAGTGATCCAGGCTTTAAATTAGTCCGTGCTGCTCAAGAGCACGGTATTAAAGTTGTTCCTGTGCCAGGTGCATGTGCTGCTATTGCTGCTTTAAGTGCGGTAGGTTTGCCGAGTGATCGTTTTAGCTTTGAAGGATTTTTACCATCTAGAGCTTCACAACGTATTTCTCAATTAGAAAAACTTAAGAATGAAACCCAGACCTTAATTTTCTATGAAGCACCTCATCGTATTTTAGAGTCTATTAAAGATATGGCTCAGGTATTTGGTGAAGACCGTCCTGTAGGGTTTGCACGTGAAATTACCAAAACCTTTGAAACCATTAAAAAAATGACCTTAAAAGATTTGGTCAGCTTCATTGAAAATGACCACAACCAAGAAAAAGGTGAAATTGTAGTGGTTGTGGGTGGTGCAGCTGCAAAAACAGATCTAGAACAAGAAAAACTAGATGAACTGTTAAAGCGTTTACTTCAAGACTTATCTGTTAAAGCTGCATCTCAACTCGCTGCCGATTTAACAGGAATTAAGAAGAAAGTCGCTTATCAACGTGCGCTCGAGTTAACTCAATCTTAATTTTTTAATTAGATATGGTGATGACAGGGACTATTTGTCATCACCATCTGTTAATTTTGCATAAATAATATTACAGCCAAAATTACTTCAAAATCAGAACAAACTTTCTGGCTTTTAAAAATACCTAACCGCTATCTCAATATATGTTTTGCTGACTCCACAATAGTCTCCGTCAGTGCATCTAACTGTTTAGACTGTCTTTTCCAATGGTGCCAATATAACGGAATGTCGAGCTCAGCCTCAGGTATAACATCCACTAAAGTTCCATTGCTTAGCAACGATTGAACCTGAAGTTCAGGCACCATGCCATACCCCAAACCTAATTGAATTGCTTTTACAAACGCATCTGTAGCAGGAATAAAACTATAAGGATAGCTCTGCAAAGGCAAACCATAATATTTCAGTAGTACCTCTGAATGCATAAGATCTTTATGGTTAAAAATTACAGCTGGTGCATTTCTTAAAGTTTCTCGGTTTACACCATGTTTAAACCAGTCAGCTGCAAATTCAGCAGAAGCCAACATTTTATAACGCATTTTCCCGAGTGGTTGAGCTAAACAGCCTGACATGACCTGTTCTTCTGCCGAGATACATGCGTTGACTTGTCCTGTTTCTAATAAAGTATGTGTGTGAGATTGATCATCAATTTTTAGTTCTAAGACTATTTTTTCTTTAAAAAGTGTTTGCTGAATGCTCGGTAAAAGCCAAGTCGCTAGCGAATCTGCATTGGACGCTAGAGCAATTTTATAGAATTCCGATTCCGATGATTTCCCCATCAAACCTTGTAATAAGTTTTGCTCCATTAATCTCGTATGACGTAAATGTTGCAATAACGTTTGCCCAGCTTGTGTGAGTACACATGGCCGCCCACGTATAATTAAAATTTGGCCTAAATACTTTTCTAAAGCTTGCACGCGTAAGGACACTGCCGAGGGCGTAATATATAAATGCTCACCTGCTGCATCAAAACTTCCCACTTCTGCGACTGCAAGAAAGGCTTCACACTGTTTGCTATCTAACATATCAAACCTAAATATTTTTTAGCCAAACCTAAATATTCTTAATTTTACTTATTTCTTAAGAAAAAGTCCGATAATTCCCACATCTGATTTTTCCACCTTATTGTTATGTTTTCTCTTAGTATATTTTTTAAAGGATTCGGTATTGGTAGCGGGCTTATTGTAGCAATTGGAGCACAAAACGCTTTTGTTCTAAAACAAGGCCTCAAACAGCAATATGTATTTTGGCTATGTTTAATCTGTGCACTGTCCGACTCAATTCTAATCGCGTTTGGTGTATTAGGTTTTGCCGAAATCATGACAGCATCACCCATCTTGATTACGGTCGCTAAATATTTAGGGGCAACGTTCTTATTGGTATACGGTGCAAAAGCATTCTATGCTGCCTTAAAAACCACCCAGAGTATGGAGCTTGATAGCAACCAGAAACAGACCTTAACCCAAGCATTAGTGACCTGTCTCGCCTTTACTTGGCTTAATCCACATGTCTATTTGGATACCATTGTTCTGATTGGTTCAGTTGCAACCCAGTTAGAAGACAAAATTAGTTTTGCTTTGGGCAGCATTGTTGCTTCTTGGATTTTCTTTTTCAGTTTAGGTTATGGCGCAAGGTTATTAAAACCATTATTTATCAATCCTAAAGCATGGAAAGTCTTAGATTTCATTATTGGTTGTGTTATGTGGAGTATCGCAATATCACTACTCATCTAATGCATTCAAATAGTAAAAAGTACCATGTCTGAATGGTACTTTTTATGCGCTTATAATTATGCTTGAGAACCCAACACCAGTTTTGACTGTTTTCTTTCTTGCTGTGATTGTTTTATAACAGCGTAACCAGAAGACACCCCCAAGTAAGCAATTACAAAGGCAACAAATAAATCTGGAAATACACTACCTGTTCCAAATACGCCAACGGCCGCTAAAATCACAGCAATATTGGCAATAGAATCATTTCTGCTACAGAGCCAAACTGAACGCATATTGGCATCTCCATCACGGTATGCATAGAGCATAAGCGCGACTGAAACGTTAGCAATTAAAGCCATCACACCAATTACTCCCATCACCATAGGCTCCGGTGAAACGCCATAAAAATATGACCAGACCACTTTTGCAATAACAAAAATACCGAAAGCGGCCATCGTTATTCCTTTAAGTAATGCAGCTGTTGCGCGCCAATATAAACTCATCGAAAGCACAACTAAAGATAATGCATAATTTGCTGCATCTCCGGCAAAATCTAATGCATCGGCCCATAGCGAAACAGATTGAGCCTTATAACCGCCCAATATTTCTACTACAAACATCAACGCATTGATCACAAGAGCAATCCATAACGCTTTTCTAAAACGTGGACTCACTTTCTTTGAAGGAGAACATGTTGAAGCACAACCACATCCAGCCATTTTATTTCCTCAAGAACTCTTTTATAGTAATTAAAAACCCTTGAGTAGCTCCAGAGTCAAGCCTTATGAGTCTTTCTATTGGTCAATTATCAAAAAAAGCGGATGTTCCAATTGATACGATCCGTTATTACGAAAAAGTAGGTGTACTTGATCGTATCCAACGTTCAGAAAATAATTATCGTGTTTACACTGAGCAAACGCTGAACGACCTATTGTTTATTAAGCATTGCCGCGAATTAGATATTTCACTCAGTGATATTAAAACGTTAAAAGAAATGAAAGCTCAGCCTAAACAGGCATGTACAAAAATTGATAATTTAGTAGATAAATATTTAAATGAAGTATCTGAAAAAATTGAAAGATTATTACTTTTAAAAGAATCTTTAATTGATTTAAAACAGCACTGCTCTACCAATCGAACAGTGGATGAGTGTGGAATTTTAAAAGAACTGCAAAGCTCGCCTTAAATCTATTTTGGTAAATTTACAGAAATAAAAAAGCACCACTCATGTGATGCTTTTTTAAGATTAATGGTCGCTATGTTCATCAGGAGGAACTTCGGTAATTCTACCACCTCGAGCTAAAAATGCAGCAACTTCATCTTCCAACGCTTGGCGCTGTTTCTGTTTAGCAGTTACAGTCAGCGTTTCTGCTTCAGCAAGGTCAGTATCACTCAAACTGCCTGCTTCTTCATCAGCTGCACCGCTTTCGGCTGCTTTCGCTTCATCTTCATCTACAGCAGAATCTTCTGCATCTTCATAATCATTGATATCTGACATTTCACACTCCCCACAATGATTTTTATTGCATCATCGCTATGGTTCCAAGACCTCAGAAATTTAGCAATCTCTTTGCGTTTAGCAAAGAGCCAAATTGGTCAATTCCGTATCTTTTATGACCAAATTGGTAATGATATATAAATGATTGTTCAAAAAATATCTACTAGTATTTAATTCACTCAGTAGAGTATAGATCCAGTAAATATTTTAATGCCTATAGCGGGTACTTTGTAAAGCCCCTAAACCATTTGCTTGTTGCATAAATCGGTCTTTTAAAAACGGAGTTAGCTCAACTTGCTTAAGCCCCATATTGCGAGCCCACACGACTGGAAATAGCTCACTGCTTTCAAGCCAACCAATTGCTGACATGCTATGCATCATTGCATCATTCTGACCTTTACGGCGATGTTCATAGCGCATTAAAGTTTGCTCATGCGCCCATACACCACGGTTTAAATCGTGAAGCAATACATCACACAGTACTGCGGCATCAAGACAGCCAATATTTACCCCTTGCCCAGCAAGTGGATGAATCACATGTGCTGCATCACCAATCAAAGCTAAGCCTGCTTTTACATATTGTTTTGCAGCGCGGGCTTTGAGCGGAAATTGTGCTCTTGAACGAACCTCTAACACCTCACCCAACATGTGTTGGCTTTCTTGAGTTAAAAGCTGCATAAACGCCGTATCGTTTAAAGCTGAATATTCATCGGCATAATCATCTGGTAGTGTCCAGACAATCGATTGCCAATATCCATTTTCAGCTTCTTCAAGACTTGCCATTGGTAAATATGCCAAAGGTCCTGTAGGTAGGAAAATTTGGCGGGCAACATAATGATGAGACTTTGCTGTTCTAATCGCACAGCTAATAGCTGCTTGTTTGTAATCTAGTACGTCGAGGTCAATAAAAGCCTGTTCACGTACAAAGGAATTCGCACCATCTGCACCAATAAGCAGTTTAGTTTTAAGCATAGTGCCGTCTGCTAATTGAATATGCCAACATCCAACACCTTGCTCAATACGCGTAACACGAACTTGAGTACGGTAATCTGTAAGCTGCTGCAACATTTTTTGCTGAATA
>NZ_JZFB01000003.1:201242-203322 GCF_001188385.1 Acinetobacter sp. V2 | reverse complement strand
CTTGCTCAGCTAAAGGCTGACGGGCAGAGTCTTGACCAAAATTAATTTCACCGTAGCCATTAAGATTCCAGACCTGCATGCCTGTATAAGGCATTTGGCGTGCGAGATCATCCCAAACATTTACCGTTTTAAGCAAATGAATGGTCGCTTGGCTAAGTGCTAAAACACGTGGATTCATCACGCTTAATGTTTTCTCAACATCAAGTACAGGAGCCGCATCAAGCACAGTGGGTTGTACGCCACCTTGCGCAAGTAATAAAGCAGTTAAACCACCAACCAATCCACCACCAACAATGACGACATCCAACACTTCACTCATGCTTTTAACCCCATTGCATAGTTAGCCACCAATGGTTTTATACCCGGAATGACATCAAACGCAATTAATCCTGTATTACGAATTAATTTTAATAACGGGTTCTGGTTACTAAAACCACGAACTACAGTGTCACAGAACTTAATCACGCGTTGCTGATCTGATAAACGAGCTTGCTCATAGGCAAGTAAGTTATCAGGGTTACCTAAATCATCAGAAGTGGTTAATTGGTTCACTAAATAACGCACTAAAACATCTGCATCACGTAGACATAAATTAAAGCCCTGTCCTGCAACTGGATGAATTGTATGCGCTGCATTACCCATTAGAATAACGCGACCAACAGCTTGTTTATGTGCAAGCACTTGCGAAAGCGGATAACTAAAACGTTTACCCGTTTTTTCAAATTTACCCGCTCGGTCACCATAGGTTTGTTGTAAAGCACTTAAGAAATGCTGGTCATTTTCATCGCCCAACCATTCATTTTCAGTGCCTTTTTTCACAGGCCACACCACTGAGCGGCGGTACTCACCCGGTAAAGGTAATAAGGCTAAAGGACCTAATGCGCTAAACCGTTCAAAACCTACCTGTTCATGCGGTTTTGATGTCTGAACCGTAGTCACAATTGCAACCTGATCATAGTCGTGAACATCCACACCCACACCAATTGCCTGACGACAAAAAGAATCGCGTCCATCAGCCGCAATTAATAATTTTGACTCAAGTTTTAAAGTTTCCTCACCACGCAGAGCTTCAATATGTACTTGCTCGGCATCTTGAGTTAAAGCGGTAACCTGTACACCATCAATGAGTTCAATCAAAGGTTGTTGGCGCACTTGAGTTAACAGCACACGCCCAAGCCAAGCATTTTCAATTACCTGACCAAAGCTTTCGACTTTTTCTTGTTCTGCAATTAAACGTGCTTTACCAAAACTGCCTTGCTCAGTAATGTGGACTTGCAAAATTGGGGTCGCATGTTGCTGTAATGCATCCCATAACCCTAGCTTCTGATAAATCTGTACGCTACGACGCGATAAAGCCGTATTACGCGCATCAAAACTCGAATGGTAAGGAGCAACATTTTGATCATCATAGTTTGGGTATTTCACAGCTTCTAATAACTTTACCGCAATATTAGCCTTCGCGAGCATGAGTGAAAGGCTCAAACCCACCATTCCCCCACCTACAATAATCACTTGTTGTTGCATCGAGTTTTGCTCCTTTGGCGAATACGTTTAATTATGCTTTAGCTTACGCCATTAAATGTTCAATATCTGCAATATCTTTAACCACATTAGCAGTTAAAACTCGTGGTCCTTTCGAGGTTGCGACCACATCATCTTCAATACGAATACCAATACCACGCCATTTTTCATCTACAGTTTCATCATCTGGTGCGATGTATAAACCAGGTTCAACTGTAATGACCATACCCTCTTCATATTGACGCCAGTCTTCACCTTTTTTGTAAGACCCGACATCGTGTACATCCATGCCTAGCCAATGACCTGTGCCATGCATATAAAACTGACGATATGCTTCTGTTTCGATGAGTTCGTTAACATCACCTTTGAGCAAACCTAAATTAACTAGACCTTCAGTTAAAATTTTAACTGCTATTTCATGAGGCTCACGGTATGAATTACCAATACGAACTGCATCAATCGCTGCATATTGGGCAGCCAATACAACTTCATATAATGCTTTTTGTTCAGCACTAAATTTACCATTGACCGGAAAAGTACGAGTAATATCCGAAGCATA
>NZ_JZFB01000003.1:189857-201200 GCF_001188385.1 Acinetobacter sp. V2 | reverse complement strand
CCATCTTTGAGTGGCTTGTTATTTTCAACATAATGTAAAACACAAGCATTAGCTCCACCGCCTACAATACTGTTATAAGACGGAACACAGCCATTTTTCCCAAAAATATAATTGAGTTCAGCTTCAAGAGCATATTCCATCATTTCTGGGTGTACCGTTTGCATCGCACGCGTATGCGCTTCAGCACTAATATTTGCAGCAATTTGCATTAGCTCAAGTTCTTGTGGTGACTTAACTAAACGCATTTCATCAACAATACGGTCAAGCTGTAGCAATTGAGCGGGAGCGTTTTCATGTCGGTGCTCGGCATCTGCTTTTTTAATCCACTGGCTCACGCGCGCGTCAAACTCAGCATCGTGCCCAATCCGATAATAAAGACGCTCTTTATTTAATAATTTTTCAATAATTTCTTCATCAAGCAAATCAATGACATATGCTTCATCAGCATCGTAGTCTTCAACTGCACCATCAACTCCAGCACGGAAACCATTCCAGATCTCCATCTCGCGATTACGTTCACGGCAAAAAAGACTATAGCTATATTCTTCATCGTCGAAGGTTTCAATGACAGCAACTGCCTCAGGCTCAGCAAAGCCCGTCAAATAGAAAAAACTACTATCGGCACGGAATTTATAATCCGCATCACGATTACGGTACATTTCTTCACGCGTTGCAATAATTGCAATGCTGTTTGGACCCATTTTTTCTGCCAGACGGTCTCTACGATGTCGAAAATCAGCTTGAGGCAATTTCATAATGATCTACTTGATTTAGAATTTTAAAGTCAAAAAATAAAATACAACCAATAACACATCGCCTCAATTAGCTTGGGCGATGTGGAGTAAACATTTCTACAATATTTTGTTCTGTGTCTACAGCAGCAGATTTACTTTTTGCATGAAATTTTTTCAATAAAGAACTTTCAGCTACAGTAATTTTTTTTCTGCCAATAGATAAACTTACAGGAATTAAGCGTACAAATTCATATAATTCTTCGTAGCTGCTTTCACCTTCTTCATCATTGTCAGAGTCTTCAAATTCGACTGCTGCAATATCTTGAAGGTTCTCAATCAACTCAAGTTCATCTGGACGGATATGACCCGATGCCAATCCAAAACCTAATACAACGCCTGCACACCAATCTGATAAAGCTTGTACACGCTCTTGAAGTAAATGGTCATCGTCAGGAAGCATAGGTAAATAATCTAATTCATCTTCAGATAACGCATGAATAACATCTTCTGCTTCATCAGTTAAAAGTGTTAGAGCATCTTCACTTAACTCTGGCACATTAAGGGTTGTTAAAATTTGTGACCATTGTTCACGCGTTGGCGCTTCTGTCACACAAACAATACCTGTTAATAGACCATGTAACTCACTAGGGCTTGAAATTTCTTCAATTCCTTCAAAATGAGCGTTCCAATCTGTCCAGCCTGAAATATCGTCTTGCATTCGTTTATCCAATCTCTATACTTTGTATATATTACCTTTGATTGCAATTCTGTGCGACCTCGTTATGTTAGAACAATTACAGCGGCTACAAGCGCATATTAGCGTATTAAAAACACGCTTACATCATTTAGAGAGTGAACATGCGGCACTCTCAGAAGCTAAAGAACTGGCTGAAACAGAGCATCACGCACAAGTTGTGCAAAAAAATAGTATTATCACTAAAAAACAAGAGGAAATTGAGTCGGTAACTGAGCAACTATCTCAGTTAAAAAGTCAATTTCAACAGTTGAATCAGGATGCTAACACACTTGCGGAACGTTATAGCCGATTAGAAAAAAGTACGACTGATTTAAAAAATCGTTTTCAAGAAATTCTTGCCGAGCGCAATGAATTACGTGTTGCAAAAGAAAAGTTACAAGCCCACCAGCGTCAAACTCAACAAGAGCTTCATGATTTACAACAAGATCGTGATCGTTTGTTACAAAAAAATGAGCTTGCTAAATCAAAAGTTGAAGCGATTATTCAACGTTTAGGAATTTTAGGCACTGCTCAAGATCAGCATGCTCAAGAAATTCAGCAGCTTGCCCATCCTAATGCTGAAACTGGTGAGGAGACCCAATCATGAGTGAACAAGTCATGGTAGAGCTTAGGCTGATTGAGCAGACCTTTAGACTCGCAACTACTTTAGACAAAAAAGATGAACTTGAACGTGCAGCAGAACTTCTCAATGAGAAATTTAATGAGATGCGTCGTAGTGCCCCACGTGTTGAGCACAACAAACTGGTCATTATGGTTGCTCTACAATTGACTCAAGAAGTACTGAGCCTTAATAAGTCTTTGCAAGAATACACTCACTGTGAACGTTTACTGCAAACGATATTGGATGATGTTGAACAAATTGTTTAAATAAATTATCCATACAAAAACGCCTTGCTCTATGAATAATAGATGCAAGGCGTTTTTTATTGGCACTATTAAGCGTAATTGAAATTATTTTATGCCTGTTAATGTACAAAGCTTCATCAAACGCAAACTAAGTTTACAGTTCCAGAGGTTTAGGTGATTGCCAACATGGTCAGATCGGTTATACTTAAACTGTCTCTGGGATGTTCGCCAGCGGGTCTATTCCCCTGCCGATACTTAAACTTATGGATGTGTTCTGTATATTTAGAGTGTATGCCTACCCTCGTGTAGGAAACCCAGCAAGTATACGTCGCGTCCACCTTGAACTCATCGGGTTCAGGGTAACGACACATGCAGCGGCATCTTCGGAGCATTTAGTTTTAACTTTAAGAAAAATTCAAAATATTTATTTTAATTTAGCTTTCCATACAGACCTTTCAGTCTAAAATTTTCTTTTTAAACATTAAATTGCAGCTTAGTTGATTAATTTACTCCGCCTTCTCTAATATTATTTTTTATTTCTATTAAGACACTCTTCATACCAGCCTGTTTGAAAATCTTCTATTGCCTTTCTTTTAAAGAAACTAGTTCTAAATACTTTGGCAGAGTAAGCTGAATTAATTAAATCTTGGTAAAGTTGTTTGGCTTTTGGGTCTTCAAGACCATTCGCTATCTGTTGCAAGTCTTGAGATGGAACTTTTTGTTGACGTGCTTCCATGACAGTATAAGCGACTTTTTTTACTACATTACAAATATCAGGATCACTTACATTGTCGTCGGCATGACATCCTAAAGCTAAAAAACTAAGAAAAAATAATTTAAACTTCATGACCCTACCTTATTTTTATAGTTTGAAATTTATAAAAAAATTTAATTATAAAAAAAAGAAATAGAAGATCTCTTACTATTTCTTTTTTAAAAGATTACGCTGGATTAATCACGTAAAAATAAATAATAAGCCCAGCTAAAACAGTTGAAGCAATCGTTAAGTATGTACCAACCGTATTAAAACTCTGTAAGAATTTCAAGATTTCCATATCTAGAACCCCCTAAATTAGCAACTATAAAGACAAAATGAAATTTACCACAACTTAATAATGCCAATCAATTCACACTTATCGGATTTTTTGAGATTTAAACCATCAATTAATTATTGATTACATCGAATCGCAAAGGCATCTTTGTAGTAATCAGTTGCACTCTTCAAATCTGACAATAATTTTTCTTCGGTATAAGGTTTAGGTGAAATTTTAATTAATGCAGGCATATATTGGGTTTTATAAACCTCAGGATAATCATGGCACAAGATTTTGATTTTAACTTCTTGTGGTGTATTCGGATTATCCAGTTGATCTAAAAACTCTCCAATTTTACGGTCAGACTCTTCAAATTGAGCTTTATAGTCAACTTCAGCAGCTTCAGGTTCTGTTTGTTTTGTACACCCGCCTAGCATCAATACGGCGCTTATTGTAATGGTTAAAATTTTTAACTTCATAGGCTTAACAATTTCACATTCATCCTTCTAAATATTCTTATCTGATTAAATGTAAATAAATACTGGTAATACGTAAAGAAATAGAATTTTTTATCGCTAAAGAACATACATCGCATCAAATAAATTTAAAGTTATTTCTTAATTAGTTCTCTATTTCCATAAATCTTAAGAAAAATAGGTATAATTTTGCTCGACTGATCTCAAATCTTTGTTAGATTTACGCATGAATGAACTTAGTTTTATTAGAAAAAATTTAAGATCTAAAAGACGCTCTTTATCCCCCTTAGAGCAAAAAAAAGCTCAGCTTAATGTTCTGCATCATTTAAACAGTCTTGCTATTTTTCATTCATCAAAAAAAATTGGTTTATATCTGCATGCCTTCGGAGAAGTTCATACAGATCTGATCATAAAATTATGTTTTAAAAAAAATAAACAAGTTTATTTACCTATGATTTGTTCTATGAATCAACATTTAGTTTGGGTAAAAATATCTAGAAACCAATATTTAAATCGACGTTTTTCCCATCATCCATTGGGTATGAAAGAACCCATGGCAACAAGAGGAAAACATGTATCAAAACTTGATTTACTGTTAATGCCACTTTTAGCTTGTGATCAATACGGTACGCGTATTGGTATGGGAGGCGGCTATTATGACCGTACATTGGCTAGTGCAAAACATAGACCTTATCGTTTGGGAATGGCTCATCAATTTCAATTTATTGAGCATACTTTAAAACGTCAAAGCTGGGATCAACCCTTAGATGCTTTACTCACCCCTCAACATATTTATTATTTTAAAAGATAATATTTATATGAAAATTTATAAAACTTAAAATATATCCTTTTACTTTTTAGTCCCTTAAAACGAAAAAGTAACCACCCTAAGGATGGTTACTTCTACGTGACAGACCGATTTACCAACTTATAGTAACACGGCTATTTAATGTTCAATATTAAATAAGTTTTGCATTATTGTTAATTATACAATGCCGATAAATGGCATAAGAAAATGGTTGTTTTCTATCCAAACGTCTTTTTTACTATATGAATATTTCATAATTATTAAGCTAAATTACTCATCCTTTCTACAAAATTTTATTCTTCTTAAGAATTAATCCGTTGATTCATAATATTTTAATAAAAAAGTTGACTAAATTAGTCATTTTTTCCACATTTTCTATAGAGAGGCCCTTGTAATTTTTGAAATACACATCACTATAAAAAACATGGCAACCTCGTTGTCACTCATTAGGAGTGCCCATGTCTGAACTTATTATGAATGAAAAAACTGACTTAGAGCCTCAGGTTCCAAGTGTATTACCACTTTTAGCGTTACGTGATGTAGTGGTCTACCCACACATGCAAATTGCGTTATTCGTGGGTCGTGAAAAATCGATCAATGCAGTTGATGTGGCTCGTAACAGTGACAATTTAGTATTTGTAGTTGCGCAAAAAGATTCGCTTACAGAAGATATTGATCACGATAACCTTTATCAGTACGGAACTGTCGCTAAGATTGTTCAGGTCGTAAATCATGAGAATGATGAAAACTGTATCAAAGTACTGATTGAAGGGTTACAGCGCTCTAAGCTTGAAAAAATTATCGATGAAGATAGCCATTTGACTGCTGAGCATAGCTTAAGTCCAATGACAATTAACGTAGATAAAGCTACTCAAGAAACTCGTTTACAAGAGTTGCGTAATTTATTTGCTCAATATGCTGAAGCAAAATTACGTAATGCACGTGAACTGGTTGCAGCTGCTAATAAAATTGAAGACTTGCTACAGCTTATGTTCTTCGTGGCAACACGTGTACCTCTAAATATTGAAATTAAACAGAAGTTTTTAGAGCACGATGAATTTGAAGCACATTTGCAAGAGCTTATGAGCTACCTGGTTAATCAATCTGCCGAACAGCAAATTGAACAAACTTTGCATGACAGCGTAAAACGCCAAATGGAAAAAAACCAACGTGAATACTTTCTAAATGAAAAAATGAAAGTCATTCAACGTGAACTTTCTGACATGAATGGTGGCGCTGAAGATGACGTTGCTGAAATAGAAAAACGTCTTACTGAAGCTGATTTACCTGAACATGTACGTAAAAAAGCTGAAGCTGAGTTCCGTAAGCTTAAAGCAATGCAACCTGCATCTAGTGAAGCGGCTGTTGTACGTAACTATCTAGAAGTAATTTTAGATACGCCGTGGAATAAGGCGAGCAAAGTCAGCATTAACCTTGCGAAAGCTCAAGAGATTCTTGATACAGATCACTACGGCTTAGATGACGTTAAAGATCGTATTGTTGAATACTTAGCGGTTCAGTCTCGTGTTAAAAAACTCAAAGGTCCTATCCTATGTTTAGTAGGCCCTCCTGGTGTAGGTAAAACTTCGCTTGGTGAATCAGTTGCGAAAGCAACAGGTCGTGAGTTTGTTCGTATGGCACTTGGTGGCGTACGTGACGAAGCTGAAATTCGTGGTCACCGTCGTACTTATATTGGTGCGATGCCAGGTAAAATCGTGCAGTCTTTAACAAAAGTTGGCGTGAAGAACCCACTGTTCTTACTCGACGAAATTGACAAGATGGCACAAGACTACCGTGGTGATCCTGCTTCTGCATTGCTTGAAGTATTAGATCCATCACAAAACAGTAAGTTCAACGATCACTATTTAGATCTTGATCTTGACCTATCTGAAGTGATGTTCATCTGTACTGCAAACAGCATGAATATTCCTGAGGCATTGCTTGACCGTATGGAAGTTATTCGTCTACCGGGTTATACCGAAGATGAAAAAGTTAACATTGCTGAACGTTACCTTGTTCCAAAAGCGATTAAGAACAATGGTCTGCGCGCAAAAGAGTTAACAATTCATGAAGAAGCGATTCGTGACATTGTTCAGCGCTATACACGTGAAGCGGGTGTACGTAGTTTAGAACGTGAAGTGTCTAAAATTGCGCGTAAAGTGGTAAAAGAAGCAGTAAGTAAAAAGTCTAAAAACTTACAACTTGATGTGACTTCTGCCAATCTTCCAGAATACTTAGGTCCACACAAGTTTGACTTTGGTATTGCAGAAGATGAAGCGCAAGTAGGCCGCGTAAATGGTCTAGCTTGGACATCTGTAGGTGGTGAGTTGCTTACTATTGAAGTTGCAGCCGTCAAAGGTAAAGGTAAATTCATTACAACTGGCTCACTCGGTGATGTAATGAAAGAATCTATTACTACAGCAATGACTTTAGTACGCACACGTGCCGATGAGCTAGGTATTGAAGCTTCTCGTTTTGAAGAAACTGATGTACACGTTCACTTACCTGAAGGTGCAACACCAAAAGATGGTCCATCTGCTGGTTTAGCATTAACAACTGCGCTTGTATCAGCATTTACAGGTATTGCGATTCGTCCTGATATTGCAATGACTGGTGAAACAAGCTTAGGTGGTCGTGCAATGCGTATTGGTGGCTTAAAAGAAAAACTTCTTGCAGCACACCGCGGTGGAATTAAACTTGTATTTATTCCACAAGATAACGTTCGTGATTTGGCAGAAATTCCAGCCAATGTTAAAGAAGGTTTAGAAATCAAAGCTGTGAAAAGTATTGATGACATCTTGCCTTTAGCATTAGTTTCGATGCCCAAGCCTTTACCTAAAACACCGATTGTAAAACCGGTGGAAGGTTCAAAAGCAGCACGTCACTAATTAAAATGCGAAAAAAAGAGAGCTTCGGCTCTCTTTTTTTTGTTACACAATTTGATTGAAAAATATCCAACCATCCTCATAATAGGTATTAAGAGTATTTAATTAAATTAAGTATTCTTCGTTATCTATTATTTTATAGATAGCCTTGTTTTATTCTCTATGATCATCTGAACTCCAGACAGATGATCATTTGATCGCAGTCCAACACCGTTTTTTGGACTGCGTTTTTTATGCCTATTTTACTACCACGAACTTATCTCTTCCTCAGGTATAATGCGCCAGCTGTTTTAAATGAATAGATAATATGAAAATTCGTATTCTGACCATTGGTCAAAAAATGCCTGCTTGGGTTCTCACTGGTTTTGAAGATTACTTCAAACGTATTCAACCTTTTGTGCAAACTCAAGTCATTGAACTTCCTATGGCCAAACGTGGTAAGAATGATTCAGAAGCGGATATTTTAAAATATTGTCAAATTGAAGGTGAAAGTATTTTAAATGCTTTAAAACCGAATGAAACTTTAATTGCTCTAGAGGTCGGTGGCCGAGAACTCAGCACAGAAAAGCTAGCTGACACAATGAAACAGTGGATGCTTGAAGGCAATGATGTAGCACTTGCTATTGGTGGACCAGATGGTTTATCAGATCAAGTACGTAAAGCTGCCGCATGGCATTGGTCACTTTCAAAACTCACAATGCCCCATCCTTTGGTACGTGTTTTACTCATTGAGCAGCTATATCGGGCAATGACTATTAATCATAATCATCCCTATCACCGTGCATAAAAACAACAACCGTTTCATTTTAGGAACAATCCGTTGAAATCAGGATACTTTTAACATGTCCTGTTTTTGGCATAATAACTATTATTCTGCTTTTTAACTCAGGTGTAATGCAATGGAACTACAACCCCTTCCCGGACTGTTTATTTCACATGGTTCACCCATGCTTGCACTTGATCCAGAACAAGTAGGCCCTGCTCTACACCGCTTAGGAGCTAACCTTCCCGTACCAAAGGCAATCATTGTGATGTCGGCGCATTGGGAAAGTAAAGCACTTGAAGTGAGTATTTCGACTCGTCCTGAAACATGGCATGACTTCCGCGGCTTTCCTAAAGAGTTATATGAAATTCGCTACAGCGCACCTGGGCAACCAGAACTTGCTGAAGAAATCTTAAAATTACTGGCAGAAGCTCATTTAGTTGCACATGCGAATAGTACGCGTCCTCGTGACCATGGCGTATGGATGCCTCTATTGCATATGTATCCTGATGCAGACATTCCTGTGGTCGAGATTTCTTTGCCAACCAATTTAAGCGCACAAGAAATTTATCGCATAGGACAAACACTAGCGCCTTTACGTGACAAACAGATTTTACTCATTGGTTCAGGCAGTATCACTCATAACCTTGCAGAGCTATCTTGGCAAGGAGACAACTCTAAAGTTCCAGAATGGGCCTCAACTTTTAGAAATGCTGTTGTGAATAAACTTACCCATCAAGATTATGATGGTGTACTAGACTGGCAATCATTGCCCTATGTAAAACGTAATCATCCTACCCTTGAACATTTTGCCCCGTTGTTTTTTGCTATGGGTACAGGCAATCGTTTTACGATTGTTCACAGCAGCTTCACAATGGGCTCGCTAGGCATGGATATCTATCGTTTTGATTAATTATTAGCAAATACCCCGTTTCGCGGGGGTATACCATTATTTTTGTTGAAAATTAGAATAACTTACAAACTTATACATTTTAAAAACCGAAACAATCAAATGTTTACATTTTCTTTTTTTAAGAATGTTTTAAGCTTATTGCTGTTGTTTTTTTACTTGAAGTTTTTTTAAATGAAAATTAAATATTTAATTCTTGCGTTATTACCTTTTTCTTTGATGGCGTGTCAAACAGTTACCACTACTCCTGCTCCAATTGTATCTGAGCAACAACAAAACCTTGCAGCCACTTTAGGTGAATATGCTTGGACTTATCAAAATGTAAAAGCTTCTAAACCACTTATCCTTAACTTTAATGCAGATGGCAAATTAGCAATCAATACAGGTTGTAATGGCCAAGGCGGTACTTGGAAAGTTGAAGGTAACCAACTTGTTACATCTAACCTTGTTTCAACAATGATGGCTTGCCAAGATGATTTAATGAAACAAGAACAATTGTCGAATAGCATCTTTAGTGACGCAAAATTACCAATCGAAATTAGCAACAATAATGGTCAGGTGATTTTAAGCGTGACAGACAAAACTGGTCAAAAGCATATTTTCCAAGGTCAAAAAGCAGTGAATACTCAAGCTTTAACCGACTACTCTTGGTCTTATCAGCCTGAAAATACAAAAAAACCTATCGTTCTTAACTTTACCAACGACCGTTTATCAATCGCAACGGGTTGTAACCGCCAAGGAACAACTTGGAAAGTTGAAAACAATACCATCGTAACTGCTGATGTAATGTCAACAATGATGGCGTGTGAACCTGCTTTAATGAAACAGGAACAATTTTCTAGCAGCCTTTTCCAAAAACGTGCGATTCCATTTGAACTCAACACTACAAACGTTGACCAACCAACACTAACGGTATCTGATGCTCAAGGTCAAAAATATACCTTTACTGGTAAAATGACACCTGAAGCAAAATATCAATCTGAAGGAAAAACTGTTTTCCTAGAAGTTGCTCCACAAACTAAATCATGTACTGGTGTTGCACCACAAACTTGTATGCAAGTTCGTGAAATTAAATATGATGACAAAGGCGTTAAAACTTACGCTGACAAAAACTGGTCATTATATTATGGCCAAATTGAAGGTTTTGAACACAATCCAGATCAACGCGTAATTTTACGTGTAAAACGTTTTGAAGTGAAAAACCCAGCAGCAGACCAATCTAGTCAAGCTGATGTATTAGATATGGTTGTTGAGCAAGAATTAGTTAAAAAACCTAAAAAATAAGTTTTTAGACTAAAAAAATCCGATGCTTTTGCATCGGATTTTTTATTTCTATTTTTAGAAAATACCTTGAGCAAGCATTGCATCAGCCACTTTTACAAAACCTGCAATATTGGCACCATCAACATAATTAACAGTGCCGTCTTCTTTAGTACCGTATCTTACACAATTCGCATGAATGTCTTTCATAATTGCATGTAAACGTTCATCGACCTCAGCATGTGTCCAGCTTAAACGAATTGCATTTTGAGACATTTCTAAACCAGATGTTGCCACCCCACCCGCATTAGATGCTTTTCCTGGTGCATACAAAATTTTAGCTTCAATGAAGTGTTCAACTGCTTCAAGTGTAGATGGCATATTAGCGCCTTCAGCCACACAAATTACACCATTTGCAATAAGCGTTTTAGCATCTTCACCTGTTAATTCATTTTGCGTAGCACATGGTAAAGCAATATCGACAGGAATATGCCAAGGCGTTTTTCCTTCAAAATATTCAAAACCATGTTTAGAAGCAAACTCAGAAATACGACCACGTTTAACGTTTTTAAGATTCATGACTTCAACAAGCAACTCATCTGTAAAACCATTTTTTACATAAACTGTGCCGTTAGAGTCAGATAAAGTAACAACTTTTGCCCCTAAGAACATGGCCTTCTCTGCTGCATATTGTGCAACGTTACCAGAGCCAGATACTGAAACAGTTTTACCAGCAAAAGATTGTCCACGTGCTTTGAGCATTTCCTCTGCAAAATAAACCGTACCATAGCCAGTTGCTTCAGGACGCATTAAGCTACCACCAAATGAAATTCCCTTACCGGTAAAGACACAAGCGGTGTCATTGCTCAG
>NZ_JZFB01000003.1:180263-189815 GCF_001188385.1 Acinetobacter sp. V2 | reverse complement strand
CCCACACCAATATCTCCCGCAGGAATATCAGTATTTGGTCCTAAATGGCGATAAAGCTCAATGATTAATGCCTGACAGAATCGCATAATTTCAGCATCAGATTTACCTTTAGGATCGAAATCTGAACCACCTTTTCCTCCACCCATTGGTAAGGTGGTAAGGGAGTTTTTAAAAGTCTGCTCAAAACCTAAAAATTTTAAAATTGATAGATTGACCGATGGGTGGAAACGCATTCCCCCTTTGAATGGACCAATTGCTGAATTGTATTGAACACGGAAAGCTCGGTTAACTTGAGTCTGACCTTGATCATCCATCCATGAAACACGAAATTGAATCACACGCTCAGGCTCAACTAAGCGTTCTAACAAACCCTGCTCTGCATATTCCGGATTTTTTTCAATAAAGGGCCACAAACTCGTCATTACTTCTTCGACAGCTTGTAAGAACTCAGGTTGATGCGGATCACGCGCTTGCACGTAATTCAGGAATTCATTCAGGTTGTTATATTTCAATGCACGGTCCTCAGCATAGTAATGAATTAAATTGGTGCAATACATTATTAAATGCATCATTTAGCAGCAAAATATTAAATCCCTTTCCATCAATTTTAACAATAGTTATTTTAAATTATTTTATTAACCTTAATTATCAAAAACTTATTTTCAGAAAAACTACTTAAAGATAAGAAATAGTCATTTAACTTTTCACTTTTATTGATCTATTATTGTGCAATATTAGCGACATTTTAGGTCAATTAAAAACCCGATAAATTCGTTAAAATCCATTGACCTTACTTAGGTTTTTCTTCATTATCGCATCGTTTTAACCAAGCTATTTGCCCACTATGAATTCATCTATTTCTCTCATACGCGAGATTGATGCGTTATTACCACAAACACAATGTGGTCTATGTGGACATCGTGATGGATGTCTACCCTACGCAAAGTCGATTGCTGAAGGTGAAGAAGCAAATAAATGTGTTCCAGGTGGACAACCTGTTGCTGATGCACTCGCAAACCTATTAAATCGCTCTCCATTAACTGCTGAAAGAAGCGTATGGCCTGTACAAACAGATGGCCGACCGCAGCGCATGAAAGCAATTATTCGTGAAGATGAATGTATTGGCTGCACCAAATGTATTAGTGCTTGTCCTGTAGATGCTATTATTGGCAGTGGTAAGCTCATGCATACCATCTTGACTGACTTATGTACAGGTTGTGAGTTATGCATTCCACCATGTCCCGTAGATTGCATTGATTTGGTTGAAGACACGCAAGCTTTACCAAATGAACAACAACGTACTGCAGAGCAAAATGATTTAAGACAACGTTATTACGCTCACATTCAGCGTGAAGAAAAGCGTCGCAGTCACCGTAAAGGGCCTGTGGTACGTGCTGAAATTGATACTCAACTGTTTGCGCAGTTTTCTCAGGCACTTGATGAATTACCTTCAATTGAACTCATTGAGAAACCTAAAGAGACTGTGCCAACTGATGCTAAAACTACAATTGAGTTAGCTAAAATTCGTACACAAATTAAGAAACTGGAAAAACAGCTAGGTGTACGTGAAGATGCTAAAAAACGTCTTCAACTCGAAGAACTACAACAGCAACTCATGCAATTACAGGAGGTCTGAATGGCTGTCAAAAATATGACGAAAAAGCAGATTCAAATTTTCTTTGAACGCCTTCGTGAACAACGGCCCTCTCCTCAAACCGAGTTAAAATACTCATCTTCTTTTGAGTTACTCATTGCAGTTATGTTGTCAGCTCAAGCGACCGACGTGAGTGTGAATAAAGCAACTGATAAACTTTACCCTGTGGCTAATACAGCCGAGAAAATCTATAACCTAGGCGTAGATGGGTTAAAGGAATATATTAAAACAATTGGCCTTTACAACGCTAAAGCCGAAAATGTCATTAAGACCTGTAAGATTTTAATGGAACAATTTAACGGCGAAGTTCCAAGTAACAGAAAAGACTTGGAAGCTTTACCGGGCGTCGGACGTAAAACCGCAAATGTTGTTTTAAATACAGCTTTTGGACAACCGACTATGGCTGTCGATACCCATATTTTCCGAGTGGGAAATCGAACTGGCTTAGCCGTAGGTAAAAATGTACTTGAAGTTGAGCACCGCTTAATTAAGGTCATTCCTAAAGAATTTATTTTAGATTCACATCACTGGCTCATATTGCATGGCCGCTATTGTTGTATCGCCCGTAAACCTAAATGTGCTGAATGTGTAGTTGCAGATGTTTGCAACTGGCCTGATCGCTTTGAATTTGGTGCACAAAAGCAAATTGCTATTAAAAATATTGAAGCTTAAAAATATGGTTGGGTATAGGTAATATACCCAGTCAATCTTACTTTAGACGTTTTTTCTCGTTACGCTCTTCTTTTGCTTGTTTTTGTACCTGTCTAAGCATTTTATAGCTCTGATAACTTAAAAATATGACGAGTGCCAGACTTAGCAATACCACCAAAATCAATATGATTTTCATATTGTTCTCCTGCACTGAATGAAAGAAAAGAGCCCTCACAAAGAGGGCTCTTTATCACAAACAATATTAAATTATTTGTCTAAGATGTTGAACAAATCTTTTTGTACATCTTCAATTGTACGCAAGCCATCAAGCTTGTCATAAGTCGGTGCGTTCTCACCAGATGCAGCACGGCTTTGATAGAATCCAACCAATTGCTCAGTTTCTGTATGATAAGAAGCTAAACGTTTACGGATTGTTTCTTCTTGGTCATCTGGACGTTGAACAAGATCTTCTCCAGTTTCATCATCTTTACCTTCCACTTTAGGTGGATTGTAAACTGTATGATAAACACGGCCAGAAGCTGGATGCTGACGACGACCAGAAAGACGTTGTACGATTTCTTCGTCAGGAACATCAATTTCAATTACGTGATCAATGTTAATCCCTTCTTTTTCCAAAGCTTCAGCTTGTGGAATAGTACGTGGGAAACCATCGAAAATGCAGCCATTTACACAATCAGGCTGAGCAATACGTTCTTTTACTAAACCGATAATAAGTTCATCTGAAACCAAGCCACCAGATTCCATTACACTTTTAGCTTTTAGACCTAATTCAGTACCTTCACGAATTGCAGCACGGAGCATATCACCGGTTGAAATTTGTGGGACATTGTAGCGCTTACAGATCAACTGAGCCTGAGTCCCTTTGCCTGCTCCAGGTGGTCCGAGTAAAATAATGCGCATAAAAAACATCCTCATTTAAAACAATGAATATGAAGTCCGGCAGAAAAAGTCTCGTTAATCTTCAATAGATCCTGCCCGACGTCGAATTATAAGAAAGCCACAAACAAATGTATTGTACCAGCAATAAATCCGGTTACCCCACCTAGTACAATAAGAATCCACTCATCCTCCTGAAATGCAGGACGTAACAAATTCTGAAACTCTTTTGGTGTCAGTTCGCGAATACGCTCTTTAAACATTTGAAAAATCTTCTGTGCCCGGCTTGCGTTCAGCGCTGGGTCACATACGGGTCCCATCGTAATTTCAATTGATCGATCAATCAAGTCCGTCTTTAATCTTGCGTACTCTCTTGGCCCTAAAGAAAGCTGTAAAGATGTACGAACTAACGGTGTTTCCATAATTTCGTTAATATGACGCTTCACAATGCGGCGGGTCTTATCTTTACGTGGTCCATACATCATTTCGGTCATAATCGATTTTAACGTAATTAAATCTTCTGTTACTACGCTTGAAAACACGTCAGAGACTTCCTCTTGACGCTTCATGAAAGCACCTTGGAAATTATAAGTCCCAATTCGAAGAACGGGTACAATCCAAGGGAACTTACGATCTTTTGTTAGTCTAAAAATCTGTGGGTAACGAATGTAATGTGGTTCAATCGGATTAAATACCATCCAGATCGCGATCCAGTTCGTTAAAAAGCCCCAAATTGAAGCCCAAAAAGGTACAGTCCAGTGCCAAGGTACGACAAACCAAACAATCATTTGGAAAATACCAAAGAACATTCCAATTAAAGCACTAATATGCCAAATAAAGTTGATTTCTTTTTGCCCAACTTTTAAGAACATACGTACCATTAAACGGCGGTCACCTTCCATCTGGCTCACTACCATTTCACGCATATTAACCAGTGACTCGACGTTCATGGTCAGCTCAGTCACTAATTCTCTTAACACGCCTGGTAATTGTTTATGCGCCTGTGCATAAATACGGCGTTTAATTGAATAAGGTAAATTTTCCCAAAGTACGGCATTACGATCGATCATGACTTCATCAATCAGATGTTCAAGTTCAAATCCAACCTGCTCACCTATAATGCGTGCCATATCTTCAGGGTCCATTGCCTCTAAAAATTCACGCAATGAACCTAACTTAGATAATGTATTGTCGGTAATAATACCCGAGATACGCCCAGCTTTACGTGGCACAATACCTTGCCAACCTACGGGTAATGGACCTAAATGGAATCCCCAAAATTTAATTGGGTAAAACACCATTTTCAAAGCCATCCAAACGTGTGCCCATGTAACAAAGGCAGTGACTGGAATGATACTCAAAACGGCCCAAAAATCAGGTCTGTGTAAAAAGGTCTGCCACAATCCGCTGACGTACTCTAACATGTAAGACTCTCGTATTTATTTGTGCTCTGCTTATGGCGAGTTAAAGATAAACTGCTTTGTTTTATAAACCAAAACTTAGAGAATAAGAAAATTGAATTTGTGGTTTAGTATCCGCAGCAACTGCCCCATTCTGGTCAGTTAGTTTTTCCGCCGCGCCAATACCCACACTAAAAGTACTAATTCTTTCTGAATTCAACAATACATAGGCTAAATCGACACCAGCGCCTAAACGGGACTTATAATCACCATCGACCTCTTTACTATCGAGATGCCCAGCATAAAAACCAATATAGTAACCATTTTTATCTGTGCCGGTAAGATAATACGGATATCGAAACCCGACTTGGCCACCAGCAGTTTTGTCACCATTCAAAAATGCGCCAACTTTGGCATAGGCAATCCCATAAGGATTTACCCATTCGCCGTTTAAATGTAATAGTTTTTGTGTAAAACCGGCACCCACATTCCACGTAGATGCAGTATGTCCTGTTAATTTTGCTTCTGGAAGAAACGAATAGTCTTGAGCATGAGCCCAACTACTTACCGTCAGAACTGCAAGTAAGGGATAAATTTTTCTCATTATTTTCTCCATTTTCCCTAATCGTATGGTGAGAACAACCCTATTCTATTGAATGAGAGACTTTAACAGAATTATTTTGCTTCTTATATACAAGTATCTACAATTTTGTTGTCTACAAAGTCAAAACGTATCTTATCGAAATGCACGGAAACTTTGAAAATTATGCAATATTTTAAGCGCTCTTGCGTTAGAATAAGCAGCTATTTTTCCACCCTATGTCATTAAGTCGATCCTTATGAAGCAGCACTTTCCTTTAAAAGATATCCAGCAAGAAAAGCGCATTTATCGAGGACGAATCTTTTTTGCCGTAGGCCTTGTTATCGTTTGCTTATTAGTGCTGATTAGCCGATACGCTTATCTGCAAATTTTTCACTACGACGAGTTTTCTACAGCATCTGATAAAAACCGAATTCGCTTACAGCCACTTCCACCTGCTCGTGGTTATATCTATGATCGAAATGGTGTATTACTAGCAGATAATTATCCTGTTTTTACAGCAACTTTAAGTAAAACCGATGTAGAAGATGCTGACCATGTTGTTGAGCAGTTACAACCTATTTTAGATCTCACACAAGAAGATATTGATCGTTTCAAAAGTCGTATAAAAACTGCTCGAAAAACTGAACGTGTCGCAATTAAACTTAATCTAACTGAAGCCAATATTGCCAAGTTTAGTGAAGCTAAATATAAATTTCCCGGCGTAAGAATCGAAACACAGATGACCCGTTACTATCCACACGGTGAATTATTTGCTCATGTGATTGGTTATGTAGGGCGCATTAACGATAAAGAATTAAAAAGTATTGATAAAGATTTATATGCTGGAACCAACCTGATTGGAAAGATTGGCGTTGAGAAAAGCTATGAAGATTTGCTACACGGAACACCAGGTTACGAATCTGTTGAAGCAGATGCTCACAGTAACATATTACGCCATTTAGGCCGTAAAGATCCTACTCGCGGCAATGACCTCTATTTATCTTTAGATTATGGTTTACAGGTTGTTGCATCTCAACAGCTCGCAGGCCGTCGTGGTGCCATTGTTGCTATCGACCCTCGTACGGGTGAAATTCTGGCTTTAGTATCTAGTCCAAGCTTCAACCCTAATTTATTTGTGACGGGTATTAACCATAAAGATTATAGTTCTTTACGTGATAATTTAGATCAACCGCTTTATAACCGTGCGGTACAAGGTGCATACCCTCCAGGTTCTACCATTAAACCAATGGAAGCGATGGGCGGCTTACACTACGGTATTGTAAACTGGTCAACAGCCATTTCTGATCCAGGCTATTTCCACTTACCAGGCGATTCGCATAAGTTCCGCGACTGGAAAAAAACCGGTCATGGTATCGTAAACATGCATAAAGCCATCATTATGTCATGTGACACCTATTTTTATATTCTTGCCCACCAAATGGGTATTGATCAAATGAACCAATGGATGCGTCAATTTGGGTTCGGTCAAAAAACAGGTGTCGACCTACCAAGTGAAAGTGAAGGTCTTTACCCAAATCCTGAATGGAAAATGCGTACTCGCAAAGCCAAATGGATGAAAGGTGAAACGATTTCGGTGAGTATTGGTCAAGGTGCATTTACAGCGACACCTTTACAACTTGCTATGGCGACTGCAATTACAGCCAATCATGGTTCTCATGTCACCCCTCATGTTTTACGTGCAACGCATGGTGCAAAACCATTTACTGTACGTAATGCACCTGATGGCAAAATCAACTTCAACGGAACAGATGAAGACTGGATTCAAATGCGCGATGCCATGATTGATGTAATTCAATCAGGTACTGGTCGAGGCATTCGTACACCTCTCTATCAAATTGCAGGAAAGACAGGAACTGCGCAGGTTAAAAGTATTGCTCAGGGTAAACGCTACAATGAAGCAGCCCTAAGCGAACGCCAACTTGACCATGGTTTATTCGTTGGATTTGCACCTGCTGATAAGCCAGAAATTGCGATTGCCGTGATTTGGGAAAATGGTCGTCATGGTGGTTCTGCTGCTCAACTTGCAAGACCTATTTTTGATTACTGGTTATTAACTCGTAAGAAAAACCCAGTTCGACCAGCAAACCATCAAGTCAATGGTGGACTAATGACCGCTGGAATTAAGCCAGGTGAGCTATCAAGCGGCGGCGATGTTGCTAGCTCTACTCCAGCAGCATCAGCTACTTCAACTGCACCTACAGCCTCAACACCACAGGCTACACCAGCTCGCCCTGCAACCAATGAGGTCGATGAATAATGAAGAATCAATTACGCATTATTAGTGGCGATTGGAAAAGACGAGTACTTCCCTTCGCTAGCATTGAGGGCTTACGCCCAACTCCAGACAGAGTACGCGAAACTCTGTTTAACTGGCTCATGTGGGATATTCAAAATGCGCATGTACTTGATATTTGCACAGGCTCTGGCGCATTAGGTTTTGAAGCGTTGTCGCGTGGTGCTGCGTCAGTTTATATGATTGAACCAGACAAAACTCAGGCACGTTTTTTAAAAGATAATGTTGAGCTATTAAAAGCCAAAAACTGTCATTTAATCAATGCGACTGCTCAGCAAGCTTTACCCCGTTTAAAAGAACAGTTTGATGTTGTGTTTTTAGACCCTCCTTATAGTCTAGATTTATGGCAAGAGCTTTCGAACTTGGCAGAACCGCATATTAAAAAGAATGGGTATATTTATGTTGAAGCTGATCGAGATTTATCTCAGCTTCTCCTCCCTTCAACATGGCAACAAGTTAAAACAACGAAAGCTGGTACCGTTCACGCAGGGCTTTATCAAAAAGTAGCTGAATAAAAAAGGCAGCCTAAAGCTACCTTTTAATTTCGAAATGATGACTAACTTAATCCAATCACTGCAACAACTGCTGCACAGGCGCCAACAATTTTTTTGCCATATGGCACATATCGTGTAAGTGCAGCACCCAATGCTAAGCCACCACAATAAATTAAAGCCATAGCTGAAACTATACCCATTACTAATGCAACAACATGGCCTGAGTGTGCTAATTCAACACCATGCGCTATGCCATGAAAACTCGCAAGTAATGCCGCGGCGATAGGTAAAATCCGATTTGATTTTGTCCATAGTGCAATTGCTGTAACGACTAAAGAAGCAACAATTCCATATTCAGCAACATTTACAGGGACTAAGCCTTGAGCACCGATTAAAAAGCCAATAATGAGGGTTACACTTAAAGTTATGACACCTGCAATTTTCCATTGCTTAGCTGCCGACCAGAGTAGAACACCAAAAGCCAAAGCCATGATTAAATGATCTAAGCCAGTAAATGGATGAATAAAACCCGCTATAAAACCAGAATGTTCATGGTCATGTCCTGGGTGTGCTATTGCAAGTGCCGGCAATAATGCAAGGAGCCCTATGCCCCATTTTTTAATGAAGTTCATAATCTCTCCTTAAGCTTTAAACAGCCCTTGCTTCTCGATAAATTGAATGATTTCTTCAAGACCATCTTGGGTTTTCATATTTGAAAATAAGAATGGCTTTTCTCCGCGCATGCGTTTCGCATCTTGATCCATCACATCAAGATTTGCGCCGACCATTGGTGCAAGGTCTGTTTTATTAATAATCAGTAAATCTGATTTGGTAATACCCGGCCCGCCTTTACGAGGGATTTTTTCTCCGCCTGCGACATCAATCACATATAGAGTTAAATCAGAAAGCTCCGGACTAAATGTTGCAGCCAAATTATCACCACCACTTTCAATAATAATAAGCTCCAAGCCTTCAAACTTTTCACACAAATCATCAATTGCAGCCAAGTTAATTGAAGCATCTTCACGAATTGCTGTATGAGGGCAACCACCTGTTTCTACACCCACAATACGATCTGGCGACATCGCTTCGTTACGGGTTAAAAAGTTTGAATCTTCTTTGGTGTAAATATCATTTGTCACCACAGCCATGTTGTATTTATTACGTAAGGCTAAACATAAATTAAGTGTAAGCGCAGTTTTACCAGAACCTACCGGTCCGCCAATTCCAACTCGTAATGGACTACGTTCTGTCATGATTTTTATCCTTCTTTCCTAAACTTAAGATCTGAATAACCGTGAATATTGTGTTTCGTGTTTCATGCTCAGCATTGCATAACGGGGTAAAGCACTACTCAATTGCTCATCAGCAAGTTGTAAGGCTTTTTCCACAGCTTGGGGCACTAAACCATGTAAGTGCCATAAAATTCTTTGTCCAGCCATTTGCCCTAAAGGTACAGTTTTTACCGCAGCCAGAACCTGATTTTCTAAAACGGTAAAGGTATAAGCTGTGAGCACGTCAATGTCGGCAAGCCCAAGTCGACCACAGAGCTGTGCATA
>NZ_JZFB01000003.1:178520-180060 GCF_001188385.1 Acinetobacter sp. V2 | reverse complement strand
AATTGCTGAGGTTTCATCGTGTATTAAGCCAATATCGATGGCTGTTTCTACACCTTGTGAATAGCAATATGCTCCAACTGGCAATGCTGTAGAAGACAATGTCAGCAACTGAAGCAATTGCGCTGCGTTATGAATGGACATGGTGCAAAGCTTTGATTGGGCTTAAGCGGTGGTCATGGCTATGCTGTGCATAGGCACCGCTTTCGGGTTCAAACGGATGATCAGTTTCTGAAACTGTAAGCCCCAACCCCTCTACCATTTCTGCAAGCACATGATCAGGTTCAAAATATAAAGCTGTAGGCGTCAACATTAATGGCACATGTCGGTTACCAAGATGATAAGCCGCTTTAAGCAAATCAAAATCGCTTGCTGCACTAACTTGCATCAAACGTTCAGGCTTAGCATCTACACGTAGTACATCACCTTGTTGAGTTGCAATATATGAACCACTACGCAAAATGCCAGTACGTGGTAAATCAGCGCCAATATCTACACCACTCGCTAAAGTCGCCCGAAAGCGGGATTTTTGGCGGGTATCAAAAGTCAGTTCAACCGTTTCAAATGCTTGATCAGGAGAAATATGTTCAAGGCGTTGTGTATAGATTTTCATTTAGCTCTTCTCTCCTTATTTATTTCATTCATGTTGTATAAATTAATGAGGTAATTCACCTCGATAAAACTCATCAAAACAAGAAATAACGCTGAGCCATGGGTAATACATCAGCAGGTTCACACGTTAATAACTCACCATCAGCCCGCACCTCGTAAGTTTCTGGGTGAACATGCATGACTGGACAATATGTGTTGTGTTTCATGTCAGTTTTGCTAATTTCGCGTGTGTTTTTACACGGACTAATTAACTTCTTCAGGTTTAATTTTTCAGCAACTTTTTCATCAATCGCTGCTTGAGATAAAAAGGTAATACAAGTGTTATGAACACCACGTGGATAGGCACCAAACATGGGACGGTAATGCACGGGTTGAGGTGTCGGAATTGAAGCATTAATATCACCCATCGGTGCTGCTGCAATCATGCCTCCTTTAATAATCATCGAAGGTTTCACACCAAAAAAGGCTGGCTTCCACAACACTAAATCAGCAAGTTTTCCGACTTCAATCGAACCGATTTCATGGCTTAGACCATGGGTAATTGCTGGGTTAATCGTATATTTAGCAATGTAGCGTTTAACGCGATTGTTATCATGAAATTCATTGTCACCCTCTAAAGGACCACGTTGAATTTTCATCTTATGGGCAGTTTGCCAAGTACGTAAAATCACTTCACCTACACGCCCCATCGCCTGAGAGTCCGAAGACATCATGGCAATCGCGCCTAAATCTTGCAAAATATCTTCGGCGGCAATGGTTTCACGGCGAATACGGCTTTCTGCAAAAGCGATATCTTCAGCAATTGCTGGGTCTAAATGATGGCAAACCATGAGCATATCTAAATGCTCATCAATGGTATTAATCGTATAAGGTCGCGTTGGATTAGTTGACGATGGTAATACATTACTTTGCCCAATCGCTTTTAAAATGT
>NZ_JZFB01000003.1:176533-178476 GCF_001188385.1 Acinetobacter sp. V2 | reverse complement strand
ATGAATCGTACGATTTTTAAATGCAGCTAGAGTTTCTTCTAAAAAACCGCTTTCATTTAAAGTATCTGTATGAATTGCCACCTGCACATCAAACTCGTCCGCAACACTCAAGCAGTTATCAATAGCTGCCGGTGTTGAACCCCAATCTTCATGCAGCTTTAAGCCAATTACCCCAGCTTTAATTTGCTCACGAATGGGGTCAGGTAAACTCAAATTTCCTTTGCCTAATAGACCAATATTCATAGGCAAATCATCAATCGCCTGTAACATAGTCGCAATATGCCAAGGACCGGGAGTCACTGTCGTTGCAGAGGTTCCAGCTGCAGGCCCTGTACCACCACCGACCATGGTTGTTGTACCCGACATTAGCGCAGTTTCAACTTGTTGAGGGCAAATCCAGTGAATGTGGGTATCAATACCGCCTGCTGTTAAAATTTGTCCTTCACCCGCAATCACTTCTGTTGCAGCCCCTAGAGGAATCGTAATGTCTGGTTGAATATCTGGATTTCCAGCTTTTCCTATTTTCCAGATTCGGCCATTTTTTAAGCCCACGTCAGCTTTAACAATTCCCCACCAATCCACAATTAAAGCATTGGTAATGACCGTATCAGCAACTTCATCAGCTAAAAGCTGTGATTGCCCCATCCCGTCACGAATAACTTTTCCGCCACCAAATTTAACTTCTTCACCATAAGTCGTTAAATCTTGCTCAACTTCAATAAAGAGCTCTGTATCCGCCAAACGAATACGATCACCAACCGTTGGACCAAACATCTCAGCATATGCACGACGTGACATTTTCATAACTTATTACTCATCTCTTTCATTATCGTTGTTATGTTTAATCCAACTTACCCATGACGCGGCCTGCGAAACCATAAACCTCTCGTTTACCGACCAAAGCAACAAGCTCCACTTCTCGAGTTTGTCCCGGTTCAAAACGAATTGCTGTACCAGCTGCAATATTCAGTCGAAAACCTTTGGCTATTTCGCGATCAAACTGTAATGCATCATTTGCTTCATAAAAATGAAAATGGGAACCCACCTGAATAGGTCGATCACCAATGTTGGCAACTACAACTTTTAAAGTTTGTCGCCCAACATTCAGTTCAATATCAGCATCTGGAGTAATGATTTCACCGGGGATCATAAGCGTTCCTTTTATACGATTGGCTGATGGACTGTGACTAATTTCGAGCCATCTGGAAAAGTTGCCTCGACCTGAACCTCAGCAATCATTTCTGGCACACCATCCATCACATCTTCGCGCTTTAATAAGGTAGTACCGTAATGCATTAAGTCACTGACCGTCATACCGTCTCGTGCACCTTCAAGTAAAGCTGCTGAAATAAAAGCAATAGCTTCTGGATAATTCAGTTTCAATCCACGCGCTTTACGACGCTCAGCCACTAAACCTGCAGTAAAAATGAGTAACTTATCTTTTTCTGTTGGATTGAGTTCCATTTCTCTTTCCTAAATTGCATCTATATTGTTTAAGCAAAATACGTGCTCAAAAGTAGCATACTTGTTTTAACTGTTTTTTAAATACGCAATTTAACGTAACTTAAGTTTTCCAAATTCTTGGAAATTCTTCATCTAAATCAAACCAATAACGTCTTAATCTTGCTCGTATAGCCGCAAAAGCATCATGACAATGTCGAACATCATTTCCCAGAAAACGAGCCGAAACTACATCATCCAATAATGTTAATGTGACAGGTGCTTGCATACGCATCATCAATTCACGAATGAGTTCTAACTGCTGTTCTAAATAAAAAGCTGAGCGATACTTCTCGGGAGCGACTGCCCAAAAACTCCCCATTACGGCTTGATTATTCATCCCCAAACATGAACTCAGCCAACGATCTTCCCCCTCAAAATACAATGTATCTGCAACCAATAACTTATGTTCTCGCCATAATTTAAAATGGTTGTGATAACTC
>NZ_JZFB01000003.1:174741-176493 GCF_001188385.1 Acinetobacter sp. V2 | reverse complement strand
CCCAGCCAATAAAACTTGCAGCATTATCAAGGTGAATATGAGTTTCTGAATGTGCTAAAGCTCCATCAAACAGCATCGTTTCTTGTGGAACCCACTCTAAAATGGACTGATCTTTCACATGCAAGTGAATATGTTGAAAAGCTTGCTTACCATTGGTTTTATACCATTTTCCCGCACCCGGAGTAGTTACTACCGCATGAGCTTGATCTTTGGTTTCAATTTCAAACGTAAGATGATCTCCTCCTGCAATTCCTGCTGGAGGATGAACAATAATGGCATGACATACACCCGTTCTTTCAGGCCAGAGCATTTTTTGCACCCTAACAGGGCCATAATGCTTTCTATGACTCATTATGGTGCGTGAATTTTCAAAACAAAATCCGAGCTCTAATTGCGCATACCAAAATGGTGCTAAAGAGTTTTTTGAAAACGTTTGTACCTGATTCATTCTGGTTCATATGTTCAAAATAAGTGCTTAAAGTTATAAGCAAAATACGCACCAAATATGAAAATAAGCCCACTGATAAAATTAGATACAATTTTTTGATTTTAATGAGTTAAAAAATCATCAATGTCTAACATAAAACCACAGTAACTTATGGAATTGTTTATACAATAGCGCCCACCGTTGCTTCCATACTTGCTCTCCATGAAACTTTTTTTCGTGTTAACCCCACTTGTCTTTTTAACTGGGTGTATTTTTGGCCAATCTAGTGAGGTCAAACGTGCAGAAAAGATCCTGCACAATTTCGAATGTAAAAATGTAGAGACAAGCCAGCTTGCAACAAGCTCGATTAATTCTTATTACCAACAATCTTTAGCGGTAAGTAAAGAAAAAGCAACTTCATACGTAGAGAGCTACAAAAATGGTGAAGAATTATTCGACATGCCGCTAGACGAAGTTTTAAAGCAACAATATCAACTCTATAAATCAGCATGTGACTCTTTAGGTGGAGTTTCAGCGCAACCCTAATTTATAAGGTATTCATTAGATCGTTTTAGTGGATACCTGCTTTTTATTTTTGTTTTAATAATTATTCCAAAATTTACTCACTTTACCTTTTGTTAAAATTAAATTACATACTTAAACTTTTATTAAGCTCTCATATTTCATAGCCTGTTATTTGCTTTTTTATTTATTTTCCGAGGTTTAGATCATCATGAAAAAAACATTATTATCAGTTGCACTTGTAAGTGCCCTTCTTGTTGCTTGTAGCAAAAACGAAAATAAAGCCGATACAACAACACAAACCTCTGCTCCAGCACAAACTACTGAAGCGAATAACAATGCAGTAGATACTGCTCATACGGCTGAAAACTCACTAGATTGGAATGGCACATATAAAGGCACTCTTCCATGTGCAGACTGTGAAGGCATCAAAACTGATTTAGAGTTAAAAGATGATAAAACTTATGAATTGACTGAAACTTATCTTGGCAAAGGTGATAAGAAACCATTTGAAACCCATGGTACATTTACTTTTGACAAAGATAATACTTCAGTCATTACGTTAGATGATAAAGGACAAAACCGTAAATTCTTTATTGGTGAAAATACGGCAACTGCTTTAGATATGGAAGGTAAGAAAATTGAAGGCTCTTTAGCTGAGCATTATGTTTTGAAAAAATAATTATTTTTAATATAAAAAAACCCGCTCATGTGAGCGGGTTTTCTTTTGAAATCAATTCTTAGTGAGCTGCGAATTGGTTCATTGTGTTTTTAGCATCATCATGTGCTTTAAGAGCGTTGTC
>NZ_JZFB01000003.1:163940-174699 GCF_001188385.1 Acinetobacter sp. V2 | reverse complement strand
CCCGCCATTGCTTGGTGTTTAACACAAGCGATACCACCACGGATTTCTTTACGTTGTACGCCAGCAACATAAGCCAACATACCTTCAGAACCGAAGTAACCTTGTGCAAGCTCATGTGTAGAAAGAGCAGCAGTATGGTAAGTCGGAAGTGTGATCAAGTGATGGAACACACCCGCTTCACGAGAAGCATCTGCTTGGAATGTACGGATCTTAGCGTCTGCATCAGCAGCTAATTCAGTATTATCATATTCAGCGCTCATTAATTTAGCACGGTCATATGCAGAAACGTCTTTACCTTCAGCAACCCAACGGTCGTAAGCTTGTTGACGGAAGTTTAAAGTCCAGTTGAATGATGGGCTGTTGTTATAAACAAGCTTAGCATTTGGAACAACTTCTTTAACACGGTTAACCATGTGTGCGATTTCTTCTACGTTTGGAGTCGCAGTTTCGATCCAAAGAAGGTCAGCACCGTTTTGAAGGCTAGATACACAGTCAAGTACAACACGGTCAATTTGTGTGTCAGCACGGAACTGATATAAACCAGAAGCTAAACGCTTAGGACGGTGTAGTTTACCATCACGCTTGATTAAGATTTCATCTTCTTGAGCATCAGCAATATCAATTTCTTGAGTATCTAAGTAGCTGATGTATTGAGAAGCGATGTCACCAGGCTCTTTAACCACTGGGATTTTTTGAGTCAAGTCAGCGCCTTCAGAGTCAGTACGCGCAACGATGATACCGTCATCAAGACCCATTTCTAAGAATGCATAACGTAATGCATGGATCTTAGCGATGAAGTCTTCGTGTGGAACAGTTACTTTACCAGCTTGGTGACCACATTGTTTAGCATCAGATACTTGGTTTTCGATTTGAAGCGCACAAGCACCAGCTTCGATCATTTTCTTAGCAAGTAAGTAAGTCGCTTCTTCGTTACCGAAACCAGCATCGATGTCCGCAATAATTGGCACAACGTGAGTTTCAAAGTTGTCGATTTGAGCTGTGATTTCAGCAGCTTTAGCAGTATCACCAGCTTCGTTTGCTTTTTTAAGTGCACGGAATAAATCATTTAATTCTTTTGCGTCAGCTTGACGTAAGAAAGTATAGATTTCTTCGATCAATGCAGGAACAGAAGTTTTTTCGTGCATAGATTGGTCAGGAAGTGGACCAAATTCTGAACGAAGAGCAGCAACCATCCAACCAGAAAGGTAGATATAACGTTTGCTTGTAGTACCGAAATATTTTTTGTTCGCAATCATTTTTTGTTGTGCGATGAAACCATGCCAGCAACCTAATGATTGAGTATATTTGCTTGAGTCAGCATCGTATTCAGCCATATCACGACGCATAATCGCAGCTGTATACTTAGCAATATCTAAACCAGTTTTGAAACGGTTTTGAAGTTGCATACGAGCAGCATCTTCTGGGCTAATGTCTGCCCAAGTATTGCCGAATTTTGCTTTTAATTGACGTACTGCATCAATCGCTGTTTGATATGTAGTCATGATATTGTCCTGTATTCATTTTAGGATTTCATCGATTGAAGCCTAGAGTCACGTTACTTAAATTTCTTATGACACCAGCTGCTTCCTCATGAACACAGCTTAGACTTAGCCAATCAATTAATCCAATATCCTTTATTAATCTTCAGTATTTATTTAAAAAATATACCAATAAATCGATATTATAGATAAAACCAAAAACATTAACACTTTGTTTATAAAAATAAAATTATTCTAAAGGAGTATAGAATTTTATTCTAAAAACCTAGTAAGTCTTATTTTTATACAATTTTTGAAGTTTTTCCAGCCATTTTTAAGTTAAAAAGTCAATTGTAAATTAGGCTATTTTTGCCAATGTAAAAAGTCAATTTACATGCTAGAAAGTAGTTAGTTATATATAAATATATTCTATTTATCTCCCTCATACTTAAAAACGTAGCAAAGACAATAAAATCGAGCCTTTGAAGTACCTCTCCCCCCTACTTAATTCCTACAAAAAATGTCGTTTTTCTCATCATTTTTTCACACAATAGTTATTAGATATGGCATAATTTGAAACAATTTCAGGGTTTTATTTTCGGTATTTTTTTTATGAATCTGGAGCGAGTAGATCTTAATCTATTAATATATCTTGATGTACTTCTTCGTGAAAAAAATGTTACACGCGCAGCCGAACAGCTTGGGGTAACTCAGCCTGCAATGAGTAATATTTTACGTCGATTGCGTAATTTATTTAATGACCCTCTTCTTATCCGCTCGTCCGAAGGCATGACTCCAACAGAACGTGCACTTGAATTACAGCCTCGTATTCGTGATGCCCTTTCTGATCTCTCCATGATTTTGGAACCCCGTACCGAATTCCGCCCTTATACAAGTAATCGCGTTTTCCGCATTATGACATCTGACTATGCTGAGGCAACTTTAGTTCCTCGTCTTGTCAAAGCGCTCCGCTCTGAAGCTCCAAACGTTGTTCTTGATTTTCTTACACCGAGTGATGTGTCTTATAGAGATATGGAACAAGGTAAAGTTGATCTTGCAATTAATAGATTTAATGAAATACCGCAAAGTTTCCATCAGGTTTTAGTTTGGCGTGATAGTTTCAGTTGTATTCTGAACGACAAACACCCTGCTGTGACCCATTTAAATTTAAAAAGCTATTTAGATGCACAACATATCTGGGTTTCTAAAACAGGTATGGGTGTAGGTTTTGGTGTAAACCCTGACAAACAAGGTGGTTTAGGCTGGATTGATCAAGCATTAGAACGTATTGGTCAACGTCGTAAAATTTCTGTATTTACTCGCCACTACCAAATGCCTGCTTTACTTGCTCAAAATGTAGATCTTATTGCTACATTACCAACACGCATGGCACGCCTACAAACACAGAATCCTAAACTGGTTATAAAGGATCCTCCTTTTTATATTCCAGAGTTCGAACTTAAAATGGCTTGGTGTCCGTTGTTACATCATCACCCTGCTCATCGCTGGCTGCGCCAACTTATCTTATTTGTTGCTCGTCAAATGATTGAAGAAGAAAACCGTGAATTTCTAACCAATAATTCACAATTTTCTCACTATTAAATAAATTTTAATTTAATTGTCCTATCTTCAAGCGCTGAGCAATCAATCTGATTACCTCAGCGCTTTTTTATGTTAAAACATAGTCATAATAATGATGAATCTCAGGTGATTTGTGAGTCTCTTTCAAAATATCATTATCATCGTACTGCTTATCATCGGAGCAGGCTTTTTATCTTTAACTGAAATTGCACTAGCAGGTGCCAGAAAAGTTAAACTAAAAATTCTAGCCGAAGCGGGTGAAGAACGCGCCCAACAAGTACTAGATTTACAAGAACAATCTGCTGACTTTTTTGCAGCCTCTCAAATTGGTCTAAATGCAGTTGCGATTTTAGGCGGTATTTTGGGTGAAGCTGCTTTTCGTCCTTATTTCGTCACTTTAGTGGACCGCTTTTACACAGGCCCTTGGACACAAACGATCGGTTTTGCCCTTTCCTTCACCCTAGTGACCTCACTCTTTATTTTATTTGCCGATCTTATGCCAAAACGTTTGGCTATGATTGCACCTGAAAAAATTGCAATTAGTGTTATTAACCCAATTCAAGTTTTTATTAAGATTTGCAAACCTTTAGCTTGGGGAATTAATGCTATTGCCAACCTGCTATTCCGCTTGTTTAAAGTAAATACAACACGAGAAGATAACATTACTTTTGATGATATTTCAGCAGTAATGGATGCAGGTGCTCAAGCAGGCGTACTTCAAAAACAAGAACATCACTTTATCGAGAATGTTTTTGAATTAGAAGAACGTAACGTACCTTCAAGCATGACTACACGTGAAAATGTTGTTTATTTCACTTTAAATGAACATGAAGATAGCATTCGCCAAAAATTAGCAGAGTATCCATATTCAAAATTTTTGGTATGTAATGAAAATATTGATCAAGTTATTGGTTACGTCGATGCAAAAGACTTTCTTGTTCGCATTTTAAACAATCAATCCCCAACTCAATTGAATGAATCAACCATTCGTACTGTCTTGATGATTCCTGACACCCTAACCCTCTCGGAATTACTTGATCGTTTCCGTTCTACAAAAGAAAAATTTGCGGTTGTGATAAACGAATATGCGCTTGTCGTAGGTGTTATTACTTTAAGCGATATTATGATTACGGTTATGGGCGACTGGGTCACCCCAATTGATGAAGAGCAACAAATTATTAAACGTGACAACAACTCATGGTTAATTGATGGCAGCACACCAATTGATGACTTAAGACACGCGCTTGAAATTGACGAAATGCCTGATGAAGAAAATTATGAAACTTTAGCAGGCTTCATGATGTACCGCCTACGCAAAATTCCACGTCCGGCAGATTTTGTAGAATTTGGTGGATACAAGTTTGAAGTAGTCGATGTCGATCATTTTAAAATTGACCAACTTCTTGTAACTCGAATTTTAGAACAAACTGAAGTACATTCATCAATTGATGACAACTGATTTATATTAATTTAAATACCTCACAATTTTATGTGGGGTATTTTTTTAAATCTAAATAAATTTTTCAAATATGTGTAATAATTATTTTAGATTCATAAATTCAAGTTGCTCTTTTAATCTAAAAGCAATATTATTTAAATCATCATTTATATTAAATCTTAAATACTGAAAAATAATAGAATAATCCATATATCTCAATTACCACTAAGCAGTTAAGTCCCAATTTACATTACCTCAGAACTTATGGAACTTAGCTCAAAGCAAGTCTTTAAATGGTTCTTCTTCTCATTTCCTCCATCAAACCATATATAATTTAAAAAAATATCATATAATTTTAAATTTTATAAAACCTTTATAATCTATTATAATGAATCACATTTATTATAAGCTTACTATAATCTTAATATATATGTTCAGTATTTCGCCTAAATATACCTCTCCAACTGAATATATATTAACCAAATAAACTAAATATATTATTTGTCTTTTTAATAAAAATTAATAAGAATAACCAAGGTCAGAGTTTTGAATAAACTTGTTCAGTAAAACTATAGGCAAAGGATTGATTGTATGCTGACATTACTTGGTGTTGGCATGATTTTGTGCTTCATGTACTTAATCATGTCCAAACGTTTAAGCCCTATTATTGCTTTAATTCTCATCCCATTTATTTTTTCTCTTGTTGCCTGGGGCCTAGGTCACTACTTTGAAAGTTTAAGTCACATTGAACTCAAAGGTCTCAGTGAGATGATGCTGGATGGCATCAAAAAATTAGCGCCAACTGGCGTAATGCTTTTATTCGCAATTTTATATTTTGCCTTAATGATCGATGCAGGTCTTTTCGATCCACCGGTTAAATGGATTTTAAAAAAGGTTAAAGGTGATCCTCTAAAAATCACACTAGGAACTGTGTTCTTAACCACAATGGTTTCTTTAGATGGTGATGGTTCAACAACCTATATGATTTGTGTAGCTGCAATGCTGCCACTTTATCAACGCCTAGGAATGAATACACTCATCATGACTGCACTTATGCTGTTATGTAGTGGTGTAATGAACCTAACACCATGGGGCGGCCCTACAGCTCGTGCTGCAAGTGCCCTGCAAGTTGACCCAAGCCACATTTTCGTACCAATGATTATCCCTATGGTCATTAGTATTGGTTGGTTATTCTTTTTGGCGTACCTATATGGTCGTTACGAGCAAAAACGTTTAGGCGTTATTGAACTTGAAACTCACCATGGCGACAATATTACCGTATCGAAAGATCCTGAAGCGACTCGCCCACATTTACGTAAAGTAAATATGGTGCTCACAATCCTTCTTATGATTGCTTTGATCAAAGGCATTTTGCCTATGTCTGTGTTGTTCATGATAGCGTTCTGTATCGCAATGCTCATTAACTACCCAGATGTTGATATGCAGAAAAAGCGCATTGCAATGCATGCGGACAGTGTCTTAGCTGTTGTGGGCTTAATTTTCGCAGCGGGTATTTTCACAGGTATTTTATCTGGCACAGGTATGGTTGAGGCGATGTCTAAAGAATTCGTCGCAATGATTCCTCCAAGCATGGGTCCATACCTTGCACCGATCACAGCTTTAGTGAGTATGCCTTTGACATTCTTTATGTCAAATGATGCATTCTTCTATGGCGTTTTACCTATTCTTGCTGAAGCTGCTTCACATTATGGTATTAGTGCAGAAGCGATTGCTCGCGCTTCGATTGTAGGTCAACCTGTACACTTGCTATCACCTCTTGTTCCATCAACCTATTTGTTATGTGGTCTTGCTAAAGTTGATTTTGCTGACCATCAAAAGTTCACTTTAAAGTGGGCATTCATAACTTGTATGGTATTAATGGGTACTGCTTTAGTGATTGGTGTTTTCCCACTGTTTAGCACGCTTTAATTATTCGTATGCAATAAAAAAGCCCCAATCGGGGCTTTTTTTTATTTCTGTACATATTCAATTAAGTGATCTAACACAATTTGAAAATGCAATGTAATGTCTTCGTCTAAAATTTTATAAGCATTATCAAATTGAACCATTGGCCAACCTTCTTTCCAAAATGGAAAAATATTGTGTAGACCTTCAGTCACGATTGCATCTTCACGACTAATCGCTTGAGCAACTTGAGCTAAAACCTGAGCGGTTTCCGCACCATCAATAGCTAAATAATCAATACCACGTGCTTTAAAAATACGGATACGGTCTTTTTTATAACGAATCTTTTTCGCCTGACCTAAATTCAAGCCTAATGCCAGCGTAGCAGCTTCTACAAACTTTTCTTCAAAGTTTGCATTCAACGCAACTAAAGCCTGTTTATGTGCTTCTTGACGCCCAGCTTTCCCCCCATTACGGATAATCTCATTTGCTTCCGTATCCAGCTTATCTTTTTTCATAGACTGTAAAATGTCTAAAATTTCGATATCGCTTAAAGATTCAGGAGATTGCTCAATCATGGGAGTCCTAATACACAAATATAAAAAAACATTGTCTCATAAAAGCGATATCAAAGCAGAATAAAATTTTAAATAGCCTATTATCTTGACTATTTTTATAGTCCTAACTTCATAGACTACCCTCATAAAATCAAATAATTCTTTGGTTATAAAATTAATTATTTGCCAAATGAATTTTACCCTGATAATATTATTTTACCCAGATAAAAATATACAGCTAAAATGAATACTAAAATCACCTATACTGCTTTCACTGGAAGCACGCTTATTGCGAGTGACTCCCTAGTTGAGCTTGCAAAAAAACTTAAAGGTCTTCCGAAAACAACGGAAAATATTCTGGTTTTTAATGATCAAACAGGTCAACAAATTGATCTTGATCTTTCTGGTTCGGAACAAGAATTTCAACAACGTTATGCTGAACCAGAAGAAATTAAAAAAGTTGGACGACCTAAACTCGGAGTAATTTCTCGTGAAATCACTTTACAGAAAAAACATTGGGATTGGTTAGATCAACAAAGTGCAAGTGCATCAGCAATAATTCGTAAGTTAATTGATAAAGAGTTAAATAATCCAAATTCTGAAGGCAATATTATGCTCGCTAAACAAGCCATCGACCGTTTTATGTCTGCGATGTTGGGTAATATGCCAAATTATGAGGAAGCAACACGCGCCTTATATCAAGGCGATCGAGATATATTTTTAAAGATGATTCAGAGCTATCCTAAAGATTTGAGAGAATATTTAACTTTAAAAACTCAAAATATTTTCTGAACCCAATAAAAAAAACCCGCTTACGCGGGTTTTCTCAAAATCAATTCAGTCTATTAAAGACGGACTAATTCCACAACTTTTTCAGCTGCTTCTTCAACAGTTTCAGCAGTAACTTCTGTATCTGTGCCATCCACAGCCGTAGTGATAATCACAACACCTGTCTCACGCACTAAAGTAATTTGCTCAGCAGTTAAGTTGGCTTTTGCAATCGCAACCACACCTTGTTGGATCAATAAACTTTCTAAAACTTGAGCTTTCTCGATTAACTGTGCAGAAACCCCAATCACCGCAGGTTTTTGACCTAAACGTGCAGCACGATCTTCAGCAGTAACAGGATTGCTATGTGCAGTCCACTCTACCGCAGACTCAACCATACCCGCACCAACCGTTACATTGCTTAAACGATCAATAAAAATAAATGAACCTGTGTATCGTGAATCTTGATATTGGTCAAATACGACTGGTGCATCAAACTCAACAACAACATCTGCAATTGCATTTAATTCAAGCTCTTCAACCTGAGTATGCTCAAGCGTATTCACATTCACACGATAGTGAATATTAGTTACTTTGGCAGGGACAGTTTGTGTACCAATCTTAACGTTGTACAGCTTGCCTTTCACCAATGGATGTTCATTCATCCATACTACTGAAGCACGAACACTACGAGAAATTAATGGTTGTTCACCTGCACGTACTAATACGTTTCCACGGCTAATATCAATTTCATCATTCAACGTTAATGTAACCGCTTGACCTGCAACAGCTTGGTCTAGATTTCCATCGAATGTTACGATTTCTTTAACTGTTGAGCGCTTACCTGATGGTAATGCAACAATTTCATCACCAACATTGATTTCACCTAAAGCGACAGTACCAGCGAAACCACGGAAATCGAGGTTTGGACGGTTCACATATTGAACAGGGAAACGGAATTCGTGCTTGTTTGATTCACGACTAATTTCCACAGATTCAAGAATGCTCATCAAGGTTTGACCCTTGTACCAAGCTGTATGCTCAGAAACATTTACTACGTTATCGCCATTTAAAGCAGAAATCGGTACAAACTGAATATTGGCTGGACGACGATCACCTAACTGACTTACGAAAGCATCATATTCAATCTGAATTTCAGTGAAGCGTTCAGGAGAGTACTCAACCAAGTCCATTTTATTGATAGCAACAACGATATTTTTAATACCGAGTAAACTAGCAATAAACGTATGGCGACGAGTTTGAGTTTGCACACCATAACGCGCATCAATCAAGATAATTGCAAGATCAGCAGTTGACGCACCAGTTGCCATGTTACGGGTATATTGCTCATGTCCTGGGGTATCAGCAATAATAAACTTACGCTTTTCAGTTGAGAAATAGCGGTAAGCCACATCAATGGTAATACCTTGCTCACGCTCAGCTTGTAAGCCATCTACAAGTAATGCCAAGTCTGGTGCATCACCTGTGGTTCCTACTTTTTTACTATCGCGCGTTACAGCTTGCAATTGATCTTCATAAATCAATTTTGAATCGTAGAGTAAACGTCCAATAAGTGTACTTTTACCATCATCTACGTTACCGCAAGTCAAAAAACGCAGAAGGTCTTTTTGTTCATGTTGCTTTAAATAGGCCAAGATATCTTGACTGATTAATTCTGATTGATGAGACATTGCTCAAACTCCACAAATTTAGAAATTGTCTTAGAAATAGCCTTCTTGCTTTTTCTTTTCCATTGAGCCCGCTTCATCATGGTCAATCATACGACCTTGACGCTCAGAACTAGTGGCTAAAAGCATCTCTTGGATAATTTCAGGTAACGTATCTGCTTCAGACTCAACTGCACCAGTTAATGGATAACAGCCAAGCGTACGGAAACGTACAGACTTCATCTGTGGAACTTCACCCTCTTTTAAACGCATACGTTCATCATCAACCATGATTAATGTACCGCTACGCTCTACTACTGGGCGAACAGCAGAGAAATAAAGTGGAACGATTTGAATATTTTCTAAATAGATATATTGCCAGATATCCAACTCAGTCCAGTTAGATAAAGGGAATACACGAATACTTTCACCTTTGTTCACTTTACCATTGTAAAGATTCCAAAGTTCAGGACGTTGGTTTTTCGGGTCCCAACGGTGCTTACTATCACGGAATGAATAAACACGTTCTTTCGCGCGTGATTTTTCTTCATCACGACGTGCACCACCAAAAGCAGCATCAAATTGATATTTATCCAAAGCCTGTTTTAAAGCTTGGGTTTTCATAATATCTGTATATTTTGAACTACCATGATCGAATGGATTAATTCCAGCTTCACGACCTTCTTTGTTCTGATGAACGATTAAATCAAAGCCATGCGTTTTTGCCATGTTATCGCGAAACACGATCATGTCTTTAAACTTCCAACCTGTATCTACATGCAATAAAGGAAATGGAAGTTTCGCTGGATAAAATGCTTTTAATGCAAGGTGAAGCATTACCGCAGAGTCTTTACCAATTGAGTAAAGCATGACTGGATTTTCAAATTCAGCAGCAACTTCACGGATAATATGAATGCTTTCAGCTTCAAGTTGCTTGAGATGTGTGAGTCTTGATTCAGTCATGAACACGTCCTTCTCTATCCATTTTGCCCATAAAATCTAGAAGTAGTATTAAACCACCACCTAGAAGACCATGTGGAGGAACGAGTGCCATAACAACTCCAATTTTTCGTGATAGATAATCCAACCACAAGCCTTTATATGGCTTATAGCATTAGTTATGCATTATAGTGATTTAAAACCGATTCCTTTTGCTTGTTTTTTCATATTGATATTCGATTTCATCATATACATGTAATATACTGATTCACTTGCGCAACTTTGCAATCGTAGCTTGTGTAGCCAACTTAAGCAAATCATGTTCTAGTCTTTAGATTTCTCTAAAAACCATAAAAAAAGAGAAGCTTTTATAGCTTCTCTTTTCTAAAACATGATCTATTCTTAGAAACCGAACATTTTACGTTC
>NZ_JZFB01000003.1:149443-163904 GCF_001188385.1 Acinetobacter sp. V2 | reverse complement strand
CCTTCTAGATCAGAATCACTTACCCAGCCATTAATTTTTAATGGAAGATCAGGTTTGATGTAATGCGTCCAAGTTAAATCAAGGGCTTTGATTTCATCGTCTTTAGGGAATGCTTTATTGATTGCCAAGTTAGATTGATTAACTTTAACCACCATTGCACGACCACTTAAACGGTTCATGACATCAAAGCGGATATCACCACCCACTGAGTACATTTGTCCATCACCACCCATCGCGTGGCCTAATGGGTAACCATGTTGGTAATAGCCATCTTTATATGTTGCATTATGAGCATAAGAGATACCTCTTACATCACCATTAGTTCGTGTATCCGCCCATTCTGCATAAAGTTGATAAGGCAAGTTATTGTAGCTAGATGAATAGTCCACACCTGCTAAGTACATTTTCTTAGAAGGTAAGCCACCAGCCTCATCCTCACCTACATATTGTCCATATATGCTAACTGGAACTTGGAATAGCGGTTGTAATAATAATCGGCCATCAAAGCCAGCAATTTGGTTAGATGGATCTGGTTCCCCCGTTCCACCGTTATCTTTATTGCCGACAAATGCATCCCATAAAGAACTAAAACTTTCAGGACGTCCATCACCGCCCCATTGAATAGCACGCGATGCACCCAACTCAATATAGGGTAATGGTTGTGCAGTTACACGCAATCCAATTAACTTTGCGTCTGGGACTGCTTTGTAGTCATCTAATTGACCAGCAAAAGCTTGGTATTGCCAAGGTCCAATCCAAGATAACCATTTTGTATCAAAAGCATTTTGCACAGCACGTTGTGCTGTTACACCATAAACTGGGCGGCTAGCATCACCACGAATTAAGCTACCATCATGGCCAGGACCCCACCATGTTGGAATTTGACCCGCAACTATCCACTGATTCCAAAGTTTACCAGCAACATATGAGCCTTCAACATTCACATCTTGCCCATTATCAATTTGTGGATCTTTTTCTGCATTTACTCGGATTTTTGCATCCCAGTTTTCACCACCAGCATTAAACTCTAAAGAACCTTGATATTGAGCTTTTTGGTTATCACCGAATGCTTGCGGAATATTTTTGCTATCGGTCTCAGCAAAAGCGCCCACTTTAACCGTATCGTTATCTGCTTTTAATGCATCAAGAACTGAATTAATAACTTTTTGTTGAGCTGGATGCGTCACTTGCGCTTGAGAGAGGGCTCTCTGGATTTCATCACCACTTAACGGCCAAGTTGAGGTGCTAATCTTGATAACACCTTGTTGATTCAACCAATTTAAGTCTGTACGTAAGTCCTCATTATTTAGCACTAAACCTTGTGCAAAAATAGCGGATGAAGCAGTTGCCAATATTGCAATCGAAAGTGTTTTTCTTAGAAACATGCCAGCCAATTCTCAAAGTTATTTATGAGCAACACCTTAAATTTTTTATCACAACTTTGCAATTGTTAAACTGTGCAATTACATTTTTTAACGCTATTTTAAGATTAGTGTAGATAGGTAAGTTTTTGAGATATAAAAGTAATAAAAAAAGGCAGTATAAATACTGCCTTCTTGCCTTTAGAAGATTAACCTTCTTTACGGCGCATATGAGGGAATAAAATTACATCACGAATACTTGGAGCATCGGCAAATAACATCACCAAACGGTCAATACCGATACCTTCCCCTGCTGTAGGAGGTAAACCATACTCAAGCGCTTCAACGAATTCTGCATCGTAATGCATTGCTTCATCATCACCCGCGTCTTTTTCAGCAACCTGAGCTTGGAAACGCTCAGCCTGATCAATTGGATCATTTAACTCGCTGAAACCATTTGCCAATTCACGGCCACCAATGAAAAACTCAAAACGATCAGTAATATGTGCATTGTCATCATTACGACGAGCGAGTGGAGACGTTTCAGCTGGATATTCAGTAATAAATGTAGGCTGACGAAGTTTAGTTTCAACAGTTTCTTCAAATACAATCGTTTGAAGCTTACCTAAACCAAAACCAGGCTTAACTTGTTCTTTTAATTCTTCACGAATAAATTGAGCAAGGAACTCACGATCACCAACATTTTCAGGCGTAAATTGTGGGTTATTCTCTAAAATCGCATCAAACATAGAGATTTTCTTGAATGGTCCTTTGAAGCTAAACACTTCACCTTGGTAAGGGACATCAGTTGTACCCAAAATATCCAAAGCCAACTTTTCAAGCATGTTTTCAGTTAATTGCATCAAGTCTTTATAATCAGCATAAGCTTGATAAAATTCGATCATCGTAAATTCAGGATTGTGACGCGTTGATACCCCTTCATTACGGAAGTTACGGTTAATTTCAAACACACGTTCGAAACCACCAACAACCAAACGTTTTAAATAAAGCTCAGGTGCAATACGTAAGAATAAAGGCATATCCAAAGCATTGTGATGTGTTTCAAACGGACGCGCAGACGCACCACCCGGAATCACATGCATCATTGGCGTTTCAACTTCCATGAAACGTTCATTGTTTAAGAATGCTCGAATACCTGCAACAACTTTGGCACGGATTTCAAAAGTTTTACGTGTTTCTTCATTCACAATTAAGTCAAGGTAACGTTTACGGTACTTAACTTCTGTGTCATTTAAGCCATGGAATTTATCTGGTAACGGACGAAGAGATTTTGTAAGAAGTTCAAAACCTTCAAGATGAACATATAAGTCACCTTTTCCTGAACGTCCGATATAACCTTCGGCAGCAATAATGTCACCAAGGTCTAAACCTTTAATAGTCTCAAGAATATCTTTTGGTAAGCCTTTACGGTCAACATATAGCTGAATACGACCTGTCATATCTTGAATAACCATGAAAGAACCACGGTTTAACATGACACGGCCAGCCACTTTTACATAGACATGCTCAGCGCTTTCAATTTGTTCTTTCGACTGATCTTTAAATTGTTCTTGTAGATCAGCTGCGTAGTGTTCACGCTTAAACGTATTCGGCCAAGGACTCTTTCCAGTTTCCTTCGCAACATCTTGGATTTGCTTTAATTTGGCATGACGCTGTGCAATTAAATCGTTTTCGGAAATAGTTGGTTCAGAAGTCGATTGAGCGTTTTGTTGCGTCATCTCTGCCTCGATTAAGTAAAAATTAAGTGCTATATCGTAACAGATTGCAGGAGTTTTTCGAATGATTTCAATCAAACAAAAATGAAAAAAGACAATTTTATAGAACAAAACACTACTTTTTAAAGGCAAAGTGACTTAGACCAATCGCTAAGATCATTTTTTAAAGCATTTAGTAAAATATAAAAAAATCCAAATAACCTCGATATTCAAAAGGCCCGATTTGCCTTTTATTTTATCAATGAGATTGTGTCGTAAATAATGAAAATTCTATTTTTACATGGCTTGGATTCTTCCCGGGAATCGACAAAGTTCCATGCCATTTTACATCCTGAAAAATTTTGTATTGACGTCGATTATCGTAACTTAAGTTATGCATCTGTTGAGTACTTTTACCATCAGGCTATTCAGACGATCAAACCAGATTTACTGGTGGGTCATAGCATTGGAGGCTATTGGGCTCTAAAAACTGCTGCTCAACATAAATTAGCAGTGATTGTGGCAAATCCAAGTCTTACCCCTAATTTTCGGGCAGACTACCCTCAACTTTCTGAAGATGAACTCATGCTCTCTAATCCTAAAATGGCCTATTTAGAATTAGGAGATGAGCAACTTGATATGTATCAGGTCCAAGAAAAACTTGCACCCTACATGAATATTGAAACGTTTGAAGGTGGACATCATCGCTTGGCCTATCCTTCTCGAATTAATGATCTGATTATAAAAATTTATAAAAAATATTTGGCCTAGATTTCTATCGTTTGATTATAAAAACTGGTTTATATGTGATTTAAAGAAGCTTTATTTCGCTTCCGCCATTTTTTTAACCACATCAAAACCTTGAACGAAGCCACTTTTCAACATGCCCATATATTCGGGTAAAGTGGCCAATTCAACTTTTAAAGTGGTTATATTATCTGTTTGGTTTAGAAAATATTTTTCTTGAGAACCACTCCAACCTTTAACTTCTTCACTTTCTAAATCTTCTTTACCTTCTTTAATCATTCCTAAATGTTTAAAAATCAATATTTCCGGTTTTTGCATTTGTTCAATTGTAGAAACCATCCCATTTCCTTCGCCATCAAGAAAATAAGTTTTTCCACCTACTTGCCAGTCAGTACGCATTGAGGAATCGGGTGCAAAGAATTTCGTCCAAGCGTTATATGTCTCGCTATTCCAAAGTATGTCCCACACTTTTTCTATAGGAGCATCAATTTCCACTTCATATACTAAATTTTCCATATTTTACTTCCTTGATTTATACCGTCTTAATGACAGCAAATTTTAATTTTCGATTTTAATAATGACATTCTGTAGCATCGTAGTTTGTTGTTATTTAGCTTTCATATGAGATGAATTTTTTAAATAATTTGGCACTCTTTATTTCATGATATTTTCGCAAATAAAATTAACTGTAAGAATGCATTAATTATTATTAGTTTATGGCGAAGTTTTGCCTAAATAACCACTTATTTGTCCTAACCTGCCATTCATCTTTGCTTACGAATGATTAAACTCCGTTATTTACTTTACTTTGAATGTAGAACTGCGTAAAAATTTGATATCCGATCAAAGGCACATTGGTTATTATTGACCGGATCGTAGTTACATTATTAATAGATGGAATAGTTTTACTGAAAGGCAGCTTTGAGCAAACTTATCAGTGCGGAGAGTCTCATGAAAAAATATCAATGTATCGTTTGTGGATGGATTTATGACGAAGCGGAAGGTTGGCCACAAGACGGCATTGCAGCTGGAACAAAATGGGAAGATATTCCTGATGACTGGACTTGCCCTGATTGCGGCGTTTCAAAAGCTGACTTCGAAATGATCGAAATCTAAGAGCGTAAAGTAAAAGGCCATGATTGACATGGTCTTTTTTACGAATATTACCAATCACCGTATTAAATAAATAATTCTAACTCTGGAGAAAAAAATGCATCCTATCGTCATTATCGGATCAGGCATGGCGGGTTATACCTTGGCACGTGAGTTCCGTAAGCTTAGCCCAGAGCAAGAACTTGTGATGATTTGTGCGGATGATGCAGTGAACTATGCAAAGCCAACATTATCAAATGCATTTGCAGGTAAAAAAGCACCAGAACAAATTCCTTTAGGTGATGCTGCTAAAATGGGTACTCAACTCAATATGCGTATTGAGCCTTTTACTTTTGTAAAAGAGATTTTAGCTGAACGCCATGAACTTGTTCTAGAAAAGGATGGGGTAACGTCGAATCAACCCTATTCAAAACTGATTTTAGCTGTAGGTGCTAACCCAATTCGCCTTGCAATTGCAGGTGATGGTAGCGATGACATTCATGTCGTGAACTCATTGATTGATTACCGCGCTTTCCGTGAAAATCTAGCTCAGCGTAAAGATAAACGTGTTGTTATTTTAGGTGCTGGTTTAATTGGTTGTGAATTTGCCAACGACTTACTGCATAGTGAATATGACATCACTGTGATTGATTTAGCTCCTCAACCATTAGGCCGTTTACTTCCAGGACATATTGCTTCTGCTTTCCAGCAAAATCTTGAGGAAGCTGGAGTAAAATTTGCACTTGGAACCACGGTTGAAAAAGTAAGCAAAATTAATAATGGCGAAGACTATGCGATAACACTCGCAAACGGACAAACATTGGTTGCGGACCTTGTTCTTTCTGCAATTGGTTTACAGCCAAATATTTCACTTGCTAAAAGTGCAGATATTCAAACAAGCCGTGGAATTATTACCAATGGTTTATTGGAAACAAATCAAGCAGACATCTACGCAATTGGGGATTGCGCAGAGGTAAACGGTACTTTACTGCCATATGTAATGCCGATTATGCAACAGGCTCGTGCTCTCGCTAAAACACTCAGTGGACAACAAACTGCTGTGCACTACCCTGCTATGCCAGTTGCAGTAAAAACGCCAGCCGCCCCACTTACAGTTTTGCCAGCTCCGGTTGATGTAGAAGTGAACTGGGAAACAGAAGAGTTCGACGATGGTATGCTTGCCAAAGCAATTGACAATGAAGGAACATTGCGTGGTTTTGTATTGTTAGGTGCAACCGCAGGTAAACAACGCTTAACTTTAACAAAGCTTGTTCCAGATCTTATTCCAGCCCAAGCATAAGGTTTGTATCAGGAATACTCAGTTAGAGAGTATTCCTTTAAGGAATGAATAACATGAATAGCGCCTTACAGTTTAACATTTCACCGTATACATCTTTCATGCAAGAAACCAAAGTCAACTTAGGCAATGGAATTGAGTTACATGTAGAAGTCGGTGGAAAGCCAGAGCATCCAACCATTTTACTGATTATGGGTCTTGGCGCCCAAATGCTTTTTTGGCCAGATTTTTTCTGTAAATCGCTGATTGATCAAGGATTTCGTGTTATTCGTTTTGATAACCGTGATATTGGCCTTTCTTCAAAAGTACGTCACGAAGGTAAACGCTTAAATACTGTCAAATTGATGGGTCGCTTTGCACTTGGACTCGCTAATCAGGGTGCACCTTATACACTGCATGATATGGCAGATGATGTATCCATGCTGATTGATCGTTTAGGCGTGAACAAAGCGCATGTAATTGGTGCATCAATGGGTGGGATGATTGCTCAAATTCTCGCAGCAAAATATCCAGAAAAGGTTGAGAAGTTAGGGCTTATGTTTACAAGCAATAACCAGCCTTTTTTACCACCGCCTTTTCCGAAACAACTTTTGAGTTTAATTGGTAAACCCGAGACGCGTGACGAAGAAGGTATTGTTAATCATAGTTTAAAACTATTTCAATTGATTGGTTCACCTGGTTATATCAACCAGATTGAAGCAATACAAACAGCACGTAAGCTTTATCAACGTAGCTACTATCCTGCTGGTGTACTTCAACAGTTTTTAGCAATATTATGTACAGGCTCTTTACTACAACTCGACCGTGAAATTAAGCAACCCGCTTTAGTCCTACATGGCTCTCGTGATCGCTTACTTCCGCCTAGCCACGGTAAGGCTGTAGCAAAAGCAATTTCCGGTGCTAAGTTTGAATTAATTGATGGAATGGGGCATGATATCCCTGCACATTTTATTCCACAGCTTAGCGGTTTATTTGCGCATCATTTTAAATCATCAGACTAGGACACTATGGCTGCATTACCCTCATTAAGACAGCTATCATATTTAGTTACGTTGTCGGAAACTTTGCATTTTACTGAAGCAGCACGCCGCTCTTTTGTCACTCAATCGACTTTATCAGGCGGCATCATGGAGCTTGAACGGTTATTAGGTGGCGTTTTGGTAGAACGTGATCGCCAGAATGTGCGTTTAACACCTTTAGGTGAACAAGTCGTTGCTCGCGCCCGTGTACTACTAGCAGATGCTCAAGATTTAATGCGTTTGAGCCGTGAAATGAGTGAGCCGTTAACGGGTGATTTGCATTTGGGTGTTATTCCAACAATTGCACCTTTTATCCTGACACGGTTACTTGATGAAGTGCATCAGCAGTTGCCTAAAATTCAGCTGCATTTGCATGAAGCACAAAGTGAAAAAATTGTAGAGCGTTTAGAACACGGTAATCTAGACATGATCGTTCTTGCTCTACCGTTTGACACTAGAGGCCTAAAAGTCGCTGAAATTTCGAAAGAAAATTTGTACCTTGTATGTAGTAAACAAGATACAAATGCTCTTCAAGCCAACTCTCTAGATGATCTTGATTTATCAAGATTAATTTTGCTTGAAGAAGGTCACTGTTTACGTGACCACGTTTTAAGTGCATGCCCTATCGGTGAGCGTAAAAACGACAACCGTTTAAAAGCAAGTTCTTTACCAACGTTAGTTGAAATGGTTTCTTCTGATTTAGGCTTTACGCTTTTACCAGAAATTGCAATTGAAAATAGTATGATCAAGTTTAATGATCAGATTACTGCAAAACCAATTGAAGATGCTCCGAGCCGTACTTTAGCTTTAGTGACTCGTAAAAGTACACCATTGCAAAGTGAGTTCGATGTATTACTGCAAATTATGCAAAAAATCACGACAAGAATACATGAATAAAAAAAGGAGTCTTCGGACTCCTTTTTATTTTATTGCGGCGTTAAAGATGCCCACTTAAACACCCAAGCAGATGGCATATTCAAACTATTATCAGCAATAATTTTTTCTCTAATAATTTGTGCAATGGCATAGTCGTTTGCAGGGTCTACCATGACCCGTATACCTTTAGTCGTTGCACTAGTTACAACCTTATACCCTTTTGCTTCTAATTGCGACTGAACCGTATTTGCCTTATTTTGATTAGAGGCTAGCGTAACTTGTACCATCCATTTCTTTTCACCATTTTCCAAGATTTCTTTAGCGACAGCTGCATCAAGTTGCTTTTTACTGTCAAAATTTTTCTTTTCTTCTATTTTCTTGGTGTGAACATCTTCAATTTTTTTTTGGGCTAAAAACTCATCTTGTTTTGGTTTTCTTTTTTGGATGACTATTTTTTTATTTTTCTCTCCACTTTTGTTAGCTTTATCATTAGAAGGATTTACAAAATAAGGATATATCGCTTGATCATCAAATCTTTGAAATACGATGATATCTCCATAACACTTCTGATCTGCGTAAGTGGTCACTGGTATTATCCCCAAAAGTATTTTAATAAGTAAACTTCTAATAAAGCATTGCATCTTATTCATTTACCAAAGTTAAGTATATTTAATGCGGCGTATTAAAGTAGATTTCTCGTGATTTGTATATTTTTAAAATTCAATGTTTTATGTAAAAAATCACATATTTTCAAAACATATTGCAGTGCTTCAAATTATTATCGTTTATCCAGCAACCATTTAGAAAAACTAACTAAATTACTTTGAATTTCAGTCAATTAAAAAAGCCGACAAAATGTCGGCTTTTATTTAGTCTATAAAGTTCATTATTTAATGATTTCTAATAATGCCCTTTGAGCATTATGCAATTTTTCACCCTCTGCTGGCTCAGCACGAATCCACGTACCATCCCCTTGTAGCAGCCAAGCCTGTTGATTATCTTGTAAGTAATTTACCAAACCTTGTTGATAAATACGTTTTTTCAATGCAGGGTCTTCAACAGGGAAACATGCTTCAACACGATTAAATAAATTACGGTCCATCCAGTCTGCACTTGAACAGTAAATACGCGCATCACCATTATTACTAAAATAATAAACACGAGTATGCTCAAGGAAACGTCCTACAATTGAACGCACTCGAATATTCTCCGACAGGTTCGGCAAACCTGGACGTAAGCAGCAAATCGAACGGATAATCAGGTCAATTTGAACACCCGCCTGAGAAGCTTCATACAATTTATTGATTAACTGGACTTCGGTTAATGCATTTACTTTAACAATGATCTGAGCTTTACGGCCTGCTTTAGCATTGGCAATTTCTTCATCAATAAAGTTAATGAGCTGAGCATGTAGAGTAAACGGTGCATGTAATAGCTTTTTCAATTTCGCCATTTTGCCCATGCCGGTCAACTCTTGGAATATACGGTGTACGTCTTCACACAGATCTTTATCTGTGGTCATGAGACCATAATCGGTATAAATTCGGGCATTCATCGCATGGTAGTTACCCGTTCCTAAATGAACATAACGTACCAATTTATTATTTTCACGGCGCACCACCATAATCATTTTGGCGTGAGTTTTATAACCTACAATACCGTAAACAACGACTGCCCCAGCTTCTTGTAAAACGTTTGCTACTTCGATATTTGATTCTTCATCAAAGCGAGCACGTAATTCAATAACGGCAATAACTTCTTTTCCATTACGCGCCGCTTCTGCCAAAATTTGCACAATCTCAGAATCAGCACCACTACGATATAACGTCTGCTTAATTGCTAATACTTGCGGATCGCGAGCAGCTTCACGAAGTAGCTGAATCACAGGAGCAAAAGATTCAAACGGATGATGCAGTAAAATATCTTGCTTCTGCATGGCCGAGAAAATGCTCTCGGTCTTTTTAAACACTTTAGGCACAACCGGCGTATGAGAGTCATAGCGCAAATGAGGACGTTTAAAGTTTGAAACTAGACGAGCTAAGTTTACTGGACCATCAACTTTATATAATTGCTCATCGGTTAAATCGAACTCTTCAAGTAAGTACTCATAAATATGCTGTGGGCAGTTATGGGTTACTTCCAAGCGAACTGCACGCCCAAAACGTCGAGAACTTAATTCACCTTTTAATGCTTTAGCTAAGTCTTCAACATCTTCATTCAGGGCTAAGTCTGCATTACGTGTAACACGGAATTGATAACAACCAGTTGCTGTCATTCCCGGGAATAAATCAGACACATGTTCATGGATAATTGCCGATAACATCACATGATGTTCTTTACCACCTGTTAATTCGTCTGGTAGGCGTACAACGCGTGGTAATGAACGTGGCGCAGGCACAACAGCCAAATCAATTTGACGACCAAAAGCGTCTTTACCTTCAAGCGTAATAATGAAGTTCAAGCTTTTATTAACAAGTCGAGGGAACGGGTGTGCTGGATCTAGACTAATTGGGGTCAATACAGGTGCAACTTGTTCCTGAAAATATTTTTTCACCCAAGCAGATTGGGCTGGAGTTAACTCACCACGACGTAGGAAGCAAATATCTTCTTCACGTAGTTTAGGTAAGATTTCCTCATTTAAAATTCGATATTGACGCTCAATCGCAGCATGAGCAGTTTCAGAGATTTTTTGTAAAACCTGTCTTGGGGTAAGACCATCAGGGCTACGACTTTCATTGCCTAGAGAAAATTGTTCCATCACTCCCGCAACACGAATTTCAAAGAACTCATCGAGATTACGCGAAAAAATGAGCAAGAAATTCATTCGCTCAAGCAATGGATGTAAAGGGTCTACCGCTTGCTCCAATACACGCAAATGGAAGTCAAGAATAGACAATTCACGATTTATATAACGGTCATTATAACTGTATTCTATTGGGGTCGTTGTTGCTGTAATCGCTGTATTCATGTCTAACTCTATTCTCTATCCAGCCAAAATCTCTATAAACCAGTATGCTGCAAAAATATGACAATTTGGTAAAAACTAAAAAATTTACACATCTTTAAAACAGCTTTATTCAGGAATCTGGGTGCTATTCATATAACGTAAAATAACGCGTTTTCTATATTGTAGTTTATGATCGTTACGGTGATCTTGATAATATTTCGGATCAGGCAATAATGCAGCTAAGAATGCGGCTTGTTCACGCGTTAAGCTTTTAGCACTTTTACCATAATAATGATGAGCGGCTGCTTCAACACCATACAAATTTTTGCCGAATTCAACTGAGTTCATATATACCTCAAGAATTCGGCGTTTTGACCACATCCGCTCCATCATCCAAGTCGCGACCGTTTCTTGACCTTTACGAATAAATGAACGTTTGTTGTATAAAAACAAGTTCTTTGCAAGCTGTTGAGACACGGTAGAACCACCCGCAACTACCTCACCTTCTTCATTATTTCGCTCAAGGGCAAAACGGATACCTTGCCAGTCAAAGCCATGATGATGGATAAACTTTGCATCTTCACCCGCTAAAATTGCATGTTTAAAATTATCGCTAATATCATCATAGTCCAGCCACTGATGGACAATTGGCTCTGATGTATCAGACCAATAATCAATTCGCATGAACATGGTCGTATCCACTTCATGTGTCCGCCACCAGACCAAACTCGAAAAAATCCAAAGTTGAATAAGGAGAATCGCCCCAATAAAAATTAACAACACGCGAACAATAAAAGCTTTCATGTTCGTCCTGATCTCCTGTATTCAACTTTTTTCATGTTAAGCTGTAAAGCATGTTCATATATAACAAAAGCATAGCATGACTCAATATCAGCCTCCGCACATTAATCGTAAACTCAATGTACAAACTTGGTGGCTGACCGCCCTGCTCATCACAATTAACGTAGGTTTGTTTGCCTGGCAAATTCTATCTGGCGTCGATATTAGTGACCCAGCCATGAAAGATGCTATTCATTGGGGAGCTGATTTTACACCACTTACTTTTTCTGGGCAGCCTGAACGTCTATTTACCAGCATGTTTTTTCATTTTGGTTTAGTCCATCTCATGCTCAACATGTGGGCCTTATATATTTTCGGTAATGTTGCCGAGTCACTATTTGGTCGCTTCTATTTTATAGGCATGTATTTACTTGCTGGTTTATTCGGAAGCCTTTTAAGTAGTTATTTGACCATTCAAAATGGACATGAATTACTGCAACATTTTGACCAGAGCTTACTTCCTCATGTCAGTGCAGGTGCTTCAGGCGCCGTAATGGGATTAGGTGCTGCGTTAACCGTACTTTCCTTATTTCCACCCCTTCCGCATCAAGCTTACATACTCGATAAAAAAGCATTATTAATGATTATGGCAATCAACCTTATTTTTGGTTTTGTCGCAACTGGTATTAATAATGCCGCACATATTGGCGGCATGGTTATTGGAGCATTCCTTGCACTGATGTGGTATTTAAGCTACGTCAGTAAGTTTAAAAGTGTGCTCAAGATTTTAGGCTTATTAGGCGCAGTAATCATTACGGGTGGTTTTTATATGTACTGTGTACAACTCAACTCACCTTTACTTCCGCTATGGCATGAAATCATCATCCAAAACCCCGGAATTATTCCTTAAGTTCCTTAAGTTAAAGCTGATTTAACTCTCTTAAGCTTTGTAAAGGCGGTAAGTTGCAAAGATAACCGAGTCGATAACGACCAATCAATGCACAGATCAGCATCATGCCAAGAGGTAAAATCAGCCATATTTCAAAATGCCACTGTATTGCCATATTCATTTTATAACTGGCAATCGCACTAATCACTTCCGCAAAACAGCAGGCAACTATGCCTGCTAACAGACCAAGAAACCCAATCTCAAAACTGAGCATTTGCTTCATTTTATTTTTAGATAAACCAAATGAACGCAATAAAGCGACTTCCCGACGGCGCTCATCCATTAATAGGTTTAAACATGCAATCAGTACTAATACGCCTGAAAAACCAACCAACGCTGCCAGTACAGTCACTATTTTGACCAAGACATTCATTAAGCGTTTTACTTCATCTAAAATTCGATCAATATCAATAAATACTGTATTTGAAAATTGCTGAATAATATTGATCATTTTAGGTTGATCTTGCTTAGGTACATAGAAACTACCTAAATAACTTCCAGCATTTTCATCTAAGGTTTTAGGTGAAAAAATAAAGAAAAAGTTAGGGCTAAAGCTTTCCCACTCTACACTCCGGAAATTCACAACTTTGGCTTGTAATGTACCGTCGGGCAGGCTAAAGGTCAGCTTGTCTCCAATTTGGATTCCTAAACTTTCAGCAGTTTTACTTTCGACTGAAACTTGCCCCACGCCATTAAACTGGGTTTGTCCTTGTGTAATTGCGTTGTCATTCGGTAATTGATTTGATTGGGTTAAATTCAATTCACGGCGCAAAGAGTTATTTTGTTTTATTGCTTCTTCTGAAAAAGGTACATCATTTTTTGCTACCAGTCGGCCTCGGATATTTGGATAGAGCGGCGTGCTTTGCCAACCATGTAGCTTTAATTGCTGCTCAAAAGGTTTTAAATCGAATGGAGGTAAACCATATACAAATTGATTAGGCGTTCCTTCAGGAAGCTGTTGCTGCCAACGCTGTAATAAATCTGTTCTTAATACGCTTAATACAGTAATGAGGCTTAAGCCTAACGCCAGTGCAGTAATTTGTAAGGTACTTTGTGAGGGCGACCGAATATAAAAAGACAAACGATTTTTCATCTTTTTTAAACTACGAAGCACGAGCCAAACAACGGTATACACCAAAATACAAAGAACAATAATCGCCGCCAAAACCATAATGCTGAGCATCAAGTTTTCACTTAACACCAAACTAAAAACAATCAGGCTGCTAATGCCAGCAAAAAACATAAAGAATAATGATTTTCGAGATTTGGCTTCTTCACGAATCACTCGAATTGGAGGTGTATTTAAAAGCTCCCAAATGCTTGGCAAAATAAAACCGAGCAGCACAATCACACTTGTAAAAATAGCAATTGGTAAAGGTCCAAGTAAAAGTGGTATTAGCGAAAAACTTAACTCTAATTGAGGAATTAATTGCAGCATAAGTTGCAGCAAGCCATACCCCATGACTAAACCTAATAGGCTGCCCATCACAATTGAAATCGCACTGACAATACAAAGCAATCCAATATAGGCCCATAAAATTTGGAACTTACTGGCTCCTAAGCATCTGAGAAGTGCAATATGATCTTGGTTTTGCTGAACATATCTTTGACTCGTTAAAGCGATGGCAATTCCACACAACAAAATCGTTAAAATATTGGCTAATTGCAAAAAGGTATC
>NZ_JZFB01000003.1:147082-149387 GCF_001188385.1 Acinetobacter sp. V2 | reverse complement strand
CCTGCCGTTTCATCTGGTTCTTTAGAAGGTTGATGCTGTTGCTTAAATTGCTTTGAAAATGCCTGAACTTGTTCAGGTTGACCAGACATTAACAGTCGATAATCGATTCTACTGCCAGTTTGAATTGCATGCGTTTTAGCAATATCAGCTTGATGAATAATGACGGTAGGTGAAAAACCGGAAAAACCCAGTTCTTGATTTGAATCACGCACAATCACGCCGCTAAAACGGAAGGTACCGTCAGCAATAGAAACAATATCTCCCCTTTTTACTTTTAATAAATCCGCTGCTCTTTGGCTTAGCCAGACTTCACCAGATTGAATCGCTTGAGTTTTTGGCGCAATTTCAAGCTGCCCTCTGAGTGGAAATGCAGGTTCTATCGCTTTTACATTGACCATGACAAACTGATCTTGTGTATGAGCCATAGAACTAAATAGAGTGACATTAGTTTGCTTTAAACCAAGCTGTTCTGCTCTTTTTTTCCACAGCTGTTCGATAGGCTCGTTATTCGACAGAACTAAATCTGCACCCAGCATTTGCGAAGCTTGCAGACTGACTGCATTTTTAACTTGGTCATTACTAAATTTCAGGGCTGTGGTTGCACTAATCGCAAGCGATAAAGCAATAATGAGTAGATATAATCCACCCGTACGAAAACTTTGTAGCAAAAGTGGTTTGAGAAGATTACGCATAATTTAACCACCCTGTACTGTCTTTAGTCGGCCGTCATCTAACTCAACATGACGCTGGCAAAGAGCGGCCAAATTACGATCATGAGTCACTAAGATCAGAGTCGTACCTAACTCTCGGTTTAAATCAAAGAGCAAACTTTCAATTTCTTGTGCTGTCTGACCATCTAAGTTTCCGGTAGGTTCATCCGCGAAAATAATTTGTGGTTCTGCAATAAGAGCTCGTGCAATCGCCACACGTTGTTGCTCCCCTCCAGATAAGACTTTAGGCGTTTGTTCAACCTGACGACTAAGACCTACTCGATGCAACCAATCTAAAGCTTTTTTCTCTGCGGTTTTATAATCAAAATCTTTACGCAACCGTAAAGGCAACATCACATTTTCAAGCGCACTCAACTGAGGTAAAAGTTGAAAAGACTGAAATACGAAACCAATGTGCTGCATTCTAATTTGGGCACGTTGTTCCTCTGTTAATTGATGAACAGCTTGACCACACAGCCAAACTTCGCCTTCAGAGGGTTGATCTAAAGTTGCCAAAATTCCCAGTAATGTTGATTTACCTGAGCCAGAACGCCCAGTAATTGCCACCTGCTCCCCTTCAAAAATCTCTAAGTCGATATCTTTTAAAATCGTAAACTGATTTTGGTTAATCTGAATAGTTTGTGTAACTTGATGGGCAGCAATGATGGGTTGTGGCATGATGTAAAAAGTCCTATGTATTCAGAATCAGGGTCGAAGTACAAATGTATAAATCTTTTTTGATTGGTTCTAAAAGCATCATGCTCATCTCATTAAGTATGCTGCCTATGCTTGTATCGGCGAAAACTATTTTAATTTTAGGAGATAGTATTAGTGCCGGTTACGGAATTGATCCCAAACAAGGTTGGGTACAATTACTGCAAAAACGCTTAGACCAACAGTATCCCAAACAACACAAAGTGGTCAATGGAAGTGTTAGTGGAGAAACAACCAGCGGCGCTTTAGCCCGATTACCTAAGCTATTACAAACTTATAAGCCAAATGTGGTCGTGATTGAATTAGGTGGAAATGATGGCTTACGTGGTCAACCACCTCAAATGATTCAAAAAAATCTGGATCAGCTCATTCAGTTAAGTCAGAAACAAAAAGCCCAAGTTATTCTTTTTGGCATGAAAATTCCGCCAAATTACGGGGCTGCGTATAGCAAAGCTTTTGAAAATAACTATAAAGTTGTCAGCCAAAAATATCAGGTGAAATTACTACCGTTTTTTCTTGATGGAGTCGCAGGTCAAAAACAGCTTATGCAAAATGACTTGATTCATCCAAATGCTCAAGCACAGTCAAAATTACTTAATTTAGCTTATCCATATATAAAAGGTGCTCTGTAGGCACCTTTTAGTTTTAAGCATTATTATTAATATAATCAGAAATCAAAGAAGGTTACTTCACCAGTTTCTAGCGAATATTCTGCACCAACAACAATCAACTCACCTTTTGCAATCAGGCTCTCTAACACAGCCGAACCATGACGTAATTGATTGACCGAAGCAAAAACGTTTGAACGTACCGCATGACATGAAAGTTTTTTCAAATCATTTTTTAAATCAGTCTGCATTAAAATTTCAACTGACGGACGA
>NZ_JZFB01000003.1:142604-147040 GCF_001188385.1 Acinetobacter sp. V2 | reverse complement strand
GATCAGGATTCATTAACGTATCAATTGTTGCTTGAATAGCACCACAATGGCTATGCCCCAATACAACAACAACTGGACAGTCATAGCGTTCTGCCGCGAACTCAACACTACCGACTTGTGAAGGAGCAACCACATTACCAGCAACACGGATTACGAATAAGTCACCAAGACCTTGATCAAATACCATTTCTGCTGGAACACGTGAATCTGAACAACCTAATACAATCGCAAACGGATTTTGATCCTTTGCCATTTCAGCGCGTTCATGATGCGATAAGGTTTTTGCAAGGGAACTATTTCCATTTACAAATCGTTGATTACCAGCTTTCAGACGATCTAAAACTTCTTGCGCGGTAGGCATTTTATATTTCCATTGTTTTTTCAAGGTTGGAAATCATTTTAATGTGTCAAAATTTGAATGTCACTGACAAAAAATTAAATCCTTTTCCATGAAAAAATTTAAAAATACGATCTCTATTTGAATGTAATGTTTATCGCAAATTCCTTACTGTTTAGCGAAAAAATAGACATACTTTGGTTCTCGGATTGACTATAATTTTTCTCCTTTTGATCATTTGGCAAATGACTCATTGGCAAAGTTTTTCAATAATTTTCAAACTCGCTTATGCCTCAAGGATGAAATCTTATGACGACGCTGTTTGTATCAACCAAAACGACCATAAAGAAAACAGCTATGGCTCTTGCCTTGGCTTGTGGCCTTACAACAATAACAGGTGTTTTTCAGACGCAAGCAGCTGATACCATAGATATAAACTTTCAGAATATTTTACAGCAAGAGCGCAGTTGGGCAGGTTTACAAAGTAAAAGTTTAAAAGTTGGCGAGGTTACATGGTCATATAGTGAAGGTGGTTCTACTGCTAAACCGACGTTGCTCCTTATTCATGGATTAGGAGGGAGTCGTGATAACTGGAACCGAGTTGCGCGTTATCTCACAGCAAATTACCACGTTATTATTCCAGACTTACCGGGTAGTGGTGAAACCTTAGTTGCACAGGATTTCGACTACTCAGTACCTAATCTTGCCGAAAAGTTACGTCGATTTGTTGAAGCTGCCAATTTAAAAGGCCCAATTCACATTGCTGGCCACTCACTTGGTGGTTCGATTGCCCTACTCTATGCTGGACAATATCCATTTGAAACCAAAAGTCTATTCTTGGTTGATAGTGGCGGTATTTTCCGCTCTGCAAATACAATTTATCTAAAAGACCCAGCCTACTTAAAACAACTTTTAGTCTCTAAAAAAGGTGACTTTAACTATTTGTTAAAGCAAACCATGTTTAATCCTCCATTTATTCCTAAAGAGTTCCTTCAAGCTCAAGAAAAGCTCATGATTAATCAGGCTCCTCAAACGCAAAAACTGGTTGATCAGCTTATTGCACTCAATAAAGTCTATACGCCAGATTCATTTGCAGTGCTCACCAAGACAATCGATGCACCAACACTGATTTTATGGGGCAAGCAAGATAAAATTATTAACGTAGAAGTAGCAACTGAACTAAAACGACTTTTAAAGAATGCCCAGCCTCCAGTTATTTTAGAGAATGTCGGCCATATGCCAATATTGGAAGCCGAGCAGCTGGTTATTCAACAATATGTACCGTTTTTACTTAAAGTAGAAACAAATCAGTCTTTAAAAACGACTACACCTTAAATAAAACTTCGGACTTGTGAGACCTTATGTCTACCCAACCGCTTATAGAAAAACTCATTGAAGCTCATCTTGATTTTTTAGATGAGGAATTTGCTCAGCCCCAAATCATTCAACAAGAATTTGAGCAATTTTATCATTGGTTGGGTAGTCGGCAACTACAACACCTCTGGACCTTTGAACAAATCCAGCAACTGATTCAAAAACAGATCTTAGAAACTCCCGCTTCTGATTTTCTGCTTGAACAAATTGCAGAACATATTCGCTTTGCACTTATTCATCCAGCTAATGAAAATACAACAATTGAAGATGTTATTCCTGTTTTAACAATTGATGGAATTGCGCAATACGTTGCAAGTAAAGAAGAGCATCGTAAAAAAATCATTAAAACGATTGTGAATAATCCTGCATTTTCAGCACTCTTGACTCAATTGATTCAACAAACAATGCATGATTACTTAGATGAATCAATGTCAAAACGTGTGCCGGGTGTAGGCCGTTTTATGAAAATGGGGAAATCTGTTCTAGAAACAGTGACTGATTCAAATCTAGACGACACGATTAATCATTATTTGCAAAAGAATATTTTAAAACTGAGCCAAATGAGTGAGCGCGTTTTAAATCAACATTTTGACAATGAAAAGCTCTATCATTTTCAGGCAAATGTTTGGCATAAAGTTAAATCTATGCCACTTTCTGTTTTGAAAAACTATGTAGAAGTTCAAGATTTATCAAAAACTGTAGGTTTAGGACACGAGATTTGGGATCACATTCGTCAAACTGATTACCTGAAACAACAAGTCCATGATGGTATTTACACGTGGTATGTTCGAAATCAGGAACGTAATTTTGACTTATTACTGCGTGATCTCAATATTAATGAAAGTTTAATTCAACATGAACTGACTCAGTTGCTTGTGCCCGTATTACAGCAATTAGCTACAACGGGACATTTAAGACGTCGTGCCCGTGTTTACCTAGAAAAATTTTATTATTCTGAAAAAGCATTAAATATTATCAATAACAAAGGCGCTTAAAGCGCCTTTGTTATCTGTCTTGATTAGAAAGAATATTTTAAAGAAGCGTAATAAGCTCGACCTGGCTCATTGTAGGTTTGGCTGATCGAATTACTATCTCTTAAAATTTGTTTATCAAACAAGTTGCTTACGCCAACACGCGTACTAATATTGTCTGAAATTTTATAACCAACATTAATTCCAGCAGTGCTATAGCTTTTTACAGTACTTGGCTTAATCGCAGAATTTGTTCCACCTGAACCAATGCCCGATTCGAGTCTATTTTCAGCAAACTGACGAGATTTTTGACGGCCATATTGAGTGAATACAAAATTCACATCTAACTGATCTGTAATGTCGTAATCAAAAATTGAGTTAATCGTATAATTTGGTACTAAAGATAATGGGTTACCCGTTTGCTTATCTTTCGAGTCCATCATGTAAGTAAAGTTATTGGTCCAACGAATATCGCCAAAGTCTAATCCCAAACTTCCTTCAAAACCTTGAATTAATGCTTTAGGCGTATTTTCCCAACGTAAGATATTCCACTTGGTATTGGTCACAGCTCCTGTATTTGCATTGGTGCTTGAACCATCAACTGTTCCGACAACATTTGTACCGGCCACAATCTTATCTTTATAGTCGTTACGGAACCAAGTTAAGCTCGCATTCACGATATCTTTTTGGAACTGGATACCGAGCTCTTTGTTTACCGAAGTTTCTGGTTTTAAATCACCATTACCTTGCAACAAGCACCGTGACTCAATATTGGCCGGGCAACCATTGCCATTCGTACTGAGTAAGTATCCTTCGGCATTTTGATACATGTTTGGCGCTTTATACGCTTTTGCTACCCCACCTTTTAAAGTGAAATAATCATTAAGTCTTTGAGTAATGTTTAAGCTTGGGCTCCAGTTAGAACCAGATTTGCTGTGATCATCGAAACGTAAACCTATTACGGCATCGGTGCTGTCGGTAAGTTTTAAGTTATCTTCGATATATGCAGAAGCAATACGTGATTCCATTTTACTGCGATTGCCTTTAGCTAATTGATCGCCATAACCTGAACCGCTGCTGTCTGCTCCCTGATTTGTCGAGATATTATCTTTAAATCTGTCTTCAACCCATTCAGTACCGAGTGTTAATACGTGTGGTACATAATATTCAAAAGGAATATTGGCTTCACCATTTAAACGAAGAGTTTCTAAGCGTGAAGTGGCTTTGTCATCCAGATTATTAATTTTTCCTTCTGTGCTGCCGCCCAGACCTTCAGGAAGACGTTTATTGTGAGTTTTATCATATTGAGCAACTAACTTACTTTTACCCCAAGACCAATCCCCTTCATGCGTTAATGCATAACTATCGCGGTACATGGTATTGGTTTCTTTACCAATAAGTTCCGAAAGAATCGCATCCGCTTCAGCATTTGCATTTAACTGAGAGTCACCAGAATAAATATTACCTTGTTTGCTAGAAGATACATCAAGTAAGACAGTTTGTTGATCTGTTGCCTGCCAAGCTAAACGGCCTGAAATATCTTTATTTTTAACACCTTCACGACCAGCTGCGGTACTGCCTATTGATTTATTAATATCGACATCGTCAGCTTCTGTTTTATTGTAATTACCATATAAACGATAAGACAAAACGTCTTTAATCAATGGCCCACTTACGTTAAAGCCAACACGATTTGATGCACCTTCTTTAGAGTCTTCAGGTTGTGAAGTATAAAACTCTACTGAGCCATGGGT
>NZ_JZFB01000003.1:135085-142457 GCF_001188385.1 Acinetobacter sp. V2 | reverse complement strand
CCAGCCATAACGAACTGAATTACGAGAGTTAATTGGTTTTCCATCCACTAAAATGAGCGTGTTTTCAGGCCCCATTCCACGAATATCAATTTGTCTATTATTACCACGCTGCCCCGTTGCACTATTGCCTGTTAAATTAACACCCGGCATACGGCGTACATAGTCAGAAATATCATTACGAACTGGTAGTTTTTCTAAATCTTCTTTGGTAATAACCGACACACCGAGCGATTGCTTCACTTGCTCTTCAGCAGTTACAAAAATCGTTTCCAATTTCACAGGTTCAGCAGGCTTTTCTAATGCTTGTTCAGCTTGTTCTTGCTCATTTTGTGCAGCATAAGCCATAGACATCATACTTGCCAGTACTGAAACAGAAAGCACTGACTGGATAATACGCTTCGACATAAGTATTCCCAATATATTGATTTATTAAACATCTCTCATTTTAAGTTCGGCATTGTAACAAATCTAAATAAAATTACAAATGATATTGATAATAATTATCATTATTTATATTGAATAATAAAAAAACCTCATTGCGAGGCTTTTTTATGTCACTTTTCAAATAATTTAGTTATTTGAAATAAGCACCTTCTGCTTGCGTATGGTCAGTTTGGTCAACCACACGTTGAAGCTCAGGAATCTGCTCTTTTAAAGTAGTTTCAACGCCCTGTTTCAAGGTCACGTCAATCGCAGAACAGCCTTGGCAACCACCACCAAATTTCAATACAGCAGTTAAACCATGTTCTGGGTCATCTTGTACTTCTACCAAGCTACAATTTCCGCCATGCCCTGCAAGACCTGGGTTAATTTCTGCTTGAAGAATGTAAGTAATACGTTCTTCAATTGATGCATCTGGACCAACACGTGGAACCTTAGAATTTGGTGCACGGAAAGTGAGCTGACCACCAAAACGGTCCTTGTTGTAATCAATTACAGCATCTAAAAGATATGGAATAGATGGTGCATCAATATACGCAGGAAAATCAGGATAGTCCTGTTTATAATCTGTTGGGATCACTTCTTCTGGCGCACTATATGCCATACAGCATTCGGCACGTGGCGTACCCGGATGCTCAACAAAAATTCGAACGCCAATTCCCGGAGTATTTTGCTTCGTTAATAAATCGTGCAAATACTCTTGTGCAGATGGTGTAATCAAAAGGTTTGGAATTTCTTCTGCAACAGCAGTGTTGGTGTTCTCAGTCGACATAACAATATTCCTCAAGCTGATGCCTTTATATTAACCGAAGATGAGGTGGATTTAAAAAAAATCAACTAAATTTGTCGGATTTATACACAACAGGGTTTCAACTTAAGTTTTTAATGGCATTATTGAGCCAGTATTGATCATTTTTTAAATATTTCTTATGTTGCATTTGCCATTTAACCATACAGTTACTCTTATTATTATTACGGTCATTATCTCTTTAATTGCTTTTAGCAACCAAAATGTGATGAATCGGCTGATTTTTTGGCCGCCTGCAATGCAACGTGGACAGATTGATCGCTTCATTACTCATGGCTTTATCCATGCCGATGGAACACATCTACTTTTCAATATGATTACCCTGTTCTTCTTTGGCAGTATTATTGAAAGTTTTTATCGCCAATATTTCTACGACATGGGTTTTGTGTTGTTCTATTTAGGTGGCTTAATCTTCGCGATTTTACCAAGCTATTTACAACATAAAAATGATGCGAATTGGGCCAGCCTAGGTGCCTCAGGTGCTGTTTCAGCAGTGTTATTTGCTTATATTCTATTTCAGCCGTGGAAGCTCATTTTCGTATTTTTCATTCCTGTACCCGCTATTATTTTTGCAATTTTATATGTGGCCTACAGTATTTGGGCTGGTAAGCGTGGTAATACCCATATTAACCATAGTGCTCATTTATGGGGTGCAGCTTACGGAATCATCGTAACAATTTTACTTGAACCAAAAGTTATTCCGCATTTCTTAGACCAACTAACTCGCCTTCCTTTCTAAACAAAATAAATTAAAGAAAGGCCCCTTGTGGGCTTTTCTTTTTTTCTCATTAATTTATCACTATAAATTCTCAGTCTTTTTTCTGATTATCTTTGATCATTTCTTTGTTTTGATTGCAAAAACCATCTGATTAAACTCGTGCCAATTCTTTTAATAATTCAGATGATACAATGACGTACAAAGCAATTTTATCTAGCCTTTCCATTGCTTTATTTAGCTTATCTTTAGCTGGATGTAATGACAACGATAATCAAGAAAATGTAGCAACCACACCTAAGCAACCGAATATCTTATTTATTATGGCTGATGACTTAGGCTATTCAGATTTAGGCGCTTTTGGTGGTGAAATTCACACCCCAAATATTGATAGTTTGGCTCAAGAAGGCCGCCTTTTAACGGATTATCATACTGCCCCGACCTGTTCTCCAACACGCTCTCAACTCATTTCTGGTACTGATCACCACTTAGCTGGTATTGGGGCAATGGCTGAACTGACACCAGCACATTTGAAAGGACAACCAGGCTACGAGGGATATTTAAATGAACGCTCTCTATCTATCGCACAAGTACTTAAAGATAATGGTTACCGCACGTACATCAGCGGTAAATGGCATTTAGGGCTAACTCCAGAAACAAATGCGCATGCAAAAGGTTTTGATCATTCATTTACTTTATTACAAGGTTTAGATCACCACTTTAAGCAAGCGCCAAGTGCGTTTAAACGAAATTCAACTTACACAGAAGATGGTCAAGTTATTCCTGTTTCCGCTTTGCCTGATGACTTTTTCTCGACAAATTATTTTACCGATAAATTACTGAGCTACTTAGACTCAGGCAAAAATAGTGGTAAACCGTTCTTTGCTTATGCTGCCTATACGGCGCCTCACTGGCCAATTCAAGCACCTGCTGAATACCGTGAAAAATATCGCGGAGTTTATGATGTCGGTTACGATGCTATTCGTAACGCACGTATTGCTAAGCAAAAACAGCTTGGAATTATCCCTGCAAACTTTGAGGCAGCAGAACCAATTGCAACTCAAAATGCCCCACAAAAATATGGAAAATGGGATGAGTTAACAGCCGAACAAAAGGCATTAGAAGCCCGTAAAATGGAAATCTATGCAGGCATGGTAGAAAACCTCGATGCTAATGTCGGCCGCATTATTCAATACCTCAAACAAAATAATCTTTATGACAACACTTTAATTTTCTTTGTTTCAGATAATGGTGCCGAAGGTTTTGTACGTGGCGGATATGGTAGTGAATCTGGTTTTGATAACTCTGTAGCAAATGTGGGAACACCAACTTCATATCACTATATTGGACCACGTTGGGCCGAGGTCAGCGCGGCACCATTTCATTTATGGAAAGATACAGCTGGTGAAGGTGCAACCACTGCCCCTGCTATTGTGAAATTACCGAACCAGAAAAAAGCAGAAGAAACCAATAATAGCTTTGCATCTGTACTTGATGTTTTCCCAACCCTATTAGAATATGCTCATATTCCAGTACCTCAAGGCCAATACAATGGTCGAACCATTAATACGCCATCAGGGATTTCATGGAAGCCTTTACTTGAAAATAAAACCACTACCATTCGCCCTGCAAATTTTAGTTTTGCCGATGAATTACATGGCAGCAAATATGCAAAACAAGGTGAATGGAAAATTGCAGTTCAAGGGCGCCCTGAGTTAGGCACAGGAACTTGGGAGTTGTATAACATTGCCACTGATCGTGGAGAAAAGCACAATGTTGCGCAACTTTATCCTGCAAAAGTGCAAGAGTTGTTATCGGTTTATCAAAAATATACTGAGAAAAATGGTGTGCAGGAATATAACGCCAAATGAGATTAAAACTATTTTTAGTTACCGCAATCAGCCTGTCTTTTATGACAGGCTGTAGCCAATCTTCAAAAGTTTCTGAATCAGCACCCTCGCCTCAACAGCCAACGTCTTTAGCTGACCTGGGTTCTATTGAAAAGTGTAAAAACTACTCTGGACTACCTCAAGGTTGGCTCAAACAACCTACAGCTGGAATGGTGTTAATTGCCGATGGCAATTTTAATTTTGGTTCTGAGAAAGCCTATCCCGATGAACTTAATTTTGGAAAAAAACAACGAGAAGTCAAAGGATTCTGGATTGATCAGACTGAAGTTACCGTTGCTCAATTTGCAAGCTTCGTAAAAGCAACAGGCTATATTACCGATGCCGAAAAACAAAATCAGGCCGCTGTTTTTTCACCAGATCCTCATCATCCACAGCAATGGTGGCAGCTAAAATCAGGATATACATGGAAAACGCCAAATGGCAGTAATAGTGCTGTAGCCAATCCTAATGAGCCTGTGCGATATGTGAGTAAAAACGATGCTGAACATTATGCAGTCTGGCTCGGACATGATTTACCAACAGAACTAGAATGGGAATATGCAGCTAAAGCCAACTCAAAAACTGATACGCCCTTACATCAAGCGCCTACCGATGAACATCAACATCCACAAGCAAATTACTGGCAAGGTGAATTCCCTTTTCAAAACCTAAATCAAGATCACTTTAAAGATGTAGCACCTGTTGGATGTTTTGCGGCAAATAATTTCAAACTATTTGATACGATTGGAAATGTATGGGAATGGACATCCTCTCCTTATCAAGGTGCTCATGACCAACATATGGGAAATTATTCTGATTTAAGACAACAACAAATTGCGAGTACACAATATGTAATTAAAGGCGGATCTTTTCTATGTGCTCAAAATTATTGTTCGCGTTATCGAAACAGTAGTCGTTATCCGCAAGACTTTGATTTAGCAGCAACCCATGTTGGCTTTCGAACAATTTTAAGATCTGATTAGTTTCTTTTAATTGGAATTAATAAATATATTTTTAACGAAAATTAGATCGAAAAATAATCAATATATTTCTATAGTACAAAGGAGAATGATAAAAAAGTGAGAACATGATGAAAGCATTATTTCTTTGTGTAGCAGCAATTTTCACAATGTCATTATCAGCCTGTGCAGTTCATACACGGGAAGGTAGTATTGTGATTGATCCAGATTCACCTTATCACAATCATCCCGGAGACTTTTGCCCACCAGGACAAGCTAAAAAAGGACGCTGTTAGAAACACTCATTCTTAAAGTAATTTTGAAGTTACGTTAAAGAAATAGAGTTTGATTAAATGATAAGCTGAGTACAAAAATAGTGGGTTCCAACCCAAAAATAGATGGGATGAAACTAGAAAATTATGGTGTAAAAAAATCACCATATCCCCAAGATTTTTAAAAGACAATCTTACGTTGTCTTCTATCTAGTTTCACCCCAATTCTTTCTTATTCCGTCTGACTTCTCTTATCCTTTAAGAAAAAAGTCTAGTTTTTAATCATTTCTGCATCAGTATTATTGATACATTTTGAACATTTTACCTTCAGGTTAAAACTGATGTATTTGCTTCATACAAAATAATCATTTATGTAACGTAAGTCTATAAAAATGTTCTAAAAATGTGAAAAAAATTAAGGTCAAAATGAGATGGATTTATCATAAAAAATTGCTCTTTCAAGTTTCATCACATAAATATTCAATATTATTTTGTCAGTTATTGCCACTCGTTTCCTTTCATTGGCATAGATAATGTATACATCTGTATATTAACCCAGTCTTATAACGAGATATTTTATGTCCAGCACAAGTAAAGTCGAAGGTCTACAATTTCCAGTACATGCCTCAACAAAAAAACAAAGCACATCTCTTACAGGCCAAGAGATTTTGTCAGAGGCTTTATCTGTTGTAGATAATAAAACCGCGCAACAAGTGTTGAATGAAAAAAACTGGCGAAAAAACTACCCTATTTATTTTAAAGCGCTTGTTAAGCAAGGCATCTCAAATAGTAGCAATCCAATTACTATTGCTAAGCAAGGTTTGCATAAAGCTCACCACCTTTTTGACTACTATCGTGATAGTAAACATTATCTTTTAAAAGATGCGGTTCATATTGCTTCATCTACCCCCCTTCATACAGTAAAACTTAAAGGTGAAAGTGATGCGGCTCCGGAGTGGTATGTTCCTTATAAAGGACAAAAGCTCAGTGGACAAAGCTTACTAGACCAAATTCAACGTTGGGAAGAGGCTGGTATTATTGAACCAAGTCATGCAAAAGCTTTGAGTGAAGCTACTGCTCATCCAGAATGGTTTGATTTATCTGACCGTACCATGGTGTTGTTTGGTGCGGCTTCAGAAGCTGGTCCTCTACCGTGGTTAGCCAAATGGAAAGCGAATATTATTGCTGTCGACTTACCAAACCCACGTGTCTGGGGCAAAATTTTAAATACGATTCAACAAGGAAACGCAACGCTCATTGCTCCAAGCGTTGAACAAATTGCATCCTCAGCAAAAGCTTCTGAATTAAAAGATAAATTGGGTGCAAATTTATTAACTCAATTACCAGAAATTGCACAGTGGCTAGTGCAGTTTCCACAAAAGTTAGATTTAGCTGCAATTGCCTATTTAGATGGTGAAAAGCACGTTCGTGTATCCATGGCAATGGATAGCATCATGCAATTTGTGAGCGAGCATAAGTCTGATACGAGCCTTATGTTTATGTGTACGCCAACCGATGTTTATGCAGTTCCTAAAGAAGTAGCAAAAGCTGCTCAACAAAAATTTAAATCACGCACAAAACTACAAAAATTGGCGGTGAAAGGTGTTTCTACACTTTCCTTAAATCGTTTTTTCCAAGCGCCATATCAAGACCTGATTGATTGTGAAAATGGAAAAACTTATGGTATTGCCGACTGTCTAGTGGTTGAACAAGGCCCAAACTATGCTTTGGCAAAACGCATTCAACAATGGCGCGCTATTTTGGCCCGTCATCAAGGACAACACGTAAGTATTAATATTGCTCCATCTACAACTACTCATTCTGTGACTAAAAATCCATTATTGAAAGCAGCTTTTAATGGTGCAGAGCTTTTTGATGTAGAAGCATTTAACCCTGAAACGACCAATGCCATTATGGCGGCACTCTGGATTCATGACTTAAGAAATGAGTCTTCTGTGGCAAACCCTGAAACTGAAATGGACCATCCGCTTGAACTCATGATGGAAGGTGCTAACCACGGCGGATTATGGCGTGTTGCTTATTTAGCAAGAACTGCCCTGCCTTTTGCTGCAATCTATGGCTTTGCAACCGAAAAACTACCTTTTGGAAAATCATCTAAAAAATAGTTTAATTAAAGCCCAATTCTAGAATTGGGCTTTTTCTGAGTTTTTCTATTTATTTTGAAAGTGTGATAGATATTTTTGCATTTCATCAGGTGGCACCATACCGCCTCCGGTCGCCCATATCACATGATTTGCCTGCTGCAACTGTTCAGCTGATAGTTGATG